>NZ_JACVHB010000002.1:0-913174 GCF_020149425.1 Pseudomonas sp. P116 | reverse complement strand
TTGAGTTCCCTGAAGGGCCGTCGAAGACTACGACGTTGATAGGTTGGGTGTGTAAGCGCTGTGAGGCGTTGAGCTAACCAATACTAATTGCCCGTGAGGCTTGACCATATAACACCCAAGCAATTTGACTACTCGAAAGAGCATCAGATTGCGGTGTGTGAAGACGAAACGAACCGAAAGTTCGATGTTCACAAAACACCCAAAGCTATCACATACCCAATTTGCTGAAGCGAGGCCGACTGGTCACGACTCAGTACCCGAATTTCTTGACGACCATAGAGCGTTGGAACCACCTGATCCCATCCCGAACTCAGCAGTGAAACGATGCATCGCCGATGGTAGTGTGGGGTTTCCCCATGTGAGAGTAGGTCATCGTCAAGATTAAATTCCGAAACCCCAATTGCGAAAGCAGTTGGGGTTTTGTTTTGCCCGCGAAAAAGTTTTCAGGCGAATCGAACCCCAACTTTCGCAAGAATCGCCAATGGGTAAAAACCTTCTTAAGTGACCGCGTAGTTTTTGGTATGGTGCAGCTCGTTTTTTCATGGACTGATGTCACGCCAAAGGATAGGCGCTCACTTATGCCAAAGAGTTGCTGCAGAAATGCCTGAACCTATCCCTATCAAGGATCACGAGAAAGAGACGCGTCTGGTCAACAAGCGGTTGATCGCCTGCGCTTTGTTCGTCTTCGCAGTGAGCTGCGCCCTGGTAGCACGTCTTTACATTCTGCAAGTGGTGGAGTTCGACTACCACTCGACCATTTCCGAAAACAACCGTGTCCATGTCCTGCCGATCCCGCCAACACGCGGACTGATCTACGACCGCAACGGTGTGCTGCTGGCAGATAATCGTCCCAGCTACAACCTGACCATCACCCGCGAGCGCGCCACCGATGTCAATCAGGAACTGGACGAGGTCATAGATCTCCTGCACCTCCCCGTCGAAGACCGAACAGTGTTCGACAAAGCCATGAAACAGTCCCGTCATCCATTCACGCCGGTAACGCTGTTTTATGAATTGACCGAAGAGCAGATTGCGGTCTTGGCGGTCAACGAGTTCCGTTTGCCTGGGCTGGATGTCGAGCCACAGTTCGTTCGACATTATCCGCTTGGCATGCACTTCGCTCACTCGATCGGCTATGTCGGTCGGATCAACGAAAAAGAATCCAAAACCCTCGACTCGGTGGAGTACCGCGGCACTCAGTCCGTCGGCAAGACTGGCATCGAACGCTTCTACGAAGCGCAGTTGCACGGCCATGTCGGTTACGAGGAGGTTGAAACCAATGCCCAGGGCAGAGTACTGCGTGTGCTGAAGCACACTGACCCTGTACCCGGCAAAAACATCGTTCTGAGCCTCGACGTGAAACTGCAAGAGGCCGCCGAAGCTGCCTTGGGTGGTCGTCGTGGTTCGGTCGTGGCGCTGGATCCGTCCACTGGGGAAGTGCTGGCGATGGTCAGCAACCCGAGTTTCGATCCCAATCTGTTCGTTACTGGTATCAGCTCCAAAGAGTATTCGGCGCTGCGTGATTCTATCGACCGGCCACTGTTCAACCGCGTACTGCGCGGCTTGTACGCACCGGGCTCGACCATCAAGCCAGAGGTGGCGATTGCGGGCCTCGACGCAGGCGTTGTCACACCGCAGACCCGAGTCTTCGATCCGGGTTACTACCAACTCCCGGACTTCGATCACAAGTACCGTAACTGGAACCACAGCGGCGACGGCTGGGTGGATATGGACGCTGCGATCATGCGTTCCAATGACACCTACTTCTATGACCTGGCGCACAAGCTTGGCATTGATCGCCTGCACGACTACATGGCCATGTTCGGTCTCGGCGAAAAAGTCTCGCTGGACATGTTTGAAGAGTCTCCCGGCCTGATGCCATCTCAAGCCTGGAAACGCACCACACGTCGACAAGCGTGGTTCCCGGGGGAAACGGTGATTCTCGGTATTGGTCAGGGCTACATGCAGGTAACGCCGCTGCAACTGGCTCAGGCCACCGCACTGATCGCCAACAAAGGAGTGTGGAACCGCCCACACCTGGCCAAGACTGTTGATGGCATGGCGCCGGTCGACGAGCATCCGATGCCGAACATCCTGCTTAAGGATCCGCGCGATTGGGAGCAGGTCAACCATGGCATGCAGATGGTTATGCACGATGCCCGCGGCATTGCCCGTGCGGCAGCGGCGGGGGCGCAATACCGTATCGCTGGTAAAAGTGGTACGGCGCAAGTGGTGGCGATCAAGCAGGGTGAACGCTACAACCGCGCGAAGACGCTTGAGCGCCACCGTGATAACGCCTTGTTCGTCGGCTTCGCTCCGGCTGAGCACCCGAAAATTGCGATTTCGGTGATGATAGAAAACGGTGAGGCCGGTGGTCGTGTCGCCGGGCCGGTGGTGCGGCAGATTATGGACGCCTGGCTACTCGATCAGGACGGCCATCTCAAGCCGCAGTATGCGGCGCCGTCGAAAGCGCCGGGTGATCCGCACGTGTAACCGATAACAGCTTCACAGCACGGTCTTACGTGGGGCTGAGCGTGCCTGAAGTTGTTGAACGTCACAGTTTCATGCAGCAACCGCACTGCCGCCATTGCTGGCAAGCCAGCTCTCACAAGGTTATTGAGTGTTCACACCTGAAGTGATCGCAATGAAATACCTGTGAGCGCTGGCTTGCCAGCGATATGGCCTTGAGCAATCAGGCCCCCGGCACCGGGCAACTCATGTCACCTTCTTCACACTTCAAGTACTGCTTCAGCGTTTCAACCCGCACCTTGGTCACAGCGGTCATGCAGTTGCTATAGATCAGCGGATACACACTCCCGCCCGTCACGCCCGAAGACGAAAACTTGCACTCGGCATCACGAAAACCGATCCATGCGCGTTGCGCACTGACCAACAGCTTCTTGCCATCAGGGTTGCCCTTCAAACGCCCGGTGACCTGCTGATACACCGCGTTCAACTCTTTGTCGGCAGCTTTGTAATCCTGCCCGGCACACTGATTCATCGTCGCCTGATCGCTGGCGTTGGCGCAGTCAACGGCGGCGTGGCTGAGGGTGGTGAATAGCAAAGGCGTCAGGGCCAGGAGCAGACGTGGGGACATGGAGATACTCGCTGTGTCGAATGAAAGTGCAGGCAGTGTAGTGATTGCACAGATTCTATTCAGGTACTTGTTGTCTTGAGGCTTCCAGCAAGCGATCCGCTGTAGCCGCAATCTCTTCACCATCATGCAGCAGGTCCAGCCAGTTGGCGGGAATGGCTCGCACGCCATAGTGGGCGCCGGCCAGCTGGCCGACAATCGCTGCCGTGGTATCGGCGTCATCACCCAGATTGGCGGCTTGCAGGATTGCCGCTGCAAAACTGTCGGTGTGCTGAAAACACCAAAGCGCTGCTTCCAGCGATTGGACGCAGTAGCCGCTACCACGGATTTCATCTATTGATTTCGTGAAATAGTCACATCGAGCTATCTCCGCGACTTTCGGTTGGCTGAAGGTTGAGGCTGGCAAAAAGCGCAGTTCTGTTTTGGACGCTCCAAGCAGAGCTTTGTTGATCAGCTCAGCCAACAGTTGGCAGCATTCGATTGCCTCGGGTGCTGCGTGGGTAGTTCGCGAGCTTTCGCTGGAGAAATGTCTGACTTTCCGGGCGTCTGGAAAGTAAAACAGCACCACCGGTGCCAGTCGCATCAGAGAACCGTTGCCAGCGGTATCCGGCTCGGTCGACCCCGCAAAGGGCTCACCTGTTTGCTGGTATTGCGACAGCGCCTGACTGACGGTCATGCCGATATCGAAGCATTCGCCGGTCGCACTCAGGTAACCCCATTTCCACCAGTTGAGGTAGCGCCCCATTTGGTCTGTGGCGTCGAAGCCGTTCTTGATCAGCAGGCTTTCCGCCAGGCACAGGGCCATTGAGGTGTCATCCGTCCACTGTCCAGGCTTGAGGTGGAAAGGGCCGCCGCCGACCATGTCAGTCAATGGTTGGAATGAGTTGCGTGGCTTGAACTCTACCGTGGTGCCGACCGCGTCGCCGCAAGCCAGACCTAGCAGGGCGCCGCGATAACGTTCGGGGAGGGATGGCTGCATGATTCGTCCTTGTCCGGTTCAGCATCGATGGAAAAGGTAGCAGGTTCATTCGCTGGGTTGTGCTGTAAATAGCTCGAATCATCAACGGAAAATGCAGCCGGATGTTTCCTGCCTTTTGCACAGAGGAACCGCTTTGATACAACTTCACCTTGGACATGTGGTCATACAAGCCTACTGTTCAGAACAGGAGGTGACGTATGAAACCAGTACCCAATAGTTTCGAACGAAAAATCACGCTCAAGGCGTCGCGTTCACATGTCTGGCGTGCATTGGTCGATGCCGAGGCGTTTGGCCAGTGGTTTGGCGTGGCGCTGGAGGGAAGGCGTTTTATTGCCGGAGAATGGACGCAAGGGCAGGTCACGTATCCGGGTTATGAACATGTGTTGTGGAACGTGCTGATCGAGCGGGTCGAGCCGCAGCAATTGTTCTCGTTCCGTTGGCATCCGTATGCGGTCAATCCGAAGATCGACTATTCCCAGGAGCCGACAACGCTGGTCAGGTTCGAGCTGGAAGATTTCGAGGGTGGGACGTTGCTCAAGGTGTCTGAGTCCGGTTTCGCGCACATTCCCGACATCCGCCAGAAAGAGGCCTATTACATGGACAGTCGTGGCTGGGAAGAACAGTTGAGCAGGCTTGAGCAGTTTCTCGCGGAAAGCGCCAGGGCGCGTGAGCTTGATCGGGGCTGATAGGCTCTGCAGGTTGACCCGCAGACGCAGGACTCAGGGCAGTTGAAAGTCGCGCAAATCGCGGCTGGCATGCTCAACGCCTGACCCTTCTAAGGGTTTTCGGAAGTGCCTCTATGGCGAATGTCTTACACGCGATGGTAGCTTTTACGACTATTGCCGATTGGATCCACCACGTAATCTACACCCATCAACTGAAGCACAGGGAGTACTTCAGGATCACGGATGATCGACCATTGCAAGGATCGCTGCCGACAGGGAGTCGATAATGGTCTTGGGAAAAACCCGCTTCGGCGGGTTTTTTTTTGCCCGGAGAAAAGTACAAAATCCTGTAGGAGCTGCCGAAGGTTGCGATCTTTGATCCTGATCTTACAAAACAAGATCAAAAGATCGCAGCCTTCGGCAGCTCCTACACGGTTGTGCGTTTATGAAGCGATCAACTGCCGCAACACATAATGCAGAATCCCCCCCGACTTGAAGTACTCAACCTCGTTCACGGTGTCGATCCGGCACAGCACTTCGATTTTCTCCTGTCGCCCGTCTTCACGGGTGATCACCAGAGGCAGGTTCATGCGCGGTGACAGGGATACGCCGGTCAGGCCTTGAATCTCGAAGGTTTCCTTACCGGTAAGATTCAGACTCTTGCGGTTCTGATCGAGTTTGAATTGCAGCGGCAACACGCCCATGCCCACCAGATTGGAACGGTGAATGCGCTCGAAGCTCTCGGCGATCACTGCTTTGACGCCCAGCAGGTTGGTGCCTTTGGCCGCCCAATCGCGACTGGAGCCGGTGCCGTATTCTTGGCCGGCAATCACCACCAGCGGTGTTCCGGACGCTTGATAGCGCATGGCCGCATCGTAAATCGGCAGTTTCTCACCGGTCGGAATGTAGATCGTGTTGCCACCTTCTTCACCGCTGAGCATCTCGTTGCGTATACGAATATTGGCAAAGGTGCCGCGCATCATCACTTCGTGGTTGCCGCGACGCGAACCGTAAGAGTTGAAGTCCCTCGGCTCGACACCTTTTTCGCGCAGATAACGCCCGGCCGGACTGTCAGTCTTGATGTTGCCGGCAGGGGAAATATGGTCAGTGGTCACCGAGTCGCCGAGCAGCGCCAACACCCGCGCGCCCTTTACATCCTTGATCTCTGGCAACGGGCCGGAAATGTCGTCGAAAAACGGTGGATGTTGGATGTAAGTCGAATCGTCCTGCCACACGTAGGTGGCGGCTTGTGGCACCTCGATGGCTTGCCACTGTTCGTCACCGGCGAACACTTCGGCGTATTCCTTGTGGAACATGGCAGTGCTGACCTGACTCACCGCGTCGGCGATTTCCTGGCTGCTTGGCCAGATGTCACGCAGGTAAACCGGATTGCCCTGTTGGTCATTGCCCAGCGGTTCGCTGCTAATGTCGGTACGAACCGTGCCAGCCAAGGCATAAGCCACCACCAGTGGTGGCGAGGCCAGCCAGTTGGTTTTCACCAGTGGGTGCACGCGACCTTCAAAGTTGCGGTTGCCGGACAGCACCGAGGCGACGGCGAGGTCAGCTTTCTGGATGGCTTTTTCGATCGGTTCCGGCAATGGCCCGGAGTTGCCGATGCAGGTCGTGCAGCCATAGCCGACCAGCGAAAAACCGAGCTGGTCGAGGTATTGCGTCAGCCCCGCCGCCTTGTAGTAATCGGTGACTACTTTCGAACCCGGCGCCAACGAACTCTTTACCCACGGTTTGCGCGTCAGGCCTTTCTCCACGGCTTTTTTCGCCAAGAGCCCGGCGGCCATCATCACGCTCGGGTTGGAAGTGTTGGTACACGACGTAATTGCAGCGATGACCACCGCACCGTTTTTCAGGCGATAGGTGTGGCCGTCGTATTCATATTCCGTTTCTCCGACCAGATCGGCGTTGCCCACCGCGACGCCGCCACCGCCCTCGCTTTCCAGACGGCCTTCTTCCTTGCTCGTCGGTTTGAATTGCAAGTCGAGGAAGTCGCTGAAGGCTTGCGCGACATTCGGCAGCGAAACTCGGTCTTGCGGGCGTTTTGGCCCGGCAAGACTGGCCTCGACGCTGCCCATGTCCAGCGCCAGACTGTCGGTGAACACCGGTTCCTGACCGGGCAGGCGCCACAACCCCTGGGCCTTGGTATACGCCTCGACCAGTTTCACCACTTCCGTCGGCCGTCCGGACAGACGCAGGTACTCCAGCGTCACGTCATCGACCGGGAAGAAGCCGCACGTCGCGCCGTATTCCGGGGCCATGTTGGCGATGGTCGCGCGGTCAGCCAGCGGCAGGTCGGCGAGGCCATCACCGTAAAATTCGACAAATTTGCCGACCACGCCTTTCTTGCGCAGCATCTGCGTAACGGTCAGCACCAGGTCGGTGGCGGTGATGCCTTCCTTGAGTTTGCCGCTGAGTTTGAAGCCAATCACTTCCGGAATCAGCATCGACACCGGTTGCCCGAGCATCGCCGCTTCCGCCTCGATCCCGCCGACACCCCAGCCGAGTACGCCGAGGCCGTTGATCATGGTGGTGTGGGAGTCGGTGCCAACCAGCGTGTCGGGAAAGGCGTAGGTGCGGCCGTCTTCATCCTTGGTCCACACGGTGCGGCCGAGGTATTCGAGGTTGACCTGGTGGCAGATCCCGGTGCCCGGCGGCACTACGCTGAAGTTGTCAAAGGCACTTTGGCCCCAACGCAGGAAGGCGTAGCGTTCGCCGTTGCGCTGCATCTCGATGTCGACGTTCTGCTCAAATGCGCTGGGCGTGGCGAACTTGTCGACCATCACCGAGTGGTCGATCACCAGATCGACCGGGGATAGCGGATTGATTCGCTGTGGATCGCCGCCGGCCTTGGCCATGGCGGCGCGCATCGCCGCGAGGTCGACCACGGCGGGGACGCCGGTAAAATCCTGCATCAATACGCGGGCAGGGCGGTACTGGATTTCCCGGTCGGAGCGACGCTCCTTGAGCCACGCAGCAATTGCCTTGAGGTCGGCGCCGGTGACAGTTTTTTCATCTTCCCAGCGCAGCAGGTTTTCCAGCAGGACTTTCAGCGACATTGGCAGTTTGTCGATATTACCCAGGCTTTTGGCAGCATCCGGCAAACTGAAATAGTGGTAGGTTTTGTCGTCGATTTTTAGTGTTTTAAGGGTCTTCAGGCTATCTAGGGACGGCATTGCAATCACTCCTTTGAATCCGCACTGCTACGGATTGAGGGGACGGGCAGAGCTATCAACGTAGCCCTGTTTTCATTAGCTGGCTAATAACTGGACTCTATGGAGAGAACCAAGGTTCCGACATCGGCTATCATGCGCCGGTTTTCGTGACAGGCTTTGCTTCAAAGCAAGGCCTGAGCATCGCGCAGGGGCCGAATGATCGCCCGCTGCTCAGGAGTAAGAATGAACACCCTATTCATGCATTGTCGGCCAGGCTTCGAAGGCGAAGTCTGCTCGGAGATTTCCGACCTCGCTGCCCAGTTGAACGTGTCCGGTTACGCCAAGGCGAAAACCGCCACTGCGTGCGCCGAGTTTGTCTGCACCGAAGAAGACGGCGCCGAGCGCCTGATGCGCGGTCAGCGTTTCGCCGAGCTGATCTTCCCGCGCCAATGGGCGCGCGGTGTTTTCATTGATCTGCCGGAAACCGACCGCATCAGCGTGATCCTCGCGCACATGGCCGAATTCCCGGTGTGCGGCAGTCTGTGGCTGGAAGTCGTCGACACCAACGACGGCAAAGAGCTGTCGAACTTTTGCAAAAAATTCGAAGGCCCGCTGCGCAAGGCGCTGACGGGCGCCGGCAAACTGGTGGAAGACGCGAGCAAACCGCGTCTGTTGCTGACGTTCAAAAGCGGCCGCGAAGTATTTCTGGGTATGGCTGATGCCGGTAACTCGGCGATGTGGCCGATGGGCATTCCGCGCCTGAAGTTTCCGCGTGAGGCCCCGAGCCGGTCGACGTTGAAGCTGGAAGAGGCCTGGCACCACTTCATCCCGCGGGATCAGTGGGAAGATCGTTTGCACAGCGACATGACCGGCGTTGACCTTGGCGCAGCGCCGGGTGGCTGGACCTGGCAACTGGTCAACCGCGGCATGCTCGTGACCGCTATCGACAACGGCCCGATGGCCGAAAGTCTGATGGACACCGGCCTGGTGCAGCACTTGATGGCGGACGGTTTTACCTTCAAGCCCAAGCAGCCGGTGGACTGGATGGTCTGCGACATCGTCGAGAAACCGGCGCGTAACGCGGCAATGCTCGAAGAGTGGATCGGCGAAGGGCATTGCCGCGAGGCGGTGGTCAACCTGAAACTGCCGATGAAGCAGCGTTATGCCGAAGTGAAGCGTTTGCTTGAGCGCATTGCCGATGGGTTCAAGGCCCGCGGCATCAAGGTCGATATCGGCTGCAAGCAGCTGTATCACGACCGCGAGGAAGTGACCTGCCATCTGCGCCGGCACGACGTGAAGAAACCCAGATCCCGCTAAATGCACACGTCCTCCCTGTGCTAGCTGCCGCAGGCTGCAATTTTTTGATCTTTCAAAAAGCAAAGATCGCAGCCTTCGGCAGCTCCTACATGGGATTGGTATAAAGCCACAGATGACCGAGCACCCGGCAATGCGCGACAATGCCGGCCAGTTTCAGGAGTTAATCATGAGTGAAATGATCGATACCCCGGTCGACGGCACCCTCGACGCTACCGGCCTCAATTGCCCGGAGCCGGTGATGATGTTGCACCAGCACATCCGTGATCTGGTGCCCGGTGGCCTGCTCAAGGTGATCGCCACGGATCCCTCGACCCGCCGCGACATTCCCAAGTTCTGCGTGTTTCTCGACCACGAACTGGTCGGCCAGCACGAAGAGGCCGGTACTTACCTGTACTGGATTCGCAAGAAACAGGCCTGAGCCTCAGGCAAGCGCAAAAACAACTGTGGGAGCCAGCCTGCTGGCGATAACGATGAATCATGACTGACTCACCGTAATCGCCAGCAGGCTGGCTCCCACATTTTTTTGTTTTGCGTAAAGGGTTTCAGCCCAGCGAACGGCTGATCCGAATGCGCTTGCGCGCGCTGCGAGTCAGGCGGATAGACAGCATCAGCGCGGCGCAACTCAGGCCGACGATCAGACCCTGCCACAACCCGCTCGGGCCACGCGGCTCGCAGAGCCAGTCGGTCAGGCCGAGCGCGTAACCCACTGGCAGGCCGATGCCCCAATAGGCGAACAGTGTCAGGATCATCGTCACTCGCGTGTCCTGATAACCGCGCAACGCACCGGCAGCGGTCACCTGGATCGCGTCGGAGAACTGGAACAGCGCCGAGTACACAATCAGCATCGCCGCGATATGAATCACCGTCGGATCAGCCGTGTAAATCGCCGCAATCGGCTCACGCAGCAGCAACATCATGCTCGCCGACAGGCACGCGTAGGCCAGTGCAGTGCCCATGCCGACGCCAGCGGCAAAACGCGCCTCGCGTGGTTCCTCACGGCCTAGTGCTTGACCGACGCGCACGGTCACGGCCATGCCCAGCGAATAAGGAATCATGAACACCAGTGAGCTGACGTTCAGCGCAATCTGGTGCCCGGCGACCACGGTCGCGCCAAGGCTGCCGATCAACAGCGCGATCACTGCGAAGATGCTCGACTCGGCAAACACCGCAATGCCGATCGGCAAACCGATGGCCAGCAGACGCTTGATCACCGCCCACTGCGGCCAATCGAAACGGCTGAACAACTCGCTCGAACGATACGCCGGAGCCCAGCGCTCATAGCCGGCCAGACCCAGCGCCATTACCCACATCACAATCGCCGTGGCCCAGCCGCAACCGACGCCGCCCATGGCCGGCACGCCAAAGTGGCCATAGATGAAGATGTAGTTCAGCGGGATATTAAGCGCCAGCCCGCACAGGCCCAGCACCATCGCCGGTCGGGTACGGCCGAGGCCGTCACTGAAACAACGCAGCACATGATAGAACGCCACCGCCGGCAAACCGCTGGCGATGCCATGCAAGTACTGCATGCACGGGCCAATCAGTTCGGGGTCGACTTTCATCAGGTGCAGAATCGGCTCGGCGGCAACCAGCATCGCGGTAGCGATCAAACCCACTACGAGTGCCAGCCACAACGCCTGGCGCACGATCGGACCGATTTCGCTGTGGGTGCCGGCGCCGTAGCGCTGGGCAACTTTAGGTGTGGTGGCCAGCAGAGTACCGGTCATCAACAGAAAAACCGGCACCCAGATCGAGTTGCCCAACGCTACCGCCGCCAGATCATTGGGGCCGACGCGCCCGGCCATCACCGCATCGACAAAGCCCATGGCCGTGGTTGCCAGTTGCGCGATGATGATCGGCACCGCCAGGGCGAGCAGAGTCTTGAACTCCAGGCGAATCCGCGCGGGGCGGGTGAGGGAGACGGCGACAGGTTGGTCAGTTACAGGATTCACAGGCAAAGCGTCCACAGATGTTGATGCGCAAGGCGGCGCATTCTACGCCGCTGACGTGTTGGTCAGGAAAAATCCTGTGTTGCGGATTTGTAATTTGCAGGAGCTGGCGCAGGTTGCGATCTCTTGATCCGGCTTTATCAAGATCCAAATCAAAAGATCGCAGCCTGCGGCAGCTCCTACAGTTAAACTGCCGATCCGCCCAAGGAGCCCGCCATGCTGATTGTTGCTGACGAAAATATCCCGCTGCTCGATGCCTTTTTTGCCGGTTTTGGCGAGATCCGCCGAGTGCCTGGCCGTTCCATCGACCGCGCGACGGTCGAGCAGGCCGACGTGTTACTGGTGCGTTCGGTCACCAACGTCAACCGCGCGCTGCTCGAGGGCAGCAAGGTTCGCTTCGTCGGCACCTGCACTATCGGTACTGACCATCTGGATCTCGAGTATTTCAACGAGGCGGGCATCACCTGGTCGAGCGCGCCCGGCTGCAATGCCCGTGGTGTGGTCGACTATGTGCTCGCCAGCCTGATGACCCTCGCCGAGATCGAGGGTGTTGATCTGACTCAGCGTACTTATGGTGTCGTCGGCGCCGGAGAGGTCGGTGGACGCCTGATCACTGTTCTGAAGGGCTTGGGCTGGAACGTGAAAGTCTGCGATCCGCCACGCCAAAGTGCAGAGGGCGGTGATTACCTCAGCCTTGAGCAAATCATCGAACAGTGCGACGTGATCAGCCTGCACACACCGTTGACCCGCAGCGGTGACGGTGCGACCTGGCATCTGTTCGATCAACAACGTTTGCAGCAACTCAAACCCGGCGCCTGGCTGATCAACGCAGCGCGGGGGCCGGTGGTGGATAACGCCGCGCTGCGCGAAGTGCTTCTGGAGCGCGAAGACCTGCAAGCGGTACTCGACGTCTGGGAGGCCGAACCCGAGGTCGATGTAGCCCTGGCCGAACTCTGCGTGCTGGCCACGCCGCACATTGCCGGTTACAGCCTTGATGGCAAACAGCGCGGCACGGCGCAGATTTATCAGGCGTACTGCGAGTTCATCGATCAGCCTGCGAACATCCAGCTCAGTGATCTGCTGCCGGCGCCGTGGTTGTCGGAAATAACCTTGCATGCCGACAGTGATCCGGCCTGGGCTTTCGCGATGATGTGCCGTGGGGTGTACGACCCACGCCGGGATGACGCGGATTTCCGCCGCAGCCTTGTAGGTAATGTCGGCGAGCAGCGTGCGGCGTTCGATGTGTTGCGCAAGCAGTATCCTGTTCGGCGCGAGATCGAAGGGTTGAAAGTACGGATCGAAGGGCATTCGCCAAAGTTGCGCCAGATCGTGACAGCGCTCGGAGCAGTAGCTATCTAATCCATTCCCTCCTGTAGGAGCTGCCGCAGGCTGCGATCTTTTGATCTGGCTTTTAAGCAGATCAAGATCAAAAGATCGCAGCCTGCGGCAGCTCCTACAGTGGGGAAGCAGGCAGAAAAAACCCGGCCAATGGGCCGGGTCAGGAAGACGGTGGCTATATCACTCTTGTTCGGCAGGCTTGACCAATCGCTTCTCCAGTTCGCGGCAAGCGTCCTGGATCATGTCTTCAGTGATCGGTACTTCACGCCCTTGTGCATCAATAATCGAGCAACCCAGAGTCTGGCCGGGCTTGGTGCGGATCACTTCAATCTTGTCTTCGCTGCTGTGTTGCAAGGACATGGCCTGTCTCCTCATCAGGTTGTACGCCTAGGTTAAAACCGCCACGTGACCGGGCTATGACAACTCCCTGCGGTCTGTCGGCGGCAGCATCTCTACTCAAACAGAAATGACCGCTCGTCTCAACCGGGACTTTAGACCAATAGCCTCTAGGGTCTAGTCGTCACGGGCATATTTAACCTGACTCATTGTGATTTACAGAGTTCCCCCCCATTTGAGTGTGTAGGCTGGCCCTATCCATCAGCGCAAATGTGAATCCGAATGATCTCGATGCTTTCCTCGCGACACCGACGCGCCTTGCGCCTGACCAGTCATTTCCTCGTGCCTTATCGCTGGCAGGCCTTCGGTGCGTTGCTCGCATTGATTGTCACTGCCGGCATCACCTTATCGATGGGGCAGGGCATCAAGTTGTTGGTTGATCAGGGCTTCATGACCCAGTCGGCGGACTTGCTCAACCAATCCATCGGGCTGTTCATGTTCTTGGTCCTGGGCCTCGCGGTCGGCACCTTCGCCCGGTTTTACCTGGTCTCCTGGATCGGCGAACGTGTCGTCGCCGACATCCGCCGACAGGTGTTCAACCACCTGGTGTACCTGCATCCCGGGTTTTACGAAGACAACCGCAGCTCGGAAATCCAGTCGCGCCTGACAGCGGATACGACATTGCTGCAATCGGTGATCGGCTCGTCGCTTTCGCTGTTTCTACGCAATCTGTTGATGGTGATCGGCGGCATCGTTCTGCTGTTCATCACCAATCCCAAACTCACCAGCATCGTGGTGATCGCGCTACCGCTGGTGATTGCGCCGATCCTGATTTTCGGTCGACGCGTACGCAATCTGTCGCGACAGAGCCAGGACCGGATCGCCGACATTGGCAGCTATGTGTCCGAAACCCTCGGCCAGATCAAAACCGTGCAGGCGTACAACCATCAAATACAGGACGAGCAACGTTTTGCCTCAACGGTCGAGCAGGCTTTCGAGACCGCACGCAAACGGATCTTCCAGCGTGCGTGGCTGATTACATTGGTGATCGTGCTGGTGCTTGGCGCCGTCGCGGTGATGTTGTGGGTCGGTGGTATGGACGTGATCGCCGGGCGGATTTCTGCCGGTGAGCTGGCGGCATTCGTGTTCTACAGCCTGATCGTCGGCAGCGCGTTTGGCACGCTGAGTGAGGTGATCGGCGAGCTTCAGCGCGCTGCGGGTGCCGCCGAGCGTATTGCTGAATTGCTGCGTTCGGAAAACATCATCCAGCCACCTACGACTGGATTAGTGACATTGCCTGCGCGCGTGCGCGGTGAGCTGGAGTTGCAGGATGTGCGCTTTTCCTACCCCTCGCGTCCAGAAAGCTTCGCCGTTGATGGCTTGAATCTCACGGTCAGGGCCGGCGAAACCCTGGCGCTGGTAGGACCGTCCGGCGCTGGTAAATCCACGGTGTATGACTTGCTGCTGCGCTTTTACGATCCTCGCGAGGGCCGGATTCTGCTGGATGGCGTGCCACTGACCAGCCTCGACCCGCTGGATCTGCGCCGTTGTTTTGCCCTGGTTTCACAAACGCCAGCACTGTTTTTCGGCAGCGTGGAGGAGAACATTCGCTATGGCTGCCCAACGGCCACGCTTGAGCAGGTCAAGGAGGCGGCGAGAATCGCCCACGCCCACGACTTCATTGAGCAAATGCCTGACGGCTACCAGACACATTTGGGTGACGGCGGGCTTGGACTCTCCGGCGGCCAGCGCCAGCGTCTGGCCATCGCTCGGGCGTTGCTGGTCGACGCGCCGATCCTGTTGCTGGACGAAGCCACCAGCGCCCTCGATGCGCAAAGCGAACATCTGATCCAGCAAGCCTTGCCGAACCTGATGCAAAACCGCACCACACTGGTGATCGCCCATCGCCTGGCCACAGTGAAAAACGCCGACCGGATTGCGGTGATGGATCAGGGCAAATTGGTCGCGGTGGGTACACATCAGGAATTGATTGCGAGCAATCCGTTGTACGCGCGGCTGGCGGCGTTGCAGTTCAGTGATGGACACGCGGTCGTTGTGTAGGAGCTGCCGCAGGCTGCGATCTGTTGATCTTTGCACGTTACAAAAAATGCCCGTATTCCTGGATGCGCGCATTTTTTATTGTCGAGGATCAAGGTCAAAAGATCGCGGCCTGCGGCAGCTCCTACAGGTGACCGACCTAGTAACCGACCTACTAGCGAGGCTACTGGCAAAACGAAAACACTGATCGGCCCGTTCAAAAAAATGCCCGTATCTCGCGATACGGGCATTTTTTTATTACTCGGCGTTAGTCCTGCTGATCACTGATCATCGAAGTAACGTTCATGCCAATCCACCAGCGGCTGCGGTGAGTTGAGTTTCTGGCCGTAGATCACCGAATAGGACAGCACGTTTTGCACGTACTGGCGGGTTTCGTCGAACGGGATGCTTTCCACCCACACGTCGAAGCTCAGGTGATCGGCGCCGCGCAGCCATTGACGCACGCGTCCGGGGCCGGCGTTGTAGGCGGCGGAGGCGAGGACACGGTTGCCATTGAACTGACTGTGCACCTGGCTCAGGTACGCGGCGCCGAGCTGGATGTTCTTGTCCGGGTTCAGCACTTGCTGCGGCGAGGCCAGGGGGATGTTGAACTTGCGCGAAGTTTCCTTGGCGGTGCCGGGCATCAGTTGCATCAGGCCGCTGGCGCCAACGCCGGAGCGGGCGTCGTCCATGAACGCGCTTTCCTGACGGGTGATGGCGAACACCCAGCTCGAATGCAGACCGCGAACCTTGGCTTCACGCACAAGGGTATCGCGGTGGGCCATCGGGAAGCGGATGTCCAGATCGTCCCAGTATTGCGCCTGACTGATGGTGCGGATCGCCGGGAAATACCACTTCAGGTCGTAGGCGAGTTTGGCCTGGGCAACCATTTCGTCGCGGTTGAAGTGACGGCTGACGTGGTACCACTCGCGGCGTCCGTCGACGATTTGCCCGCGTGCATGGAACTCAAGTGCGCGGCGCACGCCGGGTGTGTTGCGTACCTTGTTGATCAGCGCTTGGCTAAGCACCAGCGGTTTGTTGTTCAACGAGTACGGAGATTGCGAACGGTCAGCGGCGAGGAAGCCGTAGAAGTCACGCTCGCGGGACAGATTTTTGTACAGGGCCTGCGCTTCCGGGTTCTGCGGTTGCGCCAGCTCGAGACTGCGTGCCTGCCAGTAGCGCCAGCGGTTGGTGGTGGCCAGATCCTGCGGCAGACGGCGGGTCAGTTGATAAGCATCGTCCCAGCGCGCCAGGCGCAGTAGCAGACGCAGACGCCATTCGGAAACAGTGTTGTCACGCAGTTCCGGGTCGTATTTGGTCATCACGTCCAGTGCGCGGCTGTCGAAGCGGCGGGCCAGCGTCAGGCCGATTTCCCGGGCAATCGCGACTTTCTCATCACGGGAGAAATGCATACTGCTGGCGTAACCGTCGAGCAACGCCATGGCTTTGTCCGGATCCTGGCGGGCGAGGCGGCGCAGGCCGAGGCTGACCACATCGGACATCGGCTCATCGGCCGGCGTAAAACGCGACGGCTGGTTGAGCAGTTCTGGTTTCTGCGCCACATCCACCAACAGGCGACCACGGGGGGCGAGGGTAGTCAGGCCATTGATCAGGCTGTTGGCCAGCGGATAGTTGCGCGCCTGGGCGGCGAGCTTGGTGCGCTCCCAGCGTTTCTGTTCTGTCAGCTGACCCTCGGCGGCCCACATGCCGAAGAGCGCATCGCACGCGGCGGGCTGCGACTTGCCGGTCAGCCAGAGCTTTTCGGTGGCGGCGTAACCTTCGGTCTTTTTGTTGTGGCTGATCTGATACTGCGCGTTGAGGCAGTCCAGTTCGGTGAAATTGAGCTTGGGATCGTAATACTTGACGAAGGTCGCCCAGTCGCCGCGATCGGCCAGCCAGCGCAACCAGCGCAGCTTCATCCAGTTGGCCTGGGGCAGGTCACCGTGCTCGGCGAGGAATTTCTCTATTTCCGCATTACTCGCACTTTTCAGGCGTGCGGTCAGCTCGTCGTAAGCCAGATACGGTTCCAGCGGGTAATCGGCCAGCGCCTGGCTGTAGCGCATATAGGGGCCGGTATCGCCCTTGGCCAACGCGCGTTTGGCTTCATCGTAATACTGACGCTGGGTGGACAGGTCCACCGCTTGGGCGGATTGAACGGCAGCGGCGGAGAGTAGCAAACAGGACAAAACACTGAAGAGGCGACTGCGCATGAGACATCCGGGCAGAGAAATCATGACAAGTGCCGACATCGATCAGCACTGAATTGTCTGTAGCTTAGCCTTTTGCCAGCAAGCGGCGAAAGCTTTGCAAGCCGTGTGGCACAAGTTCGCAACAAATGTTGTGCAGAGTGCTTCGACAGACAAATTGCCGGCCTGCTGAAGCCTCAAGTCAGGTAGAATGCGCCCCCGGTTTTTGGAGAAGCTCATGACCCTGCTCAAATTCAGCGATGTGTCCCTTGCGTTCGGCGCTATGCCGTTGTTGGACAAGGTGTCCTGGCAGATCGCCCGTGGTGAGCGGGTGTGCATCATCGGCCGCAACGGCACTGGCAAATCCAGCATGATGAAACTGGTCAAGGGCGACCAGAAGCCTGATGACGGCTCGGTGTGGCGTGCCCCCGGTCTGAAAATCGGCGAATTGCCGCAAGAATTGCCCGTGGCCGACGAGCGGACAGTCTTCGACGTCGTGGCTGAAGGCCTCGACGGCGTTGGCGCGTTGCTCGCCGAATACCATCACCTGAGCCAGAACATCGTCACCGATGCCGATCTGGACAAGCTCATGCACGTTCAGCACGACCTCGAAGCCCGTGATGGCTGGCGCTTGCAGACGCTGGTCGACAGCACCCTCAGCCGCCTGCAACTGCCGGCCGACAAGACCCTCGCCGAGTTGTCCGGCGGCTGGCGTCGTCGCGTGCTGCTGGCGCAGGCGCTGGTGTCCGAGCCAGATCTGCTGCTGCTCGACGAGCCAACCAACCACCTGGACATCGGTGCGATTGCCTGGCTTGAAGAAGCGCTGAAAGATTTCCAGGGCGCCGTGCTGTTCATCACGCACGACCGTTCCTTCCTGCAAAACCTCGCCACGCGCATCCTGGAACTGGATCGCGGCGGCCTGATCGACTGGAACGGCGACTACGCCAGCTTCCTCGTGCACAAAGAAGCCGAGCTCGCTGCCGAAGCCACTGCCAACGCGCTGTTCGACAAGCGTCTGGCCCAGGAAGAAGTGTGGATCCGTCAGGGCATCAAGGCCCGTCGTACCCGTAACGAAGGCCGCGTGCGCGCCTTGAAAGCTTTGCGCGTTGAGCGCAGCGAGCGTCGTGAACGTACCGGCAAGGCCAATATTCAGCTGGACACCGCCGACAAGTCCGGCAAGCAGGTGATGGTGCTCGAGAACGTGAGCTTTGCTCATCCGGGCGGCCCGTTCCTGATCAAGGATTTCTCGATGGTTCTGCAGCGCGGCGACCGTATCGGTCTGCTTGGCGCCAACGGTACCGGCAAGACCACCCTGTTGAAGCTGATGCTCAACGGCTTGCAGCCAACCAGCGGCAAAGTGGAAGAGGGCACGCGGATCGACGTGGCGTACTTCGACCAGTTGCGCCATCAGCTGGATCTGGAAAAAACCGTGATCGACAACGTCGCCGAAGGTCGCGACTTTATCGACATCGACGGTCAGAGCCGCCACGTGCTGAGCTACCTCGGTGACTTCCTGTTCAGCCCGCAGCGTGCTCGCACGCCGGTCAAGGCGCTGTCGGGTGGTGAGCGTGCGCGTCTGTTGCTGGCCAAACTGTTCAGCAAGCCGGCGAACCTGCTGGTACTCGACGAACCGACCAATGACCTCGACGTGGAAACCCTCGAGCTGCTCGAAGAAGTGCTGCTGACATTCAACGGCACTGTGCTGATGGTCAGCCACGACCGGGCATTCCTCGACAACGTGGTCACCAGCACCCTGGTCTTCGAAGGTGAAGGCAAGGTGCGTGAATACGTCGGCGGTTATCAGGACTGGATCCGTCAGGGCGGCTCGCCGCGTCTGTTGGGCGTGACCGAGAGCAAGTCGGGCAAGGCTGACCTGAACTCGGCCGTGGTTACGGCTGCGCCGGCCGCTGCTGCGCCAGTTGCTGCTCCAGCTGCCAAGAAGAAGCTGAGCTACAAGCTGCAGCGCGAGCTGGAAGCGTTGCCGGGCGATATCGATGCCAAGGAACAGCAGATCGCTGCCGTTGAGGCTGAAATGGCCGACAGCGGTTTCTATCAGCGTCCTGCGGCAGAGACTGCCAAGGTCATCGCCTCGCTCGAGCAATTGCAGGCGGAACTGGAAGCGTTGGTGGAGCGTTGGGCCGAGCTGGATGCCTGATTGCTTGAGCCATTAAAAAGCCCGGCGCTCAGTGATGAGCGCCGGGCTTTTCATGTGTAGCAGGCTCACTCCTACATGGGTCGGTGTTATCAGCGTTTGACCAGATGCACCGCCAGCACATCGCAAGGCGCGCCGTGCAGCACATCATTGGCTGTCGAGCCCAGTAACAGCGCCAGACCATGACGGCCATGGCTGCCGACCACGATCAGATCGCATTGCTGTTCCTTGGCGAAGTGATGGATTTCCTGACGCGGCTGGCCGTAGGTCAAGTGGCAGTTGGCGCCTTCAAGTTCGGTGTACTTGAGCTTCAGGCGCTCAAGGCGTTCCTTGGCCTGATCGAACTGCTGCTGTTGCAGTTGTGACAGGTCCATCGGCACGTCGCCGCCAAAAGCCATAGCCATCGGTTCGACAATATGCACCAGCGACAGCTTAGCGCCGTTGCTCACCGACAGCTCGCGGGCGCGGTGGATGACGGGGTCGCACTCTTCAGTCAGATCTACGGCGACCAGGATGTGGTGGTAGGGCATGAGGCGCTCCTCGTAAGGTTTCAATATTGGTAAGTATGGCTGGTTTCAAGCGCATTGGTTCCAAAGTGACGCAATGGGCTCATCAGAAAACGGGAGTACAGATATGACGGTCTGGATAGTGGTGTCAATCCTGTTGGTGGTATTGAGCCCACTGGCATGGTTGCGCCCATCGCGCGCGCAGAGCGGTCGAATCGCTCTGCGTATGGAGGCGCGTCGTATTGGCCTGGCCATGCAGCTGGCGCCTCAGGAGTGGCCGCACTGGCTGTCTCAAGAGCCGCCGAATCCGTGTGCGCAGTACCATCGGCCGCGTCGCGGTAGTCAGCCGGCATGCTGGGCGTACTGGCAAAAATCGCCAGGCGTGTGGGTCAATCAGTGGCAGGAAGTCTGCGAGGATCGGGCGCTGCTCAATCATTTCGAAAAGTTGCCAGGCAACGTCTACAAGATCGAGGCGGATAAGCAGATGATCGCCTTGTACTGGGGCGAGAAGGGCGAAGCCACGGTTTTGCTGGATATTGACGCCACTCTGAAAGCGCTGGCGTAGCTCTCGGATTTTTCGCACTGCAACGGTGCGAAACGTCCGGCAGACGAGCAATAAAAAGCCCGACATGATTCATCGGGCGGGGTTGGCCAGGCAGGCCGGAAACTTTTTTACCACTGACCCCGGCTTCAAACGGGCAGCGCATTTATCTATCGTCCCGTGAGCGTAGACTTTTAAACAGGGCTCGCTGCGAATTAGGGCGACTTTTCTAACTATTGATTCTATGAATGGCTCCACATGCAGGCGCGTGTTGTGGATCTGTGTGGTACGGAAATGACCGCAAAGTCGCATTTCAACCCGCATTTTGGGCGATTGACAATTGTTGGAAATTCCGTGAAGGTGACATACCCAAATCAAACGGGCGTATGAATTGAGCGTTTGTCTTACAGACTGCTCCTACAGAATCCCGACTATCGCGTTGGCGGGTGTGCCGGGTGAATTGGTGTCAGCATCGACGAAAAAGCGTCCTGCCTAGCCATTCGCCTGCGTCCGACGTGTACTGTTCAGCTTCCATATCGTGGAGATCAGTTGATGATTTACGAAGGTAAAGCCATCACGGTTAAAGCTCTTGAAAGTGGCATCGTCGAATTGAAATTCGACCTCAAGGGTGAGTCCGTCAACAAGTTCAACCGTCTAACCCTGAACGAACTGCGTCAGGCCGTAGACACCATCAAGGCAGATGCTTCGATCAAAGGCGTGATCGTCAGCAGTGGCAAGGACGTGTTCATCGTCGGCGCCGACATCACCGAATTTGTCGAGAACTTCAAGCTGCCGGATGCGGAGCTGGTTGCTGGCAATCTCGAAGCCAACAAGATCTTCAGCGATTTCGAAGACCTCAACGTTCCGACTGTCGCCGCGATCAATGGCATCGCCCTGGGTGGCGGTCTGGAAATGTGTCTGGCGGCTGACTATCGCGTCATGTCCACCAAGGCCAAGATCGGTTTGCCGGAAGTCAAACTGGGCATCTACCCAGGCTTCGGCGGCACCGTACGTCTGCCGCGCCTGATCGGTGCCGACAACGCCATCGAGTGGATTGCCTCCGGCAAGGAAAACCGCCCGGAAGACGCGCTGAAAGTCAGCGCCGTCGATGCCGTGGTTGCTCCAGAGAAGCTGCAGGAAGCTGCCCTTGAGCTGATCAAACGCGCCATTTCCGGCGAGTTCGACTACAAGGCCAAGCGCCAGCCGAAGCTGGAAAAGCTCAAGCTGAACGCTATCGAACAAATGATGGCTTTCGAAACCGCCAAAGGTTTCGTGGCAGGTCAGGCTGGCCCGAACTATCCGGCGCCGGTTGAAGCCATCAAGACTATCCAGAAAGCTGCGAACTTCGGTCGCGACAAGGCGCTGGAAGTTGAAGCCGCCGGTTTCGTCAAACTGGCCAAGACCTCTGCCGCGCAGAGCTTGATCGGTTTGTTCCTGAACGATCAGGAACTGAAGAAAAAGGCCAAGGCCTACGACGAAATCGCCAAAGACGTGAAGCAGGCCGCTGTACTGGGCGCCGGCATCATGGGTGGCGGTATCGCTTATCAGTCGGCCTCCAAAGGCACGCCGATCCTGATGAAGGACATCAACGAGCACGGTATCGAGCAGGGTCTGGCCGAAGCCGCCAAACTGCTGGTTGGCCGCGTTGATAAAGGTCGCATGACCCCTGCGAAAATGGCTGAAGTGCTCAACGGCATTCGTCCGACCCTGTCCTACGGTGATTTCGGTCACGTCGATCTGGTCGTTGAAGCCGTGGTCGAGAACCCGAAGGTCAAGCAAGCCGTGCTGGCTGAAGTTGAAGACAAGGTCAAAGAGGACACCATCCTCGCGTCCAACACTTCGACCATTTCCATCAGCCTGTTGGCCAAGGCCCTCAAGCGTCCGGAAAACTTCGTCGGCATGCACTTCTTCAACCCGGTGCACATGATGCCGCTGGTGGAAGTGATCCGTGGCGAGAAGTCCAGCGAGCTGGCTGTTGCCACCACCGTTGCCTACGCCAAGAAAATGGGCAAGAACCCGATCGTCGTCAACGACTGCCCGGGCTTCCTGGTCAACCGCGTACTGTTCCCGTACTTCGGTGGTTTCGCCAAACTGGTCAGCGCCGGTGTGGACTTCGTCCGTATCGACAAGGTCATGGAAAAATTCGGCTGGCCGATGGGCCCGGCATACCTGATGGACGTGGTCGGCATCGACACCGGTCACCACGGTCGTGACGTCATGGCTGAAGGCTTCCCGGACCGCATGAAAGATGACCGCCGCTCGGCCATTGACGTGCTTTACGAAGCCAAGCGTCTGGGCCAGAAGAACGGCAAGGGTTTCTACGCCTACGAGACCGACAAGAAGGGCAAGCAGAAGAAAGTTGCCGACCCGTCGGTACTGGAAGTGCTCAAGCCGATCGTTTACGAGCAGCGCGAAGTCACTGACGAAGACATCATCAACTGGATGATGATCCCGCTCTGCCTGGAAACCGTGCGTTGCCTGGAAGACGGCATTGTTGAAACCGCCGCCGAAGCCGACATGGGTCTGGTCTACGGTATCGGTTTCCCTCCATTCCGTGGCGGTGCGCTGCGCTACATCGATTCGATCGGTGTTGCCGAGTTCGTTGCCCTGGCTGACCAGTACGCTGATTTGGGCGCGCTGTACCACCCGACCGCGAAACTGCGTGAAATGGCCAAAACCGGCCAACGGTTCTTCGGTTAAGCGTCCCAACTTTTGAGCGAGAGTGAAATTTTATGAGCTTGAATCCAAGAGACGTCGTGATTGTCGACTTCGGTCGTACTCCGATGGGCCGCTCCAAGGGCGGCATGCACCGCAACACCCGCGCCGAAGACATGTCGGCGCACCTGATCAGCAAATTGCTGGAACGCAACGTCAAGGTTGATCCGAACGAAGTCGAAGACGTGATCTGGGGCTGCGTCAACCAGACCCTGGAGCAGGGCTGGAACATCGCGCGCATGGCGTCGCTGATGACCCAGATCCCGCACACGGCTGCCGGTCAGACTGTCAGCCGCCTGTGTGGCTCGTCGATGAGCGCGCTGCACACTGCTGCGCAAGCGATCATGACCGGTAACGGTGACGTGTTCGTCGTCGGTGGCGTCGAGCATATGGGCCACGTGAGCATGATGCACGGTGTCGATCCGAACCCGCACATGTCGCTGTACGCGGCGAAAGCCTCGGGCATGATGGGCCTGACCGCTGAAATGCTTGGCAAGATGCACGGCATCACTCGCGAACAGCAGGACGCTTTTGGCGTGCGCTCCCACCAGCTCGCCCACAAGGCGACTCTGGAAGGCAAGTTCAAAGACGAAATCATCCCGATGCAGGGTTATGACGAGAACGGTTTCCTGAAACTGTTCGACTACGACGAAACCATTCGTCCGGAAACCACCCTGGAAAGTCTGGCGGCCCTCAAGCCGGCCTTCAATCCAAAGGGCGGCACCGTGACTGCCGGTACTTCGTCGCAGATCACCGATGGTGCCTCGTGCATGATCGTGATGTCGGCGCAGCGTGCTCAGGACCTGGGTATTCAGCCTATGGCAGTGATCCGTTCGATGGCAGTGGCGGGTGTGGATCCGGCAATCATGGGCTATGGTCCAGTTCCGGCAACACAAAAAGCCCTGAAGCGTGCGGGCCTTGGCATCAACGATATCGACTTCTTCGAGCTCAACGAAGCTTTCGCCGCACAGGCTCTGCCAGTGCTGAAAGATCTGAAAGTGCTCGACAAGATGAACGAGAAGGTTAACCTGCACGGCGGCGCGATCGCCTTGGGTCACCCGTTCGGTTGCTCCGGTGCTCGGATTTCCGGCACTTTGCTGAACGTGATGAAGCAGAATAGCGGCACCTTCGGGGTGGCCACTATGTGCATTGGTCTCGGCCAAGGCATCTCCACCGTCTTCGAACGCGTCTAAGCGTCTCGTCGATGGAAGCCGGGGCCAAGTGCCCCGGTTTTTGTTTTTGCGGATTTATTTTGTTTTTATTTTGAAAAAAATTGAGGGAGGGCCAAACCATGCCGATACAACCTGGGCTCTACCAGCATTACAAAGGTCCGCAGTACCGCGTTTTCAATGTCGCGCGGCATTCCGAGACGGAAGAAGAAGTGGTGTTTTACCAAGCCCTGTATGGCGATTACGGCTTTTGGGTGCGTCCCTTGAGCATGTTTCTGGAGTCCGTCGAGGTTGACGGCGAGCAGGTCCCACGCTTTGCTTTGGTGCAAGCCGAACCGAGCCTGTTTTCCAAGGCATAAGGGGAGTGCGCGCAATACCCTGCGCTTGACCTCACCTTGTATCAACTATATATAGCGGTGCCGCGTCAGGCGCCAACCGCCTTTCACTTCTAGAATTCAGGAATTTTCTGATCCATGGGCAAATCGCTGGTCATTGTGGAATCCCCGGCTAAGGCCAAGACCATCAACAAGTATCTGGGCAACCAATACGTGGTGAAGTCGAGTATCGGCCATATCCGAGACCTGCCCACCAGCGGTTCGGCTAGCGCCAGCAAAGAGCCAGCCGCCAAGCGCGGCAAGGCTGCCGCAGGCGAAGGTCCGGTGCTCACGCCGAAAGAGAAAGCGCGCAAGCAGCTGGTCTCGCGTATGGGTGTCGATCCCGATCATGGCTGGAAAGCCAAGTACGAGATCCTCCCGGGCAAGGAAAAGGTCATCGAAGAGCTGCGCCGGCTCGCCAAGGATGCTGACACCATCTATCTCGCAACCGACTTGGATCGCGAGGGGGAAGCCATTGCATGGCACCTGCGCGAAGCCATCGGTGGTGACGACAGCCGCTACAAGCGCGTGGTGTTCAACGAAATCACCAAGAAGGCGATTCAGGAAGCCTTCTCCAAGCCGGGTGAGCTGGACATCGATCGCGTCAACGCTCAGCAGGCGCGCCGCTTCCTCGACCGCGTTGTGGGCTACATGGTCTCGCCGCTGCTGTGGGCCAAGATCGCCCGTGGCCTGTCCGCCGGTCGTGTGCAATCGGTCGCCGTGAAACTGGTGGTTGAGCGTGAGCGTGAAATTCGCGCGTTCAACCCGGAAGAGTACTGGGAAGTGCATGCCGATCTCGGCAGCGCCAAAGGCTCGACCGTACGTTTCGAAGTAGCGCGTGAAAAGGGCGAAGCCTTCAAACCGCTCAACGAAGCTCAGGCCATGGCTGCACTGGAGAAACTCAAGTCCTCCAGCTACAGCATCGTCAAGCGCGAAGACAAACCGACCAGCAGCAAGCCGTCGGCGCCGTTCATCACGTCCACCCTGCAGCAGGCCGCGAGCAACCGCCTGGGCTTCGGCGTGAAAAAAACCATGATGATGGCCCAGCGTCTGTATGAAGCCGGCTACATCACTTATATGCGTACCGACTCGACCAACCTCTCGGCAGACGCCGTGACGATGGCGCGTGCTTACATCGAAGACGAATTCGGCAAGAAGTACCTGCCGGAAACGCCGAACGTCTACAGCAGCAAGGAAGGCGCACAAGAGGCTCACGAAGCCATTCGTCCCTCCGATGCCAACACCATTCCGAGCAAGCTGGCGGGCATGGAGCGTGATGCCGAGCGTCTCTATGAGCTGATCTGGCGTCAGTTCCTGGCTTGCCAGATGCTGCCGGCGCAATACCTGTCGACGACTGTCAGTGTCGGCGCTGGTGATTTCGAGCTGCGCGCCAAGGGTCGTATCCTGAAGTTTGACGGTTACACCCGCGTAATGCCGCAGATTGCCAAACCTGGCGATGACGATGTTCTGCCCGATATGGCGCAGGGCGACGTCATGAAGCTGATCAAGCTTGATCCGACCCAGCACTTCACCAAGCCGCCGGCGCGTTATTCGGAAGCCAGCCTGGTTAAAGAAATGGAAAAACGCGGCATTGGTCGTCCTTCGACTTACGCCGCGATCATTTCGACCATTCAGGATCGCGGTTACGTGACCCTGCACAACCGTCGTTTCTATTCGGAAAAGATGGGCGATATCGTTACCGAGCGTCTCTCGGAGAGCTTCTCGAACCTCATGGACTACGGCTTCACAGCCGGCATGGAAGAGAACCTCGATGACGTGGCCCAAGGCGAGCGCGACTGGAAGAACGTGCTGGACGAGTTCTACGGCGACTTCAAAAAGAAACTCGAAGTAGCCGAGAATCCTGAAAGCGGCATGCGTGCCAACCAGCCGGTCATGACCGACATTCCGTGCACCACTTGCGGCCGTCCGATGCAGATCCGTACAGCATCGACCGGCGTGTTCCTCGGTTGCTCGGGCTACAGCCTGCCGCCGAAAGAGCGCTGCAAGGCCACCGTCAACCTCGTGCCGGGCGACGAAATCGCTGCGGACGACGAAGGTGAGTCGGAGTCGCTGGTGTTGCGTGGCAAGCATCGCTGCCCGATCTGCAGCACGGCGATGGACGCTTACCTGCTCGACGAGAAGCGCAAGCTGCACATCTGCGGTAACAACCCGGATTGCGCCGGCTACGAAATCGAAGAGGGCAGTTATCGCATCAAGGGCTACGAAGGTCCGAGCCTGGAATGCGACAAGTGCGGCAGCGAGATGCAGCTCAAGACCGGCCGTTTCGGCAAGTTCTTCGGGTGTACCAACCCTGAGTGCAAGAACACCCGCAAACTGCTGAAGAGCGGTGACGCGGCGCCGCCTAAGATGGATCCGGTGAAGATGCCTGAGCTGAAATGCGAAAAGGTCAACGACACCTACATCCTGCGCGACGGTGCGTCCGGTCTGTTCCTGGCGGCCAGTCAGTTCCCGAAAAACCGCGAGACTCGCGCTCCGCTGGTGATCGAGATTGTGCCGCACAAGGATGAGATCGATCCGAAGTACCACTTCCTCTGCGAAGCGCCGAAGAAGGATCCTGATGGTCTGCCAGCGGTTATCCGCTACAGCCGCAAGACCAAGGAGCAGTACGTGCAGACCGAAGTCGATGGCAAGCCTACCGGTTGGAAGGCTTACTACGACGGCGGCAAGTGGACTGTTGAAGACAAGCGCTCTACGAAGGCCAAGGCAGAGTAAGCGTTAGTCTGATACTGAAAGGCCGCATGAGAACCCTCGGGTTTTCATGCGGCCTTTTTGTTTTGTGCTTGCGGTGTGATCAGTTGATCCACGACACTGTCCGGTCTGTGTGAAGCAATTATTTCGTTGTGGAGGCTGCCGTCATGGCCCACGAGCTCTATACCCGCACCAATCAGAAAATCTATTTCGCCGGCCTGTCGCTGGAAGCTCTGGCTCGAGCTGAAGAAGGGCGGGCGATGAACTCTCTGGCGCTGATTCAGGCTGGACGTGAGTCGGCGTTGTTCCACCTCTATGGCGCGCTATTGGGGCTGTGCCATGAAATTGCCGGGTTCTATCGCCTGCCTCAGGCTAGCGCACCACGGGCCGAGATGCTGTTGACGCGTGAAGTGCTCGAGTCGATC
This sequence comes from Pseudomonas sp. P116, assembly GCF_020149425.1. Taxonomy (NCBI): domain Bacteria; kingdom Pseudomonadati; phylum Pseudomonadota; class Gammaproteobacteria; order Pseudomonadales; family Pseudomonadaceae; genus Pseudomonas; species Pseudomonas sp. P116. The sequence goes on along the minus strand of NZ_JACVHB010000002.1, from coordinate 885,518 downwards.
GCGATTCCCGAGCTGGCGGAAATGGTTGAGCTGGCAGGCAATCCGCAAACCTGGTTGGCAAAACTGCTGGCAGCGCATTCGGCATTGTTCCAACCGCCTCGCGTGCCACATAAGCCCAAGGGCGATGTGACACAGCCGTTGATTCAGGCCGTTAATCTGGATGAAGAAGAGGCGCCGCAAGAGTTGAGCCGAGAGGAGCTTGAGGATTGGCGGCAGAACCTCAAAAGCCTGGCTATTCGTTTTCGCGAAGGTTTGAACGAGTGCTGACGATGATTGACACGGTGGCAATCTGAAACATGCTGCTGGTCAAGATCATGAGCGAAGCCTGAATGATGTCTATATAATGCCTGCCTTTCGTGGAGAACAGACCTATATGCCAACGTCCTTTCTAGAAATTGTCGAGTTACCCGACGGCCGAATCGAACTGCGCAGGGCTGAGGACGAGGGTTCTCTGGTGACTCTGGATTTCTCCGAGGACGCCAAGACATTCCTGCAGGGCCAGCACGTGGAAATCGCAAAAGCGATGTTGAGCGTTGGCGTGCAGATGGCAGGCCGAATGATCGAAGGTGAGTTTGATAAAGATGAAGGGTCGCGGGTTCTTCATTGATTCCCGACGGCTTTTGGTTTTTGTCACTACCGCTTCAGATCGGCTTCTCTATCCTTGGAGAAGCCCTGCGCTTCACACAGCGCGTGTAACTTGCAAATCAACCCAATCGAATGTTCAGGCTCTGAGCGTCGCCCGTGCGCGCAGCGCTGACCAACTGCTGCCGTGAACTTGTGTTCAACGGGTTGAGCCAGGTAACGACTGTGTGGCTGCGGCCCAGACGTAATGCCTCGCACGCCAATTGCTGAGCGCTTTGAGTGCCGCGCGGTTGCAGCAGGAGAATGCGTTCGCGGTTCAGGCCGGCATCGCGCAGCCAAGTCTGCGTGAGGCTTGCGGGCGGTGCGATCAACGTCAGCCAGCGAGCGTCCTGATCCTCGCTCAATTCGCGAAGGATCGGAGCCAGCAGATTCAGGCAGTTCCCGGCCGCACCGCGCAGAGACAGCTCACTGAATACTTCAGGTTCGGCATTCCATTCGCGCTCGACCACTTCTTTGAGGATCGGCGCCATCGGTTGCGCCAGAAACGCTTCGAATAAAGGCAGTTGTGTTTGCTGAGGTGTGTGTGGGAACTGCATAGAGCCTCCTTTAGCGGCGGATTACGCCGACACTCAAGCCTTCGATCACCAGTTCCTGATCTTTCAGGTCGACTTCGATAGGGGCGAACTCGGGGTTTTCGGCAATCAGCCAGACCTTGCTGCCTTCGCGCTTGAAGCGTTTGACCGTCACTTCATCGCCGATACGGGCGACAACGACCTGGCCGTTACGCGCTTCACGGGTGGTGTGGACTGCGAGGAGGTCACCGTCGAAAATGCCGATGTCCTTCATGCTCATGCCGTGTACACGCAGCAAATAATCGGCGCGTGGATGGAAGAAGGTCGGATTGATGTTGCAGGATTCTTCGATGTGCTGCTGGGCGAGGATCGGCGCGCCGGCAGCGACACGGCCGATGATCGGCAGGGTAGAGTCATCCGCCTTGGCTTCGAAGCCAGGGATGCGAATACCGCGTGAGGCACCCGGAGTCATCTCGATGGCGCCTTTGCGGGCCAGCGCTTTGAGGTGTTCTTCTGCCGCGTTGGGCGACTTGAAGCCCAGTTCCTGAGCGATCTCCGCACGTGTTGGCGGATAACCGTTGTCTTCGAGGCAACGTTTGATAAAGGCCAGAATCTCGGCTTGGCGTGGCGTCAGCTTTAGCATAATGATCGCTCTGTCTTTTTATACAGTGACTGGGATTATATACAGTGAATCGGTCTTGGCAATGCCCGTTTTTTTACCTGCCGCCAGACGGTCAGCGGACGTGCTTATTAATGCGTCGCCCTTGTGTGGTTAAATAGATGACTGACCATTCCCAAAAAGAACCGACAGGCTTGACAAGACACAGGCTGAAACGTATGTTTCAAACAAGTGTTTGTCAGGCGGAGTAGCCATGGCCCAGTCGGAAACCGTTGAACGCATTCTTGATGCTGCCGAGCAGTTGTTCGCGGAAAAAGGTTTCGCTGAAACCTCATTGCGTTTGATCACCAGCAAGGCTTGCGTCAACCTGGCTGCGGTCAACTATCATTTCGGCTCCAAGAAAGCGCTGATTCAGGCGGTGTTCTCGCGCTTCCTCGGGCCTTTCTGCGCCAGTCTCGATAAAGAGCTGGAACGCCGTCAGGCCAAACCTGAAAACAAGCCGACCCTCGAAGAGTTGTTGGAAATCCTCGTCGAACAAGCCCTCGTGGTTCAGCCTCGCAGCGGTAACGACCTGTCGATCTTCATGCGCCTGCTCGGTCTCGCGTTCAGTCAAAGCCAGGGTCACCTGCGCCGTTACCTGGAAGACATGTACGGCAAGGTGTTTCGTCGCTACATGCTGCTGGTCAACGAAGCAGCACCTAACATTCCCCCGATTGAATTGTTCTGGCGCGTGCACTTCATGCTCGGCGCCGCCGCGTTCAGCATGTCCGGCATCAAGGCGTTGCGCGCGATTGCCGAGACAGATTTCGGCGTCAATACCTCCATCGAGCAGGTCATGCGCCTGATGGTGCCGTTCCTCGCGGCGGGCATGCGCGCCGATTCCGGTGTCACCGACGCTGCCATGGCCACTGCGCAATTGCGCCCGCGCAGCAAATCAACGCCGGTCGCCGCCAAGGTTTAACCGCGCACGGGTGGGCGCGGCAGCTTGTATCCGCTAAGCTAGCCGCCCATGCCGACTCTCGTTCTGAACCCGATCCTAAAAGAAATTGCTGACCTGCCGAGCATTGCTCACGGTAGCGATTTGTTGCGGATCGGGTTTTTCGTTTTCAAGGAATCTCTATGACTGCTGGCCTGCAAGGCTCGTTGATGGTGGACGTCGCCGGTACCTGGCTGACGGCCGAAGATCGCCAATTGTTGCGTCAGCCCGAAGTGGGCGGCCTGATCATTTTCGCGCGCAATATCGAGCATCCGCGCCAAGTGCGTGAGCTCAGCGCGGCGATCCGTGCGATTCGCCCGGATTTGCTGCTGGCGGTGGATCAAGAGGGCGGTCGCGTGCAGCGTCTGCGTCAGGGCTTCGTACGCCTGCCGGCCATGCGCGCCATCGCTGACAACCCGAATGCCGAATACCTGGCTGAGCAATGTGGCTGGATCATGGCCACCGAAGTGCTGGCCGTGGGCCTCGACCTGAGCTTCGCGCCGGTGCTTGATCTGGATTATCAGCGCAGCGCCGTGGTCGGCACTCGTTCGTTTGAAGGTGATCCGCAGCGTGCCGCGTTGCTCGCTGGCGCCTTTATTCGCGGCATGAACAGTGCCGGTATGGCCGCCACTGGCAAGCATTTCCCCGGTCACGGTTGGGCCGAAGCCGACTCCCACGTTGCGATCCCCAACGACGAGCGCAGCCTTGACGAGATCCGCGCCAACGATCTCGTGCCGTTCGCCAAACTCAGCAAACAACTGGCCGCGATCATGCCGGCGCACGTTATCTATCCGCAGGTGGATTCGCAGCCCGCAGGATTCTCGCGACGCTGGTTGCAGGACATCCTGCGCGGCGAGTTGCAGTTCGACGGCGTGATCTTCAGCGACGACCTGTCGATGGCCGGCGCTCACGTGGTCGGCGACGCCGCCAGCCGCATCGAAGCTGCGCTGACTGCCGGTTGCGACATGGGCCTGGTGTGCAACGACCGCGCCGCTGCCGAACTCGCTTTGAGCGCCGCGCAACGCCTGAAGGTCAAACCGTCCGCCCGGATCGCCCGTATGCGCGGTCAGGCATTTGCCAGTACCGATTATCGCCAGAATCCGCGCTGGCTCACCGCTATCGGCGCGCTCAAAGATGCCCAGCTGATCGACTAAGGATTTTTCGTTATGACGGTTTACGCAATCATCGGTGGCACGGGCCTGACCCAGCTCGAGGGCTTGAGCATTCGCCAGTCGCTGGCAGTGGACACGCCATATGGTGCGCCTTCGGCCGACGTGCAGATTGGCGAATACGCCGGTAAGGAAGTGCTGTTCCTCGCGCGTCACGGGCACCCGCATCGCTTTCCACCGCACAAGGTCAACTACCGCGCCAACCTGTGGGCGTTGAAGCAGGCCGGCGCCGAAGCGATCATCGCAGTCAACGCCGTGGGCGGGATTCATCCGGCGATGGGCACCGGGCATTTCTGCGTACCACATCAAATCGTCGACTACACCAGCGGTCGTGAGCACACCTTTTTCGCCGATGACCTGGAACAGGTCACTCACATCGATTTCAGCTTTCCCTACAGCGAGCCGCTGCGTCAGCAATTGATTGCGGCAGTGGCTGCCGAAGGTTGCGAGTACAGCGATCAGGGTGTTTATGCCTGCACCCAAGGCCCGCGTTTGGAAACGGTCGCCGAGATCGTACGTCTGGAGCGAGATGGTTGCGACATTGTTGGCATGACTGGCATGCCGGAAGCAGCGCTGGCTCGCGAGCTGGATCTTGATTACGCGTGTCTGGCGCTGGTGGTGAACCCGGCGGCGGGCAAGACCACGCAAGTGATCACCATGGCCGAGATTGAGCAGGCGTTGCATGACGGCATGGGCAAGGTGAAATCGACGTTGGCGCGGGTGCTCAAAGGCTGATCAGGCCTGCGAGTTGACTCCATCGCTGGCAAGCCAGCTCCCACAGGTTTTTGTATTGTTCACAAAATAGTGTTCAATCCCAAATCACTGTGGGAGCTGGCTTGCCAGCGATGACGATCTAACTGGCGCTGAAGATCTCAACGCTTGTCGAGCTTATCCGGCAACGGCGCAAACAACGCTTCAATATCGTCATTCTGCAGCTTCCAGTCTCCAGCCTTGCGCCCATCCAGCACACCCGCTGCCAGATCAGACTTCTCTTTCTGCAAGTGCTGAATCTTCTCTTCCACCGTGCCTCGGGCAATCATCTTGTAAACGAACACCGGTTTCTCCTGACCGATGCGGTACGCGCGATCGGTCGCCTGATTTTCGGTCGCGGGGTTCCACCACGGGTCGTAGTGAATCACCGTATCCGCTTCGGTCAGGTTCAAGCCAACACCACCGGCCTTCAGGCTGATCAGAAAGATCTGACGATTGCCGCTCTGGAATTCCTTCACTGGTGTACGCCGATCACGGGTCTGGCCGGTCAGCAGGGCGTAGGAGATTTTACGTTTCTTCAGTTCATCCTCGATCAGTGACAGCATCGAAGTGAACTGCGAGAACAGCAGAATCCGCCGACCTTCTTCGAATAGCTCTTCGAGCATTTCCATCAGGCTGTCGAGCTTGCCGGAAGTGCTGCCGCGGGCGGGCAGGGTGGCGCCGTTGACCAGGCGCAAATCACAGCAAACCTGACGCAGCTTGAGCAATGCTTCAAGAATGATGATCTGGCTGCGCGCCACGCCTTTGCGGGTGATCTCGTCGCGGACTTTTTTATCCATGGCCAGGCGCATGGTTTCGTACACGTCGCGCTGCGCTTCGTTGAGATCGACCCAGTGAATGATTTCAGTTTTGGGCGGCAACTCGGTTGCGACTTGTTCTTTGGTGCGACGCAGCAGAAACGGTTTTATCCGACCATTAAGGTGCTGAAGTCTGACCTCGCTGCCACGTTTTTCGATCGGCACGCGGTAGTCGGCGTTGAAGCTTTTAACGTCGCCTAGCCAGCCCGGCAGCAGGAAATGGAACAGCGACCACAGCTCGCCCAAGTGATTTTCCAGCGGTGTACCGCTCAGGCACAGACGCTGACGCGCATTCAACTCGCGCGCCGCCTGCGCCGCTTTGCTGTTGGGGTTCTTGATGTACTGTGCCTCGTCCAGCACCAAGACATGCAAAGGCTGTTGCACCAGACGTTCAATGTCCTTGGGCAGCAGCGCGTAGGTAGTGAGGATCAGGTCGAAGTCAGCCAGATTGTCGAAGTGCTTTTTGCGACTGGCGCCATAAAGCGCGAGCACTTTCAGTTGCGGCGTGAAATGCGCCGCCTCATCGAGCCAGTTCGGGATCAGGCTGGTAGGCATCACCACCATGCACGGACGATCCAGGCGCCCGGCGATTTTCTCGCTGAGAATATGCGCCAGCGTCTGTAGGGTTTTGCCCAAACCCATGTCATCCGCGAGTATCCCGCCCACTTCCAGTTGCCGCAGCGACTGCATCCAGCTCAAGCCTTCGAGTTGGTACGGACGCAATGTTGCGTTCAGGCCTTCGGGGGTCTCGATGCTGAAATCACGGATATCGCGCAGGCGCTGGGCAAACGTGCGGATCTGCTCGCCGCCCTCCCACAGCAGCGGCAGGCCCTCCAGCGAATTAAGACGCGTGGCGTCAGCCTTGCTCAGGCGCAGGGTGGTTTCGCCAGGTTCCTGCAAGTAAAACTCGCCGAGCGTGGCCAGCACCGGTTTCAGCCGGCCCAGCGGCAGCGCCACCTGCAACGGTCCGTGCTCGAGGTTGCGCTGTGGAATGTTGACCAGAATCAGCTCGTCGTCACGGCGCCGCGCGAGGCGCTCCGGATTGAGGATTTCCGCGTGCGAGCGCATCAGGTTGAGCAGGATTGGCAGTAAGCTCAGGCGCTCACCGTTGACGATGATCCCCAGTTCCAGATCAAACCAGTCGCGCTCTGGCGCCTGTTCAACTGTGGCGTACCAGTCATCCACGGCGGTCAGGTCGAAGCCGAACTCTTCGTCGATCTGCAATTCCCAGCCTTGGGTACGCAGCTTTGGCAGTTCGTTGAGGGTAAAGGTCAGCCAGGCGCTGTCATTGACCATTTCATACAGCTCGCCAGCGCTTTCCGGCAGGGCTTTGCTCTGCCGGGTGGCGATACGAAAGCCGAGGATTCTTAACTGTTCGCGGTAGGACTGTTCGACTTCCGGGTGGCGTTTTATCCGCAGCGTCTGGGTTTCCTGGCGGATCAGGATGTCGCTGTTTTTCTGCCCGCTGACGTATTCGTCCAGATAGCTGAACGACAACGCCGCGCGATGCTGAATGTAGCGCTGCATCTTGCCGTTGCGCGGTTCAAATGCGCTGAACTCGACGCTGGCCAGCCATAGGCGAGGCATTGGTTGCACGTTGTCGACCAGCACTTGCGGTGGCGCCTTCGGGCCACGGTTTTCCAGCACTGCCTGGAGTTTTTCCAGCAGCTCGGCGTCTTTTGCGGCGGCGGGGTACTCGAGGGTTTCCTGGATTTTCAGCAGCACCGCTGCGCAATGCTTGCAGTTGCTGCGAACCGGGCAGGTGCACGCGGCGTCGACCAACAGCAAAGTGCCTTTAGCTGACTCGCGCAGGTGAATGGTCTGACGGTAGACGTTACCGCCAGAGCCTTCGCAACTGGCGGTAATGGTCGCATCGCCGACCTGGGCGATGCGTACCCGGTTTTCCAGGGCGTAGCGGCGACCACGCTCCAGGCTCTGTTCCTTGAATCGGCTGACCCAGGAGGGTGCCAACGGTTTACTCAGGGGCGGGGACATAAGGACTTCGATCAGTCCGGTACGACTTCAGGCGCTTCCCGTGGCGCAGGCGCGGTCAGGGAAGTGATCTTGATCAGTAGGGCCAGATGGCCGTTGTCGAGATAATTGAGCTGGCCGTTTTTGGTGTGGCTGTCCTGTTTCAGGCGCTCACTGGCGGTGACCAGGCCGTTGGCGTCGATCTGATTGACCCAAAAATCCGCAGCCACGTCGGTGAAACGCCCGAGTTTCATCTCAAGCGTACCCTCGATCGGGAACTGACCGAATTGCTCGTTGCCTTCGCTGACCGCGACTTTTACCGGCGATTCGCCAAGGGTTTGCTGCCAGGCCTTGTGCATCAATACGCTGTACTCGCCGCTGGCAGTGAGTTTGGTGACGACGTCATTCAGCGCCGGCGTACGTTTGCTGTCGTCGCCCAAACGCTGGGCGCCCGCGGCCCAGTCTTCCGGCGCGGCGCGGCTGACAATCGCCGGCACAGCGTTCTGGCGCACCAGAATCATTTCGACCTGATACAGGTCATCGGCAAACGCCGAAGGTGCTACCAAGGTGAGTAGCAAGGTCAGTGAACGAAACAGGCGCATGCGGCGTCCTTCAAGCAGTTTTCGGGATGAGGCGCTCAAACAGCGCCTCTACAGTATTAAAGCGCTCTTCCGGGCGCTCCATCGGCACCTGGAACTTGAACATCGTGGCGCCTTCGAATTTGTAGCGTTTTGGCTGGCTCTGAATCAGTTTGATCAGGGTCATCGGGTCGACCGGGGTCTGCGCTTCAAACTCAATGCGTCCACCCTGCGGGCCACCGTCGACCTTCTTGATGCCCAGCTTTTCGGCCTGCAACTTCAGGGCTGTGATGCGCACCAGATTCTTGGTCGGCTCCGGCAGCAGGCCGAAACGATCGATCATCTCGACTTGCAGATCCTTCAAACCTTCCTCGTCGGTGGCCGACGCGATGCGCTTGTACAGGATCAGGCGGGCGTGGACGTCCGGCAGATAGTCTTCCGGAATCAGCGCCGGTACCCGCAGATTGACTTCCGGGCCACCGCCAAGCGGTTGATCGAGATTCGGTTGCTCGCCCTTGCGGATCGATTTAACCGCGCGCTCAAGCATTTCCATGTACAGCGTGAAGCCCACGGCTTGAATCTGGCCACTCTGGCCATCGCCGAGCAGTTCGCCGGCGCCGCGGATTTCCAGGTCGTTGGTGGCCAGTACGAAACCGGCGCCGAGATCCTGAGTATTGGCGATCGCCTCCAGACGCTTTTCTGCGTCTGAGGTGATTTGCTGGCGCGGCGGCGTCAGCAGGTAGGCGTAAGCCTGGTGGTGACTGCGACCGACACGTCCGCGCAACTGATGCAGTTGCGCTAGACCGAACTTGTCGGCGCGCTCGATGATGATGGTGTTGGCGCTCGGGACGTCGATGCCGGTCTCGATGATGGTCGAGGCGATCAGCACGTTGAAACGCTTGTGATAGAAGTCGCTCATCACTTGTTCGAGTTCGCGCTCGCGCATCTGCCCGTGGCCGATGGCGATTCGTGCTTCCGGCACCAGTTCGGCCAGATCGGCGGCGCACTTCTCGATGGTCTTCACATCGTTGTGCAGGTAATAAACCTGTCCGCCACGCAGCAGTTCGCGGAGCAGGGCCTCTTTGACCGTGCTCTTGTTCTGCTCCATGACGAAGGTGCGCACCGACAGGCGTCGCGCCGGCGGCGTGGCAATGATCGACAGGTCGCGCATGCCCGACACCGCCATGTTCAGCGTGCGCGGAATCGGCGTGGCCGTCAGGGTCAGAATGTCGACTTCGCTGCGCAAGGCCTTGAGCTGTTCTTTCTGACGCACACCAAAACGGTGCTCTTCGTCGATGATTACCAGCCCGAGGTTTTTGATTTTCACGTCGTCGGACAGCAATTTGTGCGTGCCGATGACGATGTCGATCTTGCCTTCCGCCAGATCGGCAATCGCCGCGTTCACTTCCTTGGCGGACTTGAAACGGCTCATCACTTCCACGCTTACTGGCCAGTCGGCGAAGCGGTCGCGGAAGCTGTTGTAATGCTGCTGGGCGAGCAGGGTGGTCGGTACCAGGATCGCAACCTGGCGGCCGCCGTGCACGGCGATGAACGCCGCGCGCATGGCCACTTCGGTCTTGCCGAAACCCACGTCGCCGCAGACCAGGCGATCCATCGGTTTCGGCGCGAGCATGTCGGCGCGCACTGCTTCGATGGTGGTTTGCTGGTCGGGCGTTTCTTCGAACGGGAAGCCGGCGCTGAAGGTCGCGTAATCGGCTTTCGGATCGGCGAATGCATAACCTTCGCGAGCGGCGCGACGGGCATAGATGTCGAGCAATTCGGCGGCAACGTCGCGCACCTGCTCTGCCGCTTTGCGTTTGGCTTTCTGCCAGGTTTCCGAGCCGAGGCGATGCAGCGGGGCCAGTGCATCGTCGCTGCCGGTGTAGCGGGCGATCAAGTGCAGGTTGGCCACCGGCACGTAGAGCTTGGCGTTCTCGGCGTATTCGAGGGTGAGGAATTCGGCAGCCTGATCGTCAATTTCCAGAATCGTCAGGCCCAGATAGCGGCCGACACCGTGATCGATGTGCACCACCGGCGCGCCTTCGCGCAGCTCGGTGAGGTTCTTGATCACCGCGTCGTGGTTGCCGTCGGCGCGCTTCTCGCGACGGCGACGCTGCATGACTCGCTGACCGAACAGCGGACTTTCGGCGACCAATGCCAGCGCCGGGTCGTCGAGCATCAGGCCTTCGTCGAGCGGCGCAATGGTGATCGCCAGGCGATCCTTGCTTGCGACGAAATCCGGCCAGCTGTCGACGGTTTTCGGTCGCAGCTTCAGGCGTTCGAGCAACTCCAGCAGGACTTCGCGACGGCCCGCCGATTCTGCCGTGAACAGCACGCGTCCGGGGAATTCATCGAGGAAACCTGCCAGCGCTGCCAGCGGTTGCGTGGCCTTGGCTTCGATCGCCAGATTCGGCAGCGCTTGTGACGGGAAGCGCTCGCGACCGGCACCGACTTCCACGTCCTGTTGACTGGCAACTACGCGCGGCCAGCTCTTCAGCCTGGCAAAGCAATCTTCCACCGGCAGGAACAATTCGGCAGGTGGCAATAAAGGACGAGCAGGATCGACGCGGCGCTCTTCATAACGATTGCGTACGTCGTTCCAGAAATTCTCCGCCGCTTGCTCGATGCCCGGCAGCGAGAACACTTGGGTGTCCTGGGGCAGGTAATCGAACAGGGTCGAGGTTTCGTCAAAGAACAGTGGCAAGTAGTACTCGATACCGGCCGGTGTGATGCCGCTGCTCAAATCCTGAAAGATCGGGCAGCGACGGAAATCAACGTCAAAGCGCTCGCGGAAGCGCGCCTTGAAGCGGGTGACCGCGTCTTTCTGCAGTGGGAACTCACGGGCCGGCAGCAGCTTGACCGAATCGACCTTGTCGATGGAACGCTGGTTTTCCGGATCGAAGGTGCGCAGGGTTTCGATTTCGTCGTCGAACAGGTCGATGCGATAGGGCAGTTTGCTGCCCATCGGGAACAAATCGATCAACGCGCCGCGCACGGTGAACTCGCCGTGCTCGTAGACGGTGTCTACATAGCGATAGCCGCTGGCTTCGAGCCGCGAGCGCATTTGCTCGACGTCGAGCTTCTGGCCGACATCCAGCACCAGGCTGCTGCCGAGCAGGAACTTGGTCGGCGCCAGACGATGCAGAGCCGTGGTGATCGGCACCACCAACACGCCATGCGCCAGCTCCGGCAACCTGTATAAGGCGGCAATGCGCTGGGAAATGATGTCTTGGTGCGGCGAGAACAGATCGTAGGGCAGGGTTTCCCAGTCGGGGAAATGCAGGACGGGCAAATCCGGGGCGAAGAAACTCAGCTCCTGTTCCAGCCGTTCGGCACTTTGGCTGTCGGCGGTCAGGAGCAGGGTGAAGCGCTTGGCAGCGCTGGCAGCCTCGGCAATCGCCAGGCTCAGGGCGGCACCGGGCAAATTGCCCCAATGCTGTTTACCTGCCTCGGCAGGGAGTTGCGGTAGACGCAGAACAGGCACGGAAGGTTGAGCTCCAGGCGTTGCGACAAAGTCGGTAATTGTAGCGGCGTCCGATGCTGCCTGTCAGTTGCAGACTGTGTCTATCTTCGATGTTTGGGTGAAATGTAGTGGTAACCATAAAAACCAGCACTTTTTTAGCGGTTATGTAGTGCCGAAACCGCGTGGTGTTTCGGAGGGTTACAGACATCGTCTAACAGTCGTCGAAAAATTGACTGTGCTGGAGGCCGCGTATTTACTGGGCTGGAGAAGGGCGTAATTTTTTTGAACGGAAATTTGTTAGCGTTTGCGCGACAAGCGCGCATTGCTACAAGAGGTTCTGAGCGGCATAATGTAGCCCCTTTTTTCTGCCCCTACATGTGGAAGGTTACCGTGACTCAGAAGCCCGACCAGTGTCTTGGTGAATGGATCGACCGTGAAGCACTCGCAGAAGCGATGATCCCGCTTATCGGTCAGCTCTACCGCAATAACAACGTGGTGAGCTCGATCTATGGCCGCAGCCTGATCAACCAGTCTGTCATCGCGATTCTCAAAGCTCACCGCTTTGCGCGCCACCGTTCTTCCGACGACAGCGAACTCTCCGTCCACGAAACATTCCCCCTGCTCAAAGCCATGAGCGAGCTCAAGCTCGGCGCGGCTTCGGTAGACCTGGGCAAGTTGGCGTTCAAATTCCGCAACGAAGGCAATGGCCGCAGCGCCGAGCAGTTCGTTCGTGAAGAAATGGCTGACGTGGTTGGCCAGCAAAACGCCTCGGCCCGCAAAGGCACTGACGTTGTGCTGTACGGCTTCGGTCGTATCGGCCGTCTGCTGGCGCGCATCCTGATCGAAAAAACCGGTGGTGGTGACGGTCTGCGTCTGCGTGCCATCGTCGTGCGTAAAGGCGCCGACAACGACCTGACCAAACGCGCCAGCCTGCTGCGTCGCGATTCGGTCCATGGTTCGTTCAACGGCACCATCACCATTGACGAAGAAAACAACACCATCACCGCCAACGGTAACCTGATCCAGGTGATCTACGCGAAGAATCCGACTGAGGTGGATTACACCCAGTACGGCATCAAAGACGCGCTGCTGGTGGACAACACCGGTGTATGGCGTGACGCTGATGGCCTGGGTCAACACCTGGCATGCCCGGGTATCGACCGCGTTGTTCTGACCGCGCCTGGCAAAGGCAAGCTGAAGAACATCGTTCACGGCATCAACCACGGTGAAATCACCGCTGAAGACAAGATCGTGTCCGCCGCTTCCTGCACCACCAACGCCATCGTGCCGGTGCTGAAAGCTGTGAATGACAAGTTCGGCATCATCAATGGTCACGTCGAAACCGTTCACTCGTACACCAACGACCAGAACCTGATCGACAACTTCCACAAGGGCGATCGCCGTGGCCGTAGCGCCGCGCTGAACATGGTTATCACCGAGACCGGTGCTGCCACCGCTGCTGCCAAGGCCCTGCCTGAACTGGCCGGCAAGCTGACCGGTAACGCGATCCGTGTGCCAACGCCGAACGTGTCGATGGCCATTCTCAACCTCAACCTTGAGAAAGCCGCCACCCGTGAAGAGATGAACGAGTACCTGCGCTACATGGCGCTGCACTCCGATCTGCATAAGCAAATCGACTTCGTCAATTCGCAGGAAGTGGTTTCGACCGACTTCGTTGGCTCGCGCCACGCCGGTGTGGTCGACGCTGAAGCGACCATCGTTCAGGACAACCGCGTTGTTCTGTACGTCTGGTACGACAACGAGTTCGGTTATAGCTGCCAGGTGGTTCGCGTGATGGAAGACATGGCCGGTGTAAACCCGCCAGCGTTCCCGCGCTAAGCCTTAGCTGCACATGAAAACGCCCCGACTTGTGTCGGGGCGTTTTTGTTTGGGGAAGATCAAAAGATCGCAGCCTGCGGCAGCTCCTACAGGAGATCGCATTTGATTTCTGTAGGAGCTGCCGCAGGCTGCGATCTTTGCTTTATGCCCTCATCGCTGGCTTGCCAGCGATGGCGTCCTGTCAGGCGCCGCCGACCACAGCCGCTTGCGCAGTACGCAGCTCATGCCTGTTGCCACGAAACAGCACCAGCGTCGCAATCAACCCCAGTACAGCCGCACCCGTGAGCCAGAGCCCCGGCGCAGCTTTGTTACCCAGCACATGAATGAGATAAGTGCACGCTGCTGGCGTAAAACCACCGAACGTTGCCGTCGCCAGGCTGTAGGCCAGCGAGAATCCTGTCGTACGCACTTCCACCGGCATGATCTCCGTGAGCGCCACCACCATCGCACCGTTATAAGAGCCATACAGGAACGACAACCACAGTTCGACGATGAGCAGATGGCTGAAACTCGGATTGGCCACCAGCCACGACAGCGCCGGATAAGCCGTCAGAATCGCCAGAATTGTCGCCGCCAGCAGTAGGGGTTTACGTCCGATCTTGTCGGACACCGCACCCATCACCGGCAACCAGAAGAAGTTCGACAGGCCGATACAGACCGTCACCAGCAAGGCGTCCAGATCCGACAGATGCAGTTCGGATTTGCCGAACGTCGGGGTGTAGGCGGTGATCAGGTAGAACGACACGGTGGTCATCACCACCAGCGCCATGCCGGCGATGACAATGCCAAAGTTCTGACCGATTGAACGGACGATTTCGCGCAGGGTAGGGCGATGTTTGCGCGCCTGGAATTCCGGGGTTTCCTCCAGCGAACGACGGATGACGAAGATCACCGGTACGATCATGCAGCCGATCAGAAACGGCACGCGCCAGCCCCATTCGCCCATCTCCTCCGGGCTTAGCCAGTGATTGAGACCGACACCGAGCAGGCCGGCGAATACCACGGCCGCCTGTTGGCTGGCGGACTGCCAACTGACGAAGAAGCCCTTGCGGCCGGGTGTGGAGATTTCCGCCAGATACACCGACACGCCGCCCAGTTCCACGCCGGCCGAGAAGCCTTGCAGCAGGCGTCCGAACAGCACCAGCAACGGTGCTGCCACGCCAAGCGTTGCATAGCCGGGGACGCAGGCGATCAGCACGGTGCCGGCGGCCATCATTGCCAAGGTAATGATCAGGCCTTTGCGCCGGCCATGACGGTCGATGTAAGCGCCGAGGAAAATCGCCCCCAATGGACGCATCAGGAAGCCGGCGCCGAACGTGGCCAGCGACAGCATCAGGGATGCAAAAGCGCTGTCGGCCGGGAAGAAGGTTTTGGCGATGGCCGTGGCGTAGAAGCCGTAGACCATGAAGTCGAACATTTCGAGGAAATTGCCGCTGACAACGCGAAAAATCGCTTTGCCGTTGCCCGTGGTCGAGGACATTTGCAGATACTCACTATTGAATTTGTATGAAGGCGTTGCATCCGTTTCGGAGCGAGCGCGCTCTGTAGTCCATAATGGCCGCCGCGGTTTTGCAGGGAGATGAAGATTTGTTAACTGGACGGTGCAGAGGGCTTGTGGTGCTGGTCGCTGTTTTGTCCGGCTGCGGCAACGGCGACAGCCTTGAAAACTTTGGCGGCGCGACCATGGGCAGCACGTATTCGATCAAGTACGTGCGCCATGCAGGTCAGGCGGATGCCACGCGATTGCGCAGCGAAGTGGAGGGCATCCTCGGTGAAATCGAGCGGCAAATGTCCACGTATCGCAGTGACTCGGACATCGAGCGCTTCAACGCATTGCCCGCCAATACGTGTCAGAGAATGCCCGCGCCTATCCTCGAATTGGTCCGCGTGGGCGAACAGCTGTCAGAGCAAAGCGAAGGTTCCTACGACCTGACCGTGGAGCCGCTGCTGAATCTTTGGGGTTTCGGCCCGCAAGGTCGCGAAGAAAAGGTCCCGGGCGCCGCTGCGTTGGCTGAAGTGTTGCGCAGGGTCGGTCACCAGCATCTGCGCATCGATGGCGAGCAGTTGTGCAAGGACGCCGCCGTCGAAGTCGACTTCAACAGCATCGCCGCCGGTTATGCCGCCGACACGATTGCCACCCGGCTCGAGGCCATGGGTATCGACGATTACCTCGTTGAAGCCACAGGCGAACTGAAGGCCAAGGGCAAAAAACTCGACGGTTCGCCATGGCGCATCGCGTTGGAAGCGCCTCGCGATGATCAGCAGGTCGCCGAGCGCATCATTAATGTCGACGGCTACGGCGTTTCCACTTCGGGTGACTACCGCAACTATTTCCTGCAGGACGGTCGGCGTTATTCCCACACCTTCGATGCACGCAGTGGCGCGCCCGTCCTACACGACCTGGCGTCGGTCACGGTCATTCATCCTTCAGCGTTGATGGCCGATGGACTATCGACGCTGTTGCTGATTCTCGGGCCTGAAAGGGCGTGGGCCTATGTCGAAAAACATGACATTGGTGCATTCTTTGTCATTCGTGCCGATACAGGTTTTGTCATCCGCACCAGCAAGGCTTTCGATCGACTCGCTGGCGCAAAAAATTGACTGAGAACAATACGAAAGCTGGCGTTGTAGTGCAGGCAAAAGTAGCCTACGACGCGACCAAGGGTTAATGTGCGCGGCGTTGACGCTTCTATAGACTGTGTCCGGGTTCTTTACTGACCCCCAATTGTTCCTTCACGCCGCCGTTCGGCGTGATTTAGCCGCCGGTGCTGCTGGCACCGCGGCCTGTTCTGAGGAGTACGCATGGCTGTCTACAACTACGACGTGGTGGTGCTGGGTTCCGGCCCGGCAGGAGAAGGCGCGGCAATGAACGCCGCCAAAGCAGGGCGCAAGGTCGCGATGGTCGACAGCCGTCGCCAGGTCGGCGGCAACTGCACCCACCTCGGCACCATCCCGTCCAAGGCACTGCGTCACTCGGTGCGGCAGATCATGCAGTTCAACACCAACCCTATGTTCCGGGCCATCGGCGAGCCGCGCTGGTTCTCCTTCCCGGACGTGTTGAAAAGCGCCGAGAAAGTCATTTCCAAACAAGTCGCCTCGCGTACTGGCTACTACGCCCGTAATCGTGTCGACGTGTTCTTCGGCACCGGCAGCTTCGCCGACGAGCAAACCATCGAAGTGGTCTGCGCCAATGGCGTGGTCGAGAAACTGGTGGCCAAGCACATCATCATCGCTACCGGTTCGCGCCCGTATCGCCCGGCGGACATCGATTTCCACCACCCGCGTATCTACGATAGCGACACCATCCTCAGCCTCGGCCACACCCCGCGCAAACTGATCGTTTACGGCGCCGGCGTGATCGGTTGCGAATATGCTTCGATCTTCAGTGGTCTGGGCGTGCTGGTTGAACTGGTGGATAACCGCGGTCAGTTGCTGAGCTTCCTCGACTCGGAAATCTCCCAGGCGTTGAGCTACCACTTCAGCAACAACAACATCACCGTGCGCCACAACGAAGATTACGATCGCGTTGAAGGCGTCGACAACGGCGTGATCCTGCATCTGAAGTCCGGCAAGAAGATCAAGGCCGACGCCTTGCTCTGGTGCAAT
Source organism: Pseudomonas sp. P116 (assembly GCF_020149425.1). NCBI lineage: Bacteria > Pseudomonadati > Pseudomonadota > Gammaproteobacteria > Pseudomonadales > Pseudomonadaceae > Pseudomonas > Pseudomonas sp. P116. The sequence goes on along the minus strand of NZ_JACVHB010000002.1, from coordinate 868,575 downwards.
GGTCGTACCGGCAACACCGATCAGTTGGGTCTGGAAAACATCGGCGTCAAGGTCAACAGCCGTGGCCAGATCGAAGTCGATGAGGCTTACCGCACCTGCGTGCCGAACATCTACGGCGCGGGCGACGTGATCGGCTGGCCGAGCCTGGCCAGTGCTGCTCACGACCAGGGCCGTTCGGCCGCTGGCAGCATTGTTGATAACAATAGCTGGCGCTTCGTCAACGACGTGCCGACCGGCATCTACACCATTCCGGAGATCAGCTCGATCGGCAAGAACGAGCAGGAGCTGACTCAGGCCAAAGTGCCATACGAAGTCGGCAAGGCATTCTTCAAGAGCATGGCGCGAGCGCAGATTGCCGGCGAACCGCAAGGCATGCTGAAGATCCTGTTCCACCGTGAAACCCTGGAAGTGCTGGGCGTTCACTGCTTCGGTTATCAGGCGTCGGAGATCGTTCACATCGGTCAGGCGATCATGAGCCAGCCGGGCGAGCTGAACACACTGAAGTACTTCGTCAACACTACGTTCAACTACCCGACCATGGCTGAAGCCTATCGGGTAGCGGCGTACGACGGCCTCAACCGGCTTTTTTGACGGGCTCCGGCCGGTGGCCTGAGCCGGCCGGGGAGACCGATTTCAGCAATTCTCGAGGGTGGCAGTGGCCAAACCGGGAAAGTCTGTAATCAGGCTGTCAACGCCGAAGTCGGCGAGTCTGCGCATCAGCGCAGGCTCGTTGACGGTCCACACCGACACATGCAGGCCCTGACGCTGCGCTTTTTGCAGGCGCTCAGGCGTACACAGCGTCCAGTTCAACGCCAGAATCTCGCAGCCGTAGCTTTGCGCGACCTTCAACGGGTCGAGCCAGGCATACTCGGCGACCAGACCGCGCGACACATCCGGCACCAGATCCAGCGCCGCCTTCAACACTTCCCGCGAGCTCGAGGTGATGGTCACCTTGTCGAGCAAGCCGTGGCGTTGCGCCATTTCCCGAATTGCCAACACGGTGGTGGCAGCGCGGGTGCGCGATGCACTTTTGACTTCAAGCTGCCAATGCTCGAAATCACACTTCTCGAACAACTCTTCCAGCGTCGGAATCGGGCACGGCTTGATCCAGCCCGGGCCACCCTTGCGCGCGTCAAACGTCACCAGATCGGCGGCAGTCTGCTCGACGACCTTGCCGCGACGGTCGGTGGTGCGCTTGAGGGTCGGGTCGTGGATGACCATCAGCTCGCCGTCCTTTGACAGGTGCAGATCCAGTTCGCAGCGGCGCACGCCGTGCTTGAGACATTCCTGAAAACTGGTCAGGGTGTTTTCCGGTGCTTCGCCCTTGGCGCCGCGGTGGCCGTAGATGAGGGTCACGGTTCTTCCTTAATTTAAATGCCTGATTCGTTTTGTTCGCGGGCCAGACGACGTTCCTGGGCCTGCTTCTGCAATATGTAGCGGGCAAGCAACTGGCGCTGGGCATCGGTCAAGTGTTCGAACTCGGTGCCGACGTCATAACCCTCACCCTTGCGGTCGCAATGGGTGACGCGGGCACGCAGCAACAGGCCGAGCGCCTGGGGCATCAGCACCAGCTTGATCGACAGGTGTGCCCCCGTGGCGATGGGCGTCGGGTGCTGGAAGTCGATGCCGCCCTCGGAAATAATCACCGGTTGCGGATCGCCGATCTGGCCGAGCACGGTGAGGGCGACCACCTGGCTGAGCAAGTCGATGCGCTTGTTCTGGGATTTCAGGAACGCGGCGATGGCCCGATCGCGTTCGCTGATCTGGCGCAACAGGTGCTGCGACTCGAATTCGCTCAGGTGCAGTTCGCTGAGCAGGTTGAATAGAGGGGAAGCATCCTGCAACACTTCCTGGCCTGCGGCTTCGGGAGCGGACAGGGGCCGAATTTCCAGTGCGATCGTGTCCTCGATACGGTAGTATTCGCGGCGATCTTCTTCATCTAATGTCGACATGGCGAACCCATGGTAGCGGCGGTGGTCTGAGTGTAAAGCTGGTTATCGACCCCCGCCACAAGGACGTTCCTTTTCCCTCCGAACAAGCCCCGACATGTTCAGACCTCTCTTCGTATTTATCGGCACGCGTTATACCCGTGCAAAGCGTCGCAATCATTTTGTGTCATTCATTTCCCTGACTTCGATGATCGGGCTCGCCCTTGGCGTAGTCGTGATGATCGTGGTGCTCTCGGTGATGAATGGCTTCGATCATGAGATGCGCACCCGCGTGCTGGGCATGGTGCCCCACGCGACCATTGAATCCACTGATCCGATCAACGATTGGCAAAGCCTGGCCACCAAGGTCAAGCAGAACCCGCAGGTGGCGGCCGTCGCGCCGTTCACCCAGATGCAGGGCCTGCTGACCAATAACGGTCAGGTCTCCAAGGTGTTGCTCAACGCCATTGACCCTGCGCTTGAACGCAATGTCTCGATCATCGACAACTTCATGAAGCAGGGCAAACTCGACGACCTGACGCCGGGCAGCTTCGGCATCGTCATCGGCGACAAGGCCGCGACCAAGCTCGGCGTGGGTCTGGGTGACAAGGTCACCTTCGTCGCCCCGGAGGTCAGCGTGACCCCGGCCGGGATGTTCCCGCGCATGAAGCGCTTCACCGTGGTCGGCATTTTCCATGTCGGCGCCGGCGAGCTCGACGGTTATCTGGGCGTCACCAATCTGCAGGATCTGGCGAAAATGCATCGCTGGAAGCCTGATCAGGTGCAGGGCCTGCGTCTGAAGTTCGACGACTTGTTTCAGGCACCGCGTGAGGCATGGAACATCGCCCAGCAACTTGGCGAAGACCGTTTCTACGCCCGTGACTGGACCCGCACACACGGCAATCTGTATCAGGCGATCCGCATGGAAAAAGCCATGATCGGTCTGCTGTTGCTGCTGATCGTTGCGGTGGCGGCGTTCAACATTATTTCCACGCTGGTGATGGTGGTGAACGACAAGAAGGGCGACATTGCCATTCTGCGCACCCTCGGCGCCACGCCGGGGACGATCATGCGCACATTCATGGTGCAAGGCACGGTCATTGGCGTGGTCGGCACAGCGATCGGCGCGGTGCTCGGGATTCTCGCCGCGCTCAACGTCAGCGCTGCGATCTCGGCCCTCGAAGGGCTGCTCGGGCACAAGTTCCTTAATGCTGACGTGTATTTCATTGATTATCTTCCGTCGCAGGTGCAGAGCCAGGATGTGGTCATGGTCTGCGCCGCTGCATTGGTTTTGAGTTTCCTCGCCACCCTGTATCCCGCCTGGCGTGCCGCGCGCACCCAGCCGGCGGAGGCGCTACGTTATGAGTGAGTCGGGCATGAGTGAAAAAGCAATCTTGAGCTGCCGCAACCTGGGCAAATCCTACGAGGAAGGCCCGGAATCGGTAGAAGTGCTGGCCGGTCTGCAACTGGAGTTGAACCCGGGCGAGCGTGTGGCGATTGTCGGCACCTCGGGCTCGGGCAAAAGTACCTTGCTCAACCTGCTCGGCGGCCTCGACACGCCAACAAAGGGCAGTGTCTGGCTCGATGGCGAAGAATTGTCGGCGCTCAGCGAGAAGAAACGCGGTCTGCTGCGTAACCGTTCGCTGGGCTTCGTCTACCAGTTCCACCACTTGCTGCCGGAATTCACCGCACTGGAAAACGTCTGCATGCCGCTGCTGATCGGCAAGACGTCGATCCCGGAAGCGCGTCAACGTGCCACTGCGTTGCTGGAGCGAGTGGGGCTGGGCCATCGCCTGGAACACAAACCTTCCGAGCTGTCCGGCGGTGAACGCCAGCGTGTGGCAATTGCCCGGGCACTGGTGAACAAGCCGGGGCTGGTAATGCTCGATGAGCCGACCGGCAACCTCGACTCCCACACCGCCCAGGGCATTCAGGATTTGATGCTGGAACTCAGCACCTCGATGCGCACGGCGTTCCTGGTGGTGACTCACGACATGAACCTGGCTCGCCAGATGGATCGCGTTCTGCATTTGCAAAATGGCTGCCTGACGCCCATCTGATTGGCTGAAACCCGACGTCTGAAAAGGCGTCGGGTCTTTTATTTTTATACGGTGCCCCAGCGAATGTTCAGACCGTTATCGATCTTTATCGGCACGCGCTATACCCGCGCCAAGCGCCGCAATCGCTTCGTTTCGTTCATTTCGATGACCTCGATGATCGGCCTCGCCCTTGGCGTGCTGGCGATGATCGTGGTGTTGTCGGTGATGAACGGCTTCCAGCGTGAGATGAGCTCGCGCATCCTCGGCATGGTGCCGCACGCGACCATCGTAGGCGTGAAGCCGATTGACGACTGGCAGCCGGTAGCCGCCGCGGCCATGAAAAATCCCGAAGTGACCGCCGCCGTACCGTTCACCGAAATGGAAGGCATGCTCTCCTACAAGGGTTTGATGCAGCCTATCCAGATCAGCGGCGTCGATCCGGCCCAGGAAGGCAAAGTGTCGATCGTCGCCCAGCACATCGTGCAGGGCCGACTTGACGCACTCAAACCTGGCGAGTTCGGCGTGGTCATCGGTGAAATCACCGCTCGCCGTTTCCGCCTGAATGTCGGCGACAAAATCACCCTGATCGTGCCGGAAGTCAGCACCGCGCCGGGCGGCATTACCCCGCGCATGCAGCGACTCAACGTGGTCGGCGTGTTCAAGGTAGGTGCCGAGCTGGACGGCTCGATGGGCCTGATCCACGTCGCCGATGCCGCGACCATGCAGCACTGGGAGCCGAATCAGGTGCAGAGCGTGCGTCTGGCAGTCAAAGACTTGTACGCCGCGCCGAAAGTGTCTTCCGACATCGCCGCCAGTCTTGGCGCCGAGTTCAAGGCGGACGACTGGACCCACACTCAGGGCAGTCTGTTCAGCGCCATGAAAATGGAAAAAACCATGATCGGCCTGTTGCTGCTGATGATCGTCGCGGTGGCGGCGTTCAACATCATCGCCACATTGATCATGGTGGTGAACGACAAGGGCGCGGACATTGCAATCCTGCGCACCATCGGCGCCACGCCCCGGCAGATCATGGCGATCTTCATGGTGCAGGGCACGGTGATCGGCATTGTCGGCACGCTGATTGGTGGTGTGCTGGGCGTGATCGCGGCGCTGAATGTCAGTGAGCTGGTCGGCTGGTTCGAGCGAGTGAGCGGGCAGCACATCTTCAGCTCCGATGTGTATTTCGTCAGCAATCTGCCGTCTGAATTGCAGGGTGGTGACGTGCTGCTGATCTGCTCCGCCGGGTTTGTCTTGAGCTTTTTGGCGACGCTGTATCCGGCGTGGCGGGCGGCGAAGATCGAGCCGGCGCATGCGCTTAGATATTCGTAAGCACTGACGCGAAATACTGTAGGAGCTGCGGCACGCTGCGATCTTTTGATCTTGATCTTTAGGATCAAAAGATCGCAGCGTGCCGCAGCTCCTACAGTTTCAATCTTCTTTACGCAACTCAATCACAAACCGCGTCCAACCCCGATCCGATTCGCAATGAATCGTCCCACCATGGGCCCGAACGATCGATTGAGTAATCGCCAATCCCAAGCCCGCATGTTCGCTGCTACCTTCCTGCCGCGCCGGATCGGCCCGATAGAAACGATCAAACAATCGCGGCAACAGTTCCGCTGAAATCCCTTCGCCGGTGTTCTCGACCGATACACGCACAGCATTCGGCAGGTCCTGGATCACCAAGCGAACCTCCCCCGAGGCGGGTGTAAATCGCAGCGCGTTATCCAGCAGATTCGACAGCGCTCGGCGCAACATACTGCGGTCACCTTCGATTTGCGCAGTGCCTTCACGGCTCAGCGTCACTGCGCAGTCCTCGGCCAGTGGCGCAAAAAACTCCAGCAGCGCATCCGCCTCATCCGCCAACGCCAGTGGTTCACGCTTGGGTATCAGCAAACCGTGATCAGCCTTGGCCAGATACAACATGTCATTGACCAGTTGCGCCATCCATTGCAGTTCTTCGAGGTTGCTGTGCAGCGCTTCGCGGTAATCCTCGATCGGTCGCGGGCGGGTGAGGGTGACCTGGGTGTGGGTCAGCAGGTTCGACAGTGGCGTGCGCAGTTCATGGGCGATGTCGGCCGAAAACGCCGAGAGCCGCTGAAACGAGTCGTCGAGGCGTGCGAGCATGGCGTTGAAGCTGTGGGCCATTTCCGCGAGCTCTGGAGGCATTTGCGCTTCCGACAGTCGGGCATTCAGCGATTGCGCCGAAATCCCACGCGCCACCGCACTCATGCGCCGCAATGGACGCAAGCCGCTGCGCGCTGCCCAGGCACCGAGTAACGCAGTAGCCAGCGCCGAAAGCCCGACGGTCAGCCAGATCAGATGTTGCATGCGTTGCAGAAAGTGCTGGTGATGGGTGATGTCCAACAACAGCGTCAATTGTGGCGAATCGGGTTTATCCGGGTAGAGCGGGGCATTGAGCACTCGGTACTCGGTGTCGTTATTGCTCACGGTCGACAGGCCGGATTGTTGCGGCAAGACATCTGGCACCTTGATCGAGCTGTCGTACCAGCGTTTTCCGTCACCGCCGGTGATGCGCAACGACAGATCGGCCTGACGGCTGAGTTCATCCGCGAGTCGCGCCTCACTTTCACCGGCCTGAACATCCTGCAAGGCGCGGCGCAGACCGATCAGTTTGCCGTCGAGCAATTGCTGGTCGAGCTCAATGAAATGCGCCTCACTGGCGCGGTTGAACAGCACCCCGGCAAACAGTGAGACCACAGCGGTGCAGGCAGCAAACAACAATGCCAGGCGTGAACTCAACGACAACCGGCGCATCAGGCTGGGCGCTCTTCAAGCACATAACCCATGCCGCGCACGGTGTGGATCAGTTTGTTGGGGAATTCGTCGTCGACCTTAAGGCGCAGGCGCCGGATCGCCACTTCGATGACGTTGGTGTCGCTGTCGAAATTCATGTCCCAGACCTGCGAGGCGATCAGCGATTTGGGCAGCACTTCCCCCTGGCGGCGCAGAAGCATTTCCAGCAGGGCGAATTCCTTGGCGGTCAGGTCGATGCGCTGGCCTTGGCGTTCGACTCGGCGGCGGATCAGGTCCAGGCGCAGATCGGCCAATTGCAGGCTGGTTTCCTGCGGTGTGGCACTGCCCCGACGCAACAGGCTACGCACCCGGGCCAGAAGTTCGGAGAAGGCGAACGGTTTGACCAGGTAGTCGTCGGCGCCAAGTTCGAGGCCGTGGACTCTGTCCTCCACCGCATCTTTGGCCGTCAGAAAAAGTACCGGCGTATCCAGGCCAGCACTGCGCACTGCTTGCAGGATCTGCCAGCCATTGCGCCCGGGCAGCATCACGTCGAGGATCAGCAATGCGTAATCACCGCTCAAGGCCAGTTGCTGACCGCTGTCGCCGTCGGCCACCAGTTCGGTGTTGAAGCCGGCCTCGGTCAGGCCCTGACGCAGGTATTGGCCGGTTTTCGCTTGGTCTTCGACGATCAACAGTTTCATGGGCGACTCGGGCTGATTCAATGTGATTCGGTGTGTAGCAACGAAAGCTTTATACCGTGACAGCAGGCGGCATCCGCCAACCTGACAAAGTTGTAATCTGCCTGTCAGGTAGATGCCAGCGCAGGCCGGTTAGAGTTTCCCACAAGCTGAACCTTATCTTGTTGGAGTACGACCATGTTTTTGCGTAAATCCCTGGTGTTGACCGCCTGTTTATTGGCATTGAGCGCGCCAGTGTCGGCCGCGCCAGGGCACACCTACGATTTCGGTCAACCGGCCGCGGCAAGCAAAGCCACCCGCAGTATTGAAGTGGTGATGGGCGATATGTCGTTCGAACCGAAGGCTATCAAGGTCGAGGCCGGTGAGACCGTTCGCTTTGTGCTGGTGAATAAAGGCCAGTTACTGCACGAATTCAACCTCGGTGACGCGGCGATGCATGCCAGTCACCAGAAGGAAATGTTGCAGATGCAGCAGAGCGGGATGCTCACGCCTACCGCCATCAAGGAAATGTCCCACGACATGGCGGGTATGGATCACGCGGCGATGGGCCATGGCATGAAGCATGACGACCCGAACAGTGTGCTGGTCGAACCGGGTAAAACCGCTGAGTTGACCTGGACCTTCAGCAAGGCTACGGGGCTTGAGTTTGCCTGCAACATCCCTGGCCATTATCAGGCCGGTATGGTCGGCAAACTGACTGTCAGTCAGTAAGCACTCAAAGGCGGGCGCAAAGACTGGTAGAATCCGCTGATTCTTCAGTCAGGTTTCCGCCATGCATCCCGCAGCCGAACACTCGCCGCTGGGCAAATCCAGCGAATACATCGCCACCTACACGCCGTCCTTGCTGTTCTCGATTCCGCGCACCGCGAAATGGGCGGAGCTGGGCCTGACCGCCGAAACCCTGCCGTATAAAGGCGTGGATTTCTGGAACTGCTTCGAGCTGTCGTGGCTGTTGCCGTCGGGCAAACCGGTGGTGGCCATCGGCGAATTCAGCATTCCGGCGGACTCGCCGAATATCATCGAATCCAAGTCGTTCAAGCTGTATCTGAACTCGCTGAACCAGACGCCGTTCGCCGATAGCGCCACGCTGGAAGCGACGTTGGTCAAGGATCTGTCGGCCGCGGCCGGCAAACCGGTCGGCGTGCGGGTTCGCAGCCTCAAAGAGGTCGAAGCCGAAGGTGTGGTGGCGTTGCCGGGTGTGTGCATTGATGACCTGGAGATCAGCGTCAGCAACTATGAGCATCCGCGTCCGGAACTGCTGCGTTGCGATGATTCGCGCGTCGTCGAGGAGAGCGTGCACAGCCACCTGCTCAAGTCCAATTGCCCGGTGACCAGTCAGCCGGACTGGGGCAGTGTGGTGGTGGAGTATCGCGGCGCGGCGCTTGATCACGCCAGTCTGCTGGAATACATCGTCAGCTTCCGCCAGCACTCGGACTTTCATGAGCAGTGCGTCGAGCGGATTTTCCTCGACCTGCAACGGTTGCTGAAACCTGCGAAGTTGACGGTGTTTGCGCGGTATGTGCGTCGTGGTGGGCTGGATATCAACCCGTATCGCAGCACCGAGAGCGTGCAGTTGCCGAACCATCGTCTGGTTCGTCAATAAAGATCAAAAGATCGCAGCCTTCGGCAGCTCCTGCATGGGATCACCTGTAGGAGCTGCCGAAGGCTGCGATCTTTGGATTGTAAAAATGAAAAAGCCCTGCCATCGCTGGCAGGGCTTTTTTGTCCGTCGGGGAATCAGATCCCCATGCTGCCCAACGTATTGACGATGTTGCGCAGGGTGCCGGCGATGGTCGGGTGATCGACTTCGAAACGCTCGACTGCCAGATTCACCCCATCGACGATGCTGGCATCCTGGGTTGCAGCCTCCAGCTGGATTTGAGATTCAACCTGCACCATCAGAGCACGCAGATCTTCCCGTTCGGCTTCCGACAGCGGCGGATTCTGATCCAGCTGCTCGCGCAGGGTATCGAGCTGTTTTTGAAGTTCTTGAGCGGGCATGGTGGTTTCCTTTTTATCGAGAGGCACTGGCATTGACCGCAGCCACGCGCCAAAGGTCTATGGCTGACCTTTAGATTAATCCACTCTCGATCACCCTGCATGATCCCGATCAGGGCTTTTCGCCTTTGAGGCGGCGCAGGCTGATGTCCGCAAGGCAGGTTTCCAGCTCGCCCAGATGATCGATCACCGAGTGCACGCCGAGGCCGAACAGCTGCATCGTCGCTTTGCCGCGCAACTGTTCGCGTTCGTTCTGGCTCAAGGCTTGCCACTCGCCCGGCGCCAGACCGCACAGCGAACCGCAGGATGCCAGGCCGATTGTCCATAACCCGGCATTGAGGCCAGATTGCAGCAATCGCGGCTCGCCGCTGACCAGTACGCAACCGTCCAGGCTGCCAACGTTCAAGTCCATTAGCGCCTGCCAGCAGGCATTGGGGGCGGGCCATGGATTGATTGTTGCCGAATGTTGCGCAGGTTTGATCCACGCCGGTAAGGCCGTCGATAGCGGTTGCGCAAGGGCAGGGGGCAGGTCATCGAGCCACGCGCAAGGAATTTGCTGACGCTGCAAGCTTTGCAGACTTTCGAGCGCGCCCGGTGTGGTCGCGGCATGTTCGGGCAGGGCGGTGCTCTGTTGTCGGGCGCGGGCACCGAAATCCACCAGGCAACCACTGAGTCCGAACAGTATGGCGTTCAGGCCGGGCGGGGCGAAGGGCAAGGTTTCGGCGTGTGACATGGCTACGTCCCTGAAATACCCGTCAGGCTAAAACTTGCCGATGACAGTTGGATGACAGCGGTGTGAATCGAGGGCTCGGAAAACTCCTACAAGTCGCTTCATTCCCGGACTGCTCAAAAGGACTTTTGCGCTTATACTAGCCGCCTTACCGCTCAGGTCGAGATGCCTGTGCCAGTACCAATCCAAGGAGTTTTTCTATGCGCTGGAGCCCTTCGCTCGCTCAGCTTTGTGTATATGCCGGCCTGGTGCTGGCGCCGTTCGCCACTCAAGCGGCAACGGAAGAAGACCCTTGGGAAAGCGTCAACCGTCCGATCTTCCAGTTCAACGACTTCGTCGACACCTATGCACTGAAGCCTTTGGCGCAGGGCTATGAGTTCGTGACGCCGCAATTTGTCGAAGACGGCATCCACAACATGTTCCGCAACGTCGGTGACGTCACCAACCTGGCGAACAACATTCTGCAGGCCAAACCTGCCGCGGCTGGCGTCGACACAGCGCGCCTGATCTTCAACACCACATTCGGCCTGCTCGGCTTCTTCGACGTCGGCACCCAAATGGGCCTGACCCGCAGCGACGAAGATTTCGGTCAGACCCTCGGTTACTGGGGCGTGGGCAGCGGCCCGTACGTGATGCTGCCGCTGATGGGCCCGAGCACCCTGCGTGACGCACCGTCCAAGTATGTCGACGGCTTCACCGGCATGTACCGCTACATCAACGATGTGCCCGTGCGTAACTCGATATTCGGCCTGAACATCGTCGACACCCGCGCCAGCCTGCTGTCCAGCGAGAAGCTGATCAGCGGCGACAAGTACACCTTCATCCGCAACGCCTACTTGCAGAATCGCGAGTTCAAGGTGAAGGATGGCGAGGTTGAAGACGATTTTTGATTTCGACTGGTGAAAAAAAGAAGGCGACCCTCGGGTCGCCTTTTTTGTGAGCGCTTATTTCATCTTCAGGATGCTCAGGCCAAGCTTTTGGCTGTCACCTTCCTGAGCCTTGACCCAAACCACTTCGGTCTCGGCTTCAAGGCCGCTGAGTGCCGAATGCTCGGAGTCAATGCTCACGTACAAACGATCACCGACCTTGAAGCTGCGCGGTGCTTCAACCTGCATGCCACTGCTGGAGAGGTCGATGCAGACGGCCGAGACCTGATCCCCTTCATGAATCAACACGACATCGGCATCGACACGCATGCGGATGAAATCGCGCTTTTCGCTGTAGTCCCGACCGGTTTGACTCATGGTTCTGACCTTCCATTGGGTTACGGTTTGAGCAGTTCTTATAACTCTCGGTGATTTGACAAGTAAAGTCGTCAAGCGACCATCGGCGCATGCTTGAAACGCCCCGCGGATGGGAGTACCGTCTGCGCCTTAGAAGGGCACCTCTGGTGCAACCGTGTACGGAGCCAACGCTCGAAAGCGGTGCAGCAGAGAGGCTAGAAAGCGAATCCAGTAGTCTGCGCAGGGCCGTTGCCCCGCCAACTACGCCAACCTAATTCTGGCGCCGTTTGCCCACATGCCAAAAACCAGTGCCACGCTGCTGATAATCGATGATGACGAAGTAGTGCGCGCGAGCCTCGCGGCCTATTTGGAAGACAGTGGTTTCAGCGTCCTGCAGGCCAGCAACGGCCAACAGGGTCTTCAGGTATTCGAGCAAGACAAGCCCGACTTGGTCATCTGCGATCTGCGCATGCCGCAGATGGGCGGTCTCGAACTCATCCGTCAGGTCACCGAGCGGTCACCGCAAACGCCGGTGATCGTGGTTTCCGGTGCCGGCGTGATGAACGACGCTGTCGAGGCGCTGCGCCTGGGCGCGGCGGATTACCTGATCAAGCCTCTCGAAGATCTGGCTGTGCTCGAGCACTCTGTGCGCCGGGCCCTGGATCGTGCGCGCCTGCTGCTGGAAAACCAGCGCTACCGCGAGAAGCTCGAAAAGGCCAACCGCGAGCTCGAAGCCAGCCTGAACCTGCTCCAGGAAGACCAGAACGCCGGTCGCCAAGTGCAGATGAACATGCTGCCGGAAAGCCCGTGGAGCATCGACGAGTTCAAGTTTGCCCACCAGATCATCCCGTCGTTGTACCTGTCGGGTGATTTCGTCGACTATTTCCGTGTCGACGAGCGCCGGGTTGCGTTCTATCTGGCGGATGTATCGGGTCATGGCGCCTCTTCAGCTTTCGTCACCGTGCTGCTGAAGTTCATGACCACGCGCTTGCTGTTCGAATCCAAGCGCAACGGCACTTTGCCGGAATTCAAGCCTTCGGAAGTCCTTGGTCATATCAACCGGGGGCTGATCAGTTGTAAGCTGGGTAAACACGTCACAATGGTCGGTGGAGTCATCGACGAGGAGACCGGTTTGTTGACCTATAGCATCGGCGGCCATCTGCCGTTGCCTGTGTTGTACACGCCTGACAGTGTTCGATATCTTGAAGGGCGCGGTCTGCCGGTGGGCCTCTTCAACGAAGCCACCTACGAAGATCACGTGCTTGAGCTGCCACCGACGTTCAGCCTGACGCTGATGTCTGACGGCATTCTGGATCTTTTGCCAGAACCTACGCTCAAGGAAAAAGAAGCCGCTTTGCCTGAACGGGTGAAGTCGGCGGGCGGCAGCCTGGATGGTCTGCGGCAAGTATTTGGATTGGCCACGCTGGGGGAGATGCCGGATGATATCGCCCTGTTGGTGTTGAGCAGGAATCTTTAATGAGTACCGGTAGAATCCAGTTCGCCGAGCAGGATGGCACCTTCGTCCTGAAGTTCGTCGGTGAAGTTCGCCTGACCCTGTGTTCGGCGTTGGATGCGACTATTGAGAAAATCTTCACCGCGCTGAATTTCAACGCGATCGTGATCGATTTGACCGAAACCCGCAGCATCGACAGCACGACGTTGGGCCTGTTGGCCAAGCTGTCGATCCTGTCGCGGCAGAAGGTTGGTTTGCTGCCGACTGTCGTCACCACCCACGATGACATCACCCGTCTGCTGCAATCGATGGGTTTTGAGCAGGTGTTCAACATCGTCAACCACCCGGTGCCGTGCCCGGAGTGCCTCGATGACCTGCCGGATCAGGATCAGTCGGAAGAAGTGGTGCGAATCAAGGTGCTGGAAGCGCACAAGATCCTCATGGGGCTGAATGATTCCAATCGTGAAGCGTTTCACGATCTGGTGAATGCTCTCGAGCGCCATTGAGTGGTGGGGGCCGGACCGGCCCCATCGCGAGCAGGCTCACTTCTACAGAGTCCTCATTTCAACTCACTATCGCGATCACTCCGCAGATCCCCTGTAGGAGTGAGCCTGCTCGCGATAGCGTTCGCAAGAACGCCGCTAATATCCAGCAGCCACAAAAAAGGGCGAACCCACCAGGGTTCGCCCTTTTTGCATTTGCCGAACTAGATTACAGCTTGGCCTGCAGCAACGCCTCGAGCTTTTCCTGGTCACGGGCAAACTGACGAATGCCTTCAGCCAGTTTCTCGGTGGCCATCGCGTCTTCGTTGGACAACCAGCGGAACTGCGCTTCATTGAGGCTCAGGCGCGCTTCACCCGCGTGCCCTGGCGCCAGTTTGCGCTCCAGCTTGCCAGTGTCGGCCGCCAGTTTGTCGATCAGGTCCGGGCTGATGGTCAGGCGGTCGCAGCCAGCCAGTTGCTCGATCTGGTTGAGGTTACGGAAGCTCGCACCCATGACGACGGTCTTGTAGTCATTGGCTTTGTAGTAGTTGTAGATGCGCGTAACGGACTGCACGCCCGGATCATCGGCGCCGGTGTAGTCGTTGCCGTTGGCCTTCTTGTACCAGTCGTAGATGCGGCCCACGAACGGCGAGATCAGGAACACACCGGCATCGGCGCAGGCGGCCGCTTGGGCGAAGGAGAACAGCAAGGTCAGGTTGGTCTGAATGCCTTCCTTCTCCAGTACTTCGGCGGCACGGATGCCTTCCCAGGTCGATGCAATCTTGATCAGCACGCGGTCGCGGCCAATGCCGGCCTTGTCGTAAAGCTCGATCAGGCGATGCGCACGCTTGAGTACGGCATCCTTGTCGAACGACAGGCGCGCATCCACTTCAGTGGATATACGGCCCGGGATCACTTTGAGAATTTCCTGACCCACCGCAACGCCGAAACGGTCGCTGGCCAGGCCAACATCGCCCTTGCAGTCGCTGACACAGGCGTTCAGCAGCTCGGCGTATGCAGGGATGGCCGCCGCTTTGAGCAGCAGGGAAGGGTTGGTGGTGGCGTCTACCGGTTTGACCCGGGAGATCGCTTCGAAGTCGCCGGTGTCGGCAACGACGGTGGTGAATTGTTTGAGTTGTTCCAGCTTGGAAGTCATGGGTGTGCTCTGTCCTGTGGGTCTGACGACATTACCCGAGCGCTGACAGCCACTCAAGGGCGCGTACGTGGATCGATGGCCCCTGAGGCAACAACCTGAAAACGATTGTTTGAAAGGAGGGGCGCGGTGTCGATGAATACGACGTCAAAACCCCTGACAGGTTCAAAGCAACTGACCTGCGTACAGATCAGTCGCACGCGGCCTACTGCGTATTCAGCTGGGTGGCGGCGGCCATTTTCGCCGGCTTCGGTTGCCCGCCCGAGGTCACCAGGCCGAAGTTCTTCTCGCGCTCGTTACTGCCCGAGTCACTGTTGCGCCATTCGTAGATGGAGGTCAGCGGAATGTTAAGCTTTTTCACATCGGCGATAAACGCGCTGACTTTGCTGGCCTGCCCGTCGATCCCGCCGTTGGAGCTGAGCGCCGAGATGCCCCATTCACTGATGACCCCGGGCAGATGAAAGTTTTGCTGGATAAACGACTGTGCGGTGCTGATTTGTGTGGCCGTCATGCCGTACGGGTGATAGGAAATCGCGTCGAGGCATTTCGGGTACTCACTGACGATCCTGTTAAGCGCCACCGTTGATGCAGAGCCTGCGGTCGGTGCCCGGGCAAAACCGAAGCCGACCACTGGCGTGGTTTGCGCTGTGGCCTGCAGCGACTTGCACACGGCGCTCATGAACGGCACGAACGTCGTAGCGAAATTGCGTGTTGGCCAGTAGGTTTCAAGGTCGGGCTCGTTCCAGATCTCGATCGCCACCAGTTGTGAGCTGTAGGTTTTCTCCAGGCCTGTCAGTGCGGTGGCGAACGATTCGCCAGCCTTTGTCAGTTCACCGACGTTATCGGGTGTAGGGGTCAACGGCTTGATCGCGCGCACCGTCAGTAACACCGGCAGGCCGGCGGATTGCGCGGCTGCAAAGGCATCGCTGACCTGCTTCTGATAAGCCTTGGCGCTGAGGCTGTCGCTCCATACGCCCAAGCGCACAAAACTGAAGCCTGCGGCTTTGATGTGGGCGGCGTCCTCGGCGGAGAAGTTCTGGATCTTGACCTGGATGCCGACGGTCTTGGCGGGAAGGTTGGGAAACAGTTCACTGGCATGAACTTGGGGTACGGCACTGAGCGCCAATAACAGCGAGGCACTGAGTCGTTTGAGATGGGCTGATTTCATGTCTGCTCTCCAATGAGAATGACAACGGCGAATAGTTCTCTGGACGTCTGTTGTTTGAAACTAACAAACCCGCGAAGTGCGCGAATGTTATTTTTTGTCGGAAATCATTCGCGTGAAAATCACAGTTATTTTTAGTCCGCTAATTCTGGTTGGGGGGCTTTTAAGCGCTGTGGTACTTAGTGTTCTGGTACTAACAGGGTGAATCTATTTTCTGAGTGCAGGAAGATCTAGCGGGTTCATTAAAGTTCGCTCTAGATGTTGGCAGTTTGATATTACACAGGAAAGTAAACCTTGTTTAAAAAGATCCTTGTCGTCTGCGTCGGCAATATATGCCGAAGTCCGACCGCAGAACTGTTGCTGCGTAACGCGCTGGCGCCCTCGGCGATCTCGGTGTCCTCCGCAGGGCTGTCCGCTCGGGTCGGCGAATCGATGGAAGCCACAGCCCGGCAGATTCTTGAAGAGCAGGGGCACGACGCCGAACCGTTCAAGGCGCGCCAACTGACCCCGGACATCGTCAATGAATCAGACCTGATTCTGGTCATGGAAAAACAACACGTTAATCAAGTATTGAAAATTGCCTCCCACGCGCGAGGCAAAGTTTTTCTGCTCGGCAAGTGGCAGAGCGAACGAGAAGTACAAGATCCGTACCGTCAAGGCAAGGCCGCTTTTATTCATGCCCATGCATTGATTGAAGATGCTGTCAGCGCATGGGCACAACGTCTTGTACGTTGATGAATATTCTTCAGATCAGTGAATGGTAAGAACAGACTTATGCAGTTACCGTCAGTAATCGCCAACCGTGACAATGATCAAGACAGTATTGATCTGCTCGGCATATTCGGCAGTTTGATTGACCAGAAATGGTTGATCGGCGCACTTACCGGCGCCTTCATGGCCGCCGGCGTTGCCTATGCGGTGTTGGCCACGCCTGTGTACCTGGCGAACGCGCTGGTGCAGGTCGAACCGAAAAAGAACGACATGCTCGGTTTCTCCGACCTCAACAGCATGCTCGGTGGGCAATCGCCGTCGGTGACCGAAATCGGCATCATCAAGTCCCGCGCGGTGATCGGCAAAACCGTCGATGACCTGCGTCTGGATATCGATGTCACACCTAATACGTTCCCGCTGATTGGCGGTTTTCTCGCTCGCCGTTATCGCGGCGAAACCGAGTTCAGCGTCGCGCCGCCAAAGTTTGGCATGAACAGCTATGCGTGGGGCGGCGAGCGTGTCGAGATCGCCAAGCTCAACCTGCCCAAAGAACTGCTGGGCAAAAAGCTCACGCTGATTGCCGGCGAGCAGCAACACTTCAAACTGTTCGATGAAAACGACAACTTGCTGGTAGAAGGTGTTGTGGGTGAAGCCTTCGCCCAGGATGACGTAGAAGGGCTGATCGCTCATCTGTCGGCCAACCCTGGCACGCAGTTCCAGGTGGTGCGCAATCCACGGATCGTGACTATCCAGAGCTATCAGGATGCGCTGGATATTTCCGAGCAGGGCAAAGAGTCGGGCATCATCCGCCTCGCGCTGGCCAGCGCCGATGCGCCTGAGGCAGTGAAGATCCTCAACAAGATCGCCGCGCTGTACGTCGAGCAGAATGTGCGTCGCACGTCTGCCGAAGCGGCGCAGAGCCTGGCTTTCCTGCAAAGCCAGCTACCGCAGGTCAAACGCGATCTGGCCAAGGCCAGTGATGCGCTCAACGCCTACCAGACGCACGGCAAGACCGTGAACATCTCGCTGGAAACCCAGTCGGTGCTCGGTCAGACAGTGGCGCTCGAAACGCGGATTTCCGAGCTGAAAATGCAGCAGGCGGAGATGGATCGCAAGTTCACCAAACAGCATCCGGCCTACCGCGCACTGATGAGCCAGATCGGCGAACTGACGCAACAGCAGAAGTCGCTTGAAGGCAAGGTTCAGGATTTGCCGGCCACGCAACAGGAGCTGTTGAACCTGACCCGCGATGTCGAAGTGGCCTCGCAGATCTACACGCAACTGCTGAACAAATCCCAGGAACTGGACATCGTCCGCGCCGGCGCCGTCGGCAACGTGCGCTTGGTCGACACTGCCGACGTTGACCTGACCAGCCCGGTCAAACCGAAAAAAGCCCTGATCGTGCTTATTGCAACCTTCCTCGGCGCCTTCGTCGGTGTGGCGTTGGTGCTGCTGCGCAAATCCCTCAGCCGGGGTCTGGAAGGGCCGGAAGCCATCGAGCAACTTGGCTTGCCGGTGTACGCGTCGATTCCTTACAGCGCGCTGCAGCAGGAAGAGGATGGCAAAAAAGGTCGCGCTCGCGATGGCGTGGACAAACCGGCGTATCTGTTGGCGTTGCGTAACCCGACGGATCTGTCCATCGAGTCGATCCGCAGCCTGCGTACCTGCCTGCACTTTGCCGGCCTGGACTCGACCAACAACCGCATCATGATTTCCGGGCCGAGCCCGCAGGTCGGCAAGACTTTCGTCTCTTCCAACCTTGCCGCCGTCATGGCGCAAAGCGGTCAGCGTGTGGTGCTGATCGACGCCGACATGCGCAAAGGGCATCTGCACAAAACCCTCGACGTACCGATCGCCAATGGTTTGTCGGATCTGCTGGTCAAGCGCTGCAGCCTTGAGCAGTCGATCAAGAAAATCGAAGGCGCTGACCTGCACTTCATCAGTCGCGGCCAGGTGCCGCCCAATCCTTCCGAGCTGTTGATGCACGCCAACTTCCGCGAGCTGCTGGCTGAGCTCAGTGAGCTGTACGACGTGGTGATCATCGACACGCCGCCGCTGCTGGCGGTAACCGATGCGGCGATTGTTGGCCGTGAGGCTGGCATCAGCCTGATCGTCACGCGCTTCGGGGTGAACCCTGCCAAAGAAATCGAACTGACCATTCGCCGCTTCGCGCAGAACGGCATCGAGTTGAAAGGTGCGGTGTTCAACGGCGTCGAGAAGCGCGCGGCCAGTTACTACGGCAACGGCGGCTACGGCTATTACAACTACGAATACGCGTCCGACAAATCCTGAATTGTCCATACATGAGGTGGGTGAGTTGTGAAAAAAATACTGCATGTAGCTGAGACAATCAAAGGTGGAGTCGCGACGGTCATTCGCACGATTTCGACGTCGCCCGAAGACGACGTTGCCAATTACGAGCTGGTTTATCTGGTCCCGCAGGATCAGGAAAAAGAGCTGCACGGCATTGCTGCGCAGCAGATCCGCACCTTCGCCCGGACCGGGCGCAACGTGCCGTCGCTGCTGCGTTTCGCCTGGCGCCTGGCGCAGGTGATGCTCAAGGAAAAACCCGATGTGGTGCATCTGCACAGCACCTTTTCCGGGGTGATCGGCCGTTGCGTTTGCGTGCTGCTGCGACCTTGGCGCAAGCCAAAGATCGTCTACTGCCCGCATGCGTTTTCGTTCCTGATGGAAAGCTCGCCGATCAAGCAGAAAGTCTATGCGTGGATCGAGCGCGTCTTGCAGAAGGTCACCGACGTGATCATTTGCGTCAGTCAGTACGAACTCGATAAAGCCGCGCGTTTCGGCATCGAGCGCAAGCGCATGCGCCTTATCTACAACGGCATTCATCGCCGGGACGAGGCGGCAAAAATCGCCAATCCCGAGCCGATTCATTTGTTGTTTGTCGGTCGACTCGACTACCAGAAAGGCTTCGACGTGTTGCTCAAGGCCTACGCCAAGGTGCAGCGCAGCGATCTGAAACTGACCGTGGTCGGCAGTGCGGTCAACGAAGACTCGGTCGAGTGCCCGCCGATGGATTCGGTTGAATACCTGCCGTGGGTGACACCGAGCGAAGTGCACGCGCTGTATCAGCAAGCCGATGCGCTGATCGTCCCGAGTCGCTGGGAAGGTTTTGCCATGGTGCCGCTGGAAGGCATGGCCATGGGGCTGCCGGTGATCGCCAGTGACTGCACGTCGCTGCCCGAGCTGGTCAGCAACGAGGTGTCCGGTTACGTCTTCCCGACCGGTGATCACCAGGCGTTGGCCGATGTGCTGGCGAAAATCCAGAAGCCGCGCTTGCTCGACCTCGGCAACGAGGGCCGCAGCATTGTCCGCGAGCGTTTCAGCGCCGCGTTGATGATCCGCCAGACCTACGATCTGTATCGCGCTCCCACTTATTAAGTAGAACTCAAGCTTATGAACGTAACGATTTTGCATGGCTACAGTGCGTCCAACTCCGGTGACGGCCTGCTCGTCGATCTGGCCATTGCCCTGGTGCAGCGCAACTTTGGTGACGACACCGCGATCAGCGTTGTGGCGTCCGATCCGCAATCCTTCAGCTACCTGCCGCACCCACGTTTTGACGCGCCGGTGATGGCAGCCAAAGGGTTGGGCCGGGTCAAACAAGCGGTGTTTCTGAATCAGTCCTACGCCGGGCTCGCCGACCTGTTGCGCAAAACCGACCTGATCGTCGGCGTCGGCGGCGGTTACATGCGCTCGAAAAGTGCTTTCGAGCACATCAAGTTGAAACTCGGCCACGCCAAGCAACTGGAAACCGCGATCCTCAGCAAAGTGCCGTCGGTGTACCTGCCGCAAAGCATCGGCCCGTTCCATGGCGAGAGCAGCAAAATCGTCGAGCATTACGCCAGTGCCGATGCGGTGTTCGTGCGTGACAATCGTTCGTCGGCGATCTTCGATGCCTGTGAAAACGTCTACCGCGCGCCGGATCTGGCGGTGCAATCGTTGGCCAGCAAAATTCTGCAGCAACCCAAGTTCACCCGTTGCGCCGCGTCGCCGGCCACGGTGTGCGTCGTGCTGCGCAAGCCTCCAGAGTGGAGCAAGGAAAAGAAGGTCGCCTACGTCGCCAATCTGAAGGTGTTGCTGCAACGCCTGAAGAACAAAAGCAAAGTGGTCTGCGCCGTGCAAAGTGCCGTGCGCGGCAACGATGACGGCGCGTTCTATCGCGAACTGGGCATCAGCGAAGACTTGCTGTCACTGAAGGCGACAATTGCCAAGTATCAGCCGGATCTGGTGATTTCCGTGCGCTTGCACGGCGCGATCGAATCGCTGCTCTCGGGTGTTCCGGCGTACCACATCAGCTACGAGCGCAAGGGCTTCGGCGCTTATCAGGACATGGGCGTCGAGGACTGGGTGATCAACGGCGGCGACATCAATGTCGATACCATCATCAACACGGTTTACGCGCCGAACGCGCTGTCGAATTTCGGCAAACGCCTGACCGACACCTGCCGCGAGATCGAGGCAAAAACCGTGGCCATGGACGAGATCATCAAAGGGATCGTTCGATGATATTTCGGCTACTGCTTCGCGGCGGAGCCTTGGGCGCGAAGTTTTTGCTGGTGTTGGCTATCACTCATTACCTCGGTTATGAGGCGTTGGGCTTTTACGGCGTGGTGGTCGCGGCATCGTTGATTGCCTCGAAGTTCTACAGCGTCGGCTTCAGTTCGGAAATCAATCGGCTGATCAGTGTCGGCGGCAGTTCGCGCCGGGTCGTCGAAAAGGTTTTGCTGCTGTATCTGGCGGTAGGGCTGGTGTTGTCGGTGGCGACAGTGCTGATTTACTCACTGTTCCAGGCAGTCGAGGCGCCGATGGCGCTGATCCTCTGCGTGACTCTGGTGTTGCTCACCGAACACCTGTCGTTCGAAATCAACTCGTTCGTGTTTTCCGCGCAGAAAGCCACAGCGGGCGCGCTGCTGTTTTTCATCAAGACCGGCCTGTGGGCGTTGTTGGCGGTGGGCGGGATGATGCTCGGCTGGGTGTCGGGCATTGCCAGCGTGTTGTGGCTGTGGGTGGTCGCCAACGTGCTGGTGATCATCGCCGGCTACCTGATTGTGGTGAACGTTCATCGCGGGCGAGAAGCCGGAACGCTGGCCACCGCGACTGTGTGGAAGGCCGGATTGCCGTTCTACCTCGGCACCGGTCTGATCGCGTTGAGTCAGTACGCCGAACGCTTTCTGATCATCGACCTCGAACCCTACGCCAGCCTAGGTAAATACGTGTACGCGTGGTCGGCGGCCAACACCCTGCAAGCGTTGTCCTACGCGGTGGTGGCGGTGGTCGGCATTCCGGTGCTGGCCAAGCGTTTTCAGGCCGATCAGCAAGCGTTCACGGTCAGGCAATTGTTCGTCAACAAATGGGTCATGCGCTCGCTGGTGGTGTCCGCTGCAGTGGCGGTGGCGATTTATCTGTTCTTCAACGTGGTGCTCGATTACGTCGCGACCAGCGTGCCACGTCCGGACAACGCGATCCTCGCAGTGCTGATCTTTTCCTTCGCCTTGCGCGCGATTGGCGACATCGTCTGGGGTGGTTTGATTGCCTCGAAAAACAGTCGCGTGTCACTCGCCAGCGCGGCGATCTGTTTGCTGGTTTCGGTGCCGGTCAGCTACATGCTGATCAAGCACTATTCGATCTATGGCGCGGCGTGGGGCAACGTCTTTGCGATCATCGTGCAGCTTGGCGTGATTGCCGTGTTGACGCGTGTGACCGGCGCGAAGAAGGCCGCTGTGTCATGGGCCTGAAGCTGCCGTGCATCGAGTTTCGTGGCAAGAAACTCGATTCGTACGTCTCGTTCCTGATCCTCTTCACCGGTCTGTTTCTGTCGGTGGCCATGCCGCTGCTGGTCCCTCGCGCGCCCGGGCCGGATGCCATGACGTTATGGTCGTCCTATGCACGCGCCGACAACTGCAATTTCTGGAATCCGTTCTCGCCGGATCGCTCGTCCTACGAGTGTTCGGCGTTCCTGCTGCGGCCCACCGGGATCGATCTGACCAACGCCTGGGCCTACGGCATGTTCTGCAATTTTTTCCTCACGGCCATTCCGGTCGTAGTGTTCCGGCGCATGCCGCTGGCGATCTTCGGCACCTTGTGTCTGTGGGGCATCGTCCGCTCGTTTTTTCTGGAAAACCTGACCAAGGAAATCATCGTCTCGGTGGCGGTGCTGAGCATTTTGCTCAGCTCGTTGACGCGCAAATATCGCGGCGGGTTTTTCCTGTCGGCGGTGATCTACGGCGTATTGATCCGGCCGTACTGGATTCTGTTTTCGCTGTCCTGGGTCGGAGTCTGCGTGATGAAAAAGTACGTCTCGCGAACGACCTTTTTCCTCATGCTGTTCCTGTTCTACCTGGCGGTCGCCACGGCGATTCAGTTGGCGCTCGGGTTTCCGGTGTCGTCGATTCGTGCGAGCAACAACGAGTTGCGCACGGCGGGGGAGGAGGGCTCGAAATCGTTGATCGTGTCGTGGCTCAGCGGCAGTGACTTCGTCTCGCAAGCGCTGGACTCGATGATCATCTTCTTCCGGTTGTCGTTCCCCGTGGAGCTGATTCTGCTGTCCGGTCCGGGCCAGGCGATCTTCGTCGCCTTGATGATCATGACCACGCTGCTGCTGTTCAAAGTCATCACGTCAACCGATTACAAGGGCACACCGATCCAGACCAAACCCAAGGAACTGATCGCGATTCCGCTGGCATTTTTGCTGGTGCAGGGTTTGTTCGAACCGGACTTCGGCTCCTTCGCCCGGCACTTCTCGATGGTCGTGCCAGTGCTGTTCGTGGGCCTGGGCTTGATGCTGCGCGCGAACAAACCGGTGCAGGTCGAATCAAGAATTCTGAATTGAGGCAGGTGCTTTATGTCGAGCAAGAAAAAGTCCCTGGAGATCGAAACCCTGCGCGGCCTGGCGTGCCTGCTGCTGGTGCTCTATCACGTCATCGGCCCGCTGGGCGGTGGTTTGAAGATCGATCTGGGCTCACCGTTTCGAGTGCTCGCCGACTCGATGGTGTACGTGCGCATGCCGCTGTTCACCTTCATTTCCGGCTACATCTACTCGATTTACAAAATCCGCGGGAATGACTTTTCCACGTTCTTCACCGGCAAGGTTCGGCGCCTGATAGTGCCGCTGTTTTGCGTGGGTGTGCCATTCTCGGTCTTGCAGGCGGTAGGCCCGGGGGTGAACAAGGATGTCGGTGTGATCGACGCGTTGTTGTCTTTCTGGGTGCCGATCAATCACTTCTGGTTCTTGCAGGCGGTGTTCATCATTTTCATGTTCGTCGGCTTGCTGGAGTGGCGGGGTCTGCTGCGCTCGCCAATGCGCCTGTATCTGCTGTTTGCCTTTGCCGCAGCGATATTTCTGCTGCCACCGTTCACCTTCGATGCGTTCGGCATCAACGGCGCGATCTACCTGCTGCCGTTTTTCGTGGCGGGGATGATCGGCCAAGAGAATGTCGACGCGTTGAGACAGCGCTTCAAGATGATCGGGCCGTTGGTGTTTGTGCTGATCTCGCTGACGCTGTTGTATGTCGCGGCAGTGGATCGCGAGCTGATTGTTGATCGCCGTAGTGTGATTGGCCTGACGGTCGGGTGCGTGTCCTGCTTCGCGCTGCTGTCGAGCGATATGCGCTCGAAGGGGCTGACGTGGCTGGGCGGGTATTCCTATGCGATTTTCCTGTTCCATGTTTTGTTCGCCGCCACTTCGCGGTTTGTGCTGGGACGTCTGGGCGTTAAGGATGAGAGCTTGCTGGTGTTCGGCGGCGTGGCGTGCGGGTTGCTTGGACCAGTGGTGTTGTCGATGATTTTCAGTCGGTTCAACTTCACCTCGGTGCTGTTTCTGGGGGAGCGGGCGGCGAAGAAAAAACCGCCAGCGATCATCACTCCGGTGGCGCCAATCAATAGCTGAAAGCTTCGCGAGCACACTGAGCGGTATCCCTGTAGGAGCTGCGGCACGCTGCGATCTTTTGATCTTGATCTTCAAAAGCAAGATCAAAAGATCGCAGCCTCGTTTCACTCGAATGCTCCTACAGGGGGCATTATTGAATGAAGGAATTTATGCATGTTGGCAGTTGATGACGCTCAGCCCGTTGCAGCGTCGGTGGTCGAAGTAGGTGACGCGCGTGAGCGTTTTGCGCAATGGCGTGAAGGCAAGGCTGGCAAGGTGCTGGCGGTTTCGGTGATCGGCGACAGCTACAGCGCCGGGCAGGATTTCTATCTGAACAAACTGGTGCAGCGGGTGGCCGGGGAGGTGGGTTTCGCCGGGCCTGGCTACGTCGGTTTCAACCACGGCGCAGCGCTGGGCGGCACACACTTCAAATACACCCGCAGCAGCGAGAAGTATTTTGGCGGCGACTGGAAGGTCTCCGGCCTCGGCCAGGCCAGCCCCGATAGCCGAACGGTGACGGGGCGGCCCGGCGCATGGTTGCAGGTCGATGCCAGCCCGACACCGGCGATCAACACAGCCGTCACCCAAGCGAAATTACTTTATCTGGGCAACGGTGAGTCCAGTGAGGTCCGCTATCGCTGGACGCCAGCGCAAGACTGGAAACCTTTGAAGCTCGCCGGTTCCGGCGTACAAGAGGTGCCATTGCCGGACACGCCGACAGCGGCGGATTGGGCGTTTCGGCTGGAGGTGGTGAAAGGCGCGCCAACCCTGTTCGGCCTGTGGATGAGCAACGATCAGGGTGGCGTGCGGGTGTCCAAACTGGCGGCGTCAGGCGCGGCATCCGCTGACTTCTATCACAGCGATCCGAAGTGGCAGACACAGTGGAAAGCGGCCGTGTCGAAGATTCCTGCCGACGTTTATCTGATCATGCTCGGTGGCAACGATCAGGGCTTTGGCGTGAAGCCCGAGACGTATTTGCACAACGTGCAGGGTCTGGTGGCAATGATCCGTGAGATTCAGCCAGCGGCGAGCATCAACCTGATCATGCGTCAGGACACCACGCGCTCCAGTGCTTATCCGATGTCGGCTTATGCGCAGGTTTTGCAGCCTTGGGCTCAGTCCCAACATCTGGGGTACGCCAATCTGCAATGCGCGTTCGGCAGCGACGTCAAACGTTATGCGGCCGCGATGATCGGCCCGGACAAGATTCATCCAGTGCCGGCGACGGGCGGCAAGGTGATTGCCGATTATTTCTACGGCTGGATCACTGGCGCCAAGGACGGTTGCGCCGCTTCCCCACTGTGATCGTTCCCCTGTCCCGCGTGTGAAGGCAGGAAAACGCATACCTCTGTCCCGCGTGTGAAGGCATGAAAACGCATACCTCTGTAGGAGCTGCCGAAGGCTGCGATCTTTTGACTTTGTTTTCCAAGATCAAAAGATCGCAGCCTTCGGCAGCTCCTACAGGGGCAACCGAGCCAACCGAGCAAACCGGGGCAACCGGGATAACCGGGATAACGGGGATATAAAATCAACAGGTGAGCGTTGGGGCTTACGCTTTTTCGAAGCCGTCCAGTTGACTCAACAACTCCGCAAGCTTCTGCGGCATCAACCGCGTATCACAACGCGTCTCCACGTTGATGATGATCGCCGGGTCGTTGCAGCAGATGCGCAACCGGAAGCGCCAGTCGCTGAAAATCACTTTCAGGCCGTCGCGGTCATCGATTTCCAGCGCCTGCTCGCTGTAGAGCTTTTTCAGGTGAGCGAGCAGGGGATAGGGATCGGCCAGTGGCCGGCGAATATCGCCGGAGGACGGAAACATGCCAATGCGCTCCACCAGCAAAATGCTGCCCAGCCAGGACTCGTTGGCGCTGGGCAACGGCTGATGGCGCGACAACCAACTGACTACCCCGAGGTTGCCCACCTCACGTTCAATGTCTGCCGAATGTTGTGCAATGTTCATAGAGGCCTGCCTGAAATGAAAAGTGGGCGGTGGATGGGTGGGCCGTCTCAGCGGCCCTTGAGGTAGACGTTTTCGTAGCAGAAGTTGGTCGCTTGCAGGTAACCCTCGGCGTCGCCGCAGTCGAAGCGCAGCCCCTTGAACTTGTAGGCCAGCACGCAACCGTTTTGCGCCTGTTTCATCAAGGCGTCGGTGATCTGGATCTCGCCGCCCTTGCCCGGTTGGGTGTCGGCGATCAGGTCGAAAATGTCTGGCGTCAGGATGTAACGACCGATGATCGCCAGGTTCGAAGGCGCATCCTGCGGCGCCGGTTTTTCGACCATGTTGTTGACCCGATAAATGCCATCGGAAATCAGCTCGCCGGCAATCACGCCGTACTTGTGCGTCTGATCGGCCGGGACTTCCTGGATCGCAACGATCGAGCAACGGAATTTCTTGTAGAGCTGGATCATCTGCGTGAGCACGCCGTCACCTTCCAGGTTCAGGCACAGGTCATCGGCCAGGACCACGGCGAATGGCTCGTCGCCGATCAACGGACGACCGCTGAGAATCGCGTGGCCCAAGCCCTTCATTTCTACCTGACGGGTGTAGGAGAAGGTGCAGGTGTCGATCAGCTCGCGGGTGCCGGCAAGGAATTTCTCTTTCTCGGTGCCGCGGATCTGGTGTTCGAGTTCGTAGCTGATGTCGAAATGATCTTCCAGCGCACGCTTGCCCCGGCCGGTGACGATGGCCATGTGTTGCAGGCCGGCATCGCGTGCTTCTTCGACGGCGTACTCGATCAACGGCTTGTTGACGATCGGCAGCATCTCTTTCGGCATGGCTTTGGTGGCTGGCAAGAAACGCGTGCCATATCCGGCAGCGGGGAACAAACATTTACGAATCATAAAAGTATCCTGGACAGTCATGGAACACAGCCAACGGGTGCGCGCACTAACGAAGGAGTGCAAGTTTCAATAGTTATTGAACGACTGCTTTAATACCTGAGTCAGGTTATTAATAGCAATTGAATGCGCCGGTAAATCGCGACAATGTTATGAGATGTCGGATGGCACGTTATTAGTTATTTTTAGTCGGTATCTGTTGATAGTGATGAGCGCACTTGCAGTGCTAATAAGTAGCGGGCAATACAGTGTGACCTGCAAAAATATTTATTGCCAGTCATTGAACTAGTTTTGTTTTCGGTTGTTGTCGCCTGGTTTGTGTGGATTGCGACACATCTCCACAACAACAGGCTTGACACGCTACTTGTTACTTCTCCAATCACGGACCGCGCTATGAAGATTCTGGTAACCGGTGGCGCCGGCTATATCGGCTCGCACACCACACTTGCGCTGCTTGAAGCAGGTTATGAAGTTGTCGTGCTGGATAATCTTTGCAACAGCAGCGATGCGGCACTGCATGCGGTGGAGGCCATCTGCGGTAAAAGTGCGCAGATGATTCGCGGTGATGTCTGCGACCGGGCGTTGCTTGACCGGATATTCAACGAGCATGCCATCGACGGCGTGCTGCATTTCGCCGGTCTCAAAGCGGTCGGCGAGAGCGTGCGCAAGCCGCTTGAGTATTACGAGACCAACGTCAGCGGCAGCATCACGTTGTGTCAGGCGATGGCGGCGGCGGGGGTGTTTCGCCTGGTATTCAGCTCATCGGCCACGGTCTACGGCGAGCCGGCGCAGATGCCGATCCGCGAAGACTTTCCGACCGGTACTCCGACCAATCCCTACGGGCAATCCAAGCTGATCGTCGAAAACGTTTTGCGCGATCTGTGCCAGTCCGAGCCGCGCTGGAGCATCGCCTTGCTGCGTTACTTCAATCCGATCGGCGCGCATCACAGCGGCCAGATGGGTGAAGACCCGAACGGCATTCCCAACAACCTGCTGCCTTATATCAGCCAGGTCGCGGTGGGTAGCCTGCAAGAGTTGTCGATTTTTGGCGACGATTACCCCACGGTCGACGGCACCGGTGTGCGTGATTACATCCACGTGGTTGACCTGGCGGACGGGCATTTGAAAGCCTTGCAGTCGATTTCCGGACGCAGCGGCATTCATACCTGGAACCTCGGCACCGGCGATGGCTACAGCGTGTTGCAGGTGTTGCACGCGTTCGAAAAGGCCTGCGGACAACCCGTGCCGTATCGGGTGATGCCGCGACGTTCGGGGGATATCGCCGAGAGTTGGGCCGACGCATCCAAAGCTGCGCAAGAGCTGGGCTGGAAAGCCACGCGCAACTTGCAGGACATGGTCACCGACACCTGGCGCTGGCAATCGAACCATCCGAAGGGCTATCTCCGATAATGTCGTTTTGATGCCCAATGTTAGTTTCGGTCAGGTGTTAGATATCGTCGGGAAAATACGCTGGAAATGCCTTTTGCAAGTCCGTAGATATAAACCTGCCGTTCGACTTTTATCAGTTGCGTAGGACTGTGAAAGAACAACGGATCTTGTTCGCATTTTTCGCGGACTTGAACTCTACCACCTCTAGCACCGGCCGGTTTTTAACAGGTCGAATGTTAGAAAGGAGTTGATATGAAGAAAGTGATGGCAGTTGCCCTGTTGACGATGTTGAGCAACTGGGCTGCCGCAGCTGAAGCGCCGCTTACTGCGGCGACCAATGTAGGCGGTAGTGTAGCGGCTTCGCAAGCCCCTGCAGCCAGTACTGCAATTGTCGCCAGTGCAGTAGCGGCGTCCAACAGCGGTGGCAGTGCCAACGGCGGTACCACCGGTACGACGGGTACCACCGGTACAACCGGCACGCATAACTAACAGTAGTTTTTGTTAGTGCAGTACAGGGTCGCCCGACGCAAGTCGGGTGACTTCTTTTTTTAGATCCGCCCTTGAATAGCGTAGTGCCATTATGACTCGTAGTTTTTCTCTTTTAATGTTGGCAAGTCTCGCTTTACAAGGTTGCATGTTTTCCCCGGGCCAATACCTGAGCACCAGCGACATCACCCGCCAGGGTGCCAGTGAAAGTAGCCGGGTCGAGCTGATTCCGATCACGCCCAAGCTGATCTCTACAACCCGCGCCACGCAAAAGCGCACGTCGCTGCCGCCGGAGTTGTTGACGACCCCGGCCGAGTACCGCATCGGCAATAACGATGTCCTGTACATCACGGTCTGGGATCACCCCGAGCTGACAGCGCCGTCAGGTGCGCAGCAACAGATCGATGCCAACGGCCGTCTGGTGCGCTCGGATG
This sequence comes from Pseudomonas sp. P116, assembly GCF_020149425.1. Taxonomy (NCBI): domain Bacteria; kingdom Pseudomonadati; phylum Pseudomonadota; class Gammaproteobacteria; order Pseudomonadales; family Pseudomonadaceae; genus Pseudomonas; species Pseudomonas sp. P116. Next base: position 839,203 of record NZ_JACVHB010000002.1, on the reverse strand, counting down.
GCACGCTGTATTACCCGTTCATCAAGGAAGTCCAGGCCGCCGGCCGGACCATCCAGCAACTGCGCGCAGACATCGAACAACGGCTGTCGGCGTTCATCGCCGAGCCGCAGGTGGACGTCGCCGTATTGCGTTTCGCCAGTCAGAAAGTTGTGGTCACCGGCGCGGTGGTGAAGGCCGGCCCGCAGGCGATTTCGACCAACCCGCTGAGCGTGGTCGAAGCGCTGGGTTCGGCCGGCATCGATACCAGCAATGCGGATTTGTCCGGCCTGCTGCTGACGCGTAACGGGCGGATGTATCCGCTCAATCTCGACTCGCTCAATCAACAGGATTCCGAGTTGCAAGGCGTGTACCTCAAGGGCGGCGATCAGTTGTACCTGCCGTACAACGACAACAAGCGAATTTACGTCATGGGTGAAGTCAACCAGCCGCGCGCATTGAGCTTCAAGACGGCGACGATGAACCTCTCCGATGTGCTCGGTTCGGTCGGCGGCTTGAGCCAGACCACCTCCAACGGCAACGCGGTTTACGTCATTCGCGGCGTGGAAAATCTCGACGTCGAGCCGGCGAAAATCTACCAGTTGAACGCCGAGTCGCCGACAGCCATGGCGCTGGCCACGCACTTTCAAGTGCAGCCGCAGGACGTCGTGTATGTCGGGCCTGCGAACGTGACGCGCTGGAACCGCTTCATCAGCCAGTTGGTGCCGTCGGCGTCGATTGTCGGGACCGGGGCTTCCGCTGCGAAGAACTGGAGCGAATACAGTAACAACAGCAAATAAGGCCGCCGACTGTGAACACGTTGAAAGTGGGTGTCTGCCTGATGGCGGCCCTGTTGTTGTGTGGCTGTAACCCGCTGATGAGCGCGTCCCTGAACAACTTGAAATCGGCGGTGATCGGCCCTGACGAAGTGGACGTGACGCCGGCTCAGGTGGCCGAGGTCAACTACCCGCAACTCAAATTGACCACGCCGTCCGGCTCCGGGGTGCTGGCGTTGGTGCGCGAGCGTGAAGACCTGCAGTTCTGGGTCGCCTCCGGCAAGCAAGTGCTGCTGCTGCGCGATGGCCTCGCTGTGCGCAGCATTGGTCTGGGCCTTGAGGGCGATCTCGACGGCACGCGTCTGGCGGATGATTCGCCGTTCAAGTCAGGCCTGCATCAAGTCGCCGATGGCTTTACCTCTCGGCGCTGGATCGACCTCTACAAGGGCCAGGAAGTCGGGGTGATCGTCAACAGTCGTTTCACCCGCCGCTCGACGGAAACCCTCGACATTCTTGACAAGGAATACACCGTGCTACGTGTCGATGAGCAGATTGACGCCCCGGCCATCGGTCTGAGTGCGACCAATCGTTATTGGGTTGATCCGCGTGACGGTTTCATCTTCAAGAGTGAGCAGCAACTGACCTCGCAACTGCGCGTCAGAATCGTGCAACTGACACCTGATCGCAGGCATCTGCCGTGAAGCGTCTGGGCTTTTTTTCAGCGTGCCTGATGTTGATTGCCGGTGTGAGCCAGGCCGCTGTCACGGTGACGGGCGATGTCGCCAATCCCGGGCCGATTGAATTGCCGGCGGGCGGGCGCTTGTTCGATGTGATCAGCGAAGCCGTGCCCAATGCTGAAGGTTATTGGTTGGCGGGCGTGTTGCTGCGCCAGTCGTTGCTGGAGGAGCAGGCGCGGCTCAAGGCTGGCGTGCTGTTCGATCTGGATGTCTTGCAGCGCATGGCGTTGCTCTTTGACATGCCGAGCCGTGGGGCGCTGGCGCAGCGGCTGACCGAGCAAGTCCGGCAGATGCCGGTGACTGGCCGGCAGATTGCCGATCTTGATCCGGTCGCGATCGAAGTCGGCTTCGCGCGCAACATTCGTCTGGACGATGGTGATCGCCTGATCTACCCCAAGCGCGTCGACGAAGTTGAAGTGCTCGGTGCTGTCGCCGAGCCGTGCCACTTGCCCTATCAGCCGTTGCAGGAAGCCCGCGATTACCTGCAAGGCTGCTCGATCCTGAGCGATGCCGAGGCCGATTACCTGTGGCTGATCCAGCCCAACGGCGTTACGCGGCGCGTCGGTATCGCTCACTGGAATCGCGAGAGCGGGCACATTCCCGTCGCCGGTAGCAAGATTCTGGTGCCGGTCAAAAATGATGATCTTGATCCGCCTCTTCCTGAACTGAATCAGCAGTTGGCCGAATTGATTGCCACGCAATTGGCTGAGGTGGTTCGTTGAATTTTCGTTTTGCAGCTGTGTTGTTATTGCCCGTTGGTCTGGCTCATGCCGAGCCGCGTATTACTCAAAGTGACTTCGGTGGCACAGGCCTGTTGCAGACGCCGACGGCGCGCATGGCCCCGGCCGGCGAGTTGAGCGTCAACGCCAACCGCACCGAGCCTTACAGCCGTTACAGCGTTTCGTTGCAGCCACTGGATTGGCTCGAAGGCTCGTTTCGCTACACCGCGATCACCAACCGGCCGTACGGCTCCGAGGCCCTCAGCGGCAGCCAAAGCTATAAGGATAAGGCGGTCGACGCCAAGGTCCGGCTGTGGCAGGAAAGCCATTGGCTGCCCGATGTGGCGCTGGGCTTCCGAGATATCGGCGGTACCGGTTTGTTCTCCAGTGAATATTTCGTCGCCAACAAGCGCTACGACAATTTCGATTTCAGCGCCGGCATTGCCTGGGGTTACCTGGGCAATCGCGGCGACATCGACAACCCGTTGGGCTATGTGAGTGATCGCTTCGATACAAGGCCTGCGCTCGAAGGTACCGGTGACGTCAACTCGGGTTCGTACTTTCGCGGCAAGCCTTCATTCTTCGGCGGCGTGAGTTATCAGACGCCATGGGATCGCCTGAGCCTGAAACTCGAATACGAAGGCAACGACTACAAGCACGAGCCGAAGGACAACGTGATCAAACAGGACTCGCCGATCAACTTCGGCGCGGTGTTCAAGGTCGCCGATTCGGTCGACATCAGTGCGGCGTGGGAGCGCGGCAACACGGCGATGTTCGGCGTGACGTTTCACACCAATTTCGTCAGCCGCAAGGCTCCGGCCAAGACCTACGACCCAACCCCGGAACCGCTGCCGGCGAAGATGCCGACCACGTCGATGGAGCAGGTCGACTGGGCCAACGTCTCGCAACGTTTGCAGCAAAACGCCGGCTACAAGGTCGAGCGCATCACTCAGCGTGATTCCGAGCTGATCGTGTATGGCGAGCAGCAGCGTTATTTTCATTCGTCCAAAGCGGTCGGGCGGGCGAGCCGGATTCTCGACAACAGCGTCAACGACGACATCAACTGGTTCACCGTGGTCAACAAGCGCTACGACTTGCCGCTGGAAGAAACCAGCGTGCCGCGCGAAACCTTCCGTGAAGTGATCAACAACGAGGAGCCGCTGCTGTCGTTGCACCGCACCACCGAAATCAATCCGGCGATGCCGCACAACGAGAAAACCCTCTACAGCGAAGCGCCGCAGCACTTCAGTTATGGCGTGGGTCTGGGCTTCAAGCAAAACGTCGGCGGCCCGGATGGTTTTCTCTATCAAATCAGTGCCGACGCGGACGCCGAGTACCGCTTCAACCGCAACACCTGGTGGAACGGTTTGCTCAGCGCCAACCTGATCAACAACTTCGACAAATTCACCTACGACGCACCCAGCGGTTTGCCGCGTGTGCGTACGGATATGCGTCAGTACCTGACCGAGTCCGAAGTGACCATGCCGATGTTCCAGGTGAGCCATGCCGAGCAGTTGGATAAGGACCTGTATGGCATGGTTTATGGCGGTTATCTGGAGTCGATGTTTGCCGGGGTAGGGGGCGAGGTGCTGTTCCGCCCGACTGGCGAGCGCTGGTCGGTGGGCGCGGACCTCAACTACGTGCGCCAGCGTGAATACGACCAGGGTTTTGGCCTGCGCGATTACTCGGTGGTGACCGGGCATGTCACCGGTTATACCGACTTGCCGTACGACATGCTGGCGGCTGTCAGTGTCGGCCGTTACCTGGCTGGCGACTGGGGCGGCACGCTGGACATCTCTCGCGAGTTTTCCAATGGCGTACGCTTCGGAGGCTGGGCGACCATTACCACGGCCAGCAGCGCCGAGTACGGTGAAGGTAGCTTCGACAAGGGGCTCTATCTGTCGATTCCGTTCGACGAAATGATGAGCATGTCGACCATGCGCCGCGCCAACCTGGTCTGGGCACCGCTGACCCGAGACGGCGGCGCGCGGCTCAATCGCGGTTATCAACTGCACTCGATGACCGATAGCCGCGATGACGATATGTTCTATCGCAACTTTGAGAAGATCACTGAGTAATGACTGGTCTTGCGAGGACTCAACCTGTGTGGCTGGCTTGCCAGCCGACCAGTTTTTGCAGGTGTGCTCAGTTCAACTGTGGGAGCGAGCTTGCTCGCGAAGGCGTCCGCTTGGTTGATGATGTTTTTGTTGGTTGGGGTACATATCCGTTGCTGCGGTAACGGCTTCTCAGGGTTCCGCCCTTACGGCGGGTCACCTTTTCCAAACGCCGAAAAGGTAACCCAAAAGGCTTTGCCCTGACGTCCGGCCCGCTCGCTAAAGCTCGGGGTTCCTTCGCTCCGGGATCCATCCGGGGCATCGATTCCGGTTTGCTTCGCTGCACCTCCTTTCGATGTACTCCCCGGATGAATCCCTGCACTCAGCCTCCCGACGGGCCTTTTGGATCAAGAGCTGCACTCGAGCTAACGCTCATTGTGTTGAGTGGTTAGAAGCGAGGGCGGTGGGGGGTGTGTTTTTGCTTTTTTGTGGGAGCTTGCCAGCGATGGCGGCGGCACATTCAGCACTGATGTTGACTGACTGACCTACCGCAATCTGGCAAGCCATCCCCACAGGGTCATTCGCCGCGGCCCCCAACTCGGATCCACCACAAATCCCTGTAGGAGCTGCGGAACGCTGCGATCTTTTGATCCTGATCTTTACGATCAAAAGATCGCAGCCTCGTTTCACTCGACAGCTGCTACAGGATCAGATGTCACCCACCAAATCCCGTCCCGCCATATTTCCCCTGTAGGAGTGAGCCTGCTCGCGATAGCGTCAGATCAGCCGACATCAGTCGCCTGACCCACCGCTATCGCGAGCAGGCTCACTCCTACATGGGTTCTGTGCCCGACCACGAAACCTCAGGCACACCGAGATTTTGTGGGAGCTGGCTTGCCAGCGATGACAGCGGCACATTCAGCACTGATGTTGACTGACCTACCGCAATCGCTGGCAAGCCATCCCCACAGGGTCATTCGCCGCAGCCCCAGATTCGGATCCACCACAAATCCCCTGTAGGAGCTGCGGAACGCTGCGATCTTTTGATCCTGATCTTTACGATCAAAAGATCGCAGCCTCGTTTTACTCGACAGCTCCTACGGGGTCATATGTCACCCACCAAATCCCGTCCACCCTATTTCCCCTGTAGGAGTGAGCCTGCTCGCGATAGCGTCAGACCAGCCGATATCAGTCGCCTGACCCACCGCTATCGCGAGCAGGCTCACTCCTACATGGGTTCTGTGCCCGACCACGAAACCTCAGGCAGGCCGAGATTTTGTGGGAGCTGGCTTGCCAGCGATGGCGGCGGCACATTCAGCACTGATGTTGACTGACCTACCGCAATCGCTGGCAAGCCATCCCCACAGGGTCATTCGCCGCAGCCCCAAATTCGGATCCACCACAAATCCCCTGTAGGAGCTGCGGAACGCTGCGATCTTTTGATCCTGATCTTTACGATCAAAAGATCGCAGCCTCGTTTCACTCGACAGCTCCTACGGGGTCATATGTCACCCACCAAATCCCGTCCCGCCATATTTCCCCTGTAGGAGTGAGCCTGCTCGCAATAGCGTCAGACCAGCCGATATCAGTCGCCTGACCCACCGCTATCGCGAGCAGGCTCACTCCTACATGGGTTCTGTGCCCGACCACGAAACCTCAGGCACACCGAGATTTTGTGGGGGCTGGCTTGCCAGCGATGGCGGCGGCACATTCAGCACTGATGTTGACTGACCTACCGCAATCGCTGGCAAGCCATCCCCACAGGGTCATTCGCCGCAGCCCCCAACTCGGATCCACCACAAATCCCCTGTAGGAGCTGCGGAACGCTGCGATCTTTTGATCCTGATCTTTACGATCAAAAGATCGCAACCTCGTTTTACTCGACAGCTCCTACAGGGTCATATGTCCCCCACCAAATCCCTTCCCACCCTATTTCCCCTGTAGGAGTGAGCCTGCTCGCGATAGCGTCAGATCAGCCGACATCAGTCGCCTGACCCACCGCCATCGCGAGCAGGCTCACTCCTACATGGGTTCTGTGCCCGACCACGAAACCTCAGGCACACCGAGATTTTGTGGGAGCTGGCTTGCCAGCGATGGCGGCGGCACATTCAACGGCAATGTTGGCTGCCCCCAAAATCCCAGGCACAAAAAAGGGGACTTTCGTCCCCCTGCGGTCATGCATTGCGTAACGCCAACCTTCAGTAAATATCCTTCGACAACAACGTAAATGGTGTCTTCACCAGGATCTTCAGGTCCAGCCACAGCGACCAGCTGTTGATGTACTGCAGGTCAATCTCGACGCGTCGCTGCATCTTGTCGATGGTATCGGTCTCACCCCGGCAGCCGCTGATTTGGGCGAGGCCGGTAATGCCTGGCTTAATCCGATGACGCGCCATGTAAGCGAGGATTTTTCCCGAGTAGAAATTGTTGTGCGCAACCGCATGTGGACGTGGGCCGACCAGCGCCATGTGCCCTTGCAGCACGTTGAACAATTGCGGCAATTCATCCAGCGAAGTGCGGCGGATGAAGCGTCCGACAGCGGTGATGCGCGAGTCGTTGCGGCTGGCCTGTTTGACCTCTTTGTCATCGTGCACGCTCATTGAGCGGAACTTCCAGACCTTGATCACCTTGCCATTCCAGCCGTGGCGATCCTGCTTGAAGAACACCGGACCCGGCGAGTTGATCTTCACGGCCAAGGCAATGATCGCCAGCACCGGACTCAACATGATGATTGCCAGCAGCGCGACGCTTTTCTCCATCAGGCTTTTGCTCAGTGCAGCGGTCGGGCGGCTGGTCAGCGGGCTCTCGTTCAGGTAGATCGCCGGCAGGCCGTCCACGACTTTCACCGAATGATTGAGCAGCGTCAGGCTGTTCAGATCCGGCACCCAGACCACATCCACGTTGGCGCCGAGCAAGTCGACATACATGGCTTCGATTTTCGCCGCTTCCGACAGCGGCAGGGTGATGTACAAACGGCGGATATCGTGGGCTTCGATCAACGCCAGCAGATCTTCCTGGGCGCCGACCACGCGAGGTGCATCCGACGTAAGCGAAGGCACCACGCCGTTACTGATCAACCCTACCAGCGGCAGGTTTTCAATTTGGCTCAGCTTCTTCGCCAGCCCCAGCGCCAGCTCACCTGTGCCGACGATCAGGGTCTTGTGCTCGCTTTTACGCGAACGCTGGTAGAACTTCGAAAACGCATGTAACGGCGCGTACAACAATGCCTGGCCAAGGAAGCCGTACACCGCCCAACTGAGGATCACCTGTCGGGAAAACAACTCATCGGCCTTGCACAAAAACGCGATGAAAGCCAACGCCGCCATGGTCATGGACCAGCCCATGAACAAGCGTCCCAGCCCCGTCAGATAATTATCCCGTTTACGATAAACGCCACTGAACGTGTAAGCCGGCACTGATGCCAGTACCGCCAGCGTTGCACACATCCGGTAGTAGAACGCGACGGTTCCCGTGTGCTGTTCCGCCAATACAAACAGCAGGGCTACGATAAAGCCCTGCGCCAGCGCCCATTGTCCCCAGAAGGTAAGTCCCTTGAGGCCCGTGCTTCGATTGATACTAAGAGAAAGATCCATACGATATCCCCAAAAGACGTCCATTCAGGTTTCAACAGTTGAAAGCCGAGTTGTTAGTCAGATTTATTGTTTTTGTTCTATTGAGTGTTCTGAAAGTAACAACGTCGATAGGCCGAACTGTCGTCAGTCAATAGACTAATTTATTGTCGGGAATGGTGTCTGACGAGTTCTAACAAGATGGCACAATGCCAACTTTTTAATAATTAAATAGTCGGTTGTTAGAAAAGGTCGCAGAGGAGGGGGTGAATAGTGGTTGTTGTATTTGTTACTGTTAGACGGTGGAGGCAGGGATTTTTTAATCAGGGAGATGGAACCAAACAGAGTGCTCTTGTTGTTTTTGTAATCGCACTGTTATCTGTTTGTGTGTTCGCAGATATCGCCTGTGTTTACGCGACGATGTCCTGGATGAGGCAATAACCGCGATTTCTTACGGCACGGAACAGTCGCTCACCTTGGCTGGCGCTTTTGAATTTGTCTTGCAGACGACTCAGGCACATTTCCAGTCCGCGATACTGCTCCGGCTCTCGGCCGATGCTCAGGATCAAGTCATCTCGACTGACAACCCGCTCTTCGTGATTGAGCATTTTTCTAACCAGTGCAGTTTCCAGCCCGGTAAGACTGATCTCGACATCGTTTTTGACCAATGCGCCTTGATCATTATCCAGATGCCAGGTTTCGGTACACGGCGTGACGCCTTCTACACCAGCAGACAGTTTGCCGGATTCGCCAGTTATGGCCGGGGCGCTGCGAAAGGGATTGCTTGATTGTGCTGCCCGCCACTCGGATTCGAGTGTCGCCAATATACGCTGGGTGTCATGTTCAATCGTGCGGGCAACGTGCTTTCGGGTGCCGCTTGGGTAAGTGAACTCCATCAACATGGGAGCGGAAGAGGGCGAAGTAGCACCTTCAATAAACATTTGTGCCTGAGACGTGCCCAGTGAATTGAAGCGCTCGCTGGACAGGATGTTCTCGAGTTCACGTTGCGACGCTGTACTGTTGGTCACGACAACAAAATATTTTCTGGGGAGGGTTGTACTAGTTTCCATGTCTCTCTCCTTAACTGCGCACCAAAATTGGTTAAAAGGTAAATCGGCAGGCGAGCAATGACTTCCTTGGAAGTAATCGACAGGCAGGGTCTGGGCCCGAAATTGGCCCTCGATAAGTTCCACTCGTTCTGCTGCTATGTTGTTGGGTTTATTGTTATATTGTTGCGCTCATTCGATCGCTTTTTTATAGGTTGGCGTGAAGTGAAACCAGAGATATATCGTTGCATCAGACGATCCTTCGTGAGTATGCAAAAGGGATGGTTGCCCGAGACTCAGGCAGTCGATATCAGGCCCCGCATCAGGCGATAGCCATAGCCGCGGATGCTCTGAATCGCGTTTGTACCATACACGTCCTTGATTTTTCCACGCAAGCGACTGATGGACTTCTCCAGCGCACGAGGATCGTAGAAATTGGGATTGAGCCCCATGATGTTGGCGATTTCATCATGGCTGAGAATGTGATTATTGCTTTGCGCAAACGCTTCAAGGATTTTCATCTCGGCAAACGAGATGTCCAGCCTTTTGTTAGTGCTCAGCAGACAGATCCGAGTCGGATCAAGAGTCAGATTGATGTCTCTTTGCCATTCTTCACTGCTGAAGAACTCTCCCAGCGACTCGGCGCCGTCATCGGAGAGGGTATTGAGTTTGATACAGAAGTCGGCACCGGCAAGGAAGTACTTGATCTTGTTGAAAGCGCCGCGACCTGTGATTACTGCACAAATGAGCGGTTTCAAGTTGTCGTTGCGCAGGTTTTCGACCAGCGCAAGATTGTCTTCGAGTGCCTGTGGGCTGTCGATGACAATGAAGATTGCTCGATACAAGGCAGAATCTTCATTCTGCATATAGGCATCAGTGTACGAGTTGGCTTCAAGCGCCATATCGGTTCGCACAAGCTTTGTGAGTAGCGCACTAAAATGTTCCGCCACGCCACGGGTTCGACCCAGAGTGAGTACACCTGGTACGTCGATTGTCGGGCGCGGACTTCTAGTCGCCAAGTTCCCTGAGAGCATCATGCATTGACTCGAAATTAGGTGCTGACATCGGGATGTTAAAGCACCGGTTCTCATCTGTGACTGACAATTGGTAACATTTACGCCGTTTTTAGACGTGGCTCCCGAGTTTTCTAACAATAAATAAGCTTTTCAAGCTTTTAGTTGATTTTCTCGGGATCGTGAACTAGTGAGTTAGTGGTGGCAATATGAAATTGTGCCACTATTTTGAACTCATGGCGACATCTTTGTTTATGTCCATTGGCCACTGTATGGCCACCCGCCGATAATGTGAGGTAGATCACATTTTATTGACGCAATGAAATTTTTCCTACTAAGTGCCTAAATAATTTCACATTAGTTCGTACACGGACGTTTATTAACATGGCTTGAGTGTGTCTTTTGATAAGACGTAATCTCCTTGGCTAACAAGAGCAAAAGATCGCAGCCTTCGGCAGCTCCTACAGGTGAATGCTTTCCAAATGTAGGCGCTGCCGAAGGCTGCGATCTTTTGATCTTTGTATTATTTCAGATACTCAATCCCTGAGTGTTATCGACCAGTCGCTCACCAAGAGCGCTCTGACGGAGGATTAATGGATTTCTGGACCTTTTTCCAGGTGTTGATTTTGGGTGCAGTAGAAGGCCTCACCGAGTTCTTGCCGATCTCTAGTACTGGTCACCAGATTATCGTTGCCGACTTATTGGAGTTCGGTGGCGAACGCGCCATGGCGTTCAACATCATTATTCAATTGGGTGCCATTCTTGCCGTCGTCTGGGAATTCCGGCCGAAGATCTTCGAAATCGTCAAAGGCCTGCCGACCGAGCGCAACGCTCAGCGTTTCACCCTCAACCTGTTGATCGCCTTTCTGCCGGCCGTGGTTCTGGGTGTGCTCTTCGCTGACGCCATTCATCACTACCTGTTTAACCCGATCACAGTCGCCGTCGCTTTGGTTGTCGGCGGTATCGTGATGTTGTGGGCCGAACAGCGCAGCCACGTGATTCGCGTCGAGCATGTCGATGACATGCGCTGGTCTGACGCGCTTAAGGTAGGTTTCGTACAGTGCCTGGCGATGATTCCCGGCACATCGCGTTCCGGATCTACCATCATCGGTGGCCTGTTGTTCGGTTTGTCGCGCAAAGCAGCCACAGAGTTCTCCTTTTTCCTGGCCATGCCGACCATGGTCGGTGCCGCGGTGTACTCAGGCTACAAATACCGCGACCTGTTCCAGCAAAGCGACCTGCCGGTCTTCGCCTTGGGCTTCGTCACCGCATTCATCTTCGCCATGATCGCCGTGCGCGGCTTGCTCAAGTTCATCGCCAATCACAGCTATGCCGCGTTCGCCTGGTATCGAATCGCGTTTGGCTTGTTGATTCTGGCCACGTGGATGTTTGGCTGGGTGAACTGGACGGCGGCTGCGGCGAGCTGATTACTGGCTGCTGATCAGCGCGGCGACGGCGAGGTCGTTTAACTCGCTGTCGGGGGATTCCTGACGAAAACGCTGCAGTGCCGAGGTGAAATACGCGGCTTGCAGCATGCCGTCGCTGGCGAGGTAATAGCGCGACGCTTCGATTTCCTCTACCGAATAAACACGTTTTTTCAGACCGGACATGTCCGACATCCCATCGACCGTGATCATCGTCGTCGTGAAAACCAGAAAGCCAGACATTTGGGTTGATTCAAAAGGGCCATCTTCCCCATCACCGCACCCTTTCAAAAAATCGCAACTGGCGCAGGCGGTGGCAGGGACGGTAAGGAGTAAAGCGAGGAGGGTGAATCGCTTGAATAAAACACGGCTAAACGCGGGCATAAACAAAAGACATCCTGTCGGTACAACAAAACCGCGAGCAACGCTCATTCGTTGCCCGCACATTCAACGCGTCGATCAACGACCCGCCAACAACTCCGCGGCCTGATCCAGCAACGCCAACGGATCCTTGGCCTTGTGGATATCCACCGACAACAACTGCCGAAACTTGCGCGCCCCCGGAAACCCGGTGCCCAGGCCCAACACATGCCGCGTGATGTGATGCATCGACCCACCGGCCAGCAAATGCTCGGCTATATAAGGTCGCAACTGCGCCAGCGCTTCCGCGCGGCTGATCACCGGCGCCGAACTGCCGAACAACTGCTGATCCACCTCCGCCAGCAGATACGGATTGTGATAAGCCTCACGCCCCAACATCACACCGTCGAACGTCTGCAAATGCTCATGGCAGGCCTCCATCGTCTTGATCCCGCCGTTCAACACAAACTCCAACTCCGGAAAATCCGCCTTCAACCGCGCCGCCACGTCATAGCGCAACGGCGGAATGTCGCGATTCTCCTTCGGCGACAACCCCTCCAGAATCGCAATCCGCGCATGCACCGTAAAACTGGTACACCCGGCATCCCGCACCGTCCCGACGAAATCACACAGCTCCTCGTAACTGTCCCGCCCATTAATCCCGATCCGATGCTTAACCGTCACCGGAATCGACACCGCATCACGCATCGCCTTCACACAATCCGCCACCAATTGAGGGTGACCCATCAGGCACGCGCCGATCATGTTGTTCTGCACGCGATCGCTTGGGCAACCGACGTTGAGATTCACCTCGTCGTAACCGTGCTCCTGCGCCATGCGGGCGCAAGCGGCCAGATCGAGTGGCACGCTACCGCCTAGCTGCAAGGCCAACGGGTGTTCGGCTTCGTTGTGACGGAGGAAGCGTTCGTGATCGCCATTGAGCAGCGCACCGGTGGTGACCATCTCGGTGTAGAGCAGGGCGTTCTTCGACAGGAGGCGTAGGAAGAAACGGCAATGGCGGTCGGTCCAATCCATCATCGGGGCGACGGAGAAGCGGCGGGAGAGTGGGGCGGGTTTTAGAGGCATTGGGGGAATCTGGATCAGAGGGGCGAAGGTGAGGGAGTTTATCAGGAATGGGGTCGGCAGAGCCTTACGCACTTTGATCGATGTGGCATTGCTTGGTGATGACACGCCGACGCTGGTCGGCTGAGTATCGTGATTTGCACCAGATCGTGCCTGAAACTACTCATTTTCGATAGTGCGCGGAGATCTCTCTCCAAATGTATTTGTATCGGAACTCAAGCCAGCGGATTAACAGTTTGTCTATCTGACGTCGAAAGCGACTACTTGCTCGGGCTTCCAACATTTGCGCTATGTCAGAGTTTAATTGCCCTCGGTTAAATGCAGACCAGATGGTTGGAATCACTGTCTCAAGATTCGTGTGGCAGACAGGTGCGACTTCCTCGTAGAGCATTCGTTTTATTTCTAGCGGGTCGTAATCTTCGGTCTGTCGGGCGATAGATTTGTAGTCCACCTCATTGTCGACGAACGCATCGGACAATGCCCAGTAGATGTCATATCGATCTTTTGCAGTCATTGTGCGATTGAAATTAGCGTTGATCGTTTTCATCGCGAAAACGTCGTCAACGACTTTGAATTCTGGTCGTACATGAGGGGCCGGGGTTTCAATGTGATACGCGTGGCTGGCTTTGCCATGTTTGACTTCCTGTCATCGAATTAACCGCTGGCGACTGTATCAGACTTGCTTTGGTCAGTGACGGGCGACAATGCACGCGTCATTTTTCGTCAATTTAAACAGCAATGCTTGCTCTTGTTTAAATGAATCACGCTGGCACAACCCGAGCCCTACACCACCTTGCGCCACCCCCTACACGTAAGACAGAATCCGCCGGCTTGTACGTCTAGCTCGCGGGTTCTATCGTCTGACGGTCACTGAAAAACAGTGATCGGGTTTGGTAGACCCGCAGCACTGACGCATTGCGTCACCTCATGCAGTTGCATTTTTGCGGCTGGATTTATGGTGGCCATGCTCAGGGCTTCTTCGGAAGCGCCGGTTCCAGTGCTCCGGTCTACCAACCTGTGTATGGCCACCACCCCTCGTTTGGTAGCGAGAGTGGATGGCTCCCATTTTATAAGTGCTGGAGTTCCATCTATGTTCAAACCAACACCCAACCCACCAGAAACCGATCCCGCATCCCCCTACGAATCCCCCAATTCCAAAAAACTCCACGAAGCCGCCGAGCGCGCGCTCGATCACTATCTCCTTCCCGCCAGCCAAATCATGGCCAGCACCGACGAGCCCGAACGCATGTACCTCGCCAATCCGAAGTACGACATGGAATCCCTGTTGGCCAATGCCTGCGAAACCCTGGGTTCTGCCTCCGAGATGCTCAACAACTTTGCCGCGACGCTGGATAACTCGCGCCGCAAATCTGCGCTAGGCATTGCGCAGGTGGTGATGTTGGCGGAGTTGGCGGTGAATCAGGCGTTGGATAAGGTTGAAATCAAGCCGTAAACCAGTGTCCCTCTGTGGCATGCGGCACGCCGTTGCTGCAGAGGGGCGGGGTTCTGAATTGGCATTTTCGGCGTCTTTTTGCGCCAGTAGCGATGTGCCACAATTCGTGATGGCAATGCGTCATCATGCCGGGCTAAAAGTTCACTTCCTGTACAAAAATAAAAAGTTGTACAAGTTTTCCTAAAGTTTATAGCATCCCTTCCAGATACTTTGCTGAATCGATAAATCTTGCGTGCAGACGCTCTGTTTGCGACGTCACGGGTTTGTCTGCCGATGCTCGCGTCGGGTTTCTCTTTGACGCATCAACAGCATCGCATTTTGCATTTCCGGGACAGCTGGAGCGTCCCGTATTACGCCTTGGATGACGACCCCCCGAATGTCTGGACGGTGACCGCGGTTGCCAAAGATCTATTTTTTGTGCCCGGCGTTTCGCGTCAGGGCGTTTGAGGCTGAATATGGCAGTAGCATCGAATTTCCTGGGTGACATCAAAGTTTCCCGCAAGCTGGGAACCGGTTTTGGCATTCTGTTGCTGGCCGTTTTGGCGGTTGCCTTCATTGGCTATAACAGCAACAGCGTGCTGGTTGATCGCTTGAGTACGACGCGTCTGATTGGCACGTTGAATGACGCTACGCAAGATATGCGTCTGTCCGAGAAACAGTACGAAGCCGCCGCTGACGCCGCTTTCGCCGACTCTTATCACGCGCAGCTGAATGTTTTGCAGGGCCTTGTGAGCAAGGCGCTGGAAACGTTGACGCGTGCTGAAAACCAGCAAGCCTTGAAGGCGTTGCAAGCCACGATTGTTACCTATGACCAGAAGGTAAAGCGCCTGATCGATGCCGATAAGTCGACGACGGATGCCCTGAAACCGTTGGGTGCGCTGTCGGACAAGTACGCGCAGACCTTTGGCGACATGCTTGAAAGCACTACGAGCGGTGCCTTGGCGTCCGCCGATGGCGAACGCGTGCGGGAGCTGCGCACGGTGGCCGATTTGCGCTACGGCATGACCACGTTTCGCCTGATGTTGCGCCGTTACATTGCGGTGCCCAACGACGCGAACAAAAAAGTGCTGATGGACACCATCGACACGTTCCTGAGCGATATCACCAAAGCGCGTTCCAGCCTGCCGGCGACCCTGTCGAGTCAACTGGAAGAAGCGCACGCGGGCATCCGTCGTTATCGCGAAGTATTGATGGAAGTGGCCGGGCTGTTTGAGCAGAAGCAGAACATGCGCGAGCAGGTCGACCAGGAAAGCAAGGCGATGGACAAGATCATGACTGGCCTGATGGACACCCAGCAGCGCCTGGCGCGTGAAGATCAGCGCTCAGCCTTTATCCAGATGGCTGTATTGACCGTGTTGGCGCTGGTGATCGGACTGTTTGCTTCGGTGGTCATCTCGCGGCAGATCACTTCGCCGCTGGCGCTGACGGTTGATCTGGCTCGGCGTATTGCCAAAGGCGATCTGACGGTACAGGCCAAATCAAACCGTAAAGATGAGTTGGGCGATCTGCAAAATGCGATGCAGGACATGGCGCAGAACCTGAACACGCTGGTTCAAGGTATCGGCAATGGTGTGACGCATATTTCCACTTCTGCGGAAAAACTCTCGGCCATGAGCGAGCAGACCAGCGCGGGTGTGCGTCAGCAGAAAAGTGAAGTGGATCAAGTCGCCACGGCGATGCATGAAATGGCCTCGACCGTGCAGGAAGTTGCGCGTAACACGACCGATGCGTCCGCTGCCGCGACCTTGGCCGATCAACAGGCGCGTCACGGCAGTACGGTGGTGAAGCAGGCGACGGCGCAGATCAGTGAGCTCGCGGTGGCCATTGAAGAGTTGGGCGGTGCGATGAACGTGCTGTCTCAGGACAGTGAGCAGATCGGCAAAGTGATCGATGTGATCAAAGCCGTTGCGGAGCAGACCAATCTGCTCGCGTTGAACGCCGCTATCGAAGCGGCGCGAGCGGGGGAGCAGGGTCGTGGTTTCGCCGTGGTGGCAGACGAAGTGCGTTCGTTGGCCCAGCGGACACAGGACTCGACCAAGGAAATCGAAGCGCTGATCGTCACCCTGCAACAGGGCACGCAAGCGGCTTCTGCGCTGATGGCTTCCAGCCGCGAGCGCACTCTCGATACGGTGGAGTTGGCGCAGAAAGCCGAGTTGGCGATTACCGAGATCAATCAGTCCATCGGCACGATCCAGGAAATGAGCTTGCAGATCTCGGCCGCGGCCGAGCAGCAAAGTGCAGTGGCCGACGAGATCAATCGCAGCATCGTCAGCGTGCGTGATGTGGCCGACCAGTCGGCGGTTGCCAGCGAAGAGAGTGCGGCCGCGACAATTGAGCTGGCGTCGCTGGGGCAGGACCTGCAGCGAATGACCGCGCATTTCCGCACCTGATTCGGTGAGCGATGAGCCCACGGCACCTTCACAATATTCAGGCGCCGTTGGGCTGCAGTTATGGCTGGTTGGCACATAACCCGAGCAGCTGTTTATTTATCACCATGGAGGGTTACAACCCGTTATCAGAGGGTGTCATGACCGACTTTTCAAAATCATCCGCCTCGCCCGGAGGCTGCCAGGGCTGTAAAAACAAAGGCGCGCCGGATATGAATTTCGCCTTCGCGTTCCAGCCCATTGTGGATCTGCGCGATCAAACGACTTTTGCCCATGAAGCCTTGGTTCGCGGCGTGAATGGTGAGGGCGCCTTGTCGGTCCTGGAGCAGGTGGACGATCAAAACCGTTATCGATTCGATCAACTGTGTCGAGTTCGGGCGATTTCCACGGCGGCTCAGCTAGGGATGACCGAGTACCTGTCGATCAACTTTTTGCCGAATGCCGTTTACCGTCCGGAACTGTGCATTCGCAGCACACTTGAAGCAGCGCGCGCTCACGGGTTTCCGCTGGATCGCTTGATCTTCGAAGCGGTTGAGGGCGAGTACGTTGAAAAGAACAGCCACCTGACGAATATCTTGCGTGAGTACCGCGAGTTTGGTTTCAAGACAGCGATCGATGACTTTGGCGCAGGCTATTCCGGTCTTAACCTGTTGGCAGATTTTCAGCCGGATTTGATCAAGCTGGATATGGCGCTGGTCCGCGATATTCACCTTGACCGTGTACGCCAGACCATCGTGCGTAACGTCGTGAACATGTGCAGAGAGTTGGGCGTGGAGGTAATCGCCGAGGGCATAGAAGATGCCCAGGAAAGAGACTTTCTCGCCGATTGCGGCATTTATCTGATGCAGGGTTATTGGTTCGCCAAACCTGCTTTCAAATCGCTGGCGCAGATACCCACGGGTGCGTGGCTGAAGAGATGACCTCTCTCAGCTCGCACTGAGCCGCTCGATTACGGGGGCCAGTGCCGGACGTTTGCTGAGCCATTCTTCCTTGGTAATCCCCAACAGAACGACGTCAATCCGAACCCCATCCTTGACCACGTTCTGCCGCCTCACACCTTCAATCTCAAACCCAAACTTCTGATGCATCTTCACCACCGCCGAATTCATCGCCAGTACTTCGCAATTCAGCTTCTCCAACCCCGCCACATCAAATGCGTAATCAAGCATCCAGAACTCGACCACGCTACCCAAGCCCTTACCCTGCAACCCGATGTCCAGATAGAAAGCCCAATCAGCGGTTTTGTGAAGTTGGTTAATCGCATTCAGCGAAACAACCCCGACCGCCTGTTCATCCTTGATCACCACAAACACTTGCTGCCGTGAATTGCCCTGCAAAGAGGCCAGCCAGTTGGCATGTTCCTGTTCGGTAATTTCATGGGAGGTGTACATGAATTTGCGCACGTATTCCTGGTTGCGCAGGGTGCGGACGTGGGCCTGGAGGGCGGGGCTGACGTCGGTGAGGGGGAGGAATTGCATGGGGATGTCCTTGTCTGGCGGGTGAGCGATTCTGAACCGGCGCTGTTGATCAGGGAAGTTGCATGTCGCCGCATGCGGTGCAGTATCGGCAGCAGTCTCAATCAGTACAGCTTCGGCATGTTGCACGACAACTGGCTATGCGATTGATCGAGAGTCAGGCGTTGCGTCGGGCTTCCAGTACGCTAAACAGCAACATGCCCGCCAACATCGCCAGGACGAACACGATCACTTGCCAATGGCCTGTCAGCAGGATGGTCACTGCCGGTCCGGGGCAGATACCGGCAACTCCCCAGCCAACGCCGAACAGCAGACTGCCGCCAATCAATCGTCGGTCGAGTTCACGTTTGACGGGTAACTGCATGGGGTTTCCCAGCAGGGATCGGGATTGCCGACGGGCCCAGGTCAAGGGGCCGATGGCGACAGCAATTGCCCCCACCATGACCAATGCCAGAGAGGGATCCCAAGCACCGGCCAAATCCAGAAATGCCAGTACTTTTTCCGGGTTGGCCATGCCCGCCAGAAGCAGACCCAGGCCGAAGAGAAGGCCGGCAATGAAAGCGTTCAGCTTGATCATGTTCATGCTCCCAGCAGATGGCGCAGGACAAACACCGTCATGAACCCACTGAACATGAAACAAGCAGTGGCAGCCATTGATCGCGGTGAAAGGCGCGATATGCCGCAAACCCCATGACCACTCGTGCAACCTGAACCGTATCGTGTGCCAATGCCGACCAGCAGCCCGGCGATGATCAGCCCCAACCAGCCACTTTGGAATTCGATGCGCGGCAACGTGGTGAACAATCCCCAAAGTACTGGCGCGACGAGCAGGCCTAGGAGAAACAGTGCTTTCTCACTTGCTCCTTCACGGCTGCGTTGCAGCAGACTGCCGATCAGGCCGCTTATTCCGGCGATTCGACCATTGCCGACAACCAACAGGCTGGCCGCCAGGCCAATCAGTGCGCCACCGGCAAGGGATGACCACGGAGTGAAGTTGAGCCAGTCGACATGCATGGGGCACCTCGGGTACTGAAAGTGTGAATTTTGGGCAGATGGAGAGGTGATTAATCCACTCTCTCCACAGTTAGTGCCAATCCCGCATGCTTACTGCGGAACCGCCAGCCACTCGCCAATGACCTTCTGATATTTGCCGGTTACTTTGCTCAAGTGCAACCACTGATCAACGTACAGCTTCCAGCTGATGTCATCACGCGGCAACAGGTAGGCCTTTTCCCCGTACTGCATGAACTGCTGCGGATTGACCGCGCACAACCCCGGTTTCAACTTCTGCTGATACAGCGCTTCCGAGGCGTCGGTGATCATCACGTCGGCCTTGTTGTCGAGCAGTTGCTGGAAGATGGTCACGTTGTCGTGCAGGGCCAGTTGCGCTTTTGGCAGGAAGGCGTGGACGAAGGCTTCGTTGGTGCCGCCGGCCGGTTCAACCAGGCGCACGTTGGGCTGGTTGATCTGCTCGACAGTCTGGTACCTGGATTGATCGGCGCAGCGCACCAGCGGGATCTTGCCGTCGACGTCGAGGGTGTTGCTGAAAAAGGCCTTTTTCTGCCGCTCCAGCGTCACCGAGATGCCGCCCATGCCGATGTCGCATTTGCCGGCCTGCATGTCCGGCATCAGGGTTTTCCAGGTGGTCTGCACCCACTCGACCTTGACCCCGAGGCTGTCGGCCAGCGAGCGTGCCATGGTGATGTCGATGCCCTCGAAATCGCCGTCGGTGCGTTTGAAGGTGTAAGGCTTGTAGTCGCCGGTGGTGCAGACGCGCAGTTGGCCTTGTTGCTGGATGGTGTCCAGGTGCGACGGTTGTTCCGCTGCCTGAGCGCTGAAGGTCAGGGGCAGGGCCAGTAAGGTACCGAGCAAGATTTTGGTTTTTATCATGGCTGTCGGGCTTCAAAGGGATCGGAGCCAGAAGTTAACCACGTTCTGGGCGCTGATCCCTATCGGCAGAGTGCGCCTACAGCCCCAATCCTTCCTGAACCACCGACAACAAATTGTTTTCCGTCAGCGCGATGGCATCCAGTTCCTGCCCGGTTTCAACGGTCTGCATCCACCAATGGCTTTCGTGATGTTCATCGACGGTGCGCAGCAGGTAGGTGTTTCTGTCCGGCAGGGTGATTTGCACGCGGCCCGCGCCGTCTTCGGTAAATCGTGCGATGGGATCAAAGGTCAGGCTTTGATTATTTGCTTCGATCACCAACTGATCGATAGCGTAATCGTGGGATTCGCCATCCGGAGAGGTTTCGCAGATGTGCGTAGGATTGCGCCGAATTTTCAGCCCGACTTCGGTCACCGGTTGCAGCCAGGTTTCGATGCGGTGGTACAGGTCGTACACCTGAGCGGGCCAGCAATCGATCTCCAGTTCGGCGCAGGTGATGTCGTCCGCGTGGCTGTGCCGGGTTTGCTTGAGCTTCGCGGCGAGTTCGTCTGCTTTACTCATTTCGGTTCCCTGTTTGTGGTGTCTGCTTATTAATCGTAGACCTTTCAACGGGGTACAACGTTGCCGTGCGTCATGCGCTTGCAACACAAGCGTGTCGAAATCTGCGCTGACCAGTCTGGTCAGGATCGAAAACCACGGACGCAGGCGTCCCAAGGAGCGGGTACATGAAAAAGCTGTTTACAATTTTGGCAGTGATTGCGCTGACGGCCGGTAGCATCGGCCTGAGTTCGGCGCGCCAATCGCAGTCGAGCAAGGCGCAAGCGGAGTCGGTAGCGGGGGTGTTCGATTATTACCTGCTGACGCTGTCCTGGTCGCCGACCTTCTGTTTGACGCACAAGGACGACGTGCAGTGTTCCGGCAAGGGTTATGGCTTTGTCCTGCACGGCTTGTGGCCGCAATACGCCAAGGGCGGCTGGCCGCAATCCTGTCCGCCGCTGACTACACTGTCGGCCGCGGAAAGCAGCAAGGGCATGACGCTGTTCCCAACCAAAAAACTGCTCGATCACGAATGGTCCAAGCACGGCACTTGCAGCGGCCTCGGTGCGATGGGGTATCTGGATGCGGCGGATAAAGCGGTTGGCACGGTGAAAATTCCCCAGGAGTTGCAGCCGTTCAGCACGTCGTATTACTTCGAGGCGCAGGAAATTTCCGACTTGTTCCGCAAGGCCAATCCGGGGATTCCGGCTGATGGCATCGCGGTGATTTGCAGTGGTCCGGAGTTGTCGGAAGTGCGCGTGTGCATGGGCAAGGATCTGCAGTTTGGCGCGTGTGGCAAGGGTGTGAAAACACAGTGCCGGGCGGGGGATATTCGGGTGCCTCCGGCGCGGTGATGTGATCCGGTTTGAGCACTGAGCACTGAGCACTGAGCACTGAGCACTGAACCTGTGGCGAGGGGATTTATCCCCGATGGACTGCGCAGCGGTCCCATTTCAGGGGGCCTCTTCGCGGCCCATCGGGGATAAATCCCCTCACCACAGGAGGTTTCGGTTTACTCAGACGAATCTCTCCATATCCATCCCCGACACCCCGCGCAAAAACTCCACCAACCCTACCTGCAATAAGCACTGAGCACTGAACCTGTGGCGAGGGGATTTATCCCCGATGGACTGCGCAGCAGTCCCATTTCTGGGGGCCTCTTCGCGGCCCATCGGGGATAAATCCCCTCACCACAGGAGGTTTCGGTCTGTCAGACGAATCTCTCCATATCCATCCTCGACACCCCGCGCAAAAACTCCACCAACCCTACCTGCAATAGTCGCCGCAAAAATAATTCGACCCACGGCTGTCATCCAATCGCGCATTACGCCGATACAACGGGGCGGGAGCGGGGCGTTTGCCCCTTGCACCCCGGTGGGCTACGCTCACAATTCATAAGGGTTTCGGGCTAACGCCCCTGTCGTACCTGCCCAGGACATGCTTTTGCCAATCCCCATTCACGATCCGCATCAGGCTCCCGGCACGCTAAAGCGTCTGCCGCTGCGCAAAGCGGCGGTGCTGTTTATCGTTGCGGTGAGTTTGTGCCTGTTTGGTTTGCTGTACCTGCAACTTGAGCAGTCGCGGCGCCAGGATCTGACGGTGGCGCAAATGGCCTCGAGCAACCTGACCCGGGCGATGGCGCAGCAGGCAGAGGATACGTTTCTGGCGGCGGACCTGGTGCTGACCAGTCTGGTCGACTGGATTCAGGACGACGGTTACGGTACGGCGCTAAGGCCGCGATTGCAGAAAACGCTCTCCCGACGCGTGCAGCAGCTGGAGCAGTTGCACGGTATGTTTCTGTTCGACGACCACGGACAGTGGGTCGTTACCTCATTCCCTGATCTGCCCCGTGGCAACGGCGTGGCTGACCGCGAATATTTCAAGTTTCATCAGAAGAACGTCTCGGAGGTAGCGCACATCGGCCCGGCGATTCGCAGCCGCGAGAACGGCGAATGGATCATCCCGATCTCCAAACGCGTCAACGATCGTGCCGGCAACTTTCAGGGTGTGTTGCTCGCCGGGATCAAAATGTCGTACTTCGAGCAGTTCTTTAAAAGCTTCAGCCTCGATGATAACGGGATCATGTTTATCGGCCTGACTGACGGCACTTTGCTCGCCCGCCGGCCGTACGATGAATCTCTGATTGGCACGTCACTGGCCAAAGGCGAAATTTATCAATCGCTGTTGCCCAATGCCGCTGCCGGAACGGCGATGTTCAAATCGGTGGTCGATGGTGTCACCCGTTTGTACGGCTACCGGCAGCTGTCGGCTTATCCACTGGTGGTGTCGGCCGCGACTTCGCGGGACACGATTCTCAAGGGTTGGTATGACCGCGCGTTTCAGTCGAGCGTGATTGTAGCGCTGGTGATCCTGGGTGTCGGTTTGTTCGGCTGGGTGTTTATCCATCAAGTGCGCGACGGCGAGCGGATCGAGAAAAACCTGCGCAAGGCGCAACGGGCGCTGGAACAGATCGCCACTCACGACAGCCTCACCGGGCTGACCAATCGGCGCCTGTTCGAGCGATCTCTGGAGATTGAGTTTGCCCGTGGCGCGCGGCAGGCCAGTCCGGTCAGCCTGATCATGCTCGATATCGATTTCTTCAAGCGTTACAACGACGCTTATGGGCACGTGGCGGGGGATCATTGCCTGACGCAAGTGGCCCAGGCGCTGAAGACCTGCTGCCAGCGCAAGTCCGATCTGGTCGTGCGCTACGGAGGCGAGGAGTTCGCGGTTTTATTGCCCGACACAGACATCAATGGCGCATTGGCGATTGCCGGGCAGATTCGGCGCGGTGTGATCGACAAGCGCATCACCCACAGTGGTTCGCCCACCGGTTATCTGACGGTCAGTCTGGGCTGCTACTCGTTTATCCCCAGCGGCAATGACAGCATTGAAGTGTTTATCCAGCGCGCGGATGCGGCGTTGTATCAGGCCAAAAATGCCGGACGCAATCGGGCGGCGGTGCTGTCGACGGATGACGGCATAGGTGAGCTGATGCGCTACGACCGCTGAACCAAAGACCACCTCAAAAAGCTGTGGGAGCTGGCTTGCCAGCGATAGCGGTCTGTCAGCTTGAGAAGATGCTGACTGTAGTGACGCCATCGCTGGTAATCCAGCTCCCACAGGCATTTTCAGTGAGTACAGATTGTGTGAATGCCTAGAGAGCACGTGGGAAGATTTTCACCACGGATGGCTCTTGTTCGTTCAGCCACCCGTGCCACCGCCCGCACCGCCGGTACCACCACCCGCCGAACCGGTGCCACCGCCGGCGCCCGAGCCCGATCCGCTGGCGCCGCCGTTGGTGCCGGTGCCGTCGGAGCCGTTACCGCCCGATGGCGCGCCCGGTGTGTTGTCCGGTGGCATGGTCGAGCCGCTGGTGGAGCCCGATTTGGTGCCTGTTGCATCGGCGCCGTCGTTGGCAGCGAAGCTGGCAGCCGATGCCGTGGCCAGCAGGCCAGCGAGCAGTAACGAGGTAAGTTTGCGCGTCATCATGGTACGTCTCCAAAAAGGGGATTTACCTGATATTGGTCTGATGCGCCCCATGCTTGGTGCCGACCGAGTGACGAGCGGTCGATGGAGTGGCCTACTGATCTTCAGGAATATTGGCTATTTGCCGAGCGCTGCACCGGGACTAACGTAGTCACACATTCACTTGCCCCGGAAAACCACCATGCAACCTCGTATCGATTTTTACACTGCTTCCCCGGACGCCCTGAAAGCGATGCTCGCCCTGGAAACAGCCGTCTCCAAGCTGCCGCTGGAAAAAAACCTGATCGAACTGGTCAAGCTGCGCGCCTCGCAGATCAACGGCTGTGCCTTCTGTATCGACATGCACACCGCCGATGCAATCAAGGGTGGCGAAACTCCGCGGCGCCTGTTCGCGGTGACCGCATGGCGTGAAGCGCCATTCTTCAGCGACCGTGAACGCGCCGCGCTGCTGTGGACCGAATCGCTGACCCAACTGAGCCTGACCCACGCGCCGGACGAAGACTACGACGTCGTTGCCGAGCAGTTTTCGCCGAAGGAAATGGTCGATCTGAGCGTCGCGATCAATACCATCAACAGCTGGAACCGCTTGGCGGTAGGCTTCCGTAAAACTCCTCAGGCCTGAGGCGACACCACAATTTGCGTGCAGGCGTGAGCCGGTCTTCAAATGTTTATTTGAGCCACTGACCGGGTGTGCTGCCGGTCATGGCTTTGAAGAACGCGATGAACGCGCTGTCACTGGCGAAGCCCAATTCGAAGCTGCAATAACTGAGGCTGCGTCCGGTGGCGAGCAACTCCATGGCGCGCATCAACCGCCATTGCTGGCGCCACTGCTGATAACTCATGCCGGTTTCGCGCTGGAAGATTCGGCCGATGGTGCGGCTGCTGGCGCCTATTTGGCGTTCCAGCACTTGCAGTTCCGGCGGCAATCGTTCCGGGGTTGCGAGCAGTGGCAGCAAACGCTTGTCCCGTGGCAAGGGCAACAACATCGGTTGTTGCGCCGCATCGACAATTTCGCTCAGGCACAAACCCAGTAAATGGGCGAATTTGCCTTGTTGCCAATCAGTGTCGAAATCCGCCGTAGCCATAGGCTCCAGCACGGCGCGCAGCAGAGGGCTGACTTCAATCACACAGACCTGTTGCGGCAACTCGCAGCACAATTCAGGGACCAGGTAAATGGAGCGGTAATCAACGCTTTGCTGCATCTGTGCCCGATGGCTCACACCCGCCGGAATCCACGCCGCTCGCGACGGTGGCAGCAGACACAATTGCTGCGCGAGGGTGATACGCGTGCAGCCCTGTCGGGTGTAGAGCAGTTGCCCGTGCAGGTGCTGATGTTGGCCGGAATCGTGATCACCCAGTATTGCTGCGATGCCGATCACCGGCGCCGAGTAACAGTCCGCATCAAAGAGTGTGTGGGCGTCAATCCAAGCCATGGGTTGTCCGATTTGCGCGATAAATTGGCAGGATTCGGATAATACGCCAATCAGCAGTTCTTAAACTCCTCGGCGGTTTACTTGAGGAGTCATAAACAATGAACAACAAAAATCTGTTGCCGCTGGCGATTGCGTTGCTGATGTTTCCGCAGATTGCGCAGACCCTGTACAGCCCGGCGCTGGGGGATATCGGCAGGGTATTTAAGGTCAGTCCCGAGGCGGCAGCGCAGACCTTGTCGGTTTACTTCCTCGCCTTTGCCGTGGGCGTGGTGGTGTGGGGGCGATTGTGTGATCGCATCGGCCGGCGTCCGGTCATGCTTGTGGGATTGGCGATCTACGCGGTCGCCATGGTTATCGCCTTGCGAGTCAGCAGTTTCAACGGTCTATTGCTGGCGCAGGGGGTGGCAGCATTTGGTGCGGCGGTGGGCTCGGTGGTCACGCAGACTTTGCTGCGCGACCGTTTCAAAGGGGCAGAACTGGCGCAGGTTTTTTCCCTGGTGGGCATCGCGTTGGCGGCAAGTCCGGCGATCGGTTTGTTCAGCGGTGCCAGCCTGGTCGAAGCATTCGGTTATCGCGGGGTGCTGGGCGCGCTGGTTTTGCTGGCCGCGACGCTGTGGCTCTGGAGTTGCTACGCCTTGCCGGAAACCCGTCCTGAGCAAACACCCCATGTCGATCTGTGGGAAACCCTCGCACGCATGTTGCGCGACTTGGGCATCTGGCGCTCGGCGTTATGGATTGCTGCGTTCAATGTGGCGCTGTTCAGTTATTACAGCCTTGGCCCGTTCATTTTTCAGCGCCTGAACCTGGACGCAACATGGTTTGGCTACAGCGGCGTGATCCTCGCGCTGGGCTCAGGTTTTGGCGCATGGGCCAACAAGCGTTTATTGCAGGCAGGGTTTGCCGCGATGCAGTTGATCCGGCTCGCCGCCATCACCGGTTTGCTCGGTGGCGTTGGCGTCTGGTGGCTGCAGGACAGTGGCGCGTTTGTGCTGCCGATGTTGCTGATCGTGCTGGCGTTCGGCATGGCCATTCCCAATATTCTCGGCATGGCGCTGGTTGATTATTCGGATCGTCTCGGCACTGCCGGAGCGTTATTGGGGCTGATTTATTACCTGCTGATTGGCGCGGGCATGATGCTCGCCGGGTGGTCTCAGGCCCTCGGGGAAACCCTGATAGGGTGCAGTGCCGTGGCATTGCTGCTGACAATAAGAGCAACAAAAGCAATTGTTTAAGAAGTGTAAGCGCTGTAGGAAGCGTCTTGCATTTGTGTAGGAGGGCTCCGACTATCACGATTATTGATGATGTGGCATTACGCCATTCAATGATCGCAAGGAAGTTGCGTGCCGTATTCGATTCGCGCTGTTTTTCCTCGTCATGTCACGCGTTGGCCGCTGTGGTCGGTCGTAGTGTTGAGCGTAAGTGCCTCCTCGCTTGAAGCGGCGGAAGCTGTCGCGCCGGGCCAGGAAGTGCTGCGCCAGCAGCAACAGCAACAGCGCGACTTGCAACAGCTGCAACTTGAGCAGAGAAAACGTCAGCTGGAGCGCGGCGCGTTCGGCCCGGCGCCGGTCACCCCGGCGATTCCCCAAACCGTTACGCCCGATGAGCGCTGCTGGCCGTTAAGCGGCACGCGCATCGGCGGCGTCACGCTGATCGACAGCGACAAACTCAATGCCCGCATCAAGCCGCTGCTCGCGCCGTGCATGGGCGTCGGCCAGATCAATCATCTGCTGGCGACCATCACCGCGATTTACGTCGAGAAGGGCTACATCGCCAGCCGTCCCTATCTGGTGAGCGCACCGGCGGCGGGGCAATCGCTGGATATCCGGATCGACGAAGGCTACATCGAGTCCATCGAACTGGCCGATCAAAGCCTGCCGGTTTCCCTCGGTGGTGCTTTCCCGGGCATGCTCGGCGGGCCGTTGAACCTGCGCGATCTGGAGCAGGGGCTGGATCAGTTGAACCGCTTGCGCTCGGTTGACCTCACCGCCGACATCGCCCCCGGCAGCCAGCCCGGCGCCTCACGGATCATCCTGCGCTCGCGCACCACCGGGCACTCGCGCTGGGCCTTGAATGCAGGGATCGACAACCTCGGCAGCGCCAGCACCGGGCGCGACCGCGATACCCTCAGTCTGAGCCTCGACAGTCCGCTGGAACTCAACGACCTGTTGAGCCTCAGCGCCAGTGACACGTTGAATCAGGGCGACCGCTACAGCCGCAACGCCAGCCTGTATTACGCGATCCCCTACGGCTACTGGACCTACAGCGTGTTCGCCAGCCACGCCGAATATCGCGCGCCGTTCAAATTGCCGAGCACGACCTTTCACAGCACCGGCATCACTGACCAGGTCAGCCTGCGCGCCGACCGCGTGTTGTGGCGCGACCAGAGCCGCCAGCTCAGCGCCAACCTGCAACTGGCGCACAAGGACGTCGACAGCTACCTGCAACACGTCCGCCTGGGCATCCAGAGCCCGACCCTGACCGTGGCTGAAGCCGGGCTCAATCTGTTCTGGCTCGACCGCGCGGTGTGGAATCTCGACGTCAACTACGCACAAGGCCTGCGCTGGTTTGGTGCCGATGACGATTCCCGACAGGCGATCAACAACCTGCCGAAAGCACAGTTTCGCAAATATCGCGCCGGCCTCAGTCAATGGCGCAATGGCCAGTTCGGCACGCAAGCCTGGCAATGGCAGAGCCAACTGAATTTGCAGTACAGCCCTGATCCGCTGCCGGCCATTGAGCAACTGCTGGGTACCGACGATTCGGCGGTGCGCGGTTATCGCGTCAGCAGTGCCTCCGGTGCCAGCGGTGCGATCTTGCGCAACACCTTGCGCCTGCCGCTGCGCAGCGAATGGCCGGTGCAGATCACCCCGCGTGTCGGCCTCGACCACGGCTGGATCAAGGCCGATCACGGCGCCCAGGGTCAACGCCTGAGCGGCGCCAGTGTCGGCCTGAATCTGGGCTGGAAGAACCTGCAAGTGGACGTCGATTACCAGCGCGCCCTCAACACCCCAAACGGTCTGCGACATGAACCCGAAACCTGGCTGATGCGGGTCGGGGTGCAGATATGACTGATACGAACAATGCAGTGAACAAACAGCCGTCGGATCTGAGCGCGACAGCCACGGCCAACACCAAAACGCGCGACGTGATGCCGTACTTACATGGAGACGTTTTTATGCCAGCACATACCTTTGCATTTCATCTTTCCCCACGGGGCAAATTGCGCTGGGCGATCGCCAGCCTGTTCTTCGCCGTGCACCTGCCGAGCGCTTTGGCCGGTGGTGTAGTCGTCGCTCCCGGACCGGGCGGCACGGCGCAATTGCAGACTCAGGGCGGTGTGCCCATCGTCAATATCGTCGCGCCCAACGGTTCGGGCCTGTCGCACAACCAGTTCCTCGACTACAACGTCGACCGCCAGGGTCTGGTGTTGAACAACGCCTTGCAGGCCGGACAGTCGCAACTCGCTGGGCAACTGGCAGCCAACCCGCAATTGCAAGGGCAAGCGGCGAGCGTGATCCTGAACGAAGTGATCAGCCGCAACCCGTCGGCCATCAACGGCGCACAAGAAATCTTCGGTCGCGCCGCCGATTATGTGCTGGCCAACCCCAACGGCATTTCGGTGAATGGCGGCAGTTTCATCAACACGCCGAACGCCAACCTGGTGGTCGGTCGCCCGGAGTTGAACGACGGCAAACTGCAAGCCCTGAGCACCCGTGACGCCAGCGGCCAGTTGCAGATTCAGAGCGGTGGCCTGCGTAACGGCGAGGGCTCGATCAACCTGATCGCCCCGCGTATCGACAGCCAGGGCGCGCTCAAGGCCCGCGACCAATTGAACCTCACCGTCGGCCGCAATCAGGTCGATTACGCCAGCGGCCAGGTGAAGACTGTGGACCCGGCAGGCAACACCACCGATCAACGCATCGACGCCAGCCTCTTCGGGGCGATGCAAGCCGGACGCATCAATATCGTCAGCACCGCTGAAGGCGCTGGTGTGCGAGTGGGCGCTGTACAAGTGGCCGGGCGCGATGGCGTGCAGATTCGTTCTGCCGGTGACCTCAGTGTCAGCGGCGATGCCGTGGCGAACAGTCTTGACGTGACGCGCGCCGGCATCCGCAGCAGCCAGGGCGATGTCGGTCTGCACAGCGGCAAGGACCTGACATTGGCCGCCACCGATGTCAGTGGCCGTGACGTTAGCGTCGATGCCAAGCGCAACCTGACCCTGAGCACGGTAGAAAGCCGCAAGCTCCAGGAAAAGCGCGAAAACTGGAGTAACAGCACCATCGGCATCACGTGGGAAACCTACGACCGTAGCCAAACCGACAGCGAGTCGCGTCAGCACGGCAGCCAGATCATTGCCAGCCGCGACGCGACATTGTCCTCCGGCAAAGACACTCAACTGCACGCTGCAAAAGTCGAAGCGGCGAACAATCTCAGCGTGCAAAGTGGCGGTGACCTGCGTCTGACCGCCGCCACCGAAAGCCACACCCACACCGATCAGGGCAATCACCGCAAACACTTGTGGAAAGCCAACTGGAACACCAGCAGCGAAGAGCAGCGCAGTGTCACCAGCCAGTTGAAGGCTGGCAACATCGCCCTGCAAACCGCAGCGCTGTTGCGTTCCGAAGGCGCCGAGTTGAACAGCTCGGGCGACCTGCAACTGGCCGGCAAACAAGTGGAAATCACCACGGCCACACGAACCAGTCGCAGCAACGACAATCGCTATTCCGGCGATCTGGTTGGCGGTGGTTTCTTTGGCAAAACCGGTGATGCCGACAAGGGCCAGACCCAGCATCAGGGCAGCAAGGTCAATGCGGCGGGCAAATTGATCGTCAAGGCTGACGACGTCCGTATCAGCGGCAGCCAGGTCCGTGGCGGCACCGACGCGAGCGTGATCAGCGACAAGGGTTCGCTGATCGTCGACGGCGTGCAGGACACCTCGCACAGCAACAATCATGACAAGGACAGCAAGTTCTTCGGTATCAGCAAAGACGAGTCGCGCCAGAACGCCAAGGACAGCACCACGGTGCGTAGCGAACTGGTGTCCGACAGCAACCTCAAGCTCAAAAGCGCCAAGGACATCGAAGTGGCTGGCTCGACCGTCAAGGCGGGCGGCGCGCTGACGGCGGACGCGGCGGGGGATGTAAACGTGCATTCCACGCAGAACAGCCACGACAGCAGCACCACGACTGAAACCCGTGGCTTCGACGCCTACGCCAAAGAGCAAACACCGGAGCAATATCGCGCCGGCATTCATTACGAAGACAAGCAACAAACCGTGACCCGCAACGACGTCACGCAGCAAAGTTCGAGCCTCAGCGGCGGCAGCGTACAAGTGAAGGCGGGCGGTGACGTGACTCTCAAGGGCGCGGACGTTAAATCCACCGCTGGCGATACGACGTTGAGCGGTAAAAACGTGTCGTTGCTGGCCGAACAGGACAGCCACAAAACTACCACCGACACGTCCAGCACCGGCGGCGGTTTCTATTACACCGGCGGCCTTGACCGCGCCGGTAGCGGCGTTGATTTCGCCCACAGCACTTCGCAAGACACCAGCAGCAAAACCACTGCGCAAACCACCAGCGTGCAGAGCAGCGGCGGCCTGACGATCAACGCCGACAAGCTCGCCACCGAAGGCGCGCAAGTGAAGGCTGGCAACGGTCTGAACATCGCGGCCAACGAAGTCGATAACCGCGCGGCCAGCAACACCGAAAGCAGCACTCACAACCAAAGCAACTGGTCGGCGGACATCGGCGCCAACGTCGAGTACAAAGACATCGCCCGGCCTATCGCTGGTGCGGTTAAAGATGTGCTGAACGCCAAGGTGCCGGACAAGGATGCACTGGCCAATCTCGGCCAGCCCAACGTCGGTATCGACGTCGCGGTCGGTCACGGCAGCGGCGAAAAAACCGAGCAAGGCAGCAACGCTGTGGTCAGTCGTTTTGACGGCGGCACTGTGGACGTGAACGTCGCTGGAACCCTGCACGACCAAGGCACGCAGTACAACGCCAGCGCCGGTAAAGTGAACATCAGCGCCGACAGACTGGTCGCCGATGCCGCGAGCAATTCCCACGTCAGCACCGACAGTTCGGTGGATGCCAAGGTTGACGTGCGGGTCTACACCAAAACCGGCGAAGACGTGAATGTCGCCGGTAGCGGCGCGGGTGGCAGCAGCCAGTCGAGCAAGGACAGTTCCACGGCGGTGGTCGGCACTTATGCCGGCAGCCAGGGTGTGGACATCAAGGTCGGTGGCGACGCGCAGTTCGAAGGCAGCCGTTTCGACGGCGGGCACGGCGGCGTCAGCGTCAAAACCGACGGCGATCTTGCGCTGAATCAGGCCAACGATCGCCAGAACAGCAGTGACGCCAGTCTGCGCGGCAATGGCTCGCTGACGGTTGGCACCTTGCCGGGCACCGACGGCACCAACGTCGATCTCGGCGCCGGTTTCCAGCTCGATCACAGCACCAAGCAGACCACTGACACTCAGGCCCACGTCGCAAGCATCACCGGCAACGGCCCGGTACAACTGAGCAGCGGCGGCAATCAGGTCCAGCAAGGCACGACGATCGACAGCGCTGGCGCCATCGATCTGCATGCTGACGGCAAACTCGATCTGCAAGCGGCGACCAACACTCACACTGCCACCGGCAGCAAACTCGGCGGCGGTTTGAAGGGCGGCGGCAGCAAAACCAGCAGCGAGAAGAGCCGCGATCAGGGCGGCAATCTCAGTGGCAATTTCAACATCGGTCGGGTCAACGAGCACTCACAAACACTGACCGGTGGCCAACTCAACAGCCAGAGCGGGATCACCCTGAGCGGTGACGCTGTTCATCTGCAAGGCACGCAAGTCAGTGCACCAAACATCAACGTCGATGCACAGAAGGGCGGCTATGTTCAGGAGTCGGCACAGTCCACTGAAAGCCGTAACAACTGGAACGTCGCGCTGAATGCCGGCGGTAATCTGAGCAGCAAAAAGCCGACAGCAGCCGAAGAGAAGGCCAGCAGCGACCACGGTTTCAATGCCGGCGCCAAGGTTGGCGTGGATTACCTGCAGGGCACCACGCAGCAGAACAGCCAGATCAAGGCTGACAGCGTGGTATTGAACAGCGCGGGTGATGCCCATCTGGCAGGTGCGCAAATCGATGCGAAGACGGTCAGCGGGAATGTCGCAGGTGATCTGGCAGTCGACAGCCGTCAAGACTCGAAGACAAGCGCCAAGGTTGACGTGGATCTGGGCCTGACCGCCAAGAAGAACCCACCGAACGACAAGGAGAAACTCGCCGGCACCGACTACAAACCGACGCTGAAAGCGCAGGGAGAATACGCGCACAAGGACAGCGTCGCGCAGGCGTCCGGCATCAGCGCCAGTCAAGGTGTAAAGCTGAATGTGGGCGGCGCGACACAACTGACCGGCGCTCGGATTTCGGCGAGTGAAGGCACGGTGGGGCTGGGTGGTTCGAAGGTCAGCAGCACCGATCTGAACAACCACGATTACGGCATCAAGGCTGGCCTCGATCTGCCACAAAAAACAGAGGAAAACGCTCCAAAGGTTTCCCTTGAAAACGGCAACCTCAAAGTCGGCCCGATCACCCTGAGCGGGCATCTCGATACCCAAACCCTGCAGGCCGGAATCGACGAAAAAGGCTGATCCCCATACTCCCGTGTAGGAGCTGCCGCAGGCTGCGATCTTTTGCTCTTGGAAAACCAGGATCAAAAGATCGCAGCGTGCCGCAGCTCCTACAGGGGATTTGCTTATGATCGGAATGATTTGCCGGTCTTAATAGTAACCATTACTATTCACGCCCCTTTCCTCAGCACAACATCCATACCCCCATGCGTCCCCGCAGACCCGGCTTTTTCGAGCATTACGAAGAGTTGATCGGCACCTGGACTCGTCGCCTGCGCAATCGCGCGCAGGCCGAGGATCTGGCGCACGACACCTTTGTGCGGGTGCTTGAGTCCGATTCGGCAGAGGTGCAGCAACCCCGGGCGTATTTGCACCAGACCGCGCGCAATATCGCGGTCGATGGCTATCGGCGGGAGGATCGGCGCGGCGCCATGGAGTCGGAGGCGATCGATCACAGTGCGTCGTCATCCGGCGACCCGGAGCATTACATGCATGCGATCCAGTTGGCTGACTCCATCGAACGAGCGCTCGCGGAGCTGCCGGTCAATTGCCGGAAGATTTTTGTCTGGCAGAAGATCGAAGGCCTGACTCAGGCGGAAATCGCAGAACGCCTGGGGCTGTCCAAGAACATGGTCGAAAAGTATATGATCCGCACCCTGCGGCATCTGCGTGATCGACTGGACGGGTTGCAGTCATGAGCAGCAACTTTTCATCCCCGGCCAAACAGGACATTCCATGATGGATACTCGTGATTGCGCGTGCGGGCAAACGACGGTGCGCGATGACGCGGCTCGCTGGTTTGTGCGTTTGCAGGAGCCGGCCGTGAGTGCCGACGAGCAGCAGTGCTTCGACGCCTGGCTGAATCAACATCCGCAACACCGCGATGAATTCCAACTGCTGCAAGGGCTGTGGACGGCGGCTGACCTGCTGCCGGCGCCACGCCTCAAAGCCCTCGCTGAAACCCCACCGGCGCGCCGTGAGCGACGTCCGCTGCTGCGTTATGCGGTGGCAGCCAGTGTGCTGGCGGTGGCGCTTGGATTGGGACTGTTCAGCGGCCTCAATCACCCCGGAAGCTACAGCGCCGAGTTTTCTACCGTGCTCGGTGAGCGCAAGCATGTGGCATTGCCGGACGGCTCGGTGATCGACCTCAACAGCCGCAGTCGCTTGCAGGTGCATTATGAAAAGGATCGCCGGCTCATCGAGTTGAGTGAAGGCGAGGCGATGTTCAGCGTCGAGCACGACGCCTCGCGACCGTTCGTAGTCGAGGCCGGCAGCGGCAAGGTCACGGTCACCGGTACGCGCTTCGATGTGCGCCGCGATGTGACGCAGACACGGGTGGCGGTGGAGCAGGGCACAGTGAAAGTGCAGGGACACGATGCGCCGGACAACGAATTTATCAGCCTGACCGCCGGCCTCGGCACCCATGT
Source organism: Pseudomonas sp. P116 (assembly GCF_020149425.1). NCBI lineage: Bacteria > Pseudomonadati > Pseudomonadota > Gammaproteobacteria > Pseudomonadales > Pseudomonadaceae > Pseudomonas > Pseudomonas sp. P116. The sequence goes on along the minus strand of NZ_JACVHB010000002.1, from coordinate 804,733 downwards.
CGATGCGCAAGGCAAAGTGGCGGCAGCCTACGCCGTCAACCCGGCGGAGCTGACGGCGTGGCGTGGCGGCAAGCTGGTGTTCAACAACGCCCGCCTCAGCGAAGTGGCCGCCGAAGTGTCGCGTTATCGCGAGAAGCCGCTGACCGTCAGCAACCCCGGCGTGGCCAATCTACGCCTCACCAGCGTGTTCAAATCCGACAACACCGACGCCTTGCTCAAGGCCTTGCCGAACATTCTGCCGGTGGCCATTCGCACCCTCGCGGATGGCAGTCAGGAAATAATTTCAAAATAAAATTCAGGTTTTTTTCGAGTTCATCGTCTTCCTGTTCAACTGCAACTGGTTTGCATTAACAGCCGCACACTCTTGCGATCCACAGGACTACGTTCGACGTGAAAACCACCATTGCCAATAACAAAAAATCCCCTTGGTTGCCGCTGGCCCTCGCGCTGGCGGTCAACGCTGCCGTGCCTTTGGCTTTCGCTGCTGAAGCTATTCATATTCGCGCGCAGCCGCTGGGTCAGGCCTTGAGTGAACTGGGCCAGCAAACCTCGCTGCAAGTGTTTTTCAGTCCGGACCTGGTCGCCGGCAAACAAGCCCCGGCAGTCGACGGTGATCTCTCGCCAGAACAGGCGCTGCGCCAATTGCTGCAGGGCAGCGGTCTGGATTATCAGATCAACGAAGGCTCGGTGACGCTGTCGCCCGCCGCGACTTCCGCTGCCCCTGGCGGCCCGCTGGAACTGGGCGTGACCGATATTAAAGTGGTCGGCGACTGGCTCGGCGACGCGAATGCGGCCGTGGTGCAAAACCACCCCGGCGCGCGCACGGTGATTCGCCGCGAAGCGATGGTCGAGCAGGGCGCAATGAACGTCAGCGACGTGCTCAAACGCGTGCCCGGCGTGCAGGTGCAAGACTCCAACGGCACCGGCGGCAGCGACATTGCTCTGAACGTCGGCGTGCGCGGTCTGACGTCGCGTCTGTCGCCACGCTCCACCGTGCTGATCGACGGCATACCGGCAGCGTTCGCGCCGTACGGTCAACCACAACTGTCGATGGCGCCGATCTCCTCGGGCAACCTCGACAGCATCGACGTGGTGCGTGGCGCCGGTTCAGTGCGTTACGGGCCGCAAAACGTCGGCGGCGTAATCAACTTCGTCACCCGCGCGATCCCGGAAAAAACCACTGGCGAGATCGGCACCACGCTGGAAACCACTCAGTACGGTGGCTGGAAGCACATCGACACGGCGTTCCTCGGCGGTACCGCCGACAACGGCATGGGCGTTGCGCTGTTGTACTCGGGCGTCAACGGCCACGGCTACCGCGAGCGCAACAACGGCAACGACATTGACGACGTGATCCTGAAGACGCACTGGGCGCCGACCGATCAGGACGATTTCAGTCTCAATTTCCATTACTACGACGCCAGCGCCGACATGCCCGGCGGCCTTACGCAGAAGCAGTACGACGACAATCCTTACGATTCAGTGCGTGATTACGACAGCTTCAGCGGTCGGCGCAAGGACGTGTCGTTCAAGTGGATTCGCCAGATCGACGAGCGCACCCAGGCTGAAGTGCTGACCTACTACACCGACAGTTTCCGTGGCAGCACCATCGCCGCTCGCGACCAGAAAACCCTCAGTTCGTATCCGCGCTCTTACTACACCTTGGGCATCGAGCCGCGTGTGTCGCGCGTGTTCGACGTCGGCCCGACCACCCAGGAAGTCAGCGTCGGTTATCGCTATCTGAAAGAGGCGATGCACGAGCAGTCGAGCCGACTGGCGCTGGTCAACAACCAGCCTGTCGTCACGCCGACTTCCGACGGCCACGTGTTCCAGGATCGTACCGGCGGCACCGAGGCCAACTCGGTTTACATCGACAACAAAATCGACGTCGGCAACTGGACCATCACGCCGGGCATTCGCTTCGAACACATCAGCACGGATTGGCACGATCGCGCCGTGCTCGACACGGCCGGCAGACCGGTGCCAGAGAAAAACCGCAGCATCGAAAGCAATGAACCGCTGCCGGCACTGAGCGTGATGTATCACCTGTCGGATGCGTGGAAGCTGTTTGCCAACTACGAAACCTCGTTCGGCAGCCTGCAATATTTCCAGCTGGGGCAGGGCGGCTCGGGCGATAGCACCGCCAACGGTCTGCAACCGGAAAAGGCCAAGACCTACGAGATCGGTACGCGTTACAACGATGACGTGTGGGGCGGGGAGGTGACGCTGTTCTACATCGACTTCGACGACGAACTGCAATACATCAGCAACGACGTGGGCTGGACCAACCTCGGTGCGACCAAGCATCAGGGCATTGAAGCGTCGGTGCACTACGACATGGCGGCATTGGACCCGCGCCTTGATGGTCTGACCGCGAATGCCGGTTTTACGTATACCCGTGCGACCTATGAAGGTGAGATTCCGGGGTTCAAGGGGCGTGATCTGCCGTTCTATTCGCGTCAGGTGGCGACCGTTGGTTTGCGCTATGAGGTTAATCGCTGGACCTACAATCTCGACGGTTTTGCCCAGTCGAAACAGCGTTCGCCGGGTACTGGTGTGAATGCCGATGGTAGTTTTAACGGTAACTACATCACTGACGGCACGGCGGATGGGCAGTACGGTGATATTCCGGGTTATGTGACCTGGAACGTGCGCGGTGGTTATGACTTCGGGCCGCAGGTGTCGAATCTGAAGCTGGGCGCCGGGGTGAAGAACGTCTTTGACAAGCAGTATTTCACGCGTTCCAGTGATAACAATTCGGGGATGTATGTGGGGGCGCCGCGGACGTTTTTTGTGCAGGCTAGTTTGGGGTTTTGAGGCTGTTTTTGGGGGGGCGGATCCGTTTTTGGGGTGATGGCTGAGTAGGGTTCCGCCCTTACGGCGGGTCACTTTTGGCAAACGCCCCAAAAGTAACCAAAAGGTCTGCGCCCTGACGTTCGGCCCTCGCTGTGGCTCGGGTTCCTTCGCTGCGGAATTGATCCGGGGGCATCGCCTCCGGTTTGCTGCGCTGCACCTCCTCTCGATGTGTTTGGCTGCGCCAAACGGTCGCTGCGCTCCCACCCCCGGATCAATCCCTCCACTCAGCCTGCCGACGGGCTCTGAGATCAAGAGCTGCACTCGAGCTAACGCTCATTGTGTTGAGTGGGGCGGACTTCGCCGCATGGGGTGTTCGCAAATCAAAATTGTGGGAGCTGTCTTGCCAGCGATAGCGGCCAGCCAGCCGACCAGGCTCTGGCGGGTGTACTCGATCCCATTATGGGAGCGAGCCTGCTCGCGAAGGCGGCCTGACAGCCGACCAATCTCAGGCAGATGTAATCAACTCACCTGTAGGAGCTGCCGAAGGCTGCGATCTTTTGATCTGCTTGGCTTTGGCTTTGGCTTTGGCTTTGGCTTTGGCTTTGGCTTTGGCTTGTGTTTTTGATCTTCTGCCCCTTCGGCAGGCCGAGCGAAGGTGTTCATCCGGGGGGTAGGCGCGTAGCGCCGTGCGGCGTAGCCGCATACATCGAGAGGAGGTGCAGCGAAGCAAACCGCAGGCGACTGCCCCTGGATGGACACCGTAGCGAGGGAACACTGAGCCTAAGCGAAGTGCCGTACGCCGGGGCAAAGCCTTTTGGGTTACCTTTTCGGCGTTTGGAAAAGGTGACTCGCCGTAAGGGCGAAACCGCCAGCGGCAGCACCCGCACCAACGGATATGCCCCCAAACCCCAAACCCAACCCCCAAAAAACAAAATCAAAAGACCGCAGCCTTCAGCAACCCCCACACAGTTCGGGATCTGGCAGGTGCACTCGGTTCAGACTTTCAACACCTTCCCGCCAATCGCCACCGCCACCAACAACACCGCCATCAGCCCAAACGCAAAACTCAAACTGCTGGCGTGCGCGACAAACCCGATCACCGCCGGCCCCGCCAGAATCCCCGCATAACCCAACGTAGTGATCGCCGGCACCGCAATGCTTTCCGGCATCACCGTCTGCTTGCCCACCGCCGTGTACAGCACCGGCACAATGTTCGAACAACCGGCACCGACCAGCGCATAACCGACCAGAGCGAGTTGCCAGCTTGGCGCGAACGTCGCCAGGAACAAGCCTGCCGCCGCCAACAAACCACCAAACAGAATGATCCGCGTCGCCCCGACACTGCGCACAATCCGGTCACCCATCAAGCGGCCGGCGGTCATGGTCAGGGCAAATGCCGCGTAACCCAAACCCGCATACGCCGTGTCGATCCCGCGTTCCTGAGCGAGGAACACCGCACTCCAGTCCAGCGCCGCGCCTTCGGTGAGGAACACGATGAAGCACATCCCGCCGATAAACAGCACGATGCCGTGAGGCACCGCGAATGCCGGGCCCGAGCTTTCGCTGCCATACGGCAACATGTGCGGGACGCATTTGAACAATGCGCCGATCAGCACCGCAACCACTACCAGCATCGCACCCAGCGGCGACAGACCGAGACCGAGCAGGGCGCTGACGCCCGCCGCGCCGACAATCCCGCCGAGGCTGAACAAGCCGTGAAAACCCGACATCATGTTCTTGCCGCTGGCGCGCTCGACGATCACCGCTTGCAGGTTCACCGTCGAATCCACCGTGCCCAGCCCGGCGCCGAACATGAACAGCGTGGCGATCAGCGCCGGAACCGAAGACACCGTGGCCAGCAACGGCAACGCCGCGCAGATCAGCAACGTGCCGCCGGTGGCCACGCGTCGGCAACCGAACCGCGTGGCGAGAATCCCCGCCAATGGCATCGCCAGAATCGAACCGACCCCGAGGCACAACAGCAACAATCCCAGCGTGCCCTCATTGAGCCCGGCGCGCGCCTTGGCGTAAGGCACCAGTGGCGCCCACGCGGCAATACCGAGGCCGGCGATGAAAAAAGCGATGCGCGTGGACATCTGTTGCAAGCGTCCGGGGACGAACGTGTCTTGGGGGTTGAGGCTGGTCATATCGATCCTTGGCAAAAATACATCGCGTCCCCGAGGGACAGTGATTGAGCGTCGAGGTTCGATCACAGGTATTCGGGGCCGTTTAGTCGACATCCTAACCTGTGCCGAACACCACACATCGCGATTTGTTCGACCCAGCACCTTACCCATGTAGGAGCTGCGGCACGCTGCGATCTTCTGATCTTGATTTTGAAGACCAGAATCAAAAGATCGCAGCCTCGTTTCACTCGAATGCTCCTACAGGGGATCGTGGTTTAGAGTGAGTTTCTCGATAACGGGAATACAAGGACAGGTGATGACGCAGTTCTACGATGCGCGGGGCAATATCTATGGGGTGGTCGCGCCTGAAGTGTTGCGTGAAGCGGGGATCGATTTGCCAGCGAATGCGACCGAATGTGCGTCATCGCGCAAGGCATGGAGTGAGGCGGCCATCGCGCTGTGCTGTGACTGGCCCGAAGGTCAGCGCCCGCCGAACAGTAAATCCCACCGCAGCGACGGCTTGCTGATCGGCCCGTTCCAGAACTCGCCGCCGTTTGACGTGCTGATCGTCAACACCGACGGCACCCTCGCCGAGCGCAGTGGCAATGGCTTGACGATCTTCTCGCAAGCCCTGACCGAACAAGGGTTGATGCCGGAACAAGGGGCGCTATTAAGCGTCCATCACGACAAGGGTGATGCGCTGGAGACTTCGGTAAAACCGGCGGAAGTCGAAGGTGTGAAAGGTTTCTGGCTCGATCTCGGCCAACCCGGATTCGGCGCGGGTGCGGTCGGAGCGCTCAACGTTGGAAGCGGCGAGTTCTATGGGCGTGCCGTAAGCCATGTGCAGCCCTTGGCGCAACTCGATCCGGCGTGGCACCACAGCCAGTTCGTGCGCATCGGCAATCCGCATTGTGTGACGTTGCTGACAGACGCTGGCGCATTGCCGAGTAACGAGCAAATGCGCGAATCACCGCTGAGCGAAGGCTTGACCCGAATCGCCTACGCCATGCCGACCGGCGCGGGAGTTCCGTGCCCGGCGGGTGTAAACCTGCAATGGGCGGTGCGCGAGTCCGGGCAGCGGATCGTCGCCCGGGTGTTCGAACGCGGCGAAGGGCCGACCGCTTCCTCGGGTACCAGCGCCAGTGCGGTGGCCTGCGCGGCGTGGCGAGTTGGTTGGGTCGCTGCTGGGCAAGTTCACGTGGTGATGCCCGGTGGCACGGCGCCGATTTTGCTTGAAGAAGAGCACGGGGAATTGGTCGGCGTCAGATTGTTTGGTACGGCGCGATTGATACGCTGAATCCGAAATTGCCATCGCTGGCAAGCCAGAACCCCACATTGGCGTGTTCAGCGCAAACCCCTGTAGGAGCTGCCGAAGGCTGCGATCTTTTGATCTTGTTTTTTACAATCAACCTCAAAAGATCGCAGCCTGCGGCAGCTCCTACAGGGAGCGTTGTCAGCTCAGATTGCTGCTGAACTCCACCACCGGCATCTGCCGCTTCATCAACACCTCACCGCCGCGAATCGAATACAGCGGCAAGCCCTGACTGCGGATGACTTCGTAATCGCTGTCCGCCGAGAGGATCAGCAGGTTTGCCGGTCGCCCCTGTTCCAGGCCATAACGCTCGCCCAGATTCATCGCTTTGGCGCTGTTGTCCGTCACCAGATCCAGCGCACTTTGCAGGTTGCGGTAACCGAGCATGTGGCAGATGTGCAGCCCGGCTTCAAGCACGCGCAGGATGTTGCCGTTGCCCAGCGGATACCACGGGTCGACGATCGAATCCTGGCCGAAACATACGTTCATTCCGGCTTCGAGCAGCTCATTCACGCGGGTCACGCCACGGCGTTTCGGGAAGTTGTCGAATCGCCCTTGCAGGTGAATGCTCTCGGTCGGGCACGAGACAAAACTGATCCCGGAATGGCCGAGCAGACGGAACAGTTTTGCGCAGTAGGCGTTGTCGTAAGAGCCCATCGCCGTGGTGTGGCTGGCGGTGACTAGCGACCCCATGTCACGGCTGCGGGCTTCTTCGGCGAGCACTTCGAGGAAGCGTGAATGCGGGTCATCGGTTTCGTCGCAGTGTACGTCGACCAAGCATCCGGTGCGCTCGGCCAGGTCCATCAGGAACTTCACCGAACTCACACCTTGATCGCGGGTGTACTCGAAATGCGGGATCCCGCCGACCACGTCCGCGCCCATGCGGATGGCTTCTTCCATCAGCTCTCGACCATTGCGGAACGACTCGATGCCTTCCTGCGGAAACGCGACGATTTGCAGGTCGATCAGGTGTCGACTTTCTTCGCGCACTTCGAGCATGGCTTTGAGTGCGGTGAGCTGCGGGTCGGTGACGTCGACGTGGGTGCGCACATGCTGGATGCCGTGAGCCGCTAGCGTCTGAATGGTTTTTTTTGCGCGGATCTTGGTGTCTTCTTCGGTGATGGTGACCTTGCGTTCGCCCCAGCATTCGATGCCTTCGAACAGCGTGCCGCTCATGTTCCAGCGCGGCTCGCCAGCGGTGAGGGTCGCGTCGAGGTGTATGTGTGGCTCGACGAAGGGCGGCACTACCAGATTGCCGCCGGCGTCAAGGTCTTCGGGGCCCAGGGTCGGGGCTTCGGTCTGGCGGGCGATGCTGCGTATCAGCCCGTCTTCAAGGTGCAATTCGTGCAAACCTTCCTGGTTGCGCAGTCGGGCGTTGATGATGTGCATCAGGCAAATCCTTCTTATAAGTCTTGAAGTGGCGCGCTGGCGCTGCGGGCGCCGAGTATTGCGGTGAAGATGACATACGTTAGCGCGGCAGCAGCGATCCCTACCAGCGGCGCGACCCATGGCGAGCTGAACGCCGCGACGGTACCGACCCCGTAGGCCCCGAGGCCCGGCCAGTTGAAGGCCGGCAGCCGTGCGTCGGCCAGACGCGGATAGCGCCCGCGCCAGCGGTAGAAGAAGTCGGCCATGATCACGCCGCCAATCGGTGGGATCACCGTGCCGAGCAGGATCAGGTACGGCACCAGCATGTCGTACATGCCCAGCAGGGCGAGCAGGGTACCGATCACCGCGCCAGCCAACGTCACGGTCTTGCGCCGCCCGGTGCGCAGCAGGTTGCAACCGGCGACGGCGAAGTTGTAGATGGTGTTGTCCTGGGTGCTCCAGATGTTCAGCAGCAACATCGCCATCGCGGCCATGGCGAAACCTTGCAACAGCAACACTTCAACCACGTCCGGTTGCTGATAGACGATGGCGCCGTAGGCACCGATCAGCACCATCAGGCCGTTGCCGATGAAGAACCCGATCAGGCTCGCCAGTACTGCAACTTTTGCCGAACGCGAGAAGCGCGTCCAATTGGTCGCCTGCGTCGCGCCGCTGACGAAGGTGCCGAACACCAGGGTGATGGCGGTCGACCAGTCCAGCGAACCACTGGGCACAACGCTCAGCAATCCCTCGAAACCGCCGACTTTCACCGTCGCCACCCACATCGACAGTATCAGCAGCAACATCATTGCCGGCACAGCGATGTACGACAGAATCTCCAGCCCGCGATAACCGACGTAGGCAGTGGCGCAGAACATCAGACCGAACAGCACCATCAACCCGAGGACCGTGGCCTCATCGAGGTTGAAATACTTGCCGATCACCACCGCCGCCGTCGCCGTGCCCCAGGCGCACCAGCCGATCTGGGTGAAACCGAGGATCAGGTCGCTGAGCTTGCTGCCGACTTCACCAAAGCAGAAGCGCCCCATCAATACCGAGTTGAGGCCGCTTTTGAAAGCGATGTAACCCAGGCCTGCCGCATACAAACCGAGCAGCAGATTGCCGACGATGATCACCGCCATCAATTCGGCGAAACCGAACGCCACACCGAGCTTGCCGCCGGCAAACATGGTCGCGGTGAAGAAGGTAAAACCCAGCAACACCATCGCCGTGGAGGCCAGGCCTTTGCGCGCATGCAGGGGGACTTCGCTGAGGGGGTAATCGTTGCCGGAATCGTTTTGCGTCATGGGGCGGTCCTTGCTGAAAGAGGAAGACGCGGGGAGGGTTGCAGTGGTCGTGCCAATCGCGGTTGGCGCGGTTATGTATAGACGAGTCAGGAATTTTCGGCTCGAAAGCAGTGCACCTGACGAAACCGAAGCCCTATGTAGGAGCTGCCGAAGGCTGCGATCTTTTGATCTTGTTTTTGGGGATCAAGGGCAAAAGATCGCAGCCTTCGGCAGCTCCTACAGGGGAATTACTGGGCTCAGAGAAATCGCAGCAGGGCGGCGATAATGGCTTCAGGGGCGTCTTCCTGGACGAGGTGGCCGGCGTTGGCGATTGGGTGGAATTGTGAGCCGGGGATCATGTTGTGTAACGCGAGCCCACGTTCTATCGGGATCCACTGATCCTCTTCACCCCAGAGAATCTGCACCGGGCAACGGATCGCCGAGTACAAACTTTCAGCTTCACGGGTATAGCGCTCATCCATCTGCGCGATCTGCCGATAGAACGCCGCTTGGCCCGGATCGCCGAGCCAGGGCTGCACGTAGGGCGCCAATTCATCATCGGGAATCTCGCGGTGAATCGCCCCGCGAATATAGGTCGGCACGATGGCGCGCTGAATGTAATCGGGCAGTCCGCTGAAGGCTGCTTCATGCAGGCGTACATGCTGCACAAACGGCGAACCCCAGGGCGCCAGCGCCACCGGATCGATCAGCGTCAGGCTGCGGTAGTCCTTGCCATCGAGCAGATGCGTGCGCAACGCGGTGGCGCCGCCGAAGTCATGGGCGACCATGTCGGGACGTTGGATATTCCAGTGCTCAAGCAATTGCGCGAGGAGTTGGTTTTGTATGCCGAGGGACACATCCGCATCAGGTTGCTCGGAGCGCCCGTAGCCGAGCAAATCGAAATAGTGCACCCGGTGCGTGGCGAAAAAATGCGGCGCAATGCGGTGCCACACGTAGGAAGAGAAGGGCGTGCCATGCACAAACACCAGCGGCGGGCCGTCGCCGCGCACGGCATGACGTACCTGTCGGCCATGGAAATCAAAGACCTGATCGAGCAGCCAGTCCGTCATGGGCCTGTCCTCTTGGCGGGTTTGAGCCAAGAAGCATAGGCGTAAAAAAACAGCCGGGGCGGCTGTTCTCTATTTCCCTGAATAAACACAAATCCCCTGTAGGAGCTGCCGAAGGCTGCGATCTTTTGATCTTGGTTCTAACAATCAAAGTCAAAAGATCGCAGCCTGCGGCAGCTCCTACAGGGGGATCTGTGTTGGATCATTCGCCGCGATAGATGCAACCGCTGGTGCACGTTTCATGAATGCGGATCGCGCTGAGCTCCGGCAGCAGTGGCTTCATTTCATTCCAGATGAATTTGGCCAACACTTCGCTGGTCGGGTTTTCCAGACCGGGAATATCGTTCAGGTAGTTGTGATCCAGACGCTCGTACAGAGGCTTGAAAATCGCCTTGATCTCGGAGAAGTCGCGGATCCAGCCGGTGTGCGGATCGAGGTCACCGCTGAGGTGAAGCGCCACTTTGAACGAGTGGCCATGCAGACGCCCGCACTTGTGGCCGTCCGGGACGTGCGGCAGGCGGTGGGCGGATTCGAATGTAAATTCCTTGAAGATTTCCACGGTGTTTTCAGCTCTGTTCAGATGGCGTTCGCCGCAGCGATTCGGGCAGGCGGCGAGTTTACCAGCTTGTGTTTGGCCGTGCTGACTAAAGGGTCAGCAAGCGCTCGGCGAGGCGACCATTGGCAGCCAGTTCGAGAAACTCGTCGCCCAATCGGCGGCTCTCGTCCATCGCCGCGTGCCAGTATTTCTGCCGGCTCGGCGCATCGCCCATGAAGCGCTTGAAGTCGTTGCGGTCGGGCAGTTTGCCGTAGGGCAGGCGCGCCAGGTATTCCTTCGACGGCGCGAGCAACAGCACGTCCTGCAAGCGCTCCACCGAAGCACGACGCCACGGCAACGTCTTGTCGAACCAGCCCGGAATCACCCGGTCGGTAAAGTGCGGATAGAGCACGATACCGTCGCCGCTGTAGGGCAAGTCGAGGTGATAGTCGAGCAGGCCTCCGTCGCGAAACGTCCCGGCACCGGCGCCCGGCAGATCACGCACGCCTTCCATGACCATCGGTATCGAACCCGACGCCAGCAGCGCCTGACGCAGATTGCCGGCATTGAGCGCGACGAAGCGTGACGGAAAGTCGTTCAACGCATTGACCGGCGGCGCCAGGCGCGGATCGTGGATGATCAACCGTTCGAAGTGCCGCGACAGCCGTGCGCGGCCTCGCAGGTTATCGGCAATTACTGAGCCCAGCGCCAGCCCCAGTCGACCACGATGATCATCGGCCAGACGCCCCTGACTCTTCACCACCATGATGTTCAAGCGGTAATCGGCGTTGTTGAGGATGCTCGCATCGCGGCCGTCGAGCAGGTCATTGAGCATGCGCTGTGAACTCTGGCTGATCTCGGCCATGGTCACGCCTTTGTTGAAATTCTGCTCGGCGTAGAGCTGGCCGAGGCGACGGATGCCTTCGGCGGCGTCCGGCAGACAGGTGCTGGCGAAGCGCCAGGAACCGACCGAAGCCCCGATCAGCGAACGCTCGCGCGGCGCGCTCGGCAGCCACTCACCGAACAACGCCAGATCCAGCCCCTGAATCCCCAGCGCCTTCGGCCCACCGGCCGCGCCGGGCAGGGTGCCGACGTCGGCAGCGTTCAGGCCTTGCGCACGAATCCGCGCCATGGCCCGAGGGCCAGCCTTGAGGGTGAGGGCAGGGAACTTGATGTGGATGGCAGTCATACCGGTCTCGATCGTTAGCAAGCGAAGAATTATAAACACATGTTGCGATCCCTGTAGGAGCTGCCGAAGGCTGCGATCTTTTGACTTTAAAAAAGCAGGATCAAAAAATCGCAGCCTGCGGCAGCTCCTACAGGGGAAACGAGTTTGGTGGGCACAATGATGGCCATTCAGTTTCAGTTAAGTTCATCCCGTTAAGGTGCCGGCAGTAGGCAACACATAAAAATACGGAGATACCCATGAAAACCCTGACTGCCCTGTCCCTCGTCTCGATCCTCGGCCTGACCGCCAGCCTCGCCCATGCCCGCGATTTGGGCCCTGATGAAGCCCTGCGGTTGCGCGACGCTGGTACTATCGTCTCCTTCGAGAAGCTCAATGCCACGGCACTGGCCAAACACCCGGGTTCGACCATCACCGAAACCGAGCTGGAAGAGGAGTACGGCAAGTACATCTACCAGGTCGAACTGCGTGATCCACAGGGGCTGAACTGGGATCTGGAATTAGACGCGGTCAGTGGGCAGGTTCTCAAGGATCATCAGGATACGTAATGAAGGTTAATGTTCGCGCCACCAGCCTTGCTGCGTTGGCGCTTGTGATTTCCTGTTCGTCGGCGATGGCTCGCGACCTCGATCAGGACGAGGCACTGAAGCTGCGTCAGCGCGGGGTGATCCTGCCGCTGGAGCAAGTGTTGCAGCAGGCCATGGATCGCTATCCCGGGGCAAAATTGCTGGAAGTCGAGCTGGAAGAGAAACACGACGTCTACATTTATGAAGTCGAGTTGCTGACGGCCGAGGGTGTCGCGCGCGAGCTGCACCTGAAGGCCGATACCGGTGAACTCGTGAAAGACAAGGAAGATTGATCGATGCGCTTGCTTCTGGTGGAAGACCACGTACCGCTGGCCGACGAGTTGATCGCCGGTCTGCAACGTCAAGGTTACGCGGTGGATTGGCTGGCGGACGGCCGCGATGCGGTGTATCAGGGCAGCAGCGAGCCCTATGACCTGATCATCCTCGACCTCGGCTTGCCCGGTGTGCCGGGGCTTGAGGTGCTGGCGCAGTGGCGCGCGGGCGGGTTGGCGATCCCGGTGTTGATCCTCACCGCGCGCGACTCCTGGGCTGAACGCATCGAGGGCCTCAAGGCCGGCGCTGACGATTACCTGACCAAACCGTTCCACCCGGAAGAGCTGCACCTGCGGGTGCAGTCGCTGTTGCGCCGCTCCAAGGGCCAGGCCAATCAAACCACGCTCAAGGCTGCCGGCCTGCATCTGGACGAGGGCCGTCAGTGCGTGACGCGCGACGGTGCCGATATCCAGCTGACCGCCGCAGAATTCCGTCTGCTGCGCTATTTCATGCTGCACCCTGAGCAGATTCTTTCCAAAAGCCACCTCGCCGAACACCTCTATGACGGCGAGACCGAGCGTGACTCCAACGTCCTCGAAGTCCACGTCAATCACCTGCGCCGCAAATTGGGCAAAAGCGTCATCGAAACCCGTCGCGGTCAGGGTTACCTGTTCGGCGGGCAAGCTTCATGAGGTCGATCCAGCGCCGCTTGAGCCTGGGTTTGATCAGCGTGATGGTGGTGGTGGGTCTGGTGCTGGCGCAAACCAGCCTGTGGTTGTTCGAAATGGGCTTGCAACGCTACCTCGAAGCCGGATTGCGCAACGACAGCGAGAGCCTTTTGGTGGCGCTGGTGCGCGGCCCGCAGGGCTTGCAGCTGGATGAGCGTCACCTGTCGCCAGCCTATCAACGGCCGTTCTCCGGGCATTATTTCCGCATCGATTTTGCCGACAGCCACTGGCGCTCGCGCTCGTTGTGGGATCAGGACCTGCCGCTGCTCGAGCATCCGGGGCTGCACAGTAATCTGCAATTGGGCCCGGACGGCCAGAAATTGCTGGTGCTGCGTTCGGACTATCGCCGATTGGGCCAGTCGATCTCCATCAGCGTCGCGCAGGATTACACGCCGGTGAACGACAGCTTCCAACGCATGCGCCAGATCGGACTCGGTCTCGGTCTGGCCGGTTTGCTGCTGATTCTGTTGTTGCAACGCCTCACCGTACGTCGCGCGCTGCGTCCGTTGGAAAAGGCGCGTGAGCAAATCGCTCAGTTGCAGCAGGGCCAGCGCTCGCAACTGGACGATCAGGTGCCGGTGGAGCTGGAACCACTGGTGGCGCAGATCAACCATTTGCTCGCGCACACCGAAGACAGCCTCAAGCGTTCGCGCAATGCGCTGGGCAATCTCGGCCACGCGCTGAAAACGCCGCTTGCGGTGCTGCTGAGCCTGGCGTCGAGCGAAAAACTCGATGGTCATCCCGAGCTGCGCAAGATCCTCAAGGAACAACTGGAACAGGTGCAGCAACGGCTCAATCGTGAACTCAATCGCGCGCGACTGTCCGGTGATGCGTTGCCGGGTGCGCTGTTTGATTGCGATGCCGAACTGCCGGGATTGCTGGCGACGCTGAACATGATCCACGGCGAGCATCTGGCGTTGAGCTACTTGGCGCCGCCGGGGCTGCAATTGCCGTGGGATCGTGAGGACTTGCTGGAGCTGCTGGGCAACCTGCTGGATAACGCCTGCAAATGGGCGGATGCCGAAGTGCGTTTGAGCGTGGTCGAGAGCGCTGACGGGTTTGCCTTGAGCGTCGAGGATGATGGGCCGGGGATTCCTGCCGAACAACGCGCTCAGGTGTTCAGTCGCGGGACACGGCTTGATGAGCAGACTGACGGGCATGGTTTAGGGCTGGGGATTGTGCGCGATATCGTCGATACGTGGGGCGGGACGTTGGTGTTGGGCGAGAGCGAGTGGGGAGGGTTGAAGGTGGAGATTCAGCTGCCTCGGCGATAACCTGAACCCTTGCACAAACCCTGTAGGAGCTGCCGAAGGCTGCGATCTTTTGATCTTGTTTTTAAGAGATCAAGATCAAAAGATCGCAGCCTTCGGCAGCTACTACAGGGGGAGTGCGTTTCTGGGTGAACCGCTGTAGCTCGAACAAGCAAGCCGCATCAGATTCTTCGAATCAGACGCGAAACTGATCCATCAAACTCTGCTGCTGATTCGCCAGGCTGTTCAGCGACTGGCTCACCCGCGCCGACTCGTTCGCTTGCCCAGACAGCGACTCAGTCACATCGCGAATCGTCGCCACGTTGTTGTTGATCTCTTCTGCCACCGCGCTCTGCTCTTCAGCGGCACTGGCAATCTGCAGGTTCATGTCGCTGATCACTGTCACCGCATCACCAATCTGCCGCAGCGCCGTCACCGCTTGGCCCACCTGCTCGACACTGCCCTGCGCCTGACGATGGCTGTTACTCATCGAGCCGACCACATCCTGCGTGCCGCTCTGCAACTGTTCGATGACCTGACGGGTTTCCTCCACCGACTCCTGCGTGCGGCGGGCGAGGTTGCGGACTTCGTCGGCGACAACGGCAAAACCGCGTCCGGCTTCACCGGCACGGGCCGCTTCGATCGCGGCGTTGAGGGCGAGCAGGTTGGTTTGCTCGGCAATGGCGCGGATGGTTTCCAGCACCGCGCCGATTTTCTCACTGTTGGCGGCCAGGCCTTCGACTTGCACCATTGCCGCGCTCATGTCGGCGGCGAGGGTGTCGATGCTGGCGGTGGTGCGGTCGATCACGGTCAGGCCCTGACGCGTGGCACGATCAGCATCCTTGGCAGCTTCGGCCGCTTGCGCTGCGCTGCGGGCGACGTCCTGCGCGGTGGCGCTCATTTCGTGGGACGCGGTCGCGACCTGATCGACCTGACGGTATTGCTGTTCCATGCCGGCGCTGGTCTGCGTGGCGATGGCCGAGGACTGGTCGGCGGTGTTTCGCGCGTCCTGCACCGAGCGTTTCACTTCGGCGATGATCGGCTGCAACTTGTCGAGGAACTTGTTGAACCAACCGGCCAGTTGACCGAGTTCATCCTGCTTGTCGTACACCAGGCGCCGGGTCAGATCGCCTTCACCGCTGGCAATGTCTTCGAGCATGTGCGCCACGCCAAGGATCGGTCGGGTCACGCTGCGCGCCATCAGCCACACCAGCAGCAGGCCAATTAACGCCGCCAGAACGCCGAGGCCCAACTCGATCAGTGTGCCGGTGTTGTTGCTCGCATCGAGTTGCTGCTTGAGCGCTTCGGCGCGTTCCACCAGCACTTTTTCAGGAACATCCAGCAGCACCGCCCACGACGGTCCGCCGGGAATCGGCTGGAACGGCGACAGCACTTTCAACTGGCCGTTGCTGTGCAGGCTGCTGACGTTGGTAGTGGAAGCCAGTTGGCGCAGCAGTTCGGCGCCGCTGGTTTTATCCACGGCGTCCAGACGCTGGCTGAGTTTGCCGGCATCCGGGCTGTAGCCGGCAAGCAGGCCGACAGGGCTGATGATGCTCACGGCGGTCTGGCCGTCATAGAGCTTTTTGCTGGCGCTCTGGCTGATCGCTTGCAGGCTGTTGAGGTTGATGTCGACCGACAGCGAAGCGATGACTTTACCGTTGACCATCAGCGGGAAAACGATGCTGGTCATCAGCACGTTCTGGCCGTCGATCACATAGAAGTACGGTTCGATCACGCAGGGTTTGAGCCTGGTGCGCGGGCAGGTGAACCAGGCGTTGGCAGCCTGACCGCTGGGGCCGGTGCTGGTGTCGGCCATGTCACTTTCCGGCAGGGCCATCGAGGTGATCTTGCCCGGGGTCGGCTGCGACCAGTACAGGGCAAAGCGGCCCTTGTCGTTACTGCCCAGCTCGGCCTGGCCTGCAAACAGTTCATCCTTGCCGTCCAGCGCGTTGGCTTCGAACACCAGCGACAGGCCGAGCAAGTCCGGGTTGGCTTGCAGCGCGGACTTGACCTGACGAGTCATGTCTTCACGCAGGTCGAAGGCATCGAGGAAGCGCTTTTCGGCCTGCTCGCGCAGGAACAAAACCTGACGCGAGAAACCATGGCCGTATTGATAGGCGTCCATGAACTGCTGGCGAATGCCGGCGGCTTGCACCTCGCCCTGGGATTCGATGCGCGCCTGGGCCGATTCGGTGAGCATCTCCATGCTGGAGGCTTTCACCATTGCGGAGCTGTGCTCCATGCGATACAGCGAAAGACCCACCAACAGGGTCACGATACCGGCCAGGCAAAGCCCGGCGAGCAGGGTGATTTTCCATTGGATGGAAAGTTGTCTGAGCGACATGGAGACGTCCTTATTTCGATAAGTATCTGAGACTTTGCACTGTAGCGGCCGTAAAACGGCTTTCTTTATCCCGCAAACACAATATGGCGGATTGCCGCAGGTTATGGCTGCGACCCGTTGATGAGGCTGATTCTGTGGCGAGGGGATTTATCCCCTGTAGGAGCTGCCGAAGGCTGCGATCTTTCGATCTATCTTTCGATGCGAAAAAACAAAGTCAAAAGATCGCAGCCTTCGGCAGCTCCTACACGGTTCTTCATCGGGTGCTGCGTCGTGATTCGGTCGCTTGCTTTGACACCACCGCCACTCTGCGGCACAGTGCGCGCCCTTCTAATAAGACCCTCTTTGCAATCCGCCGGTTGACCTTTGGCGGACTCATCCTGTCTGGCGGTCGGTTTTCCACCGCAGTGTTTTTTGAGGTAATGAAATGAATGCAGTCATAGCGGCGGTTGGCATCATGCTGATTCTCAGCCTGTCCCGCGTGCACGTGGTGATCGCTTTGATCGTCGGCGCGCTGGTTGGCGGCCTGACCGGTGGTCTGGGCATCGATGCCACGCTCAAGGCGTTCAACAGCGGCTTGGGCGGCGGGGCGACGGTGGCGTTGTCCTACGCATTGCTCGGCGCTTTCGCCGTGGCGATTGCCAAGTCGGGCCTGGCCCATGCGCTGGCCGACAAGGCGCTGGCGATGGTCGACCGCCAGCACAGTACCGGTGGCGGCAACGTCAAATGGCTGCTGATCGGCCTGTTGTGGGTGGTGGCGATTGCCTCGCAGAACATTCTGCCGATCCACATTGCGTTCATTCCGTTGCTGGTTCCGCCGCTTCTTTATGTACTGACCAAGCTGCAACTCGACCGCCGCTTGATCGCCTGCGTCATGACTTTCGGTCTGATCACGCCGTACATGTTTCTGCCGGTGGGTTTCGGCAACATCTTCCTCAATGAAATTCTGCTGGCCAACGTTGCACGCAGCGGCGTCGACATCAGCGGCATCAACGTCACCCATGCCATGGGCATTCCGGCGCTGGGCATGGTGTTCGGTCTGGCGATGGCCTTCATCAGCTACCGCAAGCGGCGCGTATATGACCTGGCGAAGATCGAGCAGGTCGAGCAAGTGGCGGTGCAGTACAACCCGCTGAGCCTGATGATTGCCGGCGTGGCGATTGCCGCCGCGTTCATCGTGCAGTTGCTGCTCGACTCTATGATTATCGGGGCGCTGGTGGGCTTCCTGATCTTCTCGGTGTCGGGCATCGTCAAATGGCGCGACACCGATGATCTGTTCACCGAAGGCATGAAGATGATGGCGATGATCGGTTTCATCATGATCGCCGCCTCAGGCTTCGCCGAAGTGATGAAGGCCACTGGGCAGGTACAAACCCTGGTCGAGTCGTCGGCGTCGTGGATCAATCACAGCAAGGGCGTGGGTGCGCTGTTGATGTTGCTGGTCGGATTGCTGGTGACCATGGGCATCGGTTCGTCGTTTTCCACGGTGCCGATTCTGGCGGCGATTTTCGTGCCGCTGTGCGTGCAACTGGGCTTCAGCCCGTTGGCCATCGTCTGCATTGTCGGCACTGCCGGTGCGCTGGGCGATGCCGGTTCGCCGGCCTCGGACTCGACCCTGGGCCCGACCTCCGGCCTGAACATCGACGGTCAGCATCACCATATCTGGGACACCGTGGTGCCAACTTTCCTGCACTACAACCTGCCGCTGCTGGCGTTCGGCTGGGTGGCCGCGATGGTGTTGTAACCGCTGAACCCTGTGGGAGCGGGCTTGCCCGCGATGGCGTCGACACATTCAACAATTATGTGGCAGACACACCGCTATCGCGGGCAAGCCCGCTCCCACAGGGTGATGAGGTGTCTGCTGACTCAACTTTTGACCTGGCGTGCCGTTAAAGCCTTTAACCACGCCAATAAAACCAAAAGAGTGAGCACCCCCAATGCGCCTGAGCCTCAAGGCTAAAGTCCTCTCCCTCGCCGTCCTCCCGGTATTGCTCTTTGCGCTGGTCATCAGCCTGACCACGCTGTTCATTCTTCAGGAACAGGCGCGCGAAGAGGTCGAACAGACTCGCGAGCGCCTGCTCGGCGACGCCAAAGCCACTCTGCAAAGTTACGTCGCCGTGGCCATGACCACGATCAAACCGCTGTACGACGCTGCCGCCCCCGGCGATGAAGCGGCGCGCGCGCAGGCGATCAAATTGCTGTCGGGGATTCGCTACGGCAAGGACGGCTACTTCTTCGGCTACGACTCCGAAACCGTGCGCCTGTTCAAGGCCAACGATCCCGAAGGCGTGGGCAAAAGCTTCAAGGACAACCGCGATCCGAATGGCGTCTACGTCAACCTCGGCCTGGTGAAAGTGGCGAAGGACGGCACGCATTACCTGCAATACAGCTCGCCGCTGCCGGGCAACGCGAAGGTGCTGGTGCCGAAACTCGGCTACACCGAATACCTCGCGAAGTGGGACATGGCGGTCGGTACCTCGGTCAACCTCGACGGCATCGAAGCGCAAGTGGCGTTGGTCGAAACGCAGGTGCAGGAACGCATGCAAGGCGTGGTGCTGAGCATCGTCGGCGTGGCGGTGGTGGTGCTGCTCGTTATTGCGGCGGTGGGGATGCTGCTGGCCAATACCATTTTGCGTCCGCTGACCCAGATGAAAGCCAACCTCGATGACATCGCAGCAGGCGAGGGTGACCTGACACGCCGCCTGAACATCACCAGCCAGGACGAACTGGGTGAACTGGCCGGCTCGTTCAATCGCTTCGTCGACAAGATTCATGGCCTGGTGCGGCAGATCACCGAGATGACCACGCAACTGACCGGGTTGGTGACGCAGGTCTCCGATCAGGCCCAGCGTTCGGATCAGGCGATGGAGCGTCAGCGCCACGAGACCGATCAGGTCGCCACGGCGATCAACGAAATGTCCGCCGCCGCCCAGGAAGTCGCCAAGAGCGCGCAGAACGCCGCCGTGGCCGCACAGCAGACCGACGAAGAAGGCCAGAGCGCCAAACGCGTGGTCGCGGGCAGCATCAAACAGATTCATGCGCTGGTGGATGACATCCGCAGCAGTGGCGTGTCGCTGGACAGCCTGCAACAGGACGTCAGTTCGATTGTCGGCGTGCTCGGGGTGATCCGTTCGATTGCCGAGCAAACCAACCTGCTGGCACTGAACGCGGCAATTGAAGCGGCGCGGGCCGGTGAGGCCGGGCGTGGGTTTGCAGTGGTGGCGGATGAGGTGCGTGCGCTGGCCAGTCGTACGCAGATCAGCACCCAGGAAATTCAGGCGATGATCGATCGCTTGCAGGCGGGCACGCAATCGGCGGTCGAGGCGATGCGCCGTTCCAGCGAGGCGGGTGACGGTACATCGGCGCAAGCCAATCAGGCCGGGGCTTCGCTGGACGCGATGGCGGAATTGATTGCGACCATCAACTCGATGAACGCGCAGATTGCCAGCGCTGCCGAAGAACAGACGGCGGTGGCCGAAGAGATCAACCGCAGCGTGCATCAGATTGCGGTGGCGGTGGATAGCGTGGCGGATGAAACGCAGCTGGGGGCGCAGACTTCGCGCAGTCTGGCGGATCTCGGCCAGCGGTTGGGCAAGCTTGTTGGACAGTTCCGAATCTAGGAGCCGTACACAAACCCCTGTAGGAGCTGTCGAAGGCTGCGATCTTTTGATTTTGCTTTTCAGAAGATCAAAAGATCGCAGCCTGCGGCAGCTCCTACAGGGATGGTGTAGTCCTCAAGGTCTGTCCCAGTAAGGCACTTCGCCAAAACACTCGACATAGAAATCAATCACCGTCCGCACCTTCACCGACAACCGCCGGCTCCCCGGCCACAGCACCGCGATCTGCTGCGGTTCCAGACTGTTCGACACCTGATATTCGCCCAGCACTGGCACCAGCGTGCCTTCGCGCACCGCTTCGCCAATCAGCCATGACGGAAACATCACCAACCCCAGCCCCTGTTCGGCAGCCTGGGTGAGGGTGTCGGCGTGGTTGCCGGTGATCGGCCCCCTCACCGAATAGGGCGTCCAGTCGCCTTGATCCTGACGGAAAAACCAACGCTGCAAGCCAGTCGCGCCTTTGTAGGCCAGACACTGATGTCGTGCGAGATCATCGGGATGTTGCGGTGTGCCGTGACGTTTCAGGTAGGCCGGGCTGGCGGCGACCTGAAAGCGGTGCGGCGCAATTATCCGCGCCTGCATGCTTGAATCGTGCAGCGGGCCGATGCGAAACAGCAGGTCTGCACCCTCCTGCAACGGGTCGACGTAATGGTCGGTTTGCTGAATGTCCAGTTGCAGCTTCGGGTAACGGGCGCACAACTGACCGAGCCACGGCGTCAGATGCCGTTGACCAAACACCACCGGGGCGTTGATCCGCACAAGGCCGGTGGGTTCGCTTTGCTGTTCCTGCAAGGCTTGTTCGGCTTCTTCCAGTTGCACCAATACCAGGCGCGCATGGTGGCCGAGCATGCGCCCGGCTTCGGTCGGCGTGACTGCGCGCGTGTGGCGATAGAGCAATTGCTGGTTCAGCGCTTGTTCCATCAACTGGATCTGCCGCGAGATGGAGGAGGGCGCCACGCCCTCGCGACGGGCGACTTCGGAGAAGCTGCCGTGGTCGAGCACTGCGACAAACAGTCTGAGTGCCTTGAAACCGAGTTCATTGAGCCCGTGCATGGGTCATCCTGCTGTGCGAGTTGCGCAAAAGTGTTGTCCGGACGCTCCCATTTATCGCACAGCGAAGCCAGTCGATAATCCGCGCCATCGTTTACTTGCACAGGTTTTGGTTATGCAGACGTTGGATGAGGTGAGTGTTAGCGCGCCAGTGGCCAGGCCGTGGTTGCGTTTGTTGTTGCTGCCGCTGGTGATTCTGGCGGGCATGGGGCTGTCGGTGGAGGCGGGTTTGCTCGGGCCGTTGGGGGTGCAGGTCGGACATTTGTGGGCGACCTTGAGCATCTTTGGCGTCGGCTCGGCGATTCTGTTCTTGCTGCTGTTGTTCGCCGGCCCGCAAAAGGGCCCTGCGTTCACCGATCTGCCGCGCTGGCAGTTGATCGGCGGGTTTCTGGGGCCGATGTATGTGGTGGTTTTGACGTTGGCGACGCCGCATATCGGTATTGCGATGACGATGATCGCGATTCTGTCCGGGCAGGTCGGCAAGAGTGTCTTGATCGATCATTTCGGCTGGTTCGGGGCGACGCGCAAGAAGGTTAACGCTGAGCGTTGGCTGGCGTTGGGGTTGATTGTGGTGGCACTGGTTTTGATTGCGCGGGGGTGAGTGATGAGTTTGATTATTTTGTTGGCAGTGGTGGTATTGGCCGGCGCGGTGTTGAGTGTGCAGGCGGCGATCAATGGGCGTTTGGGTGAAACCGTTGGTGTATTGCGCAGCAGTTTGCTGACGTTTGTGGTGGGTGCGGTGGTGACCGGGTTGTTGATTTTGTTTTTTGAGCCGGCGCAGGCGGTGAGTCTGCTGGATGTGCCCAAGTGGCAGTTGATGGGGGCTCTGTTTGGGGTGGTTTATATGATGGTGATGGTGGGCGCGGTGCCTGTGGTGGGGACGGCTGTGGCGACTGTGGCTGTCATTGTCGGGCAGCTTGGGATGGGGATGTTGATTGATAATTTTGGCTGGTTGGGGAATCCGGCGATTGAGCTTTCTTCGAGTCGGGTTTTGGCGATGGGTTGTTTGGGGTTGGCTTTGGTTTTTATGTATCGCAGTAGTGTTCGGTCTTCTGACTGATTGTTTTTGGTGTACATATCCGTTGCTGCGGTGATGGCTGCTTAGGGTTCCGCCCTTACGGCGGGTCACTTTTTCCAGACGCCGAAAAAGTAACCAAAAAGGCTTTACCCTGACGTACGGCCCTCGCTGTGGCTCGGGTTCCTTCGCTGCGGAATTGATCCGGGGGCATCGCCTCCGGTTTGCTTCGCTGCACCTCCTCTCGATGTGTTTGGTTGCGCCAAACGGTCGCTGCGCTCCCACCCCCGGATCAATCCCTTCACTCAGCCTTCCGACGGGCTTCCAGATCAAGATCAAGAGCTGCACTCGAGCTAACGCTCATTGTGTTGAGTAGTGGGAGAGCATGCGGTCGGCTTTTGTTCGGTGTTGGATTCACCCCTCACCCCAGCCCTCTCCCCGAGGAGAGGGAGCCGATTTGTGAGGCTTTCAGAATCTGAGTTCGACTCGGTATCCCAGGTCGGCATAGCTCTGCCAAACACCTCACCCTAGCCCTCTCCCTCCGGGAGAGGGCTAGGGTGAGGGGCTCTTGATCTGGCTTTTGATGTTGCTCTTGCTCTTAGCCCCCATCGGCAGGCCGAGCGGAGGTGTTCATCCGGGGGGCAGGCGCGCAGCGCCGTGCGGCGAAGCCGCATACATCGAGAGGAGGTGCAGCGAAGCAAACCGTAGGCGATGCCCCCGGATGGACGCCGTAGCGAGGGAACACTGAGCCTCAGCGAAGTGCCGTACGCCGGGGGCAAAGCCTTTTGGTTCCTTTTTGGCGTTTGAAAAAGGGACTCGCTGTAAGAGCGAAACCGCCAGCCGCAACACCCGTAGCAACGGATATGCTCACAACTCCCAAAAACCAAAAACCAAAAACCAAACACAAACAAAATCAAAAGATCGCAGCCTTCGGCAGCTCCTACACTGTTGTTTACGGCTTGCATTCAAGCCTCAGACAACCACAACCCAAGGAGTCTGTCCCATGCCTGATAGAAAATGCGATTGTCCCGGATGTAAATGCACCATCAAAGACGGCGAGCATGCGTACGCTGTGCACGGCAAGCACTACTGCTGCGAGGCCTGCGCCCACCACCACAAGGGGGGCGAGGAATGTTCAAGCAAGGGCTGCCAGTGCGCGCATCCCAAGTAAACGTACCCATAAAAAAGTGGAGCCTAATCAGGCTCCACTTCCAGTTTCAGGCTGTCATCTTCCAGCCGCTCGGTATGGCGCACCGTACCTTGTAGCAATCGACCGTCAACCCTGACCACGACGGTTTTCGCCTGCTCAAGATCTTCAGGCAACGGTGCCGGCACCCTCAGCGCGAAGCGAAACGGATTATCTTCGACGGGTTCAAGTCCTACCGGGCAGTCGACACTTTTGGTGATACGCCCGAACAAACTGTCCAGGCCGTAATCCAGATGTGCCGGGCTAATGAGGTGGGTCATTGTGCATTCCCCCGAATGATGTCGATTACTGTGCGCAGCTTAGCTGGTCGGTCGCCAGACGACGTTTTCCACGCCGAATTTTTCCGCCATCGGTTTACTGGTCTTCTGCACCTTTTCCCGACCGAAACGCGGGATCCGGCCTACGCCGGCGTCGCAACTCGCCCAATGCCAAGCCTCGGCGTTGTCCATCTTGTCCGAGCGGATAATGAAGGACTTGGGCGTGCCGTGAAGGGTGTAGTCGATGACATAAAGTTTTGCGTTGTTCATAAAGCCCGTATTCCTCCCTGTGGTAATAGAAGGATCGCGGCGCACCGGGAAAATTCACTCGGATTGTCCGACGGTATCTACCCCGATCTGACGGGAGCTACCGATGGCTGCGATCCAGTGATCACTTACCGGTCAGAACTGATACCCGATCCCCGCGTAATACCCCCAACCATTCGAACGCGCGCGGAAATTACCGTCGCCGAAATTCAGCTCGCTGCCGTCCTCCCAGTTGCCGCCGTTGTGGAAATAACGCCCGACCAGGGTGAAGCGCAAATGGGTGAAGGAGTAGAGCAACACGTTGGTCGCCACCGTCGCGTTGGCGGTGCGTGCCGGGTTGTCCTTGTGGATGTCGGAGCCGAAATCGAAGTTGGTGAAGCCGATGTAGGTCAGCGAGGCACCGTTGCTGAATTTGTCGATGGGGATGATGTACTTGAGCTGCGCGCGGTAGCCGTCCCATGAATATTCGTTGCTCGCGCCGTAGTTTTCCCACTGGTAACGCCCGTACAGGTTGGCCGACAGGTTGACCCGCGAATGGGTGTCGATGTCGGTGCCGAAACCGCTGTAGAGGGTGTTGGCACGATTTTCTTTGCGGCTGCCGTGGTCGTAGATCCAGTCGAAGGCAACATACCATTCCTTGAACGGGCCGATAGCCAGGCTGCGGCCGGCGAGGTAGTCGATGGAGATCCGCGGTTCGTGCTCCATGAATACCGGCGAGCCGTGGTCCCAAACGCCTTTGTCGTGGCTGTTGCCGATGTTGAAGATTTTCGGCACGTCGATATAGCCGTACAGCTCGAACGGGCCCTTGCGCCCGAAGTATTCATATTCCAGGTAGATGTCGTCGGCCGGTTGCGGGCCGAAGCTGATGTCTTTGCTGCCGATCAGGGTCAGGTCCTGGTTGTACCAGTCCGACAGGTAAGCGCCTTTTTTCGGCGGGCTGGCTTCAGGGCTGAGGGTTTCGCCTTGGGCGGAGTCGTCGGGCAGAGCCGGTTGCGCAAATGCGCTTTGACTGAGAACTCCGGTAACGCCAGTCAGTAGCAAGGAAACAGCAAACGTGCGCGATAGGGGCGCGCGAAGAAGGGAAGCGACGTGCATGCAAAGTCCTTTTTTTGCGGATCAAGGCCCGAATTTTTTGG
Organism: Pseudomonas sp. P116; assembly: GCF_020149425.1. NCBI lineage: Bacteria > Pseudomonadati > Pseudomonadota > Gammaproteobacteria > Pseudomonadales > Pseudomonadaceae > Pseudomonas > Pseudomonas sp. P116. Next base: position 779,350 of record NZ_JACVHB010000002.1, on the reverse strand, counting down.
GCCTGGCAGATGTGTGGCGAAAATGCCGTGATTGACGGTTCGCAAACGTTTGCATAAGGCGTACCAGTTTTCTTCCTGCGGCCCTGTAGGAGCTGCGGCACGCTGCGATCTCTTGATCTTGATGTTCACAAGCAACATCAAAAGATCGCAGCGTGCCGCATCTCCTACAGAGGGATGTGTTACGGCCAGTTCCCCGTATTCACAGGCTGAAAGCCCTGATTTAGAGGGCCTAGTATTAAAGTATTAACACCATTTAATCCGCTCCCATTTGCGCGGCTCTACTAGCGTTGTCAGCAATCAACGGTTTTGTGATGACCGTCGCAGTCTTGATGCGCGTGTGGAATTAGCACGACTCACACGCTTTCAAGGAAGAATTGGCCACGACAAGGAGTAGCCCGTGGGAGTAAGGTCCGGTGTCGCCCTCGTTTCGCGTTTTTCCCCTCTTTCCCTTGCTGTGCACCTGAGCGTCGCCGGACTGTTGTTCGGCGCAGTGAGCACGCCGGCGCTGGCCACCTGTTCCACCGCAGGTTCTACGGTGACCTGTACCGGCGTGCCGAGCCTGCCGCTGTTTCTTAACAACTTCAACAGCGCTACCAGCGGCCTCACGGTCAACGTCAACAGTGGGGCGCAGATGAACGCGACCCTGGGCGGCCACGTGATGGACCTGACCGGGGTGAACATCACCCTCAACAACTCCGGCACACTTGATCCGGCATTACTGGGTCTGGTCTCGGTATTGAGTGGCGGTGCATTCATTGGGACCGGCGCGACGAGTACGGTCAGCGTGCTCAACAACGCCAGCGGCATCATTCGCGGCACCGGCATGTTGCTCGGGCTCAACCTGACCAGCATCGACGGCCTGGGCATTGCGGTTAACAACGCGGCGGCCGGTACCACCAGCATCACCAACAACGGCACCATCACCTCCACGGGATTATCAATTGGGGGCATCACCCTGGCCGATACCCCGGTGGTGGGGGTCTACGGTGGCTCGCAAGTCAACATGACCAACAGCAGCACCGGCGTCATCAACGGCCGGATCGCGTTTGAAACGTCGGCGGCGGGCAATACGTTTACCAACGCCGGCGCGATTACCGGCGGCGTGTCGATGGGCGCAAGCAGCACCAACACGTTCACGGCGATTACCGGTTCTTCGGTGCAGGTCGGTGACGGTATTCAGGTTTCGGTGGGGCTCGGTGGCCTGATCGGCATCAACCTGACCTTCGCCCCGACCGGCACCGTCGATGGCGGCGCAGGCGGCACCAACAGTCTGATCCTGCAGAACCCGATCGGCGTCGGCGGCGGCACCACCGGGGTCGGCACGGCGTCGAGCGCCACCTACATAAACTTCAACAACCTGACCATCAACAGCGGCACCTGGACCCTGCAGGGGCCACTGGTCAGTGGCGCGACTACGCTCAATGGCGGCGTCGCCCAGTTCAACAACAACGCCACGTTTGGCAGCGGGGTGATCACCTCCAACGGCGGGATTTTGCAGGCGAGCAACGCCGGGTTGAACGTCAGCAATCTGATCTCGTTGGGCGCCGGCGGCGTGACAGTGCAAGGCACCAATGCAACAACCCTGAGCGGGGTGATTTCCGGCAGCGGTGGCCTGACCAAGGTCGGTGCCGGCCAGTTGAACCTCAGCGCGGCCAATACCTATCTGGGCAACACCGCGCTCAACGGTGGCACGGTACAGGTCAGCAACAATCAGGCCTTTAGTACCGGCACCCTCAATGTGACCGGCGCAACTACCGTGAGCGCCCCCGGCACGATCAGCCTGAACAACGCCATCAACCTCGGCGGCACATTGACGGCTGGCGGCACGGGAGCGCTGACCCTTGGCGGCCTGATCAGCGGCGCAAGCGGGCTGACCAAAACCGGCACCGGCAGCCTGACCCTCAGCGGCGCCAACAGCGGTTACACCGGCACCACTACCCTGAGTGCCGGCAGTTTGCTGGTGACCAACAACAATTCGCTGGGCAGCGGAGCGCTCACCACTGCTGCCGGCACCAGTCTCGACAGCACCGCCAACGTTACGCTGGCCAACAACATCGCCATGACTGGCGCGCTGAACGTGCTCGGCAGCAATGCCTTGACCCTGGGCGGCATTTTGTCCGGCACCGGCGCCATCACCAAAAGCGGCACCGCCAGCCTGACCCTGACCGGCAATAACACCAACGCCGGCACCACCTTGCTCAACGCTGGCAGCCTGTTCGTCGGCAGCAACACCGCGCTCGGCACGGGCGCACTGAATGCGGCGGCCGGCACCACGCTGGATGCGACCGCTGCCGTGACCCTCGCCAACGCCGTCGCGCTGGCGGCGGATCTGACCATCGGCGGCACGCAGGCGTTGGGTCTGAGCGGCGTCATCAGTGGTGCCGGCAACCTGATCAAGAACGGTACCGCCGACCTGACCCTCAGCGGCAACAATACGTTCTCCGGCGGCACTGCGCTCAACGCCGGTACGCTGATTGTCGGCTCCAACACTGCGCTGGGTACGGGTGCCTTGACGACCGCGGCGGGCACCAAGCTTGATGCCAGCAGCGCGGTTGCATTGACCAACGCCGTTTCCCTGGGTGGCGATCTGGAGGTCCGTGGCAGCGCTGACCTGACCCTCGGCGGCGTTATCAGTGGCAGTGGCGGGCTGACCAAGCGCGGCTTCACTAACCTGACTCTTAACGGCGCCAACACCTATCTTGGCGATACCACGCTGGCCGCCGGTACCCTCACCGTGGGCAATGCTACTGCGTTGGGCAGCGGTGCGCTGAACGTCATCGATGTTTCAGCACTGGACAGCAACACCGCCGTCAACCTGAGCAATAACGTCAACCTCAACAGCAGTGCCCTGACCATCGGCGGCAGCAGCGGCCTGACCCTCTCCGGCGTGATCAACGGCGCCGGTCAGTTGCTCAAGAATGGCGCGGCCAACCTGACCCTGAGCGGCGCCAACACGTTCACTGGCGGCACCACGTTGAACGCCGGCAGTCTGACTGTCGGCAATGGCGCAGCACTCGGCACTGGCGCACTGACCGTGGCCGGGGCGGGCACCCTCAACAGCAGCTCGGCGCTGACCCTGAACAACGCGATTACCCTCAACGCCAACCTCACCGCCGGCGGCGCCAACGCGCTCACCCTCGACGGCGTGATCAGTGGCGCCAACGGTTTGATCAAGACGGGCGCGTCGAGCCTGACCCTCAACGGCGCCAACACCTACACCGGTACCACGGCGCTGAACGCCGGTTCGCTGATCGTCGGTTCCAGCACCGCATTGGGCACGGGCAGCGTAAACGCGGCGAATGGCACAACACTGGATGCCAACGCTGCGGCGACCCTGGCCAACAACCTCAACCTCGGCGGCACGCTGACCCTGGGCGGCACCAATGCGCTGACCCTCGACGGCGTGGTCGCCGGTATCGGTGGGCTGGTCAAGAACGGCGCCGCCGACCTGACCCTCAACGGCGCCAACACCTATTTTGGCAACACCGCCCTGAACACCGGCAAACTGATCGTCGGCAGCAACACCGCGCTGGGCTCTGGCACATTGAACGCGGCGGCAGGCACCACGCTGGACGCCAACACCGCCGTCAGCCTGAACAACGCGGTGGCATTGGCCGGTGCCTTGAACGTCGGCGGCACGGCGAATCTGACCCTGACCGGTCTGGTCAGCGGCGCTGGCAGTCTGGTGAAAGACGGCGCCGCCAATCTGATTCTCAACGCGGCCAACAACTTCATCGGCGGCACGACTTTGAACGCCGGCACATTGACCGTCGGCAACAGTTCGGCGCTGGGCACTGGTGCCTTGTCCGTTGGCGGCGCGGCGACGCTGGACAGCAATTCGCCGCTGGTCAGTCTCAGCAACGCTGTCGTCCTCAATGCGGCACTGACCGTCGGCGGTACGCAGAACCTGACCCTCGGCGGCATCACTAGCGGCACCGGGCAGTTGATCAAGAGCGGCGCGGCCAACCTGACGCTCAACGGCAACAACACCTTCAGCGGCGGCACCGCGCTCAATGCCGGCACCCTGACGCTGGGCAATGCCAACGGTTTGGGCAGCGGTGGGTTGATCGTCGGTGGCGCAGCGACGCTGGATAACAGCGCTTCCTTCGGGATCGGCAATGCGATCACGTTGAACGCCGGGTTGACCGTCGCGGGTAACAACGACTTGAGCCTCAACGGCATTATCGACGGTGCCGGCAGCCTGACCAAAAACGGTCTGTCAGACCTGACCCTGGCCGGCAACAACACCTTTACCGGCGCGCTGAACATTGTGTCCGGTAGCGTCACGACGTTGAACACCAATGCGCTGGGCAACACCTCCGGCGTCAACGTCAGCGCCGGCGCCGGGCTGAATCTGGGCAGCGACGCCAGCCTCGGCGCGCTGACCGGTAGCGGCAGTGTGCAGCTCACCGGCAGCAACACGCTGACCGTCGGCAGTGGCAACGTCACCAGCACGTTCGACGGCGACCTCAGCGGCAGCGGCGGCCTGGTCAAAGTCGGCACCGGCACCTTGAACCTCACCGGGATCAACGGCATCACCGGCGATACCGCGATCAACAGCGGCATCGTGAACCTCAGCGGTTCGCTGGCCAGCGCGCTGATTAACGTCAATACCGGCGGTACCCTGACCGGTACCGGTTCGGCGCTCGGTGCCGTCAACGTCAACAGCGGCGGCCATCTGGCGTTGTCGTCGGGCAATCAACTGTCCGCCGGTGCGCTGACCCTCGCGGCCGGCAGCAATGTTGATGTGGCACTGGGGACACCGTCGACCGCGTCGTTGATGAATGTCGGCGGCAACCTCACCCTCGACGGCAATCTCAACGTCACCGACGCCGGCGGTTTCGGCGTTGGCGTGTATCGCCTGTTCAACTACACCGGTGCCCTGACCGATCTGGGGCTGGATGTCGCAGGTGTGCCGGTCGGCTACGGCCTCGGCGACTTGATCGTGCAAACCGGTGTGGCCAATCAGATCAACATTCAAGTGTCGGCACCGAACGTGAACATCCGTTATTGGGATGGCAGCCAGACCATTGCCAACGGCGTCGTCGATGGCGGCAGCGGTACCTGGAATGCGGTCGGCACCAACTGGACCGATGCCAACGGTCTGGTCAATCAACCGTGGGCCGGCGACTTCGCGGTATTCCAGGGCACGGCGGGTACGGTGACGGTCAACGGCACGCAAGCGTTCACCGGCATGCAGTTCCTCACCGATGGCTACAACGTAGTGAATGGCACGGCGGGGCAACTGACCGCCGTCAACGGCACCGGCGGCACCGCAGCGTTGCGGGTTGATCCGGGCGTGACCGCGACCATCGGCGCCAATATCGATGGCAGCGGCATCCTCAACAAACTCGATACCGGCACCCTGGTGCTCAACGGCGCCAACACCTACAGCGGCGGCACGCAACTCGACGGCGGCAAGATCGTCGTTGGCAGCAACACCGCGCTGGGCAGCGGCACACTGACCGCCAACGCCGGCACGCAACTGGACAGCAACGCTGCGGTGACTCTCGGCAACGCTGCGACCCTTAATGGCAACCTCACCGTAGTCGGCAGCAATGCGCTGACGCTCAACGGCGTGATCGGCGGTACTGGCGGCCTGATCAAAACCGGCGCGGCCAACCTGACGCTCGGCGGCAACAATGCCTTCCTCGGGCCGGTGGCGCTGAATGCCGGCGGACTGATTCTGGCGTCGAACTCGGCACTGGGTTCAGGCACGCTGAACGCGGCGGGCGGCACCACGCTGGATGCGAGCACGGCGGTGGCGGTGAATAACGCGGTCAACCTGGCGGGTAACCTCGGTATTGGCGGCACGGCGGATCTGACGCTTGCCGGCACGATCAATGGTGCTGGCAGCCTGACTAAAAACGGTGCGTCCAACCTGACCCTGAGCGGCAATAACAACTTTCTCGGCGGCATCAACCTGAGCGCCGGCACCCTGACCGCGGGCAGTAACTCGGCGCTAGGGCTGGGCAACCTCACCGTGGCCGGCGCCTCAGCGCTGGACAGCAACAGTGCGCTGAGCCTGGGCAACAACATCGTGCTCAACGCCAACCTGAGCAACACCGGCAGTAATAACCTGACCCTCGCGGGTGTGGTCAGCGGCGCTGGCGGACTGATCAAGGACGGCGCGTCGAACCTGACGCTTAACGGCATCAACACCTTCACCGGCGGCACTACGCTGAACGCCGGTACGCTGACCATCGGCACTGGCTCCTCGCTGGGTTCCGGCGCGCTGACCGTTGCAGGTGCATCGACCCTCGACAACGCCGCACCGCTGGTGCTGGCCAACAATATCAACGTCAATGCCAATTTGAGCTTCATTGGCAACAGCGGCCTGACGCTGGGCGGTGTGATCGCCGGCGCTGGCACGTTGACCAAGAACGGTCTGGCGGTATTGACGCTCAGTGGCAACAACACCTTTAACGGCCTGATCGATGTACTGGCCGGCAGCCTGAACACTGTCGGCAGCACCGCGCTGGGTGATAACGCCGCCGTCAATCTTGCCGTCGGTACCACGCTCAACATCGGCGATTCGACCAGCATCGGCAGCCTGACCGGTGACGGTACGGTTGGCATCGGTGACTTTGACACCCTGAGCATCGGAGGCAACAACCAGAGCAGTACATTCGCTGGCGTCCTCATGGACGGCATCGATCCGGGTGGGTTGACCAAGCTGGGCAGCGGTACATTGACCCTTACCGGCAACAACACCCTCACGGGTGACACCAACGTCAACGCCGGCACCTTGCAGGTCAACGGTTCGCTGGCCAGCGTCAATGTATTGGTCAACAACGGCGGCACACTCGGCGGCAGCGGCACGTTGACCAGTGCGGTGACCGTGGCCGATGGCGGACATCTGGCGGGTGTCACCGGCAGCACCTTGTCGGTGGATTCGCTGGTGTTCAACGGCAACTCCAACTTCGACGTCGGCCTCGGTACGCCGGTGTCTGGTGGCGGTAACGCGCTGGTCAACGTCGGCGGCAACCTGACCCTCGATGGCACACTCAATGTCAGCGACATCGGTGGTTTTGGCAGCGGCGTGTATCGCCTGATCAACTACACCGGCGGCCTGACCGACAACGGCATGCTCATCGGCACCGTGCCGGGCAGCGTCACCCCGGGCGATCTGACTCTGCAAACCGCGGTGGCCAACCAGCTCAACCTGCTGGTCACCGCGCCCGCCGCCACCGTGCAGTTCTGGGACGGTAATCAACTGATCGCCAACGGCACGGTCGACGGTGGCAGCGGTACCTGGGGCACCGGCACCACCAACTGGACCGACGTCAACGGCACTACCAATCAGGGCTGGACCAGCAACTTCGCCGTGTTCCAGGGCGCGGCGGGCACGGTTACGGTCAACGGCGCGCAAACCATCACTGGCATGCAGTTCGTCACCGATGGCTACAGCCTGCAAAACGGCACAGCGGGATCGCTCAATCTGGTCAACGGTTCGCTCGGCAACGCCTCGGTGCGCGTCGATCCGAACGCCACGGCAACCGTCGGTGTAGCGCTCAACGGCGCAGGCACCCTCGGCAAATACGACACCGGCACACTGGTGCTCAACGCTGCCAACGGCTACACCGGCGGCACCGCGCTCAATGGTGGCACGATCGTGGTCGGTAATAACGCGGCGCTCGGCACTGGCGTGTTGACTGCAGCGGATGGCACTGCGCTGGGCAGCAACGCCGCTGTCAGCCTCGGCAATGATGTGGTGCTCAATGGAGGATTGAACGTCGCCGGCTCCAACGCCTTGACCTTGGGTGGAGTCGTCACCGGCAGCGGCAGTCTGATCAAGACTGGCGCATCGAGCCTGACCCTCAACGGCAGCAATACCTACGGCGGTGGCACTCAGCTCGCCGGCGGGTCGCTGATCCTCGGCAACAACAGCGCGATCAGTAGCGGTGCGCTCAACGTTACTGGCAACGGCACTCTGGACAGCACCTCGGCGCTGCAACTGGCCAACGCCATCAACCTTGGCGCCGAGCTGACGCTGGCCGGCAATCAGAACACCACGCTGATCGGCGCGGTAACGGGCACCGGCAGTCTGGTGAAAAACGGTACGGGCGAACTCGTGCTCAGCGGCGCCAACACCTACAGCGGTGGCACCACGCTGAACGGCGGCAGCACCCTTGGCGACACCAGCAGCCTGCAAGGTGCAATCGTCAACAACGCGGCGCTGACTTTCGAGCAAAACGCCGACGGCAGCTACACCGGCAACCTCACCGGTACCGGCACGCTGAACAAAACCGGCAGCGGCGAATTGCTGCTGACCGGCAACAACAGCTTCACTGGCAACACCTCAGTCCAGGCCGGCACCTTGACCGTCAACGGTGTGCTCAACAGCGCCAACGTTAACGTCGCCAGCGGCGCGCAGATTGGCGGTGGCGGTCAGTTGGGCGGTTCGCTGCAACTGGCCGACGGCGCGACGCTGGCCGGTGGCGGCACGGCGACGCCGCTGTCGGTCGGTGCGTTGGCGCTGTCTTCGGGGACTGATCTGGACTTCAGCCTCGGCTCTGCCGCCAGCTCGACCACGGTGGTCAATGTTGCCGGCAACCTGACCCTCGACGGCACGCTGAATATCAACAACGCCGGCGGTTTCGGCACCGGGGTCTATCAGCTGTTCAGCTACGGCGGCAGCCTGACCGACAACGGTCTGGTCTACGGCAGCCTGCCGGTATCGGCGGCCAACCTGACGCTGCAAACCGCCATTGCCAATCAGATCAATTTGCTGGTGCAAGGCTCGCCGGGTGAAGTGCAGTTCTGGAACGGCGGCACCACCAATCCTGATGGCAGCATCGGTGGCGGCAGTGGTGTGTGGGGGCCGGGTACCAACTGGACTGATCCGAGCGGTACTCAGGCACTCGGTGCCAACGGCCAATTCGCCGTGTTCGGCGGGCAGGCTGGCACTGTCACGGTGCAGGGCAATCAGAACTTCACCGGCCTGCAATTCCTCTCGGGCGGTTACAGCCTGGTGCCTGACGCTGGCGGCACACTGACTCCGGTCAATGGTGCGGACGGCAGCCTCGCACCGGTGCGGGTGAATGCCGGGGCGAGCACGGAAATCTCCGTGCCGCTGGTGGGCACGGGCGGTATTGAGAAGCTTGATTCCGGCACCTTGGTATTGAGCGGCGCTAACACTTACAGCGGGGGCACCACAGTCAGCGGCGGTACGCTGGTCGGTAATAGCACCAGTCTGCAAGGCAACATTCTCAACAACGCTTCGTTGGTGTTCCAGCAGAATACCGACGGTCGGTTCAATGGTGTGCTCAGTGGCCTCGGCGACATGGCCAAACGCGGCACCGGCACCTTGCTATTGACCGGTGACAACCCGTTCAGCGGCACCGTAGCGGTCGATCAAGGCGTGCTGCAAGTCGGCAGCCGCGCTGCGCGGGCCTCGTTCGGCGGGCAAGTCACTGTCGCCAACGGCGCCGCGCTCAGCGGTAATGGCAGCGTCGGTTCGCTGGTCAACAATGGTCTGGTGCAATCCGGAGCCGAGGCGGGCACTTTGAGTGTTGCCGGCAACCTGACCAATGCTGCCAACGGCGTGCTCGCCCTGACAGTCAGCTCGCCGACCGCGACGCCTTTGGCTGTCGGCGGCACTGCGACGCTGGGTGGCGGGTTACAAGTCAACGCTCTGGCGCCGTTCACCGGCAACACCACGTATTCGCTGATCACGGCGGGCGGCGGGGTGATCGGTACCTTCAGCGCTGCGGATCTACCGCAATACGCGTTCCTCGATTCGGCCCTGGTGTACGACGCCAACGCGGTAAACCTGGTGGTGAGCCGCAACGGCAACTCGTTCGCCGACGTCGCCGCCACGGGTAACCAGCGCAACACCGCTTCGGCGTTGTCGCGCAACGGTGCGGCCGGCGCTGCGTTGCAGAACGAGATCGTCAACCTCAGTGTCGCGGGTGCGCGTAATGCCTTCGACAGTCTGTCCGGGGAGATTCATGCCAGCACCGCCAGTGCGATCCTCGAGGATTCGCGTTACGTGCGCGAAGCCGTCAACGACCGCATGCGCCAGCCTTCGTGCAGTGCGCCGGATGATCCACGCCGAGCCCTGGCGCCAAGTGACAACCAACTGAGCAGCAACGGTTGCCATGGCGAAATGGTCGGCTGGGCTCGCGCACTTGGCGCGTGGGGTGAGTCGGATGGCGACAGCAACAGCGCCAGCCTCGACCGCAACCTCAGCGGCTTCATGCTCGGCACCGATAAGCAACTCGATGACCAGTGGCGCGTGGGCATGGCCGCCGGTTACACCCGCAGCGACCTTGATGCGCATGATCGTCGCTCGGATGCCACGGTTGAGAGCTACCACCTGGCTGCATATCTCAACTCGCAGTTCGATGCTTTGGCAGTGCGCCTCGGCGCGGCTTACAGCTGGCACGACATCGAGACCAAACGCGACGTCAGCGTCGGCACCTACAACGACCGTCTGGAGGCCAATTACGACGCCCGCAGCGCTCAGGTGTTCGGTGAAGTCGGTTACACAATGGAAGCCGCCGGCATTGCTCTGGAGCCGTTCGCGGGTCTGGCTTACGTCAACTACGACACCGACAAGGCCAAGGAAAAAGGCGGCGTGGGACGCCTGAAGGCTGATGCCGATCAGGACATCACTTTCTCCACCCTCGGCCTGCGCGCCGGCAAAGTCATCACCCTGGCCAACGGCGGGCAATTCACCCCGCGCGCTGCCATCGGCTGGCGACATGCGTTCGGCGACACCAAACCAGATGCCGACCTGACCTTCATCGACGGCGGCGCTTCGTTCAGCACCCAAGGCGTACCGATTGCCAAGGACAGCGCGATTGTCGAAGCGGGTGTGGACTTCCAGATCAGCCCGACCGGCAAACTGGGCATTGGTTATTCGGGGCAACTGTCGAACGACAACAACGACCATGCGATGACCGTCAGCTTCAGCCTTGGCTTCTGATTTAGGGTCGAAGCACTTTTAACCGCCCGCAAGGGCGGTTTTTTTTGGGTTAGAGCAAAAGATCGCAGCCTGCGGCAACTCCTACAGGGAAACGCGAATGCATGTGTAGGAGCTGCCGCAGGCTGCGATCTTTTGATCTGCTCCATGTGTCATTAAGCATTGTTGGGCCCACAGTTCACCTGCTGTGGATACAGGATTTGTGGCAGACAGAGTTCAATTGTGGGAGCCAGCCTGCTGGCGATTGGGGCCCTGTCATTCATCACAAAAATCAGCCACCCCGCGCTCTGCTAGAATGCGCCCCATTCCCTGCCAGAGACCCTTTGCCATGAGCGAGCCGATTCGCCTCACCCAATACAGCCACGGCGCCGGTTGCGGCTGCAAGATTTCCCCGCAGGTGCTGGAGGTGATTCTGGCCGGCAGCGGCGCGCAGAACCTTGACCCGAAACTGTGGGTCGGCAATGCCTCGCGCGATGATGCGGCGGTCTATGAAATTGATGCCGAGCGCGGTGTGGTGTCGACCACGGACTTCTTCATGCCGATCGTTGATGATCCGTTCGACTTCGGCCGTATTGCCGCGACCAACGCTATCAGCGATATCTATGCGATGGGCGGTGATCCGTTGATGGCGATTGCGATTCTCGGCTGGCCGGTGAATGTGCTGGCGCCGGAAGTGGCGCGGGAAGTGATTCGGGGCGGCCGAGCGGTGTGCGACGCCGCCGGCATTGCGTTGGCGGGCGGGCATTCGATTGATGCGCCAGAGCCGATTTTCGGTCTCGCTGTGACCGGTCTGGTGGAAAAACGCCACATGAAGCGCAACGACACCGCCACCGCCGGTTGCCTGCTGTATCTGACCAAACCCCTGGGCATCGGCATCCTCACCACGGCCGAAAAGAAAGGCAAGTTACGTCCGGCCGACGTCGGCGTCGCTCGCGACTGGATGTGCACGCTGAACAAGCCCGGCAGCCGTTTCGGCAAACTCGCTGGCGTGACGGCGATGACCGACGTTACCGGTTTCGGTCTGCTCGGGCATCTGGTGGAAATGGCCGACGGCAGCCAGCTCACGGCGCGCATTGCCTACGACCGTGTGCCGCGTCTGGACAGCGTCGAGTATTACCTCGAACAGGGCTGTGTTCCCGGCGGCACGTTGCGCAACTTCGACAGCTATTCGAGCAAGGTTGGCCGCGTGCAGGAACTGCACAAACGTGTGCTCTGCGACCCGCAAACCAGCGGCGGTCTGTTGATCGCGGTAACGCCTGAAGGCAATGACGAGTTCCTCGCCGTCGCCGCCGAATTGGGCCTGAATCTGGCGCCAATTGGTGAACTGGTCGAGCGACAGACGAACGCAGTCGAGGTGATTTGATGCTCCGCGACTGCACCGATTACCGCGATATTTTCCTCAACGATCGGCCGCTGATGGACGCCCGCGCGCCGGTCGAGTTTCACAAAGGTGCGTTCCCTGGCGTGATCAATCTGCCGCTGATGAATGACATCGAGCGGCAGAAAATCGGCACCTGCTACAAGCAGCACGGCCAGCAGGCCGCCATTGAGTTGGGTCATCAAATGGTGTCCGGTGCGGTGAAGGCCGAGCGTATTCAGGCCTGGGCGGACTTCGCCCGGGCCCATCCCGACGGTTACCTCTATTGCTTCCGTGGCGGGCTGCGTTCGCAGATCACCCAACAATGGCTGCGTGACGAAGCCGGCATTGACTATCCGCGCGTCGGCGGCGGTTACAAGGCGATGCGCAGCTTCCTTATCGACACCACTGAACAAGCCATCGCGCAGTGTGATTTCGTACTGCTGGGCGGGATGACCGGCACCGGCAAGACCGAAGTGCTGGTGCAATTGCGCAACGGGCTGGATCTGGAAGGACACGCCAATCACCGCGGTTCCAGTTTCGGTAAACGCGCCACCGGGCAGCCGTCGAACATCGATTTCGAGAACCGTTTGGCCATCGACATTCTCAAGAAGCGTAATGCCGGTATCGAACAGTTTGTGCTGGAGGACGAGAGTCGGGTGGTCGGCAGTTGCGCCTTGCCGCTGGCGATGTATCAGGGCATGCAGCAGTACCCGATGGTCTGGCTGGAAGACAGTTTTGAAGATCGCGTGGAGCGGATTCTGCGTGATTACGTGGTCGATCTGTCTGCCGAGTTTGCATCGGTGCATGGCGAGGAAGGTTTTGCGCTGTTCGCAGAGCGGCTGCTGGAGAGCCTGAACAACGTGCAGAAACGTCTGGGTGGCGAGCGCCATCGGCGGCTGTTCGATTTGATGGAAGCGGCGCTGGCAGAGCAGGCCCGCAGTGGCGCGGTGGATTTGCATCGCGGCTGGATCGAGGGGTTGCTGCGTGAATATTACGACCCGATGTATGTGTTTCAGCGCGAGAAGAAGGGCGGGCGTATCGAGTTTGCCGGGGAGCAGGGCGCGGTTATCGAATATCTGCGCGAGCGGGTGAATCAGAAAGATTGATGGCGTGTTTGCCGGCCTGATCGCTGGCAAGCCAGCTCCCGTAGAAGACTCAAGTCAGGCAAGTGTCCTAGCCATCATCCAGCCTTCCACAGCATTCATTGTGCATTCAAACCCTGTGCGAGTCTGGCTTGCCAGTGATGAGGCCATCACTGACAGTAGAAGACTCAAGTCAGGCAAGTGTCCTAGCCATAATCCAGCCTTCCACAGCATTCATTGTGCATTCAAACCCTGTGGGAGCTGGCTTGCCAGCGATTAGGGCCGAATAGGCACCCGAAACTCAAGTCGGGCAGGTGGCCTTGCCGTTATCCAGCCCTTGCTTGTAGCTGTGGCTCTGCAAACTGGCCTTGCCGTTGTGCCACGTCAGGGTCAGCACGTACAGCGAATCGAAGTCGCTGCCCGCCCAGTCCTCGGTGATGGACTGTTTTTCGCCGACGGCATTACCGGCCACCTTGTTGATCAGTTCCGGCAGATAACCGTGGGACCACGCGGTGTAGATGGTGGAGTTGTGATACTTGTCATCCAGCAGTTCGCGGGCCAGATCGCTGGTGTCATTGGCCGAAAACTCGATATTCACCGGCAGGCCCAGCTTGATGGCGGCGGGGCTGATGGTCATCAGCGGGCGAATGTAGCTGTAGGAGTTGTCGAGCTCGCCTTCCTCGACATTGCGCGTCGGGTTGGCGGCGAACACGTAGTCGGCCTTGCCGAATTTCTCCGGCAGCAGCGTCGACAGGTCGATGGCGCGGTTCAAACCCTGGCAATTGAGCTGGCCGAGACCACCCTCGGGCTTCTCCGCATGGCGCAGGAACACCAGGGTCTGGGTGCCGTCCGCCGGTTGCGCACGACTCTCGCTGGATTCCAGCGACAGGAACAACGCGCTGACCGCCAACAGGGAGGGCAGGGCCACATAGGCGCGATGTTTGAAGCGTTTGGCGAAACTCATCAGATTCGTCATGAAATAAAAATTCTTCAGCGTGTTCGGTTAAGGCTGACAAACCTTTACACCGCAGGCTCCCAGCACCGGGTGTTTTCCATGTCATGAAGCGTTTCCTCTGCAACAAGGGCATAGCTCAGAGTGCCCGAGGCCCTTTTGGTTCGATCACAAGCGTGCGCGGCACTCTAATGGCAAGCACCCAGGGCATGCGGCAGAGATTAATCACTGAATGTTACGGTTCTGTAGGAGCTGCCGAAGGCTGCGATCTTTTGATCCTGTTGAAACGCTCAAGATCAAAAGATCGCAGCCTTCGGCAGCGCCTACATTATGATCGGGCTTTAATTTGTGACTGGATGCTTCCCATGACCGATCTGTCCGCGTTCCCGATCACCCATAAATGGCCGGCGCAGTACCCTGACTGGATTCAGCTCTATTCCTTGCCGACACCCAACGGCGTCAAGGTTTCGATCATGCTCGAAGAGATCGGTCTGCCGTACGAGCCGCATCGCGTGGGTTTCGATACCAATGATCAGTTGTCCCCGGAGTTCCTATCGCTGAACCCGAACAACAAGATCCCGGCAATTCTTGATCCCCACGGCCCCGAAGATCAGCCGCTGCCGTTGTTCGAGTCCGGCGCGATCCTGATTTACCTCGCCGACAAGAGCGGTCAGTTGCTCGCGCAGGAAGGCACCTTGCGCTACGAAACCCTGCAGTGGTTGATGTTCCAGATGGGCGGTATCGGCCCGATGTTCGGTCAGCTTGGTTTTTTCAACAAATTCGCTGGCAAGGATTACGAGGACAAGCGTCCGCGTGATCGTTACGTCGATGAAAGCAAACGCCTGCTCAAGGTGCTCGACGGTCGGCTGGAAGGTCGCGACTGGATCATGGGCGAGCGTTACACCATTGCCGATATCGCGACATTTCCATGGGTGCGCAATTTGATCGGGTTTTATGAGGCCGGTGACTTGGTGGGCATCAGCAACTTCCCGAATGTCACCCGGGTGCTGGAGCGCTTTCTGGCACGGCCTGCGGTAATCCGTGGTTTAACGATCCCTTCCTGACCAATACCAATCCCTGTAGGAGCTGCCGAAGGCTGCGATCTTTTGATCTTGTTTTTAGAGTCAAAGTCAAAAGATCGTCCGAACGCGGCCCGAGCCTTCGGCAGCTCCTACAGGGGAGTGAGGTTATTGTTGCATCTGCAGTAATGCTGTCTTGATTGATCCAGGTTTGTACGCCAGCCCCCGCAAGGCATAAGCTTCGCCCCCTACGACTTTCGTCTCATCTTCCGTTTTCAGGAAAGCCCCATGTCCAGTCAGTTCCCCGAAGCACGTCCCCGCCGTCTGCGCCGCAATGCGAGCCTGCGCAGTCTGTTCCAGGAAACCGAGTTCAGCCTGAATGATCTGGTGCTGCCGATTTTCGTCGAGGAAGAGATCGATGATTTCGTGCCGATCAAAAGCATGCCCGGTGTGATGCGCATCCCCGAGCGCAAACTGGCCAGCGAAATCGAGCGCTATGCCCGCGCCGGCATCAAGTCGGTAATGACCTTCGGTGTGTCCCATCATCTGGACAGCAACGGCAGCGACACCTGGCGCGAAGAGGGCCTGGTCTCGCGCATGTCGCGCATCGCCAAGGACGCCGTGCCGGAAATGATCGTGATGTCCGACACCTGTTTCTGCGAATACACCGATCACGGCCACTGCGGCGTGATGCATAACCATGAAGTCGACAACGATCAGACCCTGATCAACCTCGGCAAACAGGCCGTTGCTGCTGCCCGTGCGGGTGCGGATGTGATTGCGCCGTCGGCGGCGATGGACGGTCAGGTGCGGGCGATTCGTCAGGCACTGGATGCGGCCGGGTTCACGCAGATTCCGATCATGGCCTATTCGACCAAATTCGCCTCGGCGCTGTACGGCCCGTTCCGCGAGGCCGGTGGCAGCGCGTTGAAGGGCGACCGCAAAAGCTATCAGATGAACCCGATGAACCGCCGCGAAGCCCTGCGCGAATCGTTGCTCGACGAGCAGGAAGGCGCCGATGCGCTGATGGTCAAACCAGCCGGTGCGTACCTCGACATCATCCGCGACATCCGTGAAGCCTCGAACCTGCCGCTGGCGGCGTATCAGGTCAGCGGCGAGTACGCGATGATCAAGTTCGGCGCGCAGGCCGGAGCGATTGATGAGGATCGCGTGGTACGTGAGAGCCTGGGCGCGATCAAGCGTGCGGGGGCGGATCTGATCTTCACGTACTTTGCGATGGATCTGGCGCTGGCCGGGATCTAAGCAACACGGCAAAACCTTGTGGGAGCTGGCTTGCCAGCGATAGCGGTGGTTCAGTCGAGGTTGATTTTGGCTGTGCTGACCTCATCGCTGGCAAGCCAGCTCCCACAGGTTTCTGTGGTGTTCGTGGGTCAGGGGCAGGCGAAAAATGGCCGGATCCCTTGGTCGCGGAAGTAGCGTTCGATCACCTTTGGGTCGGCGCTGCTATCGGCAATCGCCACATACGTATCCGGACGCAGCAGGTAAAAGCCGTTGCGCGCCAATCCTGCCGTTTCAAACGCCGGTCGCCAGTCGAACACATGCAGCGGCAAGTGATGTTCAAGACACCAGGCGAGCATTTCGTCGCTGGTGTCGCCATACACATGCACCTGCCAGCACGGCTGGCGCAGCGGTTCGTAATTATCTCCCTCACCGTCATGCGCCCACGGCAAGCGATCGCCGCCGTGGACATGGCCGGCCGTGCCTTGACTCAGCGGCATGCCACGATAGTTGAGGGTGACTTGGGAAACGGTGCGAAAGAGGAATTCGCGACTCGCCTCGAACGACGCCATTTTCGGAATCAGAAACGGTGCCAGCCGCGTGCGCAACAGATCGGCCATGCGTCCCTCGGCCGTGACGAAGCTGAACACTTTGTCAGTGGTTGAGACCAGCCGCCGGGCGAAGGCGATGCGTTCGGTTTCATAGCTGTCGAGCAGTTTGGCCTCGGCACCGCCGCTGAGGACTGTAGCGAGTTTCCACGCCAGATTGATCGCATCGCCGATGCCGGTGTTCATGCCCTGACCGCCCGCCGGGCTGTGCACATGGGCCGCGTCGCCGAGCAGAAACGCCCGCCCGCCGCGAAAATGCTCAGCCACGCGGTGGTGCACGCGGTAGGTGGAAAACCAGTGGACGTCCTCGATGTGCACTTTCAGGTGTTCGATGGCGCGGCTGCTGACATCAGAAAACTCCAGAGTTTCGGCGCGCTCCGCACGTTCGTCGCGCACCGTGCCGATCAATCGCGCGCGGCCTTCGCCGGCCAGTGGAAACACCGCGAGAAAGTCCGCTTCGTCCAGATCAAGATGCAACTCACCATTCATCGCCGGGCCGCTGGCCTGGACATCTGCCACATAGAAAATCTGCTGATAAGTGCCACCGGGGAACCCGGCGTCGAGGTTTTTGCGCACCACCGACCGCGCCCCGTCTGCACCTGCCAGATAGCAGGCCTGGCAGATTTCCTGCTCGCCATCGGGCAGACGTAAATGGACCGTTACGCCATCGCCAGTCTCATCGAAATGCTCCAGTGTGGTGTTGCGCTCGACGCTGACGCCGTAGTCTTCGAGACGCTCGATCAACAGCTGTTCATGTTGGTCCTGCGGGAATATTTCGACGAACGAGTAGGGCGTCAGACCTTCGCCGATACGGTTCAGCGGCAACTGCGCAACCGGTTTGCCATTGACCCAGAAGTTTGCCGCCGCGACCTGATGACCGTTGCGCACGATGGTCTCGGCCAGATCCAGTTGCCGATACAGCTCCAGCGTTCGCGCCTGCACCGCCAGCGCCCGGGAAGTGGTGCCAGGGGCGGCGGTCTTGTCGATGATGCGCACCTGCACGCCCAGTTTGCTCAGCCACAGGGCCAGCACCAGCCCGGTGGGGCCGGCGCCGATGATCAGGACGTCGCTGCGGTTCATGGGTGTGTGCTCCGTTTGCTGTGGAGCAAGTATGGATCAGAAGGAGAGGGTGGCCAGTTTGTCGGCCAGACGGAAAAAGGCCCCGCAGCGTTGAAGTTGCGGGGCCTTTTCAGGCCTTAGAAATCAATCGTGCCCGACAACTTCGCCACCCGCGGCTCACCCTGAGTCAGATAACCACCCTGCGCCGATTCCCAATACTTCTTGTTGGCCAGGTTCTCCACACCCAGGCGCACCGTCACGTCTTTCTCCGACACCTTGAAGGCATAACGTGCGCCGGCGTCAAAGCGGTTCCAGGTCGGCAGGCTGAGGTTATTGGCCGCGTCGGCGTATTGGCCGCCGGTGCGCAACATCCGCGCGTTCAGCGCTACGCCTTGCAGGCCGGGTACGTCCCAATCGGCGCCAGCGTTGAACTGGAAGGTCGGCACACCGATAGCACGGTTGCCGTCATTGGCGCCGTTGAGGGTGTTTTTCAGTTCGGTGTCCATCAGGGTCAGGCCGCTGATCAGGCGCAGGCCTTGGATCGGCTCACCGAACACGTTCATTTCCACGCCTTTGTTGACCTGCTCGCCTTCACGCACGTAGGTGCACGTGGTGGCGCTGTCGATTTCACAGTAACCGTCGCTCGGCTGCTCGATGCGATAAACCCCCAGGCTCGCGCCGTAGGTGCCCATGTCGATCTTCACTCCGGCCTCGGTCTGCTTGGAGCGCGCCGGGGCATAGACTTCGTTGCCGTTGGTCACGCGGAATCCGCCGGCGCTGGTCGGCGAAGTCGGGCCTTGAGCCAGACCTTCGATGTGGTTGGCGTAGAACGACACGTGGTCCCACGGTTTGAACACGATGCCATAGACCGGCGTGGTGATCGATTCGTCGTAGCTCGACGAACGCGGGCCGCTGCCGTAACTGGCGTATCCGTAACCTTGCACTACGAGTTGCTGACGACGCAGGCCGGCAGTCACCAGCAGGCGATCATCGAAGAAACCGAGGGTGTCGGAAATTGCCAGGCTGCGGTTGAAGGTTTTGCCGACGATACCCGGATCGTTCAGGTCGCCGCCGGAGAAGTTGCCGACCGGCGCTGGCGTCTGCACCGGGTGGTAGATGTTGTTGGCGTATTGGGTCAGGTCAAAATCGTAGGCGCTGCGCTGTTCGGCCCAGATGCCGGTCAGGCCGAAGTTGAGCTTGTGGCTGACCGGGCCGGTGTTGAATTTGCCGTTAAGGCCAGCCATGACGCTGGTGTTGTCTTCATCGTGAGGAACGAAAGAGCCGGTGGTGAACGATGCGCCAGTGTTGCCCACCAGCGTCGTCGAGTTGTAGCGCCCGACTTCACGGGTGTGCTTGGCGCCGCCGGCAGCGTAGGCGGTCCAGTTGTCGTTGAGATCGTACTCGGCGCGGAGCATGCCGAAGGTGTCTTCAATATCGGTGTAGCCCCATTTCGGCGCGTAGTTGGTGTCGGCCGATGGTGCGTCCGGGATGTGCGTGGCGGTGCCGAGGTTGACCGAACTGCGGCCACCGTTGACGCGCTCCTTCTGATAGGCGAAATCGCCGGAAACCCGCAGCGCATCGCCGCGATAGTCGAGGCCGATGGCGAACAGTTTCGAGCGCTGGTTTTCGTGATCGATGCCAGTGTCACCCTCACGCTGGGACAGGTTGATGCGCGCGCCGAAGCGGTTGTCTTCACCGAAGCGTTGGCCAATGTCGAAGTGATGACCGATGCGACCTTCGCTGTTGATGTCCGTGGTGTAGCGGCGCAGCGGCACATCGCCGGCGCGTTTTGGCTGCAGGTTGACGCCGCCGCCGATTCCGGAGCCGGTCGGGGTCACGCCGTTGATAAAGGCGTTCGGGCCCTTGAACACTTCCACGCGCTCCAGGGCGTCGGTGGAAATGATCTGCCGCGGCAACACGCCATACAGGCCGTTATAGGAAATGTCGTCGCCGTTCAGCGGCAGGCCACGGATCATGAACACCTGCGACTGGTTGGAAAACCCCGAAGCCTGACGCACTGACGAATCGTTGAGCAGCACGTCGGCGACGTTTTCGGCCTGCTGATCCTGAATCAGTTGTTCGGTGTAGGACGCGGCGCTGAACGGCACGTCCATCATGTCCTGATTGCCCAACACGCCGAGCTGGCCTCCGCGCGCGACCTGACCACCGGAATAGACCGGGGGCAGGGCGTTTGGCGCTGGCGCTTGAGCGTTGATATTGACGTTGTCCAGCACCAGCTCTTTGCCGTCTTCTTCAGCAGCGTGGGCGGTAACGGTCAGGGAGCAGAGCAGGGCAAGAAGCGTCGGACGAAAAGGAGCGCGGAGTCGGGCAGGAGCGGACATGTTTCATACCTGGAGGCGCACGGCCAGTCAGAAAAGTGAGGCGGCGCGTGAACTCCTTGCGCAAATGCGACTCCAGGCGCGAATGATAGGTTTTCTCAGTAACGTTTTGCAATCAGTTTGTCATCATCGCTGCATCACCCCGCACCGCCCCCTGTAGGAGCTGCCGAAGGCTGCGATCTTTTGATCTTGCTTCTAAAAACCCAAATCAAAAGATCGTCCGAACGCGGCCCGAGCCTTCGGCAGCTCCTACAGGGGAATGTGTTCAGTCAGGGAACAGGCCCGGATCATCGCAGTCCTAGCCTGCGCCATACCATTGAACGTATGGTGAACCCGCCTCAACGGACTGGATGGAGCAACATGCACACCCCTCGATTACTGATCACCCTCGCGGCAATGTTGGTGCTGGCCGGTTGCGCCAGCCAGCGCAATGGCGAGCCTGCCCCGCGTCCTGCGGCCGAAGTGAAGGCTGAGATCGTGCGCCTGATGCCGGCGAAAATCGCCGACCGCCAAGGCTGGGCGACTGATATTTACGTGGCATTCGCTACACAGGACATCAGCCCGACCACGCAAAACCTGTGTTCGGTGCTGGCCGTTGCCGAGCAGGAATCAACCTTTCAAGCCGATCCGACAGTGCCGGGCCTGGGCAAGATCGCCCGCGACGAAATCGACCGTCGTGCCGGCAAAGTCCACATCCCCAGCCTGCTGGTCAGCGGTGCTTTGCAGGTACGCTCCTCCAATGGCAAAACCTACAGCGAACGCTTGAAGGCGGCGCGCAGTGAAAAGGAATTGAGTGCCATTTTTGATGAGTTCATCGGCATGGTGCCGATGGGCCGCACGCTGTTCGGTGGCTTCAACCCGGTGCACACCGGCGGGCCGATGCAGGTCAGCATCGAATTCGCCGAGCAGCACGCCAAGGACTATCCGTACCCGGTGGACGGCACGATCCGCCGCGAAGTGTTCAGCCGCCGCGGCGGCATGTATTTCGGCATCGCGCATTTGCTCGGCTACCCGGTGAGCTACCGCGAGCCGCTCTATCGCTTCGCTGACTTCAATGCTGGTTGGTACGCCAGTCGCAATGCGGCGTTCCAGAATGCCGTCAGCCGCGCATCGGGTATCCCGCTGGCGCTGGATGGTGACCTGATCCGCTATGACTCGATCATGCCCGGCGGCACTGAACTGGCGGTGCGGACTCTCGGCAAGTCATTGGGCATGCGCAATCCGACCATTCGCGATCAATTGGAGAAGGGCAAAACCCTGGAGTTCGAAGAGACCAAGCTGTACCGAGAGGTTTTTGCATTGGCCGAGAAAGCCGAGGGCAAGTCTCTGCCGCGTGCAGTATTGCCGGGGATCGTCCTGCAGAGCCCGAAAATCACCCGCAAACTGACCACCGCGTGGTTCGCCAAGCGCGTGGATGAGCGCTACAAACGCTGCATGGCCAAGGCCGGATAACTTCCCAGACATAAAAGAACCAGACATAAAAAACCCGGCTGCGGGAGCCGGGTTTCTCTGGGTTGTTGCGATTAACGCCATTCATTCAAGCGTTGCGAAGTTCGTTCAGACGATCCGCACCACCTTCGGCGATGGTGTTGCCTTGCAGGCGATCCGAACCATCAGCGGCGATGGTGTTGCCTTGCAGACGATCCGAACCATCAGCTGCGATGGTGTTGCCTTGCAAGCGATCCGAGCCATCAGCGGCAACGGTGTTGCCTTGCAGGCGATCCGAGCCATCAGCGGCAACGGTGTTGCCTTGCAGGCGATCCGAACCATCAGCGGCGATGGTGTTGCCTTGCAGACGATCCGAGCCATCAGCGGCGATGGTGTTGCCTTGCAGACGATCCGAACCATCAGCGGCGACGGTGTTGCCTTGCAGGCGATCCGAGCCATCAGCGGCGATGGTGTTGCCTTGCAGACGATCCGAGCCATCAGCGGCGACGGTGTTGCCTTGCAGACGATCCGAGCCATCAGCTGCGATGGTGTTGCCTTGCAAGCGATCCGAGCCATCAGCGGCGACGGTGTTGCCTTGCAGGCGATCCGAGCCATCAGCGGCAACGGCGTTCTGGTACAGACGATCCGAGCCATCGGCCGCGATCATCGTGTGAACCGGGGTAGCGGCAAAAGCGTTAACTGCGAAAACCGAGAAAGCGATGCTGAGAAGAGTTTGGCGTTTCATGATGGTGTGCTCCGGGGTGTTATTGGTTGGTATGGAGCAGATGTTACGCCGCAGATTTTTTATGAGAACTTCATTGCCGTGATTGTGAACATCGACGGCAATGATGATTGGGGAACTGGCCCCCTGTAGGAGCATTCGAGTGAAACGAGGCTGCGATCTTTTGATCTTGTTTTTAAGGGGAAGATCAAAAGATCGCAGCCTGCCGCAGCTCCTGCAAAGGCAGTTTCAGAGGACTTTGACTGCCCGGCCAATCGCCTGAATCGGCCCGGTCGGCTTGCCGATTGGCGAGCCGTTAGTACCCTCCAGCGTCAACTCGAATAGCTGATTCGCTTCCAGCGGCGGCAATTTATCCAGCGGCACCGACAGCGCCTGCCCCGGTTTGACCAACCCCAGCGATACCGGGCCCTGCCAGCCGTCAGCCTTGGTCCAGAACTCCAACGCCTTATCCGCCGGCACTTCCATCACACCCAGTGGAATCAGCTGAATCTCCCGCGAATTGCTCGCCTGGATCACCCAGCCCGGAGCCTTGTCCTGTGGCGCGACCAGCACCACCAGATAACTCGGTTTCGCAGTGGTCTGGGTCAGCAGCATTGAGCCCAACACCAATGTGGCGGCCAAGCCGGCAGCGCTCAGGCCGCGCCACAGCGGCAGCAGGTTCCACCATGAGGTCGCGGGTGTTTGTTGCGGGAGTCGATCAATGCTGCGATTGATCCGCGGCCACAGCAGCGCTGACGGTTGTTGCGGCGAGGCGAAATCCGTCAGCTCCAGCAACCGCCGCTCCCAGGCATCCACCGCCGCACGCAGATCAGGCTCATGCGGCAGACGTTTCTGCACCTCGATCCGCTGTTCGGCAGAGAGTGTGCCGAGCACGTATTCGCCCGCCAGTTCATCGCGTTCCTGCGCCGATTCAGTGGTCATCCCATGCACTCCCGCAAGGCGTTGAGGCTGCGTTTGATCCAGGCCTTGACCGTGCCGAGCGGCGTGTCGAGGCGCGTGGAAATCTGCGCGTGGGTATAGCCGTCGACGTAAGCGTGGAGAATGCAGCGCCGGCGCTGTGGGTCGAGTTGTTCCAGGCAGCGATGGATGCGCGCCGAGTGGTCCTGGGCGTTGAAGGTCTCGTCGAGCACTTCGTGGTCTTCGTCGAACGGCATTTCCCGCCGATGATCACGCAGTTGATTCAACGCCAGATGCCGCGTCACGCTGTACATCCAGCCGCGCGCCGAACCCCGTGAAGCGTCAAATCCCGCCGCACCGTTCCAGATCTTGATAAATGCATCATGGACAATGTCCTCCGCCAGCGCCGTGTCGCGCACCAGCCGTTTGGCCACACCGAGCAGGCGTGGGCCTTCCTGCACGTACAAATCGCGCAGGGCCGAACGCTCGCCGCGGGCACAGGCAGCGAGGCGGGCTTCATAATCGAATTCGGGTTCGGGCAAGGTCATGCTGTGCAATCTAGCTGACATTCCTCAAACATCCAGAGTGCATAAATCCTTTGTAGGAGACAGCCCTGTGGCGAGGGGATTTATCCCCGATCGGCTGCATGACAGTCGTAAAACCGTTGGATGCGATGAATCTGACACTGCGCATTTTCCGGTTTTGGGGAAGCTTCGCTCCCCGTCGGGGATAAATCCCCTCACCACAGTTCGTTCCCACAGGGAATTTATGTAGTCAGGAAAATCAGTTCGCAGCCCAGAAAATGTAATCCGCCTGATATTTCACCACTTCCTGTTTGCCCTTGTTCGCGGTCGTGCAGGCTGTGCCCGGTGCCACGCCGCCCTTTAGCGCAACGCGCTGGATGTAGCTGACACCGCTCATTGCGCCTTCACCTTCAGCAGGGTTGGCCTTGACCAGTTGATAGGGCAGGTTGCCCGGGGTCGACGGCGCTACGGCCAATTGCGTACCGGTGACTTTCGAACCGTCCTTGGCCTGCCAGGTGGCGGGCGGGCCGAAATAGGTGCCGACCTGCTTGCCGCTGCGATCATTGAGCACCGCTTTCGGGCCGACGAAGGTCCACTCGGTCTGGCCGGCAGCATTGGGTTTGTCGCGGCATTCGTAAGTGATCTCGCCCACCCCGGTGGTTTCCATCGCGATCTTGTGGCCTTCCGGAACTTTGATGGCGTCCGGATAGTTGCTCTGGGCGAAGGTCGTCGTGGTGACGGCGAGCAAACCGGTGAAGCAGATCAGCTGTGTGGTGTTCATCAGTGTCTTTCTCCGAAAAGGGTAAACCGCTGACAGCCGAGGAGGGCTGTTACAGGGACTACCCGTGGCGGAGGGGTTTGGATGCAGCGCATGGCAAATATTTTTCAATCACCGCCAGCGCTGTCTTTCGACGCTTGAATTCGCAGGGGGCGAGTGAATGGGAAAAGCAGGCCAAATCGGATACAACAGCTATAAATAGTGCTACATCAGATGCCTGTCGGGGATTGAGGAGGGGATATGTATCAGCTCTACGGACATCGCAACTCAGGCGCAGCCGCCATCGAAGCGGCGCTGGAGTTGTGCCAGATCGCTTATCGCTTCATTGATATCGAAGCCAGCACCGAAGCCGCCGAGGACCTGGCGAAGCTCAATCCCCTGAAGCAGATCCCGACCCTGCAATTGCCCGATGGCAGCGTGCTCACCGAGAGCGCGGCGATTCTGATTCATCTGGGCCTGACATTTCCCAAATCGGGTTTGCTGCCGGCCAAGGCGGACGAGCGCGATCAGGCGATTCGCGGTCTGGTCTACATCGTCAGCAATTGCTACGCGGCCATCGGCGTCGTCGACTACCCCGAGCGCTGGCTGGTGATGCCCGACGAAGCGTCGCGGCAGAACCTGATCGCCGGCGCTCGCGAGCGATTGCACAGGAGTTGGGAAGTGTTTGCCGACCAGTTTTCCGCCGAGCTGTACCTGGACGACGAAACACCGGGTGCGCTGGACGTGCTGGCCGCGGTGGTGACGCGCTGGGCGGGCAGCCGCGAGCATCTGCGTCAGACACGGCCGGGGTTTTATGCGTGGTTGCAGCGCATTGATCGACATCCGGTGCTGGCGCCGGTGTTTGCCCGGCACTGGCCAGTGTGAACACACCGTAAATCCACTTGTGAATGTGATCCCTGTGGCGAGGGGATTTATCCCCGTTGGGCTGCGTAGCAGTCCTGAGACCATCCCGCGCGGTGTGTCTGACTAGCCGCGATTGCAGGTTTTGGGGCGGCTTCGCCACCCAACGGGGATAAATCCCCTCGCCACATGATCCTCATGACCCATCACCGCAGGATTCATCTCTACAGGGGATTGTGGCGTTTTCGGGGTGATCACTCCCCGCGGATGTACTGCTCCAGTTGCTTGATCAGCTCGGCCTGCTCAGCAATCGCCTCTTTCACCAAGTCACCAATCGACAGCAAGCCAATCAGCTTGCCGTTCTCCACCACCGGCAGGTGGCGCAGGCGCTTGTCCGACATGATGCTCAGGCAGGTGTCGACAGTCTGGTGGGTGTCGACGGTAATCACGTTCGCCACCATGATGTCGCGAACCGGCGTGCCCACGGACGAACGGCCATGCAGCACCAGTTTGCGCGCGTAATCGCGTTCGCTGATGATGCCGACCACGGTGTCGTCTTCCACCACCAGCAAGGCGCCGACGTTTTTCTCGGCCATCTTCATCAGCGCTTCGAGCACCATGTGATCAGGCTTGATCTGGTGCACTTCCTGGTTTTTCTGATCTTTGAGCTTGAGCAGTTGGGCGACGGTCTTCATGGCGGTTACTCAGGTGTTGTCGTTGTAATGCAAGCATCGTAGACGCTGGCGCGCAGGGCAAGGTGGCAAAGCGGCAGATAGCACGCAAAAAACGTCATTTGGCTGTTTTTTTCCACACATGGCCGCTTCTTTGCCTATGCACGTCTTGATACAGAAGTGCGCGATGGCGGTTCTGAGGCTTCGCTAGACTCGGGCATCTGAATTTCATGGATGAAAACTCTCGATGCCCAGCTTGAATCTGAGCAACAAAAATATATTGCCCTCACTGCCCGATGCTCTGGCTGATAATCCCACGTTCAGTTTCATTGCCGGGAACGTTCCAGACTGGCTATTGAATGCTACCGCACAGTACAGAGGCGCGTTAAAACAGGCCGCAGTGCCAGACCAGCCTTGGTTTCACTCTGCCTCGTCAGCGCAACGCGATGAGATGAAAAACGCCGTTGCAGCGAGTTGGACTGCCCGGCAGGCGGTGGACAAGGTTTTCGCGCGGCTGACCGAAGTCGAAGCATTTGCCCATGGGTTACTGACCGCCGCGCTGAAAGACCGCCATGACGTCACCGTAGACGTCAGCTCGACGTGTCTAAGGCTTTACCGTTCGACCGGGATGACGGGGGGCTTCGAAGTGCGCACCCTGACCCTGCTCGAGTGCTGTCTGCACAATTTCGAATTGAAAGAGACTCGAGCAGAATATTACGACCAGGCGAGCGACTTTATTACCCGACCTTCGTCCTCCGGAGCATTCGACGTCGTACCGATCAAGGCCAGAATGTCCGTCGCGGCTTTTACCGCGTTGTGCCGGGAGCTGGACGTGGGTGCTGCCTATCAGACCTATCTCGAAGCGTTTTTCGACCTGGACAATCCCGTTGCCACAACCGTACTGAACATGAAGGTCGAGGCTAACGAGAAGAACACCCTGCGCCTGTGCAATGGGCTGGCGTTGCTCAAAGGCGATATCGATCACGACGCTCATCGCCTGGTAGAGAGGTGGGCTGCGGGAGATCGACGGTTGATCTGGAACGGGCGGGCAGTCCACTGCCATGCATTGACGATGATGGGCGTCGAGTTGCCAGGGATTGTGCTGGTCTGCGCCGATCTTGAGCACAGTTCAACGACTGTTCCGGTCATTGCCTATGTCCCCCATGATCCCGAGCATCCGCTCAAGCAGTATGCGTCTTCGACCCAGTTCGTCGTCGAGCTGACACGACAGCTGCGCTCACCTGAGTACCAGCGATTCTTCAGCCGGTTCGTGCCGCATCAGCACCGAGGTCAGTTCTTTTTTCAGCTCAACAATCGGCTATCAAAACTGCAATGGCATGCACCGGTTCCTTTTCAGCAACTGCCGGCCTGGCGCCCAGCGCCTGTTCTGAAACCTGATCTGCAGATCGGCTATGCGCGAATCAAAGGTGAGTTCTGGTTTCATCAGTTTCAGCAGCAGTTGAACACGTTGTTCGCCGACGCTCGAACGCGTGCAGTACCCACCGGCGATGAGGACGCCAAGTCTCGTTGGGCACGCTGGGACAGCTTCCTCAAAGTCGCGCTGACTGTGCTGGAAGTGGGGGCATTTGTCGCCGCGCCGTTTGTACCTGGTCTGGGTGAATTGATGCTTGCGTATACCGCCTACCAACTGTTGGATGAGACGTTCGAAGGGATTGTCGAGTGGGCTCAAGGTCTGCGTACTGAGGCGTTCGAACATTTCCTCGGAGTGGTGTTGTCGCTTGAGGCGGGGGACGGGTTGGTCAACCGAATGATCGAACAGCGGTTTTGGCGCAAGTATCTGAAGGGCAAGCATGCAGCAGCATTCGAGCGAAACGCGAGGATATACAACGCCAAGTCAGAGGAGTTGTTGAACCGGCATCTGGCGGGTGCTGTTGCGCAACATGGATACGAGCACGAACTTGTCGAGTTGGCGGAGGAGCGCCAGGATTTGTTGAGATCGCTGACTTTCGCGGCATTGACGAAAATGTCACTGAGTGTTCGGTAAAGGACCGTAGGCCTGATCTTGCGAACAGGCATACGGTCCGGGCATTCAAGTTCTAGCTCTTTTCAGGAACGCATCTACCGGCAGTGTTTCTTTTTCATCTTCGACTTTTCGCCAAATCGAAGAGTTCGTTTTTGTACTGCGTGTCGGGACGTTAAAGGCCGTTGTGATGTCGTCGTAAGTTGCGACCAGAATACCGCGGCAGTTGTAACAAGCGGGGAAGGCTTGCGCACGGTGCATGTACTGCAATTTATTAGTCATCAACTCGATGAGTTGCGGATCGGTTGAACCTGTTAACTCATGTTGTAGATAAAGCTTGAAATTGCCTGCCTGGACTTCACCGTGGGCACCCGGCAACCCGGCCGACTGCGGCAAATAACCACCCGATGCCTCGATATGGTGTTCGATCTTTCGTCGGATAATCGGGTGAATAGGTGGTACTTCCCTTTCCATACCTGCCAGGCTTGTGGGGACGGGGCGGTCTCCGTCCCACAGCATTACGGGGTAATCTGGATCATTCAATCGTCGGATGTATTGCTTCTCCAATTCCTCGAGAAACTTAACAGGGTCCGTAACCTTGAGCACGCCTCCGGCTACCAGGTTGTCTGAATGAAGATGGGCGTCGTAGGGTCTACTGACATTCAAACCATGGTCGGCAGTGGTAAGCGGGATATTGAAGGTTTTGCCAGACCGTGATGTTCCCCTCTCTCGGGGGATATTGAAAAAATCCGTCGTTAGTGCAACCACTTCCCCTTCGGGCTCGGATGAGTGAAGTGCAGCTCCAGCATGAGCGACAAGAATCTTGTCTCTTGCCTCAGCGTGAAACTGGTACTGGTCGCTCGTATCAGGCGTGCGGAGGATCGTGGTCGTTCGCCCAGCCACCGTCTCGTAAGTTTTGTCACCGGGTTTGTCGCGCACAAGTCCCTCGATGTCGACAAAACTCATCGGGTTATTCCCCACCATCACATACAAATTCCAGCCATCCACTGCCCCCGCCGGATCGGCGCTGATCCAGCGTTGCGACCACGGTGCGTAATAGCGTCGTCCGTAATAATAGAGCCCTGTGTCATCCAGTTCCTTGCCCGAGTAACGAATGGTCTTGTAGCTGACTTCCAGTTCCGAGTGCGCTACCAGTGAGGCGGTGCCGCCGAACGGGTAATAATGTTCATGACTGATCAGGCGTGCGTTCTGGTCGAGCTCGATCAGGCTGGAACTCTGACTGTCTTCAAGGCAATAACGCAGTTGATCGTTGACGATTTCGCCCGGGCGGCCACTGAGCCAATGCAGGCAGCGGACATTGCCGATCATCGTCGGCAACGTAATGACGTGCAACTCTTCACCCGTTTCGCGAGTGCGGATCTCGATGCCCGGCAGGTAGCGCACCTGACGAAAATGCGTCTTGGTTGAGCCTTGAGTCTCGTGGTGTTTGAAGACTCGGGCGCCGCCGCTGTAGCGATAGGTTTCCTTGTCGGGCAGCGCGGATTCGCGTTCGATCAACGTGACCGATGCCAGTTCATCCAGAACATTCCAGTGCAAACCCTGGCCGGGTTGCAAGGCTTGCAGGTTGCCATGAGCGTCGAACTGCGTCGAGAAGTCGGGCGGTGAGTCACCTTCTTTCCAGCGCACGCCACGATTGCTGTTCGGGTCAATGAACATGCGCTGGGTGTATCCACCGATTGCTCGTGCGTGAACCAGTTTGACCAGGTTACCACCGGCGTCGTATTCGTAGGTCTGGGTGTAATTGAGGCGGTTTTTGGGATCGCTCGGTAATGGACGGCCGGGTATCCCGGTCGGGGGTAGGGCGTCATATCCGGTGGCGCGGATCAGGCGATAGAGCGAGTCATAGCCAAAGTCGCGCTGGCCGTCGATAAGCTGGTTGGCAAAGAACACTGGGTCAACAGTGCGATCCAGAAGACTGACAACATTGCCGACCTTGTCGTATTTGTATTCGAGATTTTGCCGCAACGCCTCGCCGGGCAGACCTGCCTTGATGCCATTCAAGCGACCGTTGGCGCCATCGTATTCCCAATTGCACACCACGCCGTTGCCCAAGGCTTGTTCGATTTTCTCGCCTTCGGCGTTGTATCGGGCGTGTTTGAGGATGTCTTTTACAGCATCGTCGCCGCTGATCTTGAGAGTCACCTGCTGGAGTTGCCCGCCGATGTCATAGCGTGAGAATTGCTGATGGCCACTTGCATCCGTCTGGCTCAGTGCTGCGCCGCTGGCCCCGTAGCGCCAACGCGTGGTGTAGACACCGGCATTGAGCAGCGTGCGGGTTTCCTCCAGAGGCAGAGCGTTGAGGCTGAACGAGCTGTAGTCCAGAGAACCTGAGGCATCGACCTTGCGTAGCAATTGGCCACGCAGGTTCTTCCCGGCATCTGCATCGGCGGCGCCATAGCGCATGGTCTCCATGTCAGGTCCGTCGTTCACTTTGATGCCCAGCAAGCGCAAACGATTGTCGAAGCGGTTGCTCCACCGATTCCCGCGGGCATCCCAACGCCGGACAACTTCCCCAGCCAAACCATGCAAACTCAGCCGCCAGCCAGAATCGACGCTGTCCAGCAGCAGCGCTTGGCCTGCCATGTCATGAATGGTCATCAAATTGGCTTTTGGCGCTGTTGCGAACAGTCGTGGATCCCAATGCTCTATCGCTCTGCCTGCGTCGTCGTGACGTGTCCGGTTGATCAACGACTGTACGGCGGCCCCTGGCACGTTTCGCCAATAGGCGATCTGACGAACAGGAAGACCCCGGCCGTCGTTCACGCTGACTGACGGGGTTCGGCGATGAACGGAGAGATCCATTTCTCATTTCCTTCGACGCAATGCATCGCATGGAGGCAAAGGCAAATCTAGCAACTCTGGCAAGGTGTGTAACCTGTCAACTCTGACAGGTGTCGCACCTTTGCCGACCATGTTTTGCGCGCCACCCAATGGTCGAATGCCGCGTAGAATGCCCCTCTGTTTCAATTCCTGAGGTCGCAGTGGTGGATTTACAGCAGGGCTTCGTCTTGACCCGGCATTGGCGCGATACCCCCGCCGGCACCGAAGTCGAGTTCTGGCTGGCGACCGACGCCGGGCCGCGCCGTGTGCGTTTGCCGCATCAGCCGTCTGTGGCGTTTATTCCTGCCGAGCAGCGTGAAGCGGCCGAACGCCTGCTGCACGACGAAAAAAACGTCGAACTGCGACCATTGGCCCTGCTGGATTTCGAACATCGCCCGGTGCTGGGCCTGTATTGCCAGCAACACGGCCAATTGATGCGCCTGGAAACCGCGCTCACCCGCGCCGGCGTCGACGTCTTCGAGGCAGATGTGCGCCCGCCCGAGCGCTACCTGATGGAGCGTTTCATCACCGCCCCGGTATTGTTCAGCGGTACAGCCGATGCCAACGGCACATTGCTCAACGCGCAACTGAAACCCGACCCCAAGTATCGACCGAAGCTGCGGCTGGTCTCGCTGGACATCGAAACCACCGAAACCGGCGAGTTGTATTCCATCGCTCTGGAAGGCTGCGGCGAGCGTCAGGTCTATATGCTCGGCACGGCGAATGGCGATGACAGCATCGTCGACTTCGACCTTGAATATTGCGATTCACGCACGGTCATCCTGAAGAAGCTCAACGACTGGTTCGCGCTGCACGACCCTGACGCGATCATCGGCTGGAACGTTGTGCAATTCGATCTGCGCATCCTCCACGAACACGCGCGGCGCCTCGGTGTGCCGCTGAAAATCGGTCGTGGCGGTGAAGAGATGCAGTGGCGTGAACACGGCAGCCGCAATCATTACTTCGCCTCGGCGGCGGGGCGGTTGATCATCGATGGCATCGAATCCCTGCGCTCGGCGACGTGGAGCTTTCCCTCGTTCAGCCTGGAAAACGTCGCCCAGACCCTGCTCGGTGAAGGCAAGGCCATCGACAATCCGTATCAGCGCATGGACGAGATCAACCGCATGTTCGCCGAGGACAAACCGGCGCTGGCCAAGTACAACCTGAAGGACTGCGAACTGGTCACGCGGATCTTCGCCAAGACTGAACTGCTGACATTTTTGCTTGAGCGCGCCAGCGTCACCGGCCTGCCGGCGGATCGCAGCGGCGGCTCGGTGGCGGCGTTCACCCACCTGTATATGCCGCTGATGCACCGTCAGGGTTTCGTCGCGCCGAACCTCGGGACCAATCCGCCGCAGGCCAGCCCCGGCGGGTTTGTCATGGACTCGCAACCGGGGCTCTATGAATCGGTGCTGGTCCTCGACTACAAGAGTCTTTATCCGTCGATCATCCGCACGTTCCTGATTGATCCGGTGGGGCTGATCGAAGGCTTGCAGCACCCGGACGATGCGGACTCGGTGCCGGGTTTTAGGGGCGCACGGTTCTCGCGCACGCGGCATTGCCTGCCGTCGATTGTGTCGCGAGTCGCCGAGGGCCGCGAGACCGCCAAACGCGAGCACAACGCGCCGCTGTCGCAAGCCTTGAAGATCATCATGAATGCCTTCTACGGCGTGCTCGGCTCCAGCGGTTGCCGCTTCTTCGATACGCGGCTGGCGTCGTCGATCACCCTGCGCGGACACGAAATCATGCTGCGCACGCGCAAGCTGATCGAAGAACAGGGCCATGCGGTGATCTACGGCGACACCGACTCTACCTTTGTCTGGCTGCGTCGCGCCCACGGTCAGGAGGAGGCGGCGGCGATCGGCCACACGTTGGTCAAGCACGTCAACGACTGGTGGCGCGAGCATGTGCGCGAAGAATACGGGCTGGAAAGTGCCCTCGAATTGCAGTACGAAATTCACTACAAACGCTTCCTGATGCCGACCATTCGCGGCGCAGAGGAGGGCAGCAAGAAGCGCTATGCCGGTCTGGTAACTCGCGCTGACGGCACAGATGAGATGGTCTATAAAGGCCTGGAAACCGTGCGCACCGACTGGTCGCTGCTGGCCCGGCAATTCCAGCAGGAATTGTATGAACGAATCTTCCAGCGCAAGCCGTATCAGGATTACGTGCGCGATTACGTGCGTAAAACCCTGGCCGGGGAATTCGATGATCGGCTGGTCTATCGCAAGCGCCTGCGTCGCACCCTCGACGATTACGAACGCAACGTGCCGCCCCATGTGCGCGCCGCGCGGCTCGCTGACGAATACAACACGCTGCACGGCCGTCCACGGCAATACCAGAATGGCGGCTGGATCAGCTACGTCATCACTTTGGCCGGCCCGGAACCGCTGGAAGTGCGTCGCTCTACCATCGATTACGACCACTACATCACCCGGCAGCTGCAACCGGTGGCGGACGCCATCCTGCCATTCGTCGACGATGATTTCTCAACCCTGATCGGGGGGCAACTGGGCCTCTTTTGAGTCCAGCAGTTGCAGCGTCCATTCGTCGAGGATGCCGTGGAAGTAGCGCTCGAGGGCCTGATTGAACAGGCTGTCACCAGCGGCGAACTGGCTGAACAGCGTCATCGAGGAGTGAAACTTCAAGTCATCGGGATGACCAAAAATCTCTGCAATCGAACGCTGATTGGTATTCAGCACAAGCTGCGTACAAGTGCGCAGCCGCGCGCCGAGCAATGGATGTTCCAGGTAGGCCTGGGTTTCTGCGGCTGAACCGATGGCGAAGCGTCGGGACATTTCACTGCCGCCAAGCCCTGCGAACTGTGGGAAGACAAACCACATCCAGTGGCTGCGTTTACGACCCTCTTCGAGTTCGCGCTGGACCCGGTCCAATACCGGGTCCTGAGCCTGGACGAATCGTTGCAGGTCAAACGGGTCGTTATGATCAGTGCTTCTCATACGGAACCTCGGCCAGTCGTCAGCTCAGACCATGGCCAGCCGCTGCTTGCGTTGTGGCGCTTGAAACGCCTGGTCCAGCGCCGCCAGATCCCCGGCCTCCAGTTGCAGCTGCGCGGCTTGTGCATTGAGTTGCACGTGTTCCGGCCGCACAGCCTTGGGAATCGCAATGACACCATCCTGACGCAGAATCCACGCCAGCGAAACCTGCGCCGGGGTGACGCCGTGACGAGCGGCAATCTGTTTCAGCACCGGGTTGGCCAGCATCGCGCCGCCCTGACCAATCGGACAGTAGGCCATCAGCGGCATGCGTTGTTGCTGGCACCACGGCAGCAGATCGAATTCGACGCCACGCTCTTCAAGGTTGTAGAGCACCTGATTGGTCGCGCAGGCGGGAGACGCCAGTTCTTCGACATCATCGACGTCGAAATTCGACACACCCCAGCGACCGATCTTGCCCTCTTCGCGTAGGCGCTCGAAAGCCTCGACGGTTTCATCCAGCGGATACTGGCCGCGCCAATGCAGCAGATAGAGGTCGATGTAATCGGTATCCAGCCGACGCAGACTGCGTTCGCAAGCTTGCGGGATGCCTTTGCGGCTGGCGTTGTGCGGGTAGACCTTGCTGACCAGAAACACCTGATCACGCAGACCGGCGATGGCTTCGCCGACAATACTTTCGGCGCCGCCCTCGGCATACATTTCGGCGCTGTCGATCAGGGTCATGCCCAGTTCGATGCCGCTGCGCAGGGCGGCGACTTCGCGTTTGTGGGCGGAACGGTCTTCCCCCATGCGCCAGGTGCCCTGGCCAATCACCGGAACCTGCACGCCAGCCAATTCAAGGGTACGCATTCAAACCTCCTATCTGAAAGGGTCGATACCTTAGTGGGCAGCAGGATAGCGCAGGGGTTCCATGAGCTTCAAAAAGCAAAAGATCGCAGCCTGCGGCAGCTCCTACAGGGGGGGGATTCACCGCCGTTCAAACGGTGTACCCAAAAAACTGTAGGAGCTGCCGCAGGCTGCGATCTGTTGATCTTCAGCTGTTACTTCGCAGAAAACTTCAACACCACGCTATGCGCATAAGCCTGCCCCGGATCCAGTCGTGTGCTGGGGAAGTTCGGCTGATTCGGTGAGTCAGGATAGTGCTGGGTCTCGAGGGTAAACGCGCCCCAGTGCGGGTAGACCTTGCCAGCCTTGCCCTTGACCGTGCCGTCGAGGAAGTTGCTGGTGTAGAACTGCACGCCCGGTTCGCTGGTGAACAGCTGTAGATGCCGGCCGGACTGCGGGTCGCTGACTTCGACGGCCAGTTTGCTCGCATCACCCTTGGCATCCAGCGCCCAGTTGAAATCGAAACCACCCTGTTTCGGCTCGGCGAATTTCAACTGCGGATGATCAGCCTTGATGTGCGTGCCGATGGCGGTCGGTTTGCTGAAATCCATCGGTGTGCCGGCCACTGGCGCCAGCTCTCCGGTCGGGATCAGTTTGCCGGTGACCGGCGTGTAATGGCTGGCATGCAAGGTCGCGACCTGCTTGAGGATGTCGCCATTACCGGCACCGGCGAGGTTGAAGTAGCTGTGGTTGGTCAGGTTCAGCACCGTCGGCTTATCGGTGCTGGCCTTGTAGTCGATGCGCAATTCGTTGTTGTCGGTGAGGCGATAAGTCACCTCGGTGGTGAGGTTGCCGGGGAACCCCATTTCACCGTCCACCGACAGATAGGTCAGGGTCACGCCGACTGAATCCTTGTCCTTGGTTTCCTGGGCTTTCCAGACCTTTTTATCAAAGCCCTGAGTGCCGCCGTGCAAGGCGTTGGACTTGTCATTCTGCGGCACTTGATAGCGTTTGCCGTCGAGTTCGAAAGCGCCCTCTGCCAGACGATTGCCGAAGCGGCCAATGGTCGCGCCGAAGTACGCGGTGCCTTTCTGATAGCCCTGCACATCGTCGAAGCCGAGCACGACGTCGTCGAACTTGCCGTGCTTGTCCGCCACTTGCAGCGATTGCAGGGTTGCGCCGTACGTGATGACCGTGGCTTGCATGCCATGGCTGTTGCGCAGGATGTATTGCTCGACGGGCGTGCCGTCGTTGGTTTTGCCGAAGGCCTTGTGTTCGGCGCTCAGGCCGGCGGCGTTGGCAGAGAGAGTGGCGATCATCAGGGACAGTCCGAGGCCGGAGAGCAGGTGACGGGATTGAAGCATGGTTGACCTTCCTTTTTGTTGTTGTTTTCAGTAACCCCCCCTGTAGGAGCTGCCGAAGGCTGCGATCTTTTGGCTTTGTTTTTTAAGGTCAAAAGATCGCAGCCTTCGGCAGCTCCTACAGAGGTTGAGTAATAGTCATGCTATTTAGTGTTCGAGTGAGAATTTATAGCGGATTAAACGTTTATTGCAAAAATAAAGTCGGACTAAATAGGTTGATGGTTCGCGCCGAAGGTCGGGAAATACCGCCAGCACTGCACTTTTCCGCAATCGGCGGCTCTATCCATGGCCAGGATGCGGTGACTCCCGCCGCACAGGAATGTGCCTGTTCGAGAATTCATGCCGAGAGTGTTTAAGCTGATCACCCGATTTGTCCGTCGCCCGTGCCTGTTGTTGGTGTGTTTGTCGTCGCTATTGTTCAGCGGTTGCAGCCATCAGGACGGTAACGGTTTCATCAACCAGATCCGGGAAGGGCAGCCGCAGGAATTTCTGCAGACCAGCGTCGACCGTATGGCCACTTTGGCGATGCGCGACAACCTCGGCAGTCTTTATCGGTTGATGGGCAAGCTGTACCTGCGTAACCCGGACGAATTGCGCAAGTCGGGTTTCCTCAACATTCACGCCGCCGTCAAACAGGTGCGACTGGCCATCGAGCAGCAACAACCATTGCCGGTGCTCGGCGGCAGAAAGGACCTCGCGGCGCTCAGCTATGCGATGAGCCCCGAGTTTCGTGGTGACCGCGTCGGCGCGTTCATTTATGCCATCGGCAGCATGCTGGTGACGGCCCATGGCAATCGAACCGAGTTCTACATGACGGACGCGATCAACCCGACGTTCGTGCATAACGCGGCGCGCAACATCGAAAAAGCCACGTGGATTCTGTCGCAGCGTCAGAACAAGGAAGGCCAGCCGCTGTTGTTTTCCAATGAAATCTCGGAGGAGGGCAGCAACCTCAGTTTTGCCGTGGAGTTCGGCAAAATCGTTGCGCGCCTGGATCTGCTGACGCAAATGCTTGATGAGCGCTACCGGCGGATCGGGCTGAATTACGCGCAGAGTCTGCTGTTCCTCAACTTCCTCCCGGTGCAATAAATTTGTGGATACGCTGCTGGCGCAATAAATGTAGGAGCTGCCGCAGGCTGCGATCTTTTGATTTTGGTTTTTTAGATCAAGATCAAAAGATCGCAGCCTTCGGCAGCTCCTACAGGGGGATGTCAGTTGTATTGGGTTGAATGGTGGTTGGATAACTTGTATACAATCAGTCGCTAATTTCGATCCAAATGGAGCTGCACTCGTCATGACCGACCCCGCAAGCGCCGATTTCAGCCGTGTCGACCACGCGACCCGCGCCGACAAACTGCCCTATGCCGCGTTGCTGGCCTTCGCGATGACCGGTTTCATCGCCATCCTCACTGAAACCCTGCCCGCCGGGTTGTTGCCGCAAATCAGTGCCGGGCTGAACGTCAGCGAAGTGCTCGCCGGGCAGCTGGTAACGCTGTATGCGCTGGGTTCGATTGTCGCGGCGATTCCGCTGACCGTGGCCACCCGTGGCTGGCCACGCCGTCGGGTGCTGCTGATGACGGTTGGCGGGTTTCTGCTGTTCAACACCATCACCACGTTCTCCAGTCATTACGGCCTGACCCTGGCCTCGCGCTTTCTCGCCGGGATGGCGGCGGGGTTGTCGTGGGGGATCATGGCCGGTTACGCCCGTGGGATCGTACCGGTGCATCAGCAGGGGCGAGCGCTGGCGATTGCCATGCTCGGCACGCCGGTGGCGCTGTCGTTGGGCACACCGGCGGGAACGTGGCTGGGCAATCTGATCGGTTGGCGCGCTTCGTTCGGAATAATGTCGGCACTGGCGCTGGTGCTGGCGGCGTGGATCGTCATCGCGGTGCCGGATCGTCCGGGGCAGGCCAGTGCCGAGCGTCTGCCATTGATGCAGTCGCTGCGCCTGCCGGGTGTGCGCCCGGTGTTGTTGGTGGTGCTGACGTGGATGCTCGGGCACAACATTCTCTACACCTACATTTCACCGTTTTTGATGCAGGCCGGACTCGCAGAGCGTGTGGATCTGGTGCTGCTGGTGTTTGGCGTGTGTTCGCTGGTGGGGATCTGGATTATCGGCATGCTGGTGGATCGCTGGTTGCGTTGGCTGACCCTGATCAGCCTCGCAGTGTTTGCCGTGACGGCGCTGGTGTTGGCCCTGGCGAATCCGTCGCCATGGCTGATCTACGGCTGC
Organism: Pseudomonas sp. P116; assembly: GCF_020149425.1. Classification (NCBI taxonomy): domain Bacteria; kingdom Pseudomonadati; phylum Pseudomonadota; class Gammaproteobacteria; order Pseudomonadales; family Pseudomonadaceae; genus Pseudomonas; species Pseudomonas sp. P116. The sequence goes on along the minus strand of NZ_JACVHB010000002.1, from coordinate 740,684 downwards.
ATGGCGGTGTGGGGGTTGTCCTTCGGTGGTTCGGCGACGTTGTTGCTGACGGCCGCGGCGGATTCTGCCGGTGATCATGTCGATGTGGTGCAGGCAATGCTGACTACTTCCTGGAACGTGGCGATTGCCGGGGGCGGGCTGTTTGGTGGTTTGTTGCTGGATCGAGCGGGGGCGATGTCGTTTCCGTGGGCGCTGCTGATTCTGTCGCTGATTGCGCTGGTAACCGTGTGGATCAACAGCACACACAGCTTCAAACCCGGACGACGCCAACACTGATCCCCTCTGTAGGAGCTGCCGAAGGCTGCGATCTTTTGATCTTTCTTGTTGCGTTCGTCGTGAAGCACCTGAACGCTGGATTGGGATTGGGATTGGGATTGGGATTGGGATTGGGATTGGGATTGGGATTGGGATTGGGATTGGGGGGATTGGGATTGGGGGTATATCCGTTGCTGCGGGTGTTGCCGCTGGCGGTTTCGCCCTTACGGCGAGTCACCTTTTCCAAACGCCGAAAAGGTAACCCAAAAGGCTTTGCCCCGGCGTACGGCACTTCGCTGAGGCTCAGTGTTCCCTCGCTACGGTGTCCATCCGGGGGCATCGCCTCCGGTTTGCTTCGCTGCACCTCCTCTCGATGTATGCGGCTTCGCCGCACGGCGCTGCGCGCCTAACCCCCGGATGAACACCTTCGCTCGGCCTGCCGAAGGGGCAACAAATCAAAAGCCAGATCAAGAGCCCATCACCCTAGCCCTCTCCCAGAGGGAGAGGGGACTGACCGCGTTGTTTGGGCGAGTTGCGCCGACGTGAGATACCGAGTCGAACTCAAGTTCTGAAAAGCCCACAAGCCGGCTCCCTCTCCCTCGGGAGAGGGCTGGGCGGGCGGCGTTCCGATGAGGGGCGCACCTAAAACCAAAGCCGACCGCATCGCTCTCCCACCACACAACAGGATGAGCGTTAGCTCGACTGAGCTTTTGATCTTCAGGCCCGTCGGGAGGCTGAGTGGAGGGATTCATCCGGGGAGGACATCGAAAGGAGGTGCAGCGAAGCAAACCGGAATCGATGCCCCGGATGGATTCCGGAGCGAAGGAACCCCGAGCTTTAGCGAGCGGGCCGGACGTCAGGGCAAAGCCTTTTCGGTTACCTTTTCGGCGTTTGGAAAAGGTGACCCGCCGTAAGGGCGGAACCCTACTCAGCCATCACCCAAAAAACGGATATTCACACAGAACCCCCCAACGACCTGGTCGGCCCACAGGCCGCCAAGACACAAAAAAAGCGCAACCAAAATCCCCCAAAACCAGAAAACGTGACCTTCAAAGGATCGCAGCCCTCGGCAGCCCCTACAGGGGGAAGTGGTGATTGGGCATAACGATAGACCGCATCGATATATGTGGTTATAAGAAAAATCGCTATGCTGCGGGCCAGATTTTTCCTGTCGTTTTTCTGGACGTCTTAATGGAATTGGCAAATTTCGGCCTGGTGATTGCCGGGCTGGTGGTGGGTTTTATTGTCGGTATGACCGGTGTCGGCGGTGGTTCGTTGATGACGCCGATCCTGCTGTGGTTCGGCATTAACCCCGCAACGGCGGTCGGCACCGACCTGCTGTACGCGGCCATTACCAAATCCAGTGGCGTCATCGTTCACAAGAAGAACAAGAACATCGACTGGGCCATCACCGGTTGGCTGACCCTCGGCAGCGTGCCGGCGGTGGTCATGACCTTGTGGTTTCTCAGCACGCTGCACACCGCGCCAGACGCGATGAACGCCATCATCAAACAAGCCTTGGGCTTTGTGTTGTTTGCCACGGCGTTGGCGATCTTCTTCAAGAAACGCTTGCTGGAATTCGCCCACAAACGCGCTGGCGGCAATTACAACCCGAGCGGTTCGCGGCTGAACGTGATGACGGTGATTACCGGTCTGATCCTCGGCACCATGGTCGCGCTGACTTCAATCGGCGCCGGCGCCCTTGGCACCGTGGCGCTGTTCATCCTCTATCCGCTGCTGCCGACCCGCCGCCTGGTCGGCACCGAAATCGCCCACGCCGTACCGCTGACCCTCGTCGCCGGCCTCGGCCACGCGAGCATGGGCAACATGGACTGGAGCGTGCTGGGCTTCTTGCTGATCGGTTCGTTGCCAGGCATCTGGCTCGGCAGCCACCTGACCGGCCGCATCTCCGACGAAGTGCTGCGACCATGCCTGGCGACGATGCTGGTGTTGATCGGCTATAAACTGGCTTTTTAGTACAAACCCAATTTCCTGGCTGTAACTGTGGTGATGGAATTTCCTGTGGTGAGGGGATTTATCTGTGGCGAGGGGATTTATCCCCGATGGGCTGCGAAGCGGCCCCAAGGCCATTTGAATCGGTGTGTCAGGGAAAATTGGCTGCCTGAATGGGGGCGCTTCGCGCCCCATCGGGGATAAATCCCCTCGCCACAGATAAATCTCCTCATCCACAGACGCATGCCCTCAGCCACAGATAATCCCATCAGCTACAAATAAATGCGCCTCACCACAGAGATCTGTTACGTCGGCTACCGCAGGGTGTATTTCATGACGGTCACCGGCAAATTTTCGTAAACCATCTCCTCGACCACCTCCCAACCCAGCCGCGCATACAGCGACTGCGCTGCGTCGGTGTACAGGTAAAGTTCCGGCACGCCCAACGCCTCAGCCTCTTCAACAATGCGCTTGACCAGTTGCGAAGCAATCCCGCGGCCACGTTCTTCAGCCTTCACATAAACCCCGGCCAGCCAGGGCGTGAGTTCGGGGCGGACTTTCATGTCACTGTCGATCAGCAGTGCGCCGCCCAGTAACCTGCCGTCTTCAATCGCAACCACGACACTGGGGATCGCACCTTTGCCGCACGCCGCACGCATGCGTTCGGTGCGGGCAGCAAGGGTGTCGCCGGGACGAAAGCTACCCCACTCCTTGAAGTTGAGTTCGGCCAGTTCTTCGATCAATTCAGGGTGATCGCACAGGTAATCAATGTGCACGCGGTGACCTCCATTTCGTGAGCAGAACAGCCACCCTAATGCGCTCTTGAACGGTAATCAAATTGGCGTGGCAATCGCGTTTGTGCAGTTGCGCAATGTCGGGCCTGACCTAAGCTTCTGGCAGGGCGACAGATATTTGCCGGATACCCCGGAACAATCGCCGTGATGCGCAATCATTAGAGCGTGGATATCAAAAGGAGATGCGCATGCTCATAAGGTCACTGACCCTGACACTCTTGCTGGCAGTTGCCGGCCCCCTGTTCGCCGCTGACAACGATTCGCCGATTGCCGGGGACAGAGGCCGCGCCCGACCGCTGATCGTGATCGCGCAAAGCACTGTCGACCCGGTGTGGGTAAGCCTGAAAAAGTCGCTGGAGGACCCCGCCAACAAAAAAGGCGTCGCCGATCGCAACATCAAGGTTTACACCATCCTCAATATGTCGGGTCAGCTCGACGGCAAGGACATGGGCCAGCAGGACACCATGGCTCTTCTGCGCTCGCTGAAACTGGGCGCCGGGGCTTATCCGAAAGTGTTCCTGGTGGGCAAGGACGGCGAGACCAAACTCTCCGCCTCGGGGGATGACGCGAAGGCCGTCGACCTGAAGAAAATCTTCGACACCATCGACGCCATGCCTATGGCCGAGAAAGAAGCGGCCGCCGCCGCAGCAGCCCAGACCCCTGCCGCTGCCGAACCTGAACCGGCCAAAGGTGCGAAAGGCGCCAAGCCGAGCAAACCCGCCAAACCGACCAAGCCGCCAGAAATGCCGAATGATTGATGGCGGGATCTGAATCCAAAAAATGGGCGACCTTTGCAAGTCGCCCATTTTTTGCCCGTTTAAAACCCTGTGGTCAGGGATTTAGCTGTGTTGAGAGGGCATGCCTGTGTTTGGGGGATTTATCTGTTTCAGACAAACCTTGGCTGTCTGGACTGGGGCCGCTTCGCAGCCCAACGGGGATAAATCCCCTCGCCACAGATCATTCCCTGACCACAGACAGTCTCTTCACGAAAAAAGATCGCAGCCTGCGGCAGCGCCTACAGGATCGGGTTTTCACTCGGTCAATGTAGGAGCTGCCGAAGGCTGCGATCTTTTGATCTTTAATCGGTCAACCCACCAAAAATCTCATGCGCAATCTTCACCCGTTCCGCATTCGGGTAGTTCTTGTTGGCCAGAATCACAATGCCAATATCCTTCGATGGCACAAACGCCACGTACGCACCGAAACCGCCGGTTGCGCCGGTTTTGTTGTAAAGCACATTGGCCGGTTCAGGTTGTGGCGGGTTCAGCCATTTGACCGTGTGCGGCTCCATCGCCATCGGCGTCGAGTTGCCGGCTTGCAGCTTGTCCAGGCTGATCGGGTAGGAGTGGCGCTCCCATCCCAGACCCTGAGTCATATCGCCGACGGTGTAGTAACCGGTGTGGGTCGCGGCGATGGCTTTTTGCATTGGCTGTTCAAGGTTCGCAGGCTTGAGGTTGGCCTCGACGTAACGCAGCAGATCCGCCGCACTGGTCTTGATGCCGTAGGCTTCGGCGTCCAGTGCGCCGGGGCTGACGCGAACCGGTTTGTCATTCTTGTCGTACCCCTGCGCGTAGAGCTTCGCTTCGGAGGCGGGCACTTCAATGAAGGTGTGCTTGAGGCCCAGTTTCGGCAGCAGGGTTTCAGTCATCGCCTGAGCAAAGGGTTGGCCGAGGCTTTTGGCCGTCAGATAGCCGAACAAACCGAGGCTGGGGTTGGAATACAGGCGATGGCTGCCCGGCGGATACGCGGGTTTCCACTGCTGGTAATAGCCGAGCATCTTGTCCGCCGAATCCGCGTCAGCGGGAAATTGCAGCGGCAGTCCCCCCCCGCTGTAGGTGCCCAGTTGCAGCACGCTGATGTTGTCGAAGGCGCTGCCTTTTAACTCCGGCCAGAGCGTGCTGGCCTTGGTCGACAGGTCCAGTTTGCCCGTGGCCTGCGCGTAACCGGCCAATGTGGCGGTGAAGGTTTTGCTCACCGAGCCGATTTCGAACAGGGTGTTTTCGCTGACCTTCTGCCCGGAGTCCTTGTTGGCGACGCCGTAGTTAAAGTAATGCGGCTGGCCGTTGATGGTCAGCGCAACGGCCAGGCCAGAAATGTTCTGTTGCTGCATCACCGGCGTGACGGCGGCCTTGACCAGCGCTTGCAGTTGCTCATCGGTTTGCGGAGCGCCCAGGCAAGTGGCGGCACCAAAGATCAGGCTAAATGCACCGTAGGAAAAGGCTTTGGTCGGGTTGATGGATGACATATATGAACCACTCTCCATGAGTGTTGATGATGGTGTCCCGCTATACTGCGGGCGATTTTTGTAATGGACGGCTGATCAGCGCCGACAATTTAGGCAGTCCGACGTGAATCGACAAACGACGAAATCTCGGATTAGCCATTAGAAAAATTTGGGACTGGGCATGATTCGACCACAATTGCCGCTCAACGCACTGCGCGCTTTCGAAGCATCGGCGCGTCACTTGAGTTTCACTCGAGCTGCCGTGGAGCTGTGCGTGACCCAGGCCGCCGTCAGTCATCAGGTCAAAAGCCTCGAAGCGCAGCTCAACGTAACACTGTTCAAACGCCTGCCCCGCGGGCTGATGCTGACCAGTGAAGGCGAAACGTTGCTGCCGGTGTTGAGCACTTCGTTTGACCACATCGCGCAGATCCTCGAACGCCTTGCCGGTGGACAGTATCGCGAGATGTTGACCGTCGGCGCGGTCGGCACGTTCGCCGTGGGTTGGCTGTTGCCGAGGCTTGCGGACTTCCGGACGAAACATCCGCTCATAGATTTACGGCTGTCGACAAACAACAATCGCGTGGACGTTGCCGCCGAAGGGCTGGATTACGCGATCCGTTTTGGTGCCGGGGCCTGGCACGGTATCGAGGCGATGCGCGTGCTCGATGCGCCGCTATCAGTGCTGTGCGTGCCGGATATCGCCCGGCAATTGCACACGCCGGGCGACCTGTTGCAGCAGACGTTGCTGCGGTCCTATCGCACCGATGAATGGCCGGCGTGGTTTCAGGCGGCGGGTCTGGCGACACAGGCAGCGCCACCGCAAAGCATCATGTTCGACTCGTCGCTGGCGATGATGGAAGCGGCGTTGCAGGGCAGTGGCGTGGCGCTGGCCCCGCCGCTGATGTTTGCCCGGCAACTGGCGGCGGATGCGATTCGCCAGCCGTTCGCGATCGAGATCACGACCGGGAGTTACTGGCTGACACGGTTGCAGTCGCGGCCGGAAACGACGGCGATGAATGCGTTTAAAAACTGGTTGCTACAGCTCTGAAGCTGGCACAACCTCCTGTAGGAGCTGCCGAAGGCTGCGATCTTTTGATCTTAAAAGACAAGATCAAAAGATCGCAGCCTTCGGCAGCTCCTACAGGGGATCAGTGTTGTTTTCGGAAATCAGCGCACCAGACACGGCCGCTTGTTATCGAACTTCCAGCCCGGAATCAGAAACTGCATCGCCACGCTGTCATCCCGTGCGCCCAGGCCCATGCCTTTGTACAGTTCGTGAGCCTTGGCGACTTGATCCATATCCAGCTCCACACCCAGCCCCGAGGTCTTCGGCACCTGCACGCAACCGTCGACGATTTGCAGCGGTGCCTTGGTCAGGCGCTGGCCGTCCTGCCAGATCCAGTGGGTGTCGATGGCGGTGATTTCACCCGGTGCCGCCGCCGCAACGTGGGTGAACATCGCCAGCGAAATATCGAAGTGGTTGTTGGAGTGCGAGCCCCAGGTCAGCCCCCACTCATGGCACATCTGCGCCACGCGCACGGAACCCTGCATGGTCCAGAAGTGCGGGTCGGCCAGCGGGATGTCCACCGATTGCAACTGGATCGCATGACCCATTTCGCGCCAGTCGGTGGCGATCATGTTGGTGGCGGTTTTCAGGCCGGTGGCGCGGCGAAATTCAGCCATGACTTCGCGGCCGGAATAACCGTTTTCCGCACCGCACGGATCTTCCGCATACGCCAGAACCTGATGCTGGTCGCGGCACAAGCGGATCGCTTCCTTGAGTGACCAGGCGCCGTTCGGGTCGAGGGTGATGCGCGCCTGCGGGAAGCGTTCGGCCAGCGCCGTCACCGCTTCGATTTCCGCGTCGCCACTGAGCACGCCGCCCTTGAGCTTGAAATCCTTGAAGCCGTATTTCGCGTGGGCCGCTTCGGCGAGGCGGACCACGGCTTCGGCGGTTATGGCCTTCTCGTGACGCACGCGGAACCAGTCGTTGTCGGCGTCCGGTTCGCTGCGGTAGGCGAGGTCGGTTTCGCGCTGATCGCCGACGTAAAACAGGTAGCCAAGCATCTTCACTTCATCGCGTTGCTGGCCTTCGCCGAGCAGCGCCGCGACCGGCACGTCGAGGTGTTGACCGAGCAAGTCGAGCAGCGCGGCTTCGAGGCCGGTGACCGCGTGAATAGTGATGCGCAGGTCGAAGGTTTGCAGGCCGCGGCCGCCGGCATCGCGGTCGGCAAAGGTTTGGCGGACTTGATTGAGCATCTTTTGATACGTGCCGATCGGGCTGCCGATGACCAGGCTGCGAGCGTCTTCCAGCGTCTGGCGAATGCGCTCGCCACCGGGTACTTCACCGACACCGGTGTGGCCGGCGTTGTCCTTGAGAATGACGATGTTGCGGGTGAAAAATGGCCCGTGGGCGCCGCTCAGATTAAGCAGCATGCCGTCGTGTCCGGCCACCGGAATGACCTGCATGTCAGTGATGATCGGGGCTTTGGCGGTGTCGTGTGCGTTCATTGTTTTTATCCTTTTCGTATCTTTCAGAATCAGGCGTGTTTCGGCGCAGTTTCAGCTATAGCAATATCCGCAGCCGGCTTCGGCTTGGTGCGGGCGAAGAAGACGATGATCGCGGCAATGATCGAGGTAGCGGCCAAGCCGTAGAGGCCACCCTGAATCGAGCCGGTGTGTTCTTCGAGCAGACCGAAAGTGGTTGGCGCAACGAAACCGCCAAGGTTGCCCACCGAGTTGATCAGCGCGATCACGGCGGCGGCAATTCGCGCATCCAGATACGCCTGCGGTATCGGCCAGAACAGCGACGAAGCCGACTTGAAACCCAGCGCCGCAAAGCAGATCGCGACGAAGGCGAAGATCGGCCCGCCAGTGGTGGACATGAACATCCCCGCTGCAGCGATCAACAGGGCGGTGGCGACCCATGCCTGCTGGTGTTTCCATTTGGTGGACAGGGAGGCGAAGGCGTACATGCCGACAATCGACAGCAACCACGGAATCGAGTTGAACAACCCGACCTGCACGTCGCTGAGGTCGCCCATTTTCTTGATGATGCTCGGCAGCCAGAAGGTCGCGGCGTAGATCGTCAACTGGATGAAAAAGTAGATCAGGCAGAACAGGAGGATCTGCCGATCCTTGAGCAGTTTGCCCATTGATGGCCGGATCGGTGTGGCGGCTTCGCGGGCCTTCTGTTCGTCGTCGATGGCCGTGACGAGTGCGTCCTGTTCGGCGCGGCTCAGCCATTTCGCATCGTGAGGTTTGGCGTCGAGCCAGAACCAGACGAACACGCACAGGCACACCGAAAACATCCCTTCAATAAAGTACATCCATTGCCAGCCGTGCATGCCCAGCCCGTTGATTTGCAGTAGCAGGCCGGACAGCGGGCCGGAGATCAGGGACGCAATAGCCGAGCCGCTGAGGAAGATCGCAATGGCCTTGCCGCGTTCGGCGCCGGGCAGCCAGCGGGTGAAGTAGTAGATCACCCCGGGAAAGAACCCGGCTTCGGCGACGCCAAGCAGGAAACGCAGAATGTAGAAGTGGGTTTCGTTCTGGATGAACGCCATGCAGGTAGCGACCACGCCCCAGGTGAACATGATTCGGGTCAGCCAGATGCGCGCGCCGACTTTCTGCAAGAGCATATTGGAGGGGACTTCGAACAGCGCATAACCGATGAAGAACAGGCCGGCGCCGAAGCCGTAAGCGGCGGCGCCAATGCCCAGGTCATGTTCCATGTGGGTACGGACGAAACCGATGTTCACCCGGTCAATGTAATTGACGATGAACATGATCACGAAGAGCGGCAGGACGTGGCGTTTCACTTTCGAGATGGCGGACGCCAGCGTTGCATCAACGCCCTCGTTCATCCCGGAGACGGAGGTTTTCACTAGGTTTTCTCCCACTGATTATTTTTATGCGGGGTAGGGCTGGGTACTGCGATGTTGATAGACATCATACAACTAGGTTTTTTTGTCCTACAAGTGGGAGCGACCGATTAAATTCTTTGGTGATGCAGGTTTTTTATACTTTTCCGGTCGTACAGTCCGATTTTATTGGGTCTCGTCTGTTCTGCGGACATGTATTTTTGAGTTTCGTGGCTTTTTTTTCTGAGAAAGTGCTGATTCGCGAACTATATTTTGCGCCGCTATCAAGTGTTGTCATACAAGTTGGTCGGGGTCGGAGGAGTAAAATGGACCTTGTCAGCCATCCCCGCAGTGCTACGATCCGCAAGCCCCGTTCACCGGAACCGACCATGCAAGAAGACCTCGACGCCCCCGCGCGCAAACGCGCGCACAACCTGGCCCATGACCTGGTGGAGAAGCTCACCCAGAGCATCCTGCTCGGGCAGATGTCGCCCGGCGACAAATTGCCGTCGGAGAATTCCATCGTTCAGGAGCACGGGGTCAGCCGCACGGTGGTGCGCGAGGCGATTTCCAAATTGCAGGCGTCGGGGCTGGTCGAGACACGGCATGGCATCGGCACGTTCGTAATCGAGCGGGCGCCGGAGCAGGGGTTGCGGCTGAACGTCGACACCGCGCTCGGGGTGCGCAGCATCCTTGAATTGCGCATGGGCCTGGAGACGCAAGCCGCCGCTTTGGCAGCGCAACGCCGTAGCGAGCAGCAAGTGCTGCAGATGCGCCAGGCGCTGGATGACTATCAACGTCTGTTGGCCAACAACGACAGTTGCGTCGAGGCCGACCGGCGCTTTCATCTGCTGATCGCCGAGGCCACCGGCAACGTCTGCTTCAGCGAGATCATGCAGCACTTGGGCAATGCGATGATTCCGCGCGCGCGGGTCAATGCAGTCGAGCGCGGGGCGGCGGACTTGAGCAAGCTGGGGCAACTGGCCAATCTGGAGCACGAGGCGATTCTGAATGCGATCAAGCGCCAGGATCCGGATGCAGCGCGGGCAGCCATGTGGCTGCATCTGACCAACAGTCGCGACCGGTTCCTCGCACAGGGTTGAGCGCCGTTGGTCTGTTCGATGGCACGTCGCTCACGGGGCCGCTTCCAAATTGCACGGCCCGGGTTTTCCGGACCTCCTTGGTGAGGTGCGTCATGGCTAACGACTTGCTGTTTCAGGGGGGAGTTCTTCCCACCGACCCAACCCTTCCGGTGCCCGGCACCGATGAGCCGTCACTGGGCGATCACGATGCACCGCCAGGGATGACTCCGGGGCGCGATCCGTTGAGTGACGCCGATCGGCCGGAAGACTGGAAGGATCCGCCAGCAGATGAAGACATGCCGCCGGCGGATGAGCCGACGCCGTTGTCGGATGATCGGCGCTGAGTGGATCTGGCTCTGATTGATGTGATGTCTGTGCTTGCCCCATCGCTGGCAAGCCAGCTCCCACAGGTTATGCGGGTGTGCAGCAGAACCTTTGTACAACCCCGAACCCTGTGGGAGCAGGCTTGCCAGCGATGGCGGCGGCAGCCACAAAGGATCTCCCCGGAGAATGCATTCAATGTGGGAGCTGGCTTGCCAGCGATGGCGGCGGCAGCATCAGTAGATATCAACGATCAAACCCCGGCAGTCCGCCCCACCCAAAACCGCCGCTCCAGATTCAACGCCAGCACACTCACCAACACCACCGCCGAGCCCACAAGCATCAACAGGGTCGGCCGCTCGCCCAGCCCCACCGACGCAATCCCCATCGCCGTCGGCGGAATCAGGTACAGGGTCATGGTCGCCCGACTCAAATCCATATGCCTGAGCACAAACCCCCACGCCAGATAGGCCAGGGCACTCGGAAACACACCCAGCGCCAACACCGCCCATTGCACCCGCAGCGGCGCTTTCATTACCGCGTCGCTCAACCCGGCAGGTAAATCAGCAATAGCAACGTCCCCGACCACACCGCGTAGCACGTCAGACTCAAGCCGTCATAGCGTCGGGCGTGATGCTTTTGCAGGGCGAAATAAATGCTCCATGAAACCGCCGCCAGCAAGATCAGCAAGCCATGCGCGTCGATCTCGCCCACTCCACGATCACCGCTGACCACAATCGCCACGCCGACCAAACCCAGCAACACGCAGCCCCAACGCCAGACACTGACCTGATCCCTGAAGACAAAACGCGCCAGCAGCGTGCTGAACAGCGGACTTGATTGCGCCAGCACGCTCGACGCCCCGGCGCTGACGCTTTGCTGGCCGATGTTCAGCGCGACGTGGTGCAGGCTGACCGCAAAGAAACCCAAGGCGAACAGCAGCGGTACATCCCTCACGCGGGGAAGCTGAATACCTTTGAACGCGGCAATCACCGCCATGAACAACGACGCCAACAGAAACCGCAGCAACGCCAGGTGCCCGGGATCGTAGGCTTGCAGGCCGATGTGTATTCCGGTTGGCGAATACGCTCAGCAGCCGACGACAAACGCCATGGCCAGTAAGATTTTCAGCGAAGAAGGGGGCGGCATGATCGAGCACCAGTAGGCATGATGCGCCAAGTATCCGGGGGTCCAATCATTCGCCACAACTGACTTATACTGCGCTGAATGTTCACTCAGAGTGATGAATATGGAGCTGGCACAAATCCGTATGTTCAAGACCGTGGCCGAGGAGGGCAGCATCGCCCGGGCGGCGGAAAAACTGTTCTGCGTGCCGTCGAACATCACCGCGCGGATCAAGGCGCTGGAGGCGGAGTTGGGCGTTGCACTGTTTCTGCGTGAGGGGCGTGGGTTGCGGATCAGCCCGGCAGGGCAGACGTTTCTTGCCTATGCGCAGAAAATTCTGGCGCTGACGGCGGAGGCCAAACGCGCAGTTGATCCTTCGGCCGAGCCATCCGGGCCGTTGCGCATCGGCGCCATCGAATCGTCGGCCACCGGGCGTTTGCCACGGCTGCTGGCAAAGTTTCACAAGCGTTTTCCGCAGGTCGCGCTGGAACTCACCACCGGCTCCTGGGGCCAGTTGCTCGACGACACGCTGAGCCATCGCCTCGACGGCGCGATTGTCGCGGTGGATGTTGAGCGCTCGCATCTGAAACGCACACCGATGTATCGCGAAGAGTTGCTGCTGATTGCCTCGACGTCGTTCGGGCCGGTGCGCGGCATCGATGATCTGCAGGACAAAACCGTGTTCATGTGGCCGCAAGGCTGTCCGTATCGGGCGGCGCTGGAGCATTGGTTATTGCGTCAGGGGCAGGCGTTGCCGATTGTCAGCCTGGCCAGTTACGGGGCCATTGTCGGGTGCGTCAGTGCGGGAGCGGGCGTGGCTTTGGTGCCCAAAGGGGTGTTCGAGCAATACGCCAAAGGCGCGGGGTGTGTGGGCTATGAGTTCCCCGAACTGACGGCCATCGACAATCTGTTTTATTGGCATGAAAACGCCGGGGTGCACCCGGCGCGCGAGGCGTTTGTGGCGATGTTGCGTGAAGAATTCACCTGACCCAGCCGTCCTTTATGCTCCGAACACATCACCCTGTAGGAGCTGCCGAAGGCTGCGATCTTTTGATTTTGCTTTTTTAAATCCAAGTCAAAAGATCGCAGCCTTCGGCAGCTCCTACACGGGTTCGTGTGGATGATGGAGCTGGTTAGTTTGGCTTGAGGTCGCGCATCAACAACCCAAAGCGCAAATCCACCCCGTCCGGAATCGGCACATACACCGTATGCCCATCACCAGGCGCCACTTCGATCGCTTCACCCTTCAGATTCTTCAATTCATGCAGATCGAAATGAAAGTTGCCGCCGGGCGTCATCAATTCCAGATGATCACCCAGCGCAAACCGATTCTTCACCTTGACCTCGGCCAACCCGTCACGCCGTTCACCGGTCAGCTCTCCGACAAACTGCTGACGCTCCGACACCGAGCTGCCATGCAGATAATTCTGATACTCGTCGTGTACATGACGACGCAGGAAACCCTCGGTGTAGCCGCGCTGGGCCAGTGACTCCAGATCGTTCATCAGGCTGCGATCGAACTCGCGCCCGGCCACCGCATCATCAATCGCCCGGCGATACACCTGTGTGGTGCGCGCGCAGTAAAAGTGCGATTTGGTCCGGCCCTCGATCTTCAGTGAATGCACGCCCATGCGGGTCAGGCGCTCGACGTGCTGTACCGCGCGCAGGTCCTTGGCGTTCATGATGTAGGTGCCGTGCTCATCCTCGAAGGCGGGCATCAATTCGTCAGGGCGATTGGCTTCCTGCAGCAGAAACACCTGATCGGTCGGCGCGCCGAGGCCCAGGGTTGGCTCGGGCTGGAAGGTCTGGACGATCTCGCCAAGCTGATTCTCGGTGGCCTCCTGCGCCGAGTATTTCCAGCGGCAGGCGTTGGTGCAGGTGACCTGATTGGCATCACGTTTGTTCATGTAACCGGAGAGCAGGCAACGTCCGGAATAAGCCATGCACAGCGCGCCGTGAACGAACACCTCCAGCTCCATGCCCGGCACCTGCTCGCGGATTTCGCCGATTTCTTCCAGCGACAGTTCGCGGGACAGGATGATCCGGCTCAAACCCTGTTGCTGCCAGAACTCGACGCTCGCCCAATTCACCGTGTTGGCCTGCACGGAAAGGTGGATCGGCATCTGCGGGAAATGCCGGCGCACCAGCATGATCAGCCCCGGGTCGGACATGATCAGTGCGTCCGGCGCCATCTCGATGACCGGCGCCAGGTCCTTGAGAAACGTTTTCAACTTGGCGTTGTGCGGCGCGATGTTGACGACCACGTAGAAGCGCTTGCCCTGCGCCTGAGCTTCACGAATACCCAGTGCCAGATTGGCGTGATCGAATTCATTGTTGCGCACCCGCAGGCTGTAGCGCGGCTGGCCGGCATAGACCGCATCGGCACCATAGGCGAAGGCGTAACGCATGTTTTTCAGGGTGCCGGCGGGGGCGAGCAGTTCGGGGGCGGCGGGAGTGGAGGTGGGAGTCATGGCGGCAGCGCTCGCAAAAGCGCGGCAGGGTAGTGCGGTTGTCCGCTGGGCTTATTGATCTGGATCTATGCTCCTTGAATAAAGATGGCACTCGCGCGGGCGGCGGCTGACTAAGTTGGGCTGGCGTGCATGGCGCCTGACTGACATGGACTGGACATGAACCAAAAAAGTATTCAATTCAAATCGCTGACGGTGTTGCTGTTACTGGTGACGGTGGCCTTCATCTGGATTCTGTTGCCGTTCTATGGCGCGGTGTTCTGGGCGGTGATCCTCGGCATTCTGTTCGCACCGATGCAGCGCAAATTGCAGATGAAATTCGGCTGGGAGCGCAACCTGACGTCGCTGTGCACGTTGAGCATCTGTCTGGTGATCGCGATTCTGCCGGTGATCATCATCAGCTTATTGCTGGTGCAGGAAGGCGCGTCGGTCTACAAGAATATCGAAAGCGGCGAGCTGGACATCGCGGCGTATCTGGCGCAGTTCAAACAGAGCTTGCCGCCGTATTTCCAGAACCTGCTGGACCGTTTCGGCATGGGTGAGCTGAATGGGTTGCGCGAGAAAATCGTCAAGTCGGCGATGCAGGGCAGCCAGGTGCTGGCGAGTCAGGCCTTCAGTTTTGGTCAGGGCACATTCGAATTCGTGGTGAGTTTTTTCATCATGCTCTATCTGTTGTTCTTCTTTTTGCGCGACGGCGCCGAACTGGCGCGCAAGGTGCGTACCGCCGTGCCGCTGGAGGAGAGCCACAAGCGTCGATTGCAGCTGAAGTTCAACCGCGTGGTGCGGGCGACGGTCAAGGGCAACCTGGTGGTCGCGATCACTCAAGGGGCTTTGGGCGGGGCGATTTTCTGGTTTCTCGATATCCCCAGCGCGTTGCTGTGGGCGGTATTGATGGCGTTTCTGTCGCTGTTGCCAGCGGTGGGGGCGGGGATTGTCTGGGCGCCGGTGGCGCTCTACTTCCTGCTCAGCGGGATGATCTGGCAGGGCGTCGTGCTGGGGTTGTTCGGCATCTTTGTGATCGGTCTGGTGGATAACGTGCTGCGCCCGATTCTGGTGGGCAAGGACACGCGGATGCCCGACTACATGATTCTGATCTCGACCCTCGGTGGCCTGGCAGTGTTCGGCTTGAACGGGTTTGTGATCGGACCTTTGATTGCCGCGCTGTTCATGTCCAGCTGGGCGCTGTTTATCGAAACCAAACCCAAGGTGCAGTTGCCTTAAACATGAAACCGCGCGCCGGCGACCTGTTGCGACAGTGCCTGCGCTGCCGGCAAGGACGTGAGCGGGCCGCTGATCGGCTCGCCGTCACGCATCAGATACCAACAGGCGAGCAATCCCAGCTCTCTGAGTGAGGCGGGAACGGCGCTGCCAACAACGGACATGATTTGAACCTGAGCCATGACAAGGACCTCCATCAATCGATGGCGCTACCTTAGGGACTCGGCGTTCTCAGGGACAATCAACGCTTTCGATAGTGGTCATTGATAACAGTGAGGGCTGTTTCAATCGACCACTTGATCAAGCATGTGCATCACTTCGCGCTCATTGAGCAGGCCTTTGTGCACAAGGTTCTCGGCCAGCAGCGAAAGAAACTTGGCGCAGCGGTGGCCTTCCAGGTGCTTGAGCTCGGTCAGTGCGCTGTACACCTTGCTGGAGGTGCACAAGCCGACGATGCGGTGCGGATTTTGTGTTGGCATGGAGTCGTCCTTGTTGTTATCAACCTGTTGTTTACGGACGGATTCAGCTTGCGGTTCCGTCATGACAAATAAATGACCGTTGTATGTTTTACCCCCAACGGTCAAATCCATCATGCCGACTTTAGCTGTTGAAACTGTCCTCACAGCGACCTTGGCGAGATTTTTTCAGACGCTGGCCGACCGACGGTCACAAAAAAGCCCCGCTATCAAAGCGGGGCTCTGTATTTCGGTTACCAGCGTGGGCCACCGTAGTAACCGTGTGGCCGGTCGTAATAACCCTGTGGCCGACCGTAATAACCGCGAGGCGGGCCGTAATAGACGGGCGCCTGTTGGATATACACCGGTTGCTGCACATAAACCGGGGCCGGTTGGTAATAAACCGGTGGGGGCGGTTGTTGCACGTAAACCGGTTGGGGCTGAACGTAAACCGGCTGTTGCTGGACGTACACCGGCCGATCCTGATTGATCAGCGCCGAGCCGATGATGGCCGAGCCGACGATCGCGCCAAACACCGCAGGGCCTTGCCAGCCATGGCCACCACCGGCTTCTGCCTGTCCTGTGACCGCGAGTGCGCCAATCAACAGTGCCATAATGGGGAGTTTACGAATCATGATAATTCCTCGGTTCTTCGACCCGGCGGCAGGGCCTGAACCAGGCCCGCAGTCGTCGCGGGGATACTTCTAAGACAGCGTTTTTTTGAAATTCAGCACAGCCGCCGGGTAAATTTTGTGTAAGGTCTGTACCGTTTTCTTTACCGGGCGCTCAGCGGTAACGCCATCGCGTACAGACCCGCCAATATGATCGAACAGAACCCGATGGGCTGGCTAATCCCGTCCATCCGAAAGTGCGTTTGAAGGAGAAGTTTCATGCAGATGAACCCGAACAAAGACACCCAGTTGTGCATGTCCCTGTCCGCACGGCCTGGTAATTTCGGTCTGCGTTTTCATAACCATTTGTATGAGCAGTTGGGCCTGAATTTCTATTACAAAGCCTTCGCCAGCAAGGATCTGACCGGCGCGGTCAGCGGGATTCGTGCGCTGAGCATTCGCGGCTGCGGCGTGTCGATGCCGTTCAAGGAGGCCAGTATTGCGCTGGTCGATGAACTGGATGCGTCGGCAGCGGCGATTCAGTCGATCAATACCATCGTCAACACCAATGGCCATCTCAAGGCTTACAACACCGACTACATCGCCATCGCACAATTGCTGGAAACCCACGCGGTGCCCAAGGCATCGACCTTCGCCCTGCGCGGCAGCGGCGGCATGGCCAAGGCTGTGGCCAGTGCCCTGCGCGATGGCGGTTACAAAAACGGCTTGATCGTCGCCCGTAACGAACGTGCCGGGCGTGCACTCGCGGACTCGCTGGGCTATCGCTGGCAGGCAGAGCTGGGTGATGAACGGCCGCAGATGCTGATCAACGTCACTCCGGTCGGGATGGACGGTGGCCCGGAAGCAGGGCAGCTGGCGTTTGAGCCTGAGGTGATCAAAGCGGCGGAGACTGTGTTTGATGTGGTGGCGATTCCATCGGAAACACCGCTGATCGTGCGCGGACGGGCTGAAGGCAAACGAGTGATTACCGGGCTGGAGGTGATTGCGATCCAGGCGCTGGAGCAGTTTGTGCTTTATACGGGCGTCCGGCCGACTGAAGAGCAGTTTCAGGCGGCGGTGGAGTTTGCGCGTAGCTGAAAGTCATGCGGTGAGTGAGCAGGCCCCATCGCTGGCAAGCCAGCTCCCACATTGGGTCTTGGTGATACGCAGGTATTGTGTTCACCGGAGATCCCTGTGGGAGCTGGCTTGCCAGCGATGAAGTCACTGCGGTGTATCGGGTTGCCTATACTGCTTGGCCAGCAAGCACAGACTTGCCCACCCACAAAAACCGAGGTCAGCATGCCCCCGCGCATTCTCAATCTGCATCAGGTCGAACTCGAACCGCTGCCCGAAGCCCTGTCTCCCGAGGGCGAAACCGCCGCACGTTACCAGCAACGCTCAGCGCGGATAGGCCTGCAACTCGGTGCACAGAAACTCGGCTATCGCCTGTATGCACTGCCACCGGGCATGCGCGGCAGCCCGTTTCACAGCCATCGGGTCAATGAGGAAATGTTCTACGTGGTGGCCGGGGAGGGCGAGGTGCGTCTTGGCGCCGAGCGATTCCCGATCCGGGAAGGTGATGTGATTGCCTGCCCAGCGGGCGGCCCGGAGATGGCGCACCAGATCATCAATACCAGCGCGGGCGAACTGCGTTATCTGGCAGTCAGCACCCAGCAGCAGCCGGATATTTGCGAATACCCGGATTCGAACAAATATGCGGTGATGGACAACTTCGCGGTGGATGCTGAGGGCAATGCGTCAGGCTTTGTCGCTGTGGCGCGACAAGCGGATGGGGTGGATTACTGGGATGGCGAGTAGTGCATAGATCCTTGTAGGAGTGAGCCTGCTCGCGATAGCAGTGGCACATTCGAAAGCTGTTTTCCGGACAAATCGCTATCGCGAGCAGGCTCACTCCTACAAGGGTTCGGTGGTATTTACTCGAGGCGTGCCAGACGCTCTTCCAGCGCCGCAATCCGCGCCTCCAGCTCTTCGATACGCTCCACCGAAACACCGCCACCCGCGCCGCGTTCCTGAGGATTCTGCCGCGCCGCCAGAATGACCTCGATATCCGCCGGATCGCCCAGCGCATGGGTGTAACGATCTTCGCGCTGCCCGGACTGACGTGGAATCAACACCGCCAGCCCGCGAGCAATCAAGCGCTCCAGCTGATGCAGTACCTGCTCGGCATCTTCGAAATCATGCATGCGTCCGCTGCGGGTCAGCAGTTCGTTGATGGTTTGCGGGCCGCGCAGAAACAGCAGCCCCGTCAGAATCACCTGCGCCGGCACCAGTTCCAGCGCCTTGTCGACCTTGTGCTCCCAGCGGTCGGCACGACTGCCCATGACCAGCTTGGCAAAACCGCGACCTTCGAGGGCGCGCAGGCTCTGGCCAACCTGGCCCTGGGTCAGGTTCATCACCGGTTCACGGCTGGTTTTCTGATTGCAGGCGGTGACCAGTGCGTTGAGGGTCAACGGGTAGGTTTCCGGGCTGGTCGCCTGTTTCTCGATCAACGAACCGAGGATACGGATTTCCGTGGCGTTAAGCCGTGGTTCGTCGAAGGTGGATTCTGGTTCGGTGGTCATCGCGCGTTCCCTCAGCAGTCGAAGGCGCCTAGCGTAATCCTTGCCAAACAAAAGGCAAGCCGTGTGGTCATCAAGCATGGCTATAATCGCCCCCATGTTCCACCCAGCCACTACATGAGACTGCCATGACCATTTCCCTGTACGCCGCATCCGTCCCGGTTTTTCAACAAATGCTCAACGCCCTGAGCGATGTCCTGAAAAAGGCTGAAGCCCACGCCACCGAGAAAAACATCGACCCGAACGCCTTCCTGCAAGCGCGCCTGTTCCCGGACATGTTCCCGCTGACCCGTCAGGTGCAGATTGCCGTGGACTTCGCCAAAGGTGTTTCGGCGCGTCTGGCTGAAGTCGAAATCCCGAAATACGACGACAGCGAAACTACCTTCGCCGAGCTGCAAGCCTTGATCGCCAAGGTGCTGGCCTTCATCGGCGAGATCAAGCCTGAGCAGATCGATGGCAAGGATGGCATCGAAATCGTCACCCGTCCGGGCACGCCAAAAGAGAAGCGCTTCAGTGGCCAGTCCTACCTGCTGACCTACGGTCTGCCGCAGTTCTTCTTCCACGTCACCACCACTTACGCCTTGCTGCGTCATAACGGTGTTGAAGTGGGCAAACGCGATTACATGGGCGCGTTCTAAAACACTCGGCAACAAAAAAGCCCGCCAAGGTTTGCGCCTTGGCGGGCTTTTTAATGCTTTTTGTAGGAGTGAGCCTGCTCGCGATAGGGTCGTGTCAGCCACATTATCTGAGGACACACCGCAATCGCGAGCAGGCTCACTCCTGCAGGTGTTACGCGGTGCGTCGAGCTTTCTCTTCCTCACCCAGGCACGCCGCTGCGGTAAACAGCACGTCGGTGGAGGAGTTCAGCGCGGTCTCGGCGGAATCCTGCAGCACGCCGATGATGAAACCGACTGCAACCACCTGCATGGCGATTTCGCTTGGAATACCGAACAGGCTGCACGCCAGCGGGATCAGCAACAGCGAGCCACCAGCCACACCCGAGGCGCCGCAGGCGCAGATTGCGGCGACGACACTGAGCAGGATCGCCGTCGGAATATCCACGGCGATGCCCAGCGTGTGCACTGCAGCCAGGGTCAGCACGGTGATGGTAATCGCCGCGCCGGCCATGTTGATCGTCGCACCCAGCGGGATCGATACCGAGTACGTGTCTTCGTGCAGGCCCAGACGCTTGCTCAATTCCAGGTTGACCGGAATGTTCGCCGCCGAACTGCGGGTGAAGAATGCAGTGATGCCGCTTTCGCGCAGGCACTTGAGGGTCAGCGGATACGGGTTGCGACGCAGTTTCCAGAACACGATCAGCGGATTCATCACCAGCGCCACGAACAGCATGCAGCCCAGCAGCACCGCCAGCAGGTGCGCATAACCGATCAGCGCGCCGAAACCGGACGTGGCCAGCGTCGAAGCGACCAGGCCGAAGATCCCCAGAGGGGCGAAGCGAATCACCACGCGCACGATAACGGTGACGCCGTTGGACAGATCACCCAGCACTTCGCGGGTAGTATCGCCGGCATGACGAATCGCGATGCCCATGCCGATCGCCCAGGCCAGAATGCCGATGAAGTTGGCGTTCATCAGCGCGCTGACCGGGTTATCCACCACGCTCAGCAGCAGGCTTTGCAGCACTTCACCGATACCGCCCGGCGCCGTTACCGCAACGTTTTCAGTGGCCAGTACCAGATTCGACGGGAACGCCATGCTCGCGACCACGGCAACCACCGCCGCTGCGAACGTGCCCAGCAGGTAAAGGAACAGGATCGGACGGATGTGGGTTTCCTGGCCGTGCTTGTGGTTGGCGATCGACGCCATGACCAGCACGAACACCAGAATCGGCGCCACGGCTTTCAACGCCGAAACGAAAACCTTGCCGATAAACGCCGTCGACTTCGCCGCTTCCGGCGCGAACATCGCCAAGGCGATACCGGCAATCAGGCCGATCACGATCTGCGTGACCAGGCTCAGGTTTTTCAAGCGTTGCATTAGAGAAGGGGATGAAGCGGTCATGACGGCATCTCTGTTTTTTTATTGGGTACAAGGTTGCGTGAGGCGGTGGCAAAACCAGGGCAGACCATCACCACGCAGCGAAAGTGTTGACGCAAATTCAACGTCCTTAAACAGGCCGCTGAACAGGTGTACGTTTTTCAGGGCGCGGACTTTATCACAGCGTAGGCCTTATCCTTCAGGCATGTGACGATCTGCCACCCGATCTGTCAGCAAGATAGACAGGTTTGTGCAAGTCAGCCCGGGCACACTCTGTTAAGATTGCGCATCCTCATTTTCAAGTTCTGCCAGCGGGCCTTCCGGTCATCGCTGGTGTCGTCGTTTCGTTGGAGTTTCCCATGCTGTTGCCCATCCTTCTGTTGTCCGCCGCCGGATTCACGGTGCTGACCACGGAATTCGTTATCGTCGGCCTGCTGCCGGCGATTGCCCGAGACCTCGAAGTCACCATCCCGCAGGCCGGTCTGCTGGTGACTCTATTCGCTTTTACCGTGGCGATGTTCGGCCCATTCTTGACCGCGTATTTCGCTCGTTTCGAACGGCGCAAGCTGTTTATCAGCATCCTGATCATGTTTGGTCTGGCCAATACGGTGGCGGCATTTGCGCCGAACATCTGGGTGATGGCAATTGCCCGGTTGATTCCGGCGCTGGGGCTGCCGGTGTTCTGGGCGCTGGCCAGTGAAACGGCGGTGGACATCGTCGGCCCGGACTTTGCCGGTCGCGCCATCGCCAAGATCGGCTTCGGCATTGTCTGCGCCACGGTGTTCGGCATTCCGGTCGGCACCTTGATATCCGATGCGTTCGGCTGGCGCAGCGCGTTTGGCATTCTGGCGGTGATCGCCTTTGCCAAGGCATTGCTGCTGTTTGTGTATCTGCCGAAAACCGATCTGCACCAGCATCAGGTCAGCTTCAGCTCGCAGTTCAAGATCTTGCGCAGCCCGCTGATGATCGGCCACGTCGTGCTGTCGATTCTGGTGTTCAGCGGCATGTTCACCGTTTACACCTATCTGGCCGACATCCTTGAACGCCTCGCCGGTTTCAACGGCACAGTGGTTGGCTGGTGCCTGATGGGCTTCGGCGCGGTCGGCTTGATCGGCAACTCGTTGGGTGGTCGTGCAGTGGACCGCCATCCGCTGGGGGCGTCGGTGTTGTTCTGTGCGTTCATGATTGCCGGCATGGTGTCGCTGGTGCCGAACATTCATTCACCGCTGGGTTTAACGGTGGCTATGGGGATCTGGGGCGTGACTCAGGCGGCATTGTTCCTGGTCAGCCATGTGCGCCTGATGAAAGCCGCGCCGGAAGCGCCGGCCTTCGCAGCATCGCTGAACATCGCCGGGGCCAACCTGGGGATCGGTCTGGGTGCGATGGTTGGCGGCCGGGTCATCGACAGCGCGGGCCTGGGCTTCCTCGGGTTTGCTGCCGCAGGGTTCATTCTGCTGTCGGTGTTCCTCGCCATGGTGCTCATGACGCTCAAGCCGCGCGACGTCTGCGCCGAGGCTTCATAACGCGGTAAACAGCTCGCGTCGGGCACCTTCGGTAATCGCAACGATGCCGGGGTGCTTGACCTTGCGCTCCACGGATATGGCATAGAACGACTCGGTCACCGCGTCGGTCTGGCCGATCAACTGAACGCCGTACTGGCGCTTCACTTCCTCGGCAATCACGCTGGGGCCGATAAAAATCCCGCTGCCGGATTGGCCGAATGCCTGCATCAAGGCACTGTCATCGAACTCGCCGACGATTTGCGGCTGGATCTGCTGCTCGGCAAACCAGCGCTGCAATCGACTGCGCACCACGGTTTCCGGTCCGGGAATCAACAGCGGCGCGCCGTGCAGACTGCGCGGAAAATCCTGACCGTAACGCGCAGCCAGTTCGGCGGTCGCGAAGAAACTGATCCCGCATTCACCGAGTTTCTGGCTGTAGCCCTTGATGTCGAGGTGCGACGGCATCGGGCTGTCGGAAATCACCAGGTCCAGGCGCTGAATCGCCAGATCCGCCAGCAATCGCTCGAGTTTGTCTTCGCGGCAGGTAATGCGCAGCGGTTCGTTCAGCTCCATGGTCGGCGCGATCAGGCGATAGACGATAGACTTGGGCACCACATCGGCGACGCCAACGCGGAACAGGATCTGCTGCTCATTGGGCTGGGCGCGCAGCATCAGTTCCAGTTCGCCGCCCAGTTGAAACATCTGCTCGGCGAAAGGCAGGGCCTGACGTCCGGCTTCGGTGAGCTCCAGTTGCCGGCCAACCCGTCTGAACAATTCAATGCCATACGTTTGCTCGAGCAGCGAAATCTGCCCGCTGATGGTTTGTGGCGTCAGGTTCAGCTGCTCGCAGGCCCGCACGATGCTGCCGGTCTTGGCGACCACCCAGAAATAATGCAGTTGACGGTAATTGAGCATCGACTCGCTTCCCCTGTAGGAGCTGCCGAAGGCTGCGATCTTTTGATGTTGCTGTGTAAAAACAAGATCAAAAGATCGCAGCCTTCGGCAGCTCCTGCATTAGTGATGTTTGGGTTCGTAAAAACCGAAGTATAGCCGCTAAAAATACGAATTTTCCTGAAGTGTTTGGCTCCCTAGAATGCCCAGCCATCGAGGGTCGGTCTGTGACCCTGACTGTTTATTCGAAGGAAGCCTCATGAAATACACATTCCCTGTTTTGATGTTTACGTCTTTACTGGTTTTGACCGGCTGCGATCAGGCCGAGAAAAGCGCTCAGCAGTTGATGGGCAAAGCGGCCGAAAGCGCCAAGCAAGCCATCGACGACACCCACAAAGCTGCCGAGCAAGCACTCAGCGACGCCACTGGCGGGCTGATCGAGAAAAAAGAACCATCGGAAAAAGACTCGGAAACTTCCGAATCTTCCTCCAAGACCATCTAAATCGTCTTACACAGAGTCAGGACTGACCCATGGAATATCTGTTAGAACTCGCCGCCAGCCCCACCGCCTGGGTTGCCTTGGCCACACTGGTCGTGATGGAAATCGTGCTCGGCATCGATAACCTGATCTTCATTTCGATCCTGACCAACAAGTTGCCTGAGCAGCATCGCCAGAAAGCGCGGCGCATCGGTATCGGCATGGCGTTGATTCTGCGTCTGGCGCTGTTGAGCACCATCGCGTTCATCGTGCAGTTGACTGAGCCGGTGATTGAGATCCTTGGCCAGGCCTTCTCCTGGAAGGACATGATCCTGATTGCCGGTGGTCTGTTCCTGGTCTGGAAAGCCACAACCGAGATCCATCACAGCATGGACCCGGCGCCGGAAGACCCGAAGTCGGCCACCTCGACCGTGACCTTGGGCTTCGCTGCCGCTATCGGCCAGATCCTGTTGCTCGATATGGTTTTCTCGATCGACAGCATCATCACTGCGGTCGGCATGACCGAGCACTTGCCGATCATGATCATCGCGGTTGTTGTGTCGGTGCTGGTGATGTTGCTGGCGGCTGATCCACTGGCCAAGTTCATCAACGACAACCCGACGGTGGTGATGCTGGCTCTGGGCTTCCTGATCATGATCGGCATGACGCTGATCGCCGAAGGCTTCGGCGCCCATGTACCGAAAGGTTATGTGTATGCGGCCATGGCGTTCTCGGCCGGGATTGAAGTGCTGAACATGTTGTCGCGTCGTGCCAGGCAGAAGAAGCTGGCTGTGCAGGCGTAATAGCTGAAAGACAAAAGGCCGCTTGAACTCTGAGAGTTCAGGCGGTTTTTTTTCGACTGAAGACTTGTGGTGTCTATTCGAGCAGGCCCCTCACCCTAGCTCTCTCCCCCAGGGAGAGGGCTAGGGTGAGGGGGCTTTTACCTTTTAATGCACTGTCGCGTGGCGTACGCGTTGCTCTTCTGCCTTTTCCACCAGCGTGGTTTGGACAGGATGATGACGCCGCGCAATTCGCAGCACTCCCCAAAGCATGGCGGTGGCCACAGCCAGCCAGCCGGCAATCAACATTACGATGGTCATGGTCAGGCTCATCAGTGCCTCCTCTTTGCCCTGCATCGGGCGCCCACTTTTTCAGTTCGCTCTGTCTCAGTGACAGTCTAGTCACTGGGGTGTTTCAAGCTATTGACCAAAGGTCGGTGGTGACCAATCAGTTCGCTCTATGCAATCGATCTGTCTGCGCTTTAAGGCTATACCGCAGCCTTGCGGCGTCCTATGATCCTTGACCTTGCCGGAACACGACGACCGGCGTCTGAACAGAGAGTGACAAAGGTGCAGGTATTTTCTCGAATTCGTGCGGCGCTGCTGGTGGCCGGATGCGCGGCCGTGATGGTCGGGTGCGCGGGCAGTGTCGCGCCGCAGGTCAAGCGACTGCCGGAGCGGGTCGAGCTTAGCGGCACCTTCTATCGGGGCGAGGCCAATCAAAGCGGCCCGCAGGTGTTGGCCAGTCTGTTGTCGCAGCAAGGCATCGTGATCACGCCGGGGTTGTTGGAAAAACCGCTGCACCTGCCGGGTGCCGAGGACAAGCTGCAACAGAACATCCAGAATCTGGCCCGGGAATACGGCATGGTTGTCTATCCGCTGGACAAGAGCTTGCCGGCCTTGTTGACTCAGGTCGCTGCAGGTTTTCCGGTGATGGTACGCTTCAGCGAAGGTTCGGCATTTTGGGCTGAGCCGCGTTACGCCATCCTTTCCGGCTACGACCGCAATAAACAGAAGGTGCTGCTGCGCGCGGGCATGAACCGTCGCGAGTTGATGAGCTTCAGCGCCTTTGAGGCTGCTTTCGAGAAGTCAGGCGGCTGGGCGATCCTGATCCAGAAACCCGCGCAGATTCCTGCGGACGTGGATCGTCAGCGCTGGCTCAAGGCTGCCGACGAGTTGTCCCAGGCCGGTCAGGAACCCGAAGCGGCGCAAGCGCGTAAGGCTCTGGTCGCGCACTGAGTCTCCGTTCGTCATCTGCCGGGCACGACTGCGCCCGGCAGGCCTCTGAAGATGACAACCCGTTGTTCACGGGTGAACAAGGAGGCGACATGACAGATTCTCGATCCCCGCAAGGCCCGCATTCTTCCGAGCATTCCTCAGGCGATGACCTGGGGTTTGATCCGGATTCGCCGGATGTCGCCGATCCACAAGTTGATCCTGTAGGTCCCGCCAAGGCACCGCTGGATGTGGAGCCCGGTGAAGAAGAAAAGAAACCGGCCAAACCCTACGATCCCTTAGCCGATCTGAAACCTTGATGTGAGGTGCGTATGAGTACCGATTCAAGCTTCGATGACCAAAAGCCCGACAGCGTGCCGACGACGCCTGAGGAGGGCGTTGATCCGGTGCTCGATCCGGACAGTCCGATGCGCGATCCAATGGCCCGGCCCTTGGTGGCGCCAGGGTTGGCACCGGATCCGAGCAGGGGCGATGGCATTCCTGACGATGACAAGATGCCGTTGCCTAACGACTAACGCGCCCAGATGAAAAAAGCCCCGAAGATTCGGGGCTTTTTGTTTTTATACATTTTACTTGGAGGCTTCGACCACGCCACTCTGGCGGCTCTTGAGGTTTTTATCGGCCTTGTATTGTTGAGCCACCGCTGGAACGCTGGCGCTCTTGCCCGTCTCGACCCAACTGCGGATACGGCTGGCATCGGCAAAATGCGTGTATTTGCCGAATGCATCAAGAATCACCAGCGCCACCTGGCGATTGCCCATGCTTGTCACCAGCACCAGACAATGCCCGGCCTGATTGGTGAAGCCGGTCTTGGTAATCTTGATGTTCCAGTTGTCCTTGTTCACCAAATGGTCGGTGTTACGAAAACCCAGGGTGTAGTTGGGTTTGCGGAACGCTACGGTTTTTTCCTTGGTGGTGGTCAACTGAACAAGCAGCGGTTGCTTGTGCGCCGCTATCAGCAATTTGCTCAAGTCACGCGCGGTGGATACGTTGCGCGGCGACAGACCGGTCGGCTCGACAAAGTGAGTGCTGGTCATGCCCAGTGCTTTTGCCTTGGCATTCATCGCCGCGATAAACGCTGCGTAACCACCCGGGTAATGATGCGCCAGGCTTGCAGCAGCGCGGTTTTCCGAAGACATCAGGGCAATCAGCAGCATCTCGCGGCGCGGCAGTTCACTCTTCAGTTTGACTCGGGAGAACACACCTCTCATTTCCGGTGTGCTGCTTATATCGACATTGATCCATTCATCCATGTTCTGTCGGGCTTCAACCACTACCAGTCCAGTCATCAGCTTGCTGACGGAAGCGATCGGCACGATCACGTCAGGATTGCTGGAGTAGATGACCTTGTTGGTCTGCATATCCATGAGCAGTGCGCTGCCGGAAGCGATCTTCAGTGTCGAAGCGTCACGTGGGGCAGCGGTGGTTTCCGCAGCGTTGATCGTTGGCGTGATGAATGTGCCTGTAAATGCAAAAAACAGGCTCAGAATCGAAAGACGAATTTTCACGCGGGCGAACTCATAAAAGTTGGATATTCCGTTAGTTTGTAACGGGTTATTTCTTCAAAGCGTCGCATTCTAGGAGTATGGCTGAAGATCTGTCGATGGTTGTTTGGATGACCTGAAAATCTCGTGAAAAGACCTGTAAAAAGAGGGGTTTCCGGCGAACGGTTAGTGTTTTTTCTCACGCATGAAAAACCCCGCACGAGGCGGGGTTTGAATACTGCGAAAAAACCGACTTACGCGTGCAGGGTTTCTGCCGCGTAGAGCGTGTTTTCCAGCAGGCAGGCGCGAGTCATCGGGCCGACGCCGCCAGGTACTGGAGTGATCCAGCCGGCGCGAGGCAGGGCGGTTTCGTAGACAACGTCACCGACCAGTTTGCCGTCGTCCTGACGGTTGATGCCGACGTCGATCACGATCGCGCCTTCCTTGATCCACTCGCCCTTGACCAGGCCCGGCTTGCCGGCCGCCACGACCACCAGATCGGCACGGCCAACGTGGCCGGCCAGATCCTTGGTAAAACGGTGTGTAACGGTCACGGTGCAACCGGCCAGCAGCAGTTCCATCGCCATCGGGCGACCCACAATATTGGAGGCGCCGACAACCACCGCATCCAT
The DNA here is from genome assembly GCF_020149425.1 of Pseudomonas sp. P116. Classification (NCBI taxonomy): domain Bacteria; kingdom Pseudomonadati; phylum Pseudomonadota; class Gammaproteobacteria; order Pseudomonadales; family Pseudomonadaceae; genus Pseudomonas; species Pseudomonas sp. P116. The sequence continues at coordinate 712,736 of NZ_JACVHB010000002.1, read as the reverse complement.
GCCATAAAGATCAGCACCGGTGCTTTCCAGCAAGGTAATGATGCCTTTTGGCGTGCATGGGCGCAGCAGCGGGATGCGCTGTGCCAGACGACCGACGTTATAAGGGTGGAAACCGTCTACGTCTTTGTCCGGGCGGATACGCTCCAGCAGTTTGGAAGCGTCCAGATGCTCGGGCAGCGGCAGCTGAAGCAGAATGCCGTCGATGGCCGGATCGTCGTTAAGACGGTCGACCAGATCGGTCAGCGCTTGCTGAGTGGTGTCAGAGGGCAGGTCGTAGGCTTGCGAGAGGAAGCCGACCTCTTCACAGTCTTTACGCTTGTGCGAGACATAAACCTGAGAGGCAGGATCGCTGCCGACCAGGATCACCGCGAGGCCGGGAGTGCGCAGGCCTTGCTGGCGACGCTCGGCAACTCGTTTGGCGATCTGCTGGCGCAGGCTGGCGGCGATCGATTTGCCGTCGATTAGTTGTGCAGTCATTGCGCGTGATTAACCATCGAGAGGGGAAAAAATGAGAACGCATTCTCGCATGTCGGGCGGTGAGGGCAAAGGCGCTTGGTCAGTAAATTCCCCTAACTCCTTTAATTAAATGAATTTTTTTCAAAAAGGATTTGACGACCTTTGGAGCGCTCTATACTATTCGTCGCACTTGTCGGGCACAGCCTAGCACTGGTTAAGAAGGTAAAGCGGAATCAACGTTCCGTGGCACTGGAAAGCACTTAGTTTGTAGTCCTTTAAGAATACAGATTAATAAGGCGCCCGTAGCTCAGCTGGATAGAGCATCCGCCTTCTAAGCGGATGGTCGCAGGTTCGAGTCCTGCCGGGTGCGCCATTAGGCAGCTTTGGCACAAGTAACGCGATATGGTGGGCGTAGCTCAGTTGGTAGAGCACGGGATTGTGACTCCCGTTGTCGTGGGTTCGATCCCCATCGTCCACCCCATATTTCGAAAAGCGCCAGATTTAACGGTCTGGCGTTTTTGTTTCAAAAGCTTCATCCGCGGATGTGGTGGAATTGGTAGACACACTGGATTTAGGTTCCAGCGCCGCAAGGCGTAAGAGTTCGAGTCTCTTCATCCGCACCAATTAAAGCTTCATTCATGCCTTTGGGCTGGTGAGGTTCAACAAAGAAGTTGTTTGGCTTTTTTGTTACGCAATATGGTGGGCGTAGCTCAGTTGGTAGAGCACGGGATTGTGACTCCCGTTGTCGTGGGTTCGATCCCCATCGTCCACCCCATATTTCGAAAGGCGCCAGATTTAACAGTCTGGCGCCTTTTTTGTTTTAGCGATTTGAAAAGTCGGCGATTGCCGGTTTCGAGTCGCAAGGGCAGGGCGCTTCGTCGAATTTATATTGCTCGATGATTCTGTGTTGCTCGTCGAGCTTGCTTGCAAGGTCGGCCGTCAGGGAATGATTGTTCACCGCTTCTATATATAGAAGGGGTCGGCGCAGAGCCCTGGCGTGATTGGTTGTATTCGCCTCGGGGGCGCGACGCATCCGTGCATCGGCTCCTATAAATTGCCTGCTGTTTTTTTACCCGTTTTCAGTAGGGTGACTTCTTGAGTTTGACCCACTAGAATGCATGCCCTTGATTCTGGGGTCGGAAACGGCCGGCTAACGTCTGTGCAACGAGGAATATCCATGCAAGTTTCTGTTGAAAATACTACTGCTCTTGAGCGCCGCATGAGCGTCACCGTGCCGGCTGAGCGTATTGAGAGCCAGGTCAACAAGCGTCTGCAGCAGACTGCCCAAAAGGCCAAGATTGCTGGCTTCCGTCCAGGCAAAGTGCCAATGAGCGAAATCAAGCGCCGTTTCGGTGCTGATGCTCGTCAGGAAGCTGTTGGTGACGTCATCCAGTCCTCCTTCTACGAAGCTGTGGTTGAGCAGAAGCTGAACCCGGCTGGTTCGCCTGCAATCGAGCCTAAGTCGCTCGAAGCTGGCAAGGATCTGGAATACGTTGCCGTATTCGAAGTGTTCCCTGAGTTCACCGTTGCCGGTTTCGAAGGCATCACTGTCGAGCGCCTGAGCGCTGACGTAGCTGACGCTGACCTGGACAAAATGCTCGACATCCTGCGCAAGCAGAACACCCGTTTTGAAGTGGCCGATCGTGCTGCCCAGAACGAAGACCAGCTGAACATCGATTTCGTTGGCAAGGTTGACGGCGAAGTGTTTGCTGGCGGTTCCGCCAAGGGCACTCAGCTGGTACTGGGTTCCGGCCGCATGATCCCGGGCTTCGAAGATGGCCTGGTTGGTGCTAAAGCGGGCGAAGAGCGCGTTCTGAACCTGACCTTCCCTGAGGACTATCAGAACCTGGACCTGGCTGGCAAAACCGCCGAGTTCACCGTTACTGTAAACACCGTTTCCGAGCCAAAGCTGCCTGAGCTGAACGAAGAATTCTTCGCCCAATTCGGTATCAAGGAAAGCGGCATCGACGGTTTCCGCACCGAAGTTCGCAAGAACATGGAGCGTGAACTGCGTCAGGCGATCAAATCCAAGGTCAAGAATCAGGTAATGGACGGTCTGCTGGCCACCAACCCGATCGAAGTGCCAAAGGCTCTGCTGTCCAACGAAGTTGACCGTCTGCGCGTGCAGGCTGTTCAGCAGTTCGGTGGCAACATCAAGCCTGACCAACTGCCGGCCGAGCTGTTCGAAGAGCAAGCCAAGCGCCGCGTCGTGCTGGGTCTGATCGTGGCTGAAGTGGTCAAGCAGTTCGACCTCAAGCCTGACGAAGCCCGCGTACGTGAAATGATTCAGGAAATGGCTTCGGCCTACCAAGAGCCTGAGCAGGTTGTGTCCTGGTACTACAAGAACGACCAGCAACTGAACGAAGTTCGTTCGGTTGTGCTGGAAGAGCAAGTTGTGGATACTGTTCTGCAGAAAGCTAGCGTGACCGACAAATCGGTCTCTTACGAAGAAGCGGTCAAGCCGGTAGAAGCTCCAACAGCCGACTGATTGTTTTTGCGTTAAGAAGTGCTCACATAAGCCAGCTCTCGAGCTGGCTTATGCGTATTCAAGACATAACTATTTGGGAGTGACTGCAGAGCATGTTCCGTAATTCGTATATTCAGCAGAACTCTGATATCCAGGCCGCAGGCGGCCTGGTTCCGATGGTTGTCGAGCAATCTGCTCGTGGCGAACGCGCCTATGACATCTACTCGCGCCTGCTCAAGGAGCGAGTGATCTTTCTGGTTGGTCCGGTAGAGGACTACATGGCCAACCTGATTTGCGCGCAACTGCTGTTCCTTGAAGCGGAAAACCCGGACAAGGACATCCATCTCTATATCAACTCCCCGGGCGGTTCGGTGACAGCGGGCATGTCGATCTACGACACCATGCAGTTCATCAAACCCAACGTATCGACCACTTGCATCGGCCAGGCGTGCAGCATGGGCGCGTTCCTGCTGACCGCAGGTGCTCCAGGCAAGCGTTTCTGCCTGCCGAACTCGCGTGTGATGATTCACCAGCCACTGGGCGGTTTCCAGGGCCAGGCATCGGATATCGAAATCCATGCCAAGGAAATCCTCTTCATTCGCGAACGTCTGAACACGTTGATGGCCAAGCACAGCGGTCACACTCTGGAAGAAATCGAGCGCGATACCAACCGCGATAACTTCATGAGTGCAGAAGCTGCGAAGGCATATGGCTTGATCGACGAAGTGATCAACCAGCGCCCAGCGTAAAAATAAGCAGCTCAAAATAGGCTTGGTCGGCTGGTCTGATCAGCGGCGGGCTTGAAAAAGCCCGCAATAGCCTTCATCTTGTGTTGCAAGCCTATCGGATTTGGATCGAACGAATGACTGACACCCGCAACGGCGAGGACAACGGCAAGCTGCTCTATTGCTCCTTCTGTGGCAAAAGCCAGCATGAAGTGCGCAAATTGATTGCCGGCCCCTCGGTCTTTATCTGCGACGAGTGCGTCGACCTGTGCAATGACATCATCCGTGAGGAGGTGCAGGAAGCCCAGGCCGAAAGCAGCGCGCATAAATTGCCTTCGCCTAAAGAAATCAGCGGCATCCTTGACCAGTACGTCATTGGTCAGGAGCGTGCAAAAAAGGTTCTGGCCGTAGCGGTGTACAACCACTACAAGCGCCTTAACCAGCGTGACAAAAAGGCTGACGACGTCGAACTCGGCAAGAGCAACATCCTGCTGATCGGCCCGACAGGCTCCGGTAAAACCCTGCTGGCTGAAACACTGGCCCGCTTGCTGAACGTTCCGTTCACCATCGCCGACGCCACCACCCTCACCGAGGCCGGTTACGTGGGTGAAGATGTCGAGAACATCATTCAGAAACTGCTGCAGAAGTGCGATTACGACGTAGAGAAGGCCCAGATGGGTATTGTCTATATCGACGAAATCGACAAGATTTCCCGCAAGTCCGACAACCCGTCGATCACCCGGGACGTTTCCGGTGAAGGCGTGCAGCAGGCCTTGCTCAAGTTGATCGAAGGCACGGTCGCTTCCGTACCGCCGCAAGGTGGCCGCAAGCATCCGCAGCAGGAATTCCTGCAGGTCGACACCCGTAACATCCTGTTCATCTGCGGTGGTGCGTTCTCGGGTCTCGAGAAGGTCATCCAGAACCGTTCCACCAAGGGTGGCATCGGTTTCAACGCAGAAGTGCGCAGCAAGGAAGAAGGCAAGAAAGTCGGTGAATCCCTGCGTGAAGTCGAGCCTGACGATCTGGTCAAGTTCGGTCTGATCCCGGAGTTCGTCGGTCGTCTGCCGGTCCTCGCGACGCTGGACGAGCTGGATGAGGCTGCGCTGATGCAGATCCTCACCGAGCCGAAAAATGCTCTGACCAAACAGTATGCCAAGCTGTTCGAGATGGAAGGCGTCGATCTGGAATTCCGTGCCGACGCACTGAAATCGGTCGCTAAACGTGCCCTGGAACGTAAAACCGGTGCCCGTGGCCTGCGTTCGATTCTCGAAGGTGTGCTGCTCGACACGATGTATGAAATCCCCTCGCAGTCCGAGGTGAGCAAAGTCGTGATCGATGAAAGTGTGATCGAAGGCAAGTCCAAGCCACTGTATATCTATGAGAACAGTGAGCCGACTGCCAAGGCAGCGCCGGACGCATAAGCGTCCTCTCTGCCGGAATAAAGGAGGGGCCTTCGGGCCTCTTTTTTTTTATGTCGTTTTTTACATCCGCTTTGCGCTTGTTTTTTTTCAAGGCAGCCCCCATCTTGGTTTCAAGCTTAATTCCATCTGATTACGGCCATATGGCCGCCGTAGAGGCGAAATCATGAAGACAACCATCGAATTGCCTCTCCTGCCATTGCGTGATGTCGTGGTTTATCCGCACATGGTTATCCCGCTGTTCGTGGGGCGCGAGAAATCCATCGAAGCCCTCGAAGCTGCGATGACGGGCGACAAGCAGATTCTGTTGCTGGCCCAGAGAAACCCGGCTGATGATGATCCCGGTGAAGACGCTCTCTATCGCGTAGGTACCATCGCTACCGTTCTGCAACTGCTCAAGCTGCCTGACGGCACCGTCAAGGTGCTGGTCGAAGGTGAGCAGCGCGGTACCGTTGAACGCTTCAGTGAAGTCGACGGGCACTGCCGTGCCGAAGTCTCGCTGATCGAAGAAGTCGAAGCTGTCGAGCGCGAATCCGAAGTGTTCGTGCGCACGCTGCTCTCGCAGTTCGAACAATATGTACAGCTGGGCAAAAAAGTCCCTGCTGAAGTCCTGTCTTCGCTCAACAGCATCGATGAGCCGGGTCGCCTGGTCGACACCATGGCTGCACATATGGCGCTGAAGATCGAGCAGAAGCAGGAAATTCTCGAAATCGTCGATTTGTCGGCGCGGGTCGAGCACGTTCTTGCGTTGCTGGACGCCGAGATTGATCTGCTGCAAGTTGAAAAACGCATTCGTGGTCGCGTTAAAAAGCAGATGGAGCGCAGTCAGCGCGAGTACTACCTGAACGAGCAGATGAAGGCCATTCAGAAAGAACTTGGTGACAGCGATGAAGGCCACAACGAAATCGAAGACCTGAAAAAGCGTATCGACGCTGCAGGCCTGCCGAAGGACGCGTTGGCCAAAGCCACTGCCGAGCTGAACAAGCTCAAGCAAATGTCGCCGATGTCCGCTGAGGCCACCGTGGTGCGCTCGTACATCGACTGGCTGGTGCAGGTGCCGTGGAAGGCGCAGAGCAAGGTGCGTCTGGACCTGGCTCGCGCAGAAGATATCCTCGATGCCGATCACTACGGCCTCGAAGAGGTCAAGGAACGTATCCTTGAATACCTCGCCGTGCAAAAACGCGTGAAGAAAATCCGTGGCCCGGTGTTGTGCCTGGTCGGTCCTCCGGGCGTGGGTAAAACTTCGCTGGCGGAGTCGATTGCTCACGCCACCAACCGCAAATTCGTGCGCATGGCCTTGGGTGGCGTGCGTGATGAAGCCGAAATTCGCGGTCACCGCCGGACTTACATCGGTTCGATGCCGGGAAGATTGATTCAAAAGATGACAAAAGTGGGCGTCCGTAACCCGCTGTTCCTGCTCGATGAAATCGACAAAATGGGCAGCGACATGCGTGGCGATCCGGCGTCGGCGTTGCTGGAAGTGCTCGATCCTGAGCAAAACCACAACTTCAACGATCACTATCTGGAAGTCGATTACGACCTCTCGGACGTGATGTTCCTGTGCACCTCGAACTCGATGAACATCCCGCCGGCGCTGCTTGACCGGATGGAAGTCATCCGTCTGCCGGGCTACACCGAAGACGAGAAGATCAACATCGCGGTCAAATACCTGTCGCCTAAGCAGATCACCGCTAACGGTCTGAAGAAAGGCGAACTGGAGTTCGACGCCGAAGCAATCCGCGACATCATTCGTTACTACACCCGTGAAGCCGGTGTGCGTGGCCTTGAACGTCAGATCGCCAAGGTCTGCCGCAAGGCGGTGAAAGAGCATGCGATGGAAAAACGCTTCTCGGTGAAAGTGACAGCTGAGCTGCTGGAGCACTTCCTCGGCGTGCGTAAATTCCGCTATGGTCTGGCCGAGCAACAGGATCAGATTGGTCAAGTCACCGGCCTTGCCTGGACTCAGGTTGGTGGTGAATTGCTGACCATCGAAGCCGCTGTCGTGCCGGGCAAAGGTCAATTGATCAAGACGGGTTCGCTGGGCGATGTAATGGTCGAATCGATCACTGCTGCCCTGACCGTTGTGCGCAGTCGTGCCAAGAGCCTGGGTATTCCTCTGGACTTCCACGAGAAGCGCGATACGCACATTCACATGCCGGAAGGGGCGACCCCGAAGGATGGCCCTAGCGCTGGTGTGGGCATGTGCACGGCATTGGTGTCTGCACTGACCGGCATTCCGGTGCGCGCTGATGTCGCCATGACTGGTGAAATCACATTGCGTGGTCAGGTACTGGCAATCGGCGGTCTGAAGGAAAAACTGCTGGCGGCACACCGCGGCGGAATCAAGATTGTGATTATTCCGGAAGAGAACGTGCGCGATCTGAAGGAGATTCCTGACAATATCAAGCAGGATCTGCAGATTAAACCCGTTAAATGGATTGACGAGGTCCTGCAAATTGCGCTGCAATACGCGCCGGAGCCCTTGCCGGATGTGGCTCCGGAGATAGTTGCCAAGGATGAAAAACGTGAGTCTGACTCTAAGGAAAGAATTAGCACGCATTAATCGTTTTTGACTGGGTGGCTTCCTTGACAGCTTTTTAGAGCCCTTGTTATAAAGCGGCTCTTAAGTGTTTGTAGGCCATTCAGCACTCGTTTTTGCTTTCACCAAAAAAACTTAGAATCATCTCAAAATAGATATAAGGGGACTTAGAGTGAACAAGTCGGAACTGATTGATGCTATCGCTGCATCCGCTGATATCCCGAAAGCTGCTGCTGGCCGTGCGCTGGACGCTGTAATCGAATCCGTCACTGGCGCTCTCAAGGCTGGCGACTCCGTTGTTCTGGTTGGTTTCGGTACTTTCTCCGTGACTGATCGTCCAGCTCGCGTTGGTCGTAACCCACAGACCGGCAAGACGCTGCAAATCGCTGCTGCTAAAAAACCAGGTTTCAAAGCCGGTAAAGCACTGAAAGAAGCGGTTAACTAAGTTTTCAAGTTTTTACCCATCCGGGTCGGGGTCGAGCCTGACTTGGCAGCGGAGCGGTAGAGCAGGTCGCTGAAACAGCCGCCTGTAACGCCGGGATCGAGGGTTCGAGCCCTGTCCGCTCCGCCAGTTACGAGAAGGCGCATCCTCGGATGCGCCTTTCTTCTATCCGGATTTTACCCACGCTCCACGGTTGCCTAAATATTGAAATTCAACCGTTTCTGGGGGACGCATGCTGCAGAATATCAGGGACAATTCACAAGGCTGGATTGCCAAGACTATTATCGGGATCATCGTTGTATTGATGGCGTTCACGGGTATCGAGGCCATTTTCCAGGCTACGACCAACAGCCAGAATGCAGCCACGGTCAACGGTGAAGACATCAGCCAGAATGAGCTCAGCCAGGCTGTTGACATGCAACGCCGTCAGCTGATGCAACAGCTGGGCAAGGATTTCGACGCTTCGTTGCTCGATGAGAAAATGCTGCGCGAATCGGCTCTCAAGGGTCTGATCGACCGCAAGCTGCTGCTGCAAGGTGCGGACGAAGCGAAATTTGCTTTTTCCGAAGGTGCCCTGGATCAGGTGATCCTGCTGACGCCTGAGTTTCAGGTTGACGGCAAGTTCAGCTCCGAGCGTTTCGACCAGGTGATCCGTCAACTGGGTTACAGCCGTATGCAGTTCCGCCAGATGCTGGCTCAGGAAATGCTGATCGGCCAACTGCGCGCCGGTGTGGCGGGCAGCGGTTTTGTGACCGATGCCGAAGTGCTGGCTTTCGCCCGTCTGGAAAAACAGACCCGTGACTTCGCAACCCTGAACGTCAAGGCCGATCCGGCTGCAGTCAAGCTGACCGATGATGAGGTCAAGGCTTACTACGACGAACACGTCAAGGAGTTCATGACCCCGGATCAAGTGGTCATCGATTACCTGGAGCTGAAGAAGGCCTCGTTCTTCGATCAGGTCACTGTCAAGGATGAAGACCTGCAGGCGGCGTATCAGAAAGAGATTGCCAACCTGTCGGAGCAGCGTCGCGCGGCTCACATCCTGATCGAAGTAAACGACAAGACCACCGAAGCGCAAGCCAAAGCCAAGATCGAAGAAGTCCAGGCGCGTCTGGCCAAAGGCGAGAAATTCGAAGCGCTGGCCAAAGAGTTCTCGCAGGATCCGGGTTCGGCCAATAATGGCGGCGACCTCGGTTACGCGGGTCCTGGCGTCTATGACCCAGCCTTCGAAAAAACGCTGTACTCGCTGGCTAAAGATCAGGTTTCCGAGCCGGTTCGCACCGACTTCGGTTTCCACCTGATCAAGCTTCTGGGTGTTGAAGCACCTGAAGTGCCGTCCCTGGCCAGCCTGAAAGACAAGCTGACCCGCGATTTGAAAGCGGCGCAAGTCGAGCAGCGTTTCGTCGAGGCGACCAAGCAACTGGAAGACTCCGCGTTTGAAGCGTCTGACCTGGCTCAGCCAGCAGCAGACCTGAAGCTGACCGTTCACACTTCCAAGCCATTCGGCCGTGAAGGTGGCGAAGGGATTGCGGCCAACCGTGCCGTGGTCACTGCTGCATTCAGTACCGAAGTGCTCGATGAGAGTGCCAACAGCACCGCCATCGAACTGGATCCGGACACTGTGATCGTGCTGCGTGCCAAGGAACACTTGAAGCCTGCGCAACTGCCTCTGGAAAGCGTGAATGCGGCCATCCGCGCTCAGTTGACCAAAGAGCATGCCAGCGCTGCAGCCAAGACCAAGGCCGAGAAGCTGATTGCTGATCTGCGCGATGGCAAGGCTCCTCTGGACAAAGCGGTTGACGGTCAGAGCTGGAAAACCACCGAAGCGGCCACCCGTGGTCAGGAAGGTGTTGAACCGGCGGTGCTGCAAGCACTGTTCCGCATGCCGAAACCGGCTGCCAAGGACAAGCCGACATTCACCAGTGTGACGTTGCCGGACGGCAGTTTGATGATCGTGCGCCTCAATGGCGTGAACGAAGCGGCAGCGCCGACTGAGGAAGAGAAGGTTCAGTACCGTCGCTTCCTTGCTTCGCGTGAAGGTCAGCAGGACTTTGCGGCGTATCGCAAGCAGTTGGAAAGCCAGGCTGACATCAAGAAGTTCTGATGGTGGGTTGAGCTGTAGTACAAGGAGCCCCGGCCTGATCAGCCGGGGCTTTTTTGTGGGTGTTCGCTTTTTGGTCTTGGCGGCCTTTGGGCCGGCCATGCTCTTGGGTGTTGGGTGAATATCCGTTTTTTTTGGGGTGGCGGATTAGGGTTCCGCCCTTACGGCGGGTCACTTTTGGCAAACGCCCCAAAAGTAACCAAAAGGTCTGTGCCCTGACGTTCGGCCCGCTCGCTGGGGCTCGGGGTACCTTCGCTCCGGGTTCATCCGGGGCATCGATTCCGGTTTGCTTCGCTGCACCTCCTTTCGATGTTCTCCCCGGATGAATCCCTCTGCTCAGCCTGCCGACGGGCTTCCAGATCAAGATCAAGAGCTGCACTCGAGCTAACGCTCATTGTGTTGAGTGGGGCGGCTTTGCCGCGTTGGTGGTGCACACTTTAAAACTGTGGGAGCAAGCCTGACAGAGACCAATTTCTAACTGAAGGCTCATGGTCCTTGTGGGAGCTGGCTTGCCAGCGATGGCGGGTTGGCAGGCGATGCATTTGCAGGTTTTCATCACCGAATTATCGACGCGACCTTTTTCCGCAATCTGCGGTCGATAGGCTTGTAACTGTTTTAAGACACTAATCCATACGCCGCGGGGGCGCGTTCTGTTGCACAATACGCCCCGGACTGTTTTCCCTCAGGATGTTTAATGTTGATTTCCACTCCCCTGCGTGTTGTCGGGTTGGCGCTGTTGTTGACCGTTGTTGCCGGCTGTGCGAAAGACAAGCCGATGTATGAGCACGAGAATTTCGATGACTCCGGTACGTTTTCGCGTAATTACCCGGTGACTGACGTCGTCAGTTGCGAAGCGGCGCGTCGTGCGTTGCTGAGTCAGGGCTACATCATTACCAGCAGCGACTCGAAACTGATCAGTGGCCACAAGAGTTTTCAGCAAACCGGCGATACGCACATGGAGATCAGCTTCAATGTGGTCTGCGCCGATGACGGCAGTGCTGGCCATCACGCGACGATGTTCGCCAATGCCTTGCAGGATCGTTATGCGCTGAAGAAGACCAACAACTCGGCCAGTCTTGGTGTCGGCGTGTTGGGCTCGGTTTCGATGCCGATTGGCTCGTCAGACGATTCGATGGTCAAGGTCGCAAGCGAGACGGTGACGGCGCAGAAGTTCTATGAGCGCTTCTTTACTCTGGTCGAACAGTTTCTGCCGGCAGAAACCAAGAAAGCTGCACATATCGAGGAGAAGCCGAAGACCGATCTGGGCGTGCCTGAACCGAAAGCGGCCCCCGCGAGCCTGACACCAGCCGCAGAGCCCGCTCCAGCGGCTGTTCCAGCACCTGAGCCGGCCGTGACCGCGCCTGCGCCCGCTGAACCGGCACCGGTCAGTTCCGAGCCCGTAGCGCCGCCAGCGGAGTCGACCCCGATTGCTCCGACGCCGAGTGCAGAACCTGCGCCGGCTACCGAAACCATCACGCCACCGGCCAATCCGACGGACATTCCGCCGCCGTCCGAGCCGATTCCGGCAATGCCAGCATCCGGCCAATAACCCACGCCGCTGTTCGGCCCCCTGTAGGAGCTGCCGAAGGCCGCGATCTTTTGATCTTAAAAGTGATCAACGATCGTAGCCTCCGGCATTCCCACAGAGGAACATCTCGTTACATTCCCCCAGACAAAATTCCGCGATAAATTCCTGACCGCCTGCTACGTTTTATTCATGAAGGCGAAGCTTCACTTTTCCTTCACACGCGCACGTTATGCTCGAGGCACTGGGCATTTGCTCAGGCCCATTCAACAGAGCAGCAGGGGGATTACGCGATGGATGACTATCAGGAAGAACTGCTCGAATACCAGGCCTACGAACTGGATTCGCCGGAGCCTGCGGAAGACGCCACCGAGCTTTAACGTCTCAGGCTGTTTTGCGATGACTGCGGCGGAATTCGCCGGGCGTCTGGCCGCTCCAGCGTTTGAACGCTCGCTGGAATGCTTCGGCTGAGGCAAAGCCGAGCAGGTAAGCGATTTCGCCGAACGCCAGTTCCGTATCGCGGATGTAGGTCATTGCCAAATCACGGCGAGTGTCATTGAGGATTGCGCGAAACTGCGTGCCTTCCTCGGTCAGTTTGCGCCGCAAAGTCCAGGTCGGCAGCTTCAGGCGTGCCGCCACTTCTTCCAGGTCGGGTTCCCGGCCACCATTCAATAACGGCCCAAGCAGTTGCGTGATGCGCTCGCGCAGGCTGCGTGTGCGGGTCAGTTGCTCCAGCTCTCTTTCACACAGTTGCAGCAGATGCCGCCAAGTGCTCGGGCAATGCTCGGGGTTGCGCAGGGCGAGGCTGGCCAGGTTCAGGCGCAACTGGTTGCGCTCGGCGCCGAACTGGATCGGGCAATCACCCAATGCAGCGTAAGCGTCGCGATAGTCGGGTGCGTCGAATTCGATTTCAATGCGTTCAGCCCGCAGCGGTTCGCGGCTGACACTGGATAGCTGATACAGCCAGCCGGCGATGATCGAATCCACCACGAAACGGTTATAGGCGTTGTACGGGCTGATCGAATAGAAGCGCAGCCATGCGCCGTTGGCGTCCTCGTGGAAGCTCGACTGACCGCGGTAATTGGAACCGTACAACGGTTCGAAACGGATCAGGCAACGGGCGGCCTCACGTACGGTAGGCGCCTGCGATGCGGTGACGCCAGCCAATCCCGCCTGGCTCAAACGACTGAGCTGACCCATGCGCAGGCCGAGTGCCGGGTCCCCGGTCAATTGAATCGCGCCATGCCCCAAGCGCATGTAGCGCGGAATCGACAGTCGTGCCCCGGCCTCGGCCAATCTAGCCGCATCCAGTGCGTATTGTTCGAGCAACGGCTGTGGGTCGGCGCCGTGACTGCGCACCGCATCGGCGAGGCTATGGACGAAACCTACCGACAGATCCCCAAGGCGCATCGGCAGCGGCTTCATCGCTTACAACCAGATATTCAGCATACGTGCGCCACGGGCGTCACCGTCGGCAAACTGCTGGCCGTTGCTGTTGAGGAAGCTTTGGCCTGCGCCTGATTTATCCCAGAACTGCCCGCGCAGAAACACACTCATGCCGGCGACTGCATGGCTGCTGGGCGGTTGCGCGGTCAAGGTCAGGCGATGCCAGGCCTGGCCTTCGCTGACTTCACCCGGCTTGAGACTGACTGAGCCGGGTGTACTCGAACTCTTATAGCCACGCCACGGCTGATTCCATGCACCATGACCGAATACCTGCGCCGGCACGGCGACCAGCTGGGCATTTTGCTCGTCGAGTTTGCGGTAGTTATCCGGATACCAACTGTCGCTGCCGATCAGTACGCCCAGACGCCCGGCCGGTGTGTCGACAACGTTGATGATTTTTTCATTGGCCTGGATGACATCACGCTGGCTGAACACCGGGTGCAGCTGCCGCTGCGGCTGGCCGAGCGGTGCACCGTCGCGACCGAAGACCACGCTGCTGTTGTACAGCGCACCGCTGCCGGGTTTGAGCTGGCCGTCACGGATGCTCGGCTCGGGCAAAACGATTGAGCCGGCCACCAGCGTCACGTGGAACTCCTTGGCCAAACCGCCGAACAGTGCCTGGTAATCCTTGGCCATGCTGCGCGATTTCATGCGCAGGTGGGCATCGTCGAGACGGTCTTTGCCCTTGGCGCTGAGCCAGGCGCGGGCGAACAACAACGGATTGCTCGCCGCCAGCCAATTCATCGCCTCGGCGAGAGTGGGCGCCTGATACAGCTCGTCTTTTTCGCCGCTGATCATCAACCAGGTGCCGACATGTTCCGGCAACACCACCACGGTTTTGTCATTCAACAAGCCTTGATCCTGCGCTTGCTGCAAGTACGCCGCGAGTTTGCGGCGCAGGCGCGCGGGGCTTTGGTAGTCGGTGGGGAACAGTTCCGGCTGGATGCCCAGCAGATTGCCTCGGTCGGCGGGCGTGCCCTGATCGACCGCCAGTTTGATGCGCAGGTCCGACAGGTAATGCCCCGCCGGCCGGTCTGCCGCCCACATGGCGTAGGTGGTAAGGACGGCAACGAGGGCCATGGAAAAAAACAGGTACAAAAGTTTGCGCATGAAAACCAACAACGACCGGGTACAGGGTATGGCGACTAGGGTAGGGCGCATGGTCTGGCTTGCCAAGGGGCGCTGCGCATTTAGATCATTAACTTGTCAGTTACGGTCATTGAGTGACAGCGATGCGACTCTTAGTCTGTCGAACATGAATGACGGGGGACGCAGAGCTCCCGCACTTTTTCCGTGATTGCTCGTTGTGGAGTTACCGATGACCACCGCTCATTACCCGCACCTGTTGGCCCCGCTGGACCTGGGATTCACCACGCTGCGCAACCGCACCCTGATGGGCTCGATGCACACCGGCCTTGAAGAAAAACCGGGTGGCTTTGAGCGCATGGCCGCGTACTTTGCCGAACGCGCCCGTGGCGGTGTCGGCCTGATGGTGACTGGCGGGATCGGCCCGAACGACGAGGGCGGTGTGTATTCCGGTGCGGCCAAACTGACTACCGAGGAAGAAGCGCTCAAACACCGCATCGTGACCCGCGCGGTGCACGAGGCGGGTGGCAAGATCTGCATGCAGATCCTCCACGCCGGCCGCTATGCCTACAGCCCTAAACAGGTCGCGCCGAGCGCGATTCAGGCGCCGATCAACCCGTTCAAGCCAAAAGAGCTGGACGAGGAAGGCATCGAGAAGCAGATCAGCGATTTCGTCACCTGTTCGGTGCTGGCGCAAACCGCCGAGTACGACGGCGTGGAAATCATGGGTTCGGAAGGTTATTTCATTAACCAGTTCCTCGCCGCGCACACTAACCATCGCACCGACCGTTGGGGCGGCAGCTACGAAAACCGTATGCGTCTGCCAGTGGAAATCGTACGCCGCGTACGAGAGGCGGTCGGCCCGAACTTCATCATCATCTTCCGTCTGTCGATGCTTGATCTGGTCGAAGGCGGCAGCACCTGGGACGAGATCGTCATCCTCGCCAAAGCCATCGAGCAGGCCGGTGCGACCATCATCAACACCGGCATCGGCTGGCACGAAGCGCGTATTCCGACCATCGCCACCAAGGTGCCGCGTGCGGCATTCAGCAAGGTTACGGCCAAGCTGCGCGGCTCGGTGAGCATTCCGCTGATCACCACCAACCGTATCAACACGCCGGAAATCGCCGAGCAGATTCTCGCCGAAGGCGATGCCGACATGGTCTCCATGGCGCGGCCGTTTCTTGCCGATCCGGACTTCGTCAACAAGGCTGCCGAAGGTCGCGCTGACGAGATCAACACCTGCATCGGCTGCAACCAGGCCTGCCTCGACCACACCTTCGGCGGCAAACTCACCAGTTGCCTGGTGAACCCGCGTGCCTGCCACGAAACCGAGCTCAACTATCTGCCGGTGCAACAGATCAAGAAAATCGCCGTGGTCGGTGCCGGCCCTGCCGGGTTGTCCGCCGCAACCGTCGCTGCCGAGCGTGGCCATCAGGTAACGTTGTTCGATTCCGCCAGCGAAATTGGTGGCCAGTTCAACATCGCCAAGCGTGTGCCGGGCAAAGAAGAGTTTTTCGAGACCCTGCGCTACTTCAAGCGCAAGCTGCAAACGACTAACGTCGAGGTGTGCCTGAACACTCGCGTCGACGTCGCGAAACTGGTTGATGGCGGATACGACGAAATCATCCTCGCCACGGGTATTGCGCCGCGCACTCCGGCGATTCCGGGCGTCGAAAATGCCAAGGTGCTGAGCTATCTCGACGTGATCCTCGAGCGCAAACCGGTCGGCAAACGCGTGGCGGTGATTGGCGCGGGTGGCATCGGTTTCGACGTCTCGGAATTCCTCGTTCACGAAGGCATTGCCACCAGTCAGGATCGCGCGGCGTTCTGGAAGGAGTGGGGCATCGACGCCCACCTCGAAGCGCGTGGCGGCGTGGCCGGGATCAAACCTGCGCCGCACGCGCCGGCTCGCGAAGTGTTCCTGTTGCAACGCAAGAAAACCAAGGTTGGCGATGGCTTGGGCAAAACCACTGGCTGGATTCACCGTACCGGGCTGAAGAACAAGCAGGTGCAAATGCTCAACAGTGTTGAATACCTGAGCATCGACGACGAAGGCCTGCACATCCGTATCGGCGAAACCGGCGAGCCGCAGTTGCTGGCGGTGGACAACATCGTGATCTGCGCGGGGCAGGACCCTCTGCGTGAACTGCACGATGGCCTGGTGGCAGCCGGGCAAAACGTGCACCTGATCGGCGGTGCTGATGTGGCGGCGGAGCTGGATGCCAAGCGTGCGATCAATCAGGGATCGCGTCTGGCAGCTGAACTCTGATCAACGGCCACCGGTAACGGATAACCCCTGTAGGAGCTGCCGCAGGCTGCGATGTTTTGATCTTCGTTTTTCAAGATCAAATGATCGCAGCCTGCGGCAGCTCCTACAGGGGATTTTTTTGCCTGGCAGGTATGTATGAAAAGTCGATAAGTCCCATTCGCTAGCAGATTGTCCGCGATCTGAATCAGCAGAATGGTAAGCAGATATTGTTCATATTCTGTATTGGCTAAACAATTGAGCGGTATGGGGCCGATGGCTATGGTGGGTGTGCCGTGAGTACTGGAGGTCTATCAATGCTCAGTGGCCCAATCAATTACATGCCTGAATAAAAGGATTTATAAATGGCTATCCATACGCTCAAAAACGTCAACGTCGTCCGCAAGGTCATGGCCAAGTCACCTGTTCCCGCCCCGAATGTTCCCGGGATACGGACCAAGCCTCCGGTCAGGGGTGAGCCCAAGGCCCGAATCATTTCACCGCGGCCACCCAAGCCGCTTATCAAAGTTCCCGGTGGGAGCGGCAATGGCCCGGTATTGCCAGGACTCATAGTGTGTCCACCGGGTACATGGGCAACCAAAGACTGGCCACCGCTGAACATCAACGATGACCCGTTGGCGCTGAAGAAACTGCTTGAAAACTTTACCTCCCACACCTATCCCGATGGCTCCGTCTGGCTGATCGATAACAGTCTGGTCAATGCGCAGCAGACCGCGGTGATGCGCCCGGACGGCATTGTTCAGTACGTCGACGGCAGGGTGGGGCATCCGGATGGGCGCATCGTCTGGCCGGATAACACCGTCGAATATCCCGATGGACGTATTGTCTGGGCTGATGGTACCGAGCAACTGGCAGACGGGGCGATCAAGTATTCGGACGGTCTGCGCTACAACGTGCAGGGTGATCTGGTTTCCGCCTGATCATGGCCGCGCAACCGGAACTCTGATCAACTGATTGCGGTTACGAACACGAACAAACCCCCTGTAGGAGCTGCCGCAGGCTGCGATCTTTTGATCTTCGTTTTTCAAGAACAAGATCAAAAGATCGCAGCCTGCGGCAGCTCCTACAGGGATTTCGGTGGCTGGTAGACTGTGATCTTTTTCAGGTCATGCGGTGCTTATGTTTTTGCCTGCGCAAGCTCCTCTTGAACTCCTGCAACTCGACTGGCTCACCGCCGCCGGCATCGAGATCGCCATACTGCGCCTCGATCAAATCGACCCGCTGATCAGCGGCAACAAGTGGTTCAAACTCGTTGAACATCTGAAAGCCGCCGATCGCAACGGCGCCGAAGGCATCATCAGTCTCGGCGGCGCGCACTCCAATCATTTGCATGCGCTGGCGGCGGCGGGGAAGCGTCTGGGGTTTCAAACGGTGGGGCTGCTGCGCGGTCATCCGCAAGAAACGCCAACCGTCGTCGATCTGCAAGCGTACGGCATGCACCTGCATTGGCTGGGTTACGGCGGTTATAGGGCGCGACATGAGCCGGGGTTCTGGGAGCCGTGGCGAGCGCAGTATCCAAATTTGTATGCGGTGCCGGAGGGCGGTGGCGGATTAGTCGGGGCGCTGGGTTGTGCCGCGATCAAAACGCAGGTCGATGCGCAATTGAGCCGTTTGGGTTGGCGCGATTATCACGGTTGGTGGCTGGCCTGCGGGACCGGGACGACCTTGGCCGGGCTGGTACTCGCCGAGGCGGGGGCGCATCCGCTTTACGGCGCGTTGGCGGTGCCTGAGGATCACGGCGTGGCGGCGCAAGTGGAGTCGATCCTGCAGGGATCCGGCTGGGCTGACTATGAGCTGATCGATGCCAGTCGCGGGGGTTTTGCCAGGGTTGATTCGGCATTGCTGGCGTTCATTGCACAGACCGAGCTGGACTGCGGCGTACCGTTGGAGCCGCTGTACACCGGCAAGGCGTTGCTAGCCCTCAAGCAGCAGGTCGAGGCGGGTAAATTCGCCGCCGGCACGCGCTTGATTTTCGTGCATACAGGCGGATTGCAAGGGCGGCGGGGGTTCAACACTCATTCTGTAGGGAGCTGAGCTTTTGTGACCAGGGGATCTACCTGAGGCCAAGGAGTTTTTCTGTGGCCAGGGGATTTAATGTGGAATGGATACCTACTGTGGCCAGGGGATTTAATGTGGAATGGATATCTACTGTGGCCAGGGGATTTAATGTGGAATGGAGATCTACTGGGACCAAGGGACTTATTTGTGGCGAGGGGATTTATCCCCGATGGGCTGCGAAGCAGCCCCAAAGCCATTCGATGCGGTGCGTCAGTCAAACGTAGGCTGTCTGGACTGGGGCCGCTTCGCAGCCCAACGGGGATAAATCCCCTCGCCACAGGGTTCTTGCAGTGCCTGAGACGGGATCACCCGCGCTTGGGCATCATCCGCAACAGCGTGTTGTCCTTCACCACATAGTGGTGATAAAGCCCCGCCAGCGCATGCAGCCCGATGAGCCAGTAACCGACGGTGCTGATCAGCACGTGCCAATACTCCACCTGCTTGGCGAAGGCTTTGTCTTCACCCACCAACAGCGGCAGGTCGAAGCCATAGAACATCACCTGATGCCCCTCGGCACTGGTGATCAACCAGCCGAGAATCGGCATGCTGATCATGAACAGGTACAGCGCCCAGTGCATCAGCCGCGCCAGCAGCGTTTGCCACTGGGGCGAGGCCGGGAAGATTTTCGGTGCCGCGCCGACGCTTCGGGCCAGTAGTCGAAACCACACCAGCACGAACACGGTCAGACCGAGCATGTAATGCACTTCACGAATGAGCGTGCGGCCGCCGCTGCCTTTGGGGAAGAAGCCGCGCAATTCCATGCTGGCGTACACCAATATCAACAACACCAGCATCAGCCAATGCAGCACGACCGACACGGTGCTGTAGCGAGATTCGGAACTTGTCCACGGCATCCGGTGTTTCCTCACAGATCAGGGTTAAGACGTGCCGTTCTTGGACGACGGCATGCGTTAACTGTAAACCCGATGGCGTGTTTTTGCTCTGAATGGTCGAAGTTTTTTTAACGCGTTGGCGCGACCTGAAAGTATTCAGTGACGTTGCGTGGAGTGACTGTATTAAAGGTGTGTTAATTGTTTTTGTAGTGTGGCTTTGAATAATTAATATTGGTGTAACGGCTTGTTGTTTATATTCTGTATTTGACTTTGGGTTGCCGGGTTGTGTTGTGCTGTTTAGTGTGTGGGTAAGTCCTCGGCTGCAACTAGTGGCTTGGGGGTATTAATGTTGTTTAATTTTTTAATTGGATTATTTATGTTCTCTAATAAAAATAAAAATGCTTATGTTGTTAAAAAGGCTATGGGCAAACGACCTGTTCTCAAGCCAAAACCAGTCGTCAGACCGGTGTCGTCCAAACCTGTATTGCCGGTTAAGCCCCCCATCAAGCCTGTTTTACCAGTCAAGCCTCCCGTCAAACCCATCGTAAAACCGGTTAAGTCTGTTTTGCCAGTTAAACCACCGGTCAAGCCCGTTTTACCAGCCAGGCCCGTTTCGCCGCCCAAACCTAAAACTCCCAATGGTACTGGCCGACCTGTTGCAATGAAAAGGCCACCCATGCCGTGGCCGACCATCAACTTCAATATTGATCCGGTTGCTCTGGCGACACTTATTATCAGTCTGGGTGGAATCCTCAATACCGATGGCTCTACGTCCCTTCCGGATGGCAGTCTGATCGATGCGGGTAAAAACTCTCTCAAGGGCCCGGATGGCGTTATTCATCATCAGGACGGTCGTGTCGAGTTTCCCGATGGCCGGATTATCTGGTCGGATAATACGATCCAATACCCTGATGGGCGCATAGTTTGGGAAGATGGAACGGAGCAACTTCCTGACGGCAGTACCCGATATCCAGACGGCCTCGCCTACGATGCGCAAGGTAATCTTATTGCCGGATAAGTTTGCGGTTGTCTAACTTGTGTGGGCGAATATTTGTCCATCTCTCAATCAGTAAAAACAGAAACACCGCCGACTGGCTTTCCAGTCGGCGGTGTTTTTTTATTGAAAGTTAGCAGGATTGCGGCATTTCACCGTTGGCCAGACGCTTGTTGATGTCGGCAATCACTTCCGGTAGATCGCTGATGGTGTCGATCATGTAGTGTGGGCGCGATCCTGCGAACAGGGCGTGGATGCGCTCGCGTTCGCTGGCCAGTTCATCGCTGCCCAAGGCACGGAAACCCTCGTAATCCAGGCCCAGCGCGTTGCCCGAGCAGATCAGCGCCACGGTCCACATGCCGGCCCGGCGACCTTCAAGGATGCCCGGCACGGTGTCGTCGATCTTCACGCAGGCGCCGACGTCGTCGATGCCCAGTGCGATGACATTGGCCAATGCCTGTGCTGGCCAAGGGCGGCCGTTCGGCACTTCGTCGGTGGCGACCACGTGGTCGGCGATGTAGCCGTTGGTGGCGGCCAGTTCGACGACTTTATCCATCACCTGTTTCGGGTAGCCGGAGCAGGAGCCGATCTTGATGCCTTGCTGGCGCAGGTTGGCGATGGTGTCCAGGGCACCGGGAATCAGCGCCGAGTGTTCAGCGATTTTCTCGATTTGCAGCGGCATGAAGCGCTCGTAGATGGCGGTAACGTCATCGTCGGTCGGCGTGCGGCCGAACGCTTTGCGGTAACGCTCGGCCACCTGTGGCTGATCGCACAGGGTGCGGATGTGATCCCACTTGCCCATTCCCATCGGGCCGCGAGCTTCTTCGATGGAAACCTGAACGTCGAATTCGGCGAAGGCTTCGACGAAGATCTGCGTCGGCGCGAAGGAACCGAAGTCGACCACGGTGCCGGCCCAGTCGAGGATGGCGGCTTGCAGCTTGGTTGGGTTGGTGTAGTTCATGATGTTGAAAATCCTATGTTGGCAATGCAATTCAAAATGTAGGAGTGAGCCTGCTCGCGATGGTGGTTATTCATTCAGCATCTGCGTTGGCTGGCAGGGCCTCATCGCTAGCAGGCTCACTCCTACAGGGGATTCGTGGCGGGTTCAGATTTCGAGGACTTCCATCTCGCGCAGCACTTCGCCCACCGCTGCGACCGCTTCGCGCATTTGGTCCGGGCTGACATGACCGATGCAGCCGACGCGGAAGGTTTCGACCTGAGTCAGTTTGCCGGGATAGAGGATGTAGCCCTTGGCCTTGACCCGTTCGTAGAAGTCCTTGAACTGATAACGCGGGTCATTCGGCGCGTGGAACGTCGCGATGATCGGTGCCTGAATCGCTGCTGGCAGAAAGCTGCGCAAACCGAGTTTGCCCATCTCTTCCATCAGCGCCTGGCAGTTGGCGGCGTAGCGCGCATGCCGCGCCGTCAGGCCACCTTCTTCGTTGTATTGCAGCAGGGCTTCGTGCAGCGCCGCGACCACATGGGTCGGCGGGGTGAAGCGCCATTGCCCGGTCTTCATCATGTAGGCGTGCTGGTCGAACAGGTCCATCGCCAGCGAGTGCGAATTGCCGGCGGCTGCTGCCAATGACTCTTTGCGTGCGAAGACAAAACCCATCCCCGGCACGCCTTCCAGGCATTTGCCGGACGCGGCGATCAGCGCGTCGAACGGCACTTGCTGTGCATCCACCGGCAGCGCGCCGAAGGAGCTCATGGCGTCGATGATCAGGCGCTTGCCGTGTTGCTCGACGACGTGAGCGATTTCCGCCAGCGGATTAAGAATGCCGGTGCTGGTTTCGCAGTGGATCAGCGCGACGTGAGTGATGTCGCTGTCGGCGCGCAACAGACGGTCGACGTCGGCGGCGGTGGTCGGTTCGTCTTCAGCGGTTTCGAAAGTGCTGAACGAGCGGCCGAGCACTTCGCAGATTTTTGCCAGTCGCTTGCCGTAGGCGCCGTTTATCAGCACCAGTATTTTGCCGTCGCGTGGCACCAGCGTGCCGATCGCCGCTTCGACCGCGAAGGTGCCGCTGCCTTGCAATGGCACGCAGTGGTGGGTCGCGGCGCCGTTGAGAATCGCCAGTAATTGCTCGCAGAGACTGGCGGTCAGTTGATTGAAGCGGTCATCCCATGACCCCCAGTCGACCATCATCGCCTGGCGGGTACGGGCCGAAGTGGTCAACGGGCCGGGAGTGAGCAGGATGGGTTCGGCGATACTCATTCGTGTGTCCTCGGATAGCGCTGTGGGATGAAGCTACGGGGCCTAAGTTGCAATTTGCCGTTGCATCAATCAAATTGTTTGTTGTTATGCCAGCCATCAGTGAGAGTTATTCATGAACCTGTTTCAGCTGCGCGCTTTCGATGCCGTGGCGCGCGAGGGCAGCTTTACCCGAGCCGCCGCACGGTTATTCATCAGCCAGCCGGCAGTGACCGGGCACATCAAAGCGCTGGAGGAGCACTACCAGATCACTTTGTTGCGACGCACTGCGCGACGGGTGGAACTGACTGAGGAAGGCACCAAACTGGCGGCGATCACTCGCGCAATGTTCGGTTTGGCGGAAGAAGCGCAAACCATGCTGGAGGCCAACCGCCAGTTGCTGACCGGGCGGCTGGAAGTGGCGGCGGACGGCCCGCACATGGTGATGCCGATGCTCGCAAGTTTGCGTGCGCGCTATCCGGGGATCACCGTGAATCTGCGTTTGGGCAATGCCCAGGAAACGCTAGCGGCGTTATTGTCGGAACACGCCGACGTCGCGGTGCTGACCGAAGTCGAGCCACGCAAGGGGCTGCATCTGCAAGCACTGAGCGAATCGCGGATTTGCGCGTTGGTGCCAGAGGGGCATCCGTGGGCTGCGCGTGCCGCCGAGGTGAAACTCAAGGAACTCGATCAGGTGATCATGGTGCTGCGCGAGCCGAGTTCGATTACCCGGCGCACATTTGATCTGGCCTGTACGCAGGCGTCGATTCATCCGCGCGTGTTGCTGGAGCTGGACAGTCGTGAGGCGGTGACCGAGGCGGTCGCCGCGCAGTTGGGCGTTGGCGTGGTGTCATCGGTGGAAGTCAGCCACGACCCACGGGTGGTGGCGATTCCGATTGTCGGGGAGGGCTTGGTCAATCGGCACATGATCGGTTGCATGGAGCGGCGGCGGGAGTTGCGTTTGATTCAGGCATTTTTCAATCTGGCCCCGGCCTGACCCCTGATATCCGGTCTCTGTAGGAGCTGCCGAAGGCTGCGATCTTTTGATCTTGTTTTTTTACAATCAACATCAAAAGATCGCAGCCTCCGGCAGCTCCTACAGGATGAATGTCAATTGAGGCTTTCGCGAACCATATCCAGAAACGTCGCCACCACCCGCCGCGAACTCTGTTCGCGCAAGCACACCAAGGTCTCGGTCAAGCGTCGGGTGCAGTCAGTGATTGGCAAGGCGCAAACCCGTGAGTCGGCGCCAAACTCAGCCGCCGAAACCACCCCCACACCAATCCCCACCACCACTGCCTCGCGCGCCGCTTCTCGGCCTTCGACCTGAATCGCCGGGCGAATGCGAAACCCCGCCCGAGCCATTTCCTCCTCCAGCGTTTGCCGGGTCACCGAACCGTGTTCGCGCAATACCAGCGGCGTGTCATCCAGGTCCGCCAGGCAGATCGACTCGCGCTCGGCCCACGGGTGATTGCGCGAAACAAACGCCACCATCGGATCGTTGCGCAGCGGTACGCACAGCAAGCGCTCATCGCTGACATCACGCCCCAGCAGCGCCAGATCGGCCTGATAGTTGAACAGGCGAAACAACGATTCATCGGTGTTACCGGTCTCGATTTTCACGTTGATGCCTGGAAAGCGCTCGCAGAACCGCGCGATCTGCGGCAGCACATGCACCGGCGCATCCACCGCCAAAATCAGGCTGCCGGTCTGCAAGGCCTGGGATTCCTGCAATAACTCCTGCGCTTCCGCTTCAATCACAAACAGGCGCTGGGTGATCGCCAGCAAGCGCTCGCCCAGATCGGTCAGGCGTACCGAGCGTTTATTGCGATGAAACAGCAAAACCCCAAAGCGTTCTTCGAGTTTGCGCACCTGGTCGGAAATCGCCGGTTGCGTGAGGAAAAGGCGCTGAGCGGCTTTGGTGAAGCTTCCATGCACGGCCACGGCGTGGAACGCTTTGAGTTGGGCGTGGGAAATTGACATGGCGGCTCCAGTTAAAAGCTGAGCTTATGTGTGAAATACGATAAATCGATTTTATTTATTAAACAGTAATTGCTTTGATCGGCTCACGCCAGCGCCGACTGCTCGATGGAACAGCGGCGCTGGCCATGAGCCTGTGCGTGCAACAGCAGGACTCATCTGACCGGTATCGCCATAAGGGATGGGGTGATATCGCAGTGCTCAACAATAAAAAACACAGGCGTTTACTTAACGATTCTGCCGGCACACTCACACCCTGAGGTCAGAACCACATGAACAAGCACATCGGCACCATTGCGCGTTGGCGCATGCAGATTTTTGCGATTACCTGGCTTGCGTACGCCGCTTTCTATTTCACTCGCAAAGCGTTTTCGGTGGCCAAACTGGGCATCGGCGAAGACCCGAATTTCATGCTCGACAAAATGACCATGGCCAACCTCGATGCCATCTATCTGGCGGCATACGCCATCGGCCAATTCACCTGGGGCATGCTCGCTGACCGCTTCGGCCCAAGGGTTGTGGTGTTCGGAGGCTTGCTGATTTCTGCGGCGGCGGCGCTGGTGATGGGCAGTTTCGCCACGCTGCCAATCTTCGCCACTTGCATGTTGATTCAAGGGTTGGCGCAGTCCACGGGATGGTCGGGGTTGTGTAAAAACCTCGGCAGTTTCTTCCCGTCCAAGCAGCGCGGGCGAGTGCTCGGCTTGTGGAGTTCCTGCTACGCATTTGGAGGGCTGGTGGCGTCACCGTTCGCCGGTTGGTGGGCCTACACGCTGATCGGCAGTTGGCACGCGGCGTTTTTTTCCAGTGCCGCAGTGGTGGCGGTGGTGGCGGTGGTGGCGGTGTTGTTCTTTATCTTCCAGCGCGACAAACCGGAAGATGTCGGCCTGCCGGCGGTGGAACCGGAGCCTGTGTTAAGCGCCGAAGAGACCGAAGCCAACAGCAAGCTCAGCGTTTGGGAGCCGTTGAAGGAAATTCTGCGTAATCGCACGGTGCTGGTATTGGGCCTGGCGTATTTCATGTTGAAACCGGCGCGTTACGCGATCCTGCTGTGGGGCCCGGTGATCGTCTTTGAACAGATGCCCAGCGTCGGCAAGGTCGGTGCTGCGATCATCCCCACTTCGTTCGAGCTGGCCGGGTTGCTCGGGCCGATCCTGATCGGGCTGGCTTCGGACAAATTGTTCGGCGCTCGGCGCATGCCAGCCTGTGTGATCAGCCTGTTGGCGCTGACCGTGACACTGGCGTTGTTCATGGCTGCCTTGCAAACGGGCAGTGTTTTGATCGTGGTCGCATTGCTGTTTGTCATGGGCCTGACCCTGTACGGACCCGACTCGATGATCAGCGGCGCGGCCGCCATCGATTTCGGCAAAGCCAAGGCCGGGGCCACCGCTGCCGGATTCGTCAACGGCTGCGGCTCGGTCGGCGCCGTGCTTGGCGGCTTGCTGCCGGGCTACTTCGACACGGTGACAGTGTTCATCGTCTTCGCCGGTTGCGCATTGTTCTCGGCGCTGGTGTTGATTCCGCACTGGAACAGCCGTCCGGTCGGGTTCATGGAACCGCGCGCGTCCATCCCCAACTGCCCCTTGACGATCAAACCTCTACGTAACTGAAAACCCTTTGCCTCGCGGCCTGCTGCGGTGTTCGCGGCAGGCTGTGCCGTGGCCAACTGACTGGAGAAACCCCATGAGACCGTTCTGGCTGGAGCAGGCCCTGCAGGCCGACACCTCCGAAACCTGCCCGCCGCTGCAGGGCGACGTGCGCACCGACGTGTGCATCGTCGGCGGTGGTTACACCGGGTTGTGGACGGCGATCATGCTCAAGCAACAAAACCCCGAGCTCGATGTGCTGCTGATCGAAGCCGACATCTGCGGCGCTGGCGCCAGTGGGCGTAACGGCGGGTGTGCGCTGTCGTGGTCGGCCAAATACTTCACCCTGGAACGCCTGTTCGGCGTCGAGGAAGCGGTGCGTCTGGTCAAGGAATCCGAACGCAGCATTCATGCGATCGGCGAGTTCTGCGAGCAGTACGGCGTCGATGCCGACTACCGGCTCGATGGCACGCTCTATACCGCGACCAACCGTGCGCAGGTCGGTTCGACTGACGCGGTAATCGCTGCGCTTGAGCGCAACGGGATCAACTCGTTCACTCAGCGTCCAGTGGCTGATGTGCAGCGCATGGCCGGTTCCAGCAAGCATCTGGAGGGCTGGTTTTCTCCGGCAGCAGCCAGTGTGCAACCCGGCAAACTGGTGCGCGGCTTGCGCCGTGTAGCACTGGAGTTGGGCGTGAAAATTCACGAAAACACGGCAATGACCGGTTTGGAGGAGGGCCGTCCAGCACGCATTCGCACGGCCAACAGCAATGTGCAGGCAGACCGCGTGGTGTTGGCGATGAACGCGTGGATGGCCCGCGCCTTCCCGCAATTCGAACGCAGTGTGGCGATTGTTTCCAGCGACATGCTGATCACCGAACCGCGTCCGGATCTGTTGCAGGAAATCGGCTTGACCAGCGGCGTCACCGTGCTCGATTCGCGGATTTTCGTGCACTACTACCACAACACCCCGGACGGCCGGATCATGCTCGGCAAGGGTGGCAACACCTTCGCCTTTGGCGGGCGGATGTTGCCGGTGTTCGATCAGCCGTCGCCTTACGCGGGCCTGCTCAAGCGCAGCCTTGACGATTTTTTCCCGGCGTTTGCTGACGTGAAAGTCGACGCGACCTGGAACGGCCCGTCGGATCGCTCGGTCACCGGTTTGCCGTTCTTCGGTCAGATGAGCAGCAGCGGCAATGTGTTTTACGGTTTCGGTTATTCCGGCAGCGGCGTTGGCCCGTGTCACATGGGCGGGCAGATACTTGCGTCGCTGGTGCAGGGGCTGGATAACCCATGGACGCGCTCGCCGCTGGTCAACGGGCCGCTGGGGTATTTTCCGCCGGAGCCAATCCGCTACCTGGGATCGTTGATGGTGCGTAACGCCATCCGCCGCAAGGAACGCGCCGAAGACCATGGTCACCGTCCCCGGCATCTGGACGTACGCCTGGCGAAATTCGCCGCGGCGGCGGGCAAGGCTGACAAGGGCTGACAACCGAATAATTGCAAAACACTCCAACCCCTGTAGGAGCTGCCGAAGGCTGCGATCTTTTGATTTTGGTTTTTAAAAGCAAGATCAAAAGATCGCAGCCTTCGGCAGCTCCTACAGAGGTTCAGGTCACAGGTGGGTACCGTTGAGCAACCAGTCGAGCAACAGACTGCTGTCAGTCGCGGACGGTGTTTCGCGGGGTGTGGGGTTGCGGGTGGTGCCCAGGCACAGGATCGGCCGGTCTGGATCGCTGTCGAGAAAACTCACCCACACTTCACTGCCGACGCTGGGCAAATCATAAGGTGCGATTCGGCCGTTGGCCCGGGTCATGGCGATGGGTAGCCAGATGGCGTCGGTGTCGGCGACTGGTGGCGATTGCGATTGTGATGGCCACAGCCTGACGGCAATCCGCCCTTGCGCGTCGAGCCGCGCAGCTTGCCCCGGTGTTCCCAGCACTTGCGCCAGGTGATAGCCCGCAATGCTCGGGCGCGGTTGCTGCAGTGGCGGGCGAAAGTCGGTTGACCACGGTTGGGCAGTGAAATCGTTGTAGTAACGGTGCACCGTCGGTGCCGGGTCGAGAATCGACGGGTGTTGCCCGTGATGGCGCAGGGTGGTGATCCGCCATTGTTCGTTGAACTGGCTGATGGGATGTTCCGTCACTTGCAACAAGTGCCCGCTGAGCAAACCGACGCAGTCACTGCGGCCATTGATTGAGCGGTGTTGGCAACGTTGTCGTTCCAGATGGCGACGACTGCGTTGTTCACTGTGGCGTTGCTGCGGCGAAGGCACCGGCAGCGACGGTTTTGACGGTGGCTGATTGGCCGCATCCCCATCGGCCGTCTGGAGCCCTCGATTGCGCACGGCGTGCAGAGTGGGGATGGGCGCGGCGTGGTGGTGCTGGTACAGCGAACGGACACAGGGCGAGGACGCTTGCTCATCCTCCATAAACGGCACCAATGCCGGTTCTTGCGGCAGACTCAGGCTGTCATCGGCGAACACGACAACGTGCCCCTGCGTGCTGTGCTCGAAGTGATAGTGAATGCCTTCTTCTTCGCAAAGCCTGTGCAGCAGCGCCAGATCGCTTTCCTCGAACTGCACGCAGAACGGCCGCGCCGGATACTGACCCACGGTCATTTCAATTCGGTAGCTGTCGGCCGGCAGGGCGTTTTCAGCGAGCAACTGTTCAAGAATCTGCGGCACGCTCAGTTGCACGAACACCCTCCGTTTACACGGCTGCGCCATCCGTTGCAGCGCCGGCACCACGATCAGTCGATAGCCGATGCGGTGCGCCCCGCGATGTTCGCAGCTGGCACTGTCGATCATGCCGTGAATGCCGTGATGGTCGTCCAGACGCAGAAATACCGGTTGCTGCACCAGCGTGCCCGGCGTCACGGCGGGGGCCAGGCCGATCAGTTCGATGTCGAAACGGTAGGGTTGGTTGAGCGCTTCCTCGCCATTGAAACGCACCACCGGCAGGCATAACCCACTGTCGGTCAGGGTGAGGGTAAACGGACTTTCCTTGTCATTGAGCATTCGAACAGGCTCTGTCAGGCAATACGGGCCTCAGAGGGTACGAAACCGCGGCGCGGAATGGTCATGTCAAAGGGTGTTTTCAGAATCGCCCTACAAGCTCTGGTGAAGATGTCGATTCCACATTGGATTTTTTTTGGTCGATTGCCGACTTTAGGCCGTATAAACTTGGCGCCACGCGTCGGCCAATAGATGTCTCGGCGCCACAGATCAAGAGAGTGAGTAATGGGCGCACAGTGGAAGGTTAAACACAAAGAAGCGGCATCCAATGCCAAGGGCAAGATCTTCGGCAAACTGGTGAAAGAAATCACCATTGCTGCGCGCAACGGTGCCGATACCGCGACCAACGCGCACCTGCGTCTGGTGGTCGAACAGGCCAAGAAAGCCTCGATGCCGAAAGAAACCCTCGACCGCGCAATCAAGAAAGGCGCGGGCCTGCTGGGCGAAACCGTGCAATACCACCGCGTGACCTACGAAGGTTTCGCCCCGCACCAGGTGCCGTTGATTGTCGAGTGCGTCACCGACAACATCAACCGCACCGTGGCGGAAATCCGCGTGGCATTCCGCAAGGGCCAATTGGGCGCTTCCGGTTCGGTGGCCTGGGACTTCAACCACGTCGGCATGATCGAAGCATCGGCAGACACTCCGGACGCCGATCCGGAAATGGCCGCCATCGAAGCCGGTGCCCAGGATTTCGAGCCGGGTGAAGAGGGCGCGACCCTGTTCATCACCGATCCGACCGACCTCGACGCGGTGCAGAAAGCCCTGCCGGAACAAGGCTTCACCGTGCTGTCGGCCAAGCTCGGCTACCAGCCGAAAAACCCGGTCAGCGGTTTGAGCGATGAGCAGATGGCTGAGGTTGAAGCGTTCCTCGAAGGCCTCGACAACCATGATGACGTGCAGGATATGTTTGTCGGTCTGGCTGGCTGATTTGTTTATTCAGTAGAGCCGCCATCGCGGGCAAGCCCGCTCCCACAGGTATGGCGTCGTGCACAAATTCCGTGATCGCCGCAAACCCTGTGGGAGCGGGCTTGCCCGCGATTGATCGCGCCGCGGTCACGGCTTTTGCAATACCTCAATCACTTCACTGAACCCCGGCCGCGCCAGCACATCGGGCTGACAGCACCGCCGCTCCAGCGCTTCAAGCACCTGACGTCGCTCATCACTCAGTCCCGAGTCGATCCGCGCCAGCAATTCCCCCAGCAAGACCCCGAACGCCCGTACTTCAATGCGCTGCAGCGCGCGCGTTTCCATGCTGTCGGTGGTGGCATGAAACGACGCTGCTCCGAAATCCCCGAGTAAACAGTCACCCTGATCGTTCAACAGAATGTTGTGCCCGTAGAGATCGCCATGGGTGATGCCTTGTTGATGCAGATGCTCCGCTGCCGACGCAACGCCCATGGCAATGCGCAGTGCAACCTGTGCGCTGAAGCGGCGATCCTCGGCGTAGACATCCCGCGAGCAGGACGCCAGGCTCGGCAATCCAGCCAGGTTGGCAAAGCTCGGATCGATCAGTTGCATGACCAAACCTTGCTGGCCGTCGGGATGGCCGTGGATGCGACCTTCAATTCGAATCAGATTCTGGTGCAAACCGGCCGTGATGCAGGCGTTCATTTCGTGCAGCGGTGAGCCATCGCTGGTCATTTCGCCTTTGTACAGCTTCACCGCAACCGGCGTCACCGCACCATCGGCGCGTTGCCAGATCGCCCGGGAAATCACCCCGGAGGCGCCTTCGCCCAGTTGTTGCTCCAGACGCAGCGCCGACCAGTCGATCTGCGGTGTCGCTTCAAGAGCCGCGGCGTCGGCTTCGGTTTCCAGCGGATTGCCGGCGTAGGCCAGCCACGTCAGGCTCGGCAACGTCAGTAGCCAGTGTGGCAACTCGGTCAACTGGTTGGCGGCGATGCGCAGCAGTTCCAGCCGGTGGCAATGACTCAGCGAAGACGGCAACGATTGCAGGCGATTGCCCGCCAGCATGAGTTTTTGCAGGTGTGGACGTTCACCCAGTTCGCTCGGCAGTGTTTCGATGCAGTTGTCCGTCAGGATCAGCCAGCGCAGCAGCGGTGGCAGGGCAGCGCCAGGTACGTCGGCGATGCGGTTGGCCTTGAAGCCGATCATCGTCAGCGCCGCGCATTGGCCAAGGCAGGCGGGCAGTGCGGTGAACTGGTTGTCGGAGCAGAACAGCACGCGCAATCGAGTCAGGCGATGCAGGTCATCCGGCAGGCAGCTCAAGGCGTTGCCGCTGAGATTGAGGACTTCCAGGGTGTCGGCCAGATCGAAGATTTCTGCCGGGAACTCGGTCAGGCCGCAGGACAGGTCCAGCCGCGTGATGCCCGACAATTCGCCGGCGCGCAATTGAGCAAGGGTGTGCATATGGGAATTCGCAATAAGGGGGTCGCTGGGAATGGGCGACATGATAGCGGCAAAGCTGTTGTTTGAAATTTTCTCGGATCTTGAAAACGCTACAAAACCCTGTGGGAGCCAGCCTGCTGGCGATAGCTATTTTTCAGCCGACGAGTGTTTTGCAGGTTTGCTCCGTTCAATTGTGGGAGCGAGCTTGCTCGCGAAGGCGTCCGCTCTGTTGATGGTGTTTTTGCTGATTGGGTACATATCCGGTGCTGCGGTAATGGCCTCTTGGGGTTGCGCCCTGACGTTCGGCCCTCGCTGTGGCTCGGGTACCTTCGCTCCGGGCGTTCGCACATTTCAACTGTAGGAGCTGCCGAAGGCTGCGATCTTTTGATTTTGGTTGTTAATAAACAGATCAAGAGATCGCAGCCTGCGGCAGCGCCTACAGGGGGGGCTCAGTAAACTCAGTCCCGTGGGAGCTGTCCGTGCTGTGTTCTTCCTGCAACTGCCCCAACCGACTGCGGGTCCGGGCCAGATCGGTTACCTGACCCGCCAGGCTTTCGCCCAGAGGCAATCGACCGAGCAACGTCAGGTGTTTGTCCTGGTCGTAGAGCACGTCGATCAAGTTGATGAACCGCTGCTGCGCGGCAATCGAGCATTCGTCCAGTTCCGGCAGTCCGTCGATGATCCAGTGGTCGAAGCGGCGGCACAATTGCAGATAGTCCATGACGGCCGTCGGCTGTTCACACAGGTCAGCGAAGGTGAAGCCGACGCGGCGGTCCTCGCAAAAACGTGCGCGAAACGCCCTGGTGCCAACGGTTAATGAAATGGCTGGTGCATCTTCTGTCGGCAGGTTCAGCGCCTCACGCTGAGCGTGCGTGGCTGGCCACACGTAGAGGCCCTGAGTGAACACCTGATGCGCATGGTTGCGCATCTGACTGCGGTAGTCGTGAGGGCCGCCGACTTCCATGACCTGCATGCGCGAGTTGATCAGCTCGATCACTGGTTTGAACCGGGCGTGGTACAGCGGATTGGGCAGCAGGCCTTCGGGCGGATAGTTGGAGGTCACCAACAGCAGAATCCGCCGTTTGAACAGCGCCTTGAACAGTCGGGTGATGAGCATCGCGTCGCCAATGTCATGCACATGAAACTCGTCGAAACACACTACCCGACAGTCCAGCAGCAGTGCATCGAGCGTGGTGGCGAGGGCATCGTCCTGATGGCGATGGTCGAACATGCCCTGATGCAGTTGCGCAAAGAATTCATGGAAGTGCAGGCGACGTTTCTGCGTGATCGGCAGCGCCTGGAAGAAGCCGTCCAGCAGCCAACTCTTGCCGCGCCCCACGCTGCCGTACAGATACAGACTCGGTGGGGTTTGCGCTGTTGCGCCGAACAGCAGACTGGCCTGCTGCGCCATGCAGTCGATCACGCGCAGCTGACTGTGGCTGAGGGTGTAACCCTGGCCGTTTGCCTTGTGGCGGAAGTAATCGCGGATCAACTGGGCGCTGGCGTCGTGCCCGGCGTTGGCGGGCCTGCCTTTGCCGAACAGGCGGCGCAGCACCGGCCAGCGCTGGGTCAGTCGCGATCGTTTCGGCGGTTGGGCGGGCACTGTCGATCACTCCGTATTTCGTCGAGCCGGCGCGGCGCCATAGTGTAACCAGTCGCGGAACGAGCCTTCCAGCACAGCCGCTCGAGAGTGGGCGGTCAGTGAACAATTGTGCGGCGTGTACAGGCTGATAATAAGCGGCGCACCCAATCGCCGGCAGGCTGATTCCAGATTGGAATCCGCGGTGGTTTTCAGAATTGCAGCGATTGCTTGAGCAGTAGCGCGGCCGGTGTATCGACCGGACTGACCATCGCATAGTTGTAACCACCGCCTGACCAGTAGTCCGCCTGCAAATCCCCATCACTGCGACTGCCCCTGGGCAATAAGGTGTTTTTCGGCCCAGGCGGTCGCACATAAAAACTGACCTTGTGCCCACTCGCATCTTCATACATCACCATCGCCGCCGGCCCTTCATCGGTACTCAGCAAGCGTCCGCTGACCGGTTCAAACCCCGCCGCCGCCAAATCTGGCAAGCGACCGACCCGAGTGAAATAGCGGTCGAGCCAGCGCTGCATGTCGCCAGCACCCTCGACCTTGTAATCCGCGGGCAGCATGCCTTGCTGGGCAATCAACCGATACGCTTGCAACGCGTCGGTCATGGGTAACACGGAGGCGCGCACCAAGGTCATTTCCCGTGCCTGCCAACCGCTGAAACCACCGACGCTCACCGCGATCAGCAACACCGCTGCGCTCGCCAGATGGCGGCGTGACTGACGCTGGCGGCGCTGACGAATCATCGTCGGATCAAGCGCCGGATTGGCCGGTTGCTGCAATGCGCCGCTCAGTGCCGCACGCAGTTGCTGGGCGTCCTGTTGCCAGGCGCGCACCTGAGCGGCCTGGTCTGGATGGTTGCCGAGCCAGGTTTCCAGCACGCGCCGGTCGGCGTCGCTGAGTTGGTGGTCGACGTAGGCGTGCAGGTCGCGCTCGCTGGGAGGCATGCTGATCATTTGAGTATCCGCAAAGAAGGACTGATGATTTCGCCGTCGCTGAGTTGGCGCAAGGCCTGGCGGGCGCGGGACAGGCGCGACATCACGGTGCCGATCGGGGCGTCGAGAATCTCGGCGACCTCTTTATAGGAAAGGCCCTCAACCGAGACCATCAGCAGCAGCGCACGCTGTTCGCTGGGCAGTCGGTCGAACGCTTGCAGGGTAGATTGGGCAATCACGGTGCGCTCGGTCGACGGTTCGGCATCGTCGCGACCGGTGAAAAACTCGAGCATCCGCGCATAACGGCGGGAGCGGCGATGGGCATCGAGAAACTGCCGGTAGAGGATCGAAAACAGCCAGGCACGCAGATCCCCGTCAGCGCGCTTGCCGCCCCAACTCGACAGGGCCCGCTCAAGGCAAGCCTGCACCAGATCGTCGGCGCTGCTGCTGTTGCGCGTCAACGACACGGCAAAGCGCCGTAACCGGGGGATCAGTTCACGCAGTTGTTCGTCTAGCTCGTTCATGGCGAGGGGCTGCTCTTTGCCGAAAGGCGATGTTGAGAAGAAAGACGTCCCTCAAGGATGGTTATTCCATCCACCGGTTTGAAAATTTTTATCCCTTCTTCGTAGGATAGTTCGCTGCGATTTGTAAGCCGTGTAATGGATTCCACTTTCCCTGCTCAACCCATTTGCCAATCACGTCGGCTACCGGCGCAACCCACGGGTGCGGAGCGGGACGTGAAAAATAAATCGTTGAGAAAAGGAAAGGGAAGTCCCATGCAAGCATTTGCGATGAATAACCGGTCGACATCGAACGCGAAGCCGAATCCGTTTGTTGAGCCCAACCCATGGCAACACTTCGGCTGCGGTCCGAGCGTCAAGCCTGACGCTACATTGATCCATCGTGCAATCGAACTTCAAGCAGCCAGCCGGCCTGAAGCAATCGCGGCCGAATATCAAAGCCAGTCCATCACTTACGGCGAGTTGAACCGCCAGGCCAATCGACTCGCCACGACATTGCTCAAGCAGGGTGTGGGCCCGGGCGATCGTGTGGCGCTGTTTGTGGAGCGTTCGATCCCGATGCTGGTGGGCATGCTGGCCGTGCTGAAAACCGGGGCGGCCTATATTCCTCAGCACATCGGCATCACCCCCGCTGCGCAGCTGAGTCATATCATGGCCGTCGCTCAGGTTCGGGTCGTACTGACACTGTCCGAACTGGCGCGGGCGATTCCTCTGACAATGGATCAACAGTGCATCCACCTGGATGAATTCATTCAGGTGGCGAGCGTTGCCAGCGACGACTTGAATAGGTGTGGCGCGACGTCATCGCCGGACTCACTGTGCTTTATCCTGTTCACCTCGGGCACCACCGGACTGCCCAATGGCGTTCGCGTGACGCAGCGTAATGTGTGCAATATTTTGCTGACCGAGCCCGGCAATCTGGGTATGCGACCGGGCCTGAAGGTTGGCCAGATCCTCAACATCGCTTTTGATATGGCGGCCTGGGAGGTACTGGGTTGTCTGGCCAACGGAGCGACGCTGTTGATCCGGGGCAAAGACATCGCGCAAACCGCCGAGCGCTGTGACGTGCTGATTGCGACGCCGTCGATTCTCGCTACGCTCGATCCTGCTCGTTGCAGACAGGTAAAAGTGGTTGCTCTGGCTGGCGAGCCCTGCCCACAACCGCTGGCAGATCGCTGGGCGGCGTTTTGCACTTTTTATAATGCCTGTGGGCCGACCGAGACCACCATCGTCAATACCATGCAGCACTATCGCGGCGCGGGTGCGTTGACGATCGGCAAGCCAACGCCCAACAACACCGTTTATGTACTCGACGACGCCGGACAGCTCTGCGCTCCGGGCGAGCAGGGTGAGATGTGGGCGGGCGGTGACTGCGTGACCGCTGGTTATCTGGGAAATCCGCAACTGACCAACGAACGCTATCGGCCCGATCCGTTTCTGGGGCAGGGACGTTTGATGTTCCGCACCCGGGACCTGGGACGTTGGATGGCGGACGGTGAGCTCGAACACCTGGGGCGTGTCGATGATCAGGTCAAGGTCAGGGGTTTTCGGGTGGAACTTGACTCGGTGTCAGCGGCACTGGAGTCCGTGCCGAACTGTGAGCGAGCGGTTACCCTCAAGCTCGACAGTCGCCATCTGGTGGCCTTCGTCTATCCCGCCATCACAGACGTTGAAGTTGCGCGCAAACGTTGCGAAGAGCGCCTGGCTTATTATTGCGTGCCATCGTTGATTCTCGCTGTGGATCAAATTCCGCTGACCTCCCGAGGCAAGGTCGACAAGCGTTTGTTGCTTGAGTGGGCCGTGGCGCATCAGGCACAACACGCTCGCGCCGAGCAGCGGGTGCAGGCATGAACGGCACGGATTTGACGATCGTGTTACCGGCCCGGCGCGCATTGTGGCGGCGTTTGGGAACGCTGCCGATGTTCTCGCATTACAACCGTCTGGTGTTGCTGGTGTTCGCCGGCAACATTGCAGCCCTGGTTTACGGTTTGAAAACCGGGCAGTGGTGGTCGACTTCAGGCGTCGCTTTGCAAACTCTGTCTGGGTTGGTCGTCGCGAACTTGTCGATGGCGATACTGATTCGTCAGCAGTACGTCATCAATGGCTTGTTCTGGCTGGCGACCCGGGCGCCGACGTCCTGGCCGCTGGCGATTCGCCGGTCATTGGCCAAGGTCTACCATTTTGGTGGTCTGCACAGTGGTGGCGCGATGGCAGCCATTGCGTGGTTTGCGCTGTTGTTCGGCTCGATGATCTGGCTGCAATTCGAAGGGCCGGGCGGCGTTTCGTTGACCCTGATCGGGCTAAGCGGTGGCTTGCTCGGGCTGCTTTTACTGGTGGCGATCATGGCGCTACCGATCATTCGCGCGCGTTTTCACAATGCGTTCGAACGCACCCACCGCTTCGCCGGTTGGGCCGCTCTCGCGATGTTCTGGGCGATGACACTGGTGTTTGTCAGGGATCAACATCCTACGGCTGCGCTGACGGATGTCCTCTCGCAATCTGCCTCGTTCTGGATGCTGTTGCTGGTGACATTCAGCATTACCTTGCCGTGGCTGCGGTTGCGCCAAGTCCCTGTCAGTGTGGTGCCACTTTCCTCACACGCGGTGATAGTCCAGTTCGATCACCACACACCGTTTGCCGGCTCAGCCACCGCTATTAGTCGCAACCCACTGTGGGAATGGCATTCGTTCGCCAATATTCCTACTCCGGGGGAGGAAGGTTTCCGACTGATCATTTCCCGGGCGGGTGACTGGACGGGCGACTTCATTGAGCAGGCGCCGACCCACGTCTGGGTCAAAGGCATTACCACCGCAGGGGTGGCGCACATTGAAACGTTGTTCAAAGCAGTGGTGTATATCGCCACCGGCAGCGGGATTGGCCCGGTGTTGCCGCACTTGTTGGCCAAACAAATACCCATACGCTTGATCTGGTCGACCCGAAGTCCCAGAGCCACTTATGGCGATGCACTGGTGGACGAAATTCTCGCGGCGCAGCCCGATGCATTGATCTGGGACACCGATGTTTCAGGCAAACCCGACCTGGTGAAGTTGGCGTATTGCGCGGTGCAGTCGTTCGGCGCGGAGGCAGTGATTTGCATATCCAATCAGACATTGACGGAACGCGTGGTCGAGGAAATGGAGGCCAGGGGTATCCCTGCCTACGGCGCTATCTGGGATTCCTGACACCGCGTCGATATTTTTCTTAGTGTTACTTAATCCAGGGAAGGCAACGAACATGAACATATTGATCGAAAGACTCGGACGACTTGTGCTGAGCCGGCTCAATCGCCCACGAGCCCGCAATGCCTTGAGTCACCAAATGATGGGTGAACTGCTCGATTCCCTGCGAGGCCTGGACAATGATGCAGAAGGCATCCAGGCATTTTTGGAGAAGCGCAAACCACGTTTTGAGCAGATTTAATGTGCTCAACGCATCAGCAAACGCAGTGACCTGAAAGAAACTACAGTTCAAAGGGAATAATCCTACGAGGCGTGCGTCTCATAGCACCTTTCCCTATGGCCGATGGCCCTGGAGTCTTTCATGGTAGATCGCAGCTCTCCCAACGCTGCACCACCCGGCGGGCCGCAGCGCCCGCCATTGAGTGCCGCGAGCCTGATATTCCGCCTTGGCGCCATTGCCGTGGTAGTCGCCGCCGTGGCCGGGGCGTTTGCCTACGTTCATGGCACCTTTGACCCACAACGTCTGACGCCCAAAGCGCTGGTCGATGTGCTGGAGAAGAACAACGGCGTGCATCCCGGATTTCGCCGTAATCACGCCAAAGGCGTGTGCGTGATCGGGCATTTCGAGAGCAGTGGCGAAGCGCGAGTGTTTTCCACCGCGCAGGTGTTCAACGACCCGCGCACGCCAGTGGTCGGGCGATTCGCGCTGCCGGCGGGCAATCCTTATGCACCGGACAGCAGCGTGCCGATCCGCAGCCTGGCGCTGCGATTCACTCAGGCCAATGGTCAGCAATGGCGCACCGGGATGAACAGCATGCCGGTGTTCCCGGTTGGCACGCCTGAGGCGTTCTATCAGTTGCAGCAGGCGCAGTCGCCGGATCCGGCCACCGGCAAACCGGATCCGACCAAGGTGCCCGCATTTTTTGCAGCGCACCCGGAAGCCGTGCCGTTTCTGACTTGGGTGAAGACCGCCAAGCCGTCCGCCAGTTACGCCACTGAAACCTATAACAGTGTTAACGCGTTCTATCTGGTGGACGCCAGCGGCAAGAAACAGGCTGTGCGCTGGAGCATGAAACCCTTGGCGCAGGACGCTGCGGGTGCCACCGCGCCTGAGGGTGGCGATTTTCTGGAGAAAGACCTGGTGCGACGGTTGGCCTCCGCGCCTTTGCGTTTTCAGTTGAACATTACCTTGGCCAATGCCGATGACCCGGTGAACGACGCCAGCAAAACCTGGCCCGAGGGGCGCAAGGTGTTGAACGCCGGCACCTTGGTGCTGGAGCGAACCCAACCGCAACTGAGCGGTGAGTGCCGTGACATCAACTACGATCCGTTGGTGCTGCCGGCCGGTATTCAAGGTTCCGACGATCCGTTGCTCGCGGCTCGCTCCGCTGGTTACGCCGATTCCTACCTGCGACGCACCAGCGAAGTCAGCCAATTGCCCGCCGCTAAACAGGAGGCTCGTCCATGAGCGCTCAACCGACTCATTTCGCGCTGCTGGCGCGGCTGCTGCATTGGCTGATGGCGCTGATGATCATCGCCATGCTGTTTATTGGCGCCGGCATGGTCACTTCGGTTTCCGAGCGCCATGAATGGCTGATCCATCTGCACAAGCCATTGGGTATTGCGATTCTGGCGCTGGTGATCGTGCGTCTGCTGGTGCGATTTTCCACCCGGCAACCACCGCTGCCGGCCGACTTGCCGGATTGGCAGGTGATGGCGGCCAAGGCTTCGCATGTATTGCTGTATGCGCTGATGCTGGTGTTGCCTTTGCTGGGTTGGGCGATGATCAGTGCGTCGGGCGAGCCGGTGATGCTCAGCAGTTCGCTGCAGTTACCGGCAATTGTGCCGGCCGATGCGCAGTTGTTTTCGCTGCTGCGCAAGGCTCATGGGTATCTGGCGTATCTGTTGTTTCTGACGGTGCTGCTGCACCTGGCGGCGGCGCTGTTCCATGGCTGGGTGCGCCGCGACGAGGTGCTCGACAGCATGTTGCGCGGGCGTGATCGTCGTTAGCCGGTCTGAGTGGCGCATTGTGAAGATGCGCCACTTCTCAGCGTCAGGTACCAGTACGCCAGCGCAATGGCATTGATGCCCGCGCCCAGCCAACACACGCCGATCCATCCGGCCCACGTATACATGGCGGTCGAGCCGATCGAGCCCAGTGCGCTGCCGATCGAATAGAACAACATGTAACCGGCGGTGAGGCGGCTTTGTGCTTGCGGGCGCACGCTGTAAATCATGCTTTGGCTGGTGACGTGCACGGCTTGCAAGCCCAGATCCAGGGTGATCACACCGAGCAGCAACGCCCACAGCGAGGATTGAGTGAGGGCGATTGGCAGCCACGAGCCGAGCATCAACAACAGCGATAAACCGCTGACCCACTGGCCAAGACCGCGATCAGCCAAATGCCCGGCACGGGCGGCGGCCAGCGCGCCTGCGGCCCCGGCGAGTCCGAACAATCCGATTTCGCTGTGGGAAAGCGACAGCGGCGGGGCGGCTAGCGGCAGCACCATCGGCGTCCACAGCACCATGGCGCTGGCGAAGGTAAGCAGGGCCAGCATTGCGCGCTGACGCAGTACCGGCTCTTCTCTGAACAGATTGAATACCGAGACGATCAAGGCGCTATAGGTTGTCGTCGGTTGTGGGTTTTCATCTTTAGGCAGCACACGAAACAGCAGCAAAGCCATCAACAACGTCAGCCCCGCCGACAGCAGATAAATTGCCCGCCACCCAGCCAGATCGGCCATTGCGCCTGCGACCGTACGCGCCAGCAAGATGC
Organism: Pseudomonas sp. P116; assembly: GCF_020149425.1. Classification (NCBI taxonomy): domain Bacteria; kingdom Pseudomonadati; phylum Pseudomonadota; class Gammaproteobacteria; order Pseudomonadales; family Pseudomonadaceae; genus Pseudomonas; species Pseudomonas sp. P116. The sequence goes on along the minus strand of NZ_JACVHB010000002.1, from coordinate 672,256 downwards.
CGACCACGATGCCGCTGGTGACCACGCCAACCACGCGCCCGCGTTGTGCCGGGATCGCCAGCGTCGCAGCATAAGCCACTAACACTTGCGTCACCACGGCGAGCAGACCGGTCAAGGTCATGCCGATCAACAGCCACAGGCTGCTGGGTGCCACTGCGATCATCAGCAACGCTGCGGCCGACAACAGCGTCTGCGCGACGATCAATCGTCGTCGGTTGAGCAAATCGCCCAGCGGCACTAGCAGTATCAGACCTACGCCGTAACCGACCTGAGTCAGGGTAATCACGATGCCTATGGTTGCCGGCGACATGGCGAAGGCTTCGGCCATGGCGTCGAGCAGCGGCTGCGCGTAATACACATTGCCCACGGCCAGACCACAGGCAACGGCAAAGAGCAGCACCACGCTGTTGTTGAGTGAATGAGGTTTCATGCCCGGATTCCCTTTTAGGTTGCAAATTAAAACCAGAATCCACAGTAGGTAATCTGGTTTCGTTTTGCAACCTGATCGAGCAAGGCTGCGTATCGCACAAAACAAAAGATCGCAGACAGGCTGCGATCTTTTGCGGATTACCGGGAGCTGGGGATCAACGCAGGGTGTCGACCATGTCGGCAATAGTGGTCAGCACGTCTTTGCCCAATTGCCTGGAGCGTTTGCCCGACCAGCCGGTGTGTGGATCTGGATGGTCGTCGTGATCCTTGAATGGCATTTCCAGGGTCAGCGACAGGCAATCGTACTTCTGGCCGACGCTGTTGCACGCCAGGGTCATGTTGGCCTGGCCCGGTTCGTCGCGGGTGTAGCCGTACTTGGTCTGGAAGTCTTTGGTGGTGTGCTTCAAGTGGTTGCGGAAATGCTCTTCGAGCTTCTCGATGCGCGGTGTGTAGCCCGGATTGCCTTCACAACCGGCGGTAAATACGTGCGGGATGGTTTCATCGCCATGGGCGTCGAGAAACAGATCGACACCGTATTTTTCCATTTGCTGCTGCACGAAAAGCACTTCAGGGCTGACCTCCTGAGTGGCGTTCTGCCAGGCGCGGTTCAAGTCCTGGCCCATGGCATTGGTGCGCAGGTGACCATGGAAAGCGCCGTCCGGGTTCATGTTTGGAACCAGATAAAGATCGGCGCTGGCGAGCAATTTTTTCATGACCGGGTCATCGTGTCTTTCCAGGCGCTCGATCACGCCTTCCATGAACCATTCGGCCATGTGTTCGCCCGGGTGTTGCTGGGCGATGATCCAGACTTTGCGCTGGCCTTCGGCACCTGTGCCTTTGCGCAGCAATTGAATGTCGCGGCCTTCGACGCTCTTGCCGGTAGCCAGCAGTTCGGTGCCGGCTTTGGTCAGGGCCTGCTCGATCAGCCAGTCGTGACGGCCACGGCTGTAGGGTTCGAAGTAGGCGAACCAGGCGTGGGTCTGGGTGGCTTCAAGGGAGAAGCGCAGGCAGTCGCCTTCGAATATCGTCGGCACACGGAACCAGTTGACGTGATCGTAGGAGGCCACTGCCTGATAGCCTGGCCAGCCTTTGCTGTAAGTGGATTGGCTGGCGTTGTTCAGGCGAAACCAGTGCTCCTGGCCGACATGCAAGCCGCTGGCCTTGAAGTGAAACCACTGGAAATGCGCGCTGCGGGTGTCCGGGCGGATGGCCAGAACCGGGTTGAGCGGATTACTGATATCGATGACTTGGATATTGCCGCTGTCGAAGTTGGCGCTGATGTCGAACGAAGATTTGGCCACGGTCATAATCGGTTCCTGAATATGATTTTTATGGCCGTTACTTTACACACAAGACAGGCGTGAAACCGAGGGGAATTGTGGGGTGGAGGCGGGGGCGTCCTCCATGACGCGGATGCAGCTTAGAGTGTATGCGATTGATTCTCAAGTGCTATCTGCTGTTAGTTTTCCCCAATGCAGCCGGGCTTGTCTTGCTAATCGATATTCTTTTGATATTATCCGCGCCATCGAATTTGCAGCATCCAAAGACTTCATTAGCCTGAAGCCATAAGCCCGAAAAACGGGCAAAAAAAGACCCGGCAAAAAGCCGGGTCAAAAACCGTGATTAGCCTGATGAGGAGATAGGCCAGAAGACCGACCTAAGGTCTCTGGTCCATCGACTGATCTCGCGACCAGCTGCATGCAATAATAATCATTATCATTTGCAAGTCAAATGTTTTCATCTGCGCGATTGGAAAATTCTTTCCTTTCTCGCCCTCAGGTTTCTTCGCCATCGAGCGAGTGGTCGACCATCGCCCGCGCCATATCCACCATGTGCACCACCGAAAATGCCAGGTCACGGCTCGCGCCCTGCAGGTTTTCTGCTGCCTTGAACGCGGTGGCTGCCGCGCATCGCAGCAGATCCGAGGCGTGGACCAGGGCTTCTTCGCCGCTTAGATGGCGCCTCACATCGAAGAAACGCTCATCGACCTCGGGCTCTGACACAGCTGGTTTCAAGTAATAGTCCAGTGCTCGTTGTGCCGCGGCGTTGCCTTGTGGCGAGGTGAACGTGGTGTCCATTTGCAGATCGGGCAAGTCTTTGCTGCTGATATTCATGATGACGACCGCTCCTTGTTCAATTGAAAATCCGTGCTTTCAGAATAGTACGAAATGTAGTTGTCACTAATAATTAAATACTACAATTTGTGTTTTGCCGCGCTGAAGGCGTCCGCGTAAGGTGCTGCACATGGATAAATGGATTGAGTTGGTCAAGGCCAAGATGAGTGAACTCAAAATCACTCAAACAGTGCTCGGAGAGCGCGTCGGTATGTCCCAGGGAGGGATCGGTCATTGGCTGAACAAACGTAGGGAACCGGGCATCACTGAAATGAATCGCGTGCTGCAAGCGCTGGGCATGGATTATCTGGAAGTGGTGCTGCTGATCCGCGAGCCGCAAGAGGCGCCGGATGATGAGATGCCGTTGGCGCAGAAGTACAACCCGTACTTCCGTTACCCGGTCAGCGACTGGCGAGCACCGTGCGAAGTGCGCGAAAGCGGGCAGCCCACGTATGTGCCGACAGACAAACAACGCTTCGAACTGACGGATTATCACGCCCGAGGTGCTGCGTTCTGGCTGAAGGTGACGGGTGATTCGATGACCGCACCCAGTGGCATAAGCATTGCTGAAGGCATGCTGATTCTGGTGGATCCGGAAGTGGAAGCAGTGCCTGGCAAACTGGTGATCGCCCAGCGGCCGGAAAGCGATGAGGCGATTTTTCGCAAACTCGACGAAGAGGGCGGCCAGCGCTACCTGGTACCGCTCAATCCGACATGGCCGAAAGCACTGTTTACCGATGAGTGTCGAATTATCGGCGTAGTGGTTCAGGCAACGGCGCGATTCTAATCAGATCGATCCTCGCCAGGCGTAGGATCGATCTTCATTTCATACAGCTTCCAATTCAACCAAAGCGCTGCCTTCGCCAACCATTTCGCCTTCCTGGCAATACAGCGCCTTGATCACGCCGGCGTGTGGTGCGCGGATGCTGTGTTCCATTTTCATGGCTTCCAGCACCACCAGTTGCGCACCCGCCTCGACCGATTGACCGGCTTCAACCAGAACCCGCACGATGCTGCCGTTCATTGGCGCAGTCAGCCCGCCTTGATGACTGTGGCTGGCTTCGACAGCGCTGATCGGGTCGTACGACTCGACACGCCGCAACTCGCCTTCCCACTGCAGATACAGCGAATCGCCCTGACGGATAGCGCGTAAGTCACGACGCACGCCGTCGTGCTCGACAATCAGTGCTTCACCCACCAGTTTCGCGTTGCTACCTGCACCCAACGTCAACGCGCGATCCTGACCCTCGCAACTCAAGTGCAGGGTGATTTCCGGCGACAGACCCGCGCGCAAACCGCTATTGCGAGCCCACGGCGAACTCGGGTCATCAGCCCGCGCAATGCTCGGCAGGCTCTGTGCAAACGCCTGCGCCGCCACATTCCAGAACGCATCACTCAACTCGGCCGGAGCCGGCAGCAGTTGCTCCTGATAACGCGGAATAAACCCGGTATCCAGTTCCGCCGCCGCGAACGCGGGGTGAGCGATGATCCGCCGCAGAAAATTGATATTGGTTTTCAACCCGCCAATCGCAAACTCATCGAGCATGCTCAATAGCCGTAGACGCGCCTGCTCACGATCTTCGCCCCAGGCAATCAACTTGCCGAGCATCGGGTCGTAGAACGGTGAAATCTCGTCACCTTCCGCGACGCCGCTGTCCACCCGCCGCCCTGGGCCGTCAGCTGATTCGCGATACAACGCCAGACTCCCGGCGGCCGGCAGGAAGTCATTCGACGGATCTTCTGCGTATAGCCGAACTTCAATGGCATGACCATTGAGCGGCACTTGCTCCTGAGTGATCGGCAACGCTTCACCACGCGCAACGCGGATCTGCCACGCCACCAGATCCAGGCCGGTAATGGCCTCGGTCACGGGATGCTCAACCTGCAGCCGAGTGTTCATCTCCATAAAAAAGAATTCGCCGCGAGCATCGAGCAGGAATTCCACGGTGCCCGCGCCAACGTAGCCGATCGCCTGCGCCGAACGCACAGCCGCTTCACCCATCGCGCGGCGCAGTTGTGCGGTCAGACCCGGTGCCGGCGCCTCCTCGACAACTTTCTGGTGGCGGCGCTGGATCGAGCAATCACGCTCATTGAGGTACAGGCAGTTGCCGTGCTGATCGGCAAATACCTGGATTTCCACATGACGTGGCTTGAGCAGGTATTTCTCCACCAGCATCCGCGAATCGCCGAACGACGATTGTGCTTCACGTTGAGCGGAGGCGAGGGCTTCGGCCAGTTGGCTGCCGTCCTCGACGACTTTCATGCCTTTGCCGCCACCGCCAGCGGTGGCCTTGAGCAGCACCGGGTAACCGATGCGTTCGCAAGCATCGCGGAAGGTGTCGAGGTCTTGCGCTTCGCCGTGATAACCCGGCACCAGCGGCACGCCAGCCGTTTCCATCAGCGCTTTGGCGGCGGATTTGCTGCCCATGGCGTCGATGGCCGAGGCGGGCGGCCCGAGGAAGATCAAACCGGCGGCTTCGATGGCGCGAGCGAATCCGGCGTTCTCGGAAAGAAAACCATAACCCGGATGAATCGCCTGTGCGCCGCTGGCCTTGGCCGCTGCGATCAGTTTGTCGATTTGCAGATAACTGTCGGCAGCTTTGCTGCCGCCCAGATCAACGCGGATATCTGCTTCACGGCTGTGTCGCGCATCACGGTCGGTAGCGCTGTGCACCGCGACGGTGGTCAGGCCCAGGGCCTTGGCGGTGCGCATGACCCGGCAAGCAATTTCGCCTCGGTTGGCCACCAGCAGGGTGGTGAGAACAGGTGCGCTCATCAACGCGGCTCCTTGGTGGTGGTTGCGGCTTGCCAGTTCGGCGGACGTTTTTGCAAAAAGGCGCGCAAGCCTTCCTGGCCTTCAGGGCTGACGCGGATGCGGGCGATGGCGTTTTCGGTGTAGCGGCGCAGGGCTGGAGTCAGCGCACCGTTGCCGACTTCACGCAACAGATCCTTGCTGGCGCGCATGGCAGCAGGGCTGTTGAGCAGCAGATTATCGATCCATTGCTCGACCTGTTGCTCAAGCTCTGCGTTCGGATAGCTCTCGGACAACAAGCCGATTTCCCGCGCACGTTGTCCACCAAAACGCTCGGCGGTCAGGGCATAGCGGCGTGCTGCGCGCTCGCCAATGGCCTGCACCACAAACGGACTGATCACCGCTGGCGCCAGGCCGATGCGCACTTCCGACAGGCAGAATTGCGCATCATCGGCACCAATCGCCATGTCACAGCAACTGATCAGGCCCAGCGCACCACCGAACGCCGCGCCTTGCACCACGGCCAGGGTAGGAATTTTCAGTTTGGCCAGGTTGTACATCAACTCCGCCAGTTCCCGAGCGTCGTCGAGGTTGGTGTGATAATCGAGTTCGGCCGATTGCTGCATCCACGCCAGATCAGCGCCGGCGCTGAAATGCTTGCCGCGCCCGCGCACCAGCAGGAAACGCAGGCTGGCGTCGCTGGCAACCTTGTCGAGGGCGAGGATCAGCTCGCGGATCATTTCGGCGTTGAAGGCGTTGTTCTTCTCTGCACGGTTGAGCCAAAGAGTCGCAAAACCCCGTGGATCGCTGTGCAGTTCGAGGGTGTTGAAATCGCTCATGAGATTCTCCCGATCACATCCGGAACACGCCGAAGCGGCTCGGTTCGATAGGCGCGTTCAACGACGCGGACAAGGCCAGAGCCAATACATCGCGGGTCTGCGCCGGGTCGATGACGCCGTCGTCCCACAGCCGTGCGCTGGAATAGTAGGGGTGACCCTGTTCTTCGTACTGGTCGAGAATCGGCTGCTTGATCTCGGCTTCCTGCTCGGCGCTGAACGCCTGCCCGCTGCGTTCGGCCTGTTCGCGCTTGACCTGAACCAGCACGCCCGCTGCTTGTTCGGCGCCCATCACGCCAATCCGCGCGTTCGGCCACATCCACAGGAAGCGCGGATCGTAGGCGCGACCGCACATGCCATAGTTACCCGCGCCAAAGCTGCCGCCGATGATCACGGTAAATTTCGGCACCTTGGCGCACGCCACAGCGGTTACCAGTTTTGCGCCGTGCTTGGCGATACCGCCGGCCTCGTATTTCTGGCCGACCATGAAGCCGGTGATGTTTTGCAGAAACAGCAGCGGAATGCCGCGTTGGCACGCCAGTTCGATGAAGTGCGCGCCTTTCTGCGCAGCTTCGGCGAAGAGGATGCCGTTGTTGGCGAGGATGGCGATGGGGTAGCCGTGCAGATGGGCGAAACCGCACACCAGCGTAGTGCCGAACAGTGCTTTGAATTCATCGAACACCGAGCCATCGACCAGCCGCGCAATTACTTCGCGGACATCGAACGGTTGCTTGGCGTCGGCCGAGACCACGCCGTACAACTCGTCGCTGGCGTAGAGCGGGGCAATCGGCGCGCGTTGTTGCACTTCGCCGAGCTTGCGCCAGTTAAGGTTGGCGACACTGCGGCGGGCAAGGGCCAGGGCGTGTTCGTCGCTTTCGGCGTAATGGTCGGCCACCCCGGAAACTTTGCAATGCACATCAGCGCCGCCCAGATCCTCGGCGCTGACCACTTCCCCGGTCGCGGCTTTCACCAGCGGCGGGCCGGCGAGGAAAATCGTTGCCTGGTTGCGCACCATGATCGCTTCGTCGGCCATCGCCGGCACGTAAGCGCCGCCGGCGGTGCACGAGCCCATGACCACGGCGATCTGTGGAATGCCCATCGCGCTCATGTTGGCCTGGTTAAAGAAGATCCGCCCGAAGTGTTCGCGATCCGGGAACACTTCGTCCTGACGCGGCAGATTGGCACCGCCCGAATCCACCAGATAAATGCACGGCAAGCGGTTTTGCTGGGCGATGGTTTGCGCGCGCAGGTGTTTTTTTACGGTCAATGGATAGTACGAGCCGCCTTTCACCGTCGCATCGTTGGCGACGATCATGCATTCGACGCCTTCAACCCGGCCGATCCCGGCGATCACGCCTGCGGCCGGAACGTCTTCGCCATAGACCGCGTGGGCGGCCAACTGGCTGATTTCCAGAAACGGCGAGCCCGGATCGAGCAGGCGGTTGATGCGTTCACGCGGCAGCAGTTTGCCGCGCGAGGTGTGGCGTTCCTGGGCTCTCGCGCCGCCACCTTGCGCGATTTGCGCGAGCAGGGTGTGCAGGGCGTCGACCTGTTTGAGCATCGCCGCGCTGTTGGCGGCGAATTCCGCTGAACGAGGATTGAGCTGAGTGTGCAGAATCATGTGCTACTCCGTAGCAGCTTCAAGTTTCAAGCTACGAGCTGCAAGTTGAGGCGAGAGCGCATGTCTCTTGCCGCTTGACGCTCGCAGCTTGCCGCTGACGAAATTCATTTCGTTTCGTTGAACAGTTCACGACCGATCAACATGCGACGGATCTCACTGGTGCCGGCACCGATTTCGTACAGCTTGGCGTCACGCAGCAGACGACCGGCGGGGAATTCGTTGATGTAACCGTTACCGCCGAGAATCTGGATCGCGTCGAGGGCCATCTGCGTGGCACGTTCGGCGGTGTAAAGGATTACGCCGGCAGCGTCCTTGCGCGTGGTTTCACCGCGCTCGCAGGCCTGGGCCACCGCGTAGAGGTAGGCGCGGCTGGCGTTGAGTTGGGTGTACATGTCGGCGACTTTGCCCTGGATCAGCTGAAACTCGCCGATGCTCTGGCCGAACTGCTTGCGGTCGTGGATGTACGGGACGATCAGATCCATGCACGACTGCATGATCCCGGTCGGGCCGCCGGACAGCACGACGCGCTCGTAATCGAGGCCGCTCATCAGCACTTTCACGCCGCCGTTGAGCACGCCGAGGATGTTCTCTTCCGGCACTTCGACGTCATCGAAAAACAGCTCGCAAGTGTTGGAGCCGCGCATGCCGAGCTTGTCGAACTTGTTGCTGCGGCTGAAGCCTTTCCAGTCGCGCTCGACAATAAATGCAGTGATGCCGTGGGCGCCTTTTTCCAGATCGGTCTTGGCGTAGATCACGTAGGTATTGGCGTCGGGGCCGTTGGTGATCCAGGTTTTGCTGCCGTTGAGGACGTAGCGGTCGCCACGTTTGTCGGCGCGCAGTTTCATTGAAACCACGTCAGAACCGGCGTTCGGCTCGCTCATCGCCAGCGCGCCGACGTGCTCGCCGCTGATCAGCTTCGGCAGGTATTTGGTTTTCTGTTCGTGGTTGCCGTTGCGGTTGATCTGGTTGACGCAGAGATTGGAGTGCGCGCCGTAGGACAACGCCACCGAGGCCGAGCCGCGGCTGATTTCTTCCATCGCCACTACGTGCGCCAGATACCCAAGGCCAGCGCCACCGTACTCTTCCGGCACGGTGATACCGAGCAGGCCCATGTCACCGAATTTGCCCCACATGTCGGCGGGGAACAGGTTGTCGCTGTCGATTTGCGCCGCGCGTGGGGCGATCTCTTTAGCGACGAAGGACTGAACCTGATCGCGCAGCATGTCGATGGTTTCACCGAGGGCGAAGTTCAGGGATGGGTAGCTCATGGGTCACCTTTTGGCTTTTTTGTAGGGTGGGGAGGGCGTCGGTTCAGCTCTCACCTTGACGTTAACGTAAGCCTGCGATGAGTGGCTGTCAATCACACTTTACGTTAACGTCAACTTAGGCGAGAGTAGAGACAGTTCAAGATAGAAACCGGGCTGTCCCCGAGGGACTAATCCGGCAAACCCACTAATAAAGACAATAGGGGTCGTCATGGATCAACCCAGTGCAAATCCGCAGCGCAGTTACACCCGCGGATCCCAAGACAAAGCCTTGCTGGCGATGACCATCGGGCAGAAGTTCGACCAGACCGTCGCGCAATACCCGGACGGCGAGGCGTTGGTGGTGCGCCATCAGCAACTGCGCTACTCCTGGCGACAGCTCGCGGAAGCGGTGGATCTGCATGCCAGGGCTTTGCTGGTGTTGGGATTGCAGTCAGGTGATCGACTCGGCATCTGGGCGCCGAATTGCGCGCAGTGGTGCATCACCCAATTCGCCACCGCGAAGATCGGGGTGATCCTGGTCAACATCAACCCGGCCTACCGTAGCTCCGAACTTGAATATGTCCTCAAGCAGTCGGGCTGCAACTGGCTGGTCTGTGCCGGAGCATTCAAGACCTCCAACTATCACGGCATGTTGCAGGGACTGCTGCCGGAACTGGCGGAGCAATCCATCGGCCAATTGCAAAGCGAGCTATTGCCGGATCTGCGTGGCGTGATCAGCCTCGACGCACAACCGCCGTCGGGTTTCCTGCCGTGGTCGCAACTGGCCGATATGGCCGCGAGCATCGCCGCGCAACAACTGCATGAGCGCAGCGACAGCCTGCACTTCGATCAACCGGTCAACATCCAGTACACCTCCGGTACCACCGGTTTCCCCAAGGGCGCGACCCTCAGTCACTACAACATTCTCAATAACGGTTACATGGTCGGCGAAAGCATCGGCCTGACGCCGCGTGACCGACTGGTGATCCCGGTGCCGCTGTATCACTGCTTCGGCATGGTCATGGGCAATCTCGGTTGTATCACCCACGGCAGCACGATGATTTACCCCAATGATGCGTTCGATCCGTTGCTGACCCTGCAAACCGTCGCCGAAGAAAAAGCCACCGGGCTCTACGGCGTGCCAACCATGTTCATCGCCATGCTCGATCAGCCGCAGCGCGGCGAATTCGATCTGTCTAGCCTGCGCACCGGCATCATGGCTGGCGCCACCTGCCCGATCGAAGTCATGCGCCGGGTCATCAGCGAGATGCACATGAGTGAAGTGCAGATCGCCTACGGCATGACCGAAACCAGCCCCGTTTCGCTACAGACCGGGCCGAAGGATGAACTGGAACTGCGTGTAACCACGGTCGGCCGCACCCAACCGCAACTTGAAAGCAAGATCATCGACGAGGCCGGCAACCTGGTGCCGCGCGGCACCATCGGCGAACTTTGCACCCGTGGTTACAGTGTGATGCTCGGCTACTGGAGCAATCCGCAGGCCACCGCCGAGGCCATCGATGAGGCCGGCTGGATGCACACCGGCGATCTGGCGAGCATGAATGACGATGGCTACGTGAACATCGCCGGACGTAACAAGGACATGATCATTCGCGGTGGCGAGAATGTTTATCCGCGTGAGCTGGAGGAGTTCTTCTTCACCCATCCGGCCGTGGCGGACGTGCAGGTGATCGGCATTCCTTGTTCTCGGTACGGTGAGGAGATCGTTGCCTGGATCAAATTTCATCCCGGCCACAATGCTTCCGAACTGGAGCTGCAAACCTGGTGCAAGGAGCGCATCGCGCACTTCAAGACGCCGCGGCATTTCAAGTTTGTAGAAGAGTTTCCGATGACGGTGACCGGCAAGATCCAGAAGTTCAGGATGCGTGAGATCAGTATCGAGGAGCTGAAAACAGTGAGTTGAAGATCAAAAGATCGCAGCCTTCGGCAGCTCCTACACCAATCCCCTGTAGGAGCTGCCGAAGGCTGCGATCTTTTAAAAAACACAAATCACAGAAAGCACAAAGGGGAGCCGAGGCTCCCCTTTAATTTTGTCGTCGCGTGCTCTTTTTTATTATTGAGGGTCGGTCTGTTGTTGTTTTTGGCAACCGTGGCCCTTTACCGCTGTTTTTGGCGACCCCCATCCGGGGTCAAGAGCAAACGTATTTTTTTGAGCGCTGATCTGCTTTCTCGTTAAACGATCCAACCGATTCGGGAGCTACCTGAGGGTAGTGTTATTGTTCTCTGCCCGGTTGCGGGTCACTCCTGAGAGCACCCTGAAAAGCACACCTTCTCCAAAAAAATCTGTTAGCTGCGTCTCTGCCGTGTTGTTTTTGTTATGTCAGAGTCGTTACGTCTTATTTTTATTGGTTTGCCGCTTTTTATTCTTGTTATGCCATAGAGATAGCAGAACGCGTGCCAACTTTTAAAAAGCCTTATAAATCAACAGCTTGATCTTTTTCCAGGTTTTGTTGCCCGGCCAAAGCCAGACAATTTGTTTCCGTGTTACTCGCTTGCGCCCACATTCTGCACGCAGCGGTAACACCGTTGGCCTCACTGTGCGTTACGGGCCTTGGCCACGCGCGAGCCGCTTGGGCGACCGAGCACCGCGCTGATTTGCTGGCCCGCGGCAATCAAGGCGTCCAAGTCGATTCCGCTGTCGATCCCCAGACCGTTGAGCAGGTAAACCACGTCTTCGGTGGCGACGTTACCGCTTGCACCTTTGGCGTACGGACAGCCGCCGAGGCCGGCGATAGAGCTGTCGAACACCGCGATGCCTTCGAGCAGACTGGCGTAGATGTTGGCCATTGCCTGGCCATAGGTGTCGTGGAAGTGTCCGGCGAGCTTTTCTCTTGGCACCTGCGCCGAAACCACTTCAAACAGGCGACGAGTCGCGCCAGCGGTGCCGGTGCCGATGGTGTCGCCGAGCGACACTTCATAACAGCCCATCGCGTACAACTCGCGCGCAACCATGGCCACTTGCTCCGGCGCGACCGTGCCCTCGTAAGGGCAACCGAGCACACAGGAAACGTAACCGCGCACGGTAACGCCATGCTGTTTCGCCGCCTCCATGATCGGCGTAAACCGCGCCAGGCTTTCACTGATCGAACAGTTGATGTTGCGCTGCGAGAACGCTTCGGATGCAGCGGCGAACACCGCGACCTCCTTGACCCCAGCCGCGACCGCGTCTTCAAAACCACGCAGGTTCGGCGCCAGTGCGCCGTAGGTCACGCCGGGTTTGCGCTGGATCTGCGCGAACACCTCGGCGGACCCGGCCATCTGCGGCACCCATTTCGGTGAGACGAAACTGCCGACTTCTATATAGCCAAGGCCCGCGGCGCTCAAGGCGTCGACCAGTTGCACCTTGTCAGCCACGCTGATGGGCTGGGCTTCGTTCTGCAGGCCATCGCGCGGGCCGACTTCGATCAGGCGTACTTTGGAGGGGAGGGACATGGCGTTGACCTGCTTACATTTTGAGTTCGTGGAGAACCCTGTGGGAGCGGGCTTGCCCGCGATGGCGTCGGGTCAGTCAACATTAATGCTGGATGTTCCGGCCTAATCGCGGGCAAGCCCGCTCCCACAGGAAATGAGTGATGGCTGATTATTGCGTGACTTGCTGGCTCTTGAGCGTCTGCTCCAGCGCCTGCACGCAGCGTTCTTCGGCGGTATCGAGTTCCAGCTTCATCTGTTCGATATCCAGCAACTGCTGCTCCAGCTGTTCCCGGCGCTCGCTGATTTTCGCCAGCATGCTGTTGAGTTGTTTGGTGTTACCGCTGGACGGGTCGTAGAGTTCGATCAGTTCGCGGCATTCGGCCAGCGAGAAACCGATGCGCTTGCCGCGCAGGATCAGCTTCAGGCTGACTTTGTCGCGGGGCGAATAGATGCGTTCCTGGCCGCGACGCTCGGGGCTGAGCAGGCCTTGTTCTTCATAAAAGCGAATCGCCCGGGTGGTGATGTCCAGCTCGCGGGCGAGGTCGGAAATGCTGTAGGTCTGGCTGCTCATGAAAGCGCTCGATAAAAGGTCTTGGCGCTAAGCTAATGGCAGGTTGACGTTTACGTCAAGGACGAAAAGATCTCAGCCACCGCCATCTTCTACAGGGGAGAAATTTACAAATGTAGGAGCTGCCGAAGGCTGCGATCTTTTGATCTTTCCTCAAACCACCTGCTTATCCAGCTTCTTCTCATGCGCCGTCACCTGCTGACACAACTCGATCATCTGCTCGCGCATCCAGCGATTCGCCGGGTCCTGATCGGTGCTCTCATGCCAATACAGATGCGTCTCCACCGGCGGCACATCATTGACCGGCAGATTAAACGCATGCAATTCATGGCGACGGGCGAAACGCTCCGGCACGGTCATGACCATGTCGGTCTGCTGCATCACCTGGGACGCCATCAAATAATGCTGCGAACGCAATGCGATCTTGCGCTGAATGCCCATTTTGCCCAAGGCCAGGTCCACATAGCCGAGGCCGCTGCGGCGGCTGGAAATATGAATGTGCGTCAGCGACAGATAGTCATCGAGGGAGAATTTTTCCTTGCCCGCCATCGGGTGGCCCTTACGCATTGCGCAAACATAACGGTCTTCCATCAGCTTGACGTGACGCACCTGCGGGTCGGTGTTGAGCGGCGCATCAACGGCAAAATCCAGACGTCCGGCCGCCAGTTCCTTGGTGGTCTCGCGACGTTTGGACAGGAAACTTTCAATGATTACCGTCGGCGCCAAACGGCGCAAACGCTGGAACAGCGGCGGCAAAATCACTGCCTCGGTGAGGTCGGTCATGCTGATGCGGTAAGTCTTGGCCGCTTGCGCCGGGTTGAAAATTCGACTTTCCTGAACCGATACGCGCAATAGCGACAGCGCGTTGCGCACCGGGCCGATGATGTTCTGTGCCATCGGCGTCGGCACCATGCCCTGAGCCGTGCGTACGAAGAGCGGGTCGTTAAACGTCTCGCGCAACCGCGCCAACGCGTTGGACACCGCTGGCTGAGTGATGCCGACAATCTGCCCGGCACGGGTCAGGTTGGCTTCGGTGTAGATCGCGTCGAAGACGATGAAAAGGTTGAGGTCGACCTTGCTCAGATTCATAACGCGGCTTCTCTTGTTTTTAAGGGCAGGTGTTTGAGGGGCTGACAATCAGCCGATCATATATCGGTGATGAATGTTAATACACGCCGAGAATAGGCTAGGTAAATTATCAACGCTGTTCTAGCATCGATTGCATGACTTAAACAACCTCTGCCCAACAAGGTAATTGCTCATGGATTTCGCTTATTCGCCCAAGGTGCAAGAACTGCGTGAGCGCGTAACCGCGTTCATGGACACTTACGTTTACCCGGCCGAAGCCGTGTTCGAACGCCAGGTTGCCGAAGGCGATCGCTGGCAGCCGACGGCGATCATGGAGGAGCTCAAAGCCAAGGCCAAGGCGCAGGGGTTGTGGAATCTGTTTCTGCCGGAATCGGAACTGGGTGCCGGCCTCACCAACCTCGAATACGCACCCCTGGCAGAAATCATGGGTCGCTCTTTGTTGGGGCCAGAGCCGTTTAACTGCTCAGCGCCAGACACCGGCAACATGGAAGTACTGGTGCGTTACGCCAACGAAGAGCAGAAACAGCGCTGGCTCGAACCGCTGCTGCGCGGCGAGATTCGCTCGGCGTTTGCCATGACCGAGCCGGACGTCGCTTCGTCCGACGCCACCAACATGGCCGCCCGCGCCGTGCGTGATGGCGACGAGTGGGTGATCAACGGCAAGAAGTGGTGGACCTCCGGCGCTTGCGATCCACGCTGCAAAATTCTTATCTTCATGGGCCTGAGCGATCCCGATGCGCCGCGCCACGCGCAGCACTCGATGATCCTCGTGCCGGTCGACACCCCCGGCGTGAAAATCGTCCGTCCGCTGCCGGTATTCGGTTATGACGACGCGCCCCATGGTCACGCTGAAGTGCTGTTCGACAACGTACGCGTGCCGTACGAAAACGTCCTGTTGGGTGAAGGACGCGGCTTCGAAATCGCTCAGGGTCGCCTTGGCCCAGGCCGAATTCACCACTGCATGCGTTCGGTCGGCATGGCGGAACGTGCGCTGGAATTGATGTGCAAACGTTCGGTGAGCCGCACTGCATTCGGCAAACCATTGGCGCGTCTGGGCGGTAACGTCGACAAGATCGCCGACTCACGGATGGAAATCGACATGGCGCGCCTGCTGACGTTGAAAGCGGCCTACATGATGGACACTGTCGGGAATAAAGTGGCGAAGAGCGAGATCGCACAGATCAAGGTTGTCGCACCGAACGTGGCACTTCGCGTGATTGATCGGGCGATCCAGATGCATGGCGGGGCAGGGGTGTCTAACGATTTCCCGTTGGCCTACATGTACGCCATGCAACGCACCCTGCGCCTGGCTGACGGCCCCGACGAAGTGCACCGCGCGGCGATCGGCAAGTTCGAAATCGGCAAATATGTGCCGAAGGAAATGCTGCGTAGCGAGCGCTAAAAGCTAAAAGATCGCAGCCTTCGGCAGCTCCTACAGGGGAACACATTCCAATGTAGGAGCTGCCGAAGGCTGCGATCTTTTGATCTTATTCAGGCACTGCATCGGAACGATCAGTTGAAACTCAATAAACCCAAACCTCAACCCGCCGATTCTTGATCCTGCCTTCATCCGCGCTATTGGCCGCCACCGGCATCTGCGCGCCAAACCCGCGCACCTCGCGCAGCACCACGCCGTTTTTCACCAGTTCACGTCGCACGGCCATCGCCCGCAGTCTGGACAGCAAGTCCGCCCGCGCCGGGTCGTCCTTGAGGTCACCAAACCCTACTAGCGTTACCGCGCGATCGGTTTTGTCGTGGCGCTTTATATAGTCGAACACCCGAGCCAGATCCTGCCGAGCCTTGTTGTCTAGGCTGGCGCTGCCTTCCTCGAAACGAAAATTGACTGTCAGGCGTTGGGCGTGACGGCTGAGGGATTGATAGCCCTCGGGCATCAGCGCATTCGGTGCGACGGTCATCGCATGCACGGTCTGACTGATAAAACCGTTGGAAGCAACAATTGCCTGGCCCTGACGACTTTGCGCAAACGCCACCAATGCCTTGGCCCACGGGTTTTGACTGTCTGGCGGCAGATAGAAGAACAATCGTCGCGACAGCGGATAGTCCTCGGTGGCGATCAAACTGTTGAGTGGCAGCATCGATTGCGACGCGCCATCGGCTATCGCCACCGCTTTGGCCTGCCGCACGTACGGCAAACCGATGAAGCCGATACCCTGCGGATCGCTGCTGACGGCGTCGGATAACTGCTCGCTGGATTCAAACCTTTTCGCCGCGTTACTCAGATTTTTCCCACGACGACTCAGGACCAGTTCCTTAAACGTGTCGTACGTACCGGACTGATCATCCCGCGCATATAAATGAATGGCGCCACCACGCCCGCCAAGGTCTTCCCAGGTTTTTAGCTCGCCACTGAAGATCCGCGCCAGTTGTTCGGTATCCAGTTGCTGCAATGGATTATCGGGATGAAGGATGATCGCCAGACCATCGATGGCAATGACTTGCTCAGCGCTGGGGCTTTTCAGATCACCGAGTGATTGCAGTGTCTGTAACTCACCATCCTTGATCTCGCGGGAAGAAGCGGCCAGATCGGCGCTGGCGTTTTTCAACGCGATAAATCCGGTACTCGAACCGTGGGCGGCAACTTCCACGACAACGCGTTGACCTTGCGCAGTCTGGCCGACGATACGCAGTTCATTGGCAGCGTCCGGGATTTCGCGGTGAATCTTCAGCAGACCTTGTTCTTGCAGCAAGCCTTCAACCAGTGCCGGGCCGAGTTCGGCGCCGATGGTATTGGAACCCTGAATGCGCAGTGCGGGGCCGTTTTGCGCAATGGGCAAGGCTGCGGCAGAGACCTTCAGCCATGCGCCCAACAGAAACACGAATAAAACACGCAGGTTCATGCCGGCACCAATTGAAGCCAAGGGGATTGCCGGGGAGATTAAGTCAGGCGCATGACCAAAACATTACACAGGAAAAGATCGCAGCCTGCGGCAGTTCCTACAGAAAAACACCATTCCCTGTAGGAGCTGCCGCAGGCTGCGATCTTTTGATCTTGAAGAGGATCAGCTCAGTTCAAGCCAGATCGGCGCATGGTCAGAAGGCTTTTCCATGCCGCGCAATTCATAGTCGACACCCGCCGCTTTCACCCGTGGCAGCAAACCGTGGGATGCCAGGATCACGTCGATGCGCAACCCGCGTTTCGGTTCATCTTCAAAGCCACGGCTGCGGTAGTCGAACCAGCTGAACATGTCGGTCACGTCCGGGTTCAGGTGGCGGTAGCTGTCGGTCAGGCCCCAGTTTTTCAGGCGGGCCATCCACTCGCGCTCTTCCGGCAGGAAGCTGCATTTGCCGGTTTTCAGCCAGCGCTTCATGTTGTCCGGGCCGATGCCGATGTCGCAGTCTTCCGGGGAAATATTCACATCGCCCATCACCACCACCGGCTGCTCGTTGTTGAACTGGCTTTCCAGCAGGGTTTGCAGATCGCTGTAGAAACGCTGCTTGGCGGGGAATTTGGTTGGATGGTCGCGGCTCTCACCCTGTGGGAAATAGCCGTTCATGATCGTCACCGGCACGCCATTGGCGTCAGCGAAAGTGCCCCAGATGAAGCGGCGCTGGGCGTCTTCTTCGTCAGTCGCGAAACCTTTGTGGATAGCAATCGGCTCCTGACGCGAGAGCATTGCCACGCCGTAATGGCCTTTCTGGCCGTGGAAATACACGTGGTAGCCAAGGGCGCGTACTTCTTCCAGCGGGAACTGGTCGTCGTGGACCTTGGTTTCCTGCAGGCCGATCACGTCCGGCTGGTGTTTTTCGATCAGCGCTGCCAGCTGATGCGGACGGGCGCGCAGTCCGTTGATGTTGAAGGAAACAATCTTCATGGTCGGCAGTCCTGGCAAAAGGGCGATGCTAGCTGACATGTGGGATGGGGGCCAGTGTTGGGGTAGGCAGATTCGGTTTGGTCTATGGGATTCGTGCTGTCTGCAATGGCGCCATCGCTGGCAAGCCAGCTCCCACAGGGATCTCCAGCGAACACAAATTTTGTGAACACCCGAGAAACCTGTGGGAGCTGGCTTGCCAGCGATGGCGTCCGTTCAGTCGATGAAGATCCCGCTTTGGTCTATACCTGTGGGGAACCGCGCCACCCGCAAAAGGTTCGTACCAACAAGAGCCCCGCCATTCAAGCGGTGCCAGGGGAGAATCACTGTCATGCCTGAAACCCAGACCGCCATCGCCGACATTCATATGCTCGACCGCGGTTATTCCCGCGAAGCCCGATCGCTGCTGTATCAGGCCTATCGCCACGAGCCGACCTTCGGTTACCTGTTCGAAGCCGAGCGTCCCGGATACGAGCAGCGCGTGCGGGCGACGGTGCGCGAGCTGGTCAAACAACATTTTCTGCAGGACTTGCCCGCGATCGGCCTGCTGGTCAACGACCGACTGATCGGCATCGCCCTGATTGCGCCACCGCAGCGCCGCCTGGGCATCACCGAAAGTTGGGCATGGCGCCTGCGCATGGTGCTCAGCACCGGTTTTCGCTGCACCCGGCGCTATCTGGAATACCACGATGCCGTCGCCGCGTGCGTGCCGAGTGATTCGGTACACATGTTGCCGCTGCTCGGTATTCATCCGCAGTTTCAGGGTAAGCACTTCGGCGAGCAACTGCTGACGGCCGTACACAACTGGTGCGCGGTGGACGAAACGTCCCAAGGCGTGGTGCTCGACACTGGCAATCCACGCTATCTGGAATTTTACAAACGACAGGGTTACGAGGAGATCGGCGAAGTTGCCGTCGGCCCGGTGCGCGAGCATGTGTTTTTCCATGCCAATCCGCAGGTGTTACAAACTGCGACCGCATAACGATCGAACTTTTCGAGACAAGTCCGGTTCTATCACGCTCCCAAGCTCGTGATAGCATCCGCGCCTATGAAGTTTCCAGGAAGATTTACCAGTGGCGTGCTCATGCTGTTATCCAGCTGCGCGGCGCTGGCGCAAAGTGAATTGGATGTGCGGATCAAACCGTCCAACGATGAACTCAAGGCCAATATAGAAGGCTATATCGGCAGCCTCGGTGACCGCGACGAAGAAGCCTTGCTGCGCTTCAGTCGTGGTGCCGAGGAGCAGGCGCGCAAAGCCGCGCAGGCTTTGGGCTACTACCAGCCGCAGATCGACAGCGATGTGAAGGGCGGCGACAAGCCGCGCCTGGTGCTGAACATCGATCCCGGCGAGCCGATCCGGCTGCGCAACGTGACCATTCGCGTCGACGGTCCAGCGGCCTCGTTCAAATCCTTTCGCGTACCGAAAGCCGATGTGCTCAAGCCCGGCGCGGTGCTCAACCATGGTCGCTACGAAGACGCCAAGCGGCTGATCCAGAATCAGGCCTCGCGCTTCGGCTATTTCAGTGGCCATTTCACCAGTCAAAAACTCTTGGTCGACCCGCGCGCAGGCGTCGCCGATGTCGAACTGATCTACGAAAGCGGCCCGCGTTATGCGCTGGGCAAAGTCAGTTTCGAAGGCGATACGCCGTTCGACGAAGACTTGCTGCAACGCATGGTGCCATTCAAACCGGGCGAGCCTTACGACTCCGAACTGATCGCCGAACTCAATCGCGATCTGCAATCGAGCGGCTATTTCGAAGGCGTGCGGGTGGATGCCGCACCGACCGCCGCGAAAAACGACGTGATCCCGGTGGCCGTCAAACTCGACACGCGCAAGCCGCGCACCATGGGCTTGGGTCTCGGCTATTCGACCGACGTCGGCCCACGGATCAAAGCCAACTGGACGCGCCACTGGGTCAATCCGCAGGGCGACAGCTATGGCTGGGAAGCCGAACTCTCGGCGCCGCGGCAGAACGTCGGGCTGTTCTACGACATCCCGCTCGACCCGCCGCTGACCGACAAATTGCGTTGGGCCGGCGGTTATCAATTCGAAGACATCGAAGGTTCCGACACGCTCAGCAAACTGCTGACCTTCGGCCCGGAATGGCACAGCAAGTTGCCCAGCGGCTGGCAACGGGTGATCTCGCTGAAATGGCAGCGCGAGGAATACGAGCTTGGCGATGACTCGGGCTTGAGTACCTTGCTGATGCCCGGCATCAGTTACTCGTACCTGAAAAGTGACAACCGCATCGATCCGCACAACGGTTATCGCCTGACCTTTGAAAGCAAAGTCGCGAAAGAGGGCGTCGGCTCCGACACCAACCTTTTATATGGCACCGCGCTGGTCAAGGGCTTGACCACGGTGTTCGACAAACACCGTTTGCTCGGTCGCGTGCAGGTCGGCGGTAGCGCCACCAACGGTTACAAATCAGTCCCGCCATCGTTGCGCTTCTTTGCCGGTGGCGATCAGAGCGTGCGCGGTTACGACTACCAGAGCCTGTCCCCGGAAAACTCCGATGGCGACCGCATCGGCGGCCGCTACATGATTGCCGGCAGCGTTGAATATCAATACTCCGTCGCCGAGAAATGGCGGGTCGCGACCTTCGTCGATCAGGGTAACTCCTTCAACAAACTCGAACTGCCGGACCTCAAGACCGGGGTCGGTATCGGTGTGCGCTGGGTTTCGCCGGTGGGGCCGATCCGCCTCGACCTGGCCCACGCGCTGGACGACGATGGCGGCATCCGGCTGCACTTTTCCATGGGGCCTGAGCTGTGAAGCGTGGTTTGAAAATTACCGCACTGACGTTGTTGGCGTTGGTGTTCTTGATTGTATTGAGTGTGGCCGTCGTGCTCGGAACCAACACCGGCAGCCGCTGGGCGCTGGGTCTGGTGCCGGGCTTGAGCACGGAGAATTTCCAGGGGCGCCTCGGCGGGCAATGGAGCGCCGATCATCTTGTCTGGCAGCAAGACAGCAGCCGGGTTGAACTGGACAAGGCCATCTTCGCCTGGTCGCCGCTGTGCCTGACGCGCATGACGCTGTGCATCGATCAACTCAAAGCTGATCGGGTTGTTTTGCAATTTCCGCCGAGTGAAGAAACCACCGAAAGCGGCCCGATCAAATTGCCGGATCTGCAGTTGCCGCTGGGTCTCGAACTGGGCGATGTGCAGGTCGGCAGTTTGCTGTTTAACGGCAGCGAGCAACTCAAAGGCCTGCAACTGGCGGCCCACTGGACCGCCAAAGGCTTGCAGATCGACAGCGTGAAATTGCAACGCGATGAGCTGAGCCTGAACCTGTCCGGATTGCTCCAGCCCACCGGTAACTGGCCGCTGAACATTGCAGGGGATCTGACCCTGCCGTCTCCGGGCACCGATCCCTGGACGCTGGCGTTGAAAGTCGACGGCGATCTGTTGAAGACCCTCAATCTGCACGCCGACAGTCGTGGCTACCTTGATGGCCAGTTGAGCGGCGAACTGCAACCGCTGGTGGAAAACCTGCCGGCCAAGGTGCGTATCACGTCCGAGGCGTTCAAACCGAGCGCTGATCTGCCGGATACCCTGCAACTCAATCAACTCGTGCTGACCGGTGAAGGCGACCTGAAAAACGGTTACCAGCTAAACGGCAACGCCACGCTGCCCGCCGATAAAGGCCCGGTGGCGTTGTTGCTCAAAGGCAAGGTCGACGCCAGCGGCGCGCAAATCGCCGGCCTCGACCTGAGCGCCAACGACAAGCAAAGCCTCAAACTCACCGGCAGTGTTGACTGGAGCAAGGGTCTGACCGCTCAAGCCAACATCAATTGGCAGGACTTCCCGTGGCATCGGCTCTACAACGAAATCGACGAGCCACAGGTCGCTTTGCGTACCTTCAACGGCGAAGTGTCTTACACCGACGGTCAGTACATTGGTAACTTCGCCGCCGCGCTGGATGGCCCGGCGGGCGCATTCAGCCTGAGCAGTCCGTTTAGCGGCAGCCTTAAACAGATCGCTTTGCCGCAACTGAAAATGGAAGCCGGGCAGGGCAAGGCCGAAGGGCACGTGAACGTGCAGTTTGCTGACGGCATTGCCTGGGACGCGGCGCTGGATCTGTCGGCGCTCAATCCGGCGTACTGGGTGGCGGAGCTGCCGGGCACCCTGGCCGGCCCACTGAAAAGCAAAGGCGAGATGAAGAATGAGCGCCTGAGCCTGACGGCCGATCTCGACCTCAAAGGCAAACTGCGCGGCCAACCGGCGATCCTCCAGGCCAAGGCTGACGGCGCTGGCGAACTATGGAATCTGAATGCCCTGCAAATCCGCCTCGGCGATAACAGCATCAGCGGCAAGGGCAGCCTGCAACAGAAACTCACCGGGCAGATCGACATCAAGTTGGCCCGTCTGGCCCAGCTCTGGCCAGAACTGCGCGGGCAGATCAACGGCCAGGTCAACGTCGCCGGCACGCTGAAAGCACCGCAAGGCAAGCTCGATCTGCAAGGGTCGCAACTGGCCTTTCAGGATAATCGCCTGCAAAGCCTCAATCTCGACGCCACCCTCGACAGCGCACAGCGAGCGAAAATCGATCTGAAAGGCAGCGGCATTCAGGCCGGCGATACCTCGTTGGGCACACTGACCGCCAGCGCCCAAGGCGACATCAAGAGCCAGAAGCTCAACCTCTACTTGCTCGGGCCGAAACTGAAACTGGCGCTTGGCCTGGACGGCAATCTGGACAAGGGCAATTGGCGCGGGCGCCTGGCCAGCGGCGATATTCAGGCCGGCGGCCATGATTGGAAACTGCAAAACCCGGCCAGACTCGAGCGTCTGGCTGACGGCAAAATCAACTTCGGCGCCCATTGCTGGGTGTCCGGCAGCGCCAGCTTCTGCGGTGAAGATCAACGGCTGATGCCCGAGCCGAAACTGCGATACCACCTCAAGCAATTCCCGATTGAAAGCCTCGCGCAGTGGTTGCCCAAAGACTTCGCCTGGCAGGGCAAGCTCAATGCCGATCTGCAACTGGACTTGCCGGCGAGCGGCCCCAATGGCGTGGTCAGCATCGACGCCAGCGGCGGCACCTTGCGTATGCGTGAGAAGGATCAGTGGCTCGACTTTCCGTACCAGACGCTGAAACTCACCAGCAAGCTGACCCCGAAACGCATCGACACCGACCTCAACTTCGTCGGTGGCAAACTCGGCGAACTGATGGTGCAGGCGCAGCTCAATCCGCTGCCGAAAAACAAACCGCTGAGCGGCTCGTTCCGCCTGACCGGGCTGGATCTGTCCGTGGCGCGGCCGTTTGTGCCTATGGTCGAGAAACTCACCGGGCACCTCAACGGCAGCGGCACGATCTCCGGTGGTCTGCTCGCGCCGCTGGTCAACGGCACCGTGCAACTCAGCGATGGCGAAGTGTCCGGCGCCGAGTTGCCGATGGAGCTGCAGGATCTGCAACTCAAAGCAATGATTGCCGGTGAGTCGGTGCGTCTGGACGGCGGCTGGAAAAGCGGCAAGCGCGGGCAGGGCAATCTGAACGGCAACATCACCTGGGGCCAGGCGCTGGTGGTTGACCTAGCGCTTAAAGGCACGCAATTGCCGGTCAGCGTCGAGCCCTATGCCAAGCTTGAAGTGGCGCCGGACCTGAAGATTTCCATGGCCGGCGATGAGCTGAAAATTGCCGGCAAAGTGCTGGTGCCCAAAGGCGAAATCACCGTGCGTGAATTGCCGCCATCGACGGTGAAGGTCTCCGATGACACGATCATCGTCGGCGCGCAGACCGAACAGGGCAAACCCCCAATCGCCATGAAAATGGACATCGACGTGGTGGTCGGGCAAGACAAGTTGAGCTTCGCCGGTTTTGGCCTGACCGCCAATCTGCAAGGTCAGGTTCACATCGGTGACAACATGGACACGCGTGGCGAACTCTGGCTCAACGACGGGCGTTACCGCGCCTACGGTCAGCGTCTGACGGTGCGGCGTGCGCGTCTGCTGTTCGCCGGTCCCATCGATCAGCCGTATCTGGATATCGAAGCGATTCGCCAGACTGACGACGTGATCGCCGGTATTCGCCTGAGCGGCAGCGCGGAACAACCGACCACGCAGATCTTCTCCGAGCCGGCGATGAGCCAGGAACAGGCGCTGTCTTACCTCGTCCTCGGCCGTCCGTTGAGCACCAACGGTGAAGACAACAACATGCTCGCGCAAGCGGCGTTGGGCCTGGGCTTGATGGGCAGTGCCGGGGTCACCAGCGGCCTGGCCAAGGATCTGGGCATTCAGGATTTCCAGCTCGACACACAGGGCAGCGGCGACGCCACCAGCGTGGTGGCCAGCGGCAATATCTCCGAGAAGCTCAGTTTGCGTTACGGCGTTGGCGTGTTTGAACCGGCCAGCACCATTGCCTTGCGCTACAAGCTGAGCAAGAAGGTTTACGTCGAAGTCGCCAGCGGCGTGGCCAGTTCGCTGGATATCTTCTACAAGCGCGATTTCTAGGTCGCGTTGACGATGACCGGATCGCCGCGCGCGCTCCGGTTATCGGCGGATGTATTAGACTCAGCGGACTTGCAAGCCGCGCGGGCCGTTGCCTGACGCCTCATAGGTTGGTCTTATGATCCGCTTGAGCACGATCCTGCTCGGTAAAGACTTTGTCCGCAAACGCTGGTCATCGCTGGCCCTGATCGGCGTGGTCTGGGGCGCGTCCGGCGTGGCGATATTCATCGATGCGCTCGATGGCGTGATGTATTTTCCGCTGCATTTTTTTGGCTATCTGCTGTTACTCGATGCCTTGATCATTCTGCTGGTGCCCGCACCGCAAACCGGCACCGCTGCCGCTTTGCGCAAAGCGCGAGGTGTGGCTTTCCTGATACTTGGGCTGCTGATTGTCGACCGGCAGCATGCCGCCAGCCTGATTCTGGCGGTGCTGTTTGGCGGGGCTTTTCTGGTCGATGGTGGCTTCCGGCTGGCGGCGGCAGTGGTGGTGCGTTTTGTCGGCTGGCGACTGTCATTGCTGACGGGGTTGTTCGAGATTGGTTTTGGCCTTTTCATCCTCGAACCGTACCCGACGCTCTATAAGGGAACGGTGCCGTTCTGCATTGGCATGAGCATTTTTCTCTCGGGCGGTGCCTTGTTGCGCCAGGCCATCCGGTTCAAAAACTGGCAGTCGCCGATCAGCATTTCCCCCGTCAGTGCACCGGCCTGCAGCAACGCACTGGTGATCCATGTCTGGACACCCAGCGGCACGGTCGACGACACCCTGGTACGTAACCGCCTGCTCAATCGTTATATCGCGGCGGTCGACGTCAACGGCGTCATCTCTGCCGGCCACGCCGCACTCGAGTGCGGGCCGGACATCTACATCAGCCACTATCCGCAGGACGACATTGACCGTTCGGCCGGGGATTTCGTGCGGTTGCTGCGGGCGACGCCGAACAACGATGTCGCCGGCAGGTTTTTACCCGATTATCCGAGCGAGGTCGCCGACTGGTGTCCATCGTCGGTTCAAGTCAGTTTTGCCCATTACGATGCTCAGCGATTGGCCGGGTTCTGGGCCAACTATCGGCAGAACGCCACCTACAACCTCACCAGCCGCAATTGCTCCAGTGCCGTCGCCCATAGCCTGGAAGCGGCCCTTGAAGGCGCTATGAATCGGGGCAAATCAAGCATGCTGGATTTTGCCCGGATCATCATCAGCCCCGAATTCTGGGTAGCGGCCCAGGTGCGCAAACGTGCCGAAGCCATGGCCTGGACCCCAGGTCTGGTGCTCGATTATGCCCGGGCATTGCGGGCCGCTGTCGAGCCAGCACCGCCGGGCTGGCACAGCATGTACGCGGGCGCGAAACGCGCCTGCGGCTATGTGGCCACTGCCTTGCGGGGGCGCGAGGTGCATCCGTTGCAGCCGCCAACATCAGTCCGTCCCCCCGACGAATCCTGATTGGCTTTAGACCGAGTCGCTGCCATCGCTGGCAAGCCAGCTCCCACAGGGGATGTGTCGTACTGAAAAATCATTTACGCCACAAAAACCTGTGGGAGCTGGCTTGCCAGCGATGGCGTCAGTGCGCACGCCGCAAAACCCAGCCCATTTATCAGCCAATTACCTAGCCTGCTAACTATTCCATTGACATTCGCTGCCTAGGCAGTAACATCTCGACATACATTCACTGCCTAGGCAGTTATTAGGTGAGCAAATGAAGCATTTCACCCCGGACGAATTCAAACACTGCCATCTCGGCCTGTTGCTTGGCCGTGCTGCGTTGCTCAAGGACCGGATCATCGACACCCACATGGAACCCCACGGCATCACTGCCGCGCAGTTCAAGGTGTTGATCATCATGGCCCAGTTCGGCGTCGATACGCCGGCCGAGCTGTGCCGGCACTTGTCGCTCGACAGCGGTTCGATGACACGCATGCTTGATCGTCTGGAGCAGAAAGGTTTCCTGGCCCGCCACCGCAGCGAAGGCGATCGCCGTCAGGTGCAATTGAAACTGACCGAACAAGGCCAGCAACTGGCCGATCGCCTGCCGCACATAGGCGCCGATGCGATGAATGAACTGGCCGGCGCCGTCACTCCGGACGAGTTGAAAACCCTGGAATACATCCTCAAGAAAATTCTGCTGGCAGCCGGTGACCCGATCACTATCCAGCGGTTAGGTGAACACAATGAGCGGTAAAACCTTGCGCAGCAGCCTCACTTTGGTGCTGTCGGCGATGATTCTCGCCGGTTGCGCCAACTACAGCGGCCTCGACACTCAAGGCCAGAGCCTCGATGCGAAAAGCCTCAAGGTCGGTCAGTCGCTCAATGGCGTCACGCTGTCGCCGGCGGCCTGGCCGAAAAGCGATTGGTGGACCAGCCTCGGCGATCCGCAACTCGACGGCTTGATCCGCGAAGCCCTGCACGACAGCCCCGACATGCAGATAGCCGAAGCCCGCGCCCATCAGGCCAGCGCCGCCGCGTATGCCGCCGATGCCGAGCGCTATCCGACGCTGGACGCCAGCGCCGGCATCAGCCGTTCGCGCCTGGCCAAGGATCAGGATCCGCGAGGGCAGGGCGATGCCTACGCCACCGTGCGTAACGTCAGCGCCGGCTTCAATTACAACTTCGACCTGTGGGGCGGCCAGCGTGATGCGTGGGAGGCCGCGCTCGGTGAAGCCCGTGCCGCCGAAGTCGACCGTCAGGCTGCACAACTGACACTCGCCGCCGACGTCGCCCGCGCTTACAGCGATCTCGGTCAGGCGCACATTGTTTATGACTTGGCCAATGAAGACCTCAAGCGCACCAAGCAGATGCTCGACCTGAGCCAGCGTCGCTTGAGCTCGGGGATCGACAGTCAGTATCAGTTCCAGCAAACGCAAAGTCTGGAAGCCAGTTCCGAAGCCAGTCTGATTGACGCAGAAAAACGCCTGAACAGCGCGAAAATCGCTTTGGCGGTGCTGCTTGGCAAAGGCCCGGATCGCGGCAACGAAATCGCCCGCCCGAAAATCCTCCAGGCCAGCGCTGTTGCCGTGCCGTCGGTGTTGCCGGCGGAACTGCTCGGTCGTCGTCCGGATCTGGTTGCCGCCCGCTGGCGCGTGGAAGCCGCGAGCAAAGACATCGACTCGGCGAAAACCCGGTTCTATCCCAATCTGAACCTCACGGCCTCGGCCGGTGCGGAATCGTTATTGGGTGATGCGATGTTCGGTTCGGCCAGTCGCTTCTTCAGCATTGCTCCGACCATTTCGGTGCCGATCTTCGACGGTGGACGCTTGCGCGCCAACCTCGATGCGCGCGATGCCGATTACGATCTGGCGGTGGCGCAGTACAACAAAAGTCTGGTGAAAGCACTCGGCGATGTCAGCGACACAATCAACCAGTTGCGTGACATCGGCCGGCAGATCGGCGCGCAGCAACACGCCACCGACATTGCTCAGGATTCTTACAACACCGTCGTCCAGCGTTACGGTTCCGGCATCGGCAACTACCTGGACGTGCTCAGCATCGAGCAGCAATTGCTCCAGGCCCAACGTCAGTTGGCCAACCTCAATGCCGAGCAGATCGACCTGTCGATTCAACTGATGCAAGCGCTGGGCGGCGGCTTCCAGGGTGAAACCCTGACCGCAGCCAACGCCCGCCCAGCCACGCCGCATAACTAATTCAAGGTATTTGTCATGGCCACTGCCGAAAACACCCAAGCTCAAGACAACACCCCGGACACCGGCAACCCGCGCAAACGCAAAGTGATGCTGCTGACGCTGGCCGTCGTGGTGATCCTCGCCGTCGCTGGCGTCTGGGCGTATCACGAATTCATCGGGCGCTTTAACGAAAGCACCGACGATGCCTACGTCAACGGCAACGTCGTTGAAATCACCCCGCTGGTGACCGGCACTGTGGTCAGCATTGGTGCTGACGATGGCGATCTGGTTCACGAAGGTCAGGTGCTGATCAACTTCGACCCCAACGACGCTGAAGTCGGCCTGCAAAGTGCTCAGGCGAAACTGGCGCGCACTGTGCGTCAGGTGCGCGGCTTGTACAGCAACGTCGATGGCATGAAAGCCCAGGTCAACGCGCAACAGGCCGAAGTGCAGAAGGCGCAGGACAACTACAACCGCCGCAAGAGTCTTGCCTCGGGCGGGGCGATTTCCCAGGAAGAACTGTCCCACGCTCGCGATGACCTGACCTCGGCACAAAACGCCCTTGCCAACGCTAAACAGCAACTGAAAACCACCAGCGCACTGGTCGACGACACCGTCGTTTCGTCGCATCCGGACGTGATGTCGGCCGCCGCCGATCTGCGTCAGGCCTATCTGACCAATGCCCGCAGCACCTTGATTGCACCGGTCACCGGTTACGTCGCCAAACGCACCGTGCAGCTCGGTCAGCGTGTGCAGCCGGGCACCGCGCTGATGGCGGTGATCCCGCTGGATCAACTGTGGATCGACGCCAACTTCAAGGAAACCCAGTTGCGTGACATGCGCATCGGCCAGCCGGTGGACATCGAATCCGACATCTACGGCAGCGACGTGAAATATAGCGGCACCATCGACAGCCTCGGCGCCGGCACTGGCAGCGCGTTTGCCCTGTTGCCTGCGCAGAACGCCACCGGTAACTGGATCAAGATCGTCCAGCGTGTGCCAGTACGCATTCATATCAACGCTGAAGAACTGGCCAAGCATCCGCTGCGCGTCGGTCTGTCGACCAACGTCGAGGTCAATCTGCACGACCAGAGCGGCCCGGTACTGGCCCAGCAGCCGCCGCAAAAAGCCTCGTTCAGCACCAACGTCTACGACCGCCAACTGGCCGAAGCCGACGCGATGATTGCGCGGCTGATCCACGACAACAGCGCCGCGACCAGCAAAACCGCGCAACGCTGACATTCATCCTGTGGGGGGCAAGCCTCTGTGGTGAAAGGATTCATCTGAGAAGAAGGGATTCTTCTGTAGAGAAAAGATGCATCTGTGGCGAGGGGATTTATCCCCGATTGACTGCGAAGCAGGCCCGTCTTTTCAGGAGCAAAAGAGGGGCCGCTTCGCGACCCATCGGGGATAAATCCCCTCGCCACAAAAGCTCCCTCATCACAAAAGCGTGTTCCCACAAGCGCAGCTGCGTCTGTAACAGGCGCAGCGCCAATCAGGTTCCATAGGATTCACAATGAGCAATAACGCCTCTTTCACGCCGCCCAGCCTGTTGCTCAGCACCATCGGCCTGTCGCTGGCGACGTTCATGCAAGTGCTCGACACCACCATCGCCAACGTGGCGCTGCCGACGATTTCCGGCAACCTCGGTGTGAGTTCGGAGCAGGGCACCTGGGTGATCACCTCGTTCGCCGTGAGCAACGCGATTGCGCTGCCGCTGACCGGTTGGCTCAGCCGCCGGTTCGGCGAGGTGAAGCTGTTTCTCTGGGCGACCATTCTGTTTGTACTGGCGTCGTTCCTTTGCGGTATCTCGACGTCGATGCCGGAACTGATCGGTTTCCGTGTGCTGCAAGGTCTGGTCGCCGGGCCGCTGTACCCGATGACACAAACATTGTTGATCGCTGTTTATCCCCCCGCTAAACGGGGGATGGCGCTCGCGTTACTGGCGATGGTCACGGTGGTTGCGCCGATTGCCGGGCCGATCCTCGGTGGCTGGATTACCGACAGTTATAGCTGGCCGTGGATCTTCTTCATCAACGTGCCGATCGGCATCTTTGCGGTGATGGTGGTGCGTTCGCAACTGGCCAAGCGTCCGGTGGTGACCAGTCGCCAGCCGATGGATTACGTCGGGCTGATCTCGCTGATCATCGGTGTCGGTGCGTTGCAGGTGATCCTCGACAAGGGCAATGACCTGGACTGGTTCGAGTCGAACTTCATCATCATCGGCGCGGCGATATCGGTGGTTGCGCTAGCGGTGTTCGTGATCTGGGAAATGACCGACCAGCACCCGGTGGTCAATCTGCGCCTGTTCGCCCATCGCAACTTCCGCATCGGCACGATTGTGCTGGTGTTGGGTTACGCCGGGTTCTTCGGTATCAACCTGATCCTGCCGCAATGGCTGCAAACCCAGATGGGCTACACCGCGACCTGGGCCGGTCTGGCCGTGGCACCGATCGGCATTCTGCCGGTGCTGCTGTCGCCGTTTGTCGGCAAGTACGCGAACAAGTTCGACCTGCGCCTGCTGGCCGGGCTGGCGTTTCTGGCGATTGGCCTGAGCTGCTTCATGCGCGCCGGGTTCACCAACGAGGTGGACTTCCAGCATATCGCGCTGGTGCAACTGTTCATGGGCATTGGCGTGGCGCTGTTCTTCATGCCGACGTTGAGCATCTTGATGTCGGACTTGCCGCCAAGCCAGATCGCTGATGGCGCAGGCCTTGCGACATTTTTGCGCACCTTGGGCGGCAGCTTCGCGGCGTCGCTGACCACATGGATCTGGATTCGTCGCGCGGATCAGCATCATGCGTACATGAGTGAAAGTATCAGCACTTTCGAGCCGGCGACTCGCGAGACCTTGAATTCATTGGGCGGGGCGAGTCAATCGGCGTATGCGCAGATGGATCAGATCCTGACCAGTCAGGCGTACATGCTCTCCACCGTGGATTACTTCACGCTGTTGGGTTGGGGGTTCATGGGTTTGATATTGATTGTGTGGCTGGCGAAGCCGCCGTTTGCTGCCAAGGCCGGGCCGGCTGCTTCCGGCCATTGAGGCAACACATAACCTGTGGGAGCGGGCTTGCCCGCGATGGCGGATTTTCGGTCAACAGAGATGTTGAATGTGATGGCCTCATCGCGGGCAAGCCCGCTCCCACAGGGATAGCAGTGATCCTTAGGCGCTCGGGGCGGGCAGGGCTGGAGGCGGGGCGAAGTCGAACGGCGCCAATGCATACCCGTTCTCATCCACCTGCAACGCCCAACCCTGACGATCCCAATCCCCCAGCACAATCCGCTTCGCCGCCTGCTCGCCGAGCTGCAACTTGTGGATCGCCGGACGATGGGTGTGCCCGTGAATCAGGGTCTTCACGCCAAATTCCTGCATGATTCGCGGAATCTCCTCGGGCGTGACATCGACAATGTCATTGGCCTTCATCCGCGTCTGCGCGCGGCTCTCGCTGCGCAGCTTGCGCGCCAGTTTGTGCCGGGTGCTCAGCGGCAGGTTGCGCAGGATAAACAGGGTGACCGGATTGCGCAGATAACGCCGCAGCTTCATATAGCCGACATCGCGGGTGCAGAGGCTGTCGCCGTGCATCAACAGCACCGGCTCTCCGTAAAACTGCACGACACTCGGGTCCTTCATTAATGTGCAGCCGGCCTGTTTGCAAAAGGCCTTGCCGAGCATGAAGTCGCGATTGCCGTGCATCAGAAATATCGCCGTGCCGCTGTCGCTCAATTCGCGCAGGGCCTGGCAGATGGAACGCTGGAAAGGTGTCATGGCGTCGTCGCCAATCCACGCTTCGAAGAAGTCGCCCAGAATGTACAACGCACTCGCCGAGCGGGCGCGTCCGGCGAGCAAATCCAGAAACGCCCGGGTGATGTCCGGGCGCTCCTCTTCCAGATGCAAGTCTGAAATCAGCAATATCACGCTTCGATGATCTCGGCTTTCTCGATGATCACGTCGTCTGCTGGTACGTCCTGGTGACCTGCCTTGGACGTTGTGGAAACGCCTTCGATCTTGTCGACAACGTCGAAGCCGGCAACCACTTTACCGAATACCGCGTAACCCCAACCCTGAGCGGTCTTGGCGGTGTGGTTGAGGAAGCCGTTGTCGGTGGCGTTGATGAAGAACTGCGCCGATGCCGAATGCGGGTCCATGGTGCGAGCCATGGCCAGGGTGTACTTCTCGTTCTTCAGACCGTTGTCAGCTTCGTTCTGGATGCTTGGGCTCTTGTCTTTCTTTTCCTTCATGCCAGGCTCGAAACCGCCGCCCTGGATCATGAAACCCTTGATCACACGGTGGAACACGACGTTCTCGTAGTGACCTTTTTTAACGTATTCGATGAAGTTGGCCGCGGTGATCGGGGCTTTTTCGTCGTTCAGCTCGATGACGATGTCACCGAAGTTAGTGGTCAGTTTTACTTGAGTCATGATCGCTACTCTTTATAAGGAATTCGTGGGTAGGGGCCCATTTACACCCCTTACCGGTTCAGCCCTTGAAGGCCAAGGTGCGCAGTTTAGCGTGACAGGCGCGAATTTCGAGGCAGTTTTTCATTTCCGTGCGATTAAATGCACGCCTTTATAGGGCCTGCTCTGTCAGGCCCTTGACGGCATCGGCTATGATAGCGGCTTTGTTTTGTCTGGCCCCTCTTCTGCGGCCGCGCACATGTAAGTCAAGGATCCTATGAGCAAGCCCACTGTCGACCCTACCTCGAATGCCAAGTCCGGCCCTGCCGTGCCGGTCAACTTCCTGCGGCCGATCATCCAGGCAGACCTGGACTCGGGCAAGCACACCAAGATCATCACCCGTTTCCCGCCTGAGCCCAACGGCTACCTGCACATCGGCCACGCCAAGTCGATCTGCGTGAACTTCGGTCTGGCCCAGGAGTTCGGCGGCGTCACGCACCTGCGTTTCGATGACACCAACCCGGCCAAGGAAGATCAGGAATACATCGACGCGATCGAAAGCGACGTCAAATGGCTGGGCTTTGAATGGTCCGGCGAAGTGCGCTACGCCTCGCAGTATTTCGACCAGTTGCACGACTGGGCCGTCGAGCTGATCAAGGCCGGCAAGGCCTACGTCGACGACCTGACGCCTGAGCAAGCCAAGGAATACCGCGGCAGCCTGACCGAGCCGGGCAAGAACAGCCCGTTCCGTGATCGTTCGGTTGAAGAGAACCTCGACTGGTTCGCCCGCATGCGCGCCGGTGAGTTCCCGGACGGCGCCCGCGTGCTGCGTGCCAAGATCGACATGGCCTCGCCGAACATGAACCTGCGCGACCCGATCATGTACCGCATCCGCCACGCCCATCACCATCAGACCGGTGACAAGTGGTGCATCTACCCGAACTACGACTTCACCCACGGTCAGTCGGACGCCATCGAAGGCATCACCCACTCGATCTGCACCCTGGAATTCGAAAGCCATCGTCCGCTGTACGAGTGGTTCCTCGATGCGCTGCCAGTACCCGCGCACCCGCGTCAGTACGAGTTCAGCCGTCTGAACCTCAACTACACCATCACCAGCAAGCGCAAGCTCAAGCAACTGGTCGATGAAAAGCACGTCAATGGCTGGGATGATCCGCGCATGTCCACGCTGTCGGGCTTCCGTCGTCGTGGCTACACGCCGAAATCGATCCGCAACTTCTGCGAAATGATCGGCACCAACCGTTCCGACGGCGTGGTCGACTTCGGCATGCTCGAATTCAGCATCCGCGACGACCTCGACCACAGCGCCCCGCGTGCCATGTGCGTGCTGCGTCCGCTGAAAGTCGTGATCACCAACTACCCGGAAGGCCAGGTCGAGAACCTCGAACTGCCGCGCCACCCGAAAGAAGACATGGGCGTGCGCGCTCTGCCGTTCGCCCGGGAAATCTACATCGACCGTGAAGACTTCATGGAAGAGCCGCCGAAGGGCTACAAGCGTCTGGAATCGGGCGGCGAAGTGCGTCTGCGCGGCAGCTACGTGATTCGCGCCGACGAAGCGATCAAGGACGCCGATGGCAACATCGTCGAACTGCGTTGCTCCTACGATCCCGAAACCCTGGGCAAGAACCCGGAAGGCCGCAAGGTCAAAGGCGTGATCCACTGGGTGCCGGCCGCCGCCAGCATCGAGTGCGAAGTGCGTCTGTACGATCGTCTGTTCCGCTCGGCCAACCCTGAGAAGGCCGAAGACAGCGCCAGTTTCCTCGACAACATCAACCCTGACTCACTGCAAGTGCTGACCGGTTGTCGTGCTGAGCCATCGCTTGGCAATGCACAGCCGGAAGACCGTTTCCAGTTCGAGCGCGAAGGCTACTTCGTTGCCGATATCAAGGACTCGAAACCAGGTCAGCCGGTATTCAACCGTACCGTGACCCTGCGTGATTCGTGGGGCCAGTGATTTAGCGTCAAGGAAACCAACGTGCTTACGATCTACAACACGCTCACCAAGAGCAAAGAAGTCTTCAAGCCGCTCGATGGCAACAAGGTGCGCATGTACGTCTGCGGGATGACCGTGTACGACTACTGCCACCTGGGCCACGGTCGCAGCATGGTCGCGTTCGACTTGGTGACCCGCTGGTTGCGGTTCAGCGGTTACGACCTGACTTACGTGCGCAACATCACCGACATCGACGACAAGATCATCAATCGTGCCAACGAGAACGGCGAGTCGTTCGAAGCGTTGACCGAGCGCATGATCGCCGCGATGCATGAAGACGAAGCGCGCCTGAACATCAAGAAGCCGGACATGGAGCCGCGCGCCACGGATCACATTCCGGGCATGCACGCGATGATCCAGACCCTGATCGACAAGGGCTACGCCTACGCCCCGGGCAATGGCGACGTGTACTACCGCGTCGGCAAGTTCATGGGCTACGGCAAGCTGTCGCGCAAGAAGATCGAAGACCTGCGCATCGGGGCGCGGATCGAGGTCGACGAGGCCAAGGAAGATCCGCTGGACTTCGTGCTGTGGAAAGGCGTCAAGCCGGGCGAGCCAAGCTGGGCATCGCCGTGGGGTGACGGTCGTCCGGGCTGGCACATCGAATGCTCGGTGATGTCGACCTGCTGCCTCGGTGAAACTTTCGATATTCATGGCGGCGGCAGCGACCTCGAGTTTCCGCACCACGAAAACGAAATCGCCCAGAGCGAAGCGGCCACCGGCAAGACCTACGCCAACGCGTGGATGCATTGCGGCATGATTCGCATCAATGGCGAGAAGATGTCCAAATCCTTGAACAACTTCTTCACCATCCGCGACGTGCTGGAAAAGTACCACCCGGAAGTCGTGCGTTACCTGCTGGTATCGAGCCACTACCGCAGCGCGATCAACTACTCGGAAGACAACCTCAAGGACGCCAAAAGCGCACTCGAGCGTTTCTACCACGCGTTGAAAGGCCTGCCGAACGTGGCGCCTGCCGGCGGCGAAGCGTTTGTCGAACGTTTCACCACGGTGATGAACGATGACTTCGGCACGCCGGAAGCCTGCGCGGTGCTGTTCGAGATGGTGCGTGAGATCAACCGTCTGCGTGAGAGCGATCTTGATGCAGCGGCAGGTCTGGCTGCACGTTTGAAAGAACTGGCGAGCGTGCTGGGTGTGTTGCAGCTCGAAGCCGATGACTTCCTGCAGGCCGGCGCCGAAGGGCGTGTTGACGCGGCTGAAGTCGACGCGCTGATTGCTGCGCGTCTGGCGGCACGGGCCGGTAAGGATTGGGCTGAGTCCGACCGTATTCGTGACCAGCTCACTGCGATGGGAGTTGTGTTGGAAGACGGGAAGGGTGGGACTACCTGGCGTCTGGCTGACTGATTGCCTACCTGATACAAACAAAACCCGCCTTGTGCGGGTTTTTGTTTTTTAGAATCAAAAGATCGCAGCCTTCGGCAGCTCCTACATCGAGCGCGACCCTGTAGGAGCTGCCGAAGGCTGCGATCTTTTGATCTGTGCCTCCAACCCTCGACCTGTCACGAAGAAGAGCCCCTCACTAACCCTCTCCCTCCGGGAGAGCGTTAGTGAGGGGGTTGCTTTTGCTCTACGCGTAGGTCTTGATATCTGACTCCGCCAACATGGGCGGCGCTTGCAGCAGGATGCTGACCAGCGACTAATAAAAGGAGGAATCATGGCCAATCACTATCGCGAACTGTTCACCACCCCCGGCGCCACCGGGTTAGTGCTCGCGAGCTCTATTGCCCGACTGCCACAAGCAATGATCGGCATCGGCATCATCACCATGCTGGTCCAGCAAACCGGTGTTTACTGGTTGGCCGGCGCCGTCGCCGGTACGTTCACCTTGGCCAATGCGCTGCTCGGCCCGGTTATTTCGAGACTCGTTGATCAGCGCGGCCAGAGTCGCGTGCTGCCCATCGTCACGGCTTTCAGCGTGGTCATGCTGCTGGCGCTGATCTTCGCCGTCTACATGAGGGCTCCTGCCGCCTTGTTTTTTGTTCTGGCGGCACTGGCGGGGACAATGCCCAGTATGCCGTCCATGATCAGGGCACGCTGGTCGCACTTGTTCCGTGGCAAGCCGCAGTTGCACACGGCGTTCTCTCTGGACACGGTCTTGACCGAACTCGCGTACATCATCGGCCCGCCACTGGCGATCGGTTTGAGCGTGAGCTTCTTCGCCGAAGCCGGGCCACTGGTGGCGGTCGGGCTGCTGGCCGTCGGGGTGACGGCGTTTCTCATGCAGCGCCAGACCGAACCGAAAGTGGTCGTGGGCAACCGCAGCAATAGCGGTTCCACGTTGCTGATTCCTGGCGTTCGCACCATTGTCCTGGCGCTGTTGGCGATGGGCGCCATTGGCGGTGCAATCGATGTCGCCGTCGTGGCTTTTGCCAATGATCAAGGCTGGCCCGCGTCTGCCACGTTCATGCTCGCCGCCTATGCGCTCGGCTCTCTGGTGGCGGGCCTTACGTTCGGTGCATTGCGGGTTTCCCTGCCGATCGAAAAACAGTTCTTTATCGGCATATTGGTCACGGCCGTCACCGGCGTACTGCCGGTTTTCGCAACAGATGTTTATGTCCTGTCAGCGATGCTGTTTATCGCGGGCATATCGTTTGCGCCCACCATGGTCGTGGTCATGAAGTTGGGGACGATCATCATCCCTGCGTCCAGGATGACAGAAGGGCTGACGTGGATGACCACTGGCATCAGCATTGGCGTAGCGCTTGGGGGCATGCTCGCGGGGCCGGTGATTGATGCTTATGGCGCGCGTGCGGGGTTCGGGGTGGCGATTGGTGCGGGGGTGATGATGATGGTGGTTGTGTTGATTGGGTTGCGTACGTTGGCTGCTGCTTCAACGACAAATATTGAGTCGGCGTATTCGTAATGCGCACTGCTTTTATATAGCTTTCAAAGTCAAAAGATCGCAGCCTTCGGCAGCTCCTACAGTGGCATTGCGTACACCGTGTAGGAGCTGTCGCAGGCTGCGATCTTTTGATCTTCGCTGTTAACCGCCCAACTGCCGCAACCGCTTATAAAGCGTATTGCGACTAACCCCCAACCGCCGCGCCAAGTGCGAAATATTGCCCCCCGCCAACTTCAACTCCCGATTCAACGCTTCAACATCATTCAAATCCAACCCCAACGGCTGCGCGCTCTCAACCGGCTCCATCTCCAGATCAACAAAAAAATCATCCGGCAAATGCTCCAACCGCACCGGTTGCTCTTCAGCCATGGCCAGTGCCACCTGCATCACGCTGCTGACCTGGCGCAGATTCCCCGGCCACGGATGTTTGTCGAACAACTCCAGCACCTCTGGACTCAAACCCGCCCACTGCGTCGGCTCTCGATGCTGTTCCCAAAGCCGTTTAAATAGCGCTTGTTTATCACTGCGCTCGCGCAGCGGCGGCAGTTCCAGCGTCAGGCCACCAATGCGGTAATACAAATCCTCGCGAAACCGTCCCAGTTGCACTTGCTCGCGCAACGAACGGTTAGTCGCCGAGATAATCCGCAGATCCACCGGGAACAATTCACTGCTGCCCACCGGTTGCACGCAGCGCTCTTGCAACACCCGCAACAACCGCGCCTGAGTGGGCAGCGGCATGTCGCCGATTTCATCGAGGAACAACGTGCCTTTGTCAGCCTTGCGGATCAGGCCGATGCTGCCTTTCTGGTTGGCGCCAGTGAACGCGCCTTTCTCGTAGCCGAATAGTTCGGACTCGACCAGTTCGGCGGGGATCGCCGCGCAGTTGACGGCGATAAACGCCTGTTTGCTGCGTGAACTGGCCTGGTGCAGGGCTTTGACGAACACCTCTTTGCCGACGCCGGTTTCGCCGTGAATCAGCAGGGGAATGTCTTTTTCCAAGAGTCGTTCTGCTTGCCGTACGGCTTTTTCCACGCGGCTGTCGCCGAAGTGCAGAGTGTTGAGGCTGATCGTCGTTGAAACGACGGGTTTAGTTTCAGCCGTAAAAACCCGCGCCTGAATCGGTGCCTGTTTCGGGCGCTTCAACAGGCACTGAAAACGGTTGCGCCCCGAGGTCTGCAAGGCAAACGGCAGCCCGTCTGGCTGATTGATCAACTCCAGCAACGACACCTTGAACAGGCTTTCGACGCTCACTCGCGACAAACGCACGCCGAGCAGATTGTCCGCCCGGCGATTGGCCGACAGCACCTGGCCGCTCTCATCAAAGATCAACAACCCGGCCCACTGACTGTCGAGGTTGTTCAACCCGGTGTTGAAGGTCAGTTGAAAGTGCTGACCGTGGAACAGGTTGAGGATCAGCCGGTTTTCCACGGTCTGGCTCATCATCTTGACCATGCCCAGTGTGTGCGACGGCGGCAGATAGCTGTCGCTGGAGACGTCGAGCACCGCGATCACCTTGCGCTCGGCATCGAAAATCGGCGCGGCGGAACCGGTCATGAAGCGGTTGGCTTTAAGAAAATGTTCATCGTGTTCGATGTGCACGGCCTGCTCACAGGCCAGCGCCGTGCCGATGGCATTGGTGCCGCTGCAGCGCTCCATCCAGCTCGCCCCGGCCTGAAACCCCCGGGCCAGATTCGGCTCGATAAAGCGTTGCGTGCCCCACGAGGTCAGCACCTGGCCCTGGTTATCGGCGAGCATGATCAGGCAATTGGAATTGCTGAGGATGTTCTCGTAATAGGGCAGCACTTCCTGATGGGTGGTCTGCACCAGTGAATGTTGACTGTCGAGTAACCGCGCAATGCTGGCGGCGGGCAGTTGATCGAAAGCCGGGGTGCTCTGGTGGTCAAGACCGAACGCGCGACAGCGTTGCCAGGAACTCTGGACGATTGCGTCGTGGGACAACGGCGGGGCAGGTGCGGCCATGGCGGTCAGCCTCTGAAACAACATTTTTATTATTGTTATGCGATCCCCTGTAGGAGCTGCCGAAGGCTGCGATCTTTTGACGTGGCTTGTTAAAAACAAGATCAAAAGATCGCAGCCTTCGGCAGCTCCTACAGGTGGCGATGTTGCGTTCGCAGGCAATTCCGTTTGCATTCGGGGATGCGCGAAGAGTGCATAGAGTGTTGTTCACAATTGTTCATTGTCAATCGTCCAACTGTTCAAATGTGTTCACCATTGAATGCCTCTTAGCGACGTTTTCAGCGATTTTCACGACAAATCAACAGCTTGCCGTTTTTGGCACGAAAGTCGCTCCAGTGCACAGGTCGCTTGACTCCAAAAATAAAAAAGGCCGAGCCATGTCACTCACCCTGGAGCACGTCAGCCGCACCGTCGAGGGCCAGATCTGGATCGACGATGCCTGCCTGAAATTCGAACCCGGTTCGTTCAACGTTTTGCTCGGTCGCACGCTGTCCGGCAAGACCAGCCTGATGCGCCTGATGGCCGGCCTCGACAAGCCAGACAGCGGCCGCGTGCTGATGAACAGTGTCGACGTCACGCAACGCCCGGTGCGCTTGCGCAACGTGTCGATGGTCTATCAGCAGTTCATCAATTACCCGACCATGACCGTATTCGAGAACATCGCCTCGCCACTGCGCCAGGCCGGCGTCTCGAAAGAGATCATCCACAGCCGGGTGCAGGAAACCGCGCGAATGCTGCGCATCGAGAAGTTCTTGCAGCGTTATCCGCTGGAGCTCTCGGGTGGTCAGCAACAACGCACTGCCATGGCGCGGGCGCTGGTCAAGGATGCCGAACTGATTCTGTTCGATGAGCCGCTGGTCAACCTCGACTACAAACTGCGCGAAGAACTGCGTCAGGAAATGCGCGAGCTGTTCAAGTTGCGCCACACCATTGCGATTTACGCCACCACCGAGCCCAACGAAGCGTTGGCGCTGGGCGGCACCACGACCATTCTTCACGAAGGCCGGGTGATTCAGAGCGGTCCTTCGACCGAGGTTTATCACCAGCCGCAAACGGTACTCGCCGCCGAATTGTTCTCCGAGCCTCCGATCAACCTGATGCCCGGCCGCATCGCCGGCAACGAAGTCAGTTTCGCCAATTTTGTGCACTTCCCGTTGAACGTCGATCTGCGTCCGGTGGGCGAGGGTGAGTTCCGCTTTGGCGTGCGCCCCAGCCACATCTCGCTGGTGCCGAGCAACGATGATGATCTGGAATTGGCGGTCACCGTCGAAGTCGCCGAGATCAGTGGTTCTGAAACCTTTCTGCATGTGCGCAACGAGCATTTCCTGCTGGTGCTGCACTTGCCGGGCGTTCACGAATACGACGTCGATGCGCCGATCCGCATCTATATCCCGACCCATAAACTGTTTGTTTTCGATGCGCAGGGCCGTCTGGTGCAAGCACCTGGCCGGCGTGTCGCGAGGGTTGCCTGATGGCCGAAATCCGCTTGCAACACCTTGCTCACAGCTACAGCAAAACCCCGGGTGGGCCGGAGGATTACGCGATCCGCGAGATGGATCACGTCTGGGAACAGGGCGGTGCCTATGCTCTGCTCGGGCCGTCGGGTTGCGGCAAGTCGACCTTGCTCAACATCATTTCCGGCCTGCTCAGTCCCTCCCAAGGGCATGTGCTGTTCGACGGCAAAGCGGTCAACGACCTGACGCCGGAGAAGCGCAACATTGCTCAGGTGTTCCAGTTTCCGGTGGTCTACGACACCATGACCGTGTTCGACAACCTCGCGTTTCCCCTGCGCAATCAGGGCATGGCCGAGGCGAAAGTGCACAGCAAGGTGCAGGAAATTGCCGAAGTGCTCGACCTGCAAAACCTGCTGAGCAAGAAGGCGCGCAACCTCACCGCTGACGAAAAACAGAAAGTCTCCATGGGCCGTGGTCTGGTGCGCGATGACGTCTCGGCGATCCTCTTCGATGAGCCGCTGACGGTGATCGACCCGCACCTGAAGTGGAAACTGCGGCGCAAGCTCAAACAGATCCACGAGCAGTTCAACATCACCATGGTCTACGTCACCCACGATCAACTGGAGGCCTCGACCTTCGCCGACAAGATCGCGGTGATGTACGGCGGCCAGATCGTCCAGTTCGGCACGCCACGGGAATTGTTCGAGCGGCCGAGCCACACCTTCGTCGGCTACTTCATCGGCAGCCCGGGTATGAATCTGATCGAAGTGCAACCGCAGCCCGGTGGCGTCGGTTTCGCCTCGACGCACCTGCCGTTGTCCGACGCCTTGCAGCGCCATATCGAACATGGCCAGTGGAAAAATCTGAAGGTCGGCATCCGTCCCGAGTTCATTCACGTGTGGGACGAGCCGTTTGATGACGCGATGCAGGCCAGGGTCGTACACGTCGAAGACCTCGGCACCTACAAGATCATGACCCTC
Organism: Pseudomonas sp. P116; assembly: GCF_020149425.1. Lineage (NCBI taxonomy): Bacteria > Pseudomonadati > Pseudomonadota > Gammaproteobacteria > Pseudomonadales > Pseudomonadaceae > Pseudomonas > Pseudomonas sp. P116. The sequence goes on along the minus strand of NZ_JACVHB010000002.1, from coordinate 630,593 downwards.
GACCTCGACGGCGCACCGTTGAAAGTTCGCCTGGCGGAAGACAAACCGGTGCCGCAGGGCACGGCGTACATCAGTTTTCCGGCGCAGTGGCTGATGGTCTATGCCGACGAATTCCTCCTCGAAGCCAGCGAAAACAGCGAGGTGCAGCCATGAACAAGGTGCAGAACAACAAGGCCTGGTGGCTGGTGTTGCCGGTGTTTCTGCTGGTGGCGTTCAGTGCCGTTATCCCGATGATGACCGTGGTCAACTATTCGGTGCAGGACATCTTCGACCAGTCCAGCCGCTACTTCGTCGGCGCAGATTGGTACAAGCAAGTGCTGCTCGACCCGCGTCTGCATGACTCGCTGCTGCGCCAGTTCATCTACTCGGCGTGCGTGCTGTTGATCGAAATTCCACTGGGCATCGCTGTCGCCCTGACCATGCCGACCAAGGGCCGCTGGTCGTCGGTGGTGCTGATCATTCTGGCGATTCCGCTGCTGATCCCGTGGAACGTGGTCGGCACTATCTGGCAGATTTTCGGCCGTGCCGACATCGGTTTGCTCGGTTCCAGCCTCAATGCCATGGGCATCAGCTACAACTATGCGGCCAACACCATGGACGCTTGGGTGACCGTGTTGGTGATGGATGTCTGGCACTGGACCTCATTGGTGGCGCTGCTGTGTTTCTCCGGATTACGGGCGATTCCTGACGTGTATTACCAAGCGGCGCGAATCGACCGCGCTTCGGGATGGGCGGTGTTCAGGCACATTCAGTTGCCCAAGCTCAAAAGCGTGTTGTTGATCGCGGTGATGCTGCGCTTCATGGACAGTTTCATGATCTACACCGAGCCGTTCGTGCTCACCGGCGGCGGGCCGGGTAACGCCACGACCTTCTTGAGTCAGACGTTGACGCAAATGGCTGTAGGCCAATTCGACCTGGGTCCGGCAGCGGCTTTCTCGCTGGTGTACTTCCTGATCATCCTGTTGGTGTCCTGGCTGTTCTACACCGCCATGACGCACTCCGACGCCAACCGCTGAGGCCCGGCCATGAGCAAGAGAAAGCTGATTCCGTTGCTGATCTACATCCTGTTCCTGCTGGTGCCGATCTACTGGCTGCTGAACATGTCCTTCAAGAGCAACACCGAAATCCTCGGTGGCCTGACGCTTTTCCCACAGGATTTCACGCTGGCGAACTACAAGGTGATCTTCACCGATCCGAGTTGGTACAACGGTTATCTCAACTCGCTGTACTACGTCAGCCTGAACACGGTGATCTCGCTGAGCGTGGCATTGCCGGCGGCCTATGCGTTTTCGCGCTACCGTTTCCTGGGTGACAAGCACTTGTTCTTCTGGCTGCTGACCAATCGCATGGCACCACCGGCGGTGTTTCTGTTGCCGTTCTTCCAGCTGTATTCGTCGATTGGTCTGTTCGACACGCACATCGCCGTGGCACTGGCGCACTGTCTGTTCAACGTACCGTTGGCGGTGTGGATTCTCGAAGGCTTCATGTCCGGCGTGCCGAAAGAAATCGACGAAACCGCCTACATTGATGGCTACAGTTTCCCCAAGTTCTTCGTGAAGATTTTCATCCCGCTGATCGGCTCCGGCATCGGCGTCACGGCGTTTTTCTGCTTCATGTTTTCCTGGGTCGAACTGCTGCTGGCGCGCACGTTGACGTCGGTAAACGCCAAGCCGATTGCGGCGGTAATGACCCGAACGGTGTCGGCTTCCGGTATCGATTGGGGCGTGCTGGCGGCGGCGGGGGTGTTGACCATTCTGCCCGGCATGCTGGTGATCTGGTTTGTTCGCAACCACGTGGCCAAGGGCTTTGCCCTCGGTCGAGTCTGAGGAGCTGATGATGGAATGGATGAGTTGGACCACCCCCACAGCGACATTCTTCATCGTCATCGGCCTGATTCTGGTGGGCATGACCACCTGGGAATTGCGTTCGCCGAGCATTTTGCGGCGAGGGTTTCTGCCGATTGCCACCACCCGTGGCGATCGCTTGTTTATCGGTCTTCTCGGCAGCGCCTACCTGCATTTGCTGGTAATCGGCGCCACCGACTGGAGCATCTGGGTCGCGTCCGCGTTGTCCCTGGTGTGGCTGTTGGCTGTGATGCGTTGGGGCTAGTCGAATTGATCGGCAATCGTGCTCCGAAATCCTAAACAGGAGGTCTCTATGTTCGACAAAAACAATAAGCTGCGACATAGCATTTCATTGGCAGCCATGCTGGCACTCAGCGGTTTGAGCGCATCTGCCTGGGCCGATGCCTACGAAGACGCTGCGAAAAAGTGGATCGGCAGCGAATTCAAACCGTCGACCCTGACGGCCGAACAGCAGCTTGAAGAATTGAAGTGGTTCATCAAGGCAGCCGAGCCGTTTCGTGGCATGAACATCAAGGTGGTTTCGGAAACCCTGACCACCCACGAATATGAGTCGAAAGTGCTGGCCAAGGCCTTCACTGAAATCACCGGGATCAAGCTCACCCACGACCTGCTGCAAGAAGGCGACGTGGTGGAAAAGATGCAGACGGTGATGCAGTCCGACAAGAATATTTATGACGGCTGGGTCAACGACTCGGACCTGATCGGTACACACTTTCGCTACGGCAAGACCGAATCGATCACCGACCTGATGGCCAACGAAGGCAAGAATTTCACCTCGCCGACCCTCGACCTCAAGGACTTTATCGGCATCTCGTTCACCACCGCGCCGGACGGCAAGATCTATCAACTGCCCGACCAGCAATTCGCCAACCTGTACTGGTTCCGCGCCGACTGGTTCGAGCGTGCCGACCTCAAAGCCAAGTTCAAGGAAAAGTACGGCTACGAATTGGGTGTGCCGGTGAACTGGTCAGCCTATGAAGACATCGCCAAATTCTTCAGCGAGGACGTCAAGGAAATCGACGGCAAGCGCGTTTACGGGCACATGGACTACGGCAAGAAAGACCCGTCGCTGGGCTGGCGTTTCACCGATGCCTGGTTCTCCATGGCGGGCGGCGGCGACAAGGGCTTGCCCAACGGTTTGCCGGTGGACGAGTGGGGGATTCGTGTCGAGGACTGCCATCCGGTCGGCTCCAGCGTGACCCGCGGCGGCGACACCAACGGCCCGGCGGCGGTGTTTGCCACCACCAAATATGTCGACTGGCTCAAGGCCTACGCGCCACCGGAAGCAGCGGGCATGACTTTCTCCGAGTCCGGCCCGGTGCCATCGCAGGGCAACATCGCCCAGCAGATCTTCTGGTACACCGCGTTCACCGCCGACATGACCAAACCCGGCCTGCCGGTGGTCAACGCCGACGGCACGCCGAAGTGGCGCATGGCGCCGTCGCCTAAAGGCCCGTATTGGGAAGAGGGCATGAAGCTCGGCTATCAGGATGTGGGGTCGTGGACGTTCATGAAATCCACGCCTGAGAAACAGAAACTTGCGGCGTGGCTGTACGCGCAGTTCGTGACCTCGAAAACGGTTTCGCTGAAGAAAACCATTGTCGGCCTGACGCCGATTCGCGAGTCGGACATCAACTCGCAGGCCATGACCGATCTGGCGCCGAAACTCGGTGGTCTGGTCGAGTTCTATCGCAGCCCGGCCCGCGTGCAATGGTCGCCGACCGGCACCAACGTGCCCGACTATCCACGTCTGGCACAACTGTGGTGGAGCCACATCGCCGAAGCGGCGAGCGGCGAGAAGACTCCGCAGCAGGCGCTTGATGGCTTGGCGAAAGATCAGGACGCGATCATGACGCGTCTGGAACGCTCCAAGGCCCAGGCCACCTGCGCACCGAAAATGAACCCGGAACGCGATGCTCAGTATTGGTTCGATCAACCGGGTGCGCCGAAACCGAAACTGGCGAACGAGAAACCGAAGGGTGAGACCGTGAGCTATAACGAGCTGCTGAAATCGTGGGCGGATGCGCGTAAGTGATGGGGGAACTGTGAAAGGCAAACGGCACCGCAAGGTGCCGTTTTCTTTTGTGGCTGATCCACCGCCATCGCTGGCAAGCCAGCTCCCACAGGAATCTCGAGTGTTCCTGGATTTTGTGGGCACCACTGAACACTGTGGGAGCTGGCTTGCCAGCGATGGCGGACTTACATTCAACAATGATGTTGACTGACCCACCGCAATCGCCAGCAGGCTGGCTCCCACAGGTTTCGTTGGAATGTACAAAATCCGGTGTCACCGCAACTCACTGTGGGAGCTTGCCTGCAAGCGATGGGGCCGGTCGTGTCACTGCAGGGAAACCCAGTCGAAACACGGTCATCGCCCCCGGCAAACTCTTCACCTCGGCCACGCCCTGATGCAGGCTCATGATCGAGCGCACGATCGCCAGGCCCAACCCGGTGCTGCCCTGCGAGCGCGAGCGGCTGCTGTCTACGCGGTAGAAGCGATCAAACAGATGGGGCAGATGCTGCGCCTCGATCCCCGTACCGGGATTGCTCACCAGCAATGAAGTCTGCGCCGCAGCTTGTTCAATCATCAACGTCACGGTTTTGCCGGACGGACAATGGCGCAGCGCGTTGGACAGCAGATTCGATATCGCCCGCTGAATCATCAACCGATCCCCAAGAACCGAAGCACTGCCGACCACGTTCAAATGAATGTCCTTGTCCTGCGCCGACAACGAAAACATCTCAGCCACTTTCGCCGCCTCAACCTCCAGCGCAACCGGCTCAAACGGTGCCAGCGCCGACGGGTGGCTCACCTGCGCCAGAAACAGCATGTCCGAAACAATCCGCGCCACGCGCTCCAGTTCTTCGGTGCACGAGACCAGTACGTCCTTGTATTCCTCGGTGGTGCGTTCGCGCGACAGCGTCACCTGCGCCTTGCCCATCAGGTTATTGATCGGCGTGCGCAACTCATGGGCCAGATCATCCGAAAACTGCGACAACTGCTGCACCCCCGCATCCAGGCGATGCAGCATGAAGTTGATGCCCTGCGCCAGTTCGCTCAACTCTTGCGGCATGTTCACCACCGACAGCCGATGATCCAGATCCTGGGTCGAGACCATCGCCGCCACTTTGCGAAACTCGCGCATCGGCGCCAGCCCACGCTGCACCGCACCCCAGGCGCTCAGGCCGATGAAGATCAGCAGCAACGGCAAGGCAATCAGCGTCGAGCGCAGATAGGCACTGAGCAAGGCCTCATCGTGGGCGTTGTCCATCGACAGCAACACAGGTACGCGGGCGCCGCCCTTGAGGCTGATCAGCCTCGACGCGGTGAGGAATTTCGCGCCCTCGGCATCGGTGCTGCTGGAGTAGGTCAAATCGTCGGTGATCGCCCGCACAACCCTCAATTCAAGGCGCGAATCGGCCATGCCAGTGCCGGATTTGAGCAACGGCGTGCGCAAATTGTTGCGGTCGTAAATCGTCAGTGTGAGGTTGTCATGGCCCATGACCTGATCAAGCAGGATGTGCGGTTTAGCGCCGATTTCGCTAGTGTCGGCATACAACGAGAGGCTGTGTTCAACCTGTTCCATCTTCTTTTTCAGACTGTCTCGAGAGAGCGCATTGAGCTCATGGGTCAGGGCGAAATACGCGAGGATCGCCAGAAACACCACCAGCAGCGCGCCGAGAATACTCACCGTCAAACCCAGGCGCATCGACAGGCTGGCCGGCTTCATTCACGCGCCTCCAGCACATAGCCGACACCGCGCAGGGTGTGGATCAACTTATTGTCGAACGGCTCATCGATTTTGGCCCGCAACCGCCGGATCGACACCTCGACCACGTTGGTGTCGCAATCGAAATTCATGTCCCACACCAGCGAAATGATCTGCGTGCGGGTCAGCACTTCGCCGGACTGGCGCATCAACAGGTGCAGCAGGGCGAACTCCTTGGTGGTCAAGTCGATGCGCTGCTGGCCACGAAAGGCGCGGTGCCGCCCCGGATCAAGCTCCAGATCAGCGACTTTCAGCACCTGCGGCACCGGGATGTTTTCGCTGCGCCGCATCAATGTGCGCACTCGCGCCAGCAACTCGGGAAACTCGAACGGCTTGACCAGATAATCGTCCGCGCCCAGGTCGAGCCCGCGAATCTTGTCGGCCAGCCGCCCGCGCGCGGTGAGCATCATCACCCGTGTCGAATGGGTGCGGCGCAACTGCTCCAGCACGCCCCAGCCGTCGAGTTCCGGCAGGTTGACGTCGAGAATGATCAGGTCATAAACCTGTTGTTGCGCCAGATGCAAACCGTCCGCACCGGTGGTCGCGTGGTCAACAATATAGCCACTTTCGGTCAAACCCTGATGCAAGTATTCGGCAGCTTTAAGCTCGTCCTCGATCACAAGGATTCGCATGATCTATCACCACTTTTATTTAATGGATATTTAATTAAGGCGGCCCCTCACCCTAACCCTCTCCCGGAGGGAGAGAGGACTGAGCGCGGGATATTTCAGAACTACGCCGACGTGAGAAAACATTACTGAATCCATAATCGACTTGATGTAACAGGTCGATATATAACGCCAGACACTTCGGTCGGCTCCCTCTCCCACCGGGAGAGGGCTGGGGTGAGGGTAAGTCCGGACAATAAAGGTTGTAGTGGCTACAGGGTCAACCGCCAAGCGCTTTAAAACGGTGCTCTGCGACAGTCGGCCGCAGCACAAGCCACAAAATCCTTATGAGTTTGATTTCCGCAAGTGCTGCTCAGCAGATAACTAGCGCGCATTTGTTTCCATGTATTGCAATAACACCGCTAGCACTTCGCATCCTAAAACAAAACAACTTCGGCAAACCGTGGATAACGGATTTGTAATCTTCCAGTCACCTTGTCGATAAGTTCAAAACCCTACCGTGGCGGCATCAAAGATTCTTGATTAAAGGAAGTCTTCAATTGCCCGGTTTAACCGAACTGATGGCGCGAACACGCCTGAAAAAAATAGCCAGCGGCATTCTGTTGCTGGCCACTGCAAACCTTGCGCTCGCATCGTCCCTGACCCTGGAGCAGGCCCTGCAAACCGCGTTCGCCGGCAACCCCGATCTGGCCGCTGCCCAATGGGAAATCGGCATCGCCGAGGGTGATCGCCAACAGGCGGGGCTGATCCCCAACCCCGAAGTTTCTTGGGAGGCCGAAGACACCCGCCGCGATTCACGCACTACTACAGTGATGCTCAGCCAGCCGATCGAGTTGGGCGGCAAACGCGGCGCGCGCATCGATGTTGCCAGCCGCGCCCAGGACGCTGCCGGTATTGAACTGGAGCGCAAGCGCAATGCCTTGCGCGCCGATGTGATTCAGGCGTTCAACAACGCCCAGACCGCACAGCAGCGCTTGCAGTTGTCGCGTCAATCCCTGCAACTGGCCGAGCATGGTTTGCGCGTGGCGCAGGGCCGTATCGAGGCGGGCAAATCCTCGCCGGTCGAAGGCACCCGGGCGCAGGTGCAGCTCTCCGAAGTACGCCTTGAACTGAGCCGCGCCGAACGTGATCAGGCCAACGCTTATCAGCAACTGGCGCAGGTCATGGGCGCACCGTTGCCAAACTCGACCAACGTAAAAACAGCCACGCCAAACATGCCCGCAGTGCCACCGCCGAGCCGTCTGCTGGACCGCTTGAACGAAACCGCCGAGCTGCGCCTGGCCAAATTGCAGATCGATCAGCGCGAAGCCTCGTTGGGGCTGGAGAAGTCCCAGCGCATTCCCGATCTCACCGTCAGCCTCGGCAGCCAGTACAGCGAAACTGAGCGCGAACGGGTCAATGTGGTCGGGCTGTCGATGCCAATTCCGCTGTTCAACCGCAATCAGGGCAACGTGCTGGCGGCCGCGCGACGCAGCGATCAGGCGCGCGATCTACGCAACGCCACCGAGTTGCGTTTGCGCACTGAAATCCAGACCAGTCTTGAGCAATGGCAGACCGCCAACGGCGAAGTTCAGGCCTTCAATCAAACCATCCTGCCCGCCGCGCAAAGTGCCGTCGACAGCGCCACTCGCGGTTTCGAAATGGGCAAGTTCGGCTTTCTCGACGTGCTCGATGCGCAACGCACCTTGATCAGTGCGCGTAGCCAATACATCCAGGCGGTCAGCGAAGCCACCGACGCCCGCGTACGCATCGAACGGATTTTCGGCGAGCTCGCCGTCAGCCCTTGAATTTCATCTTTTTCAACACTGCGCGATGGCACGGCGCAGAGGAGTTTCCATGGATAAAAAACTGATTGTGGTCGCTGCGGCAACCTTGGCCCTGGGCATCGGTATCGGCTCGATGTGGCCGGGCAATGCGTCTATCGACGCCCACGCGGATGAAGGGGCGGAACATGCCAATCACGCTGAAGAAGGCGCCGCCGCCGACGGCGACCACGGCGAAGAAGGGCACATTGAATTGAGCGCCGAACAGATCACCGCAGCCGGCATTCAACTGGCCGAAGCGCGGGCGCAAACCATCAGCCTGGGTTTACCGTTCCCCGGTGAAGTGCGATTCGACGAAGACCGCACCGCCCACGTCGTGCCACGCGTGCCCGGCGTGGTCGAGTCGGTGTCGGTCAACCTCGGGCAGTCGGTAAAGAAGGGGCAATTGCTGGCGGTCATCTCCAGTCAGCAGATCTCCGACCAGCGCAGCGAGCAGGCTGCGGCGCAACGCCGTTTGGCCTTGGCGCGCACGACTTATGAGCGCGAAAAGACGCTGTGGCAGGACAAGATTTCTGCCGAGCAGGATTTTCTTCAGGCGCGGCAAGCCATGGAAGAAGCCGAAATCGCCGTGAACAACGCCCGGCAAAAAATCAGCGTGCTCAGCGGCAGCGTGGTCGCCACCGGCGGCAATCGCTATGAACTGCGTGCGCCGTTCGACGGTGTCGTGGTGGAAAAACACCTGACGCCGGGGGAGGTGGTGGATGAAACCACAGCGGCTTTCACGCTCTCCGACCTGTCGCGGGTTTGGGTAACGTTTGGCGTGTCGCCCAAGGACCTGACCAAGGTGCAGGTGGGCAAAACCGTTACCGTCAGCGCGCCGGAATTGAATGCGCAAGTCACCGGCAGCGTGGCTTACGTCGGCAGTCTGCTTGGCGAACAAACCCGCACGGCGACCGTGCGCGTCACGTTGGAAAACCCGCAAGGTTCGTGGCGACCGGGGCTGTTCGTCACCGCGCTGGTGGCCACCGACAGCCGTCAGGCGAAAGTGGCTGTACCGGAAAACGCCATCCAGACCGTCGAGGAAAAACCCACGGTGTTCGTGCGCACCGACGATGGCTTCAAGGCGCAAACGGTGGAACTGGGTAGCCGCGCAGGCGGTTTTGTGGAAATCACTCAAGGGTTGGATGCGAACGCGCAAGTCGCCAGCGCCGGCAGCTTCGTCCTCAAATCGGAACTGGGCAAAGCCTCAGCCGAGCACAGTCACTGATCCCGGAAGACTCCCATGTTCGAACGCCTGATCCAGTTTGCCATCGAGCAGCGCATCATCGTGCTGCTCGCCGTTCTGCTTATGGCCGGGCTCGGCATCGCCAGTTATCAAAAACTGCCGATCGACGCCGTGCCCGACATCACCAACGTCCAGGTGCAAATCAACACCGGCGCCGCCGGGTTCTCACCGCTGGAAACCGAGCAGCGCATCACCTTCCCGATTGAAACCGCCATGGCCGGTTTGCCAGCGCTGGAGCAGACCCGTTCGCTCTCGCGTTCGGGGCTGTCGCAAGTCACGGTGATCTTCAAGGACGGCACCGACCTGTTCTTCGCCCGCCAACTGGTCAACGAGCGTTTGCAGATCGCCAAGGAGCAATTGCCCGAAGGCGCGGAAGCCGTGATGGGGCCGATTTCCACCGGCCTTGGGGAGATTTTCCTGTGGACGGTCGAGGCGCAGGAAGGGGCGTTAAAGGACGACGGCACGCCCTACACGCCGACCGATCTGCGGGTAATACAGGACTGGATCATCAAACCGCAATTGCGCAACGTGCCGGGTGTGGCCGAGATCAATACCATCGGCGGTTTCGCCAAGGAATATCAGATTGCGCCGGACCCGAAACGCCTGGCCGCGTACAAACTGACCCTCACCGATCTGGTCACCGCGCTTGAGCGCAACAACACCAACGTCGGCGCTGGCTACATCGAGCGCAGCGGCGAGCAATTGCTGATTCGCGCGCCGGGGCAAGTGGCGAGCACCGAGGATATTGCCAACATCGTCATGGCCAATGTCGACGGCACGCCGATCCGCATCAAGAACGTTGCCACCGTGGAAATCGGTCGCGAATTGCGCAGCGGCGCAGCCACGGAAAATGGCCGTGAAGTGGTGCTCGGCACGGTGTTCATGCTGATCGGCGAGAACAGCCGTACCGTGTCGCAAGCGGTTGCCGACAAGCTCGAACAGATCAACAAATCCCTGCCCAAAGGCGTGATCGCGGTGACGGTTTATGACCGCACGCACCTGGTCGACAAAGCCATTGCCACGGTGAAGAAAAACCTCATCGAAGGCGCGATTCTGGTGATCGCGATTCTGTTCCTGTTCCTCGGCAACATCCGTGCGGCGCTGATTACCGCGATGGTGATTCCGCTGTCGATGCTGTTCACCTTCACCGGCATGTTCAGCAACAAGGTCAGCGCTAACCTGATGAGTCTGGGGGCGCTGGACTTCGGCATTATCGTCGACGGCGCGGTGGTGATCGTCGAAAACACCCTGCGCCGCTTGGCTCACGCGCAGCAGCGTCACGGGCGATTGCTGACGCGATCCGAGCGTTTCCATGAAGTGTTTGCGGCGGCGAAAGAAGCGCGGCGCCCACTGATTTTCGGCCAGTTGATCATCATGGTCGTGTACCTGCCGATCTTCGCCCTGAGCGGCGTCGAAGGGAAAATGTTCCATCCGATGGCGTTCACCGTGGTCATCGCGTTGCTCGGTGCCATGCTGCTTTCGGTGACCTTTGTTCCTGCGGCGATTGCGCTGTTTGTCACCGGCAAGGTCAAGGAAGAAGAGGGCATGGTGATGCGCGGTGCACGTCGCGTTTACGCACCAGCTCTTGCGTGGGTCATGTCTCATCGCACCGTGGCAATCGGTGCGGCGGTGGGCGTGATTGTGCTCAGTGGTGTGCTGACCAGTCGTATGGGCAGTGAGTTTGTGCCGAGTCTCAGTGAGGGGGATTTTGCCCTGCAGGCCTTGCGTGTACCGGGCACCAGCCTGACGCAATCGGTCGATATGCAGCAGCGTCTGGAAACGCTGATTCTGGCGAAAGTGCCGGAAGTCGAGCGCGTGTTCGCCCGCACCGGCACCGCCGAAATTGCCTCCGACCCGATGCCGCCGAACATCTCCGACAGCTACGTGATGCTCAAGCCGAAAGAGCAATGGCCGGACCCGGACAAGTCCCGCGAAACACTGATGGCCGAACTGCAAGGCGCCGCCGCCACATTGCCGGGCAGCAACTACGAGCTGTCGCAGCCGATTCAGTTGCGCTTCAACGAGCTGATCTCCGGCGTGCGCAGTGACGTAGCGGTGAAGGTGTTTGGCGATGACATGGACGTGCTCAACGCCACGGCAGCGAAGATTGCGGCGGCGATGCAGAAGGTCAATGGCGCATCCGAAGTCAAAGTCGAGCAAACCACCGGGTTGCCGGTGCTGACCATCAACATCGATCGCGACAAAGCGGCGCGTTACGGGCTCAACGTCGGCGATGTGCAGGACACCATTGCCGTGGCCGTGGGTGGGCGTCAGGCCGGGACGTTGTATGAGGGGGATCGGCGTTTTGACATGGTCGTGCGTTTGTCCGATGCCATGCGCAAAGACATCGAAGGCTTGTCGTCGCTGCTGATTCCGGTGCCGGCGGTGAATGGCGCGGCGGATCAGATCGGCTTCATCGCGTTGCAAGAAGTCGCCAGCCTCGACTTGGTGCTGGGGCCGAATCAGGTCAGCCGCGAAAACGGCAAGCGCCTGGTGATCGTCAGCGCCAACGTGCGCGGGCGCGATATCGGTTCGTTCGTTGCCGAGGCGGGCGAAGTGATCGAACGTGATGTGCAGGTGCCGGCCGGTTACTGGACCAGTTGGGGCGGACAGTTCGAGCAACTGCAATCGGCGGCCAAGCGCTTGCAGATCGTGGTGCCGGTGGCATTGCTGTTGGTGTTTGGATTGTTGTTCATGATGTTCAACAACCTGAAGGATGGCTTGCTGGTGTTTACCGGGATTCCGTTTGCGTTGACCGGCGGGGTGATGGCGCTGTGGTTGCGGGATATTCCGCTGTCGATCTCTGCCGGAGTCGGATTCATCGCGCTGTCGGGTGTGGCGGTGCTCAACGGCTTGGTGATGATCGCGTTTATCCGCAATCTGCGGGAGGAGGGGCGCTCTCTAACGGATGCGATCAACGTCGGAGCACTGACGCGATTGCGGCCGGTGTTGATGACGGCGCTGGTGGCTTCTCTGGGGTTCATTCCGATGGCGCTGGCGACCGGCACGGGCGCGGAAGTGCAGCGGCCATTGGCGACGGTGGTGATTGGCGGGATTCTGTCCTCGACCATTCTCACGCTGCTGATCTTGCCGGCGCTGTACCAACTCGCCCATCGCCGGGATGAGGACGCCATTCCTACCTGATTGTGAACACAACCCTGTGGCGAGGGGATTTATCCCCGTTGGGTCGCGCAGCGGCCCCAAAAAAGCAGGCCTGCTGCGCAGTCCATCGGGGATAAATCCCCTCGCCACAGGTATTGCAGCAGGCTGCTCAGTGGCGGGGTAAGGCCAGATAACGGATATGTAATTTCCCCGCCACCGTCCCGATAGGTTCGGATTGTTACCTTGATCCCGTCAGCTACTTAAACGAGGAATCAAATATGAAGTTGGTAAAAATCAGTGCCTTTGCAGCCGCTCTGGTGATGTCTTCCCTGGCCATGGCCGAAGGTGGCGGCGACCGCACCTTCGAAAAAATGATGACCGCCAATGACCGCTCCGTGGAGCTGTTCGTTACCCGGGAACAGGCCGCTGGTAATCCGGTCGTGGTCAATGAAAAGAAAGACGACAAGACCCAAGACCTGTAAGCGTGTCGCAACTGAGCAAGCCCGACATCGCGCATCGATGCCGGGCTTTTTTATGGAGGTTATAAACATGAAGTTGATCAAGTGGATGGTGTTCGCCGGGGTGCTGGCAATGTCGCTGAATGTGTTGGCCGAAGGTGGTGGTGACCGCGCGTTTGAACGCGCACTCAGCGCCAACTCCAAAGCCATGGAGCAATACGCCGCCAACCAGGGCAAAGCGCCGCCAGTGGTGAAGGAATACGCATACGGCATGAAGCTGGATGTGGTGAAAATCGTCAGCGTCGTGAAGCCGCCGGCTACTTGCGCCGTGGTCCCCACCGTCATGACCTACGAAGATTCGAAGGGACAGCTCAACACCCTCAGATACACCGTGGCCGGCGAATGCCGCCAGCGCGGCTGATCCGCCAACGATCAGAACACGGTCCCGTGTAGGAGCTGCCGAAGGCTGCGATCTTTTGACCTTGATCCTTGAAAACAAGATCAAAAGATCGCAGCCTTCGGCAGCTCCTACAGGGGAGGATTTCGAAATGACGATGTGTATTTCGATTCGGGATGTTTAAAGGTTGTGTGGGAAATACAGAACCTTCCCACAATGTTTTCAGGTTGTCCGTCGGACGTCGGCTCTCTAGCCTGTGTGGGTCGCTGCCAAATCAGCGATCGGGATTGGAACCCCGGACCACCCGAAAGCGCAAAACTGGCTTTCATGACGTATGCTTGCGCACCTTGATGGTGTGCACTCCGTTATGGCGGCTGTGCGCGGGAGACTTCGAGTCTGTCGGGTTTTGTCTGGTGGCCCGGGTTCCAACCTGCGTACAGCTGCCACCCTTCGATTGGAACCGAATGGGCCAGCTCCATTGCCACACCGGAGTTTCATCATGAAAAAGCCAACACCCAATCCGCCCGAAACAACCGTCCCTGCGGACGCCAATACAACGTCCCCCTACGCTTGCGAAGACACCCGCAAACTCCACGAAGCCGCCGACCGCGCCCTCGACTTCTACCTCAAGCCCACCGCCGCCATCATGGCCACGCCCTACGTCCAGAACCAGATGTTCCAGGTCAATCCCACCGCCGACACCGAATCCCTGCTGGCCAACGCCAGCGAATCCCTAGGCTCGGCCAGCGTCATGCTCGGTGACTTCGCCGCGCTGCTGGAAGGCACGCATCGCAAGACACTGCTGGGGATCGCCCAAGTTGTGATGCTTGGTGAACTGGCGGTGAACAGAGCGCTGGATAACGTCGAGCCTGCGGTGTAGGCACTGAGCCACGTGGCGAGATTGGTTATCTCTCGCCACATCGTGGCGCACGCAGGTCAATGTTCGAATACAACGGAGGCAGGTCAATGCCCAGTCCAACTGAACTCGATGTGATTACCAATCCCTTTTCAAGCTATCGAAGTACGGATCAAAAGAAACGGCATGTGATTGATCTCGCAGCCTTCACGTGTCAACAGACGAATCCGGTAGCACAGCTATATCTTCTCGATGACGTTGCATTTAGCGCATTCGAACAGGCTATTGAAGCCAACCCGGCCCGAAACAACGTGTGCTTATGCCAACTGAAAATTCGTCGAAAACGGTGGAGCTGAAAGTAAACGTAGCTCGGTGTGCTGCCGGACAGCAGGGATCACATGACGCCTGGAGATCGTGCAAGTCGTCATGCCATTGATACCTGTAAACCATGTCCTGGTCTCAAACTTAAAGGATGTACCCGGTCTTTACCGTGAGGGCTGCTTTCCTGCCCTGGAAAACCGTGCCAAAGCTAACGCATAAAAAAGGCGCCCCAAAGGACGCCAAAAAATTCACCTCTTTCCAAAGGAGCAAGGAGCTTCTAAAGGTGAATGTACATTGCTCGTGAACTCAGAGAATCGCCAACGGATACTCGACAATCACCCGCACTTCCTCCAGGTCCGACTCGAACGCCGTGGCGCGGGTGGTGGCCTGGCGCAAACGCAGTGAGATGTCCTTCAACGAACCACTCTGCACCACGTATTTGACTTCGATATCCCGCTCCCAACGCTTCTGATCCGTCAGCGGATTGCCGTCGCCATCGCGGCGCATGTACACGGTGTTGGCGTTGGAATAATCGGCGTCGGTGCCGCGGCCGTAGCGAGTCATGAACGACAAACCGGGCACGCCATGGGTGGTCATGTCGAGGTCGTAGCGCACCATCCACGAACGTTCTTTTGGCGAGTTGAAATCGCTGTACTGGATGGAGTTGTCGAGGAAGATCGAGTCGGACTGGCGCAGGTAATCGAAATCGTCGTTGCCGTTGTTGCGCTGGTGCGACAGGGCCACGGAATGCGCACCGAACTTCACGCCAACCCGGCCACTCCAGATGTTGTTGTCGAACTCGCCGAGCAGTTGTTTGCCTTCGTCGACGGCCTTGTAGTAATTCAAACCACCGAACAGCGACAGGTCATCCGCCAGCGGATATGTCCACGCGGTGCCGACGTAATACTGGTTCCAGGCATCTTTGAGACGACTGGAATAGAGACTGACGCTGAGGTTCTTATTCAGCACATAGTCACCGCCGCCATACGCGATCCACGGCGAATTGACCGGGCCTGCATAGAAGGTCGCGAAGTTCTCCCGCATGTCGCTCGACACCGGTTGGCTCATCGCGTGCAGTCGACCACCCTGAACCGATAGACCTTCAATACTGGTGTTGGTCGCCGTCACACCACGAAAACTCTCTGGCAGTAATCGTGAATCACCTGCTGCGACGACCGGGTTGGCGGGGAACACATCACCCACCTTGACCACCGTATCGAACGCCCGCACTTTCGCGGCACCCCCGACCTTGGTGTATTCGTCCCGCGCCTCGCCGTCACTGTTGACCGGCAGCACATCGAACGAACTGCGGCCACCGTTGCGGCCGTCACCGGTGTCGAGCTTCAAGCCGATCATGGCAAACGCATCGACTCCGACCCCGACGGTGCCTTGAGTGAAACCGGACTCGAACTTGCTGATCACCGCATGCGCCCAAGCTTCTGAGTAGCCATTGCCGGTAGGACTGGACTGGCTGTTGCGGTCGTCACGATTGAAGTAGAAGTTGCGGTTAAGCACCGTCAGGCTGCTGCCTTCGATAAAGCCTTCGGCTTTTTCTTCTGCAAACACCATGGACGGCCCGGAGCCAACCACCACCGCTAAAGCGGCCATCGACATTTTTGTATTGTTAACCATCAAACACTCCTTGGGTTCGGCAGAACGGGAACGTGCTTCGGCGTGGATTTTATTGTTCGACGGGCAAGCGCCCGCCGGCATGGTCGCCGGGTAACATCGTTGCAAGCTGCGGATAACGCCAAGGTGATGAGGGAATTACAATTTCGTCATGTGCGTTTGGTTTGAACTCAATCGGTGTATGGGATTGTTTGTTTCCTCGCTTTTATCGGAATCCTTTACCAGATGAAGCTTGGTGGTCCGTAGTTTGACTTTGCCTTCGCGCTCATCTGCCAAGGATTTCAAGCCGTCCAGTAGTTCGGAAAAAATGTCTCGTTTCATTGTTCCTCCGTGCCTCGATTGATCTTTTCAGCAATTACTGAGGATAGAGAAGTGCCTCAATTCTGGCTGTAGGACGAACCTGACCTTCTTGCAAGAGCTTTCGGTAGAGCAACAAAGAGACTTCGCAATTGACGTGTCGGAACAATCCACAGCACTATCCGATCATGACTGCCCACCACCGAATGAACATGATGTGCGCCTCAATGACCGCTTCCGGCGGGCCATAAGGTCATACGTGTTTGTCATTTGACGTGTACCCGAAGCCCCGCCAGAAATGGACGGGGCTTTTTCGTTCCCGTCCGCACATGGCTCATGGAGAGAGAAATGTTCGACATCAGAAGAGCCACCGCGAATGACGCCCAAACCGCATTCGACATACGACGCATGGCGATCAGGCATCAATGCATCGGTGCCTACACCGAGCAGCAAATGCACGACTGGACCAAGGGTTCGGCTGAGGACGGTTACGACACGTTCATGGAAAAGCATTTCTATCTGGGCTTCGTTGAGGGCGAGCCCGTGGCAACCGGAATGCTTGATCTGGAGCACCGTGAAATCGGTGCAATCTTCATTCATCCGGATTTCATGCAGCGTGGACTGGGCAAACACGTTTTGCGCTTTCTCGAAGATCTGGCAAGGGAGCTGGGGCTGGCAGAGGTCTGCCTGGACGCAACGTTGAACGCTGCCGATTTTTACCGGCGCTGCGGTTACATCGGGGAGGGGAGTGCGATTTACCAATCGCCTTCGGGTCTGCAACTGGCGTGCGTGCCAATGGTGAAGAAACTGTGATGCCATTGTAGCGAGGGAGCTTGCTCCCGCTGGGCTTAGCAATGCTTTCAAGAATGGAGGTGGAAGCGGCGACCTAAAAAAGGCGCCCCGAAGGACGCCAAAAGATTCACCTCTTTCCGCCCGCCGGCATGGTCGCCGGGTGACATCGTTGCAAGCGGCGGATAACGCGAGGGTGATTGGGGGATTACAATTTCGTCATGTGGAAGGCTTTGCCAGATCGGTTCGCTTCAAGGCTGCAATGGGGGGGCGACGGTTTGTGGAAAAGCGTCTGACGCGCATTCACGTTTCAACGACTCGCGTACGGTTTTCAATATCGGCCATTCGAAAGCGTTGTGCCCGGCGCGCAGTAGACGGCTGCGCACGGGCTGGCGCTGCCGTAACCAACGCAGGCTGGACATGCCGAAGGGGTCTTTGATGCCCTGAATTATCAGGGTGTCGGAATTGAGCGAAACGTTTTCGCTGTCCGCACTGAAGAAGTAGCGATTGACGTGGTAATGCAATTCCAGACGGATGGCGAGAATGGCTTCTTCATCGGCAAACCTACCGAGAGCATCCATTGGCATCGTCTGCCCGTTGAGTCGTAACGACGCTTGCAACCAGTGGATGGCGGCTTGTTGCTGTTGGTCACGACAGCCATCATTCAATATTTGCTGGATGTCGCGCGCGGTACCGCCACCGGTATGGCGCAAGGCTGCGTTTATTGCTTCTTCATAGGCGTAAGTGTTCGCTGCAAACGGAACGAAAACAGACACCAATGTGGTTTTCAGCAAAGTGGCGGGGTATCGCTGCTGGTATTGAATGGCCAGCCAGGTGCCCCAGGAGACACCCAGCAAACTGATGCGCTGCAAGCCCAGGTGCAGGCGCAAGGCGTTGATGTCTTCGACGTTCAGGGCCGTGTTGTTGTCTCGCGTCTGCCCGTACGGGCGTGATCGGCCACATCCGCGCTGATCAATCAAAATCACGTCGAAGCAACGCAGGTCGAAGAACTCCAGATGATGACGGCTGCAGCGCCCACCGGGCCCTCCGTGCAAGAAGAACACGGGCTCACCACCGCGTGTTCCGTGGCGCTCCCAGTACAGTTGATGGCCGTCAGCGGTGAGAAGGTATCCGTTGAGGCGGGTCATGCGGCGGGAAGCGTCAGGCGGTAGAACTGAAATAACTCTTGCCGCCCGCTGCGCGCCGCCACACTGGAAATAATCACCAGACCAAAGGTGTGAGCCAGCCAGGGCATGGCAAGCAGCACCGGCGTATGACCAAACACTAGGATCGTGCCACCGGGCTTTACGCAACGCACCAGGCTTTCAAACGCGCTGTGTGCTTCGCGGCGGGTCATGACTTCGGCGTTGAGGAAACGAAGGATCAGCACGTCGCAGCGAATATGAGCGTCGATGCAGGCGGTCGCCTCCATCACGCGAAACTGCGCAGTCGATGTTGCGTGACGCTGTTGCGCATATTCAATCATCGAGGCCGAACGGTCTGTGCCGAGGTAGCGGCCGTCAGTGAGTTCGACAGCCAGATGGGCGATGAAGTCACCTGTCGAGCAGGCCGGGTCGTAAACCAGGTCGTCCGGTTTGAGCAATGGACGAAGTACGCTCACGCAGTGTTCGCGAAAGTGGCACTCGTCTGCGTTCAGTTGCGCAGCCAGCAATTCGTTTCCCTGCCAGTAATCGGCGGGGCAAACGGCCTCGTCACCACAATCATCGATGACAGCAAAGGGGAAATGTATCTCGCTGTCCGGGCTGTTCAGCGCGGCTTCGAAGGCTTCGATTCTTTCTTTCAACGTTGATGTTTGAAAATAGATCGACACGCCGTCGTTGCCCCATTGCGACTGCCTGTGGGGGCCGAGCAACATGGTGGGGTTCAACAGGCTGCTCAGGCCCCAGCGATTGCAAGGGTCTCGCTGCAAGACTTTGCGGCCGACCCAGTCACGGTCGCGGACCCGCAGAATAAATACCTGATGCAGGCCGTTGCGAGTCGATTCGACGAAACAACCGATCGGGCCGGCGCTTGTGATGTGGTCGGACAGGTTTTTTGCCAGTTCCAGTTCATGCCCCTTTGAGCAGACGATGGCTTGGTTGTTCATGAGCTCACTCCGTGAAGCTGTTTGTCCAACCCTCGACCTCGGGCGTGGGGAATCACCACGTTGCCGCTGGACACGACGAAGAACCGTTCCAGACCGGGTATCACCACATTGACCAGGCTGGTGCCGAGGCTCGTTTGATGCACAGTGGATACGCCGAGGTGGCGCCCGTGTTGTTGAAGATCGGTAGTCAGCTGTTCAATCTGCAGGGGCAATGGTCTTTGCGGGCTGGCCTCGGGCAAGGTGACCGTGGAGTGAGCGCAGCGATGCAGCAGATCCTCAGGATTGAATAGCAGGCAGCGCAATAGTCGGGGGAAGGGACTTAAGTGGCGCTTCGCGTTGAGCAAATGCTGCGTATATTCGGGCCCCGCCGCGGCGTGATGCAACTGCACCAGTTCCGTCAGCGCCCGCCAGGCAGCATGGCGCGGATCCAGGGAGCAACCTGAACCGAATACATGAATCCAGGCACCGGGTGCGGCGCAAAACGCCAGGAAAGTGCGCGCAACGAATTCGGTACTGATATCCACCAGCACGACCTCTGCGCCGATTTCCCTTTCGACATCCGCCCACAGTTGGCCCAAGGCATCGCCATGGTCGGGGCGGGTGATCCGGCGCACTGGCGGGTGATTCTGATAATAAAAATGATCCAGCAAAAACAACGAAACAGCGTCCCGTTCGATGCATTCATTGATGGCATGCAGCAGGGCTTCGTTGTAACTGGCGCCGATGGCCGTGCCGCTGTTGCTCGAGTAACGGCGCAAGGCGCGGCAGTCCGCGGTCTGCTGATCAAACAACTGCTGCGTGTTGGGTGACGTCAGCGCGAGCGGGTAAAAAAAAGGGTCGTGTCGTTGAGGGCAGGTGTAGCGTCGACAGGCGATTTGGCGGTGCTGCTGGCGGGTAATGAGTCGCACCAGATCTTCGTTGAACATCGCCTTGTCTGCGAAGTAGTCCACGGGAATAGCGTGGGCATTCTCAACCGGGAGCGAGTCTGTCCAATAGTGTTCAAGCGTTTCGTAGAGCGCACCGATGGTTGCCTGAATTGCATAACCTTTGCCGGCGCCGCGCGCGACAGGCAGACCTTTGCTGTCAGTAAAGGTCGCCTGTACCGCAACAACGTCCTGACCCAAGGTGTGCATAGCGGGCGTCATTCCCAGTCGACTCAATTCAGTTTGAATGCGCTGGTATGCCTGATCTGCTGTCAGTTCTCGCTCGATCATCCTGATGCTGTCCATGCTATCCATCCTCAAAAAGAACGGGGGCTTTCACCCCCGTTCGTTGACTCACTGCGCGTCGAGTTCGGCCAGTTCTTCCTCACTCAGTTGCAGTGCTTCGATGTGCTCCGGATCGCGAGCTTGCTCCTCGTCCAGTTCAACGATTTTGTTGGCGTTCCAGCTGGCCATGTAGCCCATAGGTCAATTCCTTTTTCTTTTTGGATGAAAGTGCATTTGCTTGCACGGACCGAATCTATAAGGCGGGCTGTGAGGGGTCAAAAATGTCCGGAAGTTTCAGTTCCGGGATGGATGGGAGGGTGAAATGCGTACACATCATCTTGTGATTGAAATGCGGGATAGTCAGGATTCAGCGGCTTTTTCCGAGGGGCACGGTTGTTATTTGTCGGGGGGATTTGGTGTGCCTGAGAGGGTTTCTTGCTGAGGGGGCGTGGGATATTTCAGCGGGTTTTTTGGGAAAAGAGGGTCTGGCAATCAGCTCCCGGGAATTTTCCATCGCAGGTAATGAGTTTTCCTTGCGCTGATTGAAGGCTTTCCTACAACTACAGAAGGGTAGGTATCAGGCGCAGAGGGGACCGGCGCTGCACATATATCCGCAAAAACAAAAACGGCACCCGAAGGTGCCGTTTCCATTTGCAGCTAAATCCAGCAGAGCAATCAGCCCGCCAGACCCGCCTGCTGAACCAGTGTCAGCAACGGCTGCGGGTAAACGCCGAGGAAGAACGCAACCAGGGCGATGGCCAGCAGCATTACGCCGCCCGCCTTTTGTTCCCAGTGCAACTCGGCATCGTGGCGACGCAGGTTCGGCTCGATCAGGTACAGGGTGACCATCACGCGCAGGTAGTAGAAGACGCCGATGGCGCTGCCCAGTACCAGCGAACCCACCAGCCACCATTGGTGCGACTCGACACCGGTAGCGATGATGTAGAACTTGCCGATGAAGCCTGCGGTCAGCGGGATACCGGCCAGGGACAGCATCATCACGGTCAGTACGGCGGTCAGGTACGGACGGCGCCAGAACAGGCCGCGATACTCGTACAGCGCGTCTGCGTCACGGCCCTTGTACGGCGAAGACATCAGGGTGATCACGCCGAAAGCGCCGAGGCTGGTGATCACATAAGTAACCAGATACACGCCGATGGCTTCCACGGCCAGACCCTTGCTCGCCACCAGTGCGATCAGCAGGTAGCCGAAGTGCGCGATGGACGAGTAACCGAGCAGACGCTTGAGGTTGCTCTGGGTCAGGGCCAGCAGGTTACCGAACAGGATCGAGGCAACGGCGATCACGCTCAGCACGTCGCTCAGTACGCCACTGCTTGCAGCAGGGGAGATCTGGAACAGGCGCACCATCACCGCGAACACGGCAACCTTGGAAGCGGTCGCGAGAAACGCGGCGACCGGTGCCGGAGCACCTTCGTACACGTCCGGCGTCCACAGGTGGAACGGTACCAGCGACAGCTTGAACGCCAGACCGATCAGCATCATGCCCAGGCCCAGTTGTGCCAGCGGGCTAGGCAGACCAGTGGCAGCCAGTGCCTGACCGATACCGGTGAAGCTCAGCGAACCAGCGTCTGCGTACAGCAGTGCCATACCGAACAACAGGAACGCGGAACCGGCGGCCGACAGCACCATGTACTTGATGCCGGCTTCCAGCGAACGCTTGTTGAAGAAGGCGTAAGCCACCAGACCGTAGACCGGCACCGACAGCAGTTCCAGACCGATGAACAACCCGGCCAGGTGCTGCGCGCTGACCAGAACCAGGCCACCGGCGGCGGCCATCAGGATCAGCAGGTACAGTTCTTCACGGTTGCCCGGGTAACCCGAACCGCCGTCGCCCAAATAGGCGTGGGCGAGCGTGACGCAGGCGAGGGTGGCGACCAGGATCAGCGCCATGTACAGGCAGGCGAACGCATCGATCTGCAGCAATGGGGTCACGGCCAGAGGCGCGACTTTCAAGGCAGGCAGGATCGACAGCAAGGCCAGGTTCAGACCGGCGACCGAGATCAGGAAGGTCTGCGAGTGATTGCGGCGCCAGGCGATTGCCAGCATCACCACGATAATGGTGAGGCTGGTGATCAACAGTGGCGCAAGCGCAATAAAGTGTTGAATCGTGAATTCCATAGCGCTCTTACCGGGCCGAAGCGAGTTGAGTGAAGGCGGTGCCGAGCCACTGCTGTACGCCATGCATCGTGGCGGCAGAAGTGTCGAGGAACGGTTGCGGGTAGACGCCGAGGTAAATCAGCAGCACCGCAAGGCCTAGCACCATGATCAGTTCGCGAGCGTCCATACCGTGCAGAATCGAATCCGATTTCGACGGACCGAAGTACGCACGGTGGATCATGATCAGCGAGTAGACCGAACCGAACACCAGACCGGAGGTGGCAATCGCAGTGATCCAAGGCCAGCTCGCGAAAGAACCGATCAGGATCAGGAACTCACCGACAAAGTTACCGGTACCCGGCAGACCCAAGGACGCGGCTGCAAAGAACAGGCTGATCGCCGGCAGGTAAGCAATACGCGACCACAGACCGCCCATCTCACGCATGTCACGAGTATGCAGACGCTCGTACAACTGACCGCTGAGGATAAACAGTGCGGCTGCCGAAACACCGTGCGCCAGCATCTGGATCACTGCACCTTGCAGGGCCAGTTGGCTGCCGGAGTAGATGCCGATCAACACGAAGCCCATATGGGAAACGGAAGAGAAGGCGATCAGACGCTTGATGTCAGTTTGCGCGAACGCCAGGAACGCACCGTAGAAGATCCCGATCAGACCGAGGGTCATGGCGATCGGCGCGAACTCGGCCGAGGCATTCGGGAACAGCGGCAGGGCGAAACGCAGCAGGCCGTAAGCAGCGGTTTTCAGCAAGATACCGGCGAGGTCGACAGAACCTGCGGTCGGCGCCTGGGCGTGAGCATCAGGCAACCAGGAGTGGAACGGTACGACTGGCAGCTTGACCGCGAAGGCGATGAAGAAGCCGAGCATCAGGATGTACTCGGTGGTCATCGACATCTTGGTTTTCAACAGGTCGGCGTAGTTGAAGGTAATCACGCCAGTGTTGTTGAAGTTGACCAGTACCAGACCGAGGATCGCCACCAGCATGATCAGGCCGGAAGCCTGAGTGAAGATGAAGAACTTGGTTGCTGCGTAGATCCGGGTTTTCTTGCCGTCCGAAGAACTGTGACCCCAGAGCGCGATGAGGAAGTACATCGGCACCAGCATCATTTCCCAGAAGAAGAAGAACATGAACAGGTCGAGGGCGAGGAACACGCCGACAACACCGCCCAGGATCCACATCAGGTTCAGGTGGAAGAAGCCAACGTGACGTTGAATCTCTTTCCACGAGCAGAGTACCGAGAGGATACCCAGCAGACCGGTCAGCAGGATCATCAACAGCGACAGGCCGTCGAGGGCCAGGTGCACGCTGATGCCGAAACGCGCGATCCAGATATGCTTGAACTCAAGCGCCCAGGTCGGATCGGCGCCAGGCGCCGGGGCAAATGAATAGTTGCCGGTAGCCCACAGCCAGAGGCCGATCGCGAGCAACAGGGACATGGTGATCAGCGCAATCCAGCGGGGCAGGGTAGCGCCGAAGCGCTCACCCATCCAGCACAGCAGGCCGCCGATGAAGGGGATCAGGATTAGCCAAGGCAGAATCATGACGGGCTCGTTTCCTTTCGCAAATTCGCAAGGTTCATATCAGACCGCTACCAGCACGATGGCGCCAATAACCAGCACGGCACCAGCAGCCATCGAAGCAGCGTACCAACGCAGTTGACCGGTCTCGGTGCGGCTCAGAGCAGTGTGTCCACCCTTGGCCATACGCGGGATCAGACCGATGGTCTGGTCGAGCGGGTCTTTGCGCAGGATGTGGCTGATCGCAAGGTACGGCTTGACGAACAGTTTGTCGTAGATCCAGTCGAAGCCCCAGGCAGCGAACCACCAGGCCGACAGGAAACGCCCGACGCCGCTGTTGGCAATCGCCGTCACGAAGCGACGCTTGCCGAGGAACAGCAGGGCCGCCAGCAGGATACCGGCCAGAGCGATGGCGCCCGAAGCGATTTCCAGACTGTGCTTGGCTTCGCCACCGGCATGGCCAACGCTTTCTGGCAGTACGCCGTGCAGCGGTGGAACGATCATGGCGCCGATGAAAGTCGACAGCACGATCAGCACCGACAGTGGCAACCAGTGAGCAATACCGTGACCGGCGTGCGCTTCAGTCTTGGCTTCACCGTGGAACGTGATGAAGATCAGGCGGAAGGTGTAGAGCGAGGTCATGAACGCGCCGACCAGACCTGCGTAGAGCAGACCGTGGTTGCCGCTGGCGAACGCTTCCCAGAGGATTTCGTCCTTGGAGTAGAAGCCTGCGGTTACCAGTGGCAAAGCAGCCAGTGCCGCGCCGCCGACGATGAAGCTGGCGTAGGCCAGTGGCAGTTTCTTCCACAGACCGCCCATCTTGAAGATGTTCTGCTCGTGGTGGCAGGCAACGATCACCGCACCGGAAGCAAGGAACAGCAGCGCCTTGAAGAAGGCGTGGGTCATCAGGTGGAAGATCGCGCCATCCCATGCGCCAACGCCCAGCGCCAGGAACATGTAGCCGATCTGGCTCATGGTCGAGTAGGCGAGGATACGTTTGATGTCGGTTTGAACCAGAGCGGCGAAACCGGCGAGTACCAGCGTCACACCACCAACGATGCCGACCAGGTGCAGGATGTCCGGCGCCAGGGTGAACAGACCGTGGGTACGCGCGATCAGGTAAACACCTGCGGTCACCATGGTCGCGGCGTGGATCAGTGCCGAAACCGGGGTAGGACCGGCCATCGCGTCCGCGAGCCAGGTTTGCAGCGGCAGTTGCGCCGATTTACCGACCGCACCGCCCAGCAGCATCAGAGTCGCCAGGGTGATCCAGAAGTCGCCGACCTGGAATTTCTGCGGTGCCAGCACCAGCAGTTCCTGGATGTTCAGCGTGCCCACTTGCTGGAACAGGATGAACAGGCCGATGGCCATGAACACGTCGCCGATCCGGGTCACGATGAAGGCCTTGAGTGCGGCGTTACCGTTGTTGCGGTTGCTGTAGTAGAAACCGATCAACAGGTACGAGCACAGGCCCACGCCTTCCCAGCCGAAGTACAGGAACAACAGGTTATCGCCCAGGACCAGGAACAACATGCTGGCGATAAACAGGTTGGTGTACGAGAAGAAGCGCGAGTAACCCGCTTCACCGCGCATGTACCAGGAGGCGAACAGGTGGATCAGGAAACCTACGCCTACCACCACGCCGAGCATGGTGATCGACAGGCCGTCGACGTAGAGCGCGAAGTCAGGCTTGAAGCCTTCCACCGCCATCCACTGCCACAGCACCAGGGTGTAGTGACCGCCTTCGGGAGGTGCGACGTTGAATTGCCAGATGACGTAGGCGGTGACAATCGCCGACAAGCCAATGGAACCCACGCCGATCAGCGCCGAGAGGTTTTCCGACCAGCGTCCACGAGAGAACGACAGCAGCAGGAACCCGATCAGGGGGAATACGAAAGTCAGAAAGATTAGGTTCATCCGCGCATCTCACTGGCAGCGTCGATATCGAGCGTGTGGAAGCGGCGATACAGCTGCAGCAGGATCGCCAGACCAATACTGGCCTCGGCGGCTGCAAGGCTGATCACCAGGATGAACATGATCTGTCCATCCGGCTGGCCCCAACGGGCGCCTGCAACGATGAAGGCCAGTGCAGAGGCGTTCATCATCACTTCCAGACTCATCAACACGAACAAAATGTTACGACGAACCATCAGGCCGACGAGGCCTAGGCAGAACAGGATGCCGGCAACCGCCAGACCATGCTCAAGAGGGATAGCAGGCATAAGTTACTCCGTCGCCTCGTTGCGGCCCAAATGGAACGCCGTGACGGCTGCGGCAAGCAGCAGCATCGAGGCGAGTTCGACCACCAGCAGATACGGGCCGAACAGGCTGATGCCCACGGCTTTTGCATCGACGGTGGTGTGGCCGATGGCCTGGCCGCTCTGGTGAGCGAACAGCACATACAGCAATTCGGCCAGCAGCAGACCGGCGAGAATTACCGGTCCGGCCCAGATACCGGGCTTGAGCCAGACGCGTTCCTGCTGAACCGCGGCGGGGCCGAGGTTGAGCATCATTACCACGAACACGAACAGCACCATGATGGCGCCAGCGTAGGCGATCACTTCCAGCACGCCGGCGAATGGAGCGCCGAGTGCAAAGAAGGTCATGGCCACGGCGATCAACGAGATGATCAGGTAGAGCAGGGCGTGCACAGGGTTGGTGTTGGTGACCACACGAAGCGTGGCCACAACCGCGATACCCGATGCGAAATAGAAAGCGAATTCCATCGTTCTTCCTTAAGGCAGCAAGCTCTTCACGTTGATCGGTTCGGCTTCGTTCTGTGCAGCGCCTTTCGGCTTGCCAGCGATTGCCATACCTGCAACACGATAGAAGTTGTAATCAGGGTTTTTGCCGGGGCCGGAGATCAAAAGATCTTCTTTCTCGTACACCAGGTCCTGACGTTTGAACTCGGCCATCTCGAAATCCGGTGTCAGCTGGATTGCGGTGGTCGGACAGGCTTCCTCGCAGAGACCGCAGAAAATGCAGCGCGAGAAGTTGATACGGAAGAAGTCCGGGTACCAGCGACCGTCTTCGGTTTCAGCTTTCTGCAGCGAGATGCAACCCACCGGGCACGCCACGGCGCACAGGTTGCAGGCTACGCAGCGTTCTTCGCCATCGGGGTCGCGGGTCAGGACGATGCGACCACGGTAGCGTGGTGGCAGGTAGACCGCTTCTTCCGGATATTGCAGGGTGTCGCGCTTGCGAAAGCCATGGCCGAAGACCATGACCAGGCTGCGCAACTGGGTACCGGTACCCTTAATGATGTCGCCAATATATTTGAACATGGGTCAAATCCTCACTGAACCGCAACTGCGGGCGTGTTCCACAACACGACCGCAGCGGTCACCAGCAAATTGATCAGGGTCAGTGGCAGGCAGAATTTCCAGCTGAAGTCCATCACCTGGTCATAACGCGGACGCGGGATAGAGGCGCGCAGCAGGATGAACAGCATGATGAAGAACGCGGTCTTCAGGGCGAACCACAGGAACGACAGTTGCGGCAGGATGCCGAACGGACCGTGCCAGCCACCGAAGAACAGGGTGACCAGCAGCGCCGAGATCAAGATGATGCCGATGTATTCGCCAACGAAGAACATGCCCCATTTCATGCCGGCGTATTCAATGTGGTAACCGTCAGCCAGTTCCTGTTCCGCTTCCGGCTGGTCGAACGGGTGACGGTGAGTCACGGCGACGCCAGCGATGAAGAAAGTACAGAAGCCGAAGAACTGCGGAATGATGAACCACAGGTTTTGCGCCTGGTACTCGACGATGTCGCGCATGTTGAACGAGCCGACCTGCACCACGATGCCCATCAGGGCCAGGCCCATGAACACTTCGTAGGACACGGTCTGCGCCGAGGCACGCAAGGCACCCAGCAGGGCGAACTTGTTGTTACTCGACCAGCCGGCGAACAGCACTGCGTAGACCGACAGACCGGCCATGGCAAAGAAGAACAGCAGGCCGATGTTCAGATCCGCGACACCCCAGGTCGGGGTGATCGGGATGATCGCGAACGCAATCAGCAAGGCCGACATGGCCACAACCGGTGCCAGGGTGAAGATCACCTTGTCGGCAAACGGTGGCGTCCAGTCTTCCTTGAAGAACATCTTCAGCATGTCGGCAGCGATCTGGAACATGCCAAACGGGCCAACGCGGTTCGGACCGTAACGGTCCTGCCACCAGCCCAGCAGGCGACGTTCGACAAAGCTGAGTAACGCGCCCGCGACCACAACGGCCAGCAGAATCACGATGGCTTTGACGACCGTCAGGATCACATCGATCACTTCAGGGGTGAACCAGGTCATTGCGCTGCCTCCTGCAGACCGTCGACGGATACGCCGGCGAATGCCGGTGGAATGCCGGCGATGCCCGCAGGCAATGCCACCAGACCTGCGCCCAGTTCTTCATTGATGCGCAGCGGCAGACGCAGGGTCTGACCGGCCACGTTCAGGCTCAGCAGTGCACCTTCGTTGACGCCTAGGCGATCCGCTTCGGATTTGGCCAGTGCAACGTAAGCCGCCGGAATGCGTTCCTGAACCGGCGCGGCTTTCGAAGAGTTCTCTTCGCTGCCGAACAGGTGGAAGAACGGCACGGCTTGCCAGGTGCCCGGCGTCGGGTTGAACGCACGCGGAGCAGCAGCGAACCAGTTCAGCGAATCGCCCGTGCTTTCGATCAGGCGGGTGCCCGGGTCGCCAGCGCGGATGTGACCACCGACTTCGTCCTGGAACTTGTTCCAGGCTTGCGGCGAGTTCCAGCCCGGCGACCAGGCAAACGGCACTTGCTGACGCGGTTCGGCAGAGCCCGAGTAACCTTCCATGGAGAAAGAGAACGCGGTGTCTTTGTCTTGCGGCGTGCGTGGTTCGTGAACGCTGATGTCGGCGCGCATCGCGGTGCGACCGGAGTAACGCAGCGGCTCACGCGCCAGTTTCAGACCCTTGATGCGGAATGCGGCAGACGGCGCAGCATCGACGATACGCGCCAGTTGCGCGGTGCTCGAAGCAACGGCAGCGGTGACGTGGTCGAGTTGCGTCCAGTCGATCGGCTGATTCAGCAAGGTGGCGCGCAAGGCGTGCAACCAGCGCCAGCCTTCGTGCACCAGAATGCTCGCGTCCAGGTATTGCGGATCGAAAACCTGGAAGAAGCGCTGGGCGCGACCTTCCTGGCTTACCAAAGTACCGTCGCCTTCAGCGAAGCTGGCGGCTGGCAGAACCAGATGCGCGCGGTCGCTGGTAGCGGTCTTCTGATGGTCAGCGACGATCACCACTTTCGCGGCGTTCAGGGCTGCATCGACCTTGTCCTTGGCGGTGCGGGTGTAGAGATCGTTTTCCAGCACGACGATAGCGTCGGCCTTGCCATCGATCACTGCTTGCAGCGCAGCGTCGACCGATTCGCCACCGAGCATCGCCAAGCCGAGGCTGTTGGCTTCCGGCACGATCAGGCTGATGGAACCGTTCTTCTCGCGCAGCTTCAGGGCTTTGGCGATGTTGGCCGCAGCCTCGATCAGGGCTTTTGAACCCAGCGAAGTACCGGCGATGATCAGCGGACGCTTGGCGGCGAGCAGGGCATCAGCAATGCGCTTGGCCAGTTCCAGTGCTTCAGCGTCCAGACCTTCAACGGCAGGGGCGCTGGCATCCAGAGCGTGAGCCACGGCGAAACCGATACGCGCCAGATCGTCGGGAGCCGCGTGAACGCATTCTTCGGCGATGTCGTCGAGCTTGGTTTCAGCCAGACTGGCAATGAACAGCGGGTTCAGCGCGTGCTGACCGATGTTTTTCACCGCGGCGTCGAGCCATGGCTGGACGCGCATGGCGTCGGCCATTTCTTCGGCTTTGCCCTTGACCGACTGACGCAGCGACAACGCCATACGGGCGGCGGTCTGGGTCAGGTCTTCACCGAGCACGAAAATGGCGTCGTGGTCTTCGATGTCACGCATGTTCGGTACTGGCAGCGGGCTGTCATTGAGCACTTGCAGAACCAGACGGATGCGCTCCAGTTCGGCCGCTTCGATACCCGAGTAGAAGTGTTCGGCGCCTACCAGTTCACGCAACGCGTAGTTGCTTTCAAGGCTGGCACGCGGCGAACCGATACCGACGATGTTGCGACCGCGCAGCAGATCGGCGGCTTTATCCAGCGCAGCGTCGAGGCTCAGCTTGGTGCCGTCGGCCAGCAGCGGCTGACGTGGACGGTCGGTGCGGTTGACGTAGCCATAACCGAAACGGCCACGGTCGCACAGGAAGTACTGGTTCACCGAACCGTTGAAACGGTTTTCGATGCGACGCAGTTCGCCGTAACGCTCGCCCGGGGAGATGTTGCAACCGCTCGAGCAGCCATGGCAGATGCTCGGCGAGAACTGCATGTCCCACTTGCGGTTGTAACGCTCGGAGTGAGTCTTGTCGGTGAACACACCGGTCGGGCAGACCTCGGTGAGGTTGCCGGAGAACTCGCTTTCGAGGGTGCCGTCTTCGACGCGACCGAAGTACACGTTGTCGTGGGCGCCGAACACACCGAGGTCGGTGCCGCCAGCGTAGTCTTTGTAGAAACGCACACAGCGGTAGCAAGCGATGCAGCGGTTCATTTCGTGGGAAATGAACGGGCCCAGTTGCTGGTTCTGGTGGGTGCGTTTGGTGAAGCGATAACGGCGCTCGTTGTGGCCGGTCATCACTGTCATGTCTTGCAGGTGGCAATGACCGCCTTCTTCGCACACAGGGCAGTCGTGCGGGTGGTTGGTCATCAGCCATTCGACAACACTGGCGCGGAACGCCTTGGATTCTTCATCTTCGATGGAGATCCAGGTGTTGTCGGTGGCAGGGGTCATGCACGACATGACGATGCGACCACGGGTGTCGTTCTCGTCGGTGTACTGCTTGACCGCGCACTGGCGGCAAGCCCCGACGCTACCTAGCGCGGGGTGCCAGCAGAAATATGGAATGTCGAGGCCCAGCGACAGACATGCCTGTAACAGGTTGTCTGCCCCGTCGACTTCGAGCGCTTTGCCGTCTACGTGGATAGTGGCCATGGTTCAAAGGTCTTCGTTGGCCCGGTGTCAGCGGGCGTGGCTAATGGAATCTTGTTATCCGTGCGAATCAAACCAGCCTCGAAAGGCGTCATCGCAGGAGATGAAGAGCACGGGCCCTTCACCTTTATTAAGCGTTTACGGGCCGATTACGATCGGCCTTGCCAGAGGCGGGACGGCGGCGCTGACAGGCGCGATACCGGCTTCGAACTCTGGACGGAAGTATTTGATGGCACTGCCCAACGGCTCCACGGCACCCGGTGCGTGAGCACAGAAGGTCTTGCCCGGGCCGAGGAAACCGACCAGACCCAGCAGGGTCTCGATATCGCCTGGCTGACCACGGCCTTCTTCGATGGCCATCAAGAGCTTGACGCTCCATGGCAAACCATCACGGCAGGGGGTGCAGAAGCCGCACGACTCACGGGCAAAGAACTGCTCCATGTTGCGCAGCAGCGAGACCATGTTGACGCTGTCATCCACCGCCATCGCCAGGCCGGTACCCATACGGGTGCCCACTTTGGCGATGCCGCCGGCGTACATTTGTGCGTCGAGGTGCTCAGGCAGGAGGAAACCGGTACCGGCCCCGCCTGGCTGCCAGGCCTTGAGTTTGAAACCGTCGCGCATGCCGCCGGCGTAGTCTTCGAACAACTCGCGACCGGTAACGCCGAATGGCAATTCCCACAGACCCGGATTCTTGACCTTGCCGGAGAAGCCCATGAGCTTGGTGCCCATGTCTTCAGAGCCTTCGCGGGCCAACGATTTGTACCAGTCAACGCCGTCGGCAATGATCGCCGGCACGTTGCACAGGGTTTCGACGTTGTTCACGCAAGTCGGCTTGCCCCACACGCCGACGGCGGCAGGGAAGGGCGGCTTGGAGCGCGGGTTGGCGCGGCGGCCTTCGAGGGAGTTGATCAGTGCGGTTTCTTCACCGCAGATGTAACGCCCGGCGCCGGTGTGCACGAACAGTTCGAAATCGAAGCCTGAGCCCAGAATGTTCTTGCCCAGAAGGCCTGCTGCCTTGGCTTCTTCCACGGCACGGTTGAGGTGCTTGGCGGCGGTGGTGTACTCGCCACGCAGGAAGATGTAGCCACGGTAGGTTTTCAGCGCGCGGGCACTGATCAGCATGCCTTCGATCAGCAGATGGGGCAGTTGCTCCATCAGCATGCGGTCTTTCCAGGTGTTCGGCTCCATTTCATCCGCGTTGCACAGCAGGTAGCGGATGTTGATGGATTCGTCTTTGGGCATCAGGCCCCACTTAACGCCAGTGGGGAAGCCTGCACCGCCGCGACCTTTGAGGCCTGCGTCTTTCACGGTCTGGACAATGGCGTCCTGATCCATGTCGGCGAAGGCTTTGCGCGCAGCGGCGTAACCGTTCTTGGCCTGGTACTCGTCGAGCCACACGGCTTCGCCGTCGTCACGCAGACGCCAGGTCAGCGGGTGAGTCTCGGCCGACCGCTGAATGCGGTTGGCAGGACCGAAAGATGTCAGGGTCATACGTAGCCCTCGAGCAGTTTGGCGACGCCAGCAGGCTGCACATCACCAAAGGTGTCGTCGTCGATCATCAGCGCCGGTGCCTTGTCGCAGTTGCCGAGGCAGCAGACAGGCAGCAGGGTGAAACGACCGTCGGTGGTGGTCTGACCCAGGCCGATGCCCAGATTGTTCTGGATTTCGCTGACCACCGACTCGTGGCCGCCGATGTAGCAGACCATGCTGTCGCAGACGCGAATGATGTGACGGCCGACGGGCTGACGGAAGATCTGGCTATAGAACGTCGCCACACCTTCAACATCGCTGGCCGGGATGCCGAGCATCTCGCCGATCGCGTACAGGGCGCCATCCGGCACCCAGCCACGTTCTTTCTGAACGATCTTCAGGGCTTCGATCGACGCCGCGCGCGGGTCTTCGTAGTGATGCAGCTCGTGCTCGATGGCCGAGCGCTCGGTTTCACTCAAGGTGAAACGGTCTGTCTGGATAAGCGTGCTGTTCATGCTTAGCGGTCCACGTCGGCCATAACGAAGTCGATACTACCCAGGTACGCAATCAAGTCCGCGACCATGCTGCCTTTGATCACCGAAGGGATCTGTTGCAGATGCGGGAAGCTTGGAGTGCGGATCCGGGTACGGTAGCTCATGGTGCCGCCGTCGCTCGTCAGGTAATAACTGTTGATGCCCTTGGTCGCTTCGATCATCTGGAAGGATTCGTTGGCCGGCATGACCGGACCCCACGAAACTTGCAGGAAGTGCGTGATCAAGGTTTCGATGTGCTGCAGCGTGCGCTCTTTGGGCGGCGGCGTGGTCAGCGGGTGATCCGCCTTGTACGGGCCTTCCGGCATGTTGCGCATGCACTGGTCGATGATCTTGATGCTTTGGCGCATCTCTTCAACGCGCACCATGCAGCGGTCGTAGGCATCGCCATTGGCGGCCAGTGGTACTTCGAACTCGAAGTTCTCGTAGCCGGAGTACGGACGCGCTTTACGCAGGTCGAAATCGCAACCGGTCGAACGCAGGCCTGCACCGGTAACGCCCCATTCCAGGGCCTCTTTGGTGTTGTAGGCGGCAACGCCGATGGTACGACCCTTGAGGATGCTGTTCTGCAGGGCAGCCTTGGTGTATTCGTCGAGGCGTTTTGGCAGCCATTCAACAAAGTCTTTCACCAGTTTTTCCCAGCCGCGCGGCAGGTCGTGGGCAACGCCACCGATGCGGTACCAGGCCGGGTGCAGACGGAAACCGGTAATGGCTTCGATCACCGTGTACGCCTTCTGGCGGTCGGTGAAGGTGAAGAACACCGGGGTCATTGCGCCAACGTCCTGGATGTACGTACCCAGGAACAGCAGGTGGCTGGTGATCCGGAAGAACTCGGCCATCATGATGCGGATGACGTCGACCTTCTCAGGCACCTTGATGCCGGCCAGCTTCTCGACCGAGAGCACGTACGGCAGGTTGTTCATCACGCCGCCGAGGTAGTCGATACGGTCGGTGTACGGAATGAAACTGTGCCACGACTGACGCTCGGCCATCTTCTCGGCGCCACGGTGGTGGTAACCGATGTCCGGAACGCAGTCGACGATTTCTTCACCGTCCAGTTGCAGAATGATGCGGAACGCACCGTGAGCCGAAGGGTGGTTCGGGCCCAGGTTGAGGAACATATAGTCCTCGTTCACACCGGAACGCTTCATGCCCCAGTCTTCAGGACGGAAGCGTGCTGCTTCTTCCTCAAGCTGCTGCTTGGCGAGGTTGAGGCTGTACGGATCGAATTCGGTGGCGCGCGCCGGGAAGTCCTTGCGCAGCGGGTGACCTTCCCAGGTCGGCGGCATCATGATTCGCGACAGGTGCGGGTGGCCTTTGAAGTCGATGCCGTACATGTCCCAGACTTCACGCTCGTACCAGTTGGCGTTCGGCCAGATGCTGGTGACGGTCGGCAAGCTCAGGTCGCTCTCGGACAAAGCGACCTTGATCATCACGTCACTATTACGCTCAAGCGACATGAGGTGATAGAACACGGTGAACTCGGCGTCCGATGGCAGCCCTTGACGCTTGGTGCGCAGACGCTCGTCCACGCCGTGCAGGTCATAGAGCATGACGTACGGCTTGGGCAGGTTGCGCAGGAAAGTCAGGACTTCGACGAGTCTGGCACGCGCCACCCACAGCACCGGCATGCCGGTGCGGGTTGGCTGGGCGGTGAACGCCTCCGGGCCAAAACGGTTATTCAATTCAACGACCACATCCTGGTCGTCTGCCTTATAAGGCGGGATGTACAGAGCGCTGCCTGTAGTCATGGTTATTTATTCGCTTTCGGTCAACGTAAAGAATGAAGCCAGCTTCTCGTTTCTTTGTAAGAACAGATCTGGATCAGACTTCGTCAGGGCTGCGCAGGTTGGTCACTGC
Source organism: Pseudomonas sp. P116 (assembly GCF_020149425.1). Classification (NCBI taxonomy): domain Bacteria; kingdom Pseudomonadati; phylum Pseudomonadota; class Gammaproteobacteria; order Pseudomonadales; family Pseudomonadaceae; genus Pseudomonas; species Pseudomonas sp. P116. The sequence continues at coordinate 595,567 of NZ_JACVHB010000002.1, read as the reverse complement.
GATTCGCTGTTCGCGGCGCTGTTCCTTCTGCGAAGGCATGTCGGCGCGATAAACGCCTTGATCACCAACGACCCAGGAAAGCGGGCGACGCTCCTTGCCAATCGATTCCTGCAACAGCATCAAGCCTTGCAGAAATGCTTCTGGACGGGGCGGGCAGCCAGGTACGTAGACGTCCACCGGCAGGAACTTGTCCACCCCTTGAACCACGGAGTAGATGTCGTACATGCCACCGGAGTTGGCGCACGAACCCATGGAGATAACCCATTTCGGTTCGAGCATTTGCTCGTAGAGACGCTGAATGATCGGCGCCATCTTGATGAAGCAGGTACCGGCGATAACCATGAAGTCGGCCTGACGCGGCGATGCCCGGATAACTTCGGCGCCAAAGCGCGCGATGTCGTGGGGCGCCGTGAAGGCGGTGGTCATTTCCACATAGCAGCACGACAGGCCGAAGTTGTACGGCCACAGGGAGTTTTTACGTCCCCAGTTGACCGCGCCACTCAGCACGTCTTCGAGCTTGCCCATGAAAATGTTTTTGTGAACTTGATCTTCTAACGGATCGGAAACGGTTTCCCGTTCGCCGATCGGGTACTGATCGTTAGGAGCATCGGGGTCGATCCTGGTGAGATTGTATTGCATTGCCAAAGCCTCATTGTTTCAGCTTCGCCTGCCGCTTGCGACGAGCTTCCGGAGCCCAGTCAAGGGCGCCCACTCGGAACAGGTAGACAAGACCTGCCAACAGAATTGCTATGAAAACGAGAGCTTCGACGAATCCGGTCCAGCCGCTTTCGCGGACGGACACAGACCATGCAAAGAGAAAGAGGGCTTCGATATCGAAGATCACGAAGAGCATCGCGACCAGATAGAATTTGGCTGAGAGCCGCAAGCGGGCGCCACCGGTAGGTAGCATGCCCGACTCGAACGGTTCGTTTTTGCTGCGGCCCCAGGCTTTTGACCCGAGGAGGCTGGAAACGCCAAGCATGAAGGCACACAGGCCGACGACACCCAGAAGGAAAATGGCAAAGCCCCAGTTGTGGGCCATGAGTCCTGTCGCTTCGGGCATGCTGGTAATCCTTAACAGAGAGCAAAGGTCTCTGAGCTTGATAAAGAAATAGGCAGTGACGATATGTCGCAGCAATCAATCGCGCTGATTTTATGGCTAAACACCCAGCAAGTAAAATTCCTATAGCGAAATTATTTATTGGAATAAGGACATAGCGCACCTCGAATGCCCTGAGGCCCATGCGTTGCGGGCATTAGCCGGGTTTCAATGAATAATGTTTTGTCGGGAATGTAACGAACATAGTTATGGCTGAATGATAATTAATATCGTTTGTGGTGGTTTTGTAACTATTTTGCGGCGCAGTAGTTGGGAAGTTGTCTTATATACCCGTTACTGCAAGTAGCGGCGGCGTCCGTTTTAGCTGATTTTTCCTACGCCCATACGGCTCTGGATCAATGTTTTTTCAGAAAGGTCTGGCACGGGTTTGTGATGTCCGAGGAATCGCCACCCCTCTGCAGGAGCTGCCGAAGGCTGCGATCTTTTGACTTTGGGCTTTCAACATCAAAAGCAAGATCAAAAGATCGCAGCCTTCGGCAGCTCCTACAGGGGGGAGGGGGCGCGGTTTCTGCAGGCAAAAAAACGCCCCGAACCAGTCGGGGCGTCAGATGTGCAGCGCTGCGGTTAGCTTTTATTCGGTCCGCAACGGCCGTTTGCTCAGGCGAAGCAGAATCAGTGGAACTGTTCTTCTTCGGTCGAACCGGTCAGCGCGGTTACCGAGGACGAGCCACCCTGGATCACGGTGGTCATGTCGTCGAAGTAGCCGGTGCCCACTTCCTGCTGGTGCGCCACGAAGGTGTAACCCTTGGAAGCGTCAGCGAATTCCTGCTCTTGCAGCTTCACGTAGGCAGTCATGTCGTTGCGGGCGTAGTCGTGCGCCAGGTTGAACATGCTGTGCCACATGTTGTGAATGCCGGCCAGGGTGATGAACTGGTGCTTGTAGCCCATGGCGGACAGTTCGCGCTGGAACTTGGCGATGGTCGCGTCGTCCAGGTTTTTCTTCCAGTTGAAGGAAGGCGAGCAGTTGTACGACAGCAGTTGGTCCGGGTATTCCTTCTTGATCGCTTCAGCAAAGCGACGGGCTTCGTCCAGATCCGGTTTGGCGGTTTCGCACCAGATCAGGTCGGCGTACGGTGCGTAAGCCAGGCCACGGGCGATTGCCTGGTCCAGACCGGCACGAACCTTATAGAAGCCTTCCTGAGTACGCTCGCCAGTCACGAACGGCTGGTCGTACGGGTCGCAATCGGAAGTCAGCAGATCCGCAGCGTTCGCATCGGTACGCGCCAGAATGATGGTCGGTGTACCGGCAACGTCAGCAGCCAGACGTGCAGCGGTCAGCTTCTGTACGGCTTCCTGAGTAGGAACCAGTACTTTACCGCCCATGTGGCCGCATTTTTTCACGGAAGCCAGTTGGTCTTCGAAGTGAACGCCGGCGGCGCCTGCTTCGATCATGCTCTTCATCAGCTCGTAGGCGTTCAGAACGCCGCCGAAACCGGCTTCGGCGTCAGCCACGATTGGCGCGAAGTAGTCGATGTAGCCTTCGTCGCCCGGGCCTTTGCCAGCTTTCCACTGGATCTGGTCAGCACGACGGAACGAGTTGTTGATGCGCTTGACCACGGTTGGAACCGAGTCCACCGGGTACAGCGACTGGTCCGGGTACATCGATTCTGCGGAGTTGTTGTCCGCAGCGACTTGCCAGCCCGACAGGTAAATGGCCTGGATGCCGGCCTTGACCTGCTGAACAGCCTGGCCGCCGGTCAGGGCGCCCATGCAGTTGACGAAATCTTTGTCTGGACGGAAGGACGGCTTGGCACCCTGGGTGACCAGGTTCCACAGCTTCTCGGCGCCGAGTTTTGCAAAAGTGTGCTCAGGTTGAACCGAGCCACGCAGGCGGACGACGTCAGCAGCGGAGTAAGCGCGGGTCACGCCTTTCCAGCGCGGGTTTTCAGCCCAGTCTTTTTCGAGGGCTGCAATTTGCTGTTCGCGTGTCAGTGCCATGGAGATAAACCTCGTCGCGTCTTTTATGAAAAGTTGTTCTGCGGTGGAAAATTCCTGCGCTCGCTGACCAGAAGCTTAGGCGGTCAAGTCGGATTCGGCGGGGTAGGCGACGGGATGAACGATGGGCTCGAGGGGAAGTGACAGGTAAGGGCGGACTGCGGGCGCATTCGGGCGTCGTGGGCCTTTGTACGAACTACAGCGTGAAGCCGGGTTACCTAATTACGCTTCCGTCCCTCGGGACAACTTCGTTCCAGTCGGCAACCTCGTCAAACACACCTTGTGGGCGGTACAGACACGAAGCGGTTCGCGGGGTAGATGCGAACATCGCTTCGAAGGCCCTTGCCAGGGCCTCTGATTAGCGGGAGCGAGGCCATCATGCCTTCGCTTTTTTGCCTCGTCAAACGTTTTGTAGTGCTTTTTTTCAAGCACTACATCTTTCGTCTAATACGACTAATCAGTCAGTTTTCGGTGGTTTAGTCCAACGCGTCGACTTTCACCTTCAAGGTCATGTCATCCCGGCCTTGAGTCGAGTAGCTGCGGGCCAGGCCCTGTTTGTCGGCCTGAGTCTGGCGATTCACGCCGGCCAGAGTGATCCACTCGCCGAGGCGTCCGCTGACGGTTGTGTCGGTACTTTGCACGTTCACTACATCGGGACGTTCCTGGCTCATACGGTCACGATTGGTCGTGATTGCCAGGTGAACGATGTCGCCGGTGACGCTGGCGGTGACGTAGAAACCCTGGGTGACGTTGCGGTACTCGGTCTGGCTGTTGTAATCGCCGTAGGAGTTGCTCTGGCTGCTGGTGATCGGCACGCTCTGGCCGACCTGGATCAGCGCCGGCATGCCGTCGGTGGCCTGGACTTGCTGGACGCCGCCGTCACGGCTGGCGGTGCTGCGGCTGATGATGCGGGTCTGCGCGCCATTGACCGAATAACCTTCATCGCCACGGCCGTTGTTTTCATTGGTGTCGACAGTGATCAGCAGGCGTTTTGGCGCGGTGTCGAGCTGAGTGATCAGCGTCTTGAGTTCCTCGATCTTGTCCGGCTCGGCCTTGATGATCAGTTGATTGCCATAGGCGCTGACCTGGCCGTCCTTGCCGATGAAGTCTTGCGCCATCGGCAGCATGTCGGCGCTGGTGCGGTACTTGAGGGGGACGACTTCTGTGGCTGCCATCACCGAAAAACTGCAGCCGAGCAGCAGGGTGGTGAGCAGGGTGCGTAGGGACATGTCCGTTATCTCCGCTTTCGAAAGGCTTGATATTGCCAGTTTGTCGGCCCGGGGTGGGGCAAGTTGAATCCAAGACAGCAAAACGCCCCGGCATCGGTGGATGTCGGGGCGTTTGCTGAAGTTTGCATATTGCTCTTGTGGCGAGGGGATTTATCCCCGATGGGCTGCGCAGCAGACCCAAAATTTTAGGGCCGCTTCGCGCCCCATCGGGGATAAATCCCCTCGCCACAAGGTTTCATTCAGCTAGCGGTTGGGCCGAATGGCGAACCATATCAACGTGCGGAATCCCTGCTTCCAGGAACTCCTCACTGACCAGGCTGAAACCCAGGCGCTCATAAAACGCCGTGGCCTGCACCTGAGCGCTGAGCATCTGCTGTTTCAGACCGCGCGCTTCAGCTTCAGCGATGACCGCTTGCATCAGCGCATCACCGACCTTAATGCCGCGCCAGTCTTTGAGCACCGACACCCGGCCGATGTGCCCGTCGGGCAACAGTCGTGCGGTGCCGATCGGGAAGTCGCCTTCAAACGCCAGAAAGTGCACGGCGCTCGCGTCATCCGCGTCCCACTCCAGCTCAGGTGGCACCGATTGCTCAGCGATGAATACCGTCTCACGAATGCGGCGGATCTCGGCGATGTCCTTTTGCCAATCTGCGACACGTACGCGAATCTTATTCATCGGCGAACCCCAGGCTCCCTTGCTTGACCAGCTCGCACAGCAGGCCACGACCGTCTTCGTCGTTCAGCCACTCGCCGAGGTTGTCGACATGCAAGGCATCTGCGGCGCAGATCAGTTTCAGCAGCTCGCGCAGTTTGCCCGGCAGGTAACGGCTCTGGCCGCTGGCGAACAGCAGCAAGTCGTCATCGACTTCCGACCACGCCAGACGTGCGCTTGGATTGCGGATCAACACGGCGCCATCCTGCAGGGCGCTGAGGAAGTCTTCTTCCTCGACTTCTTCCGGGCCGACGACCAGTTCCGGGTAACGCGGCTCGGTCATGTACTGGCCGAACCAGGTCAGCAGCAGGCGCTCGTCGCTCATGTGTTCGGCGAGCAGGCTTTTCAGGCGATCCAGTGCGTCGTGTTGAATCTGATGCGGATCGACGGCTGGCTGCGCGTCGGCATCGGTGTAGCGCTCTTCATCGGTCAGGAACTGGCTGAGGAAGTCGGTGAAGTGGGTCAGCACTTCGGATGCGCTTGGTGCGCGGAAGCCGACCGAGTAGGTCATGCAGTTGTCGACAGCGACACCGCAGTGGGCCAGGCGCGGCGGCAGGTAAAGCATGTCGCCCGGTTCCAGAACCCATTCTTCGGTCTGTTCGAATTCAGCGAGGATGCGCAGGTCTGCGTGTTGCAGCAGCGGGCTCTCGGAATCGCACATCTGGCCGATTTTCCAGTTGCGCTTGCCGTGACCTTGCAGCAGGAACACGTCGTAGTTGTCGAAGTGCGGGCCAACGCTGCCACCCGGGGCGGCGTAACTGATCATCACGTCGTCGACGCGCCAGCTCGGCAGAAAGCGGAAGCTTTCCAGCAGCTCGCTGACTTCCGGAACGAACTGGTCGACTGCCTGAACGAGCAGGGTCCACTCTTTTTCCGGCAATTTGCTGAATTCGTCTTCAGCGAACGGGCCGCGGCGCAGCTCCCATGAGCGCTCGCCGTGCTCGATCACCAGGCGCGATTCAACTTCTTCTTCCAGGGCCAGGCCGGCCAGTTCGTCGGCGTCGATCGGGCTCTCGAAGTCAGGAATCGCCTGACGGATCAGCAGTGGCTTTTTCTGCCAGTAGTCGCGCAGGAATTCGCGCGCCGTGATGCCGCCCAGAAGTTGAAGAGGAATATCGGAATTCATATGTAACCTATTGAAAAAAAGCACTTTTCAGACGGGAATAAAAACGCCCGGCGCGGCCGGGCGTCTCAAACGGTTCAAGCGGTCGATCAGATGCGTTTGGCTTGCGCTACAGCGTTACCGATGTAGTTGGCCGGGGTCAGCTGTTTCAGCTCGGCTTTCGCTTCGGCTGGCATGTCCAGGCCGTCGATGAAAGTCTGCAACGCTTCAGGGCTGATGCCCTTGCCGCGGGTCAGTTCTTTCAGCTTTTCGTACGGGTTTTCGATGTTGTAGCGACGCATCACGGTCTGGATTGGCTCAGCCAGAACTTCCCAGCAAGCGTCCAGATCAGCGGCGATCTTCTGTGCATTCAGCTCAAGCTTGCTGATGCCTTTGAGGCTGGCTTCGTACGCGATCACGCTGTGGGCGAAGCCGACACCGAGGTTACGCAGTACGGTGGAGTCGGTCAGGTCGCGTTGCCAGCGGGAGATTGGCAGTTTGCTCGCCAGGTGCTGGAACAGCGCGTTGGCGATGCCCAGGTTGCCTTCGGAGTTTTCGAAGTCGATCGGATTGACCTTGTGCGGCATGGTCGACGAACCGATTTCGCCAGCGATGGTGCGCTGCTTGAAGTAACCCAGGGAGATGTAGCCCCAGATGTCACGGTCGAAGTCGATCAGAATAGTGTTGAAGCGCGCAATGGCGTCGAACAGCTCGGCGATGTAGTCGTGCGGCTCGATCTGAGTGGTGTACGGGTTGAAACCCAGACCCAGCTCGTCTTCGATGAAGGCGCGGGCGTTAGCTTCCCAGTCGATCTGCGGGTAAGCCGACAGGTGAGCGTTGTAGTTGCCGACAGCGCCGTTGATCTTGCCCAGCAGCGGAACGGCAGCGACTTGAGCGATTTGACGCTCGAGGCGGTAAACCACGTTCGCCAGCTCTTTACCCAGAGTGGTCGGGGAGGCTGGTTGGCCGTGGGTGCGCGACAGCATCGGCACGTCGGCGAAACGGATTGCCAGCTCGCGGATGGCTTCAGCGGTCTGACGCATCAGCGGCAGCATTACATCGTCACGGCCTTCGCGCAGCATCAGGGCGTGGGACAGGTTGTTGATGTCCTCGCTGGTGCAGGCAAAGTGGATGAATTCGCTGACAGCGGCCAGCTCAGGCAGCTTGGCGGCTTGCTCTTTGAGCAGGTATTCGATCGCCTTGACGTCGTGGTTGGTGGTGCGCTCGATCTCTTTGACGCGCTCGGCGTGCTCCAGCGAGAAGTTTTCAGCCAGTTCATTGAGAACGGCGTTGGCCTCGGCGGAGAAGGCTGGCACTTCAGGGATACCAGCGTGGGCGGCCAGGCGCTGGAGCCAGCGCACTTCAACCAGAACACGGGCACGGATCAGACCGTACTCGCTGAAAATCGGGCGCAGGGCCTGGGTTTTGCCGGCGTAGCGGCCGTCAACAGGGGAAACCGCAGTGAGCGAAGAAAGCTGCATGGGGTGTTCTCGGACAGTCGGGCAACGAAATGGGGCGCGTATCATACATGAAAAAATCCGCCGGTCCGTTGCCAACTGACCGGCGTATTACGCGTTACAGACTTCAAAGCATTTGTTGCAGGCGATTTACTCGCTGCGCATCAGCGGATACAGCTCTTTGAGCAGCTTGCGCCGGCTGACGACCAACTGCCAGCGATGGCCGCCGAGCTGACGCCACAGGCGCGCCGAGCGAATCCCGGCGAGCAGCAGGGCGCGAATCTTCGAGGCGTTGCTCGGCTGCTGCAGGTTGCGCATGTCGCCGTGCACCTGAATGCGCTGGCGCAGCGTGCTCAGGGTGTCCTGATACAGCGCGCCGCAGGCGGCAATGACGTTTTCGTGCGCCGGGCCGAAATGCTCGACCTGCGACTGGATCTGCGGCAGACGCTTGCCGATCACATCGAGCATGTCGTTGCGCTTGGCCAGTTGGCGCTCAAGACCGAGCATCGACAGGGCATAGCGCAACGGTTCGCGCTGCAATGTGCTCGGATCGCGTTCGAGAGCGCCGATCAATGCACGATAGCCTTCGCGCAGATTGAGGTCGTCGCCGCCGTACACGTCCAGCGTGTCTTTCGGGTCGCGTACCAACAGACTGCCGAGCATGCAGGTCAGGCCGGCTTCGCTGGTCTGGCCGCTTTTGGCGATCCGGTCGACCAGCACGGCGGCGAGAAATACGCCGCCCAGCGCCGTCAGTTGCTCCTGAGTCGGGCTCATGCCTGACCGCTCCATGGCTCGGCGACTTCGATCACGCCGCCGCCGAGGCAGATTTCACCGTCATAGAACACCACGGATTGGCCCGGTGTGACCGCGCGTTGCGGCTCATCGAACACGGCACGGTAGCCGGTTGCAGTCTGCTCCAGCGTGCAGGCCTGATCGCTCTGGCGATAGCGCACTTTGGCGGTCAGGCGACGTGGCTGGCTCAGATCGACCGGGTTGACCCAATAGATTTCCGAAGCGAGCAGGGCGCCGGAGAACAACCACGGATGGTTGTTGCCCTGGCCGACGATCAGCTCGTTGGTGTCCAGATCCTTGCGCAGCACGTACCACGGCTCGTCGCCGGCATCTTTCAGGCCGCCGATGCCCAGGCCCTGACGCTGACCGATGGTGTGGTACATCAAACCGTGGTGACGGCCGATGACTTCGCCTTCGGTGGTCTTGATCTCGCCCGGCTGTGCCGGCAGGTACTGCTTGAGAAAGTCGCTGAAGCGCCGTTCACCGATGAAGCAGATCCCTGTGGAATCCTTCTTCTTGGCAGTGGCCAGCTCGTATTTTTCGGCAATTGCGCGGACTTCAGGTTTTTCCAGCTCGCCGACCGGGAACAGAGTCTTGGCGATCTGTTCGCCGCCGACGGCGTGCAGGAAGTAGCTTTGATCCTTGTTCGCATCGAGGCCTTTGAGCAGCTCGGTGCGGCCGTCGATGTCACGGCGGCGCACGTAGTGGCCGGTGGCGATCAGGTCGGCGCCGAGCATCATGGCGTAGTCGAGGAACGCCTTGAACTTGATCTCGCGGTTACACAGGATGTCCGGGTTCGGCGTGCGCCCTGCCTTGTATTCGGCCAGGAAGTGCTCGAACACGTTGTCCCAGTACTCGGCAGCGAAGTTGGCGGTGTGCAGCTTGATGCCGATCTTGTCGCAGACAGCCTGGGCATCCGCCAGGTCGTCCATGGCGGTGCAGTATTCCGTTCCGTCGTCTTCTTCCCAGTTCTTCATGAACAGGCCTTCCACCGCGTAGCCCTGCTCGATCAGCAGGAGAGCGGAAACGGAAGAGTCCACGCCGCCGGACATGCCGACAATGACGCGCTTCTTGGATGTGTCAGAAGGGGCTGGATCACGCATAGGGATTCAATGAGTGTCTTTAAAAAGGACGCGATTCTATCAGGCTCGCGGCCTCAAGGCTAAAGAGAAGGGCGGATCAATTCGAGGCCGAAGTGATGGCCGGCCAGATAATCATCGATGCAACGGATGATCAGCTCGCTGCGCCAGTGTTCGCGCTGCTCGATTAATTCGTCGCGGGTCAGCCACTTGGCGCCGACAATGCCGTCGTCGAGCTGATAATCCGGGTGATGTTTCAGTGCTTTGGCGACGAAGCAGACGCGTTGATAGGTCACGCCGTTGCTGGGTGCGGTGTACAGGTAAATGCCGACCACGCCGGTGGGTTCGACGTCCCAGCCGGTTTCTTCGAGGGTTTCACGAATGGCGGCATCAATCAGTGTCTCGTCCGGATCGAGATGACCGGCGGGCTGGTTGAGCACGTTACGGCCGGCCTTGTGCTCTTCGACCATCAGAAAGCGACCGTTGTCCTCGACGATGGTGGCGACGGTGATGTGGGGGAGCCATTCCATAGGGTTTCCTCGGTAAAGTCTTCAGCGCATTGAAGATCAAAAGATCGCAGCCTTCGGCAGCTCCTACAAGGACCGGTGTAGGAGCTGCCGAAGGCTGCGATCTTTTGATCTTCGCCAAAAACACAAACCCCGGCACTTGGCCGGGGTTTGTGATGTTCCCTTTACAACCTTAAACCAGCGCAGCAATCGCCGCGTTGAGGGTTGCGCTTGGGCGCATGGCCTTGCTGATCAGCTCGGCATTGGCGTGGTAGTAACCGCCGATGTCGACTGGCTTGCCCTGAACGGCGTTGAGCTCGGCAACGATGGTTGCCTCGTTCTCGGTCAGAGTCTTGGCCAGCGTCGCGAACTGCGCTTGCAGTGCAGCGTCTTCGGTCTGGGCAGCCAGAGCCTGAGCCCAGTACATCGCCAGATAGAAGTGGCTGCCGCGGTTGTCGATGTTGCCGACTTTGCGCGATGGCGACTTGTTGTTGTCGAGGAACTGGCCAGTGGCCTGATCCAGGGTCTTGGACAGCACCAGTGCTTTCGGGTTGTTGTAGTTCACACCCAAATGCTCAAGCGAGGCTGCCAGGGCGAGGAACTCACCCAGCGAATCCCAACGCAGGAAGTTCTCTTCAACCAGTTGCTGCACGTGCTTCGGAGCCGAACCGCCGGCGCCGGTTTCGAACAGGCCACCGCCGTTCATCAGCGGCACGATCGACAGCATCTTGGCGCTGGTGCCCAGTTCCATGATCGGGAACAGGTCAGTCAGGTAGTCGCGCAGTACGTTGCCGGTCACCGAGATGGTGTCCTTGCCATCGCGGGTGCGCTGCAGGGTGAACTTCATTGCGTCGACCGGCGCCATGATCTGGATGTCCAGACCTGCGGTGTCGTGATCCTTCAGGTAAGCCTGAACTTTCTCGATCACTACGCCATCGTGAGCGCGCATTGGGTCCAGCCAGAAAATCGCTGGAGTGCTGCTGGCGCGAGCACGGTTGACGGCCAGTTTGACCCAGTCCTGGATCGGCGCGTCTTTGGTCTGGCACATGCGGAAGATGTCGCCGGCTTCAACAGCCTGTTCCATCAGCAGGGTGCCCTTGCTGTCGGTCACACGAACCACGCCGTCAGCCTTGATCTGGAAGGTCTTGTCGTGGGAGCCGTATTCTTCGGCTTTTTTAGCCATCAAGCCAACGTTTGGCACGCTGCCCATGGTGGTCGGATCGAAAGCACCGTTGGCTTTGCAATCTTCGATCACGGCCTGGTAGATGGTCGCGTAGCAGCGATCCGGGATCACAGCCTTGGTGTCGTGCAACTGACCGTCGGTGCCCCACATCTTGCCGGAGTCACGGATCATTGCCGGCATCGAGGCGTCGACGATAACGTCGCTCGGCACGTGCAGGTTGGTGATGCCTTTGTCGGAGTTGACCATCGCCAGCGACGGACGCGCAGCGTAGACCGCTGCCATGTCAGCTTCGATCTGCGCTTGTTGCTCGGCCGGCAGGGCCTTGATGCGAGCGTACAGATCGCCGATGCCGTTGTTCAGGTTGAAGCCGATCTGGGCCAGCACGTCAGCGTGCTTGGTCAGTGCGTCTTTATAGAACTCGGCAACGATCTGGCCGAACATGATCGGGTCGGAAACCTTCATCATGGTCGCTTTCAGGTGAACCGAGAGCAGCACGCCTTGAGCCTTGGCGCTTTCGATTTCAGCAGCGATGAACGAACGCAGGGCGTTTTTGCTCATCACGGCGCAGTCGAGAATCTCGCCAGCCTGAACGGTGGTTTTTTCTTTCAGGACGGTAGCGGTACCGTCTTTGGCGATCAGCTCGATTTTCACAGCGTCAGCGGCGTCGATCAGGGCAGCTTTTTCGCTGCCGTAGAAATCGCCGGTGCTCATGTGAGCGACGTGGGATTTGGAGTCTTTGGCCCAGGCGCCCATTTTGTGCGGGTGCTTGCGCGCATAGTTCTTGACCGACAGCGGTGCACGACGATCGGAGTTGCCTTCGCGCAGAACCGGGTTCACGGCGCTGCCCTTGATCTTGTCGTAACGCGCCTTGGCGTCTTTGTCGGCGTCGCTGGTCACGGTTTCCGGGTAGTCCGGCAGGTTGTAACCCTGAGCTTGCAGCTCTTTGATCGCAGCTTGCAGTTGAGGAACCGAAGCACTGATGTTCGGCAGCTTGATGATGTTGGCTTCAGGCGTAACGGCCAGGTCGCCCAGTTCGGCGAGGTGGTCGGCTACGGCTTTGTCACCCAGTTGCTCGGGGAAGCTGGCCAGGATGCGCGCTGCAAGAGAGATATCGCGGGTTTCCACGGCGATATCGGCCGAGGCGGTGTAGGCCTCGATGATCGGCAGCAGGGAATAGGTGGCGAGGGCTGGGGCTTCGTCGGTGAAGGTATAGATGATCTTCGAGCGGGTGGGCATATTCGGATTAACTCTCTCTTCTTTGCTAAGCGTGCGCAGAAACTCGAGGGGCGCCGGGTAAGCGCGTTCGTTCAAAGTCATCCATGAACCGAATGTCGAGAATCTTCGCGGTGATGTTGGGTGCATCGTTGAGCGTCGAGCAGTCAGGTTGCGATAACAACCTGGCTATAGGGCGGAAAGTCTCGTTCTAGACAGGCCAGCCGTCGTGACCCTGTGGTCAGCGGCCGGCATTATACATAGGTAGCTGGCAATCTGCCGATGGTTCATATGCAACGATTCTCGTCCATTGGTCTAAAGGTCGCAGGGCAGGGTGGGGCGTAGAGTCGTCGCGAATGCTTGAGTTTGGCGCTTTTCCCTTTGCTTTCAGGCTTGTACGAAACCAGATGTGCCTGCGCCGCGAACAGAGGGTTTGCGTGTTGATTTAACTGGGTTACGCTCGAACCAAGCCAGATGTTCAATCCAAACAATGGAGTTCAGCATGGGTTACAAGAAGATTCAGGTTCCAGCCGTCGGCGACAAAATCTCCGTCAATGCAGACCATTCTCTCAATGTTCCTGATAACCCGATCATCCCCTTCATCGAAGGTGACGGCATTGGTGTCGACATCAGTCCGGTGATGATCAAGGTTGTCGATGCTGCAGTTCAAAAGGCATACGGCGGCAAGCGCAAGATTTCCTGGATGGAAGTCTACGCCGGGGAAAAAGCCACTCAGGTTTACGATCAGGACACCTGGCTGCCTCAGGAAACCCTGGACGCAGTCAAGGATTACGTGGTTTCCATCAAAGGCCCGCTGACCACTCCGGTCGGTGGCGGCATCCGCTCGCTGAACGTGGCCCTGCGTCAGCAACTCGACCTCTACGTCTGTCTGCGCCCGGTGCGCTGGTTCGAAGGCGTGCCAAGCCCGGTGAAAAAGCCTGGCGACGTCGACATGACGATTTTCCGCGAGAACTCCGAAGACATCTACGCCGGTATCGAGTGGAAGGCCGGTTCGCCGGAAGCGACCAAGGTCATCAAATTCCTTAAAGAAGAAATGGGCGTCACCAAGATCCGTTTCGACGAAAACTGCGGCATCGGCGTCAAGCCGGTTTCCCTGGAAGGTACCAAGCGTCTGGCGCGCAAGGCTCTGCAATATGTGGTCGACAACGACCGCGATTCGCTGACCATCGTGCACAAAGGCAACATCATGAAGTTCACCGAAGGTGCCTTCAAAGAGTGGGCCTATGAGGTGGCGGCTGAAGAGTTCGGCGCGACCCTGCTCGACGGCGGCCCGTGGATGCAGTTCAAAAACCCGAAAACCGGCAAGAACGTTGTGGTCAAAGACGCCATCGCCGACGCCATGCTTCAGCAGATCCTGCTGCGCCCGGCCGAATACGATGTGATCGCGACCCTGAACCTCAACGGTGATTACCTCTCCGACGCCCTGGCAGCGGAAGTGGGCGGTATCGGTATTGCGCCGGGCGCCAACCTGTCCGACACCGTAGCGATGTTCGAAGCCACCCACGGGACCGCGCCGAAGTATGCCGGCAAGGACCAGGTCAACCCGGGTTCGTTGATTCTGTCGGCAGAAATGATGCTGCGGCACATGGGCTGGACCGAGGCGGCGGATCTGATCATCAAGGGCACCAACGGCGCCATCAGCGCCAAGACCGTGACCTATGACTTCGAACGTCTGATGGAGGGGGCCAAGCTGGTTTCGTCTTCGGGCTTCGGTGATGCGCTGATCTCGCACATGTAAGAGCAACACCCTGCAACAAAACCGCCCGGCTCGAAATAATCGAGCCGGGCGTTTTTTTTATGGCCGAAGGTGCTGTGCGTCAGCTGGTTACCTTTTGTTGCTTGGCATCGACGGGGGACGTTTCTTTTTCGGAATCGACGGCTCCAATCTTCACGGCGTGCAAGCCTTTTGGGCCTTGCACGATGTCGAATTTCACCACTTGCCCTGCCTTGAGGGTTTTGTACCCGTCCATTTCGATGGCGGAGTAGTGCGCAAAGAAATCAATGTCTTTGCCGTCTTCATCGCGACCTTCGCGGGCGTCGGTATTAATGAAACCGAACCCCTTGGCATTGTTGAACCATTTCACCTTGCCGACAGCCATGCTCAAATCCCTCTGCAACAGACTCCATCGCTGGAGTATCATCCAAGTCATCCGCAATCTAATCCGTTAAAAGGATTGACTCCGCGGATCTTTTTTACCCACTGTGGGCTCTATTGGTTGTAACACCGTTTTCCCGATAGTCAAGGTGACCGGGCAGTCGGAGTTGAAAACGTGGACAACCGCCCCCACCACTGTATTTGCACAACTGACGAACCTTTCTTTCCATGCATGCAATCAGCCAGATTCGACTAACATTCAATCAGGATCGCCCGACTCTCCAAAAGGATCACCCGGAGGAACGCGACGACGATTCGGCGGGCGTTGCTGTTCAGGAAGCAAAGCCTGCGTTACAGGCGCCGCCGATGTACAAGGTGGTTTTGTTCAACGATGACTACACACCGATGGATTTCGTCGTCGAAGTGCTCGAGGTGTTTTTTAACCTGAATCGCGAGCTGGCGACCAAGGTCATGCTGGCCGTTCACACAGAAGGACGGGCAGTATGTGGAGTGTTTACCCGCGACATCGCCGAGACAAAGGCCATGCAGGTCAACCAGTACGCCAGGGAAAGCCAGCATCCGCTACTCTGTGAAATCGAGAAGGACGGTTAATCGCCGACCACTTGGGTATGAGGTGAAGCTATGTTAAACCGCGAGCTCGAAGTCACCCTCAATCTTGCCTTCAAGGAGGCTCGTTCGAAACGTCATGAATTCATGACCGTCGAACACCTGCTGCTGGCCCTATTGGACAATGAGGCTGCCGCCACCGTTTTGCGTGCCTGCGGCGCGAACCTCGACAAACTCAAGCACGACCTGCAGGAGTTCATCGACTCCACCACGCCATTGATCCCCGTCCATGACGAAGATCGCGAAACCCAGCCAACCCTGGGCTTTCAGCGTGTCCTGCAACGTGCTGTTTTCCACGTACAGAGCTCGGGCAAGCGTGAAGTAACTGGCGCCAACGTGCTGGTTGCAATCTTCAGTGAGCAAGAGAGTCAGGCAGTGTTTCTGCTGAAACAGCAGAGCGTTGCGCGCATCGATGTCGTCAATTACATCGCGCACGGCATTTCCAAAGTGCCGGGGCATGGCGATCACTCTGAAGGTGAACAAGATATGCAGGACGACGAGGGCGGTGAGTCTTCTTCTTCAGGCAATCCTCTGGATGCTTATGCCAGCAACCTCAACGAACTGGCACGCCAGGGTCGTATCGATCCGTTGGTCGGACGCGAATTGGAAGTCGAGCGCGTCGCGCAGATTCTCGCGCGTCGTCGCAAGAACAATCCGCTGCTGGTAGGCGAGGCTGGCGTGGGTAAAACCGCGATTGCCGAAGGCCTGGCCAAGCGTATTGTCGACAACCAGGTGCCTGACCTGCTGGCTGGCAGCGTTGTTTATTCCCTTGATCTCGGTGCTCTGCTCGCGGGCACCAAGTATCGCGGCGATTTCGAGAAGCGCTTCAAGGCGCTACTCAATGAATTGAAAAAACGTCCGCAAGCCATTCTGTTCATCGACGAGATCCACACCATTATTGGTGCCGGTGCTGCGTCGGGTGGCGTGATGGATGCTTCGAACCTGCTCAAGCCTTTGCTCTCGTCTGGCGACATTCGTTGCATCGGTTCGACTACGTTCCAGGAATTTCGCGGCATCTTCGAGAAGGATCGTGCCCTCGCACGACGCTTCCAGAAGGTCGATGTCGTCGAGCCGTCGGTGGAAGACACCATCGGCATCCTGCGCGGCCTGAAGGGGCGCTTCGAAGCGCATCACAACATCGAGTACAGCGATGAGGCGTTGCGCGCCGCTGCCGAACTGGCTTCGCGCTACATCAATGACCGGCACATGCCGGACAAAGCCATCGACGTCATTGACGAAGCCGGCGCTTACCAGCGCCTGCAACCGGTCGAGAAACGCGCCAAGCGTATCGAAGTGCCGCACGTCGAAGACATCGTGGCGAAGATTGCACGGATTCCGCCGAAGCACGTCACCAGCTCCGACAAGGAACTGCTGCGTAACCTCGAGCGTGATCTGAAGCTGACGGTGTTTGGTCAGGATGCGGCGATCGATTCGCTGTCGACTGCGATCAAGCTGTCCCGTGCCGGCCTCAAGTCGCCAGACAAACCAGTCGGTTCGTTCCTGTTCGCAGGGCCAACCGGTGTCGGTAAAACCGAGGCCGCGCGACAATTGGCCAAGGCACTGGGTATTGAGCTGGTTCGCTTCGACATGTCCGAGTACATGGAGCGTCACACCGTATCGCGTCTGATCGGTGCGCCTCCGGGCTATGTCGGCTTTGATCAGGGCGGTCTGTTGACCGAGGCGATCACCAAGCAGCCGCATTGCGTATTGCTGCTCGATGAAATCGAGAAGGCGCACCCGGAAGTCTTCAACCTGCTGTTGCAGGTGATGGATCACGGCACGCTGACCGATAACAACGGGCGCAAGGCGGATTTCCGCAACGTAATCGTGATCATGACCACCAACGCCGGTGCCGAAACAGCCGCGCGTGCTTCGATTGGTTTCACTCATCAGGATCACTCGTCTGATGCAATGGAAGTGATCAAGAAGAGCTTCACGCCGGAATTCCGTAACCGTCTGGACACCATTATCCAGTTTGGTCGCCTCAGTCATGAGGTTATCAAGAGTGTGGTGGACAAGTTCCTTACCGAGCTTCAGGCGCAGCTGGAAGACAAGCGGGTGCTGTTGGAAGTGACCGACGCGGCGCGCAGTTGGCTGGCGGCCGGTGGTTACGACTCGGCAATGGGCGCACGGCCGATGGCGCGCCTGATCCAGGACAAGATCAAGCGTCCGCTAGCGGAGGAGATCCTGTTTGGCGAGTTGGCTGAGCATGGTGGTGTTGTGCATATCGATATCAAGGATGGTGAGATGACCTTTGACTTCGAAACCACGGCTGAGATGGCCTGACGGCCTGTTGTAAGCGAAAGGCGCCTTCGGGCGCCTTTTTGTTAGTTGTCGTTTGGGTTTTTTGGGTGAATATCCGTTGCTGCGGTGATGGCTTATTACGGTTTCGCCCTTACGGCGACTCACTTTTTTTCAAGCGCCAAAAAAAGTAAGCAAAAAACGCTTGCTCCTACGTGCGGCCCGCTCGCTGGGGCTCGGGGTCCCTTCGCTTCGGGATCGATCCGGGCGCAGCGTCTCCGGTTTGCTGCGCTGCACCTCCTCTCGCTGTGTTTGGCTTCGCCAAACGGTCGCTGCGCTCCCACCCCCGGATCAATCCCTCCACTCAGCCTTCCGACGTCGCCCGTGGATCAAGATCAAGAGCTGCAGCCGAGCTAACGCTCATCCTGTTGAGTGGTGAGGAGCGGGTGTTCGGATTTGATTTTGTAGTGGATTCGCCCCTCACCCCAACCCTCTCCCGGAGAGAGAGGGAGAGGGAGCCGATTTGTGTGCTTTTCAAAGCCTGAGTTCGACTCGGTATCGCACGTGGGCGTAGTTCGCCCAAGCACCCCGGTCAGTCCCTTCTCCCTCCGGGAGAGGGCTAGGGTGAGGGGCTCTTGATCTGGCTTTTGATCTGGCTTCGGCTTTTGATCTTTTGCCCCATCGGCAGGCCGAGCGAAGGTGTTCATCCGGGGGGGTAGGCGCGCAGCGCCGTGCGGCGAAGCCGCATTCATCGAGAGGAGGTGCAGCGAAGCAAACCGTAGGCGATGCCCCCGGATGGACACCGTAGCGAGGGAACACTGAGCCTAAGCGAAGTGCCGTACGCCGGGGCAAAGCCTTTTGGGTTACCTTTTCGGCGTTTGGAAAAGGTGACTCGCCGTAAGGGCGAAACCCTAATCAGCAACACCCGCAGCAACGGATATACACCCAAAACCCAAAACCCAAAACCCAAAACCCAAAATCCCAAACCCCAGACACAAAAACGCCCGGCATAAAGCCGGGCGTCTTGTATTGACCTGATTAGCGAGCGCGGTAAGTAATGCGCCCTTTGCTCAAGTCATAGGGCGTCAGCTCGACGCGCACTTTGTCACCGGTAAGAATACGAATGTAGTTCTTGCGCATCTTGCCGGAAATATGCGCGGTTACGACGTGCCCATTTTCCAACTCCACACGAAACATGGTGTTGGGCAGGGTGTCGACGACAGTGCCTTCCATTTCGAAGCTGTCTTCTTTCGACATGCAGTAAAGCCCTCGGTATCCAATGAATGGCCCGGTGCAACTGCGCCAGGCAAAAGCGGCGTGCATTGTGCCCGAAAAATGGTGTTTACGCCAAGGGGTTTACGGCTTGTCTTCAGTTCAGGATCACCCAGCGCTGATTAATCAACAGTTCGATGGGGCGATATTGGGTCTTGTAGTTCATCTTTTTGCAATTCTTGATCCAGTAACCGAGGTAGACCGCTTCAAGTCCGCGGCGCTGACTCTCGGCGATTTGCCACAGGATCGCGAAACGTCCCAGGCTGCGCCGTTCTTCGGCCGGTTCGTAAAAAGTGTAGACCGCCGACAAGCCGTTCGGCAGCAAATCGGTCACGGCTACCGCCAGCAACCGTCCGTCGAGTCGGAACTCGTAAAAGCGTGAGAAGGGCAGATCGCGCACCAGAAAAGTCGAGAATTGATCCCGGCTCGGCGGGTACATGTCGCCGTCGGCGTGACGCTGTTCGATGTAGCGCTGGTACAGCTCAAAGTATTCTTCACTGAAACCCGGTTTCGCCGGCTGTATCTGCAAGTCGGCGTTGCGCTTGAAAATCCGTTTCTGCTGACGATTCGGGGTGAACTGCGCCACCGGGATGCGTGCAGGCACGCACGCATTGCAATTCTGGCAATGGGGGCGGTACAGATGATCGCCGCTACGACGAAAGCCCATTTCCGACAGGTCTGCGTAGACGTGCACATCCATGGGCTGACTAGGGTCGAGAAACAGGGTCGTGGCCTGTTCCTCGGGCAGATAGCTGCAAGAGTGAGGCTGAGTGGCATAGAACTTCAACCGCGCCAACTCGGTCATGATCAACCCTCGGGATAAGCTGGTGAATTAAGTGTAAGCCACGCGCGCAAAAGTCGCTCAGCAAACCCAGGTGGCACGATTGGGTTGATCCAGATGCCGTGCCAGATAATCCGCAAATTCGTGGCGGGGAATCGCCCGGGCGCCGAGGCTCTGCAGGTGGTCGGTCGGCATCTGGCAGTCGATCAGCACGAATCCTGACTCTTGCAGATGCCGGACCAGCGTGGCAAAACCGTACTTGGAGGCATTGTCTGCGCGGCTGAACATCGATTCACCAAAAAAAAGCTGCCCCATCGCCAGCCCGTATAGGCCACCGACCAGTTCGCCCTGATCCCACACTTCCACCGAATGAGCGAAGCCGCGCCGGTGCAGTTCAACGTAGGCGTCTTGCATGGCCTCAGTGATCCAGGTGCCGTCGGCGTAATCCCGTGGCGCGGCGCAGGCGCGGATCACGGCTTCGAAGTCCTGATCGAAAGTCACCTCATAGCGCTCCTTGCGCAGCAATTTGCCCAGACTGCGCGAAACATGCAGTTCGTCGGGAAACAGCACGGTGCGAGGATCAGGCGACCACCAGAGAATCGGCTGGCCTTCGGAAAACCACGGAAAGCAGCCATGGCGATACGCCTGGATCAGGCGGTCGGCGGAGAGGTCGCCACCGGCGGCGAGCAATCCGTTGGGTTCGCGCATGGCCTTTTCCAGCGGCGGAAAAGTCAGGGAATTACGTTGTAACCAAGTCAGCATGGCATCCAGGCTTGCAGAAGGGGAGGGCGGCGCGGGCTGTTCTGCCCGCAGTAAAGTGTGCCGCGAAATGCGGCGAATGTCGTGCCGATCCTGATCGACATTCGCGGTGTTGCAACTTGGCGCGCTGGATGCGGTCGTAAGCGAGCGCTGTGCGCCGGCCTGGAACATGTCTGCAGCGGGCCTGGCGGGCGATCTGCGGCAGTTCGCAGGGGCTGGGTGTCAGTGCTTCGCTACGTTCATCAAATACACCTCATAAGCCTTTGTCACAAAAGACAATGCATGCTCAAATTGAGTCGCAGGTCTTGTGCGCTTGGCTATGCTCAATGCTGCGGGTCTGAAGCATGGCATCGGACGCACAAACCCGTACAATGCCGGGCTGTTACAGAATATTCGCTGGGCCACGTGTTTATAGCTGTGTATGTAAAAGCCGCGGCTCAGTGTTAAAAGTAGTCTCAGTTGTGCCCGTCAACTTTTTTACCTGCCTGGATTGGGCAGTTTTTTATCGTCATTCAATAGATGGACGCGCCTCGGGCGCAGGAAAAGTAGCGTTTTGAAGAAATCCACCGAAGCACCAAAAACAGTCGTTCCGCTCTGGCGCCAACAGTTGCACTACCGGCTCAAGGAAGGTGCATTGATCGCCATCGGCGCGCTGTGCCTGTTCCTGATGATGGCTTTGCTGACCTACGGCAAGGACGATCCGGGCTGGAGCCACAACAGCAAGATCGACGACGTGCAGAACTTCGGCGGCCCGGCGGGCTCCTACAGCGCCGACATCCTGTTCATGGTGCTCGGTTACTTCGCCTACATCTTTCCGTTGCTGCTGGCGGTCAAGGCCTATCAGATCTTCCGTCAGCGCCACGAGCCATGGCAGTGGAGCGGCTGGCTGTTCTCCTGGCGCCTGATCGGTCTGGTGTTTCTGGTGCTGTCCGGCGCGGCGCTGGCACATATCCATTTTCACGCGGCCACCGGTCTGCCAGCCGGCGCGGGTGGTGCGCTGGGCGAAAGCCTTGGCGATCTGGCGAAGAACGCATTCAATATTCAGGGCAGCACGTTGCTGTTCATTGCGCTGTTTCTGTTCGGCCTGACGGTGTTCACCGACCTGTCGTGGTTCAAGGTGATGGACATCACCGGCAAGATCACCCTCGACCTGTTCGAACTGTTTCAGGGCGCGCTCAACCGCTGGTGGTCGGCACGCACCGAGCGCAAGCAACTGGTTGCGCAACTGCGTGAAGTCGATGATCGCGTACATGATGTGGTCGCACCGACAGTCACCGACAAGCGTGAACAGGCCAAGGTCAAGGAACGCCTGATCGAACGTGAGCAGGCGCTGAGCAAGCACATGTCCGATCGCGAGAAACAGGTGCCGCCGGTCATCGCCCCGGCGCCGACCAAAGCGCCGGAGCCGAGCAAGCGCGTGCAGAAAGAGAAACAGGCACCGTTGTTTGTCGACAGTGCTGTGGAAGGCACCTTGCCGCCGATCTCGATCCTTGATCCTGCGGAAAAGAAACAACTCAATTACTCGCCGGAGTCGCTGGCAGCGGTCGGCCACTTGCTGGAGATCAAGCTCAAGGAGTTCGGCGTCGAAGTCACCGTAGACTCGATCCATCCGGGCCCGGTGATCACCCGTTACGAAATCCAGCCGGCTGCGGGCGTCAAGGTCAGCCGTATCTCCAACCTGGCAAAAGACCTGGCGCGTTCCCTGGCGGTGACCAGTGTGCGGGTGGTCGAGGTCATTCCCGGCAAGACTACCGTCGGTATCGAGATTCCCAACGAAGACCGGCAGATCGTGCGCTTCTCCGAAGTGCTGTCGACGCCCGAGTACGACAACTTCAAATCGCCGGTCACGCTGGCGCTGGGGCACGACATTGGCGGCAAACCGGTTATCACTGACCTGGCCAAGATGCCGCACTTGCTGGTGGCCGGTACGACCGGTTCCGGTAAGTCGGTGGGTGTGAACGCGATGATTCTGTCGATCCTGTTCAAGTCCGGCCCGGAAGACGCCAAGCTGATCATGATCGACCCGAAGATGCTCGAGCTGTCGATCTACGAAGGCATTCCGCACCTGCTGTGCCCGGTAGTGACCGACATGAAGGACGCCGCCAACGCCTTGCGCTGGAGCGTCGCCGAGATGGAACGTCGCTACAAGCTGATGGCGAAGATGGGCGTGCGTAACCTGTCCGGCTTCAACGCCAAGGTCAAGGAAGCCCAGGACGCCGGCGAGCCGCTGAGCGATCCTCTGTACAAGCGCGAAAGCATTCACGACGAAGCACCGTTGCTGCAAAAGCTGCCGACTATTGTCGTGGTCGTCGACGAATTCGCCGACATGATGATGATCGTCGGCAAGAAGGTTGAAGAGCTGATCGCCCGTATCGCCCAGAAGGCGCGTGCGGCGGGTATTCACTTGATTCTCGCGACACAGCGGCCGTCGGTGGACGTGATCACCGGTCTGATCAAGGCCAACATTCCGACCCGTATGGCGTTTCAGGTATCGAGCAAGATCGACTCGCGAACCATCATCGACCAGGGCGGCGCCGAACAACTGCTCGGCCACGGTGACATGCTCTACATGCCGCCGGGCACCAGTCTGCCGATCCGGGTTCACGGTGCGTTCGTGTCCGACGAAGAAGTCCATCGTGTGGTCGAAGCGTGGAAGCTGCGCGGCGCCCCGGAATACAACGACGACATCCTCAACGGTGTCGAAGAGGCGGGCAGCGGCTTTGAAGGCAGCAGCGGTGGCGGCGACGGTGACGATCCTGAGGCGGACGCACTGTATGACGAAGCCGTGCAGTTCGTGCTGGAAAGCCGCCGCGCATCGATCTCCGCTGTACAACGCAAGCTGAAGATCGGCTACAACCGCGCCGCGCGAATGATCGAAGCCATGGAAATGGCCGGCGTCGTCACATCAATGAACACCAACGGTTCGCGTGAAGTCCTGGCCCCGGGCCCGGTACGCGACTGATAACAAAGCAAGAGGCGGGACAATGATGTTCCGCCGCTCTCCCACGAGTATTCAAGAGGACTCCCATGCGTCTTATCCGCATGCTGTTGCCAGTACTGGCGTTGACCACCCTCACGGCCCACGCCGATGACAAGGACGTGGCGCGTCTGACCCAATTGCTGGAAACATCCAAGACCCTGAGCGCAAACTTCTCGCAGCTGACCCTCGATGGCGGCGGCACGCAGTTGCAGGAAACCACTGGCAACATGACCTTGCAGCGTCCGGGCCTGTTCTACTGGCACACCAATGCGCCGGCCGAGCAGACCATGGTTTCCGACGGCAAGAAAGTCACCCTGTGGGACCCGGATCTTGAGCAGGCAACCATCAAGAAGCTCGACGAGCGTCTGACCCAGACCCCGGCGCTGCTGCTGTCCGGTGACGTGTCGAAGATCAGCCAGAGCTTCGACATCAGTGCGAAAGAGGCGGGCGGCGTGATCGATTTCACCCTCAAGCCGAAAACCAAGGACACCCTGTTCGACAACCTGCGCCTGTCGTTCCGCAACGGTCTGCTCAACGACATGCAACTGATCGACAGCGTTGGTCAGCGCACCAACATCCTGTTCACCGGGGTGAAGGCCAACGAGCCGGTGCCGGCGTCGAAGTTCAAGTTCGACATCCCTAAGGGCGCTGACGTTATTCAGGAATAAACCCCCGGCGCCGTGTGTGTCGGGGCCTTTGTGGTGAGGGCCTGGTATTGAGGGGCTCTTGTGGCGAGGGGATTTATCCCCGATGGGCCGCGAAGCGGCCCCAAAACCTGCATTCAAGTTCTTTCTGACACACCGCATCGATTGGTTTTACGACTGCTTCGCAGCCGATCGGGGATAAATCCCCTCGCCACAGGGTCATCAACAGGTTTCAGAAAATCAGAGGTTTCAACGCTACGTGATGGATCTGTTTCGCAGTGCACCGATTGCCCAGCCGCTGGCCGCGCGTTTGCGTGCGACCAATCTGGACGAGTACGTCGGTCAGGAGCACCTGCTGGCTCGCGGCAAACCTCTGCGTGAGGCGCTGGAGCAGGGTGCTCTGCATTCGATGATTTTCTGGGGGCCGCCGGGCGTGGGTAAAACCACGCTGGCGCGGTTGCTCGCGGAAGTCTCGGATGCGCACTTCGAAACGGTCTCGGCGGTGCTCGCCGGGGTCAAGGAGATCCGTCAGGCCGTTGAAATCGCCAAGCAGCAGGCCGGCCAGTACGGCAAGCGCACGATTCTGTTCGTCGATGAAGTGCACCGTTTCAACAAGTCCCAGCAGGACGCGTTCCTGCCGTACGTTGAAGACGGCACGCTGATCTTCATCGGCGCCACCACTGAAAATCCTTCGTTTGAACTCAACAACGCGCTGTTGTCGCGGGCCCGCGTCTACGTTCTGAAGAGCCTCGACGAAGCGGCGCTGCGCAAATTGGTGCATCGCGCGCTGACGGAAGAGCGCGGCTTGGGCAAACGTAACCTGACGTTGAACGACGAAGGCTTCCAGATGCTGCTGTCCGCCGCCGATGGTGATGGCCGGCGTCTGCTCAATCTGCTGGAAAACGCCTCCGACCTTGCCGAAGACGACAGCGAGATCGGCACCGAACTGTTGCAAAGTCTGCTCGGCGACACCCGTCGGCGTTTCGACAAGGGCGGTGAAGCGTTCTACGACCAGATCTCCGCGCTGCATAAATCGGTGCGCGGCTCCAATCCCGACGGTGCGTTGTACTGGTTCGCGCGGATGATCGACGGCGGTTGTGATCCGCTGTACCTGGCCCGGCGCGTGGTGCGTATGGCCAGCGAAGACATCGGCAACGCCGACCCCCGCGCCCTCAGCCTGTGTCTGGCTGCATGGGAAGTGCAGGAGCGCCTCGGCAGCCCGGAAGGCGAGTTGGCGGTGGCCCAGGCCATCACCTATCTGGCCTGTGCGCCAAAAAGCAACGCGGTGTACATGGGCTTCAAGACCGCACTGCGCGCCGCCGCGGAAAACGGCTCGCTGGAAGTGCCATTGCACCTGCGCAACGCGCCGACCAAATTGATGAAACAACTGGGTTATGGCGATGAATACCGCTACGCCCACGACGAGCCGGACGCCTACGCCGCCGGCGAAGACTATTTTCCGGAAGAGCTTGAGCCGATCCCGTTCTATCAGCCAGTGCCCCGAGGCCTTGAGTTGAAGATCGGCGAAAAGCTCAATCATCTCGCGCAACTCGATCGTTTAAGCCCAAGACAGCGGAGAAAATAGTGATTCCATTGATTGTTGCGGTCTCCGTCGGCGGGGTCGCCGGCACGTTGTTGCGCTTCGCCACCGGCAATTGGGTCACCGCCAATTGGCCGCGGCACTTCTATACCGCGACGCTGGCCGTTAATATCGTGGGCTGTCTGCTGATCGGCGTGTTGTACGGCCTGTTTTTGATACGCCCGGAAGTGCCGATCGAGGTACGCGCCGGGTTGATGGTTGGCTTCCTCGGGGGGCTGACGACTTTTTCATCCTTTTCACTGGATACGGTGCGCCTGCTGGAAAGCGGGCAAGTACCGCTGGCTCTGGGCTATGCGGCACTCAGCGTATTCGGCGGGCTGCTCGCAACGTGGGCTGGCCTGTCTTTGACCAAACTTTGATAACGAGAAACCGACATGCTCGATTCCAAACTGTTACGTAGCAACCTTCAGGACGTAGCGGACCGCCTGGCTTCCCGTGGCTATGCCCTGGATACCGCGCGCATCGAAGCGCTGGAAGAACAGCGCAAGACCGTCCAGACCCGCACCGAAGCACTGCAGGCTGAGCGTAACGCGCGTTCCAAATCCATCGGTCAGGCCAAACAGCGCGGCGAAGACATCGCGCCGTTGATGGCGGACGTCGAGCGCATGGCAGGCGAATTGAGCGCCGGTAAAGTCGAACTGGACGCGATCCAGACCGAACTGGACTCGATCCTGCTCGGCATCCCGAACCTGCCGCACGAATCCGTTCCAGTCGGCAAAGACGAAGACGACAACGTTGAAGTGCGCCGCTGGGGTACGCCGACTGCGTTTGATTTTGAAGTCAAAGACCACGTAGCCCTGGGCGAGAAGTTCGGCTGGCTGGATTTTGAAACCGCCGCCAAGCTGTCCGGCGCACGTTTCGCCCTGTTGCGTGGCCCGATTGCTCGTCTGCACCGCGCACTGGCGCAGTTCATGATCAACCTGCACGTCAACGAGCACGGCTATGAAGAGGCCTACACGCCTTATCTGGTCCAGGCCCCGGCGCTGCAAGGCACCGGTCAACTGCCGAAGTTCGAAGAAGACCTGTTCAAGATCGCCCGCGAAGGCGAAGCCGATCTGTACCTGATCCCGACCGCCGAAGTGTCGCTGACCAACATTGTTGCTGGCGAAATCGTCGATTCGAAACTGCTGCCGATCAAGTTCGTTGCGCACACGCCGTGCTTCCGTAGCGAAGCGGGCGCGTCGGGTCGTGACACCCGCGGCATGATCCGTCAGCACCAGTTCGACAAAGTTGAAATGGTCCAGATCGTTGAGCCATCGACTTCGATGGAAGCGCTGGAAGGCCTGACTGCCAACGCCGAGAAAGTCCTGCAGTTGCTGGGCCTGCCTTACCGCACCCTGGCGCTGTGCACTGGCGACATGGGCTTCAGCGCGGTCAAGACTTACGACCTCGAAGTGTGGATCCCGAGCCAGGACAAGTACCGCGAAATTTCGTCGTGCTCCAACTGCGGCGATTTCCAGGCCCGTCGCATGCAGGCGCGTTTCCGCAACCCGGAAACCGGCAAGCCTGAGCTGGTACACACCCTGAATGGCTCTGGCCTGGCGGTCGGTCGTACCCTCGTTGCCGTGCTGGAAAACTATCAGCAGGCCGACGGTTCGATCCGCGTGCCGGACGTACTGAAGCCGTACATGGGTGGCCTTGAGGTCATCGGCTAAATGAAATATCTGCCGCTGTTTCACAACCTGCGCGGCAGTCGTGTGTTGGTCGTCGGTGGGGGGGAAATTGCCTTGCGCAAATCCCGCCTGCTGGCCGACGCCGGTGCGCTGCTGCGGGTGGTCGCACCTGAAATCGAAACGCAACTGCGTGAATTGGTGGTCGCCAGCGGTGGCGAGTGCCTGTTGCGCGGTTACGCCGAAGCGGATCTGGACAGCTGCGTGCTGATTATCGCCGCCACCGACGACGAAACGCTGAATGCACAGGTCTCCACCGATGCTCATCGGCGTTGCGTGCCGGTCAACGTGGTCGATGCGCCTGCCTTGTGCAGCGTGATCTTCCCGGCCATCGTCGACCGCTCGCCGCTGATTGTCGCGATCTCCAGCGGCGGCGACGCGCCGGTGCTGGCCCGTTTGATCCGCGCCAAGATCGAAACCTGGATTCCTTCCACCTACGGCCAATTGGCCGGTCTGGCGGCGCGTTTCCGCAATCAGGTGAAAAACCTGTTTCCGGATGTGCAGCAGCGTCGCGGGTTCTGGGAAGACGTCTTTCAAGGCCCGATTGCCGATCGGCAACTGGCCGGCCAAGGCTCTGAAGCCGAACGGCTGTTGCAAGCCAAGATCGACGGCGAAGCGACCATCACCACCGGTGAGGTGTATCTGGTCGGCGCAGGTCCAGGCGATCCGGATTTGCTGACCTTCAAGGCTTTACGTCTGATGCAACAAGCCGATGTGGTGTTGTACGACCGTCTGGTCGCACCGGCGATTCTTGACCTGTGCCGTCGCGATGCCGAGCGGGTTTACGTCGGCAAGCGCCGCGCCGATCACGCTGTGCCGCAGGATCAGATCAATCAGCAACTGGTCGATCTGGCCAAGGCCGGCAAGCGGGTGGTGCGGTTGAAGGGCGGCGATCCGTTTATTTTCGGCCGTGGTGGCGAAGAGATTGAAGAGCTGGCGGCCCACGGCATTCCATTTCAAGTGGTGCCGGGCATTACCGCGGCGAGCGGTTGCGCGGCGTATGCCGGGATTCCGCTGACTCATCGCGATCACGCGCAGTCGGTGCGATTTGTCACCGGGCATTTGAAGGACGGCTCCACCGATCTACCGTGGGCCGACCTTGTCGCGCCGGCGCAGACGCTGGTGTTCTACATGGGCCTGGTGGGCTTGCCGGTCATTTGCGAGCAGTTGATCAAGCATGGTCGCTCGGCGGATACCCCGGCGGCGTTGATTCAGCAGGGCACTACGGTCAATCAGCGGGTCTTTACTGGCACGCTGGCCGATTTGCCGCGTTTGGTGGCGGAGCATGAAGTGCATGCGCCGACATTGGTGATCGTCGGTGAAGTGGTGCAGCTGCGCGAGAAACTGGCGTGGTTTGAAGGTGCTCAGGCGCAAGTCTGAGTCAAAGCAAAAAGATCACAGCTTTCGGCAGCTCCTACAGGGAACGCATTCTCATGTAGGAGCTGCCGAAGGCTGCGATCTTTTGCTTTTGTGGTTAGCCCTTAGACCAAACCCCTTTCCCGCTCAGCCGCGCCCGGTCATGGGCCACAGTGAAATCCTGCTCCGGCCCCTTCGGCACAACCCCTGTCGGGTTGATCGTCTTGTGGCTGCCGTAGTAGTGGTTCTTGATGTGCTGGAAATCCACCGTTTCGGCGATCCCCGGCCACTGATAAAGCTCACGCAGCCAGTTCGACAGATTCGGGTAATCGGCGATCCGCCGCAGGTTGCATTTGAAGTGCCCGTGATACACCGCGTCAAACCGAATCATCGTGGTGAACAGACGAATATCCGCTTCAGTCAGGTACTCACCCGACAGATAACGATTGGCATCCAGTACCTGTTCCAGGTGATCGAGTTCGGCAAACACTTCATCGAACGCCTCTTCATAAGCCTGTTGCGAGGTGGCGAACCCGGCGCGATAGACACCGTTATTGACCGCCGGATAAATCCGCTCGTTCAAGGCATCGATCTCGCTACGCAGCGGCGCCGGGTAGAAGTCCAGATCATTGCCGGTCAGACTATCGAATGCGCTGTTGAACATGCGGATGATCTCCGCCGATTCATTGCTGACGATGCGTTTGAGTTTTTTGTCCCACAGCACCGGCACGGTAACGCGCCCGGTGTAGTTCGGCGTGTCGGCGGTGTAGCGCTGGTGCATGAAGTCGAAGTGGTCGAGCTTGTCGCCGGTCGAGCCGAGCGCGGTGTCGAAGGTCCAGCCGTTTTCCAGCATCAGCCAACTGACCACGGAAACGTCGATCAGGCTTTCCAGGCCTTTGAGTTTGCGCAGGATCAGTGTGCGATGCGCCCACGGGCAGGCGAGCGAAACGTAGAGGTGATAGCGTCCGGCCTCGGCAGCAAAGCCGCCTTCGCCGCTCGGGCCTGGCTGGCCGTCGGCGGTGACCCAGTTGCGCCGTTGCGCCTGTTCGCGCTGGAACGCGCCATCCTTGCTGCTTTCGTACCACTTGTCCTGCCAGCGGCCATCAACGAGTAAACCCATGATCAAGACTCCGTAAACCAATAAGCGTTGGAGTGGAGTCTATTCCGATGAGTTCGAACAAAAAGCGCAAAGATCGGGCGCGAATGATCGGTTAAATCGATTTGTCCCGCGCCGCCCAGAATTGCTCGGCCGTTTCGAACGCCTGCTCACGGGGCTGGCCGAGACCGCGTAACGCCAACGCCATGGTCGAAATCAGGGCCATCTGCGGATAGCTGTCGACTACATCGCCGCGCCATACGGCTTTCAGATGCTCAACATCCAGAGAGGCTGGTTTGACGTGACGTTGCGCCGACAATTGCGGCCATTCCTCGTCCCAGCTCTCGCCGCCCGTTGTGCCGTAGAGATGGCTGTCAGCATCCGGGTTGATTTCAATTTCACCGCCATCGCCCTTGACCACAATCGCCGTATCGCCGAGCAAACCGCTGGCATCGCGGTGCACGGCTTGATAACCGGGGTGGAAGATACTTTGCAGACCGCAGCGCGCGCCCAGCGGATTGAGAATCCGCGCCAGCGAGTGGATTGGCGAGCGCAGGCCCAGGGTGTTGCGCAAATCGATCATCTTCTGCAATTGCGGCGCCCAGTCCACCAGTGGCATGAACGCCAGACCGCCGTTGTCCAGCGCCGTACCGACTTGCTGCCAGTTGCGGCACAAAGGGATGCTCAGCTCACCAAGCAGTTGCTCGCTGTACAGACGCCCGGCAGTGTGCGCGCCGCCGCCATGCATGAAGATGCGCACACCGTTCTGCGCAAGGCACTTGGCCGCCAGCAGATACCACGGCAGATGGCGCTTCTTGCCCGCGTAGGTTGGCCAGTCCAGATCGACATTCAAGGCTGGTGCCTGCAAACGCTCACGCAGCGCTTCGGTGAAACCGGCCATTTCCTCGGCGCTTTCTTCCTTGTGGCGCAGCAGCATCAGGAATGCGCCGAGCTGGGTGTCTTCGACCTTGTCGTCTAGCACCATGCCCATTGCTTCCCGGGCCTCAACGCGAGTCAGGTCGCGAGCGCCACGCTTGCCCTTGCCAAGAATTCGCACGAACTGGGCGAATGGATGCTCGGCGGGCGTTTCGAGGGTCAGCGCTGGATAGTCGGTCATAGGCAATTCGTCGGTTTGGGCAGGCCCGCCAGTTTCGCGGCGAGTTTGGCAGGGGTGCCTTTGAACAGTCGGTTCAGGTGCAGGCTATTGCCTTTGTCCACGCCGAGTTTCAGCGCGGTGTACTTGATCAGCGGCCGCGTGGCCGGGGACAGCTGGAATTCTGCATAGAAGCTGCGCAGCAGTTCGAGGACTTCCCAGTGCTCGGCGGTCAATTCGATGTCTTCAGCGGCAGCGAGGGCACTGGCGACGTCGTGTGACCAGTCGCTGAGGTCGACGAGAAAGCCGTCCTTGTCCAGTTCGATGGCGCGGGCGCCGACGGTCATGGAATTCATAGCCAACTGTTGACCTTGTCGTGGTGGATCGACAGTTCGACGAAGGCCGGATAATCGATGGCTTCGGCCCAGTCCGGAGTGTCGATGGCGCGAGCCTCCATATCTTCGGCCAGAACCAATAATTTGATCTGGCGGCTTTGCAGTTCGGTAAACGGCGCGGTACCCGGTTGCAACGCGTAGACCGCGTCGCCGGATAGCAGCAACGCATCAGCGCTGCCGATCAAGCGCAGGCAACTGCTCAGGCGATCGTCGCCAAACGGGGAATGAGACAACACATGCAAAGTCGACATCAGAGGGTGATCACCTGGTCGTAACGGTCAATAAGGGCGGTGATTTGCTCGGCGGCGAGCGGTGCTGCTTCGTCCAGCGACAATTTGCCAAGGCCGCGAGCGCTGGCACTGTCGGCGCAATAGAACAGCTCTTCGACGCCAAACATTGGCAGCGCTTGCAGGTTGGCACTCAGGTCTTTCTGTTGCACAGCCCTGGCGTTTTGCCCCGCGGCCAGTTGCAGCACGCCGTCATCGAGAAACAGCAGGCCGATCGGCAGATCGAAAGCGCCGCCGGCCAGCACGATGTCCAGCGCTTCGCGGGCAGCAGGGCCGGACCACGGCGACTGGCGGCTGATGATCAACAAGGATTTGGCCATCTCAAGACCCTCCGAAACAGATCAGGCGGTCGGCGTCTTGCACCGCGTCATGCAACTGACCGAGGCCAGACAATTCCCATGGTGCGCTGACGGACACGGCATCTCGCTGATAGCGCTGGGCCTCTTCGGCATTCAGCACCCCGCGGCGCAGGGCGGCGGCGATGCACACCACGCCATCCAGTTGTTGCTCACTGATGAATGCGCGCCATTGTTTGGGCAGGTCCAGCTCGTCCTGCGGCGTGACCACCGCGTCAGAGGCGTTGTAGACGCCGTCCTGATAGAAAAACAGCCGGACAATCTCATGCCCGCCGGCCAGTGCAGCCTGCGCAAACAGCAGGGCTCGGCGCGAGGAGGGCGCATGGGCGGCGGAAAACAGCGCAATGGCGAACTTCATGACGGACTCGATCAGCAAAACTGCGGGCATGATAAAGCTTTATCGGCGCAGTCGCGAAACCCAAGTTGCTTCTGGCCATAACCCTGTAGGAGCTGTCGAGTGAAACGAGGCTGCGATCTTTTGATCTTGAAAAGCAGGATCAACAGATCGCAGCGTGCCGCAGTTCCTACAGGGGATCGTGTTCTCAACGGGGCATGTAGCCCAATTGCCAGCGTCGGGGAATTGTCAGGGACAGCAACCCCACCACTGCCGCCAGCAAACCGCTGACGAACATCGCCTTGAGCCCCAGATGATGTTCCAGTAGCGCACCCAGAATCGCGCCAATGAACATCCCGCTCCACGGCACCAACTGCACTCGCCAACCGCCGCGGCGTTCGCCGAGCATCCAGCGGCCCAGCCCACGTCCAAATCGCGACAGCGCCCCGGTCACGTAGGTCAGCCCGACCGGAAGGCCGTTCACTTCCTCGACGGCGGCGTTAAGCATGCCCATCGCGATGATTGCCGCCAGCAGCGCCGGCAGTTGTGCATCAATGGGTAACGCTGCCGCCATGCAGAGCAGGGTGGCGATGCACAGCAGCAAGGGTAGCGTTCGCCGCCCGCCCAGCCTTGCGACCACCACGCCCAGGGCATTACCGAGGACAAACGTGGCCACCAGAATGACCAGACGCAACGTCAGCCCCATGTCGCCATCACTGATCGCCACGGCCAGGCGTGTGGTATTGCCGCTCATGAATGAGACGAAATCGCCGCTGGCCATAAAGCCGATTGCATCCGTCATCCCGGCCAGCACCGACAGGCTGGCCACCAGCGCCAGTCCCACACGACCGCGCCATTTCTGCTTGTGCAGATGGCCGGGACTGGCACGGTGGGTCGAGGTTGAGGGCAGCATCGGTGCGGATATCCTTGAGCAATGATTACGGTTCTATGCCATACAGATCGCAGTATTCCAGCCAATCCATCCCGGCCATCTCCGCGACTTCACGATGCACTTCCAGACGTTGCGCCTGATACTCTTCAGGCGTCTCGGCCGTCAGTTGCAAGGTCAGTTCCCAGGCAAACAAGCCTCGACTTTCCGCCTCGGCCTCAAACGCTTCATGCAGGCGCTCCTCGCGATATTGCGCCTGGGTTTCACCTTTGGCCTGGGCCAGCAATGGATTGAGATGGTCGAGGGTTTCGCGCAAGTCGGGGTGCGCGTCGAGAAACAGTTTCAGAGCGTGTTCATGTCGCTGGTCGGTAGGCGCCATGTGTTTTCCTTGTGAGGCTGATGACCTTAGGTTGCCGCAGCTGCCCGCGCGTGTCGCGCTCTAAATGCAGTAAAGCAGAACGATTCCCGCTGCTGCGGTGATACAGTCCGCTTTTTTGTGAATGAGCGAATGCAATGCGAATTCTGATGGTGGCGTTGGCCGCGACGGTGCTGGCCGGTTGCGCGGGTTCGGTGATGGACAATGCCCGCACCCAAACCCCAAACAAGGTTCTGACCTCGAACAAACCCGAAAAAAACGTGGCCCAGTGCGTGCAATTCGCCTGGCAGGACGAAGCGGTGTTCGGCGTCGATGCCGGGGCTTATCTGCAGCCGGGCAAGAAGGGCGGCTCGACGGTGTACACGCGCTCGGCGGAGTCGTTTGTCGATGTGAGTACGGATGCCTCCGGTACGGTGTTGAACTACTACGCGCAGAAGGATGATTTTGTTGCCAAGCGACGGTTGGCGGCGTTGGCGACTTGTCTCTGATCATGTGCTGAAGCGACTGCCGCCATCGCGAGCAGGCTCACTCCTACATTTGAAATGCATTCCAAAGTAGGAGTGAGCCTGCTCGCGATTGGGGCCAGTGCATTCAGCCCATCAAGCGTTTCTGGAAATAATGCCGCTTGTGCCCAGGCGGATAGTCAACGATCTCCCCGAACTGGCTGAACCCAAGCTTCTTGTAGAACTCCGGCGCCTGAAAACTGAAGGTGTCCAGCCAGATGCCCAGGCAGTTCTTGTCCCTGGCCATCGCTTCGGCCATGACCATCAGCTCCGAGCCGATTCCCTGTCCCCGACCCTGCTCCGGGACTGACAGCAATTCAACGTACATCCACTGAAAAATCACCCGACCATACAATCCACCGAGAATCGCGTCGTGCTCATCGCGCACCATCAGGGCGAAGGGCTCCGATTTCGAGCCACCCGTCTGGGCGTCGTTGTAGGCGATCAAAGGCTGGAGAATGGCCTGACGTTGTTCTTCCGTGGGGTTTTGCGACAACTCGATGCGCAAGTTCATGCAGGACTTCCTTGTGGTGTGAGCCCCCAGCCTATCCTGCGCAAGGGGTGTCCTCCAAGTCCCGTTCAACCCCGTGGAACCGTCGCTCCCGCGCTGCGGTCTAGCATTCACAGCGTCATTTCAGAACGCGATTGATGAGGACCCTCCATGAATATTTTCGAAGCCCTTCGTGAAAGCCATGATCGCCAGCGCAGCTACGCCGAAAACCTGATCAAAACCAGTGGCGATACCCCTGAAAGGGCCGAAGCGTACAAGCAGCTCAAAGCCGAGTTGCAAGCCCACGAAACTGCCGAGGAGCGCCACTTCTATATCCCGCTGATGGCGTTCGACAACGGTGTTGACCTTAGCCGGCACGCCATCGCCGAGCACCATGAGATGGACGAGATGATGGAAGAGCTGGACGAGACCGAGATGTCCAGCCCGGCATGGCTGGCGACTGCCAAAAAGCTTTCGGACAAGGTCCATCACCACCTCAAGGAAGAGGAGCAGAAGTTCTTCCAGATGGCCGGCAAACTGCTTAGCGAAAAGCAGAAAGAACAATTGGCCGGGGAATACGAAAAGGAGTTCAACGCTCAGTTAGGTTGAGTTGAGAAGGGCGGCTTTTGCAGCGTCGGCGTGTAATCCTTTTGCCATACGCGGTGTGGGTGTTTTCGCCGGGTGCTGTATATGCATACAGTTTTTGTT
Source organism: Pseudomonas sp. P116 (assembly GCF_020149425.1). Classification (NCBI taxonomy): domain Bacteria; kingdom Pseudomonadati; phylum Pseudomonadota; class Gammaproteobacteria; order Pseudomonadales; family Pseudomonadaceae; genus Pseudomonas; species Pseudomonas sp. P116. The sequence continues at coordinate 560,667 of NZ_JACVHB010000002.1, read as the reverse complement.
GGTGTTTTGAGCGTGACGGTCGACGAACGCGTCAAAACCGCCGATGGACAAAAAAATCACCTCCGTTAGCTTGAAGGCCTCTCCTCGGGAAGGAGAGTTCTTAAATCAACGGAGTGAAAAACATGAATCAGGCAAACACTGAAACCCAACTGCGACACGGTCGCGTCACCTCTCCAGCAAGCCGCGGCTCGGTGGCCATTGATCTAGGGCTGCTGGGCGACTGGCAGGTCAACGAAATGGAAGGGGGCAAGAACTTTCCGGCGCTGATTGCCGGACCGTTTCCGTCACCCTACCAAACCGACTCCGCCAGTGTCGCCCCGCCCGCAGACGGCTACATTCTCAGCGGCGGCAAGTCTGATGCGCGCGATTGCGTGAACTTCACCCATGAGGAAATGAGCAAGAAACTCAATCGTCCATTCACGTGGCCGCTGCTCAATGTCACCCCGGGTCAGATCCTCGAGGTCAAATGGGTATACACCGCGCCGCACACCACCCGTGGCTATCGCTGGTTGATCACCAAGGACGGCTGGGATCCGAAACAACGCATCACCCGTGCGCAGCTGGAAGCACAACCGTTCTTTGAGGACTTCTACACTCAGGTGCCTTACTACAGTCATTCGGCAGAGCTGAAAGCCAAGGTCAACCACTCGGTGAAACTGCCGGCGAGCAAGAAAGGCCATCACGTCATCGTGCTGATGTGGATCGTTGCCAACACCGGTAACGCCTTCTATCAGGCGTTCGACGTCGACTTCAAATAACGGCAGCTGCGGCAACTGCTCGATAGCTGAAAATAAACAAGCCCGGTAGCGCTGCCGGGCTTTTTTAATTGGCGCGATTATTCGACCATGGCGGCCTCTCGATGAAAAAAGGATCAGGCGTCATGCGCGACACAGCCGAGCGGGTCAACATTGTCGACACTCAGGTGTTGTCCCATGACTGGTATTTGCTGAAGAAAATCACCTTCGACTACCACCGCAATAACGGTGAATGGCAGCGTCAGACGCGCGAGGTGTATGACCGCGGCAATGGCGCTGCCATTTTGCTGTTCAACCGCGAGAAGCGCACTGTGGTGCTGCCCCGGCAGTTCCGTTTGCCGGTGTTCGTCAACGGCCATGATGGTCTGCTGATCGAAGTGGCGGCCGGCTTGCTGGAGGGTGCCGCCCCGGAACAGCGGATTCGCGATGAGGCCGAGGAAGAAACCGGCTATCGCGTACATGACGTGAAGAAGGTATTCGAGGCCTACATGAGCCCCGGTTCGGTGACCGAGAAACTGCACTTCTTTATTGCCGAGTACGACTCGGCCTCGAAGGTCAGCGACGGCGGCGGTCTGGAAGAAGAAACCGAAGAACTGGAGGTGCTGGAGTGGTCATTCGATGAAGCGCTGGCAGCCTTCCATCGCGGCGAGATCTGTGATGCCAAGACCATCATGCTGCTGCAATACGCGGCGATGAATAACCTGTTCAACCTGTAAAGCAACGGCCGCAGCCTTCGGTGTTCCCCTGTAGGAGCTGCCGCAGGCTGCGATCTTTTGATCTTCTAAAACAAATCCCCAGTGCTGCCAATCTCCGACCAATCACCACCCTCCAGCCTCAACAACCGCTCCTTCGCCTCAAGCCCCCCGGCAAACCCGGTCAATTTCCCGGACGCGCCAATCACCCGATGACACGGCGCAACAATCGAAATCGGGTTGCGCCCATTCGCTGCGCCCACTGCACGCACCGCCGCGGGGTTGCCGATCTGTTGAGCAATCTGGCTATAGGTGCGGGTCTCCCCGAACGGGATAGTCAGCAACGCTGCCCAGACCTGTTTCTGAAAATCCGTACCGACAAAATCCAGCTCGAGCTCAAAGCAATTGCGCGTCCCGGCAAAATATTCTTCCAGTTGCCGAGCGGTTTTCAGCAGGACCGGATTGTCCGGTGCTTGGGTCATCGGCCCGAGTCGCACGCGATTCGGTCGGTCGTTTTCCCAGAGGATGGCCGCCAGTCGAGCGCCGTTCGCGACCAGCTTCAGTTCGCCGACCGGCGAGGGCAGGGTGATGAAGGTAAAAGACATGCGAGCAAACTCCGAATCGGTGCGGCAACAGCGCCCAGCATACGGGTTGATCGGGGAGGCGCAATACGCAATCCCGACCATACTGCTTGTTGCTCTTGACGCGTTCCCCTCTGTTTTGCACAGCCCCCAAAAACAAAAAAGAGATCGACTCATGAAGTACGAACCTTTGGCCAAATCGCTGATAGCGACCTCACTGGCACTCAGCTGTCTCATGGCTCACGCCGCCTCGGTGGCACCGGTTGCCGCGGAAAACGGCATGGTGGTCACCGCGCAACATCTGGCCACGCATGTCGGTGTCGATGTATTGAAAAACGGTGGGAACGCCGTGGATGCGGCGGTCGCGGTCGGTTATGCGCTGGCGGTTGTCTATCCCGCTGCGGGCAACCTCGGTGGCGGCGGTTTCATGACCATTCAATTGGCAGACGGGCGCAAGACGTTCCTCGATTTCCGCGAAAAAGCCCCACTGGCGGCCACCGCCAATATGTACCTCGACAAGGAAGGCAACGTCATCCCGGAGCTGAGTACCCGCGGCCATTTGGCCGTCGGCGTGCCGGGCACTGTGTCTGGTATGGAACTGGCGCTGAGCAAGTACGGCACCAAGCAGCGCAAGGACATGATTGCCCCCGCCATCAAACTGGCTGAAGACGGTTTTGAGCTGGAGCAAGGCGACGTCGAGTTGCTGGAGTACGCCACCGACGTGTTCAAGAAGGACATGCGCGATTCCGGCTCGATCTTCCTCAGCAATGGCGAGCCGATGCAGGTCGGGCAGAAACTGGTGCAGAAAGACCTCGGCAAAACCCTGCGAACCATTTCCGAAAAGGGCGCTGACGGCTTTTATAAAGGCTGGGTGGCCGACGCCATCGTGACCTCCAGTCAGGCGAACAAAGGCATCATCACCCAGGCCGATCTCGACAAATACAAGACCCGCGAACTGGCCCCGGTGGAGTGTGATTACCGTGGCTATCACGTGGTATCGGCGCCACCGCCAAGCTCCGGTGGCGTGGTGATCTGCCAGATCATGAACATTCTCGAAGGTTATCCGATGAAGGATCTGGGCTTCCATTCAGCCCAGGGTATGCACTATCAGATCGAAGCAATGCGTCACGCCTATGTTGATCGCAACAGCTATCTGGGTGATCCGGATTTCGTCAAGAACCCGATCGAGCACCTGCTGGATAAGAACTACGCGACCAAGCTGCGTGACGCCATTCAGCCGCAAAAGGCCGGTGTCTCCGCCGAACTTAAACCCGGCACAGCGCCCCATGAGGGCAGCAACACCACTCACTATTCGATCGTCGATAAGTGGGGCAACGCGGTCTCGGTCACCTACACGCTCAACGACTGGTTCGGTGCCGGTGTGATGGCGAGCAAAACCGGGGTGATCCTCAATGACGAGATGGACGACTTCACCTCGAAAGTCGGCGTGCCGAACATGTACGGCCTGGTGCAGGGCGAAGCCAATGCCATCGCTCCGGGCAAGGCACCGCTGTCGTCGATGAGCCCGACCATCGTCACCAAGGATGGCAAAGTGGTCATGGTGGTCGGCACGCCTGGCGGCAGCCGCATCATCACCGCGACTTTGCTGACCATGCTCAACGTCATCGACTACGGCATGGGCTTGCAGGAGGCGGTCGATGCGCCGCGTTTCCATCAGCAATGGATGCCGGAAGAAACCAACCTCGAAGACTTCGCCGCCAGTCCCGACACGAAGAAGATTCTCGAGAGTTGGGGCCATAAGTTCGCCGGGCCGCAGGATGCCAACCACATCGCCGCGATTCTGGTGGGCGCACCGTCGCTGGGCGGTAAACCGGTCGGCAAAAACCGCTTCTACGGCGCCAACGATCCACGGCGCAATACTGGCTTGTCATTGGGTTACTGAGAGGCGTAAAAAGGGGGCGGGCGTACGTCGCCCCTGTTTCAAGGACTGATCAAGGAAGGCCCATCATGACCACCGCATTACTGATCATCGACGTCCAGCGCGCTCTGTGCTCGGGCGAATACCAATGCCACGACATCCACCGCGTAATCGACACCATCAACAATCTCAGCAACCGCGCGCGAAAGGCTGGCGTGCCGGTTGTGTTGATTCAGCATGAAGAAAAGGACAGTCCACTGGCCCAAGGTGCCGAAGGCTGGCAATTGGCGGAAGGGCTTGAGACGGCCCCGCAAGATCTGCGCGTTCGCAAAACCACCCGGGATTCGTTTTACCAGACCGATCTGCGCAAACTGCTGCCGAGCGAAGATTTCGAGCGTTTGGTGATCTGCGGTCTGCAAACCGATTACTGCGTCAACGCCACCGTGCGCCAGGCCCATGAATCGGGTTACGACGTGGTGCTGGCGGCCGACGCCCATTCCACCGTCGACAACGGCAACATGAGCGCCGAAGACATCATCGGCGAGCACAACAAGGATCTCGCGCACCTGACCGGCTCGGTGGCGCGGATCGATGTAAAACCCGCCGCGGAAATCCAGTTCTAACCACAAAAATCTGTAGGAGTGAGCCTGCTCGCGATAGCGGTTTGTCATCCAGAACATCACTCACTGACAGGACGCCATCGCGAGCAGGCTCACTCCCACAGGATTTGTGTTCGGCCAAGCCCCTGCGCCCACCGAGGATTTCCGACGACAGCACTGGCATACTGCCCGCCGTCTGAAGAATGGAATCTCTCGATGTTGCCTTTCAACCCCCGTCACGCTTTATTGCTGACATCTCTCGCTTTTGCACCCTTCGTCCACGCCAGCAGTTTCGATTGCGCCAGCGCCAGCAGCAAAACTGAAAAAGCCATTTGTGCCGACCCTTACCTTTCGGGGCTCGACGAAAAGCTCGCGGCGCGCTGGCGCTTTGCCGGATCTGTCATTTGTTAGAAGCGCAGGGCTGACCGGACTCAATCAGCAGCCGTTCGATCTGCGCCAGTTCCCAGGTACTGAGCAGACTCACCGGATCGGTGCCGAAGCGCTGCCAGCTATTGAGTGCACCTTCATCGCCATCGCCGTTGCGGGCGTATTCACAGTGATGCAACCGTTCGCCTTCAAAATCCAGCACAAGGCACCAGCCGTCGATATCGACCGTGACCAGGCCGGCCTCGGTGCGTGCCTCGCAGCTGAACTCCAGCACGCCCAGCGCAGCCTCGCGCAGTCGCTGGCAAACCTCACGGGCGGTCAGAAATGCAGACATGCTTGGACTCGATGCGTACAGGAACGCGCCAGCATAAGGCGTGTGCCGCTATGTGTCAGCGTATTGCTGGCTCGATGCCGGACATTTCCGTAATATCCGCAACCCTCTTTATTCGCTGCACTCTGTTCAGCAAATCCGCGGCCGTGCCCGGCGGCCGCTCAGTCAGGTAAGCCATGAAACCGATACGTCTGCGCGCCGATGTCCTGGCCGGACTCACCACCTCGTTTGCCCTGTTGCCCGAATGCATTGCTTTCGCGCTGGTGGCTCACCTCAATCCGCTGATGGGCCTTTATGGCGCTTTCATCATTTGTACGCTGACGGCATTGTTCGGCGGTCGCCCGGGGATGGTCTCCGGTGCGGCGGGGTCGATGGCGGTGGTGATTGTGGCGCTGGTGGTGCAGCACGGTGTGCAATATCTACTGGCGACCGTGTTGCTGGGCGGTTTGATCATGATGGCGTTCGGGCTGCTGCGCCTGGGCAAACTGGTGCGCATGGTGCCGCACCCGGTGATGCTCGGCTTCGTCAACGGCCTGGCGATCATCATTGCGCTGGCGCAACTGGAACATTTCAAAAGCGGTGAAGACTGGCTCAGCGGTACGCCGCTGTACCTGATGACCGGGCTGGTGGCGCTGACCATGGCCATTGTCTACATCCTGCCGCGCCTGACCCGCGCAGTGCCGCCGGCGCTGGTGGCGATTCTTGGCGTGGGCCTGCTGGTTTATCTGTTCGGCCTGCCGACCCGCACCCTCGGCGACATGGCGCACATTGCCGGTGGCCTGCCGACTTTCGCCTTGCCGGACATTGCGTGGAACCTGCAAACCCTGGGCATCATCGCGCCGTACGCGATTCTGATGGCGCTGGTCGGTTTGCTGGAAACCCTGCTGACGCTGAATCTTACCGACGAGATCACTGAAACCCGTGGCTACCCGGATCGCGAGTGCGTGGCGCTTGGCGCGGCGAACATGGTCTCGGGCGCGTTCGGCGGTATGGGCGGTTGCGCGATGATCGGCCAGACCGTGATCAACCTCAGCTCCGGTGGTCGCGGACGTTTGTCGGGCATCGTCGCGGGCGTGTTGATTCTGTTGTTTATCCTGTTTCTCTCGCCACTGATCGAGCGTATTCCGCTGGCGGCGCTGGTCGGCGTGATGTTTGTGGTGTCGCAGCAGACATTTGCCTGGGCGTCGTTGCGGGTGGTGAACAAAGTGCCGCTCAACGATGTGCTGGTGATCATCGCCGTGACCACTATCACCGTGTTCACCGATCTGGCCACGGCCGTGTTGTGCGGCATCATCATCGCTGCGCTGAATTTTGCCTGGCAGCAGGCTCGCGAGTTGTATGCCGATGAGCATCTGGAAGCTGACGGCAGCAAACTTTATCGACTGCACGGGACGCTGTTTTTCGCTTCGACCACGCCGTTCCTCAATCGGTTTGACCCGGCCAATGATCCGGCGCTCGTAACGCTCGATTGTCAGCATTTGAGTTTTGTTGATTATTCGGCGATTGCTGCCCTGAAGACTCTGCGCGAGCGCTATGCGAAGGCGGGCAAGCATTTGCGGGTGTTTCATTTGTCGGAGCGCTGTAAGAAGTTGCTTAAGCGCGGTGGCGTTGATCACGATTGAGGGGGGCATATCCGTTGCTGCGGGTGGGGCTGATTGGGGTTCCGCCCTTACGGCGGGTCACCTTTTCCAAACGCCGAAAAGGTAACCCAAAAGGCTTTACCCTGACGTACGGCCCTCGCTGTGGCTCGGGTTCCTTCGCCCCGTGATCGATCCGGGCGCATCGCCTCCGGTTTGCTTCGCTGCACCTCCTCTCGATGTGTTCGACTCCGTCGAACAGTCGCTGCGCTCCCACCCCCGGATCAATCCCTCCACTCAGCCTGCCGACGGGCCTTCGAGATCAAAAGCTGCACTCGAGCTAACGCTCATTGTGTTGAGTGGTTGAGAGCGAAAAGCAGGCTTACTCCCACATTTGACTCTGATCGACTCAAACTCGCGGCCCACACACAAAACCCTGTGGGAGCTGGCTTGCCAGCGATGAGGCCGGCACAGTCAATATTGATGTCGACTGATCCACCGCCATCGCTGGCAAGCCAGCTCTCACAGGGTTTTGTGTGTGGCAAGGTTTAGATCGCCGGGAAATCGATATCGGTCAGTGCCACGTTGTTCAGGTAGTTGGTCAGCGTTTGCACGGCGACCAGTGCGATCACTTCAATGATTTTTACGTCGTCGATTCCGGCAGCGCGGGCGGCGGTGATTTGTTCGTCGTTCAAGTGGCCGCGGCTTTGCGTGAGTTGCTGGGCGAGGGCGGCGTAGGCGTTGAGTTCGCCCTCACGTGCCGCGACGATGTCCTGCGCCGACAGCCCGGCCTTGCCGGCAAACAGGGTGTGCGCCGCGAGGCAATAATCGCAACCGTTGACCTGCGACGTGGCGAGGTAGACCGCTTCTTTCTCCTTGGCACTCAACGAGGTTTTCCCAAGGATTGCCGAGGCTTGTACGTAGGTCTCAAGCGCTACCGGCGCCTTGGCCAGGGTGGTGAAAAGATTGGGCAGGAAGCCGATTTTCTTTTTCACGCCTTCCAGTACCGGGCGGGTGGTGTCGGTGGCAGATTCCAGGCTGATGGCATTGATGCGGCTCATGGTGATTCTCCGAAGGTCCGGTGCGAAGTGCACCGGCGATGGAGGTGATGTTAATCAGCGCTAGTGGTGCTTTGGCGTCAAATCGTCGAGGATATGCGGCAGATAGTCCAGATATTCGCTCGGGAGTCGCCCATGGATCGCCTTTCCACGTTGCTCAGCCATTTCGCTGTGCATGCCGGTACGTTTCACAGCGGCGACTTTTGCGGCGTCGGTGTTCATGAGGGTGAACCGAGTGGGTACGTGCATCTGTTGCAGGCGGGTGAGTTGCTGCTCAAGCCTGGCAATGAACGTGAGATCCGCCTCGATCAGCCGTCGCTGATTTTCTTTCCCGGCCCCTTTGCCCACCGCATGGTTGCCGACGCGTCCATGGAGACCAGACTGGTCTGCGCAACGCTGACGTTTGACGGCGGTTCGGGCAATGCATTGGCGGCGGCGCTGCCGGATTATCTGGTGCTCGAACTCACCGAGATTCCAGAATTGGCCAGCACCCTGGAATGGCTGTTCAAGGAAGCCTTCGAAGGCCATTGCGGACGTGTGGCGGTGATGGATCGGTTGTTCGAATTGTTGGTGATTCTGCTGTTGCGCCACCTCATCAATAGTCGTGATCAAGCACCTGGAATGATGGCCGGGCTGGCCGATCCGCGCCTGTCACGCGCTTTGAACCTGATGCATGAACAGCCCGAAAAGCCATGGAGCGTGGCCGATCTGGCGGCGGCTGCCAACCTGTCTCGCGCAGGATTTGCCGAGCAGTTTCACCGCGTTGTCGGGCAGACACCGGGCGATTATCTGCTGAGCTGGCGGGTCAGTCTGGCGCAGAAACGTCTGCGCGAAGGCCGGCCGATTGCGTTGATCGCCGAAGAGGTCGGCTACGAAAGTCCTTCGGCGCTGGCCCGCGCGTTTCGCCGCAAAACCGGCCTCAGTCCTCGGGAGTGGAAGGCCGGGATCTGAGCGTTATTTGGCGAATTTCTTCGCCCCGGCGACACACAAAATCACCCCCAATGTCACCGCAAGCATGCCGATGCTGACCTGTTCATGCAGCAACGTCGCCGCCAGTGCCAGGCCAAAAAACGGTTGCAGCAACTGCAACTGCCCAACCGCCGCGATCCCGCCCTGCGCCAGTCCGCGATACCAGAACACGAATCCGATCAACATGCTGAACAGCGAGACATAGGCCAGGCACAGCCATGCCGACAGGCTGATGTTGCTGAACGAGGCGGGCGCCAGCCACAGACTCAGCACCGTCATCAGCGGCAATGACAACACCAGCGCCCAGCAGATCACCTGCCAGCCGCCAAGGGTGCGCGACAGCTTGGCGCCTTCAGCGTAACCGAGGCCGCAGGCCAGGATCGCCGCGAGCATCAGCAAGTCACCGGTCGGCGAAGCGGTCAGCCCCTGGGATAACGCGAATCCAACCACCAGAGCGCTGCCCAGAATCGAGAAAAACCAGAACACCGGTCGAGGACGCTCACCGCCGCGCAGCACGCCGAAAATCGCCGTGGCCAGTGGCAGCAATCCTACGAAAACAATCGAATGCGCTGACGTCACGTGCTGCAACGCCAACGCGGTCAGCAGCGGGAAACCCAGCACCACGCCCATCGCGACAATGAACAGCGAGAACCACTGACTGCGCGCCGGACGGCGCTCGCGAAAAAGCCACAGCAGACCCACCGCCAATACCCCCGCGATGGCCGCACGCACCACGGTAAGAAACACCGGGTCGAACTCCAGCACCGCCAGGCGCGTGGCCGGCAGCGAGCCGCTGAAGATCACCACGCCGATAAAACCGTTGATCCAGCCGCTGGTTTTTTCCATTGTCGGGTTAGCCAGGTTTGAAGTCCGTTCCATACGAGGTCGCTCAGAAGTGGGGTTGCGTCAGGCGAATCCTAGGAGTGAGAATCAGGACAATCAAAAAATTGTCATGGATACATCCCGACATGCCACGTTCCCGCTACAAGAACCTTGTTGATACCTATGCGGCAGACATCCGCTCGGGACGTTTGGCGCCCGGCACACGACTGCCGACCCACCGGCAACTGGCCATGAGCGAAGGGCTGGCGCTGGTCACGGCCTCGCGGGTGTACGCCGAGCTGGAGGCGATGGGACTGGTCAGTGGCGAAACCGGGCGCGGCACCTTTGTGCGGGAAACCTCGTTGTCGCCGGGGCAGGGCATCGATCAGAAGGATGTCGCGGTCGGCATGATCGACCTCAATTTCAACTACCCGTCATTGCCCGGTCAGGCTGACCTTTTACGCACGGCGTTGCGTCAATTGGCGTTGTCCGGTGACCTCGAAGCACTGCTTCGTTATCAACCACACGCTGGCCGCCAACATGAGCGCGCATCGGTTGCGCGGCATCTGCTGAGTCGCGGGGTGAGCGTCGAGGCCGAGCAAGTGCTGATCGTCAATGGCGCCCAGCAAGGGCTGGCGGTGACGCTGATGGCGCTGCTCAAACCGGGCGATGTGATCGCGGCAGATGCGCTGACCTATTCTGGGTTCAAGGTGCTGGCCGAAGCGCTGCATCTGGAAGTGGTGGCGATCCCGATCGGTGACCACGGACCGGATCTGGCGGCGCTGGATAAACTCTGTCGCAGCCGCTCGGTGCGCGCCGTGTACAGCATGCCGACTCTGCACAATCCGCTGGGCTGGGTGATGCCGACTGAGCAACGTGAGCAGTTGATATCGATTGCCCGTCAGCATGATCTGACGATCATTGAAGACGCGGCCTACGCCTTTCTGGTCGAAAACCCACCGCCAGCGCTGGTTGACATGGCGCCGGAGCGCACGGTTTATGTGTCGGGACTTTCCAAGAATATCGCCACCGGTTTGCGCGTCGGTTTCATCGCTGCGCCTGTGGCCAAAGTGCCGGCGCTGGAGCGAATTATCCGCGCCACCACCTGGAACACTCCCGGCGTGATGACCGCCATTGCTTGCGCCTGGCTCGACGACGGCACCGTCACTTTGCTTGAAGAACAAAAGCGCAACGACGCCAAGGCTCGTCAGGCACTGGCCGCCGAGCTGCTCGAAGGGCTGCCTTACATTGGCCATCCATCCTCGTATTTCTTGTGGTTGCCGCTGCCGGAAGATGTGCGCGCCGATCAGATGGTCATGGAGTTGATGCACGAACAGATTTCGGTCACCAGCGCCGAACCGTTTTCGGTGGCGACGCATACACCGCATGCGATTCGCCTGGCATTGGGCTCGGTGGATATGAACGTGTTGCGCCAAGCGTTGATCACCGTCAGAAAAGTCGTCGGCGCTTACCTGTAGAACCTTTGGCGAGGGAGCAAAATCCCGAGCCACAAAATGTTAGCCTTGGCGCAATCGCATCAAATTGCTTTGGATCGTCCGATGAAAAACCCCGCTTCACTGTCCCTCGCCTTGATCCTCACCGCTGGCCTGCTCAGCGCACCGGCCCACGCAGCAGGCGACCCCGAGGCCGGCGCAAAAATCTTCCCGCGCCTGTGCGGCGGCTGCCATCAAGTCGGCGAATCTGCCCGCCCGGGTTTCGGTCCGGAACTCAACGGCATCATCGGCCGCCCGGCCGGGACGTCGGCGAACTATGTGTATTCCGATGCGATGAAAAACTCAGGCGTGACCTGGGACCACGAAACGCTGAAGGCTTATCTGAAAGATCCGAAAGGCGTGGTGCCGGGTACACGGATGATTTTCTGGGGGCTGAGTGATGAGGAGAAGCTTGAGAATTTGCTGGCGTACCTGCAGACCTTCCCCGAGTAAAAATCCAGCTGACATCCACAATCCCCCTGTAGGAGCTGCCGAAGGCTGCGATCTTTTGGCTTTGTTTTTTACAATCAAGATCAAAAGATCGCAGCCTGCGGCAGCTCCTACAGTGGGATTTGGTTGATGGCCTGTGTGGTCAACCCGCTCAGATCTTAGTGCTTGCACGTTGCGCAGTCGCCGGCTGTAGAGTCCATGGAGATTCAAGAATCGGATTGTTCGGGCGATATGCTTGCCACCCAAGCCCTGATAAATGGAATGACATGAAGACTCTCGTCGGTATTGTTTGTGCACTGGCATTGCTCTCTGGCTGTGTGACCAAGGATCTGAGCAATGAAGACCGGCAACAGATCAAGACTCTGAAAGTGCTTCCGGTTTATGTTGCCGTCGATAACTTCAAGTACACCAGCATGACTCAGGCATGGGGAGCGGGGCTCGGTGCCGGGGTCGGGGCCGCGACCGGCATGGCGTCCGGTGCGTCGGCAGTGGGGACAACGGCCCTGACAGGCGTCGGCGCCGTCGCCGGGACGCAAGTGGCTGATGTGGCGACCGGGGATATTTCTCGGGCCATCCTCAACAATATGAAAAACAACGATATCGACCTGAGCAAGTTGATCCGGCAAAGTTTTGCCAAGCGGATAGAACAGGAACGCCTGTTCACCTTGGCAGGGGAAGGCGAAGCCGCCGACGCCGAGATCGAAATTCTGGTGTCGCAATGGGGGCTGTGCCTGAAGAACTACAGCACCGTGCTGTATCCGGTTATCGGCGCCACGGCTTCAATCAAACGCAACGGCTCGGCGGTGTGGCGAAATTTCGAGACGGTTACTGTGTTCAATGACGCCAACACAATCGCCTATACGCCTGAGCAATACGCCACCGATCCCGAGACGTTGCGAAAGGCATTTACCCACGTGTCTGACTTGGTCATGAACAAACTGGTCGATGATTTGAAACAGTAGCCAGCGACGACTTTCAAGGGTTGTCTGGGTTGAAGGCTTGTCGCAATGTGCTTGTCACCTCGGCAATCGACGGACCCGCAACCGGCATCAACACCTACCGGGGTTCAGTCGTCAGGTGTTGTGTCAGCAAGGGCAGCAGTTGTTCGCAATCCCCCTCAATCTTCAAATCCAGCAAATCATCCGCCCGTGTCTTGCCCAGATTGATCGCAATCAACGGCTTGCCGCGATCGGCGATCACCCGGCACAGGCGAAACGCCGAATAGGCCATCAACGAAGACCCCACCACCAGCATTCCCGCCGCCGTCTGCGCTGCATCCATGGCCCGAGCCGCCGTGTGCTGTGCGACGTTTTCGCCGAAGAACACCACGTCCGGTTTCATCCGCTCGCCCGCACAAAACGGGCAGTGCGGTACCTGAAAACGTGCTTCGAACGCCGGGTCGAGCAGGGTGTCGCCGTCTGGCGCCTGCACTGCATCGACGCCGGCCAGATACGGGTTCTGCTGTTCCATCAGTTGCTGAATCGAATCGCGCTCGCTGCGCTGACCACAATCCAGACACAGCACGCGGTGCAAGCTGCCGTGCAGTTCGATCACATCATGACTGCCGGCCTGATCGTGCAAGGTGTCGACGTTCTGCGTGATCAGGCCGCTGATCCTGCCATGACGCTGCAAACTGGCCAGCGCCTCATGCGCTGCATTCGGTTGCGCTTGACGCACCCGAGGCCAGCCAAGCATCGCCCGTGCCCAATAGCGGCGGCGTGATTCGGGGGCGCCGAGGAACTCCTGATACATCATCGGTTGCCGGCCGCGTCGCACGCCGTCGCTGTCGCGGTAGTCGGGGATGCCCGAGGGGGTGCTGATGCCGGCTCCGGTGAGCACCAGAAAGTCGCCATCAATCATCGCCTGTTGCAGCGTGTCGAGGTATTCGCGGATCGGGCTGTCGAGCATGGATGGCATCCATTAGCGATGAGTGCCATGCAGGTTAGCACTGACATCCGTGGAGAGGGAGAGAGCTCCCTCGCCAAAGATTCGCGGTTATTTGCGAGCCTCCAGAATCAGGTTGAACGGCGTCTGCGTCGCACGCCGGAACTGCTTGAATCCGGCCTCGGTAAACACTTTGCGCAAGCGCATTTCACCGGCCTGCGCACCAAGGCCCAGGCCGACTTCCTGAGACAGCGAGTTGGGCGTGCAAATGAACGTCGATGCCGCGTAGAAAAGCCGTCCCACCGGGTTGATGTTGTCGTCCAGCGTATCGTTGGCGAACGGCTCGACCAGCAACACCGTGCCGTCGTCTTTAAGCGAATCGTAGGCGTGGCGCGCCGCGCCGACCGGGTCGCCCATGTCGTGCAGGCAATCGAAATAGCAGATCAGGTCATAGTCATTGCCGGGGTAGTTTTTCGCTGAGCCCTGGAAGAAAGTCGCCCGACTGCTGACCCCACCTTCCTCGGCGCGCTGGGTAGCGACGGTGATGGAGGGTGCGTGGAAGTCGTAGCCGACGAAACGCGAGTTGGGATACGCCTGGGCCATGATCACGGTCGAGGCGCCGTGGCCGCAGCCGATGTCGGCGACTTTCGCGCCGTTTTCGAGTTTGGCCACGACACCGTTCAATGCCGGCAGCCATTCGGCGATCAGGTGGCCTTTGTAGCCGGGGCGGAAAAACCGTTCGGTGCCGGTGAACATGCACGGATGGTGATCGCCCCAAGGCAGGGCGCCGTTGCCGCGCATGGCTTTGACCAGTTTGTCCTTGTCGTGGAAAAACGACGCCACCACCCCCAGACCGCCCGCGACGTAAACCGGCGAGTCCTCGACGGCCAGCGCCATGGCCTGTTCTTCTGGCAGGCGAAACTGCCCGTCGTGGTGCTCCATGTAGCCGGAGGCGGCGTGAGCGCTGAGCCATTCGCGCACCAGGCGCGGGTTGCAGGTGGTTTTTGCCGCGAGGGCTTCGGGGCTGATCGGCTGACTGTCGGCCATCGCCCGGTACAGCCCGAGTTCTTCGCCGACGATGACATTGGCCAGCATTGCCGCGCCGCCCATGTCGTTGACCAGTTTGCCCATGAATTCGTTGAGTCGGGCCTCGTCCATCATGTGTGCTCCTGAAACAGGATCACAGTCCGGCGGCGTTGAGCGTCGAGGCATACGCCACCGGGCGGTGGTCATGGAAACAGGCAGGTCACGGCAAAAGTCCTGCGGCCCCCTCGACTGGGTCATGAATGAGTCTAGCCCGGTTTTGTTGATTGACGCGGAGCAAATGTAGGAGCGAGCCTGCTCGCGATAGCGGTGGGCCAGCCACTGCACATTTGACTGAAATAACGCTATCGCGAGCAGGCTCACTCCTACAGAAAAGCAGTGTGGAGATTAAAAACTGTGAACACCGCTAATCCTTGTGGGAGCTGGCTTGCCAGCGATAGCGGTGGGCCAGTCACCATCCATGTTGGATGGTAAACCGCCATCGCTGGCAAGCCAGCTCCCACAGAGTTTTTCAGTGAGTTCAACGGGTGTGTATCACTGTGTATCGCCGGGGCTGGGGGATACAGGAGGCTGCAAATATCGGGAGGGTTGAACACAGTGCCGATACAGCCACCGGCTCAACTGAGTGGGTCAACCACCGAGGTCAGCCACCATGCAAACCCCTCATGTATCAAGGCAACCCAGCGTAGGGCTGGGTCTGCGCCGTGGTCTTTTGAAAGATCTGCAAGCCGCTCCCGCCGGCGATTTCGACTTTCTGGAAGTCGCCCCGGAAAACTGGATCGGCGTCGGCGGCGTCCATGGCGCGGCGTTACGCGAACTGGCCGAGCGTTATCCGTTGTCCTGTCACGGTTTGTCGTTGTCGCTCGGCGGCACGGCGCCACTTGACTGCGGTTTTCTGCAGGAAGTGCGGGGTTTTCTTGATCATCACCGTGTTGAGCATTACAGCGAACACCTGAGTTATTGCAGCGACGACGGCCATCTCTACGATCTATTGCCCTTGCCGTTCACCGAGGAAGCGGTGTGCCACGTCGCCGCGCGTATCCGCCAGTCCCAGGACATTCTCGGTCGCCGCCTGGCCGTGGAAAACGTCTCCTACTATGCCGCTCCGCGTCAGGACATGGACGAAGTGACCTTCACCAACGCGGTGTTGCGCGAGGCGGATTGCGACCTGCTGCTGGACGTCAACAATGTCTACGTCAATGCCATCAACCACGGTTTTGATCCGCAGGATTTTCTGGCCCGGATCGAGCCGGGCAGGGTGGTCGGGATGCACGTGGCCGGGCATTTCGATGAGTCCGACAGCCTCAAGATCGACACCCATGGTGCCTCGGTGAAACCGCAGGTGTGGTCGTTGCTGGCCGAAGCCTACGCACGGTTCGGCGCGCAGCCGACACTGCTGGAGCGTGATTTCAATTTCCCGGCATTTGCCGAACTGGTCGCCGAGCTACAGACCATTCGCCGTCTGCAAGGCGAAGGAGCTCAGCGTGGATAACCTTGAACGGCAACAACGGGCGCTGACGGGTTATCTGCGTGATCCCGACCACCACGTGCCTCCTGCTGAAATGAATACCGCGCGGGTCAATGTGTACCGCGACTTGGTGTTCAACAATCTCTCGCAATTATTGAGTGGCACCTTTCCAGTATTGATCCGGATCATCGGCGATCGACGCTGGCAAACATTGATTCGTGGATTTTTGCGCGATTACCGCGCGCAAACGCCGAAGTTTGCTGAGATCGCCGAGGCGTTCCTCGACTATCTCGCCACGCAGCTTGCGGTGTTGAGCGAGGGGCCGTGGCCCGCGTTTTTGCTGGAGCTGGCGCATTACGAATGGGTGGAGATGGTCTTGCAGCAATCCGACGCCGATCCCTTGCCTGCGACGGATAAAGGCTTGTTGCTGGAACGGCCATTGCGGGTCTCGGCGCTCGCCTGGCCTTTGGCTTACACGTGGCCGGTGCAGCGGCTTGGCCCGGATTATCAGCCCTCAACCGCCCCGGCGCATCCGACGCTGTTACTGGTACGGCGGGAGGCGGATTTCAGCGTGAAGTTTTCACAGTTGAGCTCGTTGGCGTGGCGGTTGCTGCAGCGGATCGGCGAGTTGCCGTCATTGACCGGGCGTGAGCAGTTGCAGGTCCTGGCGCAGGAGGCCGGGCAATTCGCAGACGAGTCGTTCATGGCCAGTGGATTGGCGTTGTTGCAGCAAATGCATGAAGACGGCGTAATCGGTATTACTTGAACACATCAAACCCCCTGTAGGAGCTGTCGAGTGAAACGAGGCTGCGATCTTTTGGTTTTGAACTTTAAAAGCAACATCAAAAGATCGCAGCGTGCCGCAGCTCCTACAGGTTTCAACGTCGCTCAAGGCTTTGGTCCAACACAAACACCTGTAGGAGCTGTCGAGTGAAACGAGGCTGCGATCTTTTGGTTTTGAACTTTAAAAGCAACATCAAAAGATCGCAGCGTGCCGCAGCTCCTACAGGTCTCAACGTCGCTCACAAGGCCTTGGTCCAACACAAACCCCCTGTAGGAGCTGTCGAGTGAAACGAGGCTGCGATCTTTTGATTCTGATCTTTAAAACAACATCAAAAGATCGCAGCGTGCCGCAGCTCCTACAGGTTTCAACGTCGCTCACAAAGCCTTGGTCCAACACAAACACCTGTAGGAGCTGTCGAGTGAAACGAGGCTGCGATCTTTTGATTTTGATCTTTAAAACAACATCAAAAGATCGCAGCGTGCCGCAGCTCCTACAGGGGGGTTGTGGTGGGCGGGTTTAGAGCGGCAGCTTGAGTTCAGCACACAACCCGCCGCCCTCGCGGTTGCTTAAGGTCAGTGAGCCGCCGAGGGCTATTGCCAATTGCTGGGCGATGGCAAGGCCCAGACCTGTGCCGCCAGTGCTGCGATTGCGCGAGTTTTCCACGCGGTAGAACGGCTCCATCACTTGCGCCAGTTCGGCTTCGGCGATGCCCGGGCCACGATCCATGACGGTGATCGACAGCCTTCCCTTGTTCGCTTCGACCCACACTTCGGCCGCGCCAGCGAATTTCAAGGCGTTGTCGGTCAGGTTCACCAACACCCGGCGCAACGCGTGCGGACGGGTGTCGACGACCACCTCACTCTTGCCGACAAGCTGCACCTCTTTGCCCATGTCCTGATAGTCGAACACCAGGCTTTCGAGGAACGAATCCATGTTGGTGCGCCGACTTTCTTCGGTCGAGCCATGGATGCTACGGGCGTAGGCCACACCTTCGCGTACCAGATGTTCCATTTCGCCGAGGTCGTTGCACAGTTTTTCCTTCTCTGCTGAATCGTCCATGAACTCGGCCCGCAGTTTCATCCGCGTGATCGGGGTTTGCAGATCATGGGAGATCGCGGCCAGCAGTTGCATGCGCTCCTTGAGATAGGTGGCAATCCGCGCCTGCATCGTATTGAAGGCACGGGCGGCGTAGACCACTTCGTTCGGACCTTTCTCGTCCAGTTGAATCGGGTGCGCGTTGGGATCAAGGGTTTCCACGGCGTTGGCCAGCCGCGTCAAGGGCCGGATGGCGATGCGCACGGCCAGCCAGGTGCAGGCGATCATCAGCGCCAGTTGCCCGAGCAGCACCACTGGCAACCATGGCGACAGTGGTGTCATCGCGGGGCGCACGTCGATGGTCACCGGGCTGCCGTCGCTCAGGCGCAGGTGGCCCTGAAAATGCTTTTTCGGGCCGGGAATATCGGTGAAGGTCAGGGGGTATTTATCGCCCAGGACCTCAGTGATTGAGGTGACCGCAATGGGCACGTCGGCGGACTTGATCGGCATACCGCCGTCGCCTTCGCTCAGCAGATAGCCGTAATTGTTCCGCGCCAGGCGCTCGAGCCAGGCCGGACGCTCCTCGGCCGGCAGGCGATCAAGAATCGCAATCGAGGTCGAGACGTCGGTTTGCAGATTGCCGAGCATGGTGCTTTTTGCACTCTGATAACGCTCGTAATACTGCGCACCGAACGACAGCGCCTGGGCGAGAATCAGCCCGATCAGAAAAATCAGCGACAAGCGCGAGGCCAGCGTGCGCGGCCAGTGCAGGTTAAGGGTCATGCCGGGGCACCGAGTAACTCGACCGGCAGCGAGAACACGTAACCTTCGCTGCGCACGGTCTTGATGTAGGCCGGCTCACGGGCGTCATCGAGCAGGCGCTGGCGCAAACGGCTGACCAGCAAATCGATGGACCGGTCGAAAAGATCCGCGTCGCGGCCCTGGGTCAGGTTGAGCAATTGATCGCGGCTGAGTACCCGTTGCGGATGGTCGAGAAATACCCGCAGCAAGCGATATTCGGCGCCACTGAGCGCCACCATGGTGCCGTCCTTGTCCAGCAGGTGCCGGGCCGAGGTGTCTAGTTGCCAGCGACCGAACGCCAGCAGGCGACCGGCTTCGGTGACTACCAGATTCGGCGGCAGCATGCGCGTGCGCCGCAGTACGGCGTTGATCCGCGCCAGCAGTTCGCGGGCGGCGAAGGGTTTGGTCAGGTAGTCGTCCGCGCCCATTTCCAGACCGATGATGCGATCGGTTTCGTCGTTGCGTGCGGTGAGCATCAACACCGGCGTCGCCTTGTGCTTGCCCACGCGCAATTCGCGGCACAACTGCAGTCCATCGTCGCCGGGCATCATGATGTCGAGCACGATCAGGTCGACCGTGTTGGTTTCGAGAAAGTTGCGCATCTGCCGGCCATCGGCGACGACGGTGGTGCGCAAGCCGTTTTTCTTCAAGTAGTTGCCGACCAGTTCGCGGATCTCGCGGTCGTCGTCGACGATGAGAATGTGATCGACATGTTCCATGGGGCCTGGCCTCTGGCAAAGGGGAATGTCACGCAGTCTATCGAGCCTTCGGGGGCTCGCCTGCCTGCCTTTGTATTGCAGTGTATCTGGCGTTACAAGCGATACACGCAGACGCAAAAAAGCGATTTTTCAGGGTTTTGTATCGCTGTGTATCCCCGGGCGGCGCAGATACACAGCGAGGGTTAGCAGCCATTTTCCGACACATGCGCGATACCTCGTGAGCCTCAAATAGGCTCCATCGAGGCACTCCATGACGCCTCGGCTCAAACCCTTTGCAGCCATGAGGAACACGCCATGAAAAACTCGTCCGTTATCGCCGCCTGCCTGTTTGCCGCTCTGAACATCTGCACCCTGTCGGCCCGCGCCGAAGCCGAAGTCACCGCGCAAACTTACAACTACGGCACCCACCTGGATATCCAGAAAGTCATTTCGCTGACCCAGGACAACTCGGTGACCTGCGGGATTGTCGATGCGCGCATGACCTATCTGGATTCGGCCGGCAAAACCCGCGTACTCGATTACAGCAAATTCGCTGACGGTTGCAACGACGGCAACTGAATATCACGTTTTTACAGGCAGAACCGATGAACAACGTCTCTCGGTTCCTCCCCGCCAACCCAGGGTGATTTTATGTACTTGATCGCGTTCCTCGGCGGTTTGTTGACCGTGCTCAGCCCCTGCATCTTGCCGGTGGTGCCGTTCCTGTTCGCCAACGCCGACCGTAAACGTTCCTCGGTTCTGCTGACCCTCGGCGGCATGACCCTGACCTTCGCCCTGATCTCCAGTCTGGCCGTGGTCAGCAGTGAGTGGGTGATTCAGGCCAGCAACACCGGCCGCCACATCGCCTTGATCGTCATGGCGCTGTTTGCGCTGTCGCTGATCTCGGCGCGCGTGGGTGACTGGCTGGCGCGACCGTTTGTGTTGCTCGGCAACCGCCTCGACCCGGACGCCAGCAAGAAGGCCGGGCCCACGGGTTCGGTGATGATCGGCGTGGCCACCGGGTTGCTCTGGGCACCCTGCGCCGGGCCGATCCTCGGCGTGATCCTCACTGGCGCCATGCTGCAAGGCGCCAACGCCCAGACCAGCTTGTTGCTGCTGGCCTACGGCGCGGGCAGTGCGCTGTCGCTGGGGACGTTGATCTTCGCTGGTCGTGGTTTGGTCAATCGCTTGAAACCCTCGATTCCGTTCACCGGGTGGTTTCGTCGCGGCGCAGGTGTCGCAGTGCTTGCCGCTGTGGCAGTGATTTCCACTGGCGCCGATAAAACCTTGCTGGCCGGCACGTCGTCCGAAGGCGTCACCAGCGTCGAGAGAAACGTGCTGGAGAACGTGCCGAAAGTGGTCGACTTCCTCGTCAGCAAAGTTCGCGCAGATTCGATGATGGACGAGAGTAAAGGCGCGATGCCGTCGCTGTCCGGTGCCGTGCAATGGCTCAATTCACCGCAGCTGAGTGCCGAATCCCTGCGTGGCAAAGTCGTGCTGGTGGATTTCTGGACCTACGACTGCATCAACTGCCAGCGCACCCTGCCGTACGTCAAGGACTGGGCGAAGAAGTACGACAAGGATGGCCTGGTGGTGATTGGCGTACACACTCCGGAATACGGCTACGAGCGGATCATCGACAATGTTCGGGACCAAGTGGAGAAACTCGGCATCACTTATCCAGTGGCCATCGACAACAACTATGCGATCTGGCGCGCCTTCAACAATCAGTACTGGCCGGCGCATTACCTGATCGACGCCAAGGGGCAGATGCGTTATAGCCACTTCGGCGAAGGTCGCTACGAAGCGCAGGAGCAGATGATCAAGCAGTTGCTGGAAGAGGCCAAGGCCCCGGCTGCCTGATGCCTGATCTGTTGCAGACGCTTTACAGATCTCCACCACTTATCGGCAAAACGGCTGTTTTCGAGGCCTCCAGACGACCGGCAGGGACGCTGGCCTGACTCGGCGCGATAGTGGCTGAGCAGGGCCCTCGGCGCTGCCCTTTAAAAACAACGGAGCTCGTAGTTATGAGTACCCCGATTGATCTCACTGCCTTGAAGGAACGCCAGAAAGTCGCCTGGGCCAGCGGCGATTACGCCGTGATCGGCACCACACTACAAATTGTCGGCGAAAACCTCGCCGAAGCCTGCGATCTGCGCTGCGATGAAGACGTGCTGGATGTGGCTGCCGGCAACGGCAATGCGACGCTGGCGGCGGCGCGACGTGGTTGTCGGGTCACCTCGACCGATTACGTCGCGGCACTGCTGGAGCGCGGCCAGGATCGCGCCCGCGCCGAACATCTGGACGTGACGTTTCAAGTCGCCGACGCCGAAGCCTTGCCGTTCGCCGATGGCAGTTTTGCGGCGGTGCTGTCGACGTTCGGGGTGATGTTTGCGCCGGATCAGGACAAGGCCGCTGCCGAGTTGGCACGCGTCTGCCGGCGTGGTGGACGGATCGGTCTGGCCAACTGGACCCCGGAAGGTTTTGTCGGGCAAATGTTCAAGACCCTCGGCCGGCATCTGCCACCGCCGGCCGGCGCACAGCCGCCGTCGAACTGGGGCACGGAGGTGTGGCTGCACAAACATTTCGATGATCAGGATTTTGTCGTGCAGGTAACGCGGCGCGAATTCAATTTCCGTTATCGCTCGGCAGCGCATTTCATCGACATCTTTCGGCACTGGTACGGGCCGGTGCACAAGGCTTTCGCCGCGCTGCCACCGGAAAGCGGTCAGGCGCTGGAAAGTGACCTGGCGGATTTGCTCAACCGGTTGAACCGCGCGGGAAAGGACTCGCTGGTGGTGCCGAGTGAATATCTGGAGGTGGTGATCAACAAGCGCTAGTGCATTCAGAGATGAACCCGTGTAGGAGTGAGCCTGCTCGCGATAGCGGTTATTCAGTCGAAATAAAACTTGGCTGATACACCGTAATCGCGAGCAGGCTCACTCCTACAATGAGAGATGTTTTGAAGTGAAGGACTACTTCACCTGCGACCGATCAAACCACTCCAGCGCCGTACGCCAAATGCAGATCCCCAGAAAGTACGCCGACATCAGCAACCACAAACCCATCACCAATGGGTTGATCACCGGATGGTTGAGCACCAGCGACAGACTGCACAACAGCCAGATCGCCGTTACGGCAATGTTGATCGGCATGAACCGACGCACACGAAACGGATGCAGGAACTTCATCCGTGTCACGGTCAGCAGCGCCAGGCCGATGACGGTCAGAAAGGTGATCCATGGCCCAGGGCCGATGATGTAGAGGCACAATGCGACCACGTTCCACGCCGCAGGGAAGCCGACGAAGTAGTTGTCCTTGCTCTTCATGTTGACGTTGCAGAAACAGAACAGTGACGACACCAGAATCAGCGACACCGTCAGCAACAGTGTGTAATCCGGCAGCGGAATGTAGCGATAGATGAACAGTGCCGGAATGAACACGTAAGTCAGGTAGTCGATCACCAGATCAAGGACCGAGCCGTCGAAACTCGGCAGCACCGACTGCACATTGACCTTGCGCGCCAGTGCGCCGTCAAGGCCATCGACGATCAGCGCCACCCCCAGCCACATCAGGCAGTGGGTCGGCTGGTTTTCCAGCAGGGCGAGGGTGGCCAGAAATGCGGTGACCACGCCGGTCGCGGTAAAACCATGGGCGCCCCAGGCCTTTAGCCTGGCTATGTGGACGGTGGATATCACGGGGGCGTTCTCCAGAAATTAATGCCAGCCGGGTATCACCCTTGGACAGCAAGAGTGCCGGCAAACCGGTTCGGGTTGCAGCTATCGACCGGTCGGGCCGGGATAAGGTTCACCTACCCTGAATCTTAGCTGTCCATCGAAAAAATACGCGAGCGAAATAATTCAGCGGCTACGGCATCGGCCAAACGGTGCTGGCGCAACGCCCGCAGCGGTCTATCGTTGCCAGACGCAGTAAATCTCAATGCTTGAGGATGACGTCATGAACACCAGCGATTTGCTTGAACAACTGCTGCGGGGCCAGGGCGCGGCGGGTCAACAAAGTGGTGCGGCGGCCGGTGGCGGTTTGGGCGGCCTCGGTGGTTTGCTGGGTGGCTTGCTCGGTGGCGCGAATTCCACAGGCACGCGTGGCGGCGCCGCGGCTGGCGGGCTTGGCGGGTTGGGTGGTTTGCTCGGCGGGCTGCTCGGCGGCGGTGGCGGTGGGTTGGGCGGCGCACTGGGTGGCAGCACGCAAAGCCGTTCCGGCGGGACTAATTATGCGGCGCTGGCATCACTGGGGATGATGGCCTGGCAGGCGTATCAAGCCTGGCAACGCAATCAGGCCAGCACGGCACCGCAACAAACGCCGCAGACGGCCAATCTGCTCGCCGGCCCGGAAATCGAAGAGCACAGCCACGCGGTGTTGCGCGCCTTGATCGCTGCGGCCAAGGCGGACGGGCGCATCGACGAAACGGAAAAACATCTTATAAGCAGTGAAATCGGCAAACACACCGATGATCCGCAACTACAGCAATGGCTGGACGCCGAAGTCGCCAAGCCGCTCAATGCCGCCGAAGTCGCACAAGCCGCAAACGACGACCCGGCGGTGGCGGCCGAAATGTACCTGGCCAGCATCCTGCTGGTGGACGACCAGCAAGATGCCGAACGCACTTATCTGGACGAGTTGGCGGCGGCGCTGGGGATTGATCCTGAGTTGCAGGTGCATCTGGAACAACAGGCCAGCGGCACGGCATAACATCAAAAGATCGTCCGATCGCGGCCCGAGCCTTCGGCAGCTCCTACAGGGGGTGGTGATTGCCTGCTTGGGGTGCCGTCTTGTTATAAGGTCAAAAGATCGCAGCCTTCGGCAGCTCCTACAGGGATCTACGTGTAGGAGCTGCCGAAGGCTGCGATCTTTTGATCTTAAAGCCAGATCGCATCCCAAAGTGGATAATCCCCCAACCGCTGAACCAATCCGGCCCGCAATGGGTTCATGACGATGTAGCGTGCAGCCGCTTTCAGGTCGTCCTCCTTGCGTAATGCCCGATCGTAATAACCCCGCTGCCACAGCCGCCCCTGACTCCCGCACTTCAGATTGATCGCGCGGCAGCTCCTCGATTTGACGCGGCGCATCAACTCAGCCAACGAACCGCGCCTCAGTTCTACCAGCCAATGCATATGATCCGGCATCACCACCCAGGCAAGCGACTGAACCATTCCTTCCTCATCAACAGCGCGCATCTGCTCAACCAACAACCGCCCCACGCGCCAATCTGAAAATACCGGCCGCCGCTCATACACAACCGCAGTCAGCAGATAAACACGCCCCATCTCGCTACACCGCCCCTTGCGCAAGCCACACGCTTTTGCAGCTACAGGCATTCCATTGCCCTCAATTGCTTTCAAGTCCCTCAACGTTAGCCGAGGCCCAGCCCACCGTGACTTCGAACCATTGCACCATGTAACTCTGTAGGAGCTGCCGAAGGCTCGGGCCGCGATCGGATGATCTTTTGACCCTGCTTCTAAAAAATCAAAATCAAAAGATCGCAGCCTTCGGCAGCTCCTACAGGGGAGTGTGGTCAGCGACGGTGGTACGCCGTCCGTCAGGGCATTTTTGAGGTCGATTGAATTTTTGGCACGCGCAGCCCCTCTGCTGCTGTAGAGGCGCGAAACAGCGCCGTACCAATCGACCGAGAATATTGCCATGACTGTCCTGACACGTTTGCAATCTGTGCCGGCCCAAGCACAAGCGATCACACCTGCCGGCAATCTGCGTGGCATTTACGAAACGCTATTGCGCGAGGAGAACTCCCAAGGCCTCGCGCAAACGTTCTTGAACGAACAACTGCAACGCGCCGCAGCGTTGCCCGAGGAACTCCCGCACGATCCATCGGCCTGGCACACCTGGGTGGCCGAGCACTGCGCCGACGTCGCCCGGCAATACGCCGAGTATCTGCAACAACGCAAGGCCGGTGGGCCACGGCAATTCTTCACCAGCAAGGCTCATGCGCTGTACTTTCTACAAGCGGTGGCGCCAACCAAACTGGTCGATGGCGCGTGGCTGTATGGCTTGTTGCAGCATTGGCGCGATCCACGTTTCAGCGGTTTGCTCTGCACGTATCTGGAAGAACTGGGGGAGGGTAATCCGGCGCAAAACCATGTGGTGATCTACCGCAAACTGCTGGCCGAGCACGACCTCGATCATGCCAGCCTCCTGGAAGACGGACGCTATCTGCAGGGCGCGCTGCAACTGGCTCTCGGTGCCTGCGGCGATGAATTTTTGCCCGAGGTAATCGGCTACAACCTCGGCTACGAACAACTGCCGTTGCATTTGCTGATCAGCAGTTACGAACTCAGCGAGTTGGGCATTGATCCGTACTATTTCACCCTCCACGTGACCATCGACAACGCCAGCACCGGCCATGCGCAAAAAGCCGTGCAGGCCGTTCTGGATCTGTTGCCGCTTGAGGCGGATCGCGCCGATTTTCTGCGTCGGGTATCGCTGGGTTATCGGCTCAATGATCTGGGGCAGGGCAGCCGCGCGATCATCGAAGGCTTCGACCTTGAGCGCGAATTGCTGGCGATGCTGGAGCGCAAGTGCCCGTTCGCTCAGCACATGCACTCGGACTATTGCCGCTTTGAAGGCAAGACCGTCAACCAGTGGCTGGCCGAACCCGAGCATCTGCCCGGCTTCCTGCAAGCGCTCCAGAACAAGGGCTGGATCAAACGCCACGAAGACCCGCAGGCCAGCCGTTTCTGGCAGTTGATCGACGGCGATGGCGCGGCCATGTTCGGGGTGTTCAGCGCCTACGAAAAACAACTGGTGCACGACTGGATTGCCGGCGACTGGAAACCCGCGAACAAACCCACCGCGTTGCGTCGACACGCCCCCGCCAACTCCCCGATCGAGGTGCCTGAACAGGACCCCGATGTGCAGCAGCTCAACGACACGCTGCAAGGGCAGGATGGCCACGCCCAAATGGCGACGCTCATCCCATGGCTCGCGCCGGCCCGGCATGCGCACCCGGCCGGGTTGCTCGCGACCCGCCGGTTCATCGATCTCAAATCCCGTTTGCCTTAAGGAAATCGTCAATGACTCAGGAAGATCAACTGTCCACCCATGACCTCGCGCTGCTGCAATTGGGCCGGCGCTTGCAGGCTGACGGCTACCGTTTCACCACCCCGACGCCGCTGACCCATCAGCGGGTCAACCAGCGCGACGAAGGTCAGTTTGCCGACTCTCTGCGCGATGTGTTTGGCTGGTCACGGCCGTTTGAGCCGGGCTTGTTGTCCGCTGATGAGCAGCAGCAACTGCTGGACGCTCAAGTCATCGACACGTACGAAGGGCACCTGAAGAGTCGGGTGCGCTGGTCGAGCCTGGACGATATGTTGTTTGTACATTCGGCGTTTCCCACGGATGCCGCCGACTCGGTATTTTTCGGCCCGGACACCTACCGTTTCGCGCAATTGATTCACGCGCATTTGCAGCAGAACTTCGCGCCGATCCACCGCGCCGTCGACATCGGATGTGGCGCCGGCGTCGGCGCGATCCTGATCGCCCGTGCCCGCCGCGAGGCGCAGGTGCTGGCGCTGGATATCAACCCCGCCGCGCTGCGCCTGACCACGATCAATGCGGCACTGGCGGAAGTGGCCAACGTCGAAGCGTGTAACAGCGACATTCTGCAAGGCGTTGACGGCGATTTCGACTTGATCGTTGCCAACCCGCCGTACATGGCTGATCCGGCCGCACGCGCCTACCGGCATGGTGGCGGCACATTGGGCGCCGGGTTGTCGCTGCGCATTGTCGAGCAGGCACTCAACCGGCTGACTCCTGGCGGTTCCCTGGTGCTGTACACCGGAGTGGCGATGGTCGATGGTCGCGACCCGTTTCTCGACACAGTGTTGCCACGACTCGATGAATCGCGCTTTGGCTGGACGTACCGCGAGCTCGACCCGGATGTGTTCGGTGAAGAACTGATAAACCCCGGTTATCAGCGAGTCGACCGGATTGCCGTGGTCGCCTTGACCGTGACCCGTATTGGCTGAAACAAGGCAGGTGTGCCATGAGCAGGAACCTCGATGACTACAACCGCATGCGCGATTTCTCGGCAACGTCTGAACCGGCGGCGGTAAAGCGTTCGGGCAAGAAAACGGCCGGTGATCACGCCTTGCAGTTTTGCATCCAGAAACATGACGCCTCGCACCTGCATTATGATTTTCGCCTCGAACTCGATGGCGCGCTGAAGAGCTGGGCGGTACCGAAGGGGCCGTCGCTCGACCCCAAGGTCAAACGCCTGGCGGTGCATGTCGAAGATCATCCGCTGGATTACGCTACGTTCGAAGGCAGCATTCCCGAAGGGCATTACGGCGCCGGGGATGTGATTGTCTGGGATCGCGGCGTATGGATTCCGTTGGAAGATCCGCAAAAGGCCTACGCCAAGGGCAAGCTCAAATTTGAACTGCAGGGCGAGAAATTGGCCGGCGTCTGGAATCTGGTGCGCACGCACATGCCGGGCAAAAAGGAAAACTGGTTTCTGATCAAACATCAGGACAGCGCCGCCCGCCCGCAGGACGACTACGACGTGCTGGTGGCCGAGCCGGACAGCGTGCTCAGCGAGCGTACGTTGGTCGACAAACCGAAGCTTGCGGCCAAGCAGGTTAAACCGCTGGAGAAGGCCGCCCCCAAGACCCGCAAAAAGCCTTCGGGCACGTTGACCGGCGCACACAAAGCGAAGATCCCCGCGCAGCTCAAACCCGAGTTGGCGACCTTGGTCGACAGCGCCCCGGCCGGCGAGTGGAGTTACGAAATCAAGTTTGACGGCTACCGGATCATGGCGCGGATCGATCATGACCAGGTGCAGTTGTTCACGCGCAATGGTCACGACTGGACGCACAAGTTACCGAAACAGGCCGAGGCCCTTGCCGCGCTGGGACTGGAATCGGCCTGGCTCGACGGTGAAATGGTGGTTGCCAACGAGCAGGGCGTGCCGGATTTTCAGGCGCTGCAAAATGCTTTCGATTCCGGCAAAAGCACCAACATCCTCTATTACCTTTTCGACTTGCCCTATCTCAACGGCGTCGACCTGCGTGAAGTCGCGGTCGAGGAACGTCGCGCAGCATTGTCCACGGTTCTCGGCGCCCATGAGCAGCCCTTGTTGCGGTTCTCTGAAGCCTTTGATGAGACCCCGGATGCGCTGCTCAACAGCGCGTGTCAGATGCAGATGGAAGGCCTGATCGGCAAACGCCTCGGCTCGCCCTACGTGTCGCGACGTAGCGGTGACTGGATCAAGCTCAAGTGCAAACATCGTCAGGAATTCGTCATCGTCGGCTACACCGATCCCAAAGGTGCGCGCAGTGCGTTTGGTGCATTGTTGCTAGGGCTGCATGACCGCGACAGCGGTGAGTTGCGCTATGCCGGCAAGGTCGGCACCGGTTTCAATGAAACAACGCTGAAAAGCATCCTCGCCCAACTCAAACCGTTGCAGGTAAAGACCGCCGCGGTGGTCAATCCACCCAGCGGTTTCGAGGCAAAAGGTGTGCACTGGCTCAAGCCGAAGTTGCTGGCGGAAGTGGCGTTTGCCGAAATGACCAAGGATGGCTCAGTGCGCCACGCAGTGTTTCATGGTTTGCGCGATGACAAACCGGCGAAGGACATCACTGAGGAGCGAGCCAAGCCCGTGAAGACTTCAGAGAAGAAAGCCCCCGCGAAGAAACCGGCGAAGAAAGCCGCAGAGAGCAAACCTTCGCAGGCCGAAACCGCGCCATCGCAGCTCGGCCTGGCCAATGGCAAAGTGCGCATCACCCACCCCGATCGAGTGATCGATGCCGTCAGTGGCACCACCAAAATGCAGTTGGCCGAATATTACGCCAGCGTCGCCGAATGGATTCTGCCGCAACTCAAGGATCGCCCGGTCGCCTTGGTCCGCGCGCCGGATGGCATCGCCGGCGAACTGTTCTTCCAGAAAAACGCCGAGCGCTTGGCGATACCCGGAATCACTACGCTGGACAAAGACATCACCGGCCAACCGGTGATGCTGATCAATAACGCCGAAGCGCTGATTGGCGCGGTGCAGATGAGCACCGTTGAACTACACACCTGGAACGCCACAACGGTTGACCTGGACAAGCCCGACCGCTTCGTTCTCGACCTCGATCCGGACCCGGCGCTGCCGTGGAAAAGCATGGTCGAAGCTACTGCGCTGACCCTCACGGTGCTGGATGAACTGGGGCTCAAGGCGTTCCTCAAGACCAGCGGCGGCAAGGGCATTCACCTAGTGGTGCCGCTGATACGCAAACTGGGTTGGGACGAGGTCAAGGATTTCAGCCACGCGATTGTCAGTCATATGGCCAAGCTGTTGCCGGATCGTTTCTCGGCGGTGTCCGGGCCGAAAAATCGCGTCGGGAAGATCTTCATTGATTACCTGCGTAACGGCCTCGGAGCCACGACTATTTGCACTTATGCGGCGCGTACTCGCGAAGGCCTGCCGGTATCGGTGCCGCTGTTTCGGGAGGAGGTCGCCGAGATCAAGGGTGGCAATCAGTGGAATATCCACAACGTCCATGAGCGGCTGGCGGAGGTCGGCGACGAGCCCTGGGCGGACATGAAGAAAACCCGTCAGAGCATCACTGCCGAGATGCGCAAACGGGTGGGCATGAAGAAGTGATCAGGTACCGCGCAGCAAATCGTGGGCGTTGAGCAGTTCGAAAGCGATTTCGGGATTATTGTTGAGTCCGCGGCGAATGGCTGCCGGTATCGATTTGCGCGTCTTGCGGCACAGCCCCGGGATTTCCTCGATCTGAATGTCGATGCCCAGCATGGTGCGGACTTCGTGAAAACCGGGCGATATGTCTACACGAATCCCCAACTGCTCAAACATGCGGTTTTGCAGATGTCGGAGATCGGCGAGGTCTTTGAGCTTTTCCAGTCGTGCGAGCAAGACTTTTTCCTGCTCGCGGGTCAGCAGCAGGATGCGAAGATCTGCGTCGGGTTTCTCCACCAACGGGTCGCGCCCGCAATTGCAGGCGCCGGGGGGGCAGGGTGAGCGCATTGGCGCAGGAGTCGTCATGGCCTCCATCATAGAGGCCGTCGGACAATTTTGCCTATGCGCCTTCAGCTGCCGTCCATCGGCGGCTTCGTCCGTGACAGCTACTGATTCAACCCTTCGTAATGCACCAGAATCGCGTTGGCCAGGTCTTCATCGCTGGCATTGATGCCGGGATTGTTCTGACGCACCTGTTGCAGCACCGATTCAAGATAAACCCCACGAATGGCCCCGCCACTGGCGACAAATGCAGACAGGTCGTCACGAGCCGGAATCACCATTTTGTGATCCTTGAAGGTCGAATACAGCGACGCGGAGACACCTGCAGAGGTCGCGACATCTCCGGCATCAACTTTGGCCAGAGCAGTACCCACGGGCAGGCATAAGAGTAAAGAAGAAACGAGCACTAACTTGCGCATGACGGTATTCCTCCACAAGCGCGAAGCAAAAGGGAAGTACTACATAGGTGAGAGGGGCGCGAGGGGCGGGAGTTCCCTGAGGGTGCGCATGACAGACACGGGTGACACTGTCGCGAGTCACCCGGCCTGATGGCTATCAGATTACGCCGCACGCCATACGGTCACCGCCACCACCCAAAGGCTTGGGCATGTCGGCGTGGTTATCGCCGCCGGCGTGGATCATCAGGGCGTGGCCTTTGATTTCGGAGATTTTCTTCAGGCGTGGCGCCAGCACCGGATAGTTGGCGATACCGTCAGCGGTCACGTAAACCGCCGGCAGGTCGCCCAAATGACCGTCTGCATAGGGCCCGAGGTGTTTGCCGGTTTTCTGTGGATCGAAGTGGCCACCAGCGGCCAGTGCAGCACCTTTGACGCCGTCCTTCATGCCGGCCTCGCAGCTGCCGTTTTCATGCACATGAAAGCCATGAACGCCGGCCGGCAGGGATTTCAGATCCGGTGTGAACAGCAGGCCATAAGGCGTCTCGCTGATCGTCACTGCACCGATTGCCTGCGGTGCACCGTCAGCGCTAACCAGATTGATGGAGACTTTTTCCGTTGCCGCCTGAGCGGTACCGATGGCCAAGGTGCCGAGCAAACCCAACCAGACTGCGCGTTTCATAAGCGTTTCCTTTTGCTACACGATTTTCAGAAGGCCGATTCAATAACCAATGCGCATTAACGGGCGATGAACGCTGGATTCGGCTACGTTGCAAAATGAGACTCGTCGCACATTCCGAAAGTTTTGCCGGGTTGCGTCTTCGCGCAGACAACTGCTGACACGTTCTGGCGCAGCAGAACGGCGCAAACAGGCTTAACTGAAGGGCTGACAAGGGCTTTTTCAGCGTACCCAGAGAGGATTCCACTGTGACGATCAAACTGCGTTTAGTGTTGCTGATTGTTACCAGTCTGCTGACGGCATTGATCGTCAGTCTGGTCAGCTACGTCGGCAACCTGCGGATGGCCACGGCGGTCAGCGACAACGCGGTCAGCATGAGCGCGCTGCGCAACCACATGGAAGCCGACATGATGCACGACGCCCTGCGTGCCGATGTCTACTCGGCGATGCTGGTGGGCCTGGGTAAAAGCACCAGCACGGCGGCCGAGGTACGCGCTTCGATTGGTGAACACGCGGGGCATTTTCGCGAAGTGCTCGACGAGAACATCAAGCTGCCGATCAACCCGGCATTGCGCACGGCGCTGGAGCAGATCAAGCCCAGCCTCGACACGTATATAAGCACTGGTGAGCGCATTGTCGGGCTGGCGCTGGATAACCCGGAAGCGGCGCAGCAGCAACTCGGTAGTTTCAACAATGTTTTCAGTCAGCTCGAAGAGCAAATGGGCGCTTTGAGTGAGTTGATTGAAACCAATACGGCACAGACCAGCCAAGGTACTGAAGCGGCGATCCACAATGCCAATATCGCACTCGGCGTTGTGTTGGTCGCCAGTTTGCTTTTGCTGCTGGCGCAGGGGCGCTGGGTGATGCTGAGTATTCTCGGGCCATTGAAGTCTGCGAGTCGCATCGCTGAGAGCATCGCCCACGGCAACCTCAGTGAGCCGATCGTCGAGCCCTCAGGCAAGGACGAGGCCAGCGTCTTGATTCGCACGCTGGCAACCATGCAGCGGGACCTGCGCAACATGATCGATGTGGTTCGGCGCAATGCCCAAGGCGTCAGCGGCATGAGCGAACAACTGAGCCACGGCTGCCATCAGGTTGCCGACAGCAGCCAGCAGCAAAGCGCCGCCGCCGGGACCATGGCTGCCGCCGCCAGCCAGATGACCGCGAGTATCGAGGACATTACCCGCCACGCCGAACGCGCTCTGGGCATGGCCAATCAGGCGCAGTCCCTGGCGAAAAATGGTGGCCAGGTGATCCATCAAGTGGTGAGCGACATGGATGATATCGCTCGTTCGGCGCAACAGTCGGCGCAGGTTATTCGCACACTGGATCAGGAGTCAGAAGGCATTTTCAACATCATCCAGGTGATCAAGGGCATTGCCGACCAGACCAACCTGTTGGCGCTCAACGCCGCCATCGAAGCGGCCCGGGCGGGCGAGCAGGGCAGGGGCTTTGCGGTGGTGGCTGATGAAGTGCGCAGTCTGGCCGCGCGAACCAGTGCATCAACCCAGGAAATCGCCGCCATGGTTGCACGCATTCAGCACAGCACGCGCGAGGCCGTCAGTAGCATGGAGGCCGGCGTGGCGCAGGTCGACAAGGGCATGGCGGTGACCGCCGACGTCGAGCGGGCGATTCGCGAAATCCTTGAAGCGACGTTGAGCACCACGCAACTGGTGAACGACATCACCCGCACGATCGGAGAGCAGAGCCTGGCCAGTAACGAAATCGCCCATCAGGTGGAAATGATTGCGGGGATGTCCGAGGGCAATAGTCGAGTGATTGGGCAAACGGCGAATACCACGGATGAGTTGTCGAGCCTGGCGGGGCAGTTGGCGCAGTCGGTGGATCGGTTTCGGTTGTGATGGTTGATTGTGGATTTGTGGAGTCCGGTCGGCCGTCATCGCGAGCAGGCTCCCTCCCACATTTTTAAGCCATGTGTACGCATCCTGCGTACACCGAAAATCCCTGTGGGAGCTGGCTTGCCAGCGATAGCGGTGAGTCAGTCGATATCGATGCTGGATATGCCGACCTCATCGCTGGCAAGCCAGCTCCCACAGGTTTTGTGCGTAACACCACCGACCCCTGTAGGAGTGAGCCTGCTCGCGATGGGGCCATATCAGCCCACAACCATTCAGGCCATATTCACATCATTCAGAACTTGAAAGCCTGCCGACCCACCAGCAACCATTTGCCACCTTGCTTCTGCCAGATCTGAAAGTTCTCGATCTCGGTTGGTATCACTTCAGTGCCCTTCAATGCCTGGGCGGAGAAGTGATGGCGCACCAGCGCGGTGTCGCCTGACAGGGTGATGGTCTGGTTTTGCATCTCCAGGGTTTTGAAGGCGCTCCTGCCGGTTTCGATATCGGCGATGAACGCTTTCTTGTCCTGGATCTTGCCGCTGGAATGGCCGTAGGTCAGGTTGGGCGCGGTGAGGGCATTCAGTTCGGCAATGTCTTTGTGCAGCATCGCCTGGGTCAGATGATCGACCGCTTGGGCAACATCCTTCTCGGCCGGGGCAGCGGCGGCCATGGTGTAGCCGCTAAAGGCGCAAAGAAATCCGATCAGGAGGCGGGACTTGGTCATGAGTGCTGTTTCCTTGTTGTTATGAGGTTGATGACTGATTACTCGATAGCATTCATCAGTCATCGTACAACGTAGCAGGTTATTAATTGATTACACAGCGGCTCAAGGCACTTCATCACACACGTAACTACACTTGAATGCAGAGCGCTTTCAGCCGGCAACTATCATCAGGGTCATGTTCGGCGCCCGGCTGCCGATAAGTCCCTGAGCGGAAAAAGACTCTCAGGTCGGGAACAGACGCGCGGGTTTGCCCTGACGTGATATTCTGCGCGCCAACTTGGTTTGACCTTATTCAGTTTGCTTGCCTTACGGGCGGGCAGATGGAATCCCTGTCGCTCAAGTAGCTGAGCCAATAATGATAAGAAGTCAGTTCAGAAGGGACATTAACTGAGGTCGATGCGGCATGTCGGCCTTGTGTGCCCACCCGTCAAAATTGAAGTGTGCCGGAATCTGCGACGCCAGCCTGAGCGTCATCAAAGCGGATCGCATGCAGATAACAGAGGCGGGCGGAAGGCGTTTTATCATAGGTGCAACAGATGTTTAAAAAAGTGAACACGGCCTTGCTAGGGCTGGCTTTGTCGATGGGGCTGACCTCCGTTCATGCGGCAGAGGCCAAGAAAGTCGACGTACTGCTGATCGGCGGCGGCATCATGAGCACCACCCTGGGTGTGTGGATCAATGAGCTGGAACCGACCTGGTCGATGGAAATGGTCGAGCGCCTCGATGGCGTCGCCCTGGAAAGCTCCAACGGCTGGAACAACGCCGGTACCGGTCACTCGGCTCTCGCTGAGCTGAACTACACCCCGGAAGACGACAAAGGCAACGTCACGATCCCGAAAGCCGTCGAGATCAACGAAGCGTTCCAGGTTTCCCGTCAGTTCTGGGCCTGGCAGGTTCAGCAAGGCGTTCTGAAGAACCCTCGCTCGTTCATCAACACCACTCCGCACATGAGCTTTGTGTGGGGCGATGACAACATCAAGTTCCTGAAAAAGCGTTACGAAGCCCTGCAAGCGAGCCCGCTGTTCGCCGGCATGCAGTACTCCGAAGACCCGGCTGTGATCAAGAAGTGGGTCCCGCTGATGATGGAAGGGCGTGACCCGAACCAGAAAATCGCGGCCACCTGGAGCCCGCTGGGTACCGACATGAACTTCGGCGAAATCACCCGCCAGTTCGCCGGCTACCTGCAGACCAAGCCTAATTTCGACTTGAAACTGTCCAGCGAAGTGCAGGACATCACCAAGAACGAAGACGGCACCTGGCGCGTCAGCTACAAAAACCTGAAAGACGGCACCAAAAA
Source organism: Pseudomonas sp. P116 (assembly GCF_020149425.1). Lineage (NCBI taxonomy): Bacteria > Pseudomonadati > Pseudomonadota > Gammaproteobacteria > Pseudomonadales > Pseudomonadaceae > Pseudomonas > Pseudomonas sp. P116. Next base: position 525,410 of record NZ_JACVHB010000002.1, on the reverse strand, counting down.
CGAAACCGACGCCAAGTTCGTGTTCATCGGCGCGGGCGGCGGTGCACTGCACCTGCTGCAAAAGTCGGGCATTCCTGAAGCCAAGGAATACGCAGGCTTCCCGGTTGGCGGCTCGTTCCTGGTGACCGACAACGCGACCATCGCCGAGCAGCATCTGGCCAAGGCCTACGGTAAAGCTTCGGTTGGCGCACCGCCGATGTCCGTTCCGCACCTGGACACCCGTGTCCTGGACGGCAAGCGCGTCATTCTGTTTGGCCCATTCGCGACCTTCAGCACCAAGTTCCTGAAGGAAGGCTCGTATCTGGATCTGCTGACCAGTACCACCACCCACAACATCTGGCCTATGACCAAGGTCGGCATCAAGGAATACCCGCTGGTCGAGTACCTTGCCGGTCAACTGATGCTGTCGGATGAAGACCGCCTGAACGCGCTGAAGGAATACTTCCCGAACGCCAAAGCCGAAGACTGGCGCCTGTGGCAGGCCGGCCAACGCGTGCAAATCATCAAGCGTGATGAAGCGGCTGGCGGCGTGCTGAAACTGGGCACCGAAATCGTTGCTTCGCAAGACGGCTCGATCGCCGGCCTGCTGGGCGCATCGCCAGGCGCGTCGACCGCTGCACCGATCATGCTGAGCGTGCTGCAGAAAGTCTTCAAAGACAAAGTCGCGACCCCAGAGTGGCAATCCAAACTGCACCAGATCGTTCCAAGCTACGGCACTCAGCTGAACAGCGATCCAGCCAAAGTGGCTGCAGAGTGGGCTTACACCGCTAAAATCCTCGAACTGCCGACGCCTCCAGTGATCGGTCAGGTTGCTGCTCCGGCGGCAACTGCTCCGGCTGAAAAAGCTGAAGCACCAAAGGAAAACGCTGCACGTGACATGGCTCTGTAACTAGACCCCTGACACACAAAGCCCACTGAACCGGCGACGGTCAGTGGGCTTTTTTTGTGCCCTCATGTAGGAGCTGCCGAAGGCTGCGATCTTTTGATCTTGCTTTTCAAAGCAAAGTCAGAAGATCGCAGCCTTCGGCAGCTCCTACAGGGGATTGTGCTGAGTTCAGGCTTTGGCGGCAGCCAGGTAGGCACCAAGCCGTCGGCCCATTTCTTCGCCCAGCGCTTGCAGGCCGCTGAGTGGCCGCACCATCACTTCGAACTCGACAATCTTGCCGCGCTCATCGAAACGAATCATGTCGATGCCCTTGAGTTCCTTCGCGCCCACCTTGGCACTGAACTCCAGAACCACATTCAAACCGTCAGCTGTCGCCAGTTCGCGGTGATATTCAAAGTCCTCGAATACCTCAAACACCGTGTTGAGAATCATCGCCACGACCTGCGCGCCAGGGTAAGGCGTGTGCGCCATCGGCGAGCGAAACACGGCGTTGGCATCAAGCAGCGCGGGCAGGGCGCTCAGGTCGCCGGTACGGATCATCTCGTGCCAGCGGTTCAGGGATTCGGCGGCACCGGGTTGCAGGTTCAGATCAGTCATTTGCACCTCTGGATTTTTATTGTTCTTCGACTCTAGATCAAAGCGCCGGCAGGGCAAGTTTAATGTCGCTGCCTGATATCGCTCTATGACATTCCCTGTAGGAGCTCTCGAGCGAAGCGAGGCAGCGATCTTTTGATCCTGTTTTAAAGATCAAAAGATCGCAGCGTGCCGCAACTCCTACAGATCAGATCCCATCTGATACGCTTTTTTCGTTTCAATCTGCCTCTGTATTCGGTTCAGATGCAGGATCAAACTGCCCCCGCAGTTCGGTCACTCGCGACAGTCCTTCATCCCGAAGCGTCCAGTGCACCGCAAGCTCAGCATTAAGGAGAGCAACATGAACAAGATGGCGTATTTTCTGGGTGGGTTTTTGGTTCTCACCGTTCTGATTGGCATGCTCGCGACGATTTCTCCGGTCTGAGGTGATGTGCTGCAAATGATGGCCACAGGTGTGCCGCGCAAATCATGTTTAAATGCCGCGCCTCACACCTGTAAATGGATTTACCCCCATGGCCGAACCGCGTATCCGCGCCCTCGCACTCTGTGTTTTTCACCACAATGGCAGCATTCTGGTTAACGAGTTTCGTGACCCTGTCAGCCAGCAAACCTGCTTTCGGCCTATCGGCGGCGGAATCGATTTCGGCGAGACCAGCGCCGAAGCCATCGTGCGCGAAGTGCAGGAGGAATTGGGTCAGTCAATAACGGACCTGCGCCTGCTTGGCACGCTGGAAAGCCTGTTCATCTATAACGGCAAACCGGGACACGAGATCGTCCAGGTCTACGACGCGTCGTTTGCCGATCCTGGTGTGTACACGCATGCGCAAATCAAAGGCCACGAAAGCGACGGCGCGCCCTTTACCGTGCGCTGGCATGACAGCTCAAGCTTCAGCGAGCAGGCGCCATTGGTGCCGAAGGGATTGGGCGATTTGCTAAAAAGCGCCGGATTACTGGACTGACCTGAGCCATTATCGCTGGCAAGCCAGCTCCCACAGGGTTCTCGGGGGCGTGCTGAGTTCTCAGCCATGTCACGGAAATTGTAGGAGTGAGCCTGCTCGCGATAGCGGTGTGTCAGGCGACACAAATTTTGGCTGCGCCGACGCCATCGCGAGCAGGCTCACTCCTACAGGGTTTTGTGTTGACCTCAGAGTGTTGACACACCGCCAATCATTGTGGGAGCTGGCTTGCCAGCGATGGCCTTGGGTCAGGCAACATTGATGTAAAGGCTGTCGGCCAAATCGCTGGCAAGCCAGCTCCCACAGGGGCCTTGGGCGTGTGCTGAATCTTCAGCCATGTCACGGACTTTGTAGGAGTGAGCCTGCTCGCGATAGCGGTGTGTCAGGCGACACAAATTTTGGTTGGGCCGACGCCATCGCGAGCAGGCTCACTCCTACAGGGTTTTGTGTTGACCTCAGAGTGTGAAAACACTGCCAATCAGTGTGGGAGCTGGCTTGCCAGCGATGGCCTTGGGTCAGGCAACATCGATGTAAGGGCTGTCGGCCTCATCGCTGGCAAGCCAGCTCCCACAGGGGCCTCGGGCGTGTGCTGAATCCTCAGCCGTGTCACGGAAATTGTAGGAGTGAGCCTGCTCGCGATAGCGGAGTGTCAGGCGATACAAATTTTGGCTGCGCCGACGCCATCGCGAGCAGGCTCACTCCTACAGGTAATTATCCGTTTTTATTCGCCGGGCTCTGGCGGCGCTCACTGCCTTCAGGATTGCCAGTGTCGAGCAATCTTCTTTCCACCAATACGTTCTCCAGCGCCTGACGCTCGACGGGCTTCATTTGGTGTTCGCGCTTTTTCAATTCCAGCAGAATGGGGCTGGACCAAGTGCGATAGGTCTGTTCGATGTTGCGGCGGGACGTCATCAGTCTCTCCTTGATCAAGAGCCCGGTGTTGCTGGCAGGGACTCTGTCCGATGAGGTAATAACCCTAGACGACAAACCCGTATCGTGCGAATGCGTACCCCGTGTAGGAGCTGCCGAAGGCTGCGATCTTTTGATCTTGATGTTGAAAAACAAGATCAAAAGATCGCAGCCTCCGGCAGCTCCTACAGGGTATTTCGATCAATCGTCGACCTTCATCATCGCCTGCACCCCCTCCCATGCCTCGGCGCGCATGCGTTCGATATCCAGCCCCGGAATCACGCCGTTATCCACCACGATCCGCCCGCCGACCAGGCTGTATTTCACCGTGATCGGTTCGCCCGCCACCACCGGTGCGACGGCCCTGTCGTGGAAGCCGTAGAAGCGTGGGTGGTCGAGGCCGTAGACGACCAGATCCGCCGCTTGGCCGACTTCCAGCGTACCAACGGCGCCAAGGCCCAACACCTGCGCGCCGCCCGCCGTACCCCAGTGGATGACATCTTCGGCTGTCGTCGCCGAGGCGCCTTGTTCGGCGCGGTGGATCAGCCATGCGGTGTTCGCCTCGCCGACCATGCTCCCGGATTCGTTGGAGGCGACGCCGTCGACTCCGAGGGAGATCGGCACGCCCGCCTCGTACATCTGCGGCACTGGGGCAACGCCACTGCCCAGGCGTGCATTGCTCACCGGGCAGTGGGAAATGCCGGTGCCGGTCTGCGCCAGCATGCGAATTTCACCGGGTTGCAGGTGCACGGCGTGGGCGAACCAGACGTCAGGGCCGAGCCATTCGTGTTCGGCGACGAACTCCACGGGCAGGCAGTTGTATTTTTCCCGGCAGAAATTCACGTAATTCTGCGTCTCCGACAGGTGCGTGTGCAGGCGCAGACCGAGGCCGCGCGCGGTGTGGGCCAGTTCGCGCAGCAGGGTGGGCGGCAGCGAGAAGGTTGGCGTGGTGGGCGCGATCACGACACGGCGCAATGCGTCCGGCGTGTCCTGGTGATACAGCGATTTCAGCCGTTCGATATCGCCGACCATCTGGTCGAGACTCTCCGGTTGCAGCGCGGTTTTCGAGAAACCCGGATGGGCGCTGGCCGACTCCAGTGCGCCACCCCGACACAGGACGAAACGCAGGCCGAATTCATCCGCCAGGTCGAACAGCAAGTCGCCGGTCTCGGTGCTGCCGTGGGCGTGATAGAGGTAATGGTGATCGGCGCAGGTGGTGACGCCGGACAACAGTAATTCGACCATCCCCAGGCGCGCGGCGATCCGCGCCAGTTGCGGGGTGAAACGGTTCAAACGTGGGTAGGGCACGCTGGCGAGCCAGCCTTGCAGGTCCTGATTCAGGCCTTCGGGCACGGCTTTGAGCAGGTTCTGAAACAGATGATGGTGGGTGTTGATCCAGCCCGGATAAACCACGCAGTTGCGCGCGTCGATCACCCGTTCGCCGGGTTGCGCGGCGAGATCGGCAGCCATTTCGGCGATGCGACCATTGACCACGCGGATGTCCACGGCGCCCGCTCGGGCACGCGTGCCGCGCAGGCCGGTCATGACCGCGACCGGGTTCTTGATCAGGATATTCTGAAGTTGAGTCATGGGCAGGCTCCAGTCAAAGGATGTGCGAGGCGGATTTGGCGGCGGTGGTTTGCGGCACGCTGACGCCATTCAGCGCGGCGTTGAGCAGCACCGACACCAGGCAGGCGATGACCACGCTGCTGTGCAGGAACGGCTGCGACCACTCGGGTAATTGTTTGAACAGGGTTGGCGCGAGCACCGGCACCAGCGCGGCGGCGAGGGTGAAACCAACGATCAGCACGTTGTAGCGATTGCGCTCGTAGTCGACCTTGGCCAGGGTCTGAATCCCCGCCGCCGCGACCACGCCGAACATGGCGATACCGGCACCACCCAGTGCGGCCGTCGGCATCGAGGCGATGATCGCCCCGGCCTTGGGCACCAATGCAATCGAGCACATCAGCAAACCGCTGACCGCGACCACCCAACGACTGCGCACGCCGGTCAGGATCACCAGACCGACGTTTTCCATGAAGGCAATAAACGGGAACGCGGCGAACATCCCGGCGATGGTGCTGGCCAGACCGTTGGCGCGCAGACCGTTGATGACCTGTTTGTCTTCGACCGGTTTTTCGACGATGTCGCCGATGGCCACGAACAACCCCATCGACTCGACCATCTGCACGATCATCACCACCACCATGGTCGCGATGGGGATCAGGCTGAACGTGGGCAGACCGAAGTAGAACGGATAGGGCACGGTCAGCCACGGCGCTTCTTCGACGCTATGAAAACTGCCCATGCCCAAACCGTAGGCCAGACCGGCGCCGACCAGCATGCCCACCAGTACCGCCATGTTGCGCAGCAGCGGGCTGCCATAGCGGTTGACCAGCAGAATCGTCAGCAACACCACCACCGCCACGCCGAGGAATGCCGGCGCGCCGAAGTTGCTCGCATTGCGTCCGCCGCCGACCCATTCATAGGCGATCGGGAACAGCTGCAAACCGATCACCGTGACGATGCAACCGGTTACCACCGGCGGGAAAAACCGCCGCAATCGACCCACGAACGGCGCGATCAGCATGGTAAAAATCCCGGCACCGATCACCGCTCCGCAGACGCCGGCAAACCCCACCTCCGGGTTGCTACCGATGGCGATCACCGGGCCAACGCTGCTGAACGCAACGCCTTGCAGGATCGGCAAGCGCACGCCGAATTTCCAGAAACCGACGGTTTGCAACAGGCTGGCGATGCCGGAACAGAACAGCGTGGTGCTGATCAGCGCCACCGTTTCGGCGTGGGACATTTTCAGGGCACTGGCGACAATCAACGGCACGGCGATGGCGCCGATGTACGAGACGGCCATGTGTTGCAGGCCGAGGGTGAGCATCTGTCGCACCGGCAGAACCTGGTCGACGGGATGGACGGTGGAAGCGCTTTGCGATGGGGATGTGGCTGACGACATGGGGAAACACCTCTGGCTGTTTTTATGCGGAAGAGAGGGGTATTCGTCTGATGCCTGGAACCTTGAAACACTGAAGATCCCTTGTAGGAGTGAGGTCATTTGTTCAGTGGGGGATCCGTGGCGAGGGGATTTATCCCCGATCGGCTGCGCAGCAGTCGCAAATCCTGTGAATGCGGTTTGTCTGATATTCCGCGTTGGCAGGTTTTGGGGGCGCTTCGCACCCCATCGGGGATAAATCCCCTCGCCACAAGGGACCTCACCACAAAGTTCATTCCACAGATTTACAGCGCTCGGTGGGCATCAGTCATTCGTGCTGCGAAGCCGCCATCCACCGGCTCCGATGCCTTGTTCAGCCTGCCAGGCAGGCGGCGAAGCCCTGGTTCAGCGCCGCACGATCCAGGTCGCGGCCGATGAACACGATCTTGCTCGAGCGGGGCTCCGTGCCCCACGCGGTCGACGCCCGGAATTCCACCAGGCTGTGCACGCCTTGCAGCACGTAGCGTTGGTCTTCGTTGGCCACCGCCAGCACGCCTTTCATGCGGTACAGGTTGTCGGCCTGGGATGAGCGCAGTTCGCTGATCCAGCGGTGGAACGCCATCAGATCGACCGCGCCGTTGACGGCGATACCCACTGATGACACGCTCGGGTCGTGTTGGTGATCCTGCTCTTCGATGGTGTGCTCATGGTGATGGTCGTGGTGATCGTGATGCTCAGGTTCAGCGCCGATTTCCATAAGCTTCTGCGTGCATTCGAAAGCGCCGATGCCGAGGATCTTCGTCAGGTCGATTTGCGCGTGGGTGGACGTCACCAGATCCGCCGTGGCATTCAATCCACGGATCTTGCCGCGCAAGGCTTCGACTTCTTCAGCGCTGACCAGGTCGACCTTGTTGATGACGATGCGGTCGGCACAGACAATCTGATCGACCGCCTGATTGTCGACGCCGTCCAGTTGCAGATCTTCCAGGTGCTGGGCGATGTGCTTGGCGTCGACCATGGTCACGATGGCGTCGAGTTCGACTTCATCGGCAATTGGGTCATTGATGAAAAAGCTCTGCGCCACCGGGTACGGATCGGCCAGACCGCTGGTCTCGATCAGGATGTGGTCGAGCCGCACCGGGCGCGCCACCAGTTCGCGGACGATGCGCACCAGATCCTCGCGAACCTCGGCGGTGCAGCACACGCAGCCATTGACCATCTCGTAGATTTCTTCGGTTTCCGAACTCAGCACCAGATCGCCGTCGATGCCGACTTCACCAAATTCGTTTTCGATCACGGCGATCTTGCGGCCGTGGTTTTCCTTGAGGATGTAATTGAGCAAGGTGGTTTTGCCGGCACCGAGGAACCCGGTGAGGATGGTTACCGGGATTTTGGTGTTCGGGGTTGGGGCGTTGAATGGGGTGTTCATATGAAGCTCCTTTGATTGACCTGTGTGGCGAGGGGATTTATCCCCGTTGGGTCGCGAAGCGGCCCCAAACCTGTAACCGCGATGAACCAGGCACACCGCGTAAGATGGTTTCACGACTGCTGCGCAGCCGATCGGGGATAAATCCCCTCACCACAAGGATTCGGTTCTACAGTTGTTTCTGTGTTTTCTCTCCAGCGTGTGGCGGTGCCTGCATCGAGGCCGAACAGGTCGAGCACGCGGCCAAGGCTGTGGTCGACCATTTGCGCGAGGTTGTCGGGACGGGCATAGAAGGCCGGTACCGGCGGGGCGATGATTCCGCCCATCTCGGTGACGGCGGTCATGTTGCGCAGGTGCGCGAGGGTTAGCGGCGTTTCGCGGGCCATCAGCACCAGCGTGCGGCGCTCCTTGAGGGTGACGTCGGCGGCGCGGCCGATCAGCCCTGATGAAGTGCCGGTAGCAATCTCCGCTAATGTGCGCATCGAACACGGCGCAACGACCATCCCCAGGCAGCGAAACGAACCGCTGGCAATCCCGGCGGCGACGTCATCGGCGCGGTGGTAGTGGCTGGCCAGCGCAGTAACGTCGGCCAGTTTGTAGTCGGTTTCGTGGGCCATGGTCAGCAGCGCCGCGCGGCTGATGATCAGGTGGCTTTCGATGTCCAGTTCGGCGAGCAATTGCAGGAGGCGCACGCCGTAGATAAAGCCGGACGCGCCGCTGATGCCGACCACCATCCGTTGCCGAATCACGATTCCAGCCCCTTGAGCAATTGCCGCGCGCGTTCGAGTACGTCCTGATCGAGCTGCGCCTTGATCCCGTCGAACCCGGAACCGCGTGTTGCATCCAGCCCCATCCGCGAGGTGGTGCCATTGACCGAGGACGATGGGTCGAGCGGGCTGCCGGGCAAGCCATCGATGGTGAAAATGTCCAGATGCGGCTGGAAGTGCGTGGCCAGCGCCCACAGCACCTGGCTGTCGTCGCTGATGTCGATATCACTGTCCACCGCAATCACGGTTTTCAGATACGGGTCCCAGCCGAGCAGGGCCAGCATGATCTGCCGCGCCTCGCCGTCGCGGCTCTGATCCAGCGCCACGTAGCAGTGAAAATGCGTGCCGGAGTTCGGATAGTGCACGGCGGTGACGGCGGGGAAACGTGCCCTGAGCTTCTCGCTCATCTCCGCTTCCCGCGGCAGGCGCGCAAGCGTCAGATGCTCGGCGTAACGACCGCCCATCACGTCAACCAGCCAGGCATCCTTGCGGCGAAGGAGGGTGTCGACGCGCAGCACATTGTTGGTCGAGCGATCCGAGGAGTAACCACTGAATTCCCCGAACGGGCCTTCCTCGGCGTAGGCCGCCGGATCAATGGCGCCTTCCAGCACAAACTCGGCATACGCCGGCACACCAATGCCATAGCGCGGGGTCTTCACCAGCTCCAGCGGCGCACCGAACAAACCGCCAGCCACCGCGCGTTCATCACTGCCATAGGGCAGGCGCGCCGCAGCGGCGAGCATGAACAATGGATGCGCGCCGACCACCATCGCCACGCGCAGTTCTTCGCCGCGTTCGCGAGCGGTTTGCAGCATCCGCCACAGGTGCCCGCGTGAGTGCAGACTGGTGGCGAGGGCCTGGCGGGCATGGCGCATCGAGCGGTGGTAACTCATGTTGGCGATGCCGGTCACCGGGTCCTCGGCAATGATGATTGCGTTGGTGATGTACGGCCCGCGATCACTGTCGAAATGCTTGAGCATCGGCAGCAATGCCAGGTCCAGCGCCTCGCCTTCGAAGACTTCATCGAGGATCGGGCCGGTCTCTACATAGCGCGGCGGGATTGGCTGGTTGGCGCGGGTCTGGAAGGTTTCGTGCAGTTGCGCAGGGGTTACGCCGAACAACCGGGCGATGCGGGTGCGGGAGGCGAACAGGTTGGTCGCGACCGGCACACCGAGGCTGCCGACGTTTTCGCAGATCAGCAGTGGATCGCGGCCTTGGGCGGCGAGGGCGTCGACCAGGGCGGTAACGTCCTGATCGGCAGAAATCGGATGGGTGATGGTCAGCACATCGTCCGGGTACTCGCGGCGATAGGCATCGATGAATACGTGAAAATCCTGAGAATCGCCGAGCGTCGAACGGGTCATGGTTTCACCTCGTAAAAAGCAGGCACGCAGGGGTGAGAGGGCGTTCGATCGACAAGCCGTTGGCCTGCCGGTCGAGCGAACGCCGGGTCATCTTCGTGCCTGTAAAGTCGCTGTGTGCTCTGTGCGCGGATCCCCTGTGGCGAGGGCCTTTGTGGCGAGGGGATTTATCCCCGATCGGCTGCGAAGCAGTCGTAAAACCAGTCAACGCGGTTTGCCTGATACAACGCGGTGGCAGGTTTTGGGGCCGCTGCGCAGCCCATCGGGGATAAATCCCCTCACCACAGAAAACTCCATTTCCACACTAAGGTTTGCGTAAAGTCAGAGGTACGTCGTGGTCAGCCGAATGTCGGCCTCGACCAGATCCTTGGGCGGTGGCGTCGGTTCGATCCCGCACAACCGGGCAATGTTGTTGCCCAGGTAGTCTTCCAGATGATCCTCATCGATCCCCAGACCCTGCGGCGCTGGCGAGCACAGCACCTCCAGTTCACGCAGCCACATGCCCGGTTCGTTCGGCGGTGAATCAGTGCCGAACACAATCTTGTTGCGCGGCAGTTCCTTGGCGAACTCGACGATCCGTGACTGGAAGCACCAACCCGATTCGCAGTACACGTTCGGCGTGTCCATCGCCATCCAGAACGCTTCGAACGAGTAGTTGCCGCCGGTCTGAATACCGAAGTGGCCGATGATGAAATTGACCATCGGGAACTCGCGGATGATCGGGTAAAACATCGTCGGAATCGTGTACGGGCCATCGCCCGTGTGGATCAACACCACGATGTTGTATTTGGCACAAACCTTCATCGCCGGACGCAGCCAGTCCAGCGCCCGGTCCGGGCGATAGCCGTGCATGTTGGCGTGCAGCTTGAGCATCTTGAAACCGTATTCCTTGATATGGAATTCCAGCTCCGCCGCACCGTTTTCCGGCCCCCAGCGCGGGTTGAAGTTGAAGTTGCCGATGAAGCGGTCCGGGTACTTCATGCACAGTTCGGCGATGTACGACATATAGTCGCGCACGCCCTCACGGCCACGGCGGTTGCCGTCGCGATAACCGGTGTTGCCCGGTGGCGGCTGGATGAAACCCATGTCGATGCGGCGAGGTTTGCCGTTGATCATGTACGGGCCGTCCATCAACTTGAGCATGCGCTCGCCAGTGAACGGTTCGCCGGTGTGGCGCCAGGCCTCGTCGACCAGGTTGGTGGGGTGCAGATGGGTGTCGATGATCATCGGTTCAGCTCCTGGCCAGTTGAGTGGTGACGGGGCGCTTGAGTTGCGCCTCTGCTTCGGAAACGGAACGCGGTGGCGGGGTTGGCTCAAGGCCGATCATCCGCGCGGTGTTGTTGCCCAGGTACTCTTCGAGGGTGTCTTCGTCGAGGTTGAGGCCCTGCGGCGGCTCATGACACAGCACTTCGAGCAAGCGCAGCCACATGCCCGGTTCGTTCGGCGGGGTGTCGGTGCCGAAGAGGATTTTGTGCGTCGGCAGGACCTTGGCGAATTCGACGATCCGCGATTGCAGGCACCAGCCCGACTCGCAGTAGACGTTGGGTAATTCCATCGCCCATTGCATCGGTTCGAACACATAGACGCCACCGGTCTGCACGCCGAAGTGGGCCATGATGAAATCGACGTTGGGAAACTCCTTGATCATCGGCACCCATTCCGACGGGATGCTGTACGGTCCGTCGCCAGTGTGCAGCTTGACCGGGATGCCCAGCTCGGCGCATTTCTCGAAGCAGGGGCGCACCCAGTCCAGCGCACGGTCCGGGCGATAGGCGTGCATGTTGGCCTGCATCTGGACCATCTTGAAGCCGTGTTCCTTGACGTAGCGCTCGATTGCCTCGACGCCGTTTTCCACGCCGCAGCGCGGGTTATAGACGAAGCAGCCGATGAACCGGTCCGGGTAGGTCTGGACCATTTTCAGGGTGTAGGCCATGTAGGCGTCGATGGATTCACGGCCGGTCAGGTCGCCGTCGGTCCAGGTGTAGATGGTGTTGCCCTGCGGCGGTTGAATGAAGGCTTTGTCGATGCGGCGAGGCTTGCCGTTGACCATGTAGGGGCCATCCATCATCTCCAGCAGACGCTCGCCGGTGAACGGGTCACCGTCATGCCTCCAGGCGAGGTCCACCAGATCGGTGGGATAGCAACTGATATCGATGATCATTGAAGTCGATCTCCTGATAGCGGGGAAGGGAGCCTTGCGGCTCTCGGCAACCACGTCCCGGGCAATCGGCCATTTCTATGCGCAAGACACGCGCATTCCCTCGCCTGGTCGCATCCGGCCCGGGTGGGTGGCTGCTGAGGGCGAGTATTGGGAGGAGGGGTTGGGTTCGTACAATATTAATTGGGCGCGGTGGTGATACTTGAACGATATGGTTTTGGTTTTTGCTTCTGTAGAGACTGCACCGGCGCTATCGCGAGCAGGCTCACTCCTACAGGGGAACGCATTCCAACTGTAGGAGTGAGCCTGCTCGCGATAGCGTCAAGTTTGTGTACGCAAGGCCAACTCTTTAATCACCTCAACCACCGGCGCCACGCGCTCAGCCTGCCCGTGTGGCCACACGGCGTAGAGGTTGTAGTGCGCCGCAATCTGCGCCTCGTTCAGCGCCACCAACCGTCCGCTGCGCAATGCATCGGCGGCCAGTAATCCACGCACCAGTCCCGCGCCGACGCCAGCCTCGGCGGCGGCAATCAGATTTGCCGCGTTATCAAAAATCACCCGTGCCGTGGGTTCGGCCGGTGTCATCCCGGCAGCATCCAGCCAGGGAATCCACGAGCGCCGCGTATACCCCAGCAACGGTAACTCAAGCACTTGCGCCGGACTCAATGGCAACTGCAAACCATGCCGTTCCAGCAACTCAGGCGAAGCCACCGCCATCACCCGGTCGCCACAGATTTGCGTCATCTCACAGTCGTCCCAATCGCCATATCCGTAACGCAACGCCAGATCGACCCGTTCAAACGTGCTGCGATCACTGCGCGGCATCGACAGCAGCGTCACCTCGTAATCCGGCAGGCCATCGAGCAACTGGGGCAGGCGGGGATTGAGCCAGCTCTGCGCCAGTTCACTGTCGACATCCAGCGTCAACCGCTGCGCCACGCTGCGGTTTTTTACCGAGGACAACGCCCGATCAATCTGCGCCAGCCCGTCCGATAACACGCTGGCAAACAACTGCCCGGCGTCCGTCAGGTTGCTGCCGCCACCTTCACGCACGAACAACGGCTGGCCGATGAAATCTTCCAGCGCACGGATCTGCTGGCTGATCGCGCTATGAGTCAAATCGAGTTTGCGCGCAGCGCTGGAAAAACTGCCGCTGCGCGCCGCGTGAATAAACGCGCTCATGGACTGCACCGACGGGTATCGCTTGTACATGTTGTTAGTCCTGCTTACACCGGTTGGCAGAAATCGTCGCTGGCCGGGGATTGCCGTGGCTTCCAATAATCGGTGACCAGGCCCGCACAAAGACGGGCCGCTCTCTTGGAGCCTGACAATGATTACATTCACGGTTAACGGCGAACGACGCGAGCTGGATGAGGCGTCCCCCTCCATGCCCTTGTTATGGGTCTTGCGTGATCAGTTGAAACTCACCGGCACCAAATTCGGTTGTGGCATGGGCCTGTGCGGTGCCTGCACCGTGCATCTGGACGGTGTAGCCGTGCGTTCCTGCCAGTTGCCGCTGGCCGCCGTCGCGGGCCATAGCATCACCACCATCGAAGGCTTGTCGCCGACGCAAAACCATCCATTGCAACTGGCCTGGGTCGCCGAAGATGTGCCGCAATGCGGCTACTGTCAATCGGGGCAGATCATGTCGGCGGCGGCGTTGCTCAACACTGGCGCGGCAGTCACTGATGATTCGATCCGCAACGCCATGTCCGGCAACATCTGCCGCTGCGGCACCTACGGGCGCATCAACAAAGCCATCAAACGCGCGGCGAATACGCCGAAGGAGGCTTGATGAGCCTTCTCGATGATAGCTGTGCCGAGCTGCCGCGCCGGGTGTTTCTCAAACAAGCGGTCACGGTCGCGTCAGGTCTGGCGATTGCCCTGTATCTGCCGAGCGGCATGGCGACAGACCCGAAGGCCCCGGCCCCGGCCAGCGAATTCGAGCCCAATGCCTGGGTGCGCGTTTTGCCCGATGGCACGGTGAAACTGGTGGTGCACAAGCACGATTCCGGCACCGGTACGCATACCGCGCTAGCCGCCTGTGTGGCCGAGGAACTCGATGTCAATCCGATGACCGTGCAGGTGATCACCCCGGAAGATCCGTTCTTCGAAACCTACATTCATCCGATCTGGAAAGTCTTCTCCACGGGCGGCAGCACCAGCGTTTCGCTGGAGTACGACCGCTTGCGTATGGCCGGTGCCACGGCGCGGGCGTTGCTGATCACGGCGGCGGCCAGGCAGTGGAAAGTCAGCCCCGAGAGTTGTTCCACCGAGGAAGGTCGGGTCGTTCATCCAACGAGCAAACGCAGCCTGGGTTACGGCGAACTCGTCGGCGTGGCGGCGCATCTGCCGGCACCCGACAAGGTCACGCTGAAGGATCCGTCGCAGTTCAAGTACATCGGCAAATTACGCCATAAACGAGACGCGGCGGCCAAGGTCTGCGGGCAGTTCAAGTACAGCATCGACGTGCAGTTGCCGGGGATGCTGGTGGCGGTGATCCAGCGTGCGCCGGTTGTGGGCGCGAAAGTGCTCAGCGTGGGCTCGGCGGCAACGTTACGGGTGCCCGGCGTGCGCAAAGTGATCGCGATTCCCGGCCGGCCCGATGTGCTTGGCGGCAATCTGGAAGGTGTCGCGGTGTTGGCCGATACGTACTGGTCGGCGCAAGAGGGGCGAAAGCTACTGGAGATTCAGTGGAGCGATTCGGTGCTGTCCGGGTTCGACAGCGACCAGTTGTTCAGCGCCCAGGCCAAAGCCATCGGCGATCCGCAAGCGCAAGTCGTCAACGCCATGACTCAAGGCGATGTCGCCGGGCAATGGGCGGGCGCAGCGCAACTGCTCGAAGCCGATTACACCATGCCCTACAAGGTGCAAAACCCGCTGGAACCGATCTGCATCACCGCACAAGTGAAAGACAAGGCCATCACCTATTGGGGCGGCGTGCAGGTGCCGTCCTCGGCGCTGGAAGCGGCGCGAACCGTGTGTGGGATCGACAAGGCCAACGTGACCATCCATGAGTTGGTCTCTGGCGGCAGTTTTGGTGCGCGGGAGGCCAAATACTGGTTGTTCGAAGTGGCCTATCTGGCGCAGAAAACCGCTGTGCCGGTGAAGCTGCTCAACAGCCGCGAAGACGAAATGCACGCGCTGTTCTATCACCCGGCAACGCTGAACCGGATCAAAGGTGCACTGGACGCTCAGGGGAAACTCACCGCACTGCAATTGCACGCGGTGTCGCCTGCTTCGCCCGAGCAGTGGGAACCGGGTTACTTCCAGCGCCCGGATCACATGGATTACAGCACCACCGAAGCCATCACAGCGTGGGACTTCGCCTACCGTCCACCGCATCTGCAACTGAATTGGGTCAAGCACGAAAGCAACGTGCCCAGCGGTTGGTATCGCTCGGTGAGTTTCATTCCCAACGTGTTCGCCGTGGAAAGCTTCATGGACGAACTGGCCCACGCGGCCGGTGCCGATCCGCTGGCATTCCGCCTGGTCAACATGCAGGAGCGGCCGCGCCATGTAGCGGTGCTCAAGCAGGCCGCCGAGCGCGCCGGATGGGGCCAACCATTGCCGCCGGGCACGGCCCTGGGGATCGCGACCAATCAGGGTTACACCAGTTTTATCGCAGTGGTAGCGCGAGTTACGACGGTCGATGGTAAGGCCCGGGTCGAGAAACTCACCTGCGTGGTCGACTGTGGCTTGGCCGTGTCGCCGGGCGGTGTCGAGGAACAGATCTACGGCGGCCTGATGTGGGGCTTGGGCCATGCGTTGTTTGACAAGCTTGATATCAAACAGGGCAGGGTGGTGCAGAGCAACTTCCATGATTATCGCGTGGCGCGCATGTCTGACATGCCGGCCACCGACATCGTTGCGCTAGACGGTGAGCCGAGTAAACCCGGCGGCGTTGGTGAACTGGGCAGCCCGTCCGTGGTGCCGGCTATCGCCAATGCGCTGTTCGCACTGACCGGCGTGCGGCAGCGCTCGACACCGTTGAGTCTGGGGTAAACGGCCATGGATCTGCGTCTGCTGCGGTATTTCATGGCCCTGGCCGATGAACTGCATTTCGGCCGTGCCGCCGAGCGGCTGCACATCTGTCAGCCGCCGTTGAGCCAACAGATTCGTCTGCTGGAAGAGGAACTCGGCACGCCACTGTTCGAACGCAGTCATCATCGCGTCGAGCTGACCGCAGCGGGGCAGATGCTCAAGGAGCAGGCGCCGCTGGTGTTCGAACAACTTGAACGCGCCCTGGACCTGACCCGGCAGACCGGGCGCGGGCAGCTCGGTGAGCTGGAAATCGGCATGATCAGTTCGGTGATGGTCGGCGTGCTGCCCAAGGCGCTGCATCTTTTTCGCGAACGCTATCCGCAAGTCACCTGGCGTTTGCATGAAATGACCCCGGCGGCGCAGGTCAAGGCATTGAAGGAAAAACGCATCGACGCCTGTGTGTTCCGCGTGGGCTATGACGACCCACAACTGCGCAATGAATTGCTGATCTATGAGCCTATCCATGTGGTGATGCCAGCGGATCATCCCTTGGCTGGCCGCAAAGTGTTGGCCCCGGCGGATCTGGCGCTGGAGCCGTTTGTGGCGCTGGAGTTGAAGCAGTCACGGTTTGCCAATTTCCTTTATCAGTGCTGCATTCAGGCCGGCTTCACGCCGCAGATCCGTCAGCAAGTGATCGAGGTGCAGACCCTGCTCAGCCTGGTGCGTGCGGGTTTTGGCGTGGCGCTGTTGCCAGCGTCCATCGAACAGTTGGCGCCGGCGGGGCTGGTGTTCCGCAACTTGACCCCGGCGTTGCCGGAAGTGCCGTTGTACGCCACCTATCGCGCGGACGATGCTTCGCCGGTGCTCAAGCTGTTTCTCGATACCTTGCGTGAATTGCGCGAAAACCCCTAAACCCCTGTAGGAGCTGCCGAAGGCTGCGATCTTTTGATCTTGTTTTTAAAAACCAAAGTCAAAAGATCGCAGCCTTCGGCAGCTCCTACAGGGGATGCGTGTCGTGCGAGTACAGGGGATGTGTGTCGTGCGAATACAGGGGATGTCTGTCGTGCGAATACAGGGGATGTCTGTCGTGCGAATACAGGGGATGTGTGTTGTGCAAAATAGCGGCGCACGATCACGGTGCCGTGCGGTCGTAACCTTCACATGGGCGTATCACTTGTGGAGATCCAATGAGCCAGGAAGTCCTGACCCGCGAAACCAATCGTCGTCAGTTACAGCAGATCATCGCCGGGCTGTCCGACGGTGTGATTTTGCTTGAACTTGATCAGAGCATCCTCTGGGCCAACGAAGCAGCGCTGGCCATGCACGGTGTCAGCCGGATTGGTGAGTTGGGCGTGAATGCCGACGAGTACGCCAAGCGCTTTAGTTTGCGCTATCGCAATAACCATCTGGTGCCGCCCGAGAGTTACCCGATCAGCCGTGTTGCGCGTTGCGAAGTCTTCAGCGACGTTTTGATCGAGGTGTTCGCGGTGGATGATCCGGAGCGTGTCTGGGTTCACAGCGTGCGCAGCATGGTGCTGACCGACCGCGAAGGGCAGCCGGAGTCGCTGGTGTTGATCATGAGCGACGTCACCGATTGGGCCAACGCTGAGCTGCGTTTCGAAAAAACCTTCAACGCCAACCCGGCACCGGCGGTGATCTGCCGTCTCAGCGACTTGCGTTACATCAAGGTCAATCCAGGGTTTCTGGAGATGACTGGCTATACCCGCGAACAAGTGATCGGCACTTCAGCCTATGAAATAGACATTTTCGAGCATGCCGAGAAAAGAGATCTGGCCATCCAGCGCCTGCGCGACGTCGCGACCATTCCGCAGATGCAGGCCGAGCTGCGCCTGCCTGACGGCAGCAGCAAGCAAGTGATTGTCGCCGGGCAACCCCTGTTGCTCAACGACGAGCAGTGCATGCTGTTTTCCTTCGTTGATGTGGAGCTGCGCCGCCGGGCTGAGGTGGCGCTGCGCCAGAGCGAGGAACGCTTCGCCACGGCTTTTCGACTGACCCCGGTGCCGATTCTGATTTGCACGGCCGACGAGCAGCAGATCATGGACGTCAATCAGGCTTTCCTCGATTCCTTGGCCTATACCAGTGATGACGTATTGGGCAAAACCGTGACGCAACTGGATTTCATCGCCGACGAGGGCGCCCGCAACCGTCTGCTGACGGCGCTGGCAAAAAGCGGTCGGGTAGACCGGGTAGATTTGCGCGTGCGCAAAAAGGATGCGGATATCCTGGAATGCGCAGTGTCCGCCGATACCGTCAACATCCACGACATACCGTGCTATTTGCTGGTGCTGATGGACATCACCGAGCGCAAACGCACCGAGCTTGAACTGGTGGCGGCGATTGAGGAGGTGATGAAAGACGCCTCTTGGTTCAGTCGTACGCTGATCGAAAAACTGGCGAATGTGAAGAACATCAATTCACCGCAACTGCCGAGCGTGTCGTTCACCGATCTGACGGCACGGGAACGTGATGTGCTTGGCCTGATCTGCGAAGGCCTGGCGGACAAGGAGATTGCGGCGCGGCTAAAACTGGCGCCGAACACTGTGCGTAATCATGTGGCGACGGTGTATTCCAAGCTCGATGTGCATAGCCGCAGTGAGGCGATCGTGTGGGCGCGGGAGCGTGGGCTGTTTTCCGGTGAGTGGCGCACCAAGGGGCAACGTTAGGTGCAAATGCACTAGTGGGCAGGGTGCAAATTGATGTGTTGGGGCGAGGACGCTTTTTTTAGTCTGTTGGGGTGCGGTACGAGCCTTTTCTGGCTTGGGATCGTGCCCCTTCGAAACGGATTAAGGAATGGCCTCAATGATGAATCTTGCGCAGTTGCGCGCCCAGCTTGAGCACAGTTTTGCGCCGCTGGCGTGTGAGTGTTCGGTGGATGGGGATCATTCGCTGACGGTGAAGCTTTATCACCCGGTGTCGGGGCAGGTGGATCTGGTGATCAGTGGGTTGAAGCTGAATGCCTTGCGTACGCCTGAGTCGGTGGCGGCTTTGATCGATGAATTGCGGTATGAATTGGAGAGTAATTCTTTGCGCTCTTCGCGGGATGCTGATTTGGCCTAGGCATGTGTGTGGGAGCTGGCTTGCCAGCGATGGCGGCCTCTGGGCCGACCATGTTCTTGGTGGTTTTGGGTGAATATCCGGTTTTTTGGTGATGGCGGATTGGGGTTCCGCCCTTACGGCGGGTCACTTTTGGCAAACGCCCCAAAAGTAACCAAAAGGTCTGTGCCCTGACGTCCGGCCCGCTCGCTAAAGCTCGGGGTTCCTTCGCTCCGGAATCCATCCGGGGCATCGATTCCGGTTTGCTTCGCTGCACCTCCTTTCGATGTCCTCCCCGGATGAATCCCTCCACTCAGCCTCCCGACGGGCCTTTAGATCAAGAGCTGCACTCGAGCTAACGCTCATTGTGTTGAGTGGTTAGAAGCGAGGGTGGTGGGGGGGTGTGTTTTTGCTTTTCTGTGGGAGCCAGCCTGCTGGCGATGGCGGCCTGACAGCCGACCTGTGTCTGTCAGGTGTACTCAAATCCTTGTGGGAGCTGGCTTGCCAGCGATGGCGGCCTCTGGGCTTGTGTACCCGGGTGCAACTGTGGGAGCTAGCCTGCTGGCGATAGCGGCCTGACAGCCGACCTGTATCTGCCAGGGGTGTACTCAATCCCTGTAGGAGCCAGCCTGCTGGCGATGAGGCCTGACAGCCAGCTAATTTCCAGCAGATGTACTCAATCCCTGTGGGAGTCTGGCTTGCCAGCGATGGCGGCTTCACCGGCGACGAGAGATTTGAGCCTTGATCTCTCGAACTCCAAAGCAAAATCGACAGCCAATGTCCCCGCATACCACCGGTTTACTGGCGCTCACGAAGGTCTCGTCTATAAAGAATGAGTGGTCAGGTTTTCCGTGGTCGGTTCGGTCGCGGAAGTTTGTCTCCCTTTTATCGCGGGTCGTCCTATGAACAGTCTTGGGAAACGCGTGTGTTCGCCGTTGTTGCTGGCTTTTGGTGTGGCGTTGTTGGCCGGTTGTGCCAGTCCGCCGCCGCCTCCACCCGTGGCGCCACCTCCGCCGCCGGAACGTACTTGTCAGGTCATCGAGAACACTGAGGTGGCGGGCGATGCTTATGTCGACGAGCAGGTGACTCGGCACATCACCACTACCCGTTGCGTCACTCAATAACGCCGGCGGGGCGCAGGTCTCGGCTGTTGCTGGCGGTGCACTTTGGCTGGCAGTTGCCCAAACTCGCAGGCTAACCCCTTACCCCTGTAGGAGCTGCCGAAGGCTGCGATCTTTTGATCTTTAACAGCAAGATCAAAAGATCGCAGCCTTCGGCAGCTCCTACAGGGATCACGATCGAAAATCAGGACAGGAAACCACCATCCACATTCAGCGAAACCCCTGTGGTGTAGCTCGACGCATCACTCGCCAGATACAACACCGCCCCAGCCATTTCACTCGGATCCGCCACGCGCTTGAGCGGGATCTGCGTCAATGCTTGCTTGAGGATCGCGTCGTTTTTCACCAGTGCCGAGGCGAACTTGGTGTCGGTCAGACCCGGTAGCAGGGCGTTGCAGCGGATGCCGAATTGCGCGCACTCCTTGGCGAAGACCTTGGTCATGTTGATCACCGCCGCTTTGGTCACCGAATAGATGCCCTGGAACACGCCCGGCGAAATTCCGTTGATCGATGCGACGTTGATGATGCTGCCACCGCCGTTTTCGCGCATCAGCTTGCCGGCTTCCACGGACATGAAGAAGTAGCCGCGAATGTTCACGTCGACGGTCTTCTGGAAAGCGCCGAGGTCGGTGTCCAGCACGTTGCAGAACTGCGGGTTGGTCGCGGCGTTGTTGACCAGAATATCCAGGCGCCCGAACTGTTCCTTGATCCCGGCGAACACCTGGCTGATCTGCTCCATTTCACCGATGTGGCAGGCAACCGCAGTGGCTTTGCCGCCAGCGGCGATGATCGCGTCGGCGACATGTTGGCAGCCATCGAGTTTGCGGCTCGAGACGATCACGTGGGCGCCTTGCTGGGCCAGCAGTTTGGCGATGGCTTCACCAATGCCACGGCTGGCGCCGGAGACGAAAGCGATCTTGCCGTCGAGGTCGAACAACTGAGTCTTGGACATGGGATTCCCTTGTGAAAAGTCTTGTTGGAGGGCCTGGATCAGAGGCTGGATTTCTGGATGACCTGCAAGCTCATCTGCTCCAGCAGTTTGTTCATGTGAATGAACTGCGCGAAGCGTTTGTCTTGGGTCTGGCCATGGTAGAAGCGGTAGTAGATCTGCTGCACGATGCCGGCCAGGCGGAACAGGCCGTAGGTGTAGTAGAAGTCGAAATTGTCGATCTGGATGCCCGAACGCTCGGCGTAGTAGTCGACGAATTCGCGGCGGGTGAGCATGCCCGGTGCGTGGCTTGGCTGGCGGCGCATCAGTTGCACCGGTGCCGGGTCGTCCGCCTGAATCCAGTAGGCGAGGGTGTTGCCCAGATCCATCAGCGGATCGCCCAGGGTCGTCAGTTCCCAGTCGAGTACGCCGATGATCTGCATCGGGTTTTGCGGGTCGAGGATGACGTTGTCGAAGCGATAGTCGTTGTGGACGATGCTCGAGGTCGGGTGGTCGGCTGGCATCTTCTCGTTGAGCCAGGCTTTGACTGCTTCCCAGTGCGGCGCATCCGGGGTCAGGGCTTTTTCGTAGCGTTCGCTCCAGCCTTTGATCTGGCGGGCAACGTAGCCTTCGGGTTTGCCCAGATCGCCCAGGCCGCAGGCGTTGTAGTCGACCTGGTGCAGTTCAACGAAGCGGTCGATGAAGCCCTTGCACAGCGCTTCGGTTTTCGCCGAATCGAGGCCCAGCTCCGGCGGCAGTTCTGAACGCAGGATGATTCCGTTGACCCGCTCCATCACGTAGAACTCGGCGCCGATCACCGATTCGTCGGTGCAGTGCACATAGGCTTTGGGGCAATACGGGAAGCCGTCGCGCAACTGATTGAGAATGCGGAATTCGCGGCCCATGTCGTGGGCGGATTTGGCCTTGTGGCCGAACGGCGGCCGGCGCAGGACGAACTCCTGCTGCGGGTATTCCAGCAGATAAGTCAGGTTCGACGCACCACCGGGAAACTGGCTGATCGCCGGGGAGCCGCTCAGGCCCGGAATGTGTGCCTTGAGGTACGGATCGATCAGGCTGGCATCGAGTTCTTCGCCAGAGCGGATACGGGTGGACTGGTCAGTAAGCGCCATGCTTATCCCTTCTGCTTATTTTGGAGGCCAGACATCATTGGCTAATCTAATGGTGCGCCCGGTCGGTCACAAGCGCGGGTCGGTCTTATAGGTTAGCGTGTTGCCGGATAATCACCTTTGGGAATGTGCAGGGCGGGCCACGGCAGGCTAAGGTTTAGCGGGTATGTCGTGTCCCTGAAGGAGTCTGCAAATGGGCTGTCCGCAAGTCTGTGCCACCGCCACATTGCAATGCAGCTTCGGCGCCGCGCCGGCGATGCTCAACGTGCTGCCAGTCAACCGCACGCTGACCGGCGGGTTACCGGCGGCGAACATCATGGATCACATTCCATTGGTGAACATTCTGCCGTTCGGGGTGTGCATGAGTCTGGCCAATCCGATAGTGGCCGCAGCGACCGCGGCGGCGTTGGGGGTGTTGACGCCGATGCCGTGCATTCCGGCGACGGCCACACCGTGGATTCCCGGTGGGGCGCCGACCTTGTTATTGGGCGGGATGCCGGCAATCGACGCCAACAGTACGTTGATGTGCAACTGGGCGGGGGTGATCAAGATTGTCGTACCGGGGCAGATGCAGATGTTGATTCCGTGACCCCGAAGTACCAACCACGCCGTAGGAGCCTTCGGCAGCTCCTACAGGGAGATGTCTTTCAGCAGTGGAGTGCATTTCAAGTGCAAAGCGATGCAATCAACTGTGGGAGCGAGCCTGCTCGCGAAGGGCCATTCCAGTCACCCGAAAAACCTCAGACCTGCTGCGGATCCATCCAGCGCTGATACCACCAGCGCACTCGCGAAATCGGCTTGCCATCCGCCCCCAACGGCCGCCCATCCTCGGCAAACCCTTGCTCCGGCTCCAACAACTGCCCATTCACGTACCGTGCTTCTACCGCCGTTTTCCCGTTCGAATGAAAGCGCTGATAGCGCCCCTCACGCACCCCATCGCGATAGAACTCGGCCTCCGCGACTTGCCCGTCGGGGAAGTAATTGAATGCCTCGCCATGCAACAACCCGCGCCGATACGTCGCCTTGCGCTGTAACCAACCCTCAGGCGCATAAAAACTCGCCACCCCTTGCAGCTTGTCGCGCACGAACGGCATCTGCGCCGAAACCTTGCCGTTGGGGTGATAGAGCAGGGAAGTCCCCTGCAATTCTCCTTGGCTGTACTGCAAATCCGCCTGCTTGCGTCCGTCATCCTTGATGTTCAGCGGCCCCTCAAGCTGACCGTCCTGCAAACGGCCCTTGAGTTGCTTGTCATCCTGCTGCAGATCCAGTGGTGTGATCGCCATGGCGTCTCTCGTCAGTTGACCTGCACCAGGCCGCCCTTGATGGTCAGCATGCCGCCGCCATCGACGGTCTGTGAGGCCGCGCCCTTGTTGGTCAGGCTGATGCCGGCGTCGTTGGTCAGCGTGGTACCGGCCTTGTTGTCCAGTGAAGTCCCAGCCTGATTGGTCAGGGCGGTGCCGGCCTTGTGGGTGATCGAGGTACTGGCCGAAGTCGCCAGGTCAGCGCCGCTCTTGATCGTGAAGCTGCCACCGCTTTGCAGGGTCAGGGTGCCGCTGACTTTGATGGTCAGGTTGCCGTCCACGGTCAGGCTGTAATCGCCAGTGACTTTGTCGGTGTAGTTGCCGCCGGTGCTGTGGTTCTGATCGGCACCGACCGTCACCGTGCGGCTGTCTTTCACATCGAGGCTGTCGCTGCCGGTCTGGATGGTCACACTGCGTTTGCCTTTCTCCAGGGTCACGGTTTCGTCGCCGTCCTTGACCGTGCGCGTGCGGGCGTTCTGCACGGTGAGGGTTTCGTCGTGGCCGACGGTGGCGGTGGTGTCGTTGAGCACGTTGATATTCAGATCTTTCTGCGCCTGCAAAAACACCTCTTCGGCGTCTTTTTTGTCTTCGAAACGCAACTCGTTGAAGCCGCCGCCACCCTTGGACGACTGCGTCTTGATCCCCGATTGCGTCTGATTGGCCGGCAGCGCGTAAGGCAGGGCGTTGTCGCCGTTGTAGACGCAACCGGTCACCAGCGGTCGATCCGGATCCCCGTCGATAAAGGTCACGATGACTTCCTGGCCGATACGCGGAATGAACTGCATGCCGAACCCTTTGCCGCTCCACGGCAACACCACGCGCACCCAACAGGAACTGCTTTCGTCGTTCTTGCCATCGCGATCCCACGGAAACTGCAACTTGATCCGGCCGTATTCGTCGGTCCAGATTTCCTCGCCGGATTTGCCCACGACAATCGCCGTTTGTGGGTGCATCCGTGGTTTCGACGTGACCCGCTGCGGACGGAACGGCGTGGCTTTGGGAATCGCTTCGAAGCGGTTGCGATAGTGCTCGTGACTGACGTCATGAGTGACCCGCGTGACGACCCAATCGATATTCAGACTCGCATCATCATGGCCGTCGAGGGTGAACCAATGCCCCGGAACCAACCATCGGCAGTCGCTCTCACCGACAAAACGTTTCTCCTCACTGCGCAAACCGTCGACGCGCTGCTTGGTCAACGCATCGCCGCGCGCCTTGGCGTTGTAACCGCCCGGATGTTCATACATTGAAAGCGGCCCGGCCACCGCTTCGGCCTGGTCGTACAGCGAGGTGGTCGGCGTGGTGAACTCATAATCCGTCGCCCGATAAACCCCGGCTACCGCTTGTAAACACACCTGCCCGGAACGGATGCCGTGCAACTCACGCTCGCCCAATCCTTGCCCCAGATAACTGACTGTCGGGCCGTTGGGAATCTGTACGAAGGCATCGTTGCTGTCGCCCAAAACCAGCGTGTGCGTACCAGCATCGTGGGTGAAAAACCAGAAAATACCTTCCTCCTCGAGCAAGCGCGAGACGAAGGAAAAATCGGTTTCGCCGTACTGCACGCAGTATTCACGCGGGGTGTAGCTGCCGGTCAGCGACAGTTTGAAATCGGTAAAGCCATGCGCCTTGAAGATCGTGGTGACGATGTCCGAGGTGGCGAGGTTCTGGAATACGCGGTTATTGCTGGCCAGCGTCAGCCACCAGAGCCACGGCCTGAGTAAAAGTTGATAGCGCTCGGCGGTGGCATCGGCCGGCAGTTGGCGGATTTCGGCTACCAGCGCATCGAAAGGACGCAGTTGCGCATCGTTGTGCAAGGTGGTGGTGACGTGTGTGGCAATAGCGCTGCTCAGAGTGAGCGAGGCGCCGTCGTTAAGGCCGTTGAGGATTTGTACACCCAACAGATTGAGCGATTCGTCGCCGGTCAGCGACTCAGGGTAAAGCGCCGACAGCGAAGAGGCGGTCATTGAAATACTGGTATTGCAGTCTGTTGAGCGGGGCATAGTGTGCTCTCGAATAAAAGCATTCCGTACCAAACAGCGGCGTTATGTTTTTCGCGAATTCTTGCACGAGATATTCGTTGACAGACTGCGTTCGCCTGATAGATCACGACAAGAAACAACAAAAAGAGCGTTCATTTTCCGAGCTCTAATCTAATAGCATCCTCGACGCCAACATTTTGTCGGACGAAATGACTTTTTTGTACGCTGTGGTTTTTTGGGATGAAGTCCCATGGGTTAGAGGCACCCACCAGCTCGTTTTTTCTGTAAACCCCCGTTGAATTTGTATCTACATGCACAAGCGCGCCATTTGCTTTAAGCGCTGCGTGTTCGGTGAAGGGGGTGACCTCATTTGAAATAAGGATGTGCAAATCAAGACCATCAGGTGCTTCGGATTTCAATAAACCGTGTTCATGTTCCACACAAATTTCAACACCTATGGTCAGCCCTTTGAACTCAAAAACCGCCTTTGGATCGCTCATCGGGAAAAAACCCGCCTCCGACCCTTCACCGATAAGGTCGAGGCTGCCTTGTTCTCCGTAGGCTTCAAACTTTTTTCGTCTGATTTTTATTATTGTTCCTGCAAGATAAATGGGGGCAATGTTGTAGCACGGTCGAAGTAACTGTTCGCCTTGTTTTTTTAAATATGAATGCGTCAGGTCCAGTTCTTTCTGTAAGCCAATATTCTGCATTGTGGCGTTATGACCGGCGTCATTTGTCTTGGTTAGCATGTCGTGGGTGTATAGAATGTCTTTTTCCAGATCCCCTGATTTGACAGGGTTAAGACCGAACACGGTAATGCTGCCTGGGATAATCAACCAGTCAGGTCTGCTCCGACTGATCAAGGTTAGTTGTTGGAGTATGGGTATTACTTCGTGCATTTCATTGAAAAACCTTCCGTCTGTCGGTCTGGCGATTTTTTTTCCATGCTGTCGTGCAAGGAAATGCTCTGGACATATCGCTATTTTGACATCTGGAGCCGGCAGACTTTCGGAAGTGATACTGACTTCGGCGTTTTTGATCATCTCCTCAATTTGCTGAACACGTATTTCCGGTTGCGCGTAAGAGTCGGCCGGGAGGGTGTTGCCCTGTTTTCGAAAGGGATGGCGTTGCATGAGAGCAAAATAGCAGCTGGTCATTTTTGTCTCCTGTTGTCCAGGGAGAAATAGGCGGGGAAAAAATCGGGGCACGCGGTGGTACGCGTGTTCTGCCTTGATTCGCCAGAGGCTCCGTCGTTAAAAGAACGTGTCATGATCGTCACCGCTTGCGTAACCTCCCTCAAAGTCGTCGGCACCATCCTCGGCCGGGGCGGTTTGTTCGGCGATGGTCGTGACGATCTCAATCAAATTCTCCTCCGTGAAGAAAAACCGTCCTGCCGTAAAGGCTGCCTGATACTGAATTTTGGCCTGCCGATACTGTTCCGCCGTTGGATCCGCCCCGCGATTGCTTTGTGCCCACGAGCCATAAGGGTTTTTCGGCTTGGCACGTCCTAGTGTTCCTTTCGTCGATTGGGTGAATAGCAATCGCGACAGAGTGGGAATGGTCTCGTTGAAGATATGATCGAGATCGTCTTTGTATGTTCTATTGATTCCCTTCAGCAGTTTCTCCGAGTGGCCTACTGCAACAGTCTTTACCTCGGTACCGGGCACTAGAGCCTGCACGTTTCTTTTGACTTGGTACAGGCTGGCTCCGCTGTCCGTGAAATCGAACACAACAATGGGCTTATCTTTCGGCAGGGTGGGAAGTTTTCCGTTCAGATAGGTGGTGAATGCCAGTGAGGGAGTCGCACCGATGGCAATAGAGCTGACATTCACTGCTTTTACGGTGACGCCTTTTTGTTTCATTCGCCACTTGACCAGTTTTGGGCTGGCGCCCAGGGAAAGGAAACCTGATCCAGGGTATTTCGCAATCAATTGATCGCACACCACTTCCACGTCCTTAAGTAGTGGGTCGCTGCGAACTTTTATGAGTGGCTTTATCTGATCCAGTGCAGCTTTATCATCTTTGTCAAACCAGACCGGGAAACAATAGCCGGTGAAGTGGATATTTTCACTGATGTAATCCTCGTTTTTATCGGAGGTAATCTGGATGTCGTTTGTCGCACGGCTAAAAACAATATATTTGGCCAATTGAGTTGCTCCTTCTTCACCGACTATCCTCATTTGCAGGGATCACTCCAATACCCACTCCGCCAACTTCCCCGTCACCTGCGTCATCAACACATTCTCGACATCCCGCGCGCCCGCCGCGCTGCACTTGGCGAGCACCGCTTTAACGATTCCTGAATCAAACTCGAACTGCTTGCCCGTCGCCGCTTTGTACCGACCACGCAACTTCTCAAGCTTGGCCAGCACAATTCCTTCCAGCGTCGCCTCATCCAGCGGTCGATATGCAACCACGGTCATGCGCGCCAGAAACGCTGGGCGGAAGGTTTTCAGCAGGACTTTATGCAGCGCCTCGTTGAAGGCGTCAGAGCCGAGTTGCGCTACTGCCGTGTCGAGCAACAGTTCGGCACCGACATTGCTGGTGGCCAGCATTACGGTGTTCTTGAAATCCACCACCAACCCGGTGCCGTCCTCCATCAAACCCTTGTCGAACACGTTGTAAAACGCCTCCAGCACATCCGGATGGGCCTTCTCGATTTCATCCAGCAACACCACTGAATAGGGTTTGCGCCGCACCGCTTCAGTCAGCACGCCGCCGCTGCCATACCCGACATAACCGGGCGGGGCACCTTTGAGCTGGCTGACGGTGTGCGCCTCCTGATATTCGGAAAGGTTGATGCTGATCAGGTTGCGTTCGCCGCCATACAAAGCGTCGGCCAACGCATAGGCGGTTTCGGTTTTGCCGACGCCGGTAGGGCCGACCAGCAGAAATACGCCGACCGGTTTTTGCGGATCGGTCAGCCCGGCGCGATAGGCCTGCAAGCGCTGAGCGATGGTGTTCAGCGCGGTGCTCTGACCCATCACCCGTTGGCCCATGCGCTGGCCAAGGGTGCGTACGGCGTGGGCTTCGTCGGCGAGCATTTTGCCGACGGGAATGCCGGTCCAGCCTGCAATCACGGCGGCGACGGTTTTGCTGTCGACTTGCTCGGGCACCAGCGGATCGTCCTGCCGAATCGCGTCCAGTCCGGCTTCAAGTCGTAGCAATTCAGCGGCCAGATGATCGATGCGGCTGTCGGTGGCTTCGTCAGGTTTGTCGCTGTCGGCGCGTTCGCTCAACGCCAGCAATTCCCGGCGCGTATCGAGAAGCTCGCGCACGGCCACGCGTTCTTCGCCCCAGCGGGTTTCCAGTTCGCGGATGGCTTGCACGTTACTGGCTGATTCGGTTTCCAGCAGGGTGATGCGCTCGCGGTGATCGAGGCCGGTGGCCTGTTCGCGGCGCAGACGATCGGCTTCATCCTTGAGGCTGTTCTGCCGATGGCGCAGGCTTTCCAGCGGTGGCGGCACGTCATGCTGGCCGAGGGCGACACGGGCACACGCGGTATCCAGCACGCTGATGGCTTTGTCCGGCAACTGGCGGCCTGAGATGTAGCGGTGTGAGAGTTTCACCGCTTCATGGATCGCCGCGTCGAGCACTTGCACGCCGTGATGTTGTTCAAGTTTGGCGGCCACACCACGGAGCATTTCCACGGCGGTGATTTCGTCCGGCTCCTCTACCTGCACAAGCTGAAAGCGACGGGCGAGGGCTGGGTCCTTCTCGAAGTATTTTTTGTACTCCATCCAGGTTGTTGCGGCGAGGGTGCGCAACTCGCCACGGGCCAGCGCCGGTTTGAGCAGGTTCGCTGCATCGCTGCCGCCCTCGGCCCCGCCCGCGCCGATCAGCGTGTGGGCCTCATCAATGAACAGGATGATTGGTTTGTCGGCGTTACGCACCGCGTCGATTACACCTTTGAGCCGTTGTTCGAACTCGCCTTTGACCCCGGCGCCGGCCTGTAACAAGCCAAGGTCGAGCACGCGCAAACTGACTTCCTGTAACGACGGCGGCACATCACCGGCGGCGATGCGCAGGGCCAGGCCTTCGACCACGGCGGTTTTGCCCACGCCCGGTGCGCCGACCAGAATCGGATTGTTCTGGCGGCGGCGCAGAAGAATGTCGATGCACTGACGAATCTCGCCGTCGCGCCCCACAATCGGGTCGATGCGCCCGGCGTGAGCGTCGGCGGTCAGGTCTTGGGTGTATTGATCAAGCACCGAATCTTGCCGTGGCGCAGGATTTCCAGAAGCCATGGAGCGCGGGCCGACGTGTTCCCGCGAATTTTCCGTCCACTCCAGCAGATTCGCACGCAGGGCTTCCTTGGGAATGCGCAGCAACGACGACGCGCTGTTGAGCAACAAACTGCGGCGTTCTTCGCGATCGATCAGTGCCAGCAACAGCAGGCCGGAACGAATGCTGTCGAGCCCCAACACGCTGGCCTGCACCACCGCATCTTCCAGCAATCCCAAGGTGTGGGAAGACAGCGCCGGGGTGCGCGTGCTGCCGGATTTGAACAGCTCCAGCGCCTTGTTGATTTCCGCCGTCAGCGCATCACGTTCCAGACCGAAACGCGGCAACAGAAAAGCAAAGTCACCGCCCTCAATGTCGAGCAGTTCCAGCAGCAGGTGCTCTATCTCGACATAGTGATGCCCGCGTTGCAGACAGCGTTGCGCAGCGCGTTCGAGGGCGCGGCGGTTGTCCGGGTTGAGGCGTCCGATCAGGCTGGCCAGTTCCATTTCAGGTGATCTCCAGCTGCCGAAGGCGGGTTTCGATGCGTTGCACAGCGAGGCTGGCCTGACGTTGCAAACCGCCGTTCCAGCTCAGTTGCACTGGAGCCTGGCGCCCAAGTTTCATTGGCCCGGCGCCGCGTATCAGCAGCACCAGTGTCACGTCCAGATCCGGACCGAAATACAGCGCCGCGAGACTGGCCAGCGCCGGATGGGTTTCACCGTCCGGCAAAAAACGCCCGGCCTGCGCCGAGGGCAACGGCCCGAGGGTCAGACGAATACCGGCGTGTTCATCCCAGACGCGTGTCCCGGCGACGGCCGTGCGACCAAGCTGCAGATTGCGGCCACCGGGTTTCATCAGGCTGCGACTGGCCAGTGGAATCTCGCGCCACGCCCCTTCATAAGCGCTCAATTCAACCGGCACGGCGAACTGCTCACGCACAACCGCGGCGAACCCGGCGAGTGACCGGCGACCATCGGCAAACAACGCGGTGCAGGCCAACACCGCGCAATCGGGAATGGCCTGACGCTCCTGTAAGGATTTGGGCAGCAACCCGGTCAGCGCGCGCAGTTGCGCCTGCACCGGCGAGGTGCCCGGCGTGACAAAGCCGAGGGCGATGCGGTGTTTGCGCATCACCTTGTACAGCAGGCTGAGCAGGCGATGCTGAAACAGATCGAGGAACGCGGCCGGCGCATGATCCTTGGCCCGCGCCCGTTGTTGCAGCCATTCCTGATAGGCGTAGGGCAGGGGACCGTCGGGGCCGCCGAGGCCGAAGATCGGTGTGTCGAGGGTCAACGGTTCGCCGGGCTCTTCGCGCAGGTTTTCGATCTGGCTGGCGGCGAACAACGGCGTCAGCGGCCCGCGCAACTTCAGCGCTTCGGCTTGCGGCGCGGTGCCGCTGCCAAGGGAGGCGGCTTGTGGCTGCTCGCGCTCCAGCAGCAGCAACGCCTGCAACCACTCGAACGCCTGCGGATCGCGGCGCAGTCGCTGGCTCAGCGTCAGAGCGACAGCGGCATGCCGGCTTGGGGTTGCCATGCCTTGACCTCCTTGTCGTCCTGCATCAATACCGTGCGCACAAAGCGATTGGCAGTGGCGTACACCGAAAAGAACTGTGCGAGCACCGCTGAAAACAACACCGCGCTGCTGCCGACAAAATGCTGCGGATCAAGCTGCAGTTGCACTTCCAGACCATTGCGCCAACCGCGCCAGGCATCCGCGCCGACATGGCCGATTACCCGCTCGCAACCCAGGCTCGACAGGCCTTCGATCTGGCGTATGGCGCTGGTCTCATCTCGCAAATTATGCAGATGCAGAATCTCTTTCAGCGCATCGAGCGCCTGCGGGCCTTCGACCAGTGACAAGTGATTGAGGGTCAGTTGCGACACCAGCCGCCAACGCGAATCGCCGTCCAGTCGCGGCATGCTCTGCGGGCTCGGCGGGTTGCGCAGGCGCGCCCACGCCACCGGGCCGGGGCGCTCGAAACCCAACGGCGTGCCGGCTTGCAAACTCTGTGCGAGGTGACGGTTGGTGCAAAGCAACTCGGCGGTGAGGCTGTAATCGGGCAGATTGGTTTGCGGTTCAAAACGGGTGTCGACCACGCTCACCAGCAGGTCACTGCCGAGGCGGTTCGGGGTCATGCCGCTGACCCGGCGAGCATGCCAATAACGTTGTTGATCGCCGCCGCTGTGCTGACTGCCGTAATAGGCCGGCAGTCGTTGCACGCCGGCGCGGGAACTGGCGCGCATGCCGCGAATACTGTGGATCTCGACGCTGTTTTCGCGGTGGCTGTCGGCAATCAAACGGTACTCGCTGCGGGTGCCGTCCGGACGCAGCGGCTCGGAGGTACGCGGGAACAGATTGATCACCGGCGCGCAGCCGAGGGCGATGTCACTGGCCTGCAAATGCAGGCGACTGGTCGGCGCACGGTCGAAAACGATGTACAGATAAAGCGTCTGACTGTCACTGGCGACGCCGCTCAACGGCAGGTCGAAGAAATGGAATTTGTCCGGGAAGGCGAAGTACTCGGCCAGCAGACGCATGCCCGGATGCACGCCGTCTTCATCGGGCAGCATGACTTCGTCATCGCTGAAACCAACGATTTTCGGCAAGTCTTTCAGCGCAGTCGGG
The DNA here is from genome assembly GCF_020149425.1 of Pseudomonas sp. P116. Classification (NCBI taxonomy): domain Bacteria; kingdom Pseudomonadati; phylum Pseudomonadota; class Gammaproteobacteria; order Pseudomonadales; family Pseudomonadaceae; genus Pseudomonas; species Pseudomonas sp. P116. Next base: position 493,060 of record NZ_JACVHB010000002.1, on the reverse strand, counting down.
ACACTGCCGGGCGACCCTGCCAGCACCTGCACCGCCCGGGCGCCGAGCAAGTCATACAGGCAGGCATTGACCACGGGCGAAGCCGCAAGGTGGATACGCAGTTGCTCGATACCCAGCGCTGACCACTGGCTTTCACCCAGGCAACGCAGACTCAGGCGCAGCGCCGAACGCGACTGCGCGACACCGGTCAGCGCCTGGGCTTCGTCGCTGCCCAGCAGCAGCGCTTCGCTCACTTCAATGGGCCACAGACACGCGGCGGCCGTGGTCCGAAAATGGATGCTCTCGCCTTTGCTGGTGGTCACGAACAACGGCGTATCGCGGGGCAGGGGATAGCCGTCGTCGAGATTGCCTTTGCCTGGGTCTGGTTCGAACTGAACGATTGCGCAGGAGGGCAATGGGCGCATGGCCAACGGGTAGAGCTGTTCAAGCAGCGCATCGCTGAATTCGGCGTAATCGTCATCCAGCCTTCGTTGCAGCCGCGCCGCGAGCAACGCAAAACCTTCGAGCAAGCGTTCGACATGCGGGTCGGGGCATTCGCCGGGGGACAGTTGCAGACGTCGGGCGACTTTCGGGTAGCGCTCGGCAAACTGGCTGCCGGCGTGGCGCAGCCAAGTCAGTTCGCGCTGATAGTAGTCGAGCAGTTGCGGGTCAATCGAGTCGCTCATGGCGCACCTCCAGCCCTTGGCCGCCGGGTTCGATGACAAACGCCACCGGCCAGTGTTGCTCGCCGCTGCGCAGCTCGCCGAGCAAGCGAATGCTCATTAGCTGTGGGTGCGCGGGCAGAGGATTGACCTGAACCTCGGCCAGTTTCAGGCGTGGTTCAAAGTAAGTAATGGCTTCGCGGATGTCCCGCGCCAGGCGTCGACGGTCATCGCTGCGCTGCTGTTGCAGGGCGCTCCAGTCGGCGATGCCGTAGTCGATCACGCTGGGTGGGTTGGTCAGCGTGCGCGGGCCACGGCGAGTGTTGAACAGGCGCCCGAGCTCGGCGTGTACCGAGTCGAGCAAGTCCTGGCGATCAAATTCCCGCGTGTCGTCGGCCTCGCTGGAGGCGAGGCGTTCGAACAGCGGAGCGAGTATGCCGGTGCCTGCCATGGCCGCGATGCCGGGTTAGCTGACAAGCTTGTTGGCGGCCATGTCCCACGTCGACGCGGCGGTGCCTTCCTTGGTGCCATCGTCTTTCTGCGCGGTGAGCTCCCATTTGATTTTGGTGAAGTTCAGCGACACGGTTTCTACCGGTTTGCCACCGGTGCCGCCGCTGACACTGACGTTCGACAGCACCACGTTAGTCAGGGTGTAGACGATAAAGGGCATCAACTGCCCGCTGCCTTCGGCGGCGTTGCGACCGATGGTGATGATGGCTTCGGGAATCGGTTTGCCGGCGCAGCAATATTCGTTGAGAGAGGGCGTCGAGCTGTCGACGAACTTGGTTACGGTGAACTCGCCGATGTGCGGTTTGCCGGAGGTTCGCTCCGAGTTGCTGACGTCGTTGGTCACCTGCATCGCCACGTTATGGCTGTAGGACATGACTTCGATCTTGTCGGCAAAACCCTCGAGCAGGCTATCGCCTTTGATGTCGCCGCCGAGGTCGAGAATGATTGCATCCATCGCTTGAAACTCCTGAAAAATTCAAATTGGGCAAATGGGTCAGTGCGTGGAGCGCGGACCCTGTGGTGAGGGGATAAATCCCCTCGCCACAGGTAATTCAGTGGGCCTGTGAGAGGGGGCTCCCCCAGAGCTCAGTTTTTGCCATTCAATATCACCGCGGTCAGGCCGCAACCGGCGGCGGCAACGTCGCCACCAGACGAATCGACGCCGTCAGTTCCTCAAGCTGAAAGTGCGGGCGCAGGAACACCGTGGCGCGATAAGCGCCTGGCTTGCCGGCCACCTCGGTGACGTCTACCCGCGCCTCACGCAACGGATACTGCGCCTTGATTTCCTGCGGCGCGTTGTCGTTGATCAGCACGTAGTCGGCGATCCAGTTGTTGAGGTAGGTCTGCACGTTGTCACGGGTCATGAAGCTGCCGACCTTGTCGCGCATGATCACCTTCAGGTAATGGGCGAAACGCGACGCGGCGAGCACGTACGGCAACATCGCCGAAATCCGTGCATTGGCGTTGGCTTCGTTGGTGTTGTAGACCTTGGATTTGTTGGTGGTCTGGCCGCCGAAGAACACGGCGACGTCGCTGTTTTTCTTGTGGCACAGGGCGATGAAACCGAGGTCGTTGAGCTCTTTTTCGCGGCGGTCGGTGATCGCCACTTCAGTCGGACATTTGAGCGACAAATCACCGGAGCTGGTGCGGAAGGTGTGCGCCGGCAAGCCCTCCACCGCGCCGCCGCCTTCAGCGCCACGGATCGCCGCGCACCAGCCGTACTTGGCGAACGCTTCGGTGATGCGTTGCGACAGCGCCCATGCGGCGTTGCCCCACAGGTATTTGCTGTGGTCGGTGCCGTTGACGTCTTCGACGTAGTTGATGCCTTCCACCGGCGAAGTATCAGGGCCGTAAGGCAGGCGCAGAAGGAAGTGCGGCAGCACCAGCGACACATAACGCGAGTCTTCGCTCTCACGGAACGAGCGCCACTTGATCAGTTCCTGGCTCTCGAAAACTTTCGACAGATCACGCGGCACGGCCAGTTCGGTAAAGCTGTTCATGTCGAACAACCGTGGGCTGGCGGCTGCAATGAATGGCGCGTGCGCAGCGGCGGCGACGTTCGACAGTTTCTCCAGCAGACCGATGTCCTGGGGGTGCCGGCCGAAGGTGTAGTCACCTACCAGCAGGCTGAACGGGTGGCCACCGAAGGTGCCGTATTCCTCTTCGTAGATCTTCTTGAACAGCGCGCTCTGGTCGAATTCGACGGCTTTTTCCAGATCATTCTGCAGTTCTTTCTGCGTGACGTTGAGCAGGCGCAGTTTCAGCCGGGAGCTGGTTTCGGTGTTCTTCACCAGCATGTGCAGGCCACGCCACGAGGCTTCGAGTTTTTGCAGATCGGGATGGTGCAGCACCTCGTTGAGCTGGGCGCTGATCAGTTCGTCGATCTGGCTGATGCGGTCGTTGATCATCGCCACGGTGTCCTTGTCGATGGCCATGCCTTCGTCAAGCACCTGGGTGGCGAACTCCGCGAGCATGTCGCGGGCGTAATCCTGCTGACTGTCATCGTGGGCCATGCGGCCATCGAGGATGATCTGGTCGAGCAGGGAAAGTGTCTCGGTCGTACTGTCGCTGGCTTGGTTCTTGGCGGCGGCGGGCATGGCGAATTCTCCATCTATTCAAGTGGACGATCAGGCTTGCGGTTCGGCCGGGGCCCCGGCGTCTGGGGCCGGGGTAGCGGTGTCTGGGCGAGCCGATTTGATTTCCTGCAGGCCTTCGGTGTTGGCGATCACGTCGCGCAACAACTTGTCCAGGTCATCGTTGCCGTCGAGTTTGGTCAGCAGGTCGCGCAGGCGCTGACGGGCCTCGAACAGACGTCGCAGCGGCGTGACTTGCTCCACCACGTTGACCGGGTCGAAGTCGTCGATGTGTTTGAAATTGAGTTCGATGTTGAGCTTGCTGTCGTCGCCGCTGAGGGTGTTGTTGACCTGCAGCGTGGCGCGAGGGGCAATCGAGGCGAGCACTTCGTTGAAGTTGTCGCGGTCGATTTCGGTAAAACGTCGTTCGGTCAGTTTTGCCAATGGCTCAAGCGGTTTGCCGGACAGGTCGGCAAGAATTCCGACGACCAGCGGCAACTCTTTTTTCTCGATGGCATTGCCGATTTCGACGTCGTAGGTGATTTGCACCCGGGGCGGACGCACCCGGTCGAGCTTGTGTTGCGTACTTTCTGCCATGTCGGCGGACTCCGATGCGATGAGCGGGCGCAATGCATCGGGGAGGCCCGTTCATCGCTTTCCCTTACTGGACCGTAGGTTAGAAAGGGAGGCAGATGACCTGTCGTTCCTTTGACAAACCTTCCTGGATTCGGCTGTAGGAACCGAACTACCCAAGACGCTAGAACAGGTCTATAAAAAAGCAAGCGAAAACATTTTTGGACAGAATCACGAAAAGGAAAATTCATTTTGCCTGGACGATTTTTTCTAACGTTGGGGTTTGTGCTGCTGACGGGTTGTTCCTTCTTCGGGCCGAAGGTGGACCTCGACAGCCTGACTCTCGACGTCGCACCGAAGGCCAATGACGACACGCCGATTGCCGTGGATTTCATCGCGGTCAATGACCCGGACCTGCTCAAGCAACTGTCCGGCATCAATGCCAGTCAGTGGTTTGCTCAACGCGAGCAGTATCAACGCGACTATCGTCAGCTGATGAGCGTGTGGGGACTGGAGCTGGTGCCGGGGCAATTCATCGACCGTCAGCCCTTCCCGCTGGAGGGCAAGAAGGCCGCTGGACTTTTAGTCTTCGCCAGCTATAACACTCCCGGAGCGCACCGATTACGCCTCGACGATCAGCGCGAGGCATGGCTGAAATTCGACAGCCGCGAGATGAATCTGGTCAGCCAGGACAAATAAAAAATCCGCCCGCCGCCGGCTTGCGGCATGGTCGAAGGGAGTCGTATGAGTCTGCTACCCGACGCGGTCTGCTGGCATGAAGGCATGCAATTGCTGCCGCAGCATTTTCAGTTGCAGGGGCTGCGGGCCGAAGCGCTCGGCGCGCATTTGGCGCAGGCGTGCAACCCGTGGTTCTGGGGCGTCAGCCACATGGAGTTCGACCCTTCGGCGCTGAGCGCAGGCGTGGTGCGGGTGTTGTCGCTGCAAGGCACGCTGCCCGACGGTTTGCCGGTGGATGTGCAGGCCGGTGTCGGCGAGACGCTGGAGCTGGATGTCAGCGCGGCGATCGAGGCCACTGACGATGCCACTGTCACCGTGTATCTGGCGATCAGCCCGATGTGGCGCGCCGGGCAACTGCTGCCGCTCAGGGGCCGTTTGCAATCGGTGGTCGGTGAAGCGTTGCCGGATCTCACCAGCGGTCAATTCCCCGAAACGATCACCGTGTGGCGCCCCAATCCACGCCTGTGCACGCAACTGAACCGAGCCGATTCGATTTGCCTGCCATTGCTGAAAATCCGCAAGGAGGGCGGCGGTTTTCTACCGCTTGCCTACACACCGCCGACGCCCGTCCTGTTGCCGGAATCTGCCCTCGGTCGACGCATCGCAGGGCTCTGTGCACGGGCGCGGGAAAAATGTCTGTTTCTCGGCGGTCGCCTGCGTCAGGCGCAACAGGCCGGCAATCAGGATGATGCGCTGGAAATCCGTCGGCAGCTGACCGCGTTGTGGGCGCGCCTGCCGGAAGTCGAAGGCACACTGAACAGCCGCATCGCGCACCCGCAAACCCTGTATGTGCATTTGCTGGGCCTTGCCGGCGCGTGGTCGGCGCTCGATCCGCTGGCCGGCGTACCAGCGTTCGCGCCGCTGGATTTTCTCGAGTTGCAGCGCGGTTATGACGCCGTGCTGCAATGGCTCGAAAGCACCCTCGAACTGATCCGCGCCGGCTATCGCAGTCTGCCGTTCGAACGCAGCGAGCAGAGCTTTTCGATCCAGTTGCCGGACGAACAGCCGAGCCAGCGCCTGGTTATCGGTTTGCGCATGCCCAACGGCGCCAGCGAGCAAGCGGCGATTGACTGGTTGCGCGGCGCGATCATCGCTTCTGCGCCGCATATCGCCTTGCTCAGTCGCCAACGCATGAGCGGTTTGACGCACCAGGCCATGAGCCGCACCGAGCAAGTGGCCTATAGCGTCGGTGAGGACACGCGACTGTTCGTGGTCACGGCCGAGGGCGCGTGGTTCGACGCGCAACTGCCGCTGATGATCGCCGCGCCAGCAGCGAAGCTGACCAGCAGCCCGTGGCAAGTGGTGCTGTTTGTCGCCCAGAACAGCGAAAGTGCCTGATCACACAAGGAACGCCGTATGTCGCAAGGAAGTGCCGCAAGCCTTGGGTTGCAGGACGCACCGTTGAGCAGCGCGTTCCGGCAGGCGTGGCAGCAATGGCAACAGGATTGGCTGCAATTGCCCAAGGACAGCGAGGACGAAGCGGCACTGGTCGAAACCGTGGTCGAGCTGTCCACGCAGGCCTCGCAACGACTGTGGCGCACCGCGTATTCACGGGTCGGCGACTCGGCCACCGAACAGGTCAAAGCCGTGGTGTATGCGTTCGTCGCACTGGTCGACGAAACCCTGCTGTTCACGCCGTGGCCGGGGCAGGGCGCATGGCAGGACAAACCGTTGGAGTCGCGTTTGTATTCCAGTCGTCAGGCTGGCGAGCAGGTGCCGGCGGCGATTCAAACCCTGCTCGACGAGCAGCAACCGACCACCCGCGATCTGGCCAACGTGTATTTGCAGTGCCTGATTCTCGGCTTTCATGGCCGTCTGCGCGGCGAGCACAGCCAGGCACAACTGGAAAAATGGCGGTTGGCGCTGTTCAACTTTGCCTGGCAAGCGGAAGCCACGTACGCCGATGTCAGCCGCCGACTGGCGCAGCCCTCGCTGGCGATACCGTTGCAGATGCCGGTACGCACCGCGCTGCCGGACGGCTTTCGTCTGGCGTTGGGCATTCTGGCTATTGTGCTGTTACTGACCGGGCTCGGGCATTGGTTGTGGCGTGACATCGGCCAACAGTTGGCGCCGGTATTGCAAACCAGCGATGTGGTGGATGCGCCGGAGCAAGACTCATGAGCCCGCTGACGATTGTCGCGTGGGTCGTCGCCATTGTGTTGGTGCTGGTGATCATCGGCGTGGCGGTGTGGTGGCTGCGCACTCAGAGCGGCGCAGCGATCCGCAGTTTTTATGCCTCGGTGCGCCATATGGAACGCGACCAGGGCAATCTCGACCGCTACCAGATGCCATGGCTGCTGATGCTCGGCGACGAGGTCCAGGGTACGCAACTGGTCAGCGAGTGGCGCTTGCAACCGACCGACAAACCGGCGTGGTTCGGGCGCTGGTGGTCGGACCCCGAAGGCGCGGTGCTGGTGGTACCGCAGGCATTGTTCCTGCCGGATGACGGCATGCATTTGCAGCGCGGCAGTTGGTGGCGGCTGCTCGGCCTGATCCTGCGCTTGCGCAGCAAACGGCCGCTGGACGCGGTGATCTGGACGGTGCCGGTCAGTCGCCTGGACAATCTTGAACAAGCGACTCAGTTGGGTCTGGCCGCGCGTCGACGTTTCATCGACCTGCTGCAACGCTTCGGCCTGAGCGTCCCGGTCTACGTGATTGTGACCGGGCTCGAGGAATTGCCGGGATTTCAGGAACTGATCAGTGCGTTGCCGCAAGAGGCTCGCGAAGCCACGCTGGGCTGGTCGTCACCCTACGCGCGTGACGCCGTGTGGCAAGGCGCGTGGAGTGATCAGGCGCTGGATCAACTGCACCGCGCCGTGGCCGAAGCGGTGATTGAAATCGGAACGTTGTCGGGGCAATTGAGTGCCGATCTGTATGCCTTGCCGGACCGTCTCGAGACTTTGCGGCGTGGTTTGCAGAATGTGCTGGAGCCGGTATTTCAGGGCAATGCGCAAGGCGAGGCGCCGTGTTTTCGCGGCGTGTATTTCACCGCCAATGTCGCGGGAGAAGACGCGCAGAATGGTTTTAGCGTGGAAGACAACGGCTTGCAGCGCAGCGCGTTCGCCCGACAATTGTGGCGCCAGCGCCTGGTTGGCGAACAGGGGCTGGCGCACGGTGTGCCGCGCTTGCTGCGCCTGCGTCAGCGTTTGCAACGGCTGACTGCCGGGGTGGCGCTGGTGGTGGGGGTGGTCTGGGCGGTGGCGATGCTGTGGGTCTGGCACGCATCGGTCAGGGATGCCCATGAACTGGCGCGGCAGATGCAGGGAGCGCAGAAGAGTTACGTGGCGGTCACCGATGAGGCACAACGAATCGACTCGACCCGGCGCAACGTGCAGGCTTTCTGGCGGGTACTGGAACGCGCCCCGCACTGGAACTACGTTTCGCTGGTGTTTCCGACGTCGTGGTTCTCCTCGCTCGACAACCAGCTTGAACAGGAAGTTTTTCAGTCCACCCGGCGCCATATGATCCTGCCTCTGCAACAACTGCTGAGCGCGGAGCTGGCGCAAATCAAGGCGATCCGCAGCACTGATCGGCGCAGCACTGTCGAAGGCGACGACCCGGCGCAGTGGCAGAACTATCAAAAGGCAACCGATCTGGTGAATCGGGCACTGCGTCTGGAACAGCAAAACCAACTGTTCAATCAGGTGCAAAACAATCAGCGCGCACCGCTGGAAGATCTGGTGCAACTGAGCAATAACGCGCTGTCCCTGAACCTCAACGCAGGCACCCTGGCGTATGCGCCTTTCTACAATCGTCTGCTGGTGGCGGGCGAGGACGGCAGCTTGCAGGCGCTTGACCTGAGCGCCGACCGGCCGCTGATCGTCAGTAATTTTTCCGGCTTGATGCAGCGCTGGCTCGATCAATATTTTCTCGCCGACAATTTTGTCAGCAAGGCCGGTTATCTCAAGTTGCACCTTGATCAATTGGAGGCCGGCAGTGGTAACAGCCTGACCGAGCTTGAAGACCTGACCGCGCTGGTCGACGATCTGCAAGCGGCGATTGCCCTGACCAATTCGACCTGGAGCCGCGGCAAGGGCCAGGAGCTCGTGCCGGGTTATCGGGACTTTCTCGACAAGGTGGGCAAGAGTTCGCTGTTGGGGCCACAGGTGCAACAGGACCTCGACACACAAGCGACACGCTTGCAGCAGAGTTTTCGTGATCAATGGATCGCCCAGGTCGGCTCGCGCGACAATCTTCTCGTTCAGCAGGCCAGTGGGCAGTTGGCGCTGCAAGAACAGGTGGTGAAGCTCGATAACGCGATACAGGCGCTGTTCAAGCGTGACTTCGTTTCAGCGGCCTTGCGTGCCAGCGAAGACAACGTCAACTTGCAGGGCCAGACTGTGGATGGTGATGACCTCAATGAATCACTGAAATACTTCGCCGACTATAGCCGCTATATCGCTGAAGAATTACCGCGCATCCCGCCGGATTATCGCGGCGCGCTGCTTAAAGCCGCCGAGGGCGCCGCCGCCCAGGCAATGTGGTTGAGCCTCAAGGATCACAACGATCAGGCGCATCCTTATGCGGTGTTCAACGTGCAGGCCGAGCAAGCCATGGCCCTGCAAAAAGCGTTCGTCGAAGTCCATCGCACGGATCTGGCCACACAGCTGCAATCGGCACTCAATCGCCGCGCCCTGGCGCAGATTACCAACGCGTTGAGTGAAGTCACCGAGCAACCGCTGTTTGGCGGACGCAGCGAAATCAGCCAGTGGGATGGCTCGAAAAACCTCGGCCTGCAACTGTTCGGTGCCAGCGATGTGCAGGACCTGAAACTGAGCCTCAAGCAGCAATTCAACACCATGCTTGGCATCACCGAGCGGCGGACATCTTCGTTGCAGTGGCTGACGACCCAGCAAGCCAATCTGTCGGCGCTCGATTACGAACGGGTGACACAGTTCAGCGCGCTCAACGACGAACTGCTCAAGTACAAGGAAGCCAATCCGGCCAGTTCGCCGGCGCAGATCGAGCAACTGGTCAGCCGAGACTTCGTTGAAATGGACGTCAATTCCTGCCTGCAAATGTTGCAGACCGCCAACCTCACTGGCGGGCGCGGCACCCTGGCGATGCGCGGCGTGGAGTTGCAGCAGGAAGCCATGCAGCGTTGCCAGATGCTGCAAGTGCAACAGGCTGCGGCGGCGTGGAATGAATTGGCCAACTACTTCAACCAATACCTGGCCGATCGCTTTCCGTTCGCCAACGGCGTGCAGATGCAGGACGCCGATCCGGCGCGGGTTGAATATTTTCTGCAACTGATCGACAAACGTCTGCCGATCGCCCAGGCCGGACTGGCTACCAATCAGACTCCAGAACGCCTGGCTGCGGCTGATTTTCTCAATCGCTTGAAGCAGGCCAGCACTTGGCTGACGCCGCTGTTTGTTCGCGACAAGAGCGGCATTCTCGGCGTTGAGCTGGACGTGCGTTGGCGCACCGATCGTGATGACGAGCAGGGCGCCGATCAGGTGATTGCCTGGGGGTTGCTCGCCGGCAGCCAGCAGATCAACTATCCCGTCCCGGCCGAGCAACCGAACCTGCGCTGGATGGTTGGCCAACCGATTCGCCTGACCCTGCGCTGGGCGCGCAACGGCAAGGAGCGGCCGGTCAACGATCCGCTGCAACCGAACCTGGTGGTGCGTGATCTGGAAGCCGGTTGGGAGTATGGCGGGCCGTGGTCGCTGCTGCGGCTGATGCGCGCGCATTTCTCGGTGCAGCGCCAGCCGAGCATGGACTACACCGACTTCCCCTTGACCCTGCGCTTGCCAGTGACGGGCGCCCCCGACAGCGTCACTAACGAATTCACACGGATGTTCGTGCGCGTTTCGTTGATGAGCCAAGGTTCGAAACTGCCGTTGTCGATTGCGCCGTTGCCGACCCGCGCGCCGCGCTCGCCGTTTCAGGCAACCGGCAGCACCGCCGCCCTTGAATCCCGGAAGGAGGGCTTGTGAGCCTGCCATCAACTACGTTGCCGGACCTGATTGATCAGTTGCTCGCGCCGATCAGTGCGGACGCGCCTTGCGGCGTCGATTTGCGCTATGAACGTGAGTTCGACCAGTTGCGCGACCTGCGCCGCGAAGACGATGCCAGCCTGCCGACCGGAGTCTGGCAGTCGACACTCAAGCGGGCGAACTGGCCGGATGTCGAGAAACTCACCACGACGTTATTGCTGGAGCGCAGCAAGGATCTGATGCTCAGCGCCTGGCTCGGCGAGGCGTGGTTGCATTTGCAGGCCCTGGACGGCCTGCCCGGCAGTCTGGCGCTGATCGCCGGTCTGTGTGAGCGCTTCCCCGAAGACTTGCATCCGCGCGCCGAGGATGGCGACCAGTCGTGGCGGGTGATTCCGCTGGAATGGCTGGTGCGTCGGTACAGTGAAGTGTTGCTTACCCGCGTGCCTTTATTCGGCAGCCGTAACAGCGATTTTGAGGCTTATACCCTTGAAGTCTGGCGGCGTTTGCAGGTTCAGCAAGTGCAGGCCAACGACAGCAAGAACGCCAAGACCTCCGCGGAAGCCGCGCGCAACGAACAGAAAAAACTCAACGAACAGATTCGCGTCACGCCGCTGGCGTTCTGGCTACGCACTCAAGGCAACCTGTTGCTGAGCCTGCAACACCTGCAACGGCTCGATAGCTGGAGCGATGCCTATCTGGGTGATCAGGCGCCGGGACTGCGCCCCTTGCAGGACACCATTGAAGCGTTACTGAAGCTGGTTCAGGAGTTTATCGCCATGCACCCACAACAACCGGCGCCGCCACCCCCTGTGGTCGAAGTCCCTGCTGCCGTTGCGCCATGCGTCGAGGACGCGCCAATCGCGCAGGCCTTTCGTGAGCCTGCGAATCGCGAAGAGGCCTATCGCCAATTGCTGCTGATCGCCGAATACCTCGCCCGCACCGAACCGCATAGCCCGGTGCCGTATCTGATCCGGCGTGGAGTCGAGTGGGGCAACAAACCGCTGAGTGAATTGCTCGGTGAATTGATCAGCGCCGACGCTGAATCGCGGCGCTTGTGGACGTTGCTTGGCGTGCTTTAGTGCACGCGCTGGCTGCTGATTTTCGGCGGTAACTGAATCGGTGTGAGCACCGGTTGCCCGGAGAAGAACGCCTGCAGATTTTTCCCCACCAGTTCTACCGTGCCTTGGGTGGCTTCCGGTGACAGACCGGCGACGTGAGGCGTGAGCAACACATTACTCAGGGTTTTCAGCGCATCCGGCACGTGCGGTTCATGGTCGAAGACGTCTAGCGCGGCGCCGGCAATGCGCCGTTGCTCCAGCGCGGTGATCAGGTCTGCCGTGGCGATCACACTGGCCCGGGCAATGTTGACGATGAAACCGTTCGGCCCCAGCGCATCGAGCACCGCACGCGTCACCAGGTGCTGAGTGCCGATCCCGCCCGGCGTCGCGACGATCAGGAAGTCCGAGGCTCGCGCCAGTTCGGTCGGGGTCGAGCAGAACGCATAAGGCACCTCGCTGCGCAATTGGCGGCTGTGATAGCTGATCTGCATGTCGAAGCCGAGGCTGGCGCGCTTGGCAATCGCCAGACCCACCGCACCGAGGCCAAGAATGCCCAGCCGTTTGCCAGCCAGGGATGGACGCATGATCTTCGGCCATTCCCCCCGACGCACAGCGCCATCGCAGCGCGCAATATCGCGCACCAACGCCAGCAGCATTGCCATCGCATGATCAGCCACGGACGAGGCGTTGACCCCGGCGCCGTTGGTCACGGTAATCCCACGATCACTGGCGGCTTGCAGGTCGACCTGTTCGTAACCGGCACCGATCACCGTGATGATTTTCAACGCCGGCAGCGCGGCAATTTCAGCGGCGGTCAGGCCCAGCGGGCCACGGGTCAGCACTGCATCGATCCGTACACCGTGGGTGGCAATGGCTTGCGCACGTTCGGCCGGGGTGGGAGCAAGGATCAGGTGAAAACCTTGATGCTCGAGAATCGGCAGATAGTCATTGATGGTTTCAACCAGTACCAGAACGGTGGCGGGCATTGCGCGGCTCCTTTGAACAATGGCGGTTCGGTCGCGAAGTCGTAGCAGAGTGCTGATTCCAGAGCTGTTTGGCAATGGCTGAGCGCTGCCCCGTTTCAGCCAGTGTAGGAGCTGAAACGGGGAGCGCGCGGACGCTTCGTCAGAAGGTCACGTCGGCGCTGTCGATCAGCCTCGCAAAGCCGGCGCCGAGGGTTGCGTTGTGGTGTTCGATGATGGCTTGAGCAGGCAGCACCGGGGTATCCATGCAAGTGTGAGCGTCGGCGACCACTACAGGTTTGAAGCCCAGGTCAGCGGCGGCGCGGCAGGTGGCGTCGATGCAGAACTGAGTCTTCATGCCGACGAGGTACAGATCGTCGATTTTTCGGCTGTTGAGTTGCTGCGCCAGTTTGGTGCCGAGGAAGGCGTTGGGTCTGGACTTGTTGAAGATAATGTCGGTGTCAGCGTCCAGCTCCAGCGCTGGCAGCAATTGCCAGAATGGACTGCCAGCAGCAACCGGCGAGCCCTGGGAGCCAGTGTGGCACACGGCGTAGATGGGCACGTTTTGTTGGCGGGCTTTTTTGATCAGGTGCTGAATGTTGGCGAGAACCGGTTCGCCCTTGTGGGGTTTTTCCGGGCCGTGGAACAGACCGACCTGCATATCGATGATCAACAGCGCAGCAGACATGGTGTTTCTCCTTTTGACGAGCGGGGTAGCTGATGCCGCACGGACGGGAGAAACAACAAGGCCCCGTCCATTGCTGGCGGGGCCTTGGGTTCGCTGCGCTGGTTTTTACCTCAGACGCAAACACCACGACCCGCCGTGGCGGTCGTGGTGGTGCGGGTGAAGTGCAGCGAGCGAAGGTTCATGAGGTCGATCATGCTGGTCGTGTTGGGCGGCTGTCAATCAAGTGCTCGATAACCGGGCGCCGCCGGAGCAGACCACAGGCGGTGGCAGGGCGATTGGCCCGCCGTAATCTCAGTAGCGACTTTGTATGAGGCGGCCTACTCAACTCGCGGATTTTGCCTACGAAATCGCCGGACTCATCTGCTATCTGGCACGGGATGAATAGGAAATCATGAGGGTACAAAGCAGCTCGGCAGCCAGTGCCAATAGCCAAGGAAGGCGCATGCTTCAGGATGATCGCGACAATCTGGAACTCCAAAGGCTAATGAACGAAACGCGGAAACTCGCGGCTGAGAGACAAAAGCTGCTAGCGGAAGCAAAAAAGCTAGAGAGGGAGACGAATTTATATCCACTCGCCGTGTTGGGTGGGGTGGTGACCGCAATCACTGCAGTAGCAGGCGTTTTTTTCAAGTTTTGAGTGTTCGCGCTTCTCAACAGTCAGGCCCATGACCCAAAAAGGAAATCAACATGAGTACATTTGACCGCAAAGCCATGATTGAACAGTTAGATCGAGAGCACGATGAATGGGTTGAGAAAATGCGTATCAAGGACAAGGACGATATGTATCCAGTCTGGGGGATGCTGGGGTTCGGCATTTTTTGCATGTCACTTGGATTCATCCTGGCTCGATCGATCTGATCAAGTCGCCCATCATATTCGGCGCTGGTGCTTGCCAGAAAACGACACTATACGTACCCATCGCCGACAGCTAATTTCCCAAAAACGACATCCCTCTGATCTGCTCCGCACAACCATTCCTCAGCTAAGTCTTTGCTTCTGCTCATTTATCACGGAGAATCGCGCCCCTGTTTCGGCCGGAGCATGTCTGTCGGTTTTTTCCGACGCGTCCTGACCGAGTGGCAAGTGACCGGAATGCGGAGATCCGACCGGATGAATGATCAGGCCAATAGCGTCGAAGAGCGCTTTGATGCAGCAGCACCCGCTGAACTTTCGAGCTGGAATCGCCAGGACACCACCTGGATGTTGGGACTGTTCGGGACGGCCATCGGCGCCGGCACCCTGTACTTGCCGATCAACGCAGGGATCGGTGGCTTCTGGCCGCTGGTGATCCTCTCGCTGTTGGCCTTCCCGATGACGTTCTACGCACACCGCGGTCTGACCCGGTTTGTGCTGTCCGGTCGAGAAGGCGCCGACATTACTGATGTGGTCGAAGAGCATTTCGGCATCAAGGCCGGGGCGCTGATCACGCTGCTGTATTTCCTTGCCATCTTCCCGATCCTGCTGATCTACAGCGTCGGCCTGACCAACACGGTCGCCAGTTTCCTCGAGCATCAACTGCACATCACGCCGCCGCCACGCGCGTTGCTGTCGTTCGTGCTGATCCTTGGTTTGCTGGCAGTGGTGCGTTGTGGCGAACAGGCGATCGTCAAGGCGATGAGTTTGCTGGTCTATCCGTTTATCGTCGCGCTGCTGTTTCTCGCGGTGTACCTGATTCCGCACTGGAATGGCGGCATCCTCACCACCGTGTCGCAAGTCCCTGCGCCGTCGGAGCTGTTGCACACGCTGTGGCTGGCGATCCCGGTGATCGTGTTCTCGTTCAACCACTCGCCGATCATCTCGGCGTTTGCGGTCGATCAAAAGCGCCGTTACGGCACCCACGCCGATGAGCGCAGCTCGCAGATTCTCTGTCGTGCGCACCTGTTGATGGTGGTGATGGTGCTGTTCTTCGTGTTCAGCTGCGTGCTGACCCTGTCACCAGCACAACTGGCTGAAGCAAAGGACCAGAACCTGTCGATCCTGTCGTACCTGGCCAACCACTTCAGCAACCCGACCATCGAATTCGTGGCACCCATGATTGCGTTCGTGGCGATTTCCAAGTCGTTCCTCGGTCACTACATTGGTGCCAGTGAAGGTCTGAAAGGTCTGATCATCAAGAGCGGCAAGCGTCCCGGCGCCAAGGCGCTGGATCGCATCGTGGCGGCTTTCATGCTGGTGGTGTGCTGGATCGTGGCGACGCTGAATCCGAGCATCCTCGGCATGATCGAGACCATCGGTGGCCCGGTCATCGCGGCGATCCTGTTCCTGATGCCGATGTATGCGATCCGCAAAGTGCCGGCGATGGCGCGCTTTCGTGGTCAAGCGTCCAATGTGTTCGTCACCGTGGTAGGTCTTGTGGCAATTTCGGCGGTGGTTTACAAACTGACGATGTAAAGCAAGATCAACAGAAAAGCCACTGCACACGATGTGTGCAGTGGTTTTTTTTCGTCTGGATGAAACCGCCACGTAGGAGCGAGCCTGATCGCGATAGCGGTGGCACATTCAAAGACAATGGTGGCTGACACACCGCCATCGCTGGCAGGCTGGCTCCCACAGGGATTGCAGGTGTCTGCGCAATGGTGGGCATCACACCAAATATTGTAGGAGTGAGCCTGCTCGCGATAGCGTTGGCTCATTCAAAGACGATGGTGACTGACACGGCGCTATCGCTGGCAAGCCAGCTCCCACAGGGTTTGCGGGTGTTTGCGCCATGGTGGGCATCACACCAAATATTGTAGGAGTGAGCCTGCTCGCGATAGCGGTGGCACATTCAAATACGATGGTGGCTGATACACCGCCATCGCCAGCAGGCTGGCTCCCACAGGGATTGCGGGTGTCTGCGCAATGGTGGGCATCGCACCAAATATTGTAGGAGTGAGCCTGCTCGCGATAGCGGTGGCACATTCAAATACGATGGTGGCTGATACACCGCCATCGCCAGCAGGCTGGCTCCCTCAGGGATTGCGGGTGTCTGCGCCATGGTGGGCATCACACCAAATATTGTAGGAGTGAGCCTGCTCGCGATAGCGGTGGCTCATTTAAAAAAGATGGTGGCTGACACGGCGCTATCGCTGGCAAGCCAGCTCCCACAGGGTTTGCGGGTGTTTGCGCCATGGTGAGCATCACACAAAATAATGTAGGAGCTAGCCTGCTCGCGATAGCGGTGGCTTACTCAAAGACGATGGTGGCTGACACGGCGCTATCGCTGGCAAGCCAGCTCCCACAGGGTTCTGTGTGATGCCCACCAATGCGCAGACACCCGCAATCCCTGTGGGAGCTGGCTTGCCAGCGATGAGGCCGGAGCAGGCGGCGACGATTCTGCAGGCATAAAAAAACGCCGCTCATCTCACGATGGGCGGCGTTTTTCACGGCGTTGTAACGTTAGGCTTGAACGACCGGGATGTTGGCGTTCGCAGCAGCTTCACGGAACTCGGCGATCTGGTCGAAGGACAGGTAGCGGTAGATATCGGCCGCCATGCTGTCGATCTTGCCAGCGTATTCCATGTACTCCTCGACGGTCGGCAGGCGACCCAGGATCGAAGCAACCGACGCCAGCTCGGCCGAGGCCAGGTAGACGTTAGCGCCGTCGCCCAGACGGTTCGGGAAGTTACGGGTCGATGTCGACACGACAGTCGCGTTTGGCTCTACACGTGCCTGGTTACCCATGCACAGCGAGCAGCCTGGCATTTCCATGCGCGCGCCAGCCTTGCCGTAGATGCCGTAGTAGCCTTCTTCGGTCAGTTGGTGAGCGTCCATCTTGGTCGGCGGCGACAGCCACAGACGGGTTGGCAGCTGACCCTTGACCTGATCCAGCAATTTACCGGCAGCGCGGAAGTGACCGATGTTGGTCATGCACGAACCGATGAACACTTCGTCGATTTTCTCGCCAGCAACGCTGGACAGCAGACGGGCGTCGTCCGGATCGTTTGGCGCGCAGAGCACAGGCTCGCTGATGTCGGCCAGATCGATTTCGATGATTTCGGCGTATTCGGCGTCGGCATCGGCTTCCATCAGCTCAGGGTTGGCAACCCAGGCTTCCATCGCTTGTGCGCGACGTTCCAGAGTACGTGCATCGCCGTAGCCTTCGCCGATCATCCAGCGCAGCAGGGTGATGTTGGAGTTCAGGTACTCGGTGATCGACTCTTTCGACAGCTTGATGGTGCAACCGGCAGCCGAACGTTCGGCCGAGGCGTCGGACAGCTCGAACGCCTGTTCCAGGGTCAGACCTTCCAGACCTTCGATTTCCAGGATGCGGCCGGAGAAGGCGTTTTTCTTGCCTTTCTTCTCGACGGTCAGCAGACCGTTCTGGATAGCGAAGTAAGGAATGGCATGAACCAGGTCACGCAGGGTGATGCCAGGTTTCATTTTGCCTTTGAAGCGCACCAGGATCGATTCCGGCATGTCCAGCGGCATAACGCCGGTGGCAGCGGCGAACGCGACCAGACCGGAACCGGCCGGGAACGAGATGCCCATCGGGAAACGGGTGTGCGAGTCACCACCGGTACCGACGGTGTCCGGCAGCAGCATGCGGTTCAGCCACGAGTGGATGATGCCGTCGCCCGGACGCAGGGAAACGCCGCCGCGGGTCATGATGAAGTCAGGCAGGGTGTGGTGGGTGGTCACGTCGATCGGCTTTGGATAAGCCGCGGTGTGGCAGAACGACTGCATCACCAGATCAGCGGAGAAGCCCAGGCACGCCAGGTCTTTCAGTTCGTCACGGGTCATCGGACCGGTGGTGTCCTGAGAACCTACGGTGGTCATCTTCGGTTCGCAGTAGGTGCCAGGACGAACGCCTTTGCCTTCTGCCAGACCGCAAGCCTTGCCGACCATTTTCTGCGCCAGGGTGAAACCCTTGGTGCTTTCAATTGGAGCATCCGGCTTCTTGAACAGATCGAACGGTGGCAGACCCAGTTCGGCGCGAGCCTTCTCGGTCAGGCCACGGCCGATGATCAGCGGGATACGGCCGCCAGCACGAACTTCGTCCAACAGCACCGGAGTCTTCATTTCGAAGGTGGTCAGGACTTCGTCGGTGCCGTGTTTGCAGACTTTGCCAGCATGCGGGTACAGGTCGATCACGTCGCCCATGTGCATGTTGGAAACGTCGAACTCGATTGGCAGTGCGCCGGCATCTTCCATGGTGTTGTAGAAGATCGGAGCGATTTTGCTGCCGAAGCAGAAACCGCCTGCGCGCTTGTTCGGCACGTAAGGAACGTCGTCGCCGAAGAACCACAGCACCGAGTTGGTTGCCGATTTACGCGACGAACCGGTACCGACCACGTCACCGACGTAGGCGATCGGGAAGCCTTCACCGCGCATTTCTTCGATCTGCTTCATCGGGCCGATGGCGCCCTGCTGATCAGGAACGATGCCGTCGCGCGCCATTTTCAGCATGGCCAGGGCGTGCAGCGGGATGTCTGGACGCGACCAGGCATCTGGAGCAGGGGACAGGTCGTCGGTGTTGGTTTCGCCGGTTACCTTGAACACGCGCAGGCTGATCTTGTCGGCCAGGGTCGGGCGGTTCTTGAACCACTCGCCGTCAGCCCAGGATTGCAGCACGGCTTTGGCGTGAACGTTGCCGTTCTTGGCTTTTTCGGCCACGTCGTGGAACGCATCGAACATCAGCAGGGTGTGCTTGAGTTGCGCGGCAGCGACTGGCGCCAGTTCGGCGTCGTCCAGCAGGTCAACCAGGGTCACGATGTTGTAGCCGCCCTGCATGGTGCCGAGCAGTTCTACAGCGCGCTTCTTGTCCAGCAGAGGGGAGGAGACTTCGCCCTTGGCCAGAGCAGACAGGAAACCGGCCTTTACATAGGCAGCTTCGTCCACACCTGGTGGAATGCGATTGGTGATCAGGTCAACGAGGAAAGCTTCTTCGCCAGCCGGAGGATTCTTCAACAGCTCGACCAGGCCGGCTGTTTGTTCGGCGTTAAGCGGCTGGGGAACGATACCCAGTGCTGCACGCTCTTCGATATGTTTGCGGTAGGCTTCAAGCACAGTTATTACCCTCATCAGTGGTCCCAAATGGGTGTCCGGGACGCTCGTCGCGAAATGCTCGTACTCATGCGCTGCGTGGCGTTGTGGGCCACTTAGCCAGAATTACCGACCATTCCTTACAGAAGCTGCTTTCAAAGTTTTACGCCTGCAGAGGGGGAGCTGATGAGGGTTGGCGTTGGGCTTTTCCCCGCTGGAAAAACCCGTCGCCAACACCACTCTGAAGGAACGACTGTGCTCGTGACGCTTTGAAAACAGCTTCTAACGGACATTTGCGCCTTAAAAGGCTGGCTGATTCTACGGCAAAAAAAATTTAAAGGTAAGTCGGGCTCTATTGGACTTTGGTGGCGTTGTGCGTAGCCGGTCCAAACACCGGGCCAGCGCTTGCCCCTGACGTTTGAGGGGTGATCAATGCCTGACAAAGGGCTAACATGCCGACCTGTTCCGCGTTTCAGTGCCTTTGCCTACTTTATATGCCCAATCAGACCATCAAGACTCCCTGCGTCGGCCTCTGCTCCACTGTTTACGGTGATCTGGTGTGCCGTGGCTGCAAGCGTTTCCATCACGAAGTGATCAATTGGAATGGTTACGTCGAGGAGGAAAAGCGTGCGGTATGGCTGCGTCTGGAGCAGTTGCTGTCACAAGTGATGGCGGGCAAGGTCGAGATTTTCGACCCGGCGCGGCTGCGCCAGCAGCTCGAACAGCGCAAGATCCGCTTCGTGCCGCATCAGTCGGAATATTGCTGGGCCTATCAGCTGATTGCCCGTGGCGCGCGGGTGATCATTAATCTGGAAGCCTACGGCATGGTGTTGCTGCCGGAGTTTCGCGAATGGAATCTGCCGGAATTGCGCGATGCCATTGATCGGGAATTCTTCCTGCTGTCTGAAGCGCACTATGAGCGCTACATCGCGCCGGGCTTTCTCAAGGACGCCTTTGGCGCTTGAAAGGCAAAAGATCGCAGCCTTCGGCAGCTCCTACAAGGGAATGCGTTCTAGCTGTAGGGGCTGCCGAAGGCTGCGATCTTTTGATCTTTAGTGCTTCACCGCCAACTCCACCAGATGATCCTCAACCTCCTGCGGCTTGAGCACCAGCACATCACTCTCCAGCGCATCCAGTATCACTTCAGCCGTATTCCCGATCAACGCCCCTGACAATCCGGAACGCGCGACGGTGCCAATCACCGTGACGGCCGCTTGCAGCTTGTGGGCCATAAACGGAATCAACACATCCGCCGGACCTTCCTCGATATGCAGGTGCGCGTCATCAACGTCGAATTCGGCCTGAAACGCCCGGCATTGCTCGCGATATCGCGCTTCAATGGTTTCGCTGAGCTGCATCGTCGGGTCGGCCGACGACAGCATTGGCGACGGGTGGGCGCTGATCACGTGCAGATGCGCCTTGGCCAGGCTGGCAATGTCATAGCCGTGATCGATGATTGTGGTGTGCAGATGCCGATGCTCCCCATCGGTATTGCCTACGTCGATCGCCGCCAGAATCACCTTGTCCTTCCACGAAGTTGAGGTTTTCACCAAGAGCACCGGGGTAGGGCAGTGACGCAGCAGTTTCCAGTCGGCGGGCGTCAGCAGCGCTTTTTTCAACGAGCTGTCGGGAAAATGCTGTTTGATCACCAACCCGCAACCTTCTGCTTGCTGCACATCGATGATGGTTTCGTGCAGGCTCTCGTTCCACGCCTGTTCGGTGGTCACGCTGTAACCGTCCGCCAGCAGCGCGGTTTTGAGCACGCCGAGCATGCCGGCATGATCATGCTTCTTGTCGCACACCAGCAGGTGCAGATGGGCCTGGGTCACGCCAGCGATCAGTTTGGCGCGCTTGAGCGCCAGGCTTTCCGAATGTTCGGGTTCGATGACCACCAGAATGCTGCGAATGGCTTGCATGAGCGGAGTCTCCAGCAAAGAAAAGGCACGGCGTTGCACAACTATAGTTGCTGCTTGAACACCTGCGACTTGATGCATATCAACGCCAGCCGCTGGTGGTCTGCCCGCAGGCCGGTATAATCGGCGCCCTTCGCTCGAACACCTTTTGCCGTGAGCCCCATGATCCTTCCCGAAATCCACGAATTCCTTGGCTGCCGCACTCCCGACGCCTGGGTCCAGGCCGCACTGGCCGATCAGGAAACCCTGCTGATTGACCACAAGAACTGCGAGTTCAAGGCTGCCAGCACCGCGCTGAGCCTGATAGCCAAGTACCATTCCCACGTCGACCTCATCAACATGATGTCGCGTCTGGCCCGGGAAGAGCTGGTGCATCACGAACAAGTCATGCGCCTGATGAAACGCCGCAAGATCGAATTGCGCCAGCTCCACGCCGGTCGCTACGCCTCGAGCCTGCGCAAAGTGGTGCGCAGCCACGAGCCGGTGAAGCTGGTGGATACGCTGGTGGTCGGCGCGTTTATCGAAGCGCGCAGTTGCGAGCGTTTCGAAGCACTGGTGCCGCATTTGGACGAAGAACTCGGCAAGTTCTACTTTGGTTTGTTGAAAAGCGAGGCACGGCATTTTCAGGGTTATCTGAAACTGGCTTATCAATATGGTGAGGCGAAGGATGTTGCGCAGGTGATCGAAAGAGTCCGCGCCGCCGAGCAGGAGTTGATCGAATCGCCGGATACGGAATTCCGCTTTCACAGTGGCGTGCCTGCCGCTGTATAACCTTGTGAAACCGTCTATGTAGGAGCTGCCGAAGGCTGCGATCTTTTGATCTTGCTTCTAAAATCAAAATCAAAAGATCGCAGCCTTCGGCAGCTCCTACAGGGGGTTGCATTTCAAATGCAGGCGGCGATGTTGTTTCGTGATTGTTAAAAACTCTTAAGAGTATGAAACATCACCGAAAACCGGCCCCCGCGGCCGGTTTTTGCTGCCTGGGATAAACGTCTCGCCCCTGATTGCCGCCATAATGCCGCCCACTTCACAGATGGTTGGCAGATGGTCGTTATGGATAACCTGGGTTTTGGCAAAGTCCTGTTGGTGGAAGACGATGAGCGCCTCGCCACACTGATCGCACACTTCCTCGAACAACATGGCTACGAGGTGCGCACGGTGCATCGCGGTGATCTCGCCGTGGCGGCTTTTCTGGCGTTCAGGCCCAAAGTCGTGGTGCTCGACCTGATGCTGCCGGGGCAGAGCGGTCTGCACGTGTGCCGGGAAATCCGCAGTGTGTCGGACACGCCGATTGTCATTCTGACGGCCAAAGAAGACGACCTCGATCATATTCTGGGCCTGGAGTCCGGTGCTGATGACTACGTGATCAAGCCGATCAAACCGCCGGTGTTGCTGGCTCGATTGCGCGCCTTGCAGCGCCGGCAGGTGCCGGACAGCGGCGTGGTGCATTTCCTTGAATTCGGTCAGTTGAGCATTGATCGCAGTTGCCGCGAAGTGCGCCTGGGGGGCGAGATTATCGAAATGACTACCATGGAGTTCGAGCTGCTGTGGCTGCTGGCCAGTGCCGCCGGCAATACGCTGTCGCGCGATGACATCCTCAATCGCATGCGCGGCATTGCCTTCGATGGGCTCAATCGCAGCGTCGACGTGTACATCAGCAAGTTGCGCAACAAGCTCAAGGACAACCCTCGCGAACCGGTGTGCATCAAGACAGTGTGGGGCAAGGGATATCTGTTCAATCCGTTTGCGTGGGAGTTGTAGATGCTGCGGTTATTCCTCGGGCTGTTTCTGGTGATGACGGTCGGTCTGGTGCTGGCGTTGCAGACGGTCGAACACACCTTCAACGCGTTGCTCGACAACCAGATGCAGGCCTACAACCGCGAGGCGGTGCGCGGTCAGGCGTGGTCGTTGGTAGATCATTTGCGCGGGCGGCAGGGCGCCGATCGTGAGCAGCGACTGGAGAGCTTACGGCCGCATTACGGTCTGACACTGAAACTGGTCGAAGCCGATCAACTGGCCCTGACGCCAGAGGAAAAAGCCCAGTTGGCGCAGGATGTGCTGGTGATCCGCGACAACTACACCCAGTTCATCAGCAACATAGACGGCGGTTCGCAGGTGCTCAGCATCAAGCTGCCGCCGGAACCGAGCCTGATGCCGTTTTACATCGCCGCCGCTTACGGGATGCTGTCGGTGTTGATCGGTATCGTCCTGTTTTTCTGGGTGCGCCCGCACTGGCGTGACCTGGAGAAGCTGCGTCTGGCGGCAGAGCGCTTTGGCGACAACGATCTGTCGGCGCGCATTCAGTTGTCCAAACGCTCGAACATCCGCGACCTGGCCGAGCACTTCAACTTGATGGCGGCGCGCATCGAAGGCTTGATTGCCAATCAGCGTGAACTGACCAACGCCGTCTCCCATGAGCTGCGCACGCCGATTGCGCGGCTGTCGTTTGAGCTCGACCAGCTCAAGCAGTTGCCGGACGCCAGTCAGAACCGCGAACTGATTGCCGACATGTACGCCGACCTTGGCGAGCTGGAGGAAATGGTTTCGGAACTGCTCACCTACGCCAGCCTTGAAAGGGGTGCGACGGTCATCAAGCGCGAGAACATTCAAGCGGCCAATTGGCTCGACAGCGTCGTCGGCAGCGTGGCGCTGGAGGCGGAAGCGGCGGGGGTGCAGTTGTTGATCGGTGAGTGCCGGCTCGACACGGTGCGCATCGAACCGCGCTTCATGGCGCGGGCGGTGATCAACCTGCTGCGCAATGCCATTCGCTATGCCGAGCAGCGCGTGGAAGTGACGCTGGTGCGCACCGGGGATTATTACGAAGTGCGGGTCAACGACGACGGGCCAGGCGTGCCTGTGCATGGCCGGGAGAAGATTTTCGAACCGTTCTCGCGGCTGGATGCCAGTCGCGATCGGCGTACCGGTGGTTTTGGATTGGGCCTTGCGCTGGTGCGGCGGGTGTCGCAGTCCCATGGCGGTCAGGTTGAAGTCGGCGATTCGCCATGGGGCGGAGCGTCGTTTCGGATGACCTGGGCGCATCTGGATTAACGATGCTGGCCGGGGCAGACACAAAAAACTGTAGGAGCTGCGGCACGCTGCGATCTTTTGATCTGGCGTTTAATACCAGGATCAAAAGATCGCAGCGTACCGCAGCTCCTACACTTGGATTGCGTTTGCAGATGCTCGCCAAGGTTCCGTGATTTATTGGGTCAGCCCGAGGCGTTCATGCCATTGGGCGATGGATTCTTCTGGGTAGATCTCGAATTGTTGATCGTTGGGATGCGCATCGACCTCGACCCACGGCGCTTTCGAGCCCAGCATCAGGTGAGTGTGTTCCGGCGGCACCGGCAACGGTGTGTCGATGGCCGAAGCGAACGGGTGGATCAGCTCCGGCCATTCCGGGCTGAACAGCCACAATCCAGTGCCGCACAGCGAACAGAAATGCCGTTCGGCGGTGCTGCGGTGAGCACGTTTTTCGCCTTCGTCTTTCATTCGTGCGTGGTAGATGCTGATGTGTTTGCGACCCCGAATCTTTAGGCTCGTGGCGGCGCCGCCGAGGTTGATCGCATAGCCGCCACCGCCCTGGGTCTTGCGGCAGATCGAGCAATAGCAGCGTTGATAAGGGTAGGGGTGGGCACTGGTGAGGCTGAACGAAACCTCGCCGCAATGGCAGGAGCCTTCGAGGTGCATGGGTGCTCTCCGATAGCAGGGTTGAGCGCCTGAGCCTAGATCATTGTGCCGGGTGCCTGCCGGTGTGATTCGACGCGCGCCCGCAGCGTCTAGCCCCTGTGTCCCCGCAATCCCATGGGGCGAGACTTCGGAACCCGGCATGCAAGCGCTGTTGAACGAGATCCTTGACGCTGTCCGGCCACTGATCGGGCAGGGCAAGGTGGCTGACTATATTCCCGCCCTCGGCACCGTGCCGGCCAATCAATTGGGCATCGCCGTGTACGGCAATGATGGCGAGATGTACTGCGCTGGCGACGCCGAAACGGCGTTTTCGGTGCAGAGTATTTCCAAGGTGTTCAGCCTGGTGCAGGCCATCGATCATTCCGGCGAAGCGATCTGGGAACGCCTTGGCCATGAGCCGTCCGGTCAGCCGTTCAACTCGCTGGTGCAGCTGGAATTCGAGCGCGGGCGCCCACGCAACCCGTTCATCAACGCTGGCGCGCTGGTGATCTGCGACATCAACCAGTCGCGTTTCGCCGCACCGACCCTGTCGATGCGTGACTTCGTCCGGCGCCTGTCGGGCAACCCGCAGATCATGATCGACGGCAAAGTCGCCGACTCCGAATATCAGCACCGCGCGCGCAATGCGGCGATGGCTTACCTGATGCAGTCCTTCGGCAACTTCCACAATGACGTCGAAGCGGTGCTGCGCAGTTACTTCAGCCACTGCGCCCTGCGCATGAACTGCATCGATCTGGCCCGGGCGTTCTGCTTCCTGGCCAATGACGGTTATTGCAAACACAGCGGCGAACAGATTCTGACTCGGCGCCAGACTCAGCAGGTCAACTCGATCATGGCCACCAGCGGTCTGTACGACGAGGCGGGTAACTTTGCCTATCGCGTCGGTCTGCCGGGCAAGAGCGGCGTCGGCGGCGGGATCGTCGCGGTAGTGCCGGGGCAATTCACGGTGTGCGTATGGTCGCCCGAGCTGAATGCCGCGGGCAATTCGCTGGCGGGCATGGCGGCGCTGGAGATGCTCAGTTCGCGGATTGGCTGGTCTGTGTTTTAACCCTATAGCACGAACGCTGAAAAAACCTGTGGGAGCTGGCTTGCCAGCGATGGCGGCGGATCAGGCGACATCAATTTTGAATGTGCCGGCCTCATCGCTGGCAAGCCAGCTCCCACAGGGTTAGTCATGTTTGCGGAAGGTGTATTTCAGCGAAGAATCCTATACATTTTCCGGCCGCCCTCTGCATGGTGAATCCGCTTCATGTCTCTTGCGCTCGAACGTCTAGTCGCTGGCACGCCGATCCCTTTCGCTGGTAACCGCGTCACCGTGGTCAGCCCCGAACTGGCTGCGCGCTTTCAGCCCGGTGACCACCTTTTGGTGGAGCAGTTGACTGGCGAGTTATTGCTGATTCCGGTCGTGGATCAACAAGCGGCGTCTGTTGCGATCGAGCGCGCGGCTGCGGCGTTTGGCGCATTGTCGGCGGTGTCGGACGAGGCGATCAGCCAATTCTTCGATCTGTTCGCGCAACGTCTGGAAACCGCCGATTGCTGGGCGCAGATCGAAGCCGCCAACCTCACCGATATCGAGCGCGCCAAGGCTCGCGGACGTTCCACTACACGGCTGCTCGCCGATGAGCGCATGCGCCGCGACATGATTGCCGGTCTGCGGGCCTGGCGTGATGCGCCACCGACGCGCGGCAAAGTCATCAGCAGCGTCGAGCACGACGGCTGGAAGGTCGAGCAAGTGGTTTCGCCGCTGGGCATTGTCGCGTTTGTCTTCGAAGGTCGCCCTAATGTATTTGCCGATGCCGCCGGGGTTCTGCGCACCGGCAATACTGCGGTGCTGCGCATTGGCAGTGATGCGTTGGGCACGGCGCAAGCCATTGTCACTCACGCGTTGAACCCGGCGCTGGCAGCGGCGGGTCTTCCGGCGGGCGCTGTGTCGTTGGTGGAGAGCGTCAATCACGCGGCCGGTTGGGCGATGTTTGCCGATCGGCGCCTGTCGCTGGCGGTGGCTCGTGGATCGGGGCGTGCGGTCAGTCAGTTGGGCAGCATTGCGCAGCAGGCGGGGACTGCGGTCAGCCTGCATGGCACCGGTGGTGCGTGGTTGATTGCCGATCGAGACGCTGACGCTCAGCGCTTCGCGGCAGTGGTGCGCAACTCGCTGGATCGCAAGGTCTGCAACACCCTGAATGTCTGCCTGATTCAGCGCGAACGTGCTGCTGAACTGGTGCCGCTGTTCCTGGATGCGTTGCAACAGGCCGGCACCGCACGCGGGCAGGGCTGCAAGTTGCACATCGTCGAAGGCAGTGAAAATTGCCTGCCGACTGAATGGCAGAGCGCGACGGTGCAGGTTTATCGCGCCGAGGGTTATCAGACTGAAGCGCTGGCCGAACCACTGGCGGAATCCGCGTTGGGCCGCGAGTGGGAATGGGAGGAAACGCCGGAAGTCAGCCTGATGATCGTTGAAGATCTGGATCAGGCGATTGCGCTGTTCAACCGTTATAGCCCGCAATTCACCGTGTCGCTGATCAGCGAAAGTGCGCAGGTTCAGGAGCGTTTTTACAACGCAGTCAACGCGCCGTTCGTGGGCAACGGCATCACCCGTTGGGTCGATGGCCAGTACGCGCTGAACAAGCCGGAGCTGGGGCTTTCGAACTGGGAGAGCGGGCGCTTGTTTGCGCGCAGTGCGATTCTTTCGGGGGATGGCGTATTTACTGTTCGCAGTCGCATGACTCAAATTGATCTCACCGTAAAACGCTGAGTGCCTTGTGTAGGAGCTGCCGCAGGCTGCGATCTTTTGATTTTGGTTTTTTAGAAGCAAGATCAAAAGATCGTCCGATCGCGGCCCGAGCCTTCGGCAGCTCCTACAGGGGTGAGCTGTTCATTGTGTAGATCGCACGTGTGGCGAGGGAATTTTGTTGTCTGTTCAGGCAGCTGCTTTTGCTTGAACTGCGCAAACTGCCGGTTGCTCGGCCAGCGGTACAAAGGTGCGGCGGTCCGAGGACAACGCATCGATCGAGCCAGTCTCGATGTCGTACACCCAGCCATGCAAATTCAGCAGGCCTTTCTCCTGCGCCAGGCGCACGCTCGGATGGGTCTGGATATTCGCCAGTTGCGCGATCACGTTTTCGCGCACCATCGAACTCAATTTTGCCGCGTCACTGGCATGCGGCCGCGCCTCATTCACCACTTTCGCTGACTCGGCATGCTGCAACCAACCGCTGACGGCGGGCAGGTGATTCATGCATTTGCACTGGGCAATCGCCGTCATCGCACCGCAGTCCGAATGGCCGCAGATCACAATGTCGGTCACGCCGAGCACCGCCACGGCGTATTCCACCGTCGCCGAAACCCCACCCGGATGCGGACTGTAGGACGGCACGATATTGCCGGCGTTGCGGATCACAAACAGCTCGCCGGGTTCTTGCTGGGTCAGAAGTTCCGGCACGACACGGCTGTCGGAACAGGTGATAAACAAGGTGCCGGGCTGTTGGGTGGTCGCCAGGTGTTTGAACAGTTCAGTGCGTTGCGGGAAGGCTTCGTTCTGGAACTTCAGGAAACCGTCGATCAGGGCTTTCATGTGCATGTCCTCTTCAATGGAGATCGGTGGGCCCGCACGTGATGTACGGGCCGGGACGCATCAGAACGGGCGCAGGGGCAGGAACTTGCCGTCGAGGGTGACCACGGCGCGGGAGCCGCCTTCCGGGTCTTCGACTTTTTTGATGTCCAGTTTGAAGTTGATCGCGCTGATGATGCCGTCGCCAAATTGCTCATGAACCAGGGCTTTGAGGGTGGTGCCGTAGATCTGGATCATCTCGTGGAAACGGTAGATGGTCGGGTCGGTCGGCACACCGCTGAGGCTGCCGCGCAACGGGATGATCTGCATCGCCGATACATCAGCTGCATCCAGCTCAAGTTTGTCGCCGACCACTTGGGCAGCGTTTTCCGGCAGTGGGTGCTGGCCGAGCAGGGCGGCGGTGACGAAAGCCAGGCTCAGGCCGGTGCCGTCGGTGAGATCCTGCCACGACAGATTTTTGCCTGCCTTGGCGTCGAGAATGCGGGTGGTCAGGGCCAGGCTGGTGTCGTTGTAGGCGTGGGACTGTTGCATGGTGTCACTCCTTTCAGGGGTTGGCTTGCTGTGTGGGACTGATCTTCTGCCGATTGACTCATAGCGTCCAAGACCCATATACAATGCTTCGCATAAGCCTTGCCTATAGATGGTGTGCCCGATGCTGTTGCGACATTTGCGTTATCTGCTCGCCGTTGCCGATCACGGCGGCTTCACCCGCGCTGCTGAAGCGCTGCATGTGTCACAGCCGACGCTGTCACAACAGATTCGCCAACTTGAGGAAGCCCTCGGGGTGAACCTGTTTGATCGCACCTCCCGGTCGGTCAAGCCAACGGACGCCGGTGAGGCCTATATCGAATGTGCGCGACGGGTGCTGGTGGAGCTGGAGGCGGGCAAGCGGGCGCTGCATGACGTGAAGGATCTGTCGCGTGGCACCTTGCGCCTGGCCATGACACCAACTTTCATGGCGTATCTGGTCGGGCCGCTGGTGCGCGACTACACGGCGCGATTTCCGGGGACTCATCTGGAGATTTTCGAGTTGTCGATGGATGACATTGAGGCGGGTCTGGCGGATGACTCTCTGGATATCGCCATTGCCTTCACCCCGGTGCGCAATGCCGATATCGAGTGCATTCCGGCGTTCACCGAAGTGTTGGGAATCATGGTCGGGCGCGAGCACCCGTTGTACGACAGCACGTTGAGGCTGACACCGGATGACATTGCACAGATGGATTTTGCCTTGCTGGCGCCGGACTTCATCACGCGCTTATCGGTGGATGAGTATTTCCGTCAGCACGGCATCACGCCCAAGGTGCGTATTGAAGTGAATTCGGTCAGTACGTTGCTGGAGGTGGTGCGGCATTCGCCGATTGCGACGATGTTGCCGGAGGCGATTGCGACTGAGGATCGCGCTTTGCGCAGGCTGCGGGTAGAAAGCGAAGCGCCGCAGCGCGGGGCGGCGTTGTTGCGGCGCAAGAATAATTATCACAGTGCTGCGGCGCAGGCTTTCACCAACCTTGTCCTCAAAACACATACCCACCTGTAGGAGCCTTCGGCAGCTCCTACAGGGGATAGTAAAAAAGGGCCTGCTTCCATTGGGAAGCAGGCCCTTTTTTAATGTTGAAGTTGTGGCTTAGCAGAACCGATCAATCACCCGAACTTCATTCTTGTTCTGCATCGAGTCCCACGCTTGTTTCAGCGTTTGCAGAACATTACCGATGAAGTCTTTGTCGGCCGCGGCTTTTTTGCCGACATAACCTTGGCCGCGGCGGTACATCTTCAGGCGGGCCAGCAGGTTCTGATTGTTGCGGTCGAACTCTTCTTCGCCAGCGTGGGGCGCCAGGCAGTCGATATGCACTTGGCCCGACTTGCTGATCCACAGAATATGGCTGTCGAGGCTGTCTTTTTGCGCAGCGAACATACGAGCCAGTTCTTCGATAGTAGGTTGATTGTTCAGATTCATGATTTTGCCCCTTGACCAGTTTGGTGATCTTTCTAAGTTGATTCGCTAATACAGGTAGCCCATCGGTTAGTTGATCCCTGGCACCGAAACCAGGACGTCAGCGGTCGCCCGTTTGAAATACGGGGTCGTGCATCTGTTGCATGTAGTCGTGTTGAATAACTGCTACGCGATAGCGTCACAACGAGGAGAAGCAGCGAAAACCGGGAGGCCCTTGTCGACGTTTTCAGGGTCGACGCACAAGCGTCTTGAGAATTTTCGCCAGCGCTTCTCGTCCTTGTACTGGACGTTCAGGCCAGGTCAGCTTCTTCAATCTGCCTTGTGGGCAGCGTGTATCCGGAAAAAACAACTCGGCGGTCAGACGAGTTTGCTCAAGCGTGTTACCCGTGTTCCCGATCGGGGAACGTCTTCATCATGCAAAAGCAAAACGACGCCGTCAACGGTTTTGTAGTGATTATTTTTGAGCACTACATATTGTCGGACAAAGCTGTTTTGGAATGAGAACGGATCCGTTCAGGCAACGGAAACGGGGCTGCGCAGGGTATAGAACGTGCACGGATAGCCGTCTACATCGCGGTGGCTCAAAGTGAGTTCGGCTCCGGCCAATTCCGGCATTAGCCTGGCCCAGAAGCGCTGTGCGGGCAGGTTGGCGTCGATATGGAAAATCTGCCACCGACCGGGGATTTGGCTCAAGAGGGCAGAGACGACAAACTGCGCGACGCCTTGGCCACGCATGCGTCGGGTTATGAAGAAGTAGCCGATATTGAATTCGGCGCCGGCGATGTGGGTTTCGTTATCCACCGTGACGAAGCCGGCGAGTTCGCCGTCGACGCGGATCAGAAAGGGTCGGGTGTCCGGGTGGCGCCAGTAAGCGTCTTTTGGCTGAAGGTCGAAGAAGCCATGCCCGGCGAGCTTCAGCGGCAGCCATTCGCTGAAGTCGTACGCGTAGAACTGCATCAGGTTTTCGATGATTTGCAGTTCGTCACGCTGGACGGGGTGGAGTTCGATGTTGGGCATTTTGGCGAATCTCCCACTGTGATGACTCCAATATTGTGGACTCTGACTTTGTGGCGAGGGGATTTATCCCCGACGGCCTGCGCAGCAGGCCTTTATTTGAATCAAGAGAGGGGCCGCTGCGCAGCCCATCGGGGATAAATCCCCTCGCCACAGGATCCCCTCACCATAAGAAACGTTGTTATTTGGCCGTGCGTTTGGTTGTGCCGGTAGTCTTGCTGCGCGTTGATTTGCGTTTTTTCTTCCACGGCGTAGCAGCCTTGCCGGTAGGCGGTGGGCCGCTGATGTTCAGGCTCAGAGCAGAGCAGCGAGTCACCTGCTTGCTCATCCACGCCGCTTGCTTGGTGACGAATTCTTCCAGACTCATCTCACCGCTCTGCACCATGTCCAGCGCCTGCTCCCAGATCGCCGTGGTGCCGGGGTCGGCAATCGCTCGGGGTACGGCGTCGATCAGGCTGAACGCCGCCGGTGTTGCCGCGAGTGCCTTGCCGTTTTTCACCAGATAACCGCGATCAAGCAAACCCTGAATGATCGACGCACGGGTGGCTTCGGTGCCGATGCCGGTGGTGTCCTTGAGCTTCTGTTTGAGCAGCGGATCTTCCACCAGTTTGGCAACGTTCTTCATCGCCTTGATCAGATCGCCTTCGGTGTAGGGCTTGGGTGGCTGCGTCCACAAATCCTTGAGTTTCACATCAGCGACGGCGCAGTCGATACCTTGGCTCAGCGTCGGCAAGGTTTGCGGTGCCGGCGCTTCACGGCCCTTGCTCGGTGCCAGTGCCTCGGGCAATGCGCGCTTCCAGCCCGGTTCGATGATCTGTTTACCGACCGCACGCAACGCTTCACCGGCGCAATCGAAATCAGCCTGGGTGCGGTCGTATTCATGGTTGGGTAGAAATTGCGCCAGATACCGCGCGCGGATCAGTGTGTAGACCGCGCGGTGCTTGCCCGTCAGGCGTTCAAGGTTCTTTGCCGCAGCGGTGGGGATGATGCCGTGGTGCGCGGTGACCTTGGCGTCGTTCCACGCCCGGGAGCGACGTTGCGGCTCGAGAAAGCCCTGCAGTGCTTCGAGGCTCGGATCGGCCTGACGCAGTGCCGCGAGAATGCCTGGCGCCTCACCGTGCTGGCTCAGCGGCAGAAAACCGCAATCGCTGCGCGGATAGGTGACGACTTTGTAGGTTTCGTAGAGTGCCTGAGCGATGTCGAGGGTTTCCTGCGCACCGAGGCCGAGTTTCTTCGAGCAGACTTCCTGCAACGTACCGAGGTCGAAGGGCATGGGCGCCACTTCACGCATACGTTCGGTGCGTAGCTTGACGACCCGGGCCGTGGCAGCGCTGGTGATCGCGGCGGCGGCTTGTTGCGCGAGTGCCTGATTCAAACAACGATCCTGATCATCACAGACGTCCGACGGCGCGTGCCATTGCGCGGTAAACGGCGTGCCGTTGTGCAGCAGTTGCACGTCGATCGCCCAAAACGGCACCGGCACGAAATCGGAGATGCTGCGATCGCGATCCACCACCAGGCGTAATGTCGGCGTTTGTACTCGACCGACCGGCAACACACCTTGATAACCCGACTGCCGACCGAGCAGGGTGAACAGGCGGCTCATGTTCATGCCGATCAACCAATCGGCCCGGGAGCGACCCAGTGCCGAGTGATAGAGGCTGAACGTCTCTGCACCTGGCTTCAGCGCGGCCAAGGCCTTGCGGATCGACGCCTCGTCCAGTGCCGACAGCCACAAGCGGCGGATCGGCCCGCGATAGCGGCAATGCTCGACCAGTTCCCGGGCAATCATCTCGCCCTCACGGTCGGCGTCGGTGGCGATGATCAGTTCGCTGGCCTCGCCGAGCAGGCGTTTGACTGCTTTGTACTGACTGGCGGTGCGCGGCTTGACGGTCATTTTCCATTTATCCGGAATGATCGGCAGATCCGCCAGTACCCAGCGCTTGTAGCGTGCGTCGTAGGCGTCCGGCGGAGCGGTTTCCAGCAAATGGCCGATGCACCAGGTCACCGTGACGTCTGTTCCCAGCCAGCAGCCGTCGCCCCGGCGCCTGGCACCGAGTACGGCCGCAATGTCTTTGGCCTGGGAAGGTTTTTCACAGAGGTACAGCCGCATAGCCACCACGTCGATCAATGTCCGAAGAGGTGCACAGAATGGCCGCACTTACGCCCATGGGCAACTTTTATCTGTATGGATATACAGATAAAAAGGGTTGCGGGAAGTGACTGGCATCGTCGGGACGCGGTTAGCGTTCAAGATTGCCGTTCGGCCGTGAAGTCCACCTGAACCTGACACATGCGCTATACCTGAACCGGTCTGTTCGCCGTATCAGGAGAGCCCCATGAAAACCTCCGGCCCCAGCCCCGTCATCACCCTCGAACAACTTACAGGTTGCCTGCTGGTGAAATTCCATGGCATCCAGGTTGCCGCATCCTCCCACGCGATGATCCTCAACGAGGCCAACTACCCGCCGGTTTACTACGTCCCTCGCGAAGACATCGACGAAAAGTATTTCGCCCGCACCGACCACACCAGTTACTGCCCGTACAAGGGCGACGCCAATTACTTCAGCCTGCAGGTGCCGGGGCATGAGGGGGCGAATGCGGTGTGGACTTACGAGAAACCGAAAATATCGGTCGATCAGATCAAAAACT
Source organism: Pseudomonas sp. P116 (assembly GCF_020149425.1). NCBI lineage: Bacteria > Pseudomonadati > Pseudomonadota > Gammaproteobacteria > Pseudomonadales > Pseudomonadaceae > Pseudomonas > Pseudomonas sp. P116. Next base: position 459,124 of record NZ_JACVHB010000002.1, on the reverse strand, counting down.
ATGTGGCGTTTTATCCGGATCAGGTGAAGTTTGAGGTGATCAAGGCAGATGCCTGACCTCTCGCTGAGGAGGTTCAAGTGGGGGGGTGAATTCTGTGGTGAGGTGATTCTGTGTTGAGGGGATTTATCCCCGATGGACTGCGCAGCAGGCCCTTTTTTAAGGGGGCCGCTCCGCGACCCATCGGGGATAAATCCCCTCGCCACAGGGGTCCTCACCACAGGGTCTGTGGCGAGAGGCAACTTTCAGTTCTTGTCCAGATCGATATTCTTCGTCTCGCGCAGAAAGATCATCCCCACCACCAGGCTCACCCCGGTGATCAACACCGGGTACCACAGCCCGTAAAAAATATCCCCGGTGTACACCACCAGCGCAAACGACACCGTCGGCAGAAATCCGCCGAACCAGCCGTTGCCAATGTGGTACGGCAGCGACATCGAGGTGTAGCGGATGCGGGTCGGGAACAGTTCGACCATCAGCGCCGCGAGCGGGCCGTAGCACATGGCGGAGATGATGATCAGCGCCACGATCAGGGCGACGATCATCGGTTTGTTGGTCTGCTGCGCATCGGCCTGTTGCGGATAGCCGGCGAGGGTGATTGCGCCGCGTAAGGCCGATTCATCGAAGCCGTCGAGTTTCACGTCGCCAACACTGACCTGTACGGCGCTGCCGGCCGGTGCGGCGGCGCTTGAGTAGGGCAGGCCTTGTTTGACCAGGAAGGTTTTGACCTTGTCGCACGGGCTGTCAAATTTCGCCTTGCCCACCGGATCGAACTGGAAGGTGCAGGTTGCAGGGTCGGCCAGCACCGTGATTGGCGCCTGACGGCTGGCCTGATCGATCGCCGGGTTGGCGTAATGCGCGAGGGATTTGAAAATCGGGAAGTACAGCACCGTCGCCAGCAGCAGGCCGAGCATCAGCACCGGTTTGCGCCCGACCTTGTCCGACAGCCAGCCGAAGAAAATGAAGAACGGCGCGCCGATCACCACGCTGATAATCAGCAAGGTGTTGGCCAGCGCCGGATCCATTTTCAGAAACTGGGTGAGGAAGAACAGCACGTAGAACTGCGCCGCGTAGAAGGTCACGGCTTGCCCGGCGTTGATGCTGAACAGGGCGATCAGCACGACTTTGAGGTTTTCCCATTTGCCGAAGGATTCGCGGATCGGCGCTTTCGAGGTTTTGCCTTCCTCTTTCATCTTCAGATAGGCCGGCGACTCGTGCAGGCTCAGGCGAATCCAGGTGGAAATGCCCAGCAGCACAATCGACAGCAGGAACGGAATCCGCCAGCCCCACACTTCAAACTGGTCGCCCGTGAAGTAGCGGCAACCGAGCACCACCAGCAGCGACAGCAGCAGGCCGAGGGTCGCGGTGGATTGAATCCAGCTGGTGTGGAACCCGCGTTTACCCATCGGCGCGTGTTCTGCGACGTAGGTTGCGGCGCCGCCGTACTCGCCACCGAGCGCCAGGCCCTGAAGCATGCGCAGCACCACCAGAATGATCGGCGCGGCGATGCCGATGCTGGCGTAGGTCGGCAACAGACCGACGCAAAATGTTGCTACGCCCATCAGAATGATCGTCGCGAGGAAGGTGTATTTACGCCCGATCATGTCCCCCAACCGACCGAACACCAGTGCCCCGAACGGTCGCACGATAAACCCGGCGGCAAACGCCATCAGCGCAAAGATGAACGCCGTGGTGTCGTTGACCCCGGCGAAAAACTGTTTGCTGATCACCGCCGCGAGGGCGCCGTAGAGGAAGAAGTCATACCACTCGAACACCGTCCCCAGTGATGAAGCGAAGATGACTTTTCGTGTATCCGGGCTGGTGTCCGCGTTGTACGCGGCGTCCAGCGGCTGAGCGTGTTCTGACATATCAGTTCCCTCACAGTGATTGTTTTTGTTGTTCCACTGGTGTTGCGTGTCCGGGTGCTGCGCGATGCCTTGAATTAACGCGGTTCCCTGTAGGAGCTGCCGCAGGCTGCGATCTTTTGATTTTGTTTTTCACAATCAAAAGCAAGGTCACAAGATCGCAGCCTGCGGCAGCTCCTACAGGGTTTCGGTGAGTTCGGGTTTTTGAGTTTGGCTCCTTTTTTCCGGGTTGAGGATCAGCTGCGCGGCCTTCTCGGCAATCATCAGCGTAGGCGAACAGGTGTTGCCCGAGATGATCCTCGGCATGATCGAGGCGTCGGCAATGCGCAAACCGGGCACGCCGTGTACGCGCAACTGCGCATCGACCACCGCATCGCCGTCATTGCCCATGCGGCAGGTGCCGACCGGATGGAAAATCGTCGTGCCGATCCGCGCCGCCGCTTCGTGCAGTTGCTCTTGGCTTTGCAGGCTGTCACCCGGCAAATACTCGACCGGTTTGAACGCTTGCAGGGCAGGGGCGCTGACGATGCGGCGGGTCAGGCGGATGGCGTCGGCGACCACGCGCAGGTCTTCGGGGTGGCTGAGGTAATTGGGCTGAATCAGCGGCGCTTCCTGCGGATTTACGGAACGGATTTCGATGCGGCCACGACTCTGCGGACGCAAATCGCACACCGACGCGGTGAAGGCCGGGAAGCTGTGCAACGGCTCGCCAAAACGCTCCAGCGACAGCGGCTGCACGTGGTATTCAAGGTTTGCCGACGTCTGCTCCTGCCCCGAGCGGGCAAACGCGCCCAACTGACTCGGCGCCATCGACAACGGCCCGCTGCGGTCATACAGATAACGCAGGCCCATGCCCATCTTGCCCCACACACTGCCGGCGATCTGGTTGAGGGTGCGGGCGTTTTCCAGTTTGTAGATCAGGCGCAGTTGCAGGTGATCCTGCAGATTACCGCCAACCCCCGGCAACTCATGAATCACGCCGATGCCGAGGCGTTCCAGCAGCGGTCGCGGGCCAATCCCGGAGCGCTGCAGAATGCTCGGCGAGCCGACTGAACCGGCGCACAACACAATCTCTTTGCGCGCCTTGAACTGTTTGACCAGGCCTTCATGACGCGCACTGACAGAAGAGGCGCGACCGTCCTTGAGCAAAACACGATCGACCTCAACCCCGGTCAGCACCGTCAGATTCGCCCGGTCACGTATCGGTTTGAGAAAGGCTTTGGCCGCGTTCCAGCGCACGCCGGCCTTCTGATTGACCTGAAAGTAACCGCAACCCTCGTTGTCGCCCTGATTGAAATCCTCAACAGAGGCAATCCCACTTTGTTCAGCGGCGCTGCGAAAGGCATCCAGAATCGGCCACGACAAACGCTGTTGTTCGACCCGCCATTCACCCTTGGCGCCATGAAATTCAGCGCTGCCGGCAAAGTGGTTTTCGCTCTTTTTGAATAGCGGCAGCACGTCGTTCCAGGCCCAGCCCGGATTGCCTTCCGCCGCCCAGCCGTCGTAGTCGTTGGCCTGGCCGCGCATGTAGATCATGCCGTTGATGGAAGAACAGCCGCCAAGCACTTTGCCGCGCGGATAGCTCAGGCTGCGACCTTGCAGACCGGGTTGCACTTCAGTCTTGAAGCACCAATCGGTGCGCGGGTTGCCAATGCAAAACAGGTAACCGACGGGGATATGAATCCACGCATAGTTGTCGCGTCCGCCAGCTTCGAGCAGCAACACGCGCTGATGTGGATCAGCCGACAGCCGATTGGCCAGCAAACACCCGGCGGGGCCTGCGCCGACCACGATGTAGTCGTATTCATCGAGGGAAGTCTGCATTCCCTGACCTCGCTTTTTGTTTTTATTGTCGAACACTCTAGTTGTTAGCTTTCGTTAAAAGAATGTTAGTTTTTGCGCAGCCGCTGTGCGTTTTCGAACAGCCTTGATGACCCTCGCTGACAAGGACACGCCATGTTCGACTGGAACGACCTGCGGTTTTTTCTCGAGTTGCAACGCAGTGGACGCTTGCTCACCGCGGCCCGCCGTCTGAACACCACCCACGCTACGGTCGCCCGTCACATCGAGGCCATCGAAAAAAGCCTTGGCACTGCGCTGTTCGTTCAGCACGCCCAAGGCTACGAAATGACCCCGGCCGGGGAGGCGCTGCTCAAGCACGCCGAAGCCATGGAAAACGTCGCGTTGCTGGCTCAGGAGGAAATCACCCAATCCACCGCACCACTGGGCAAGATTCGCGTCGGTGTCACCGAAGGTCTCGGCGTCAAGTTCCTCGCCAGTCGCATGATCGGTCTGTTCGAGCGTTATCCGGGCCTGGAAGTGGAACTGGTCGCGGTGCCGCGCTTCGTCAGCATCCTCAATCGCGAGGCGGAAATCAGCATTCATCTGGAGCGCCCGGCGGCGGACATGCTGGTCACCCGCAAACTCACCGACTATCGACTTGCGCTCTACGCCAGCCAGAAGTACCTCGATAACGCGCCGCCATTGCACAGCCGCGAAGACATCGGGCGACATGCGTGGATTGGCTACGTCGATGATCTGCTGTTCAGTCAGGAGTTGATGTTCCTCAACAGCTTCTGCCGCAGCCCTCGCGTGGTGTTCCATAGCACCAGCGTCATCGCTCAGCAGGAAGCGGCGCGTTCGGGGTTGGGCATTGCGGTATTGCCTTGTTATATGGCGGCGTCCGACCCGGATCTGGTGCCATTGCTGCCAGATGAAGGCATCGAGCGCAGTTACTGGATCAGCACGCGGCGCGAGTTGCACAAGTCGGTGCGGTTGCGGGTGGTTTGGGATTATGTGGTGGGGTTGTGTGAGGCGGAGCAGGGGTTGTTGCTGAACCTTTAAGATCAAAAGATCGCAGCCTTCGGCAGCTCCTACCCCGATCTCTGTAGGAGCTGCCGAAGGCTGCGATCTTTTGATCCGATGACTCACATCATGGGTTGATTAATATATGGATATCCGTATATTCGGTTTTCCATATGTGCGAGTCCGGTCCCATGATCACCCCCACCGAAGTCTTCAAAAGCCTGGCCGATGAGACCCGCGTCCGCGCCACCCTGTTGATTGCCGATCAGGGTGAGTTGTGTGTCTGCGAGCTGATGTGCGCCCTCGACGACAGCCAGCCAAAGATCAGCCGTCACCTGGCGCAACTACGCAGCAACGGTTTGCTGCTCGATCGCCGCCAAGGCCAATGGGTCTATTACCGCCTCAATCCGCATCTGCCGGATTGGGTTCGCGAAATCCTGCAAGTGACGTGCAGAGCCAATGTCGACTGGCTCAAGGATAACGCCTCGCGTCTGCACAAGATGGATGGACGTCCTGTCCGCGAAGCGGCGTGCTGCTAAATCATTAATATCTGCTGGAGCAACCCATGCGAATCCTGTTCATGTGCACGGCCAACAGTTGCCGCAGCATCCTCTCCGAAGCAATGTTCAACCACCTGGCGCCGTCGGGTTTCGAAGCGCTGAGTTCCGGGAGTTTCCCCAAAGGCCAGGTGTTGCCGCGCAGCCTTTCGACCTTGCAGCAGGCCGGCATTGCCATCGACGGCTTGTACAGCAAGGGTAACGATGCGTTCGAAAGCAATCCGCCGGACATCGTCATCACGGTCTGCGACAAAGCCGCTGGCGAAAGCTGCCCGGTGTATTTCGGCCCGGCACTGAAGGCCCATTGGGGGCTGGAAGATCCGTCCGAAGTGAGCGGTGACGAAGCGGCGATCGACGCTGCTTTCCACGCCACGTTGGCGCGCATCGAGCAACGCTGCAAAGCCTTCCTCGAACTGCCCTTCAACCGCCTCAGCCGCGACGAACTCAAACTCGAACTCGACCGAATCGGTACGCTTTAAGGAGGACTGACAATGTCCGACCACTTGCCCAATCTTGATCCCACCCTGTTCGACGGCTTGCCAACCTCAGCCTCGGGCGAACACAAACCACGCATTCTGTTGCTCTACGGATCGACCCGCGAGCGCTCGTTCAGCCGCTTGCTGGTAGAGGAGGCTGCGCGCCTGCTCGAACATTTCGGCGCCGAGACGCGCATCTTCAATCCGTCCGGTTTGCCACTGCCTGACGACGTCCCGGTCGACCATCCGAAAGTGCAGGAACTGCGCGAACTGGTGCTGTGGTCGGAAGGCCAGGTCTGGTGCTCGCCGGAACGCCATGGCGCGATGTCGGCGGTGTTCAAGGCGCAGATCGACTGGGTGCCGCTGGAGCTTGGCGCGGTTCGCCCGACTCAGGGCAAAACCCTGGCAGTGATGCAGGTGTGCGGCGGCTCGCAGTCGTTCAACGTGGTCAATCAATTGCGCGTGCTGGGGCGCTGGATGCGCATGTTCACCATCCCCAACCAATCCTCGGTGCCCAAGGCCTGGATGGAATTCGACGAAGCGGGGCGGATGAAACCATCGCCGTTCTATGACCGCGTCGTCGATGTGATGGAAGAGCTGGTGAAATTCACCGTGCTGCTGCGCGACCGTCAGGAATTTCTGGTTGATCGCTACTCCGAACGCAAAGAAAGCGCCGAGCAACTGATGGCGCGGGTCAACCAGCGTTCGATTTGAGGGGCAACCCGACGAACGTTGCACAAACCTTCTAGCCGCACGCAGCCGATTGTGGATTACTGCGTGCAGCCCATCACTGTATGCAAGCCATGAGCAACTGGATCAACCTCAGCCACGACCGCGACACCGGCATCGAAACCCTGCACGCGCATTTCGCCGGGCACGCGCACGCGTACGATCCGCACTGGCACGAAACCTACCTGATCGGCTTCACCGAGCAAGGCGTACAGCGCTTCAACAGCCGCAGAGCTCGGCATGACAGCACGCCGGGCAAGGTCTTCATGCTCGAACCGGGCGACATCCATGACGGCGATGCGCCGAGTCCTGAGGGTTTCACCTATCGCATGCTGTACCTGCAACCTTCGTGGCTGGAACAGGCGCTGGACGGTTTGCACCTGGGCAGTTACGGCAGCGGTTTGCCGGGCATTGGCAGCGTATTGAATGACGACCCGGAACTGGCTCGGGCAACGTTGTTTGCGTTCAACGCGCTGCATCAACAAGACGTGCAAATGGTCCGTGACGTGGCGCTGGACACGTTGCTCGAACGCCTGGCTTCGCATTTGTACAAGCGCCCGCAGGTATCCGCCGCCAACCGGGCACCGCTGATCGCCAGACAGGCCCGGGATTACCTCATGGCCTATCACGAACAAGACATCAGCCTGCACACCCTCGCGCAAGTCTGCGGCACCGACCGCTTCCGCCTGACCCGGGCGTTCAAGGCCGCTTATGGTTTGGCACCGCACGCCTGGCTGATTCAGCTGCGCCTCAGCCGTGGCCGCCAGATGCTCGCCGCCGGCGTGCAACCGGTGGACGTCGCCAGCAGACTTGGCTTCTCTGACCAAAGCCACCTCGGCCGCTGGTTCGTGCGCGCCTACGGCATCACCCCCGGCGCCTATCAACAGCGCGCCACAGGCATCATCCGCCGCTGAACAAACGTTCAAGACTGCCGCTCAGCCAATTGCCAAAGTAGGCCCTGACTTCCTAAAGGGCCATGCCATGCTTGCGTTCATCCTCTTCGCCTTCGTCGCCTCCATCACCCCGGGCCCGACCAACCTGATCGTCCTCAGCACCAGCGCCCGACGTGGCTGGCGACCGTGCCTGCCGATCATCCTCGGCGCCGGCATGGGCGCCGCTTCACTCGTATGGGTCGCGGGCGCCGGCGCCAGCACGCTGATGCTGCCCGGCGTACGCCCGATCATCAGCGGCCTCGGGTTGTGCTGGATGCTGTGGCTGGCGTGGCAGATTTTCAGTGCGCCGGTCACCGACATCGGCGCCGCTGCAGGGGAAGAAAAAGCCGAGATGGGCCTGATTGGCGCGGCGTTGTTGCAATGGGTCAACCCAAAATCGTGGTTCATGGCGATTGCCGTGATCAGTGTGTTCACCGCTCAGGGGCAGGGGCTGAATGCGCTGTGTCTGGTGTTCTTTCTGGTGTCGTTGCCGTGCCTCGCGATCTGGGCGTTGCTGGGGCGGGGCGCTGCGCGATGGCTTAGTAATCCGGCGCAGTTGCGCTGGATGAACCGGGGGCTGGCGGTGTTGCTGGTGGTCTCATCGGCCACCGCGGTCCTGCACAGCTGACGCTCAGGATAAGCGGGCCGGGCCAGGCCGATCATTGTCCATGCGGTACCGACAACGTCGCGCGCAGGCCGCCCTCAGCTCGATTGACCAACGTAATCCGTCCACCCAACCGCGTTGCGATGGTGTTGACGATGGCCAGCCCCAATCCCGCACCCTGAGGATTGCCACGGCTGTAGAAACGTTCGAACAATCGCTCTCGATCCTCCTCATCAATGCCTGGCCCTTGATCTTCGACACGCAAATGGCAGAAGCCGTTGTCCTCAGTCAGCGTGACGGTGATCACGCCGTGTTCCGGTGAGAAGTTGGCGGCATTGGTGATCAGGTTGTTCAGGGCGATATCGATGGCAGTGGCGCTGGCCATGACGTGGAACGGTTCGGCGCTGTCCTCGAAGGTCAGTTCCAGCTGTTTGCTCAGCAGCCACGGCGTCAGTTGCACGAGGCTGTTGCGCACGGTTTCGCTTAGGTCGATGCGTTGCAGCGGCGGCGGGTCGGATTTCGGTTCGAGGCGTGCCATGGTCAGCAACTGGTTGACCAGACGGCTGGTGCGGTCGACGCCGGAGATCAGAAATTCCAGGGATTCGCGGCGCTCCTGCTCGGTGCCGGCCTCCAGCAGGTTTTGCGCATGCACGCGCAGCACCGCCAGCGGGGTGCGCATTTCGTGGGCGGCGTCAGCGATGAAGCGGCGTTCGCGGCCGAGCACTTCCTGGATCTGCGCGAGCATGCGGTTAAGGGCTGCTTGCATCGGCTCCAGTTCGCTGGGGAGCGGCGTGAGCTGCAGTGGCTCCAGCGAACCACTGTGACGGGCGCGCAGGGTGGCGGCCATGTTCGCCAGTGGCTTGAGGCCCCAGCCGATGGCCAGCCAGATCATCGCCGCCAGAATCAGACTGCCGAGCATGTTCGGCCACAGGGTGTGCCGCACGATGCGGTCGACCAGATCGGTGCGCACATCATCGCGTTCGCCAACCCAGATGCGCAGGCCGTTCTGCTTGTCTTCCAGCATGAACGCCCGCCATTGCCGGCCTTTCAAATCCACCACGTCGCTGAAGCCCGGTCGGGTCGGCGGTGCGGTGAAGGAAGGCGCGCTAGCAGTGTGTACCAACACTTCACCTTTGGGGTTCCATACCTGAAAGGCGATCTTGCTTTCGTAAGGATGACCATCAACCCGTGGCTTGGCTTCGCCCAAGGCCTGATTGAACGCTTGATACAATTGCGCGTGCTCGGTACTCGCCATCGGCATGCGCATCACGCCTTGCAACAGACGCGCGTTCTGCGCCAGTTGAGCATCGTAGACTTCAGCGATTTCGTGGTTACTGTCATGCACGTTGAATGTGCTGAGCACTGCCAAGCCGGTCAGCAACAGGCCGATGATCAGCGTCAGCGTGCGGCGTCGGATTGAAGTCATCGGCGCTCCTCCACCAGATAACCCACACCACGGATGGTGCGGATCAGGTCGGTGGAGAATTTCTTGCGCAGGTGATGGATATGCACTTCCAGAGTGTTACTTTCCGCTTCCTCATTCCAGCCGTAGAGCAACTGGATCAGCTGATCGCGGGTCATCACCCGGCCCGGCGGCGAGAGCAATTCGTGCAGCAACTGATATTCCTTGGGTGTCAGCGCCACTGGTTGGCCCTGATAGCTGACCTGCTGGGTGCCGGGGTTGAGGCTGATGCCGGCGTGTTCGATCAGCGCCTGAGCGCGCCCCGCACTGCGCCGCAACAGAGCGCGCAAACGCGCCTTGAGTTCTGCCAGATCGAACGGTTTGACCAGATAATCGTCGGCCCCGGCATCGAGCCCGGCGATGCGGTCTTCGGTGGCATCGCGGGCGGTAAGAATCAGCACCGGCAGATTCGAACCGCTGTCGCGCAAACGGCGCAGCACTTCGATGCCGTCCATGCGCGGCAGACCAAGATCGAGTACCGCCAGGTCGAAAGTTTCACTGAGCAGTGCATGCAATGCGCTGGCGCCGTCCTTGAGCCAGTCGACGGTGTAACCCTCACGCCCCAGCGCCTGATGAATGCCTTCACCGAGCGCGACGTCATCCTCAATCAGTAATAAACGCACGCGCATTCCTTCAGTCGAGTTTCTTGTTGACGTCCACCAGCAGGGCGGCGATCTCTTTGCGACGCCCGGCGTCGGCGCTTTCCCGGCCTGGGCGCGGTGCGGCTTGCAGGGCTTTTTGCAGCGCTGCCTTGGCTTCAGCGTAGCGTTTTTCACGGTAGAGGTGATCACCCCAGAAGTACAGGCTGTCGATGCCGTTAGGGTTCAGTTGCAACGCCTGCTTGAGCAATTGCTCGGCCTTGTCGCTGTCACCAAAACCGATCGGCCAGCCTGGCACTCGGTCGTACAGCGCGGCGAGGCTGGTGTAGGCCGAGCCATTCAAGGCTTTGGGATCCAGGGTCAGGGATTTTTCCAGGTCAGCCTTGGCGTCCTTGGCTTTGCCCAAGGCGCCGAGCCCACCCTCGGCACCGGCCCAACTGCTGGTGACGATGCCCTTCCAGATCCACGCTTCGGCCACGGCGGGGCGTTGCGTGGTAAAGGCAGTCGCCTCGGTTGATAGCTGTTCGAAGGCGGCGGCGCGCTGTTTTTCCGCCACTTCATATTGGATATGCGCCCAGCTCTGCTGGATGCCAGTGAGGCGTTGTTGATCGGCGGCGTCCAGCGCCCAGACGGATTGGCTGAGGGCACCGAGCAGCAGGCAGGCGAAGGCTTTTTTCATGGTTTGAGGGTCTCGTTGTCGGTTTTTTCGCTGAAGCGTCGGATCAGCGGCAACTGCTTGCGCAGGCCACGATCCACCAGATGCGGCAGTAAATTGTTCAGGCGTACGAAGAACCGCTCCGGCCAGCCCAGATACAAATCGCGGCGATCGCCGGCGATTGCGTGCATCACCGCCGCCGCCACGGTTTGCGGATCATCGACGTTGGCCTTGAGTGCATCGTTCAAGGCTTGCGCGGCCGTGCTGTTCATCGACGTGCGGGTGGCACGCGGCGCGACGTAAAGAACGCTGACCCGCGTGTCAGCCAGCTCCCGGCGCAGCGCTTCGGAGAAACCGCGCAAGGCAAACTTGCTCGCGCAGTAACTGGCATAACCGGCATAGCCGATCGAGCCATAAGTGGAGCCAACATTGACCACCATGGCGCTGTCCGCCTGCTTGAGCAGCGGTAACAGCAGTTTCGTCAGGCAGATCGGCGCACTGACATTCACCGCCAGCATGGCGTTGATGTCGCTGTCATCGAGCTGTTCGAGCATGGCGAAGTGGTTGACCCCGGCCGCGTTGATCAGCAGGTTGATGCCGCCGATGGCTTCGGCGGCGACCAGCACTTTGTGCCGGTCGCTGAGGAAGGTCAGGTCGGCGCCGATCCAATACAGATTTTGCGGATAACGCTCAAGCAACGGCAGCAGCGCTTCCTGATGCCGGGCCACGGCCAGCACCCGCGCACCGGCGGCGCACAAGGCACTGGCGATGGCCATGCCGATACCGCCACTGGCGCCGGTCAGGACAACACGCGCTTCATGCAGCTGCATGTTGAGCCTGCACTTCACGCGGCAAGCCACGGAACATATCGGTGTACAGGCGATACACGACTTTCGAGGCGTGGATCACGGCGGCCTGGTCTTGCGCGTCCTCGAGCTGGTTCATCAGTCGGCGGTAGGTCTGCATGTGCTCGATGTCCAGCGAACCGTGAGAACTGAGGTAGCTGAACGCCGTTTCCGGCAACCCCAAACGCTCGCGAATGCTGCCCGCCGCGTGGGTGGCCAAGGCAATGCTGGTGCCCTCAAGCACATTGACCATGCCGAACAGCCCCACCGGATTGCCCCGGGCGATCAGGTCGTACAGGAAGCTGACCATCAACTCGATCGACAGCGACGGTTGACCATCACGCACCGCATCACGATCACCGCCACAGGCGGCAATGTCGTTGAGCACCCACTGTTCATGGCCGTATTCATCCTCGATGTACTCGCACACCGCTTTGCGCAACCACTCCAGGCGTGTCGGCAAACGCGCGCCGCAAGCCATCATCAACGGCACCGTGTGGCGCACGTGGTAATAGGCCTGGGCGAGAAATTCCCGATAGCTCTCAAGGCTGACCTTGCCTTGCAGCGCATCAACGATGATCGGCAGGTTGAACAGCTCGTGGCGTTCCCGTTGTGTGGCTTCTTGCAGGGTGTCGAAAAAACTCATGATGCGGATGCCTCGCAGATAACGGATTCGGTCAATTGGGCGTGGTACTGCGCGACGATGGCTTCGCGGCGCGGGCGGCCATTGGCGGTAAGCAGGCCATTGGCGGCGGTGAAGGGTTGGGATAGACGCGTCCAGCGGTGTACCTGGGCGTAATCGGGCAAAGCTTCGTTCGCTTCGGCGACGGCCGCAGCCAGATCAGCGTCGCTGCAATCGGCGCGATGCGGCCAGAGCAGGGCGTGGTTGTGCGGCATCGCTTCGCCGTAGACGAAGGCCTGGGCGATGCGGCGGCGCTGGGTCAGCTCCGACTCGACCCATTCCGGGTTGACGTTGCGCCCGAAACTGGTGACGAACTGATGCTTCTTGCGACCCTTGAGAAAGAGGAAACCTTCCGGGTCGAACTCACCCAGATCGCCGCTCGGCCACCATTCTTCGGCATACGGCGCATCCCCCAGGTAACCCAGCAGCGGCGAACCCTTGATCAGCACTTCGCCGTCTTCGGCCAGCCGCACTTCGACATGCGGCAGGGGCCTGCCGACGCTGCCTGGACGCCGGGCACCGGGGCGATTGAGGCACACCACCGATGCACATTCGGACAAGCCATAACCTTCGTAAACCGGCAGGCCGACACGTTGCGCACGGTGCAGCAGATCCTCGGAAACCCGCGCGCCGCCGACGGCGGCAAAACGCAGTTTTTGTGGATTGAAGGCTTTTTGTTCGGCGGCGCTGACCAGCATCAGCAACAGCTGCGGCACCAGAATCAGACTCTCCGGTGCACGGCTGGCCAGATAGCCCAGCAGACGCGGCACATCGACGCCGCAGGCGCCCTGAATGCCGAGGGTTTTCTGGCTCGGCAGGCTCAACATCTCACCGGCATACAGCGCCGCATAACAACCGAGGTTTTCCAGCAGAATCGCCAGCGGCAGCAGGGCCAGATGATGTTGTGGATCAGTCGGTTCACTGGCCTGATCCAGCTCACGGGCCACACGCAAAAAACTATCGGCACTCAAACACACGCCTTTCGGCGTGCCGGTGGTGCCGGAGGTAAACGTCAGTTTTGCGGTGCCGGCGGGCATGCGGCTCGGTCCACTGAATGTGCGGCACCAGAACTCGCCGTTCTTCACATAACCGGCGCCGAGCAACTCGGCCTCCAGCTCTGGCTCGGCAATCACCCGTTCAGCCTGACTCAGCTCCAGACAATGGGCGCGTTGCGCCGGGCTGAAAAACGGCGGCAGCGTCACACAGGTCAGGCCTTCGAACAGCACCGCCAAATCCCAGAGCATCGCGTCGACGCCGTTATCCAGCACCAGTGCGACCACTCGCACATGTTCATCGCGCAAACGCTCCTGGCGATACAGCACCTCGGCGTACAGGGTCGTGTAATCGATTTTCAGCGTATCGCCCCACAGCGCGACCGCGTTGTCATTGCGCCCGGCATGGCTGCGCAGGGTTTCCTGAAAGCGTTGCAGTTCAAGCGACATGGAAAGCTCCTTCAATCGAAGTCGGCAATCCCAGCCGGTTGAACAGTCCGATATTGCGCAAATGGATAAACCCGGCGCGGATGTTGCCGACGTGAACCCAAGGTTTGCTTTCGTAATAACTGCCCCAATGTTGACGCTCGTCACCCAGTCGCTCCGGGTCTGCGGCGCACAATGTCACTGGATTCAGGCCGAGACGATGGAAGCTGTTGACCAACCCGATATTGCCGGTGAACGTCACCCACTCCAGACCGCCCATGGCCAGTAAATAGGTGATGGCGATGATGCTCAGGCGCGCACTGCCGGTGTCGCTGGCGGCTAGGTTGCCGACTTCGACAATGCCGTTGCGCGTCACCGGGCGATCCGCCGCCGCGCTGATCAGTGGTTCGATCGGCTCATCCAGATAGCGCTCAAGAAACAGCGGCTCCAAATGGGCGCGACGTACACCGGCCACCGCGCACAGCTCACCTGCGGCGTTGTGCACGCCGAACAGCTCGGGCATGAAGTGGCGGATGTCGGCGCCGTGGGCCTTGCGAAAGCGTTGCTGAATGAACGCTTCGAACGCCGTTCGTTGTGCGTCGTCGGGCAAAGCATTCGTCAGCATCATCTGCGGCGCTTCGGTTTGGCCGAAGTGCAGGGGCAGGGGGATGTTCCAGTCGAAATCGGGCATGGGCAGAACGCCTCCCTCAAAGATTTGAGCGAAGTATCCAAGCCATTTCTTAACGAAGTCTGAAGGTGAAAAAAGGTTAATCCACGGGCCGATCTTCAGACTGTCTTAAGACTGACCGGGCAGGGTGACACCGTCGGTTCGCCCGGCCAAAGGAACGTGACCGTCGACCCCATCGACCGTCATCCACGACAATCACGAGGCGCATCTTATGACTCGCGACAACGCCGCAAGCCGTTATGGAAAACTCTCAATCACGATGCACTGGCTGATGCTGGTGCTGTTCGTCGGCGTCTACGCCTGCGTCGAAATCAAGGGCTACATGCCCAAGGGCAGCGAAGCGCGCGGCCTGCTGATGGGCTTTCACGGCCTGTTCGGCGCCAGCATCTTCGCCCTGGTATGGATCCGCCTGCTCGGTCGCCTGACCCCACGCCCACCGATCACCCCCAAACCCCCAGCGTGGCAAACCGGCCTCGCGCACCTCACGCACCTCGCCCTCTACGGCCTGATGATCGCCACCCCGATCCTCGCCTGGCTGATGCTCGCCGCCGGCGACAAACCGATCCCGTACTTCGGCTTCCACGTACCGGCCCCGGTCGCCATCGACCCGGACGTCGCCAAACGCCTGAAGTACTGGCATGAACTGATCGGTAGCACCGGCTACTGGCTGATCGGCCTGCATGCGGTGGCAGGGTTGTTTCACCATTACTGGGTGCGCGATAACACGCTGGTGCGGATGCTGCCGGGGCGCACAGGTTCCCGCTAACCCCCTGTAGGAGTGAGCCTGCTCGCGATAGCGCCTGTTCGGCCAGCATCGATGTTGACTGAACCACCGCGATCGCGAGCAGGCTCACTCCTACAGTTTTTTCAGCGTCTGGTAGAGCAAGGCAGTTGCCGGATCCGCACTTCGCGTCCACGCTTAGGCCTTGCCGACAAGGAGCGTCCGCCGACCCTCCGTCGCGAGCCCACGGAGCGTCTAGCATGAACGAAGACAACAAAGTGAAAGGCCCGGCGTCTTACTTCCCCTCCATCGAGAAAAAGTACGGCCAGCCCATCGACCACTGGCTGACCCTGCTCGCCGGCGTCAGCGACAAGAAACACATGGAACTGGTGGCGTGGCTCAAGGAAGAACACGGCATGGGCCACGGGCATGCCAATGCGTTGGTTGCGCATCATCTGGCCAGCGGTAAAAAGTGAGGGCAGGGCGCGATGAACTTCACTCACCGGCCCGTACTGGCCGAAGATGTCAAAACCGTCTGCAGTTTTCCGCAGGGCATTCAGGAACTGTTCTTCATGTTCCCGAAAGCAAACTACCCGCTGACGCAAGAACAACTGCACAGCGCAATCAGCCAGCGCTTCGATTCCACGGTTTTCGAAGATGATGGTGTAGTTGTCGGCTTCGCCAATTTCTACCGCGCCGAACACAACGGCATCTGCTGCATCGGCAACGTCATCGTCGCACCGAGCGCCCGCGGCCGAGGTGTGGCCCGTTACATCATCGAAACCATGACTGCACTGGGTTTCGAAAAGTACCTGGCCAACGAAGTGCAGTTGTCGTGCTTCAACGAAAATACCACCGGATTGCTTCTGTATCCGAAGCTCGGCTTCACCCCGTTCGCCATTGAAGAGCGCCCCGCACCTGATGGCGGCCGAACAGCCCTGATCCAGATGACACGCCACAAATCCTGAGCAACCCACAACTCCTGTGGGAGCTGGCTTGCCAGCGATAACGCCAGCCCAGCCAACATCAGTCCAAAGCCAGGCACTACCCCTGTAGGAGTGAGCCTGCTCGCGAAGATGTCAGACCAGCCACCAAAAATCCCAAACCAACCACAAAACCTTGTGGGAGCTGGCTTGCCAGCGATGGCGCCAGCTCTGTCACTACCTGAATCCCAGACCAAAATAAACAGACAATTCCGACACTGTTTAAACGAAGCCCCAAGTAACCACCAAAGCCCTACAACGTCTTGCGCCATCGGCTACGACTAAGCCAGAATCCGCCGGCTTGTGCGTCTAGGTCGCGGGTTCTATCGTTTGTCGGTCGCTGAAAAACAGTGATCGGGTTTGGTAGCCCTGAGTTTTCGTAGATTGCATAAGCATCATGATTCACAGTGTCTGTTCGACAAGGCTTTATGGTGGTCATGCACAGGGCGTCTTCGGGCGCGCCGGTTTTCTACGTCCCGGTCTACCAACCTGCGCATGGCCGCCACCCTCGTTTGGTAGCGAGAGTGATGGCTCCCTTTTTTGACGTAGGAGCTTCATCCATGTTCAAACCAACACCCAACCCGCCAGAAACCGACCCCACATCCCCCTACGAATCCCCCGATTCCAGGAAATTTCACGAAGCCGCCGAACGCGCCCTCGACCACTACCTCAAGCCTGCCGACCAAATCATGGCCAGCACCAACGAGCCTGACCGCATGTACTTCGCCAACCCGAAGTACGACACCGAATCGCTGCTAGCCAACGCCAGCGAAACCCTCGGTTCGGCCAGCGAAATGCTCAACAACTTCGCCGCCATGCTGGACATCTCCCACCGCAAAACTGCGCTGGGAATCGCGCAGGTCGTAATGCTCGGCGAACTGGCCGTAAACCAAGCGCTGGACAACGTCGTAATCACGAAATAACCCTCCACCAAGACGAGGGGAAACCCTCGTCACATCACACTGCCTCAACCGCGCTGGCACACGGCCACGCCTTGCGCCCCCAAGCCTCGGCTGTCACCCTTCGGGCCGTTCTCAAGGATCAGAGCAAGGAATCAAGGATTGAGCGGCTACGTCCCCAACCCCCCGAAAAACTATCGCTACGAAGAAGCCAAACCCGTCGATATCCACGCCCAGCGCTGGGCTGAATACGAAAAACACGGGAAAGAACCCGCACCCGAGCCTGAGAAAATCGGCATCGCGCTGCGGATTGGCGTGTTCTTTGATGGCACTGGAAATAATGCGAACAACACGGCAGCTGGGTTGCTGTGTGGTGCGCAGCATCCGATTGCGCCGAAGGATATTCCTGCGAGTTGTCAGCCTTATATGGGGGACCCAGACAGCAGCTATGGCGCCGACGCAACCAATATAAAAAAACTCGCCGACCTGTATTACGAATCCCCCATTGCCGAAGGCGAGGGCTCGATAAAACAGGTGTCCCGCCCTTTATATATCGAAGGCATCGGCACCCTGGCGAATGAAAAAGATAGCGTGGTCGGCCAAGGTACGGGACGCGGAGAGACGGGAGTCGCCGGGCGCGTTCAGACGTCATTTACCTTTATCAAGCAAGTTGTTGAAGACGCCCTTCAAGAAAATCCAAACAGTGAAATAGCCTCCATCACCTTTGACACCTTTGGGTTTAGTCGAGGGGCAGCAGCGGCTCGCCATTTTTCAAATGAAATTGTGAGAGGCAAGCAGGGACCTTTAAGGGATTTACTGACCACTTACGCTAACAATTTCAGTCGTACCTTCAACGAGCAGTACGGAAGTAGCATTAACATGGGCTTTATCGGGCTGTTCGATACAGTGCCCTCGATCGCTGGCTTCATCAATTTTGGTCGAGTTAAGAGTCCCATCGCCCCAGGTATCCGGCTTTACCTTGATCGGCGCTTCTTCCGCGACGTCGTCCACTTGGTTGCCCGCGATGAATGCCGGGCAAACTTCGCTCTCAGTCGAGTAAAACCCGACTATCCGGAATACACATGTCCCGGCGTCCACTCGGATATCGGCGGAAGCTACCTCGACGAAACTGAAGAGTGCGTGTTGGTCAGCCCAATGCAAGCGCTTGATGTGTGGATCAATACTGATGTCACAACCACCTCAATTTATCGGGACGCAGCCAGAGTAAAAAGCCAATGGGTAGCCAAAGGGTGGCCGGCTCATTTATTGGAAGTCGTTACACCTGAGGCATTCGACTTACCAACCGATTTGCAAGACAGGCTGGGGCCTAAGCAAAAACGCGTTTACGCCGGGCTGCAACTCAAGCGTCCGGTCAGTGGAAAGCTTTCAACGGTTTATCTCAGGGTGATGTATCAACTGGCGAAGGAAAAGGGTGTTCCTTTTACTGACATACCAAAGCGAAGCGAGTATGCCGTGCCGCAAGAGCTGCAAGGCATGTGTGACAAATTCCTCGCCGGCGACTTCAGCACTACTCCAGAAGAAGAGCAGTTGCTGAAATTGAAATACATCCACACCTCTGCCAATTGGAATCATCCACTAGGTCGAAGGGATGGTAGCGGTCTGGAGGCTGTTTACATCAACGCACCTACCGAGGATCGCATTCGCGTACAACATCCTCACGTAGCTGACTGGAAACTCTGGTAATGAAAATAGCTGTAGCCCTTCTGGGCGTTTTACTCCTCACGGGCTGTCAGGTTACAAACGCCAACCCGGGTGAAAGCGACCCCAAATACCCTTGGTGGGAACTGGCGTTCATCAAGCCTAATTTCATGAATGTGTGGGTTGAAGACAGCTCGGTGGAAGACATCAATGGCAAAACCTTCTTGCGTGCGGGAGGAGGTAATGCGAGTGGTGCCGAACCTAATGACGAGAAAGAGTCCGCCCGTGGATGGATCGGCGTTGGCGGTACCGGGAAACCAGTGATTGGTGCGGGTCTACCAAAGCGTATTTTCGTACGTTGGCAATCCATACCAGAGCAAAAAACCTACCGGGCTTGGGTCGATATCCCAGAAGAAGCAAGACAGGTGATGGAGACATCCAAACACCAACGCTGCCCCGAGACACCTCAGAAAACGGCACGGTTCATGGCATCGGTCTACTTAGGACTTGCCCCAGGTGGGGTCGTACAGGTGTGGGTAAGAGATTTATGCCGGCGCCCGGTTAAAGTCGCCCGTGCCCAAGCTGAGTTGGAGCCATTAGGACCGGAGCAGGGTAAAAACGGCGGGCAGTATGCCTACCCTGTGAGTGAAAAAGCTAAGCGCTATATCGAGAAGTACGGCATTCCGTTCGGGAGTTGGTAACCCATCACCGATGAAACGACTCATAATTTTGCTTTTTGTACTGGCAGTTGCTGGTTGTCAGTCAAGCGATCCGCTATCAGCAAAAAACGACCCCAAATCCCCATGGTGGGAACTCGGCTTTACCGAGCCTCGCTATATGAAAGTCTGGGTTGAGGACACCTCCGTCGAAGACATCAAAGGAAATACGCTCCTACGCACTGGCGGCGGATCCGCCTCGGGCGGGCAGCCAGAAGACGGAACAGAATCTGCGCGAGGCTGGCACGGCTTGGGCAGCTCCGCCAAAGCGGTGGTGGGCGCTGATCTCCCCAAACGTATCTTCGTTCGCTGGCAATCCATCGTAGAGCCTCAGACCTATCGAGTTTGGATAGATATACCCGAGGAGGCCAGGCAGTTGATGCTGACTTCGGTTAACCAACGCTGCCCCAAATATCCGGAGCAAACAGCTACCTATATCTCTTCGGTTTATCTGGGCTTGGCACCCGGTGGCGTCGTTCAGGTCTGGGTAAGAGACTCCTGTCACCATCCGATCGAAGTGGCGAAGGCTCAGGCAGAAATCGAACCCTTAGGGCCAAGTCAGGGGAAAACCCAAGGGCGATACGCTTATCCGGTCAGTGAAAAATCCAAGCGTTATATCGAGAAATTCGGCATCCCTTACGGAAGTTGGTAAGCGGTAAACCAATGAAGCTACGCATCACGCTGCTATGCATATTGTTTCTGGCAGGTTGCCAATCCGCAGATCCGCTATCAGGCAAAACCGATCCCAAATCCGAGTCTTGGGAACTCGCGTTTACCGAGCCTCATTACATGAAGGTGCCATCGCCCGATCAAAGTGGCAAAGGCCCAAGCTGAAATCGAACCGTTAGGCCCTGGTCAGGGCAAGAACCAAGGGCGTTACGCATACCCGGTCAGTGAAAAGTCCAAGCGTTATATCGAGAAGTTCGGCATCCCTTACGGAAGTTGGTAAGCGGAGGACCAATACAGCTAAGCATCACGCTGCCATGCACATTGTTCTTGGCCGGATGCCAATCTTCAGATCCGCTATCAGGCAAAACCGATGCCGATTGCCCTCGTCCCCGAAAAGCCGCTTCTCGCCGATGGCTACAGCCCAGGAGACTGATCCATTTTTCAAGATCCGTTTTTTAAGAACTATGAAAATAAATCCGTCCCTGAAAACATCTGCTCAAGCCTGGCTGATATCCAGCAATCGAGGCATGGCAATCGCCAGATAATCTTTCGTATCGAGCACCATCGACGCATCCAGCCGCCCCGCGTTGAAGGCTATTTCAGCGTAGCGTGTGGTCAAGGCCGGATCGACGATCAATTGAATCCGCTCATCGAAAACAAAAGGAGGGATGGCGCCGATCCGGCACCCGGTCAGTTCCATGGCGGTTTCGGCCTTCACCAGTTCGGCTTTTTTCCCGCCCAGGGCCGCTCCGACTTTCTTCATGTCCAGCTTCTGGTCGCCCGGCAGTATCACCAGTGCATAGGGTTCGGCCTGACCCTTGAGGGAGCAAAGCATGGCCTTCGCGCCTTGGCCGGGCTCGGTGCCACGGATTTCGGCGACGCGCGCCGACTGGCCCTCGGCATCGTGCATCAACACCCGGTAGGAGGCTGAGCGGGCATCGAGTAGTGCCACGAGGCGATCGAACATGGGATGCATGTAGTTTTCCTCTGGTTTACAGGAACAGGTCGTAGGACAGTTTGCTGATCAGAATCACCAGCAACACCAGGAACAGAGCCCGGACAAAGGGCACGCCTTTATGAACCGCCAGCCAGGTGCCGGTGAGCGCGCCCAGGATGTTGAATGCCGCCATGGGGATTGCGATCAGGTAGAGCACGTTACCCGTCGGAATGAAGAACATCAGTGCCGCTACGTTGGTCGCGATGTTCACTAGCTTGGCCGATGCCGAGGCATGAAGAAAGTCGAAGGCGAAGCAGCGGATAAACAGGAAGATCAGGAAGCTGCCAGTGCCAGGACCGAACAGACCATCGTAGAAACCGATGGCACCGCCGATGACGATCGCCAGCAGTTTTTCCTTGGTACCGATGTGCATGGGTTTGTGCAGGGTACCGAAATCCTTTTTCCAGAAGGTGTAGATCGCCATCAATACAATCAACACCAGCACCGCCGGCCGGATCATCGACTGGGGTACGAACGACACCGTGGCGGCTCCGAAGAAGGCCATGACAAAAGCCGCGCAGGCGGCGGGGATCACAAGACCCCAGTCGATCACCACCTTGCGCACGAAGGACCGGGCCGCGAATGCGGTGCCGCAGGCGGCCGCGACCTTATTGGTACCCAGCAGCGCCGCGGGTTGAGCGGTGGGCAGCACGTTGAACAGCGCGGGAATCTGGATCAGTCCGCCGCCGCCCACCGCCGCATCGATCAGGCCGGCGGCGAAGGCGAACACGCAAAGGATGACAATATCGACCATGAATCAGGCTCTGACTATAAAGGGTTGATGAGGGTCCAGCGGCATCACGCGTGCCGGATCATTGACCCCGAAGACGCGCAACATCCAGCGATCACGGCCGTCGTAGCGGGGTGTAAAACCATCCCGGGCATGCAGGGTTTGCTGGTTCTTGAAGATCAGCATGTCGCCTGGTTGCAGCAGTATGTGGTGCACGACATCGGGATGATTGGCGGCGGCGGCGAACAGTTGGAGGGCAAACTGCGCACTGGCGCAGGTCGTTTCGACACTCGCTTTGTTGTAGCGGCAATACAGGCCATCGGTTGCGCATCTGTACAGCAAGGGGACGTTTTCCAGCACATTGCCCTGTTTGCCGAAGGAGGCCGGTCGGCGAACGGTGAATTTCGGCCGTGCCAATTCTTCTTCGACCCAGGCCGGCAGAATGGCCAGCACCTCGTCAATGGCGACGATGCGCGTCGGTACGTCGAGCTCGCAGCGCAGGCCGGTCAGGGACAGGTACTCCGGACAGGCCGACAACTGCGAGACGGGTTCGCAGGTCAAAGGCAGGTGAGGGTTATCGACATGCATGTCCAGATCCGCGCGCGAGCCATAGGAGCTCTTTTCGGTCTCTCGCTTTTGCTTGGGCGAAACGTGACGGAACACGGTATCGCTGCTTTCACCCTCGTACGCCAGCGGACGGGTTTGCAGCGTTTGCAGCACGGACAAAATAGCTCCGGCCAGAGTCGACAAGTTCTCGATACCCGGCTCCAGGTCATAGGGCGTGGCGGGCAGTTGCGGGTCCAGCGGCAGCCCCCTGACGATCATCGCCACTTCACGGGACTGTGGAAAATTGCGTAGCTGCTGGATTTTCTCGGCGCACAGGACACTTTCCAGCAACTGCCCCAGGACCGGCATGTGGCGGATACCCGAGGCGCTATCGGTCACGTCCAGCGATGCCAGACCGGCCTGAAGTGTATGTTGTTCTTCGAGCGACAGATGAATTTGCGGTATCTCCCGTCGGATCGAAGTCACTGATTTCTTTTCCAGCCATTCATGAATGACTTCATCAACACAAGCTGCGGCTTTCCCGATTTCTTTATCCAGCTTCGACACGTCCGTGCGCTCCTGTTTGCCCAATCCTTGTGGGTTGAACGGGAAGGTTAACGGAAGGGACTTTTTTGTGTTGCAATGCCGCGTTGTGAAAAATGCAATGAGGTGGAGAGTGGCACTGAATATGTTGGGGGAACTTGAAGCCTTCGCGACCGTGGCTCGCAAGCGCAGCTTCGTCGCCGCGGCACGGACTCTGGGGCGCTCCCCTAGCGCACTGACCCGCGCCGTTCAAGCCCTGGAGGAAAGTGTCGGGCTCAAGTTGTTCAATCGCTCGTCCAATGCCGTGAGCTTGACCGAAGCGGGTGAATGCTTATTGCCTCACGCGTACAAAATGCTCGATCTGCAACGTGAGGTGGATGAAGACCTGGCCGGTCTCAGCGGCCTGGCCTCCGGCTGGATCCGTTTTTCCGCCCCCGAGTATCTCGCAAACGGGGTATTGCCCCGGTTGATCGCGCAATACTGCGAGCGTTATCCAGACGTAAACATCGATGTGATTTTCACCGATGAGATCATCGATCCGGCCAAGAGCAAGCTGGACTTCTCGATTCGCGGCGCGTTTCCACAATCCAGCGAATTGATCGGCTTTGCGCTCTGGAGTTACTCACGTTATCTGTATGCCAGCCCCGACTACCTGGAGCGCAACGGCATGCCCGACTCCATCGAAGCACTGGAGTCGCACTCGCTGATCCTGCATACGGCGCCACGGATTCTCAAGGAGTGGAATTTTCGCAGTGAGGAGCAAGCCATCAGCTTTCGGGTTCACCCCAAATTTCGTTTCAGCTCCGGCCTTGCGGTATTCCAGGCAGCCCTGGCAGGCGTCGGGATCGCCCGCTTGGCGGACTGGATGGCGGAGACCGAAGTGGAAGCAGGGCGCCTGTGCCGGGTTTGTCCGGAGTACAAACTCACCTCCAGCAGCGGCGAGAGCCCACAGATGCACGCGGTATACCCGGCCGGAAATTTGCCACTGCGGGTGAAGGCATTGATGGAAATGATCCGTGGCTTGGGTGAAAGCCTCGAATGTAAACGCGGGTGAGCACTGATAAGAGGTTAGGGGGCGTTCAGTCCTGTCCGCTCACTATCGAGAGCAAGCTGGGTTTTGATGTTTACCGGACGACGTCATGAGTGCTTGGCCGATTGTGGCCTGTTACGAATGGCTGTAATCCGCCAAAAGCGTTCTATTGAACGTCACCATCACGCAACGAGTTTTTTTGCTAATCAAAGCTGCGCCATCAGGAATTTGGTTTGCCACGAACGTTGATGCTTACAGGATTTCTAAGGAGCTTTGAAGCGTCGACCATTTAGGTCACTATACTTTCAACAATGGAGCGCTAAGGGCAGCACAAGCTGAGCATGATGGACGAGATCCCACCCGAAGACATCCCATGCGTTGAGGAGCCAACTGCAAGCGCGGTGGCCGATATCGTGCAGAGGAAGCCTCGAGATGCACTACTACCCGGTAACCGGGAGGTTATAGCTGATCTATATGTCAGCAGAAATGTCGAGAATGAGCCTAAAGACTACGCATTCAAAGTGTATGTGAGGCTAAACGCTAAGAAGCAGACGCTACGGAAGGTGTCATTCCAGCACAGCGTCTTCGACGCTTGCTATTTTAATAAATGTAACTTCGATTCATGCGACTTTACGGGCTGCAGGTTTGTTGGCTGTAACTTTCATCAGTCTTCATTTTCGGGATGCAATTTTGAGTACGCGCTCTTCGAGCGTTGTCAAATCGACGACGACATCCTCGAATGCGAGGCGCCGCGTAAGGAAAACCTGAAAATGCGCTTTGCCAGGTCGCTTCGAATGAATTTCCAACAAATCGGCGATGCAAAAGCTGTAAATAAGGCAATTTTGCTGGAGTTGGAGGCTACAGCGAGTTATCTCAAAAAATCGTGGGCATCCAGGGAAACATATTATCGAGATAAGTATCCAGGCTGGAAGAAGGTGCCACAGCTCATCAAATGGCTTGAGTTTCGGTTGCTAGATGCAATTTGGGGTAATGGCGAAAATACACTTAAGCTGTTGCGGTCAATTGTAATGATTCATCTTCTAATAGCGTTCTATGATACTTATCAGTTCGGCAACCCCTGGGATCTGACAGACTATCTAAAAAGCCTCGTGGCGTCTCCGGGAGTGTTCTTTGGGATAGCTACCCCGCACCCTTACCCGATCTGGTTCTCCTCAATTGTTGCTGCAACGCGCTTGGTTGGATTCGCCTTTCTCACCGCTATCCTCGTAAAACGGTTTGGACGGCGATGAATATGCACATTTACGCTTTCGGCTCCATCTGCCGAGGCGAGATTGACCTGGGGTCGGATATCGACCTGCTGGCCTGCGTCGACGGATCAGCAAAGCAGATTGATCACGAAAAATATTCGGTGTATCAATATGAGCGAATTCAGGCTTTGTGGACAGAAGGTAATCCATTCGCCTGGCACCTTCATTTAGAGTCGAGACTGCTTTTCTCTCCGGACGGTACAGATTTTCTGAGCGATCTCGGGAAGCCTACCCGCTATATCGGTGGTGACGAAGACTGCGCCAAATTCCGAAAGCTTTTCGACCGCTCTTACCAAGAACTGAGCCAGTCTTCGAACAGTGCGACCTTTCACCTCTCTTGCATTTTCTTAGCCATTCGAAATTTCGCTACCTGTCATTCGCTTTCGCTTGGGCACCCCATATTTTCTAGAAATTCTCCTCTGATGGTTCATCCAAGCCTCGATATTGATCCTAAATCATTCTCCATCTTGACACGTGCACGATTACTATCAACACGGGGATATGGAACAAACCTCTCGAGTGAAGAAATTTTTACTGCGACCAAAGCAGTCGCAATTGTTCCACGCTGGATGGAAGCACTACGGAGCACGCATTCGCCATGACTGAACTCAACAACCGAATTGATGCCCAGCGTGTAATCCTTAACCATGTTAATAGCGTTTTTTGGAATGAGGAGCTTTATGGTCTATCTCGTGGTGCAATCGACCGCTGGATTAGTGTCAACGGAATTGATCCCAAAGCCGATCTGCCATGTGCGATCTGTGAATCGGCCGATAAGCTATTCTTCTTAGCCAACAAAAGCCAAGAGCAGGTTACAGATGAATATTTCCTTCTATCTGTAGAGATTCTCGAACTAACTCAGCGAATCGCTAAAATCGTTGAAGTCGCATGATTCAAATTAGCGATTTTAGTCTTTAATTTCGCAGAGAAGCAGATCAGTGTCAGACATTAAAATATCAATTCACCACCTATAAAAATTAGTTCTCAAAAAGGATTCGGAGGATGAAAATCATATGCAGTCAGCGCATTTTGCGACTTCCCAACAAAGCCGAAATCCATATACCTTTCGGCTTGTCAAAATTTTACAAGTCCGCGCTATCCTATTCCGATGCCGTTTTTACTTTGGATGCAGACAAGGTTTTATGCATTAAAGTTAATGAATCGCTAGTTCAGGTATATCCATACTACTGCAAAGCAATCAGCATTCCAAAACTCCCACCCCTCACATTTTCAATTGTTGTATCTGAAAAGGATAAGAAGGCGTGCTCTGCCCTAATATCACAAGTTCACTATCTATCACCACCTAATAGGGGGATTTTTTTTGCTCTTAAGGAACGCGACGAAATTATCGCATGCTGTATTCTCGACACTCTAAAATTTGGCAACCCCAAGGGCCGATATTATATTAATACGTCACTATGCGACGATTTAGATATAAACCCGGAGAACTGGGGGAGCACGCCTTACGAAACGCATAATGCTCTACAGAAACAGTTAAAATTGATTTGGGTTAGTCGAATAGCAAAAGTGCAAAAGTATAGCGGGCATCACATTGGAACCCATTTGATGCTGGAGACACTGAAAGCAATTCCAGCAGTGATGCCCTTTCCAGTGCAGCATGTAGAAGTCATTCGAACATGTGGAGTTCAAGAGTCACTGTCAAGTGACTTTCTAGATTACGCAGGCTTCACAAAGATCAAGCTTAGGAATCAGAGCACAGCACATTATATTTCTGATGGTGACCTCTTCCCTAAACGTAAGCCCTGCGTAAAACTTTACTACTGGAATAAAATCACAAACACATCATGCGTCGAAAACGCTCGCCTGTTCGTGCCTCTATCCCAAGACCCTTTTTTATGGTTTGCCAATAATAAAAAACTTGGGAGTTGCGACGTGCAAGGGGGCAATTCACAGAGCGCCATATATACTCAGGCAGGCCAGTAGAGCTGAGGCTGGGCTATAATACAAATAAAAAGCTTTGGGGTATCATTAACAAAGTAATTACAGGAACCTCGATTGAATCCGTACTTACAAAAATCGGCAACTTCCAAAGCGTTATACCTACAGCCTCTTCTTTGGTGGACGCTACAGAGAAAGCGAACAGCATATTGAAAACCCCTAGTAATTCGTACATTGCATTTGAAGTCACAGCTTTATTTAACCCGGACGATCTGACATGTCACGCATAACAATCAATGGATTAATTGAACTCTCCGATGAATCAAACAATACAATTGAGAGCATATTTTTGTCAATTCGACAAAACATTCTCGCTGGTAGTTTTGACAGTTACTCAAAAAAAATCATCGACCGTTTAAGCATCGACATCCAAAATACTTTAGATCCGCGCCGTCTAGAAAACAAATTTACTCACATCAGAGACAAAGAGTATTTTTTTGAACTAAGCATTCCTTCGCGCTACTTTCCTATTGACTCTGGTGGAGACACACACCTCGTTGACTCCATCGTGGGAGATATGTTCAGTCTGTCAAATTCATCAATTAAGCGAATTTTTATTAATGACGTTCAATGGCAAGAGCTTGAACATGGCTTAGCGCTAAAACGTACCCAGCCATACTCTATTCGAAACAGGTTCAAATTAGATCATTTCACTCCACTTCTAGGGTTTTCAGTAAAACCCAGGCTTGGGTTATCTAATGAGGACTTCAAAAATCAATGCATAGACGCAGCTAGACTTGGTTTCAATATAATTGAACCTGATACAAGAAAAATGCTTCTAAATGAGCACGACCTCGATTGGCATATCGACCTCGCTAGTCAGGTCGCAGAATTTCACAAGCCGAGAGGCAATATTTCTTCATATTCAGTAAACCTGAGTAATTACTCAGGCAATCTGGAGCGGGCGATAGAGAAGTTGTCAAAGGCTGTATCAAATCATCCTATAACTGTAAAAATAGATGCCGGGCTTGACGCAATATCCAAAATAAAAAAAGTAAAAGAGGTTAACGCACAAATAATTATCACATCCTATCCGCTAATCAAAAAAGCACTCTCCCAACGCATACCGGATGTTTTTTTTGATAAGTACCTGTCCCACTGTGGCATTGACATAATGTACCCTGGTGGCTTTGTTGCCCTACCGGGGAATAAGAGACATTACAATGCAACAGAGGATATAACACTGCTAGCAGAATCTATAAATCGCTATACTAGCCACATTCATAAGTCACACTTCATACCCACCATCTCTGGTGGTATATCCACGGGGCTTCTGCATTTGTACTACGAGCTTTATGGGCCGAAAGTCAGCCTCTTTCTTGGCGGTGCAGTTGCGACGAACAAAAATGGAGTGGAAGCGGGTGCTGAACTTTGTATGAAAGTGTTAGATTACGCTATCGGGTGTAGAAAAAAACTCGCCTCACATAACCAAAAATTGTCCAACAAAAAAAACAAAGCCATGTACAAAACCCTCATGGATCTCCCTCTTTTGGATGCCAGAACGGTCAAGCAAATAAAAGATGAAACTGATTCAGAATACATAATTCCTAGAGAGTTTATGACTACTAATAAGCTCAGTAATTTCACGGAGGCGAATTGGAACTACTGGACCGCAGATAATTTCGAGTTTATTTAGAGGTCGCGTATATGCTTGAATTAATCACCTCATACCTTAGCTTTATGTCTAATCAACTTTCGAGCCTAGCAACGCCCCACCGAATCTGGTGCTTTTACGAACAGTTTGGTCTGCGCACTATTATTATGCTTGTGAACACTGGAATTATTGCTTTCGCCCTCCCCAATATACTTGATCAGTCTGAATGTAAGCTCGATAGAGATTCTTACATCAAATCACTTTTTGAGAAAAAGCGTCGTTGGATGAAACGTAACAGCTACGCGATGCTGTTTTTTGCGACTGTCACAATCTTGACGTATTTAGCAATCTGGAACGCGGTTTCTAATCAGAATATTTGCAACTCTGTCACGATAAAGCCTGATAGTCCTGAGAGGTTTTCTGGCTTTCTAGCTACCATGAATATCCTCACCATACTCATTGCGATATTTGCATTAAATCAAAAAATATTCTGCATGAAACACAAGCAATAGAGTTACTTTGAATGGTGTCGTTTTCTAAACTCGCTCAAATGACTGCTTTTGGCCGAAAGCAGTCCTTCGTGAGTGACGGCTTAATATGGGCTAAAACTGGCCCACCCTCGATCTCGCACCTGTTCAACCCTTTCCAGACCCACGCAATCTATTTATGGCGTCATCCCCCAATGATGTTAAACGCGGTAGCTGCCAACACCTCCCCATTAACCATCACTCTCACCCCATGCCCCCCAACAAAATGCTTGCGCGTCGTAAAATCCTGAATCACCTGGCGCCGTCCCACTACCACAGTACCAAACCCCGGCAACACCACCGTCTTCAACTTGAAAACCTTCCCCGAAACCCCGCCATTTGCCTTCACATAGTCAATCGCATAATCAATCACCAACCGCTGCTCTTCAGCCACCGTAGACTTCACCGTAAACGACAATGTAATCGCTTCCCCAAGTCTCACCACCGCCGGCTCAACCTTCACATCCAGCAACTCGACCTCAGGTTTCCGCCCGGCCCCAATCACCGTCAACGCACGCAAATCCCCCTGCTTGATCAAACTCCGCAACGCATGTTTAGCAATCCAGGCCGTGTGTTTATTCTCCAGCGACCAGCCTTCAATCGTGTCGAGCACCCACTCGGGATGCACCTTCGTCACGTCATTCAAGTGATTCGCCACGGACTTGCGCACGTACAGACTCTCATCCGCTTTCAACCGATCCAGTATCCCTGCGGCCAACTGCGGATCAGCCTGCACCGCTTCCAGCCGAAACGACCACGGCAGGCGAGGGCGGCTGCCTTCGCTGGCGAGGCGGCGGACGTGGTGGTTTTCGTCTTGGGTCCAGTCGTGCATTTGTTCGAGGGAGCGTTCCAGGTCGCTGCGCAGGAAGTGGCGGATGGCGAATTCGGAGGAGCCGAAGGTGGTGAAGTACTTGAGGGCTTCCATTGAGGTATGGAATGAGTGCCCGCCGTAGCTGGCGACGTAGTGCGGCAGGCACATGCTGACGAATCCACTGTTAAGTCGTGGTGCGAGTTCGCGCAGCACATCGAGGGAATCTTCGTAGTCCAGCGGCAGCACAGCGTGCAGGCTTTCGCTGACGCGGGCCATGCGTTGCATGACGGACAGGTCGGCGAGTCCGTCATTGGCGTGTTTCAAAAAAGCCTTGGCCTTGAACGCCGGATACACGGCGCTCATTTCTGTGGCGATGTGTTGCAAACGCTCAGTGTTAAAGATCTCTTTCAGTGCCGGTGCAGCGGTTTCAGGTGCGCTCATGATCAAGACATCGGCGTGCTGATGAACGCTTCAAGCGTTTCAGCGTAGGCAGTGTATTGGGCGATACGCGGGTAGCGCGCCACATCGATCTGGTCGGGGACGACGAGGTCGGTGAAGCTCCAGGCGACGGCGAGGCTGATGCCGGCCTGGGTGAGCGTGCCGTCGGTGGGTAAGCCGGTTTTTTCGAGTTCGTGTTCTAGGGCAGTGAAGGCGGCGGCGAGTTGGCCTTCGACGCGTTCGATCCACGGTTGATATTGGATGTCAGCCGGGCGCAGGTTGCGTTCGTAGTAGAGCTGCACGGCTTTTTCGCAGGCGGCGAGGCTGAGGCCGATCAGGCGCAGGGCGTGGGCGCGTTGGCTCAGGTCTTTCGGCAGCAGGCTGTTGCCGGCGACGGTTTCGAGGTAGTCGAGGATGAGGGTCGAGTCCATGAGGACGACGCCGTCGTCGAGGATCAGGGTGGGCGCCTTGACCACCGGGTTGATCTGCTGGAATTGCTCGAAGTGGCGGAACACCGAGACTGACTCGTGTTCGAGGTCGATCCCCAGGCGTTTGGCGGAGATCGCCACGCGGCGCACGTAAGGGGAGTCCAGCATGCCGATCAGTTTCATGACGCGTTCCTTCAAGTCAAACCGGTGGGGTAGGCATAACCTAGCCGAGGTTGAAGGAATTGTCAGTCGTCGAATCCGGCTTGTTCGTGAATCTCATCGACATTCAATTCCAGTCGATAGGCTACGGCCACGAACAATGCCTGGCACAAACACAACGTCGCACTCAACGAACGAAAGGCCAGCGCACTTCCTTCATTGACCAACAACACGCTGTTCGCGCGTTTGGCCAGTGGCGAGAGGTGGCTGTCAGTGAGGATCAGGGTGTTGGCCTGTTGTTCGCGGGCGTGGCGCAGGCAGTGTCGGGTTTCCTTGGCGTAGGGGGTGAAGCTGATGGCGATGACCAGATCGCCTTCGCGGACGCTGCGCATTTGTTCGCGGTAGCTGCCACCGAGGCCGGAGACGAGGTGGATGCGTTTCTGAGTGTGTTGCAAGTTGTAAACGAGATAGTCGGCAACGGCGAAGGAGCGGCGCACGCCGACGACATAGATGTTGTCGGCGTTGACGATCAGGTCGACGGCTTTTTCGAAGGCAATGTCGTCGAGTTCGCGACCCAGGCGTTCGATGCCGCTGAGGGTCGCGTCGATGCATTCGCGGGCAAGGTCGCCGTCGCTGGCTTTCTGCGACTGGTTGGCGATCATGTTGCGGATGCGTTGCTGGTAGTTCTGCACCGGCGAGGCTTTGTGGGTGTAGGCGGTGCGGAACAGCGCCTGCATTTCGCTGAAGCCGCTGAAGCCGAAACGCTGGGAGAAGCGCACGATGGCGGACGGGTGGACTTCGCATTCGCGGGCGATGTCGCTGATGCGGTCGACCATGATCCGGTCGCTCTGCTGGCTCATGTAGCTGGCAATGCGCTTAAGCTGGCGCGGCAGGGTTTCGTATTCTTCGGTGATCAGTTGCAGCAGACGCTCGGCAGTGATCGGGGGGCTGGCGAGGGTAGGCTCGTCGGTGGCCGGCAGATCGGGGCGGGGCATAAGTCATCCTTCTGGCTGATCGATAACGCTGTGGCGAGGTTTGGCTGATGTTAGTGGTGGTTTACCGGGTCTGCTTGGCTGAAACGATGCACTGGCAGGCGAAAAAATCGCGATCAAACGCAGCTTGGTTAGCCGTTTGTCTTCTATATACAGCCGCTCGACTGAATTTCTTGCTATAAACGCACTCCGATAACCGCAATGAAGCCTGTGTCAGAGCCTTTTCCGGGCCTTGTCGGACAAATTCCCAGTATTTAGAGTTGCTGATGCCCGAAACGGGCCTTAGACTGCCGCCCCTCGTAAATTGAGTGCCGGGTGGCATTTGCAATAAACGATGCCTTTTCGTCGACCGGACACGGTTCGCCGGAACGCTCCCTATTTCGCCTTAATGCACGTTTTTTTATAGAGATATCAATGACAAAGGACAAGTTGCTGGCCATGCCGGCAGATGACTACATGAATGCTGAGCAACACGCTTTCTTCGCAGAGCTGTTGCAGAACATGAAAGTCGAAACCCACGAGCGCATTGAGCAAAACCGTATCGCCATCGAGAGCCTGGACACCCCGGCTGATCCGGCGGACGCGGCTTCGGTTGAAGAAGAGCGCACCTGGCTGGTCAACGCGATCGATCGCGACCAGCGCATGCTGCCGCAACTGGAACAAGCCCTTGAGCGCATCAAGGAAGACAGTTTTGGCTGGTGCGATGACAGCGGCGAGGCCATTGGCCTGAAGCGCCTGCTGATCAGCCCGACCACCAAGTACTGCATCGAAGCTCAAGAGCGTCACGAGCAGATCGATAAGCACCAGCGTCAGGCCTGATTCCTGAGGCGACCCGCCGATTGCGGGTCGTTCTGAAAAGATCGCAGCCTTCGGCAGCTCCTACATGGGGTTGCAGGGGCTGCGATCTTTGTTTTTGCTCGTCCGCGATATTCCGGGCTGTTCCATTGACCTGCTGCAAGACACCACGACTAACGGACCATGGATAATGGCGTTGTAGTGGCGTTTAATGCAGTCACAATAATGAGAACAAGCGTGGGGTGTTGATATGACGAGAGATGGATCTCTGGTTGGGGCTTTGCCTGCACCAGTGCTTTTGCCGAAAAACCGCTGGATCGCACCGACCCTGCAAAGCATCGCCCTGATGCTGTTGTTGGCCGGCATGACGCTGGGTGAGTGGTCGCTTTACGTTGGCATGCCCTTGGCGGTGCTGATTGTCTGGCTGCCGCGCCTGCGCTCCCGAACCGTCCCCGATGCACAGCCTGCCGACACTGGCAGCGCCATGTCCGAACTGACTCGCGACCTTTCCTACACCACCAGCCATAACGCCTTGTCGGCGGCCGGCGTAGCGTTTTCGGTCAAGGAGCTGGCGAGCAAACTCGAATCGCAACTCGATGCCGCGGCACGGATTGTCAGCAACGCCGAGGTGATGATCGCCACCGAACACGCGACTTCGCAGCTCAGCCGCGATGCACTCGCAGCTGCCAGCGAGGCACATCACAGCAGTGCGGCGGGGCGTACTGAATTGATCGATTCGATTTCGCGCATGCATCAGCTCAGTCAGCGCGCCAATGCCAGTCGTGAATTGATCGAAGCCTTGAGCCTGCGCAGCGATGACATTCAGCGTGTGACTTTGGTGATCCAGTCGATAGCCAGCCAGACCAATCTGTTGGCGTTGAACGCGGCGATTGAAGCGGCGCGGGCTGGCGAGCATGGTCGCGGGTTTGCGGTCGTGGCTGATGAGGTGCGCGGATTGGCGGCGCGGACGGCGTCGGCGACTGGCGAAGTGGGCGAGATGGTCGCCGACATTCAGCGGCGCACCGCACAAGTGGTGGAGCAGATTCGTGAGTTGTCCAGCGACTTGCACACCGGCGTCGAACAGGTCGAGCACACCGGCCAGCACCTGGAGAACATCGCGCGGCTGGCGGCCGGGGTAGAAACCCAGGTCGGTGAAATCGCCCGTGGTGCCGAGACCAATCGCGAGCAGCTCGACAGTCTGTTCAAGGCCATCGAGCAGATGCGCAGCGATCTGGCGATCAGCGATCAACAGACCCGCCGCCTCGCCGAAGCGGCGGTGCAGATGGAAGGTCAGGCAGAAACCATCAGCGAACGTCTGGCCGAAGTCGGTCTGGATGACTATCACCAGCGCATCTATGATCTGGCGCGCGAAGGGGCGAGTCAGATTGCGGCGCGTTTCGAGGCGGATGTCGAGCAAGGACGGATCAGTCTCGAAGATCTGTTCGACCGCCAGTATCAGGCAATCGCGAATACTCAACCGACCAAGTATCAAACCCGATTCGACCGTTATACCGATCAGGTTCTGCCGGCAATTCAGGAACCGTTGTTGCCGCGTCACGAAGGTCTGGTGTTCGCCATTGCCTGCACGCAGCAGGGGTATGTGCCGACGCACAATCAGGTGTTCAGCCTGGCACTGACTGGCGATGCGCAGGTCGATGCGGTCAACAACCGGACTAAACGCAAGTTCGCCGACCGCACCGGGATTCGCTGTGGCAGCCATCAGCAACCGGTGTTGTTGCAGACCTACACGCGTGACACCGGCGAACTGATGCACGACCTGTCAGTGCCGATCACGATAAAGGGCCGACACTGGGGCGGTCTGCGTTTGGGCTATAAACCGGAAAGTCCGCGCTGATCGATTGTTACGTTTGGTGCAATGAATCTGTGCACGAGGGTTGCTGTTTCCGCTGTGGCGAAATCATTAACATGCCCGCTTAGTTAGGTAGCTAATGAATTTCGGAGGTCCGCATGCAATGCAGGGTTGATGTTGCCGTGATGATCGGCAGTGGCGTGCCCCCCGGTTTGCGCGCGATGGGGCAAAGCGTTTGCTGGGTGGTTTTGCTCAACGGTGAGCGCCGAGGCACCGCGTTTGCCAGTCGCGATGAGGCCGAGGAGTGCAGGGCTGCGTGGCTCGCGCAGTTGAAGGCGGAGGTTGGCGACAGCCTGCACTGATCGGGTCACTTGCCGTCGTGCAGGCGTACGTTCAGTTCATCGAAGACAATTGCCCTGTCGTCGTCTTTGCCAATCCACTCTTCAAGTGTCTGTTTTTGAGCTTCCGTCCAGAAATGCGCGTCAACCAATTTGGTGTTGGCGTCCAGCGGATGCTGTTCGATGAAGTCGTCGATTTGCGTGTCCTCTGAAGGCAGACCCAACTGATCGAACAGGGTTTTCAGATTGTATGTTTCCAGATCCATCGTGTGCTCCTTTTGCGCCCGCCGGGATGGCGTAGTCGACACTCTCTCTATCTGAGGCAGCCGCTGGCCAGGAGTTCGATTTGTAATTCCAGTGAGCGGGCGAGTGCGCAAGCCTCGTTATGATTCTCGCGGAAACCTCTTACACGGCCTGTCGACTTTTCTTTGATGTGAAAGAAGGCGTTACCTGCAGGTACCACCTGAAAGCGTGGTGTCTGGCCGTTTGATACGGATTCCGGCAGATCTTCCATACCGGTGATATGCAGGATCACAGGCGATTTGAGTCGGGCGTCAGCGGTCATGGCGAAATGAGTCAGAGTGCACATATGAAGTCCTTTTCATCAGTTGGCCGATATTTACAGGCCGTTGTGGGTAGTCTTAATGAGCATCGCTGCTCTAGAATCGCCAGTACCTGTTGACGACAGCGCTTATCTAAAGCAATTTTTCGCAAGCGATATGTCGGAAAAGAGCTTTTTTTCGTGAGAATTTTCCCTAAAGTTCGTAGTCAACTTTCTCTCATGGCGGGCGAGGATTTTTCCTTCAGGCTTTGGCGACATTGGAGTGGGTTTCGCGAGTGACAATCCAGTAGTCTTACAAACCTCGCGTTGAACGAGCGCTCTGCTCGGTTCGGGTTTTTATTTGAGTCAATTGGCAGTGCCATCGGCCTGGCCGTTTTTTGCCGTGCGCGTTTCCCGTGTGCGGTTTTTCAGATGTGGGGATGTTTCTTTGGCAGTCAGTAATCTCGATATGCATGCTTTGTTCGTGCTGGGTGATTTGCGTGCAAAGCTGGTCAAGCTGTTCCAATCGCGTTTTGTTTACATCACCGAGCAAGGCGCAGAAGGCATTTACGTTGCCGAGATCGACACTGAAAGTGCCTTGGTGGTCGATGACAAGCCGGGGCTCAAGCTCAAGGTCGGCGATCACTTCAGTGCAGCAGTCTTGCCCAGCCGTGAAGGTGGCAAGCTGGATATCCGCTTTCGTGAAATTAAACTCACGGTTTATGGGCTTGGCGATTACGCCTTCGTTGATAGCGCTGATGGCCATGCGATCCTGTTCAAGGAAGGTCACAGCGTGGTGACCGTGTTCGCCGCCAATGAGCAATTGCAGGAAGGCCTGACCAAGACCCTGAAAGCCGTCACTGGCAAAGCCGCGAAATGGCGCAAGGGCGAACTGGTGACCTTCAAGGCCAGCGAGTGATTGGCGGTTTGAGTCGTGCCGATTTTCATTCGCAGAACATCGACAAGGCGCGAGATGAGGCCGGGCGATTGTTCGCGCTGAAGGCCGAGCTGCAAGGCGCGTGGCTGGGATGGGTGGCCTCGCAGATCTATGCGTTGCGTCCAGCGGAGTACGCCAGCATGGTCAGACGCGAGCTGCAAAGCTTGCAGGAAAAGTCTGAAAGCTAACCTCGTCTGGGGCCAAGCCCTGAAAAAGCAGGAACCTCGTCTACAGTCAGTTGACTGAGTATTCAGAGGCTTGCGGTCTTCTGTCAGGCCATCCTGCCATTGCTGTGAACAGCACGAGGTGCAATGCATGAACGGATTTCGACGGTTATTGGCCGCCAGCGTGGCGACATTCGGCTTGCTGACGTCAGCTCAATCGACGATGGCGGCACAGGCGCCGATCCATTTCGCCGACCTGAATTGGGAAAGCGGCAGCCTTATCACCGATGTCTTGCGGATCATCGTCGAGAAGGGCTACGGATTGCCAACCGACACCTTGCCCGGCACTACCATTACGCTGGAAACCGCGCTGGCCAACAATGACATTCAGGTCATAGGCGAAGAGTGGGCCGGGCGTAGCCCGGTGTGGGTCAAGGCCGAGGCTGAAGGCAAGGTCGTGAGCCTGGGCGATACGGTCAAGGGCGCCACCGAAGGCTGGTGGGTGCCGGAATACGTGATCAAGGGTGACCCGGCCAAGGGCATCAAGCCGCTGGCACCGGACTTGCGCAGTGTCAGTGATCTGAAAAAATACAAGGACGTGTTCAAGGACCCGGAAAATCCGAGCAAGGGGCGTTTCCTCAACAGCCCGATTGGCTGGACTTCAGAAGTGGTCAACAAGCAGAAACTCACGGCTTACGGTTTGCAGGACGACTTCACCAATTTCCGCAGCGGCTCGGGTGCTGCGCTCGACGCCGAGATCAGTTCTTCCATTCGTCGGGGTAAGCCGGTGCTGTTCTATTACTGGTCGCCGACGCCGTTGCTGGGCAAGTTCAAACTGGTGCAGCTGGAAGAGCCGCCGTTTGATGCCGAGGCCTGGAAGACGTTGACTGACGCCGATAATCCCAACCCGAAACCGACCCGTTCGCTGGCGTCGAAACTGTCGATTGGGGTTTCTACGCCGTTCCAGAAGCAGTATCCGCAGATTGCCGAATTCTTCAGCAAAGTCGATTTCCCGATTGATGCGCTGAACAAGGCGTTGGCCGACATGAGCGAGAAGCACACCGCCCCGCGTCAGGCGGCTGAAGCGTTCATGAAGGCCCATCCGGATGTGTGGCAGGCGTGGTTGCCGAAGGATGTGTCGGATAAGGTTTCGGCCAGCCTGCAATAAATCCTGATCCTGATCCTGATCCTGATCCTGATCCTGATCCTGATCCTGATCCTGATCCTGATCCTGATCCTGATCTGATGCTGATGCTGATGCTGATGCTGATGCTGATGCTGATTCTGTAGGAGCTGCCGCAGGCTGCGATCTTTTGATCTGGCCTTTGAAAGGACACAGTCAAAAGATCGCAGCCTGCGGCAGCTCCTACAGTGAGTAGCGTTTTCGGTTAGAACCTGGTTTGTACGGCCAACTCGAAGGTACGCGGTGTACCCAGGTAATACGCCGGCGATACATGCGCAAACTCGGCATACACTTCATTCGTCAAGTTACGCACCCGACCGGTGACAGTGGTGTGCGAATCGACCTTGTAACTGAGGAAGCTGCCGAACAGCGTGTACGACGGCACGGTCATCGTGTTGGCGCTGTCGGCAAACACCGATGCGACGTATCGCGCATCGACCCCACCTTGCCATTGCGGCGAAAAATCATAAGTCAGCCAGAGATTGCCAACCCGGTCCGGGACATTGGTGGGCGTGTTGCCCTTGCGCGATACCACGGCACCCGCGGCGTTTTTTTCGGTGAAGTCATCGTACCGCGCGTCAACCCAGGCGAAATTGCCCTCGGCCAGCAGTCTGTCTGTAATGCGCAAGGAGCTGGCAATCCCGATGCCTTTTGACGTCTGCTGACCCACAGGAATACTGCTGGTCGGGTCGAGTGGATCGGTGACGGCGAAGTCTTTTCGCTCAATCGTGTAAGCCGCCACAGTCGCTGAGCCTCGCCCGTTCAGGTAGTCGAACTTGCTGCCGATTTCCCATTGCTTGCCGGTCGATACGTCGAAGTCCTGCGTGCCATTGGGTTGCTCGGCCGCGGTGCTGTATTGCGCGTAGACGTTGGCCGAAGGGGTGAACTGGTAAGTCAGGCCCGCACGCCCCGTGACAGGCTCCCAACTGCGCTTGAGGTGCCTGGGATTGGCGGCGGTCACGACGCGGTGGTTGGTCACGTCGAGATCGATGTCGTCATAACGCAGACCGGTGAGCAGCGACAGTTTGTCGGTCAACGCCAAGCGGTTTTCCAAGAACAGCGCTTTGGTGGTGACCTCGTTGGTCTTGTCACTGATCAGCTCGGGGTTGGTGCCGGGAATGTCGTAGAAATACCCAGGACGATAGTGGTTCGGGTTTACCGTGCTCGCGCCTTTTATGTTGAGCGGCGAGTTGGTGGTTTGGTTGACCTTGTACTCGAAACCGCCGGACCACGTCGTATCAAGTCCCAACAAAGTGTTGTCGTGGCGCAGTTCGAACTGGTTGCCGTTCTGCTCGCCTTGGTGCCGCACCTGATACGCCGTCGAACGATTCACTGCCGAGTTGTCGGCGTTGTATTGGTAGGTTTCGAGATTGCGGTAATCGCGTTGGCTGTCGAGGTGATACAGCGTGTTGCGCAGGGTGGTGGTGTCGTTGATCCGGTAGTCGATGATCGACCGCACCCAGATTGTCCGCTGTTCGTAGCGGCCGTCCTCGACGTTGTAGTTGTTGAAGCGGTTGTGTTTATCGATCTTCAACTCGCCGGCCTTGGGGTTGAGTACCGGCGTGCCCCAGTAGGGACTGTCTTCATGCTCGTCCTGATACTCCAGGGCCAGGGTATGCGACAGGTTTGGTGTGAGATCGCTGAGTAACGAAAACGCCACGCTCCAGGCATCGCGCTCCTGTCGGTCGATGTAGCCATTGCTGGTGTTGTGGCTGACGTCCAGGCGCGCGTAGTGCTGCACCTCGCTGCCTGGATCGGTCAGCGCATGGTTGAGGCCGAACGCGGTTTCGCTGGTGTCGTAGGTGCCGTAACTGACCCGGCCTTCAACAGCCTGTTCATCGCGGGTCGCCAGTTTGGTCACGTAGTTCAACGAGCCGCCGACCGAGCCTGCGCCATTGATCAGCGACGACGGGCCGCCGACCAACTCCACCCGGTCATAGATCCACGCATCGACAGGGCGGGCGAGGCCGCCGGAAACGTTGATGCCGTTGAACATCTGGGTGATCTGGCTGCTGGTGAAGCCGCGGTAGGAGACGAATCCGCCGAAGCCTGGCGGTGCGCTGGCATTGACGCCGGGCAGGGTGTTGGCGGCGTCCTGGAAGTTCTGCGCGCCGTGGCGCTCGATGTCGTTGCGATTGGCGATGGCCACCGAGGCGGGTGTCTCGCGCAGGCTCAAGCCGAGCCGCGAAGCCATGCCGCTGGACTGGTCGAGGCTCAGGCCCGGTTCGCTGCCGGATTCGCCATCAATGGTGATTGGCGCCAGTTCCACGGTGGATTGCGCCCAGACGTTAACGGACAGGCAGCCGCACAGGCTCGCCAGCAAAGTGAGTTGTTTCATCATTGAATCCTGAATGCATGTCTAGGAGTCAGCGCACAGGCAAACGCCGCGCGTTGGCGCAGTGGGCTGACAAATCAAAAAGGCAGGAACACTCAGGCGAGCGGTGGGGCGCGTGGGTTGGCCGATGGCCAGGTAAGGCGGGCAGGGAGGTCGGCGCTGGCGATGGGCGCCAGCGGCGGGCTGTGTTGTTCTGGAAGGATCGCCAGGGTCAGGCTGGAGTTGAACGCCGGGCCCATGCCGCCACCGACAGAGCACAGCGGACAGCCGAAGGCTTTGGACAGCGTCGGCAGTTGTTCTTCGCCGGGATTGGAGGCCTGCGGCGCTTGAGTCGCCGGGTCGACTGTACAGAACTGGCCGCCGATGCCGTTGAGCTGCATGCCGACCATTTGCCCGTGACCGATGCTGCAGGCGAACACGTTGAACAGGACGCAGCAATAGAGCATCCAGGCCAGCAGTGATCGATCGGAACGGGAGAATTTCATGGGGCGGCACTTTACCGTACCGCTGATCGGTCGTGCACTTGAAAAAAATGCGACTAGGATGATTTGTTCAAATCCCTTTCAAGGATTTCAACCATGACCTTTGTGTTGGCTCAATGGCTGGTGACAGTGTTTGCGGTGATCAGCCTGGTGCATGTGTATTGGGCGTTGGGTGGGCAATGGGCGGCGGTGGCGGCCGTTCCGCAAGTTCCGGAGGAAGGCTTGGTCGCGACGTTGCGACCGGCATTCAAACCGTCGGGCTGGATTACCTTGGTGGTGGCGGTTGTTTTATTGGCGATTGCCGCGCTGGTGTGTCTGCGGGTCGGGTGGGGCGTGGCGCCGGTACATCACAAGGCGTTGCAGTGGGTGATCAGTGTGATTGCGCTGCTGATGTTTGCCCGGGCGATTGGTGATTCGCATCTGGTGGGGTTTTTCAAGGAAGTGAAGGGTTCACGTTTTGCGCGGCTGGATACGTGGGTTTATTCGCCGTTGTGTGCGGTGTTGGGGGGCGGGTTGCTGGCGGTGGCTTGGGTTTGAGGTGAAGGCCAGATCAAAAGATCGCAGCCTGCGGCAGCTCCTACAGGGGAATGCGTTTGCCGCGGACTGTGTCTTTTAACGGATTAGCTACCGCTTTCTGTTCGTCGGCTGCTGACTTCGGCCGGCACATCATCCCCGGCCATGCGTTTGCGGAACAACGCCGCGCGCGCCAGTAGTAACGTGGTCACCGGTACCGTGATCGCCAATAAAATCGGGATCAGCCAGGCATGCAGCACCGGCCCGGACTTCAGCGCTGAAAAGCAAATGATCGAGGCCAGCGCCACACACCACGCTCCCAGTGTCGACGCGAGGGCCGGAGGGTGCATGCGCTGGAAGTAGTCCTTCATCCGCAACAACCCGATTGCGCCGATCAAGGCAAACACGCCGCTGAGCACCAGCAGGATCGCCACTGGAATCTCAACCCAAAGAGACAGTTCCGCGTTCATTCGATGACCTCGCCACGCAGCAGGAATTTCGCCAGGGCAAACGAACCGACGAAGCCGAACAGCGCGATCAGCAGCGCCGCCTCAAAGTAAGTGTCACTGGAATAGCGAATGCCCAGGGTCAGCATCATCAGCATCGCAACGATGTACAGATAGTCCAGCGCCAGTACCCGGTCTTGCGCCGATGGCCCTTTGAACAGGCGGATCAGGGTCAGCACCATGGCCAGACAGAATAGAAACAGCGTCAGCAGGATCGCGTTCGACAGTAATGGGCTCATTCGAAAATCTCCATCAGCGGCCGCTCGTAAGTGCTCTTGAAGTGCTCGATGAATTGCGCTTCGTCATCCAGATCCCAAACGTGTATCAGCAGAATGCTGCGATCCAGCGCCAGTTCTGACCACACCGTGCCGGGCACTACCGTGCAGATCATCGACAGTGCCGCGAGGCCGTGAGCGTCACGCAGATCCAGCGGCACTTTGATAAAGCGCGAACGAGGCGGGCGGCGACCAGCGTTGAGTACGCCCCATGCCACGATCAAGTTGGACGTCACCACATCACGACCAACCAGGAGGAACAGCCGCACGATTGTCCATGGACGGCGGATACGCACTTGCTTGGGACGCAATTTGCGCATCATCAACGGCGCAGCGAATCCGAGTATCGCGCCGAGTAGCAGGTTGCCCGGACTGATCGACAGGTTCAGCGTCAACCACAGGACGCACAGAGCAATGGACAGCAACGGTGCCGGAAATACGCGCTTCATGGCTGCACCTCCAGCAGGGCTGCCTTGCTTTCCGGGCTCGGTACGGCGCGAGTGCCGAGCACGGCATTGACGTACTGCTGCGGATTATTCAAAGCATCAGCCGTGGCCTGGGTGTAACGCAGCAGCGGCTCGGCCTTGAAGGTCAGGACGATGCTCAGCCCCAGCAGCAGGAAAATCGGCGCGCATTCGAGTTTGCGCAGCAGCGGTGACGGGCGCTCTTCTGGCGTCCAGAAGCGCTGGATGCCAAGACGCGAGAACGCCATCAATGCTGCCAGCCCGGACAGGATCAACAGCGCCAGCAACGCCCACGCCGCGTTGGAAATCGGCGCGGCGGTGCCCAATCCCAGCGGATTGAGTAACGCGCTGATCAGGTTGAGTTTGCCGATGAAACCGGACAGCGGTGGCATGCCGATGATCAACAGGGCGCAGGCGATAAAGCTCAAGCCGAGAAACGCCATGGTCCACGGGATGACCTGACCGACCACGGCTTTCTGTTCGTCGTCGAGGTTGATGCCTTTGGGCGGTTGCAGGGATTCCTGTGGTCGCGGCAGCAATTCGCTTTCGTCTTCCAGTGGGATTTCGTTGGCCGAGCGCGAACGCTCAATCAACTCGGCGAGCAGGAACAGCGCACTCAACGCCAGCGTCGAACTGACCAGATAAAACAACGCCGCACCGATCAGGTTCGGCTGCGCGAAGCCGACGGCCGACAGCAGAATCCCCGCCGACACCAGAATGCTCAGGCTGGCCATGCGCTCAAGGCGTTGCGCGGCAAGAATCGCCAGCGCTGCGCAGGCCATGGTCACCATGCCGCCGTAAATCAGCCAGTCACCACCGAAGAACGCCGAGGCTCCGGCCTGAGCCGAGAACAGCAGCGTCCACAGGCGCAGCAGGGTGTAGACGCCGACCTTGGTCATGATCGCGAACATCGCCGCTACCGGTGCGCTGGCCGAAGAGTAGGCCGGCACCAGCCAGAAGTTCAGCGGCCACATGCCGGCCTTGGCCAGGAACGCTACCGCGAGAATGCCTGCGCCGGCGTGCAGCAAGCCTTGGTCGGCTTCCGGAACCAGCGGAATTTTCAGCGCCAGATCGGCCATGTTCAGGGTGCCGGTGACGCCGTAGATCAACGCCGCGCCGATCAGAAACAGCGACGAGGCGAGCAGATTGATCGAAATGTAATGCAGCCCCGACGAAACCCGTGCCCGGCCCGAGCCATGCAGCAACAGGCCATAAGAGGCGGCCAGCAGCACTTCAAAGAACACGAACAGGTTGAACAGGTCAGCGGTCAGGAACGCGCCATACAAACCCATCAACTGGATCTGGAACAACGCGTGGAAGCTCGATCCCGCGCCGTCCCAACGCGCCATCGCGAAGAGCAGGGCGCTCACGCCGATGACTCCGGTCAGCACCAGCATCAGCGCCGACAGGCGATCAACCACCAGCACGATGCCGAACGGCGCCTGCCAGTTGCCCGGCAGGTATACGCCGATCGAGCCCGGCACGCCGGTGGTTTGCGTCCATTGCAGCAGCATCACCGAAATGAACAGGCCGAGGAGGCTGGAGAACAGGTTGATTTTCGCCTTCAGCGGCCGGTGCCGCTCGCCGAGCATCAGCATGATCGCGGCGGTCAGCAGGGGTAGCAGAATCGGTGCGGCGATCAGGTGAGTCATTGCCATCATTCTTTAGGCTCCCGGCCGTCGACGTGGTCGGTGCCGGTCAGGCCACGCGAGGCGAGCAGAACGACGAGGAACAACGCGGTCATGGCGAAGCTGATGACGATCGCGGTCAGTACCAGCGCCTGCGGCAGCGGGTCGGTGTAGTGCAGCAAGTCCTGGGTCACGCCGTCCTTGATCACCGGCTCCTTGCCGATGAACAGGCTGCCCATGCTGAAGATGAACAGGTTGACTGCGTAGGACAGCAGGCACAGGCCCATGACCACCTGGAATGTACGTGGGCGCAGGATCAGCCAGACGCCGGAAGCGGCGAGAATGCCAATGGCGATTGCGATGACTTCTTCCATCAGACGGCTCCTTTGCTGGCGACGGCCTTGGGCAGGGACGCGTTCTTGTGACCACGCACCGATTGGTGGGCGAGAGCGGTGAGGATCAATAGCGTCGAGCCAACCACCACGCCGTACACGCCAATGTCGAAGAACAACGCGCTGGCGATATGGATGTCACCCAGTAGCGGCAAGGAGAAATGCCAGGTGTGAGTGGTGAGGAACGGATACCCGGCCACCATCGCACCAAGCCCGGTGGCGGTGGCGAAGAGCAACCCCGTGCCCATCCAGCGCAGTGGCCGCAGACTCATTTGTGCCTCTACCCACTGCGTACCGGCGACCATGTATTGCAGG
Source organism: Pseudomonas sp. P116 (assembly GCF_020149425.1). Taxonomy (NCBI): domain Bacteria; kingdom Pseudomonadati; phylum Pseudomonadota; class Gammaproteobacteria; order Pseudomonadales; family Pseudomonadaceae; genus Pseudomonas; species Pseudomonas sp. P116. The sequence continues at coordinate 414,463 of NZ_JACVHB010000002.1, read as the reverse complement.
ATGAACGCCACCGACATCACCAGCCCGGCGACAAACCCGCCGCCCGGCTGATTGTGTCCGCGCATGAACAGGTAGAACGACACCACCAGCGCAATCGGCAACAGCAGACGCACCAGCACCGCCGGCACCATCATGAAGCCGAGCGCGGTGTCGCTGGCCGAGCGCGGGTTGACCAGGTCGGTGACCACGTCCGGTGCCAGCAAGCGCTGCTGGGCCGGCAGTTGCAGGCTTTCTTTCGGTGGGCGGAAGCGGCGTAGCAGGGCGAACACAGTCAGCGCTACAGCGACCAGCACGGTGATTTCACCCAGGGTGTCGAAACCACGGAAGTCCACCAGCATCACGTTGACCACATTGCTGCCACCGCCCTCAGGCAGGGCGCGACTGAGGTAGAACGAGGAAATGTCATTCGGCGTCTGCCGCGTGAGCATTGCGTAGGAAAGCAGCGCCATGCCGGCGCCGACCGCAATCGACAGCATCAAGTCGCGCAGACGGCGGATACGTGCCTTGCGCAGGGTGCTCGGCAGTGGCGAGACCTCTTCGATCCGTCGTGGCAGCCAGCGCAGACCGAGCAGTATCAGCACGGTGGTGACCACTTCCACAGCCAACTGCGTCAATGCCAGATCCGGTGCGGAGAACCAGACGAAGGTCACGCAGGTCATCAAGCCGCAGACGCTGACCATGGTCAGGGCAGCGAGACGGTGATACTTGGCCTGCCACGCGGCGCCGAGGGCACAGGCAATCGCCAGCAGCCACAGGGTCACGAAAACGATCGAGCCCGGAATCTTCGGCCGGTCACCCCAGCTCAGGCTGCTGTGCAGCATCGGGATCAACCCGGCGAGCACCGCCGCCAACACCACCAGGAACAATTGCATTTGCAGGCGTCGGGTGCCGAGTCGGCGTTCCACGCGCCGGGCCATCCGCATCATCACCACAAGGCTGCGCTCGAACAGGCGCTTGCCGTTGAAGCGTCCCACCAGTGGCGGGTATTTGAAGCGGCCGTGTCTGAACTGATTACGCAGCAACAGGTAAAGCACGATGCCGCCGGACATGGCGATCAGGCTCATGATCATCGGAGCGTTCAGACCGTGCCAGATTGCCAGGCTGTATTCCGGCAAGGTGCCACCCACTACGGGTTGCGCGGCAGCGGCGAGCAGCGGGCCGACCACTTGTGCCGGGAAAATCCCTACGATCAGGCAGGTAAACACCAGCAACTCGACCGGTGCACGCATCCAGCGCGGCGGCTCGTGCGGGGTGTGGGGCAGGTCGGTGGCGGGTGGGCCGAAGAACACATCGACGGTAAAACGCAGGGAATAGGCGACGCTGAATGTACCGGCAATGGTTGCGACAATCGGCAGCGCGGCTTCGACCCACGCCGTGGCATTGATGAACACGGTTTCGGCGAAGAACATCTCTTTCGACAGGAAGCCGTTTAGCAGTGGCACGCCGGCCATCGAGGCGCTGGCAACCATCGCCAGCGTTGCGGTAAACGGAATCAGCTTGATCAGACCGCTGAGCTTGCGGATGTCGCGGGTGCCGCTTTCGTGGTCGATGATTCCCGCAGCCATGAACAATGAGGCCTTGAACGTGGCGTGGTTGAGGATATGGAATACCGCTGCGACGGCGGCCAGCGGACTGTTCAGGCCCAGCAGCAACGTGATCAAGCCCAGATGGCTGATGGTCGAGTAGGCGAGCAGACCTTTGAGGTCGTTCTGGAACATTGCGCAGTACGCGCCGAGCAACAGCGTACACGCGCCAGCGCCGCTGACGATGTAGAACCATTCCTCACTGCCAGACAGCGATGGCCACAGGCGTGCGAGCAGGAAAACCCCGGCCTTGACCATGGTCGCCGAGTGCAGATACGCCGAGACGGGCGTGGGCGCCGCCATTGCGTGGGGCAGCCAGAAGTGGAAGGGGAATTGCGCGCTTTTGCTCAAGGCGCCGATGAGAATGAGGGGTAACAGGATTGGGTAGAGGGCATGTGCACGAATCAGATCGCCGGCGGCCAGGACCTTGTCAAGGTCGTAGCTGCCGACGACATGGCCGAGGATCATGACCCCCGCCAGCAGGCATAGTCCGCCGGCCCCGGTGACCATCAGCGCCATGTAGGCGCCACGGCGGGCATCGGAGCGGTGGTGCCAGTAACCGATCAGCAGGAAAGAGAAGAGGCTGGTCAGCTCCCAGAAAAACACGATCTGGATGAGGTTGCCGGAGATCACCAGGCCAAGCATGGCGCCCATGAACGCCAGGAAAAATGCGAAGAATCGCGGCACCGGGTCGTTTGGCGACATGTAGTAGCGGGCATATAAAGAGACGAGTGAGCCGATCCCGAGGACCAGTATCGAGAACAGCCAGGCGAAACCGTCCATGCGCAGAACGAAGTTCAGCCCGAGACTGGGTAACCACATGAATTCTTCGCGAATGACGCCGCCATGGGCAATCTGCGGGTACAACAACGCCACCTGGACGACGCCGATCAAAGCGACCAGGCCTGCCAACAGGGATTCGGTATTACGCGCATTGTGTGGCAGCACCGCTGCCAGACAGCTGCCAATGAATGGCAGAAGCAGTAGAACTATCAGGGACATAGGCTTCTAATCTGCGGAAGTTTGTGAAGCATCATACGTGCCAGCTCCCCGATCACCAAACGCCAGGATGTCTCAGAATCCTACAAAGTAGTCTGGATATTTGTGTTTGGCGTTGTTTCATGGGCGAAAAAAGATCGCAGCCTGCGGCAGCTCCTACAGGAAAACGCATTCCAACGTAGGAGCTGCCGAAGGCTGCGATCTTTTGATCTTCAAGATCCTCAGCGCTCAGTCTCGCGGTCAAAATCCTCCAGCACTTCCTCCGAATGCTTAGCCTTGGTCTTCAACTCACTGACGATCACCGCCGCCACGATCAACCCTGCGCCCACCAGAGCAATCGCCGGCAAGCGCTCGCCAGCTAGCCGCCCGACAATCCCGGCCCATACCGGCTCACCGGCATAGATCAGTGTCGCCCGAGTCGGTGAAACACTCTTCTGCGCCCAGTTCATTGCCACCTGAATGGCCGCACTCGCCGCGCCCAGGCCCAAAGCCGTTGCGAGCAGCAGCCAGGAAAAGTCCGGAAGCGCTTCGCCAGTCGGCACCACCATCAAAAATGACAACACCGATGTGGTTGCCAGTTGCACCACGGTCACCCGGCGCACATCCACCTGGCCGGCGTAGGTGCTGATCAGAATGATTTCGGCGGCAATGGCTACGGCGCTGATCAGTGTGGCGATTTCACCGGGGCTGAAATTCAGCGAGGCTCCGGACGGCCCCGACAACAGCATCAATCCGGTAAACGCCAGCATGATGCCAATGCTCGGCATCAACCCCGGTCGTCGCCCCAGCACCAGCCATTGCAGCAGCGGCACGAATGGCACATACAGCGCGGTAATAAACGCCGACTGACTGCTCGCAATCGTCTGCAACCCGACCGTCTGCAAGCCGTAACCGAGCATGATTGCGACGCCAATGAAGGCGCCTGCCTTGAGTTCGAACAGAGTCAGCTCACTCAGGTGCCGCCACGAAAAAAGCGCGACGATGGCAGCTGCGGCGGCAAAGCGCAGGCCGACGAAGAACATCGGGCCGCTGACGGTCATCGCATGCTGCACCAGCAAAAAGGTGCCGCCCCAGATCATGGTGATCAGCACCAGCACGCACTCGGCCTTGCTGAAGCGGGAGAAACGAGGGGAGGTGTCGGGGCGATTCACTGACGTCATGTCCTTGCGCGCGGGAGAAAGAGCGACGCACAATGCGCCAAATGTTGCGCAGTATACTGCCCAACCCCACCGAGTGAGCAATATAGTGCACAAAGATTCCAGCCAACGCGCCTCCGTCCTGCAACACGTCAGCCAGAACGTTCGGCGCTTGCGGCACGCTGCCGACATGAGCCAGACCGCGCTGGCGGAAAAATCCGGAGTGAGTCGGCGGATGTTGGTGGCGATCGAGGCGGGCGAAAAGAACGTCAGCCTGACCACCCTCGACCGCGTCGCCGAAGCACTCGACGTTGCCTTCAGCGATTTGATCCAGGCCCCCGACGCGCGCGATCCGAGCCGTATCAACGAAGTGGCGTGGGCCGGGAGCATCCCCGGCAGCAAAGCCGTGTTGCTGTCGAAAGCCACCGCAACCCGCGAAGTCGAGCAATGGGAATGGTGCCTGCAACCGGGCGAGGTCTATCCGTCGCAACCGGACGCCGATGGCTGGAGTGAACAGATTTATGTGTTCGAGGGTTGCCTGACCTTGATGCTCGGCGATCATGCGCAGCAGATCAGCACGGGGGAGTTCTTCATGTTTGCCAGTAATCAGCCCCACGCTTATCGCAATGATGGGGATGTGGCGGCGCGGTTTGTGCGCAATGTGGTGATTTGAATGAACCAGCACGCAGACATTCTGATCATTGGCGGTGGCCTCAGCGGCACGATGCTGGCGGTGCAGTTGTTGCGTCGGCCAGGCCAGCGCAGGATTCTGGTCATCGAGCCGCGCGCGGAACTCGGCCGTGGCGAGGCCTACAGTGCAGTCGAGTTGGGCCACACGCTCAATGGCAACGCGGCGCGGATGAGCGTCGATCCGGATAACCCGGATGATTTGACGCAATGGTTGGCCGAGCACATTGCTGCGGGTGGCTGGCCCGAGTCTGCCGAACAGCAGGTGCCGGTCAGTGAACTGTTCCCGCCCCGCGGATTGTTCGGCGTTTATGTGCAGCAGCGTTTAGCCGAAGCACGCAATGTTGGTGCGCAGATGGGATCGACCGTCGAGCACATCTGCGCAGAAGCCGTCGACCTGCAAATCAATAAGGATTCGGTGCAGCTCACCTTGAACAATGGCCAGCAATTGCACGGCGCGTACGCAGTGCTCGCAACCGGCATGTTCCCCGCCGCACGCACGCCGCAGAAGCAATCCAGCGGTCTAAACGCTGCCGCGCTGGATCCGTGGGATGTCGCGGCCATGCGTCAGCTCGATGCGCAATCGAGCGTGCTGATCATTGGTTCCGGCCTGACCATGGTCGATGCGGTGGTTTCGCTGGAACAGGCCGGGCATCGTGGGCCTATCGAAGTGTTTTCCCGTCACGGCTTGCTGCCCCATGTGCGTCGGCAACCGCCGGCGTGGGTGGATTTCCTTGCTGAAGACCATGGCATTCGTTCCCCCCGACAGTTATTGCGCGAGCTGCGACGGCATTGCCGCGACGCCATCGCACAAGGCATCGACTGGCAAGCGCCGCTGGACACGGTGCGAGCACACATCGGCCGACTGTGGAGCCAGGCAACTGATGTGCAGCGTCGACAATTCGTACGTCATGTGCGGCCTTGGTGGGAAAGCCATCACCACCGTTCGCCACCGCTGAGTGCGCAGTTGGTCGAGCGTCTGCAAAGCGAAGGGCGGTTGCGGATTCACGCGGCTTCGTTCAAAGGGCTTGAACCTTGCGCGCAGAGTGGTGTGAGTATTCGCATTCGTCCGCGGGGTGAAGCGCAAACCTGCGTGCTACATGGCGCCGCGCTGATCAACTCCAGCGGTATCGAATATGACTGGCGTCGAGTGGCGCGACCGTTGCCACAGCAATTGTTGGCGCGGGGATTGATACTACCGGGGCCGTTGGCGTTAGGGATAGCGGCAGCGACTGACGGAGGTGTTGTGGACGAACACGGGCAAGCAGCGAGTCGCTTGTTCGCAATGGGCCCGCCGTTGCGCGGGATGTGGTGGGAGAGTACGGCGGTGACGGATGTGGCGCTGCAGGCGAAGGCGCTGGCGGCGCGGTTGACGGATTGAGAGGGCCTGCGGGGTTGAGGGTGTACGTTCGGCCGTCATCGCTGGCAAGCCAGCTCCCACAGGGTCTTGCGTTGAGCACAAGATCTTTGCCCAACACAAATTCCTGTAGGAGCTGCGGCACGCTGCGATCTTTTGATTTTGACCTTTGAAAACAAGATCAAAAGATCGCAGCGTGCCGCAGCTCCTACAGGGGGCTTGTGTGGCTGAACCTTACGCCACCACTCGATAGCACGGCACATACGCCGCGCCGCCCGGCAGTTTCATCCGGTGCTGGGCGACGAAGGCTTTGAGCAGTGCGTCGAGCGGTTGCATGATCGCGGCGTCACCGCGGATCTGGTAAGGGCCGTGTTCCTCGATCAGGCGAATGCCCTTGTCTTTGACGTTACCCGCCACGATCCCTGAGAACGCCCGGCGCAGGTTGGCCGCGAGTTCATGCGGTGGCTGGTCGCGGTGCAGTTTCAGGTTGGCCATGTTTTCGTGGGTCGGATCGAACGGACGCTGGAAACCCTCATCGATCTTCAGCAGCCAGTTGAAGTGGAACGCGTCGTTACGCTCGCGGCGGAACTGCTTCACGGCTTTCAGGCCCTGGGTCATCTGGCGCGCGACTTCAGTCGGGTCGTCGATGATGATTTCGTAGTGCTGCTTGGCCGCTTCACCGAGGGTCGCGATGACGAACGCGTCGAGCTGCTCCAGATACGGCGCAGCATGTTTCGGCCCGGTCAGGATGACCGGGAACGGCAGGCCTTCGTTGTCCGGATGCATGAGGATGCCCAGCAGATAGAGGAACTCTTCCGCCGTACCGGCACCGCCCGGGAAGATGATGATGCCGTGGCCGACACGCACGAACGCTTCCAGACGTTTTTCGATGTCCGGCAGGATCACCAGCTCATTGACGATCGGGTTTGGCGCTTCGGCAGCGATGATGCCCGGCTCGGTCAGACCGAGGTAGCGACCGCCGTGAATACGCTGTTTGGCGTGGGCGATGGTCGCGCCTTTCATCGGGCCCTTCATCACGCCGGGGCCGCAGCCGGTGCAGATGTCGAGGCTGCGCAGGCCCAGTTCGTGGCCGACTTTCTTGGTGTATTTGTATTCTTCGGTGTTGATCGAGTGACCGCCCCAGCACACGACGATTTTCGGCTCGACACCCGGGCGCAGGGTGCGGGCGTTGCGCAGCAGATGAAAGACGTAGTCGCTGATGCCTTGGGAAGTGCTGAGATCGATGCGTTGGCTGTCGAGTTCGTTTTCGGTGTAGACGATGTCACGCAGGGCGCTGAACAGCATTTCCCGGGTGCTGGCGATCATTTCGCCATCGACGAAGGCATCGGCCGGAGCGTTCAGCAGCTCGAGGCGCACACCGCGATCCTGCTGGTGAATGCGTATTTCGAAGTCCTTGTAGGCTTCAAGAATGGTCTTGGCATTATCGACATGAGCGCCGGTGTTGAGGATGGCCAGGGCGCACTGGCGGAACAGGGTGTAGGTGCTGCCGGATCCGGCTTCGCTCAGTTGCTGCACTTCACGTTGAGAAAGGGTTTCCAGGCTGCCTTTGGGGCTGACCGAAGCATTGATTACGTGTCGTTGGGTCATGCAATGATCCTTAAAACGATGTCATCCCAAAACCAGGCGGATGGCATCCGAATAGTGTGTATCCATGAATGAAGATGGCACGATCTGCGCTATACCGCCATGTCCCCGTTGGACGATGAAAAGATGAAAAGGGCCCCCAGCATAGCTAAATCCATCGCAGAGGCGATAATGCGCGGGCCCGTTTTTCTGTTGCACCTTTTTTTCTCGCTCAAGGAAGTCATTTGTGATGTTCGAGATTCAGCCGATGGACGCCGCCACTTTTCGCCAGCAGACCCGCCGCAGCACGCTGATCATCGCCGTGCTGTTCCTGGTGCTGGCGATGTTGTTTTCGACGGCGGCGGTGGCGCTGTTCGGCGAGCCTGACGGCGATAACCTGCGATTCAATGTCGGCGGGGTGTTTCTGGCGTTCTTGCTGACGGGGGCGTTGTTGCGCGGGCGTTTCTGGAATCAGAGCTGGATGGCGCCGGCGGTGTATGGCTGGCGGCTCAAGCGCAATTTGATGAGCGTTACCAACGTGATGCATCAGGTGACGGCGGCAGTGGAAAATAATGACCCGATCGCGATGAAAGTGTTGCGCTTCTATCACCAGGGGCTGACGCAAATGCATGAACTGGATGGCAACTCTAGCGATCATGCGCAGTTGCATCGCGAAGTCGAGCAGCACAAGGAGCGGATGCAAGCGCTGGGTCTCGATGTCGACCAGCCACGCCTTGATCCGGCGTGGCTGGAGGCCCTGAAACCTGCGTCGCGTTAAAACGGAATACGGCTCGCTCGGCGCAGTTTCCACGAGCGGATCAATCGCCCGTACACCAGCAGGTTGATCAGCAGCACCACACTGCCCAGCACTAGTTGGATCTGCGGTGTGAGCCCGGCCGGGTAGATGATCGGCCAGATGTAATGTTCGATGAAACCGCCGGCGTACTCGGTTTGCCCGGCGGCGTGGCGCATCAGGTTTTCCCAGTAGGTCAGGGGGCAGGTCAGGTGCAACACCTCGACCGCGAAGCCCCACGCGGCGGCCGGCAAGTGCAGCCACATCAGCCGCGGCCACTTGAGCACCAGCAATCCGCCGAACAGCACGAATAGAATGAACAGCAAATGAAACAGCACCAGCCCGTCGGCTGCGATTCGGTACAGCATGTCGTCTCCCTGACGCATTTGTGATGGGTTCCATGGTACGCCAGTGGCGCTTCACGGACGGCGCGATTTATCGCAATTGCTATGCTCTATCGGTGATCAATTACTTCTGAAAGCGAGGCGGACATGGCAACTGATAAAACGCATCTGGATGATGAAGATGAGCCATCAGAAGAAGAGGTCGAACAACAGAAGAGGAGAGAGGAGCAGACCTGGAAACATGACGACAGCAGAGAGCTGTCGGATCGGGATCAGGAACGCCCGCTAAAACCTTGAACGATGAATAGCAAAAGCCCCGAATCAACGGGGCTTTGACGTTTCAAAGGTCTTCCAACTGCTTGAAATCGGGGTGTGCCGCCCGATAACCCAGGGTTCGGTCGATCCAGGCGCTGAGCTCGTTGACCATCACCGGAGCATGGCCGGGATAACCCTCAAGGGTGGTGCGCAGGATACGTTCAATGTCAGGGACTGAACTCAGGTTTCGGGTCTTGATGTAATGGCCGATAAAACATTCGAGTTGAAAGCGTTCTGTCGTGGACAGATGAATACACTCCAGGCCACTGACCTGTTTGATTGCAAAATCGTCGCGCAACTTATTTCTCTGCAAGGCTTGTAAAAGTTATGGGGAATCCTGGTTTCTTGACTCTTTGGTCAACTGGTATACCAAACGGAAATGCGGCGCGCATGCTAACCGTAGCGAATGTAAATGTATGTATGACGATTGAAATGTCAGACAAGCGGTTAGTTCGCTCAAACGACTGTTTTATTTACGTTTGTCTCAAGATTGATACACCATTTGTAAAGCCTGTGCGCCACCTGTAGGAGCTTTCGAAGGCTGCGGTCTTTTGATCTGGAAAAGCAAAAGATCTCAGCCTTTGGCAACTCCTACATAAGAGAGAACGTGTGGCGCTGGCAAATTTTCAGGCCACTTCAGCGATCAGTTTGGGGCCTTGGTTGCGTGAGTTGCCGACGGCTTTGTCGACTTTGTGCCACTCAAACGCCGCCGCGTCTTCACCCTCGAACAGCAGCATCTGCTCGGCACGTTCCACGGGCGTCGCGGGGTCGAGCCATTCGCGCGCCATTTCAGCGTTGAGCACCACCGGCCGACGGTCGTGAATATCGAGCATGCCGCCCTTGCTGTCGGCCGTGATGATGACGAAGCCATCGTCGTCCCGAGCGTCCGCACCCGGTGTCGGAAATTGCCCAATGGCGGCGCAGAAAACTGGCCCCTGATCCACCCGACGAATCAGCCATGGTTGTCGGGTTTTGTCCTCGGCATCGACCCATTCGAACCAGTTATCGACCGGCACGATCAAGCGGTGACGCCAGATCGCGCGGAAAAACGGCCCGTGCGCGACTTTCTCCACCCGCGCATTGATCGGTGGGGCGCGATCCTTTGCCCTGTGCGGACGCCAGCCCCAGCGCAGGTTGTCCGCGTACACGCGTTGTTCGTATTGATGCAGGACCGCCAGCGCGGTGGTCGGCGCGGCGTTGTAGCGAGCCAGCGGCGCATCGCCGACATGATTGATCAGCGCATCGGGAATGCTCAGCACTGCGACGAAATCGTGAATGCCCCGGTACTGCGAGAGTCTTCCGCACATCGGCTGAATCTCCTGTAGGAAATATCAGCTTAGTTGACCTCGTTTAAGCAGGCACTGGCGCACTGAGCGAGCGCCGGAACCAAACCCTGTGTACCTTATCCAACCTCGGCTCGCAAAGCCGAGCGCAGGGATGGATAAGGGCGAGGGAGTTTTGCCAATCGACAACATGAACGCAGTGGTCGGGCGCAAGGCAAAACATGACATCCGGATTTAAACTTTTTTGTGCAGCGGTCATCGCCCTGATGCTGACTGGCTGCATTGCCGCGCCCATTGAAATGACCGCGCAAACCGAATCCCGGCTGAAGGCTCAAGCGCCGGTGCGTTTTCTGCTGACGTTCGATGACGGCCCCAGCGCCTCGAGTTTCTGGAATCCATCAGCGACGGTGCTCGACAGCCTCAAGGACAACCCGGTGCAGCCGGGCATCAAGGCGCTATTTTTCGTCCAGACGCGAGCGCCCAGGGCTGGCAACAGCGAAATCGGTCGCGGCATCATGCGGCGCGAGTTTGAAGAGGGGCATGTCCTCGCTTTTCATACAGCGACCCATTGGCACACCAACCATCGCTTGCTCGACCCGCAGGAACTCAACGAATCGCTGATCAACGGCTCTGCTGACATTGCCGCCATCACCGGAGCGCCGCCGAAGTTGCTGCGACCGCCGTTCTGGAATTACGACAAACGCACCTTCGCCGCTTATCAGCAGCATGACTTGCGCGTGTTGCTCACGGATCTGAGTGCCAATGACGGCAAGATCTGGGGCTTCAATGCCAGCCCGCGCCGAAGGGCGAATATGGTGCAGCAGCTATCGCAGGTGCGTGAGCGCATCGCCCTCGGTGAGTTTCCCGCTGTGGATGGGGTGATTCCGGTAGTGGTGACCTTTCATGATCTCAACCGTTATACCGCGCGGCATATGCGCGAATACCTGAAAATCCTGCTGGACAGCGCCGCCGCCGCCGGCGTGAGAATGGCGCAAAAGCCGTTTTATGACGATCACGCTCAATTGGAGAAGGCTGCGCTGGCACGCACAGTCCAGCAGAGTTCTGAGTCGGTGCAGTTGCCGGGCATATGGAACTGGATCTGGGATCACGACGCCAACTGACGGGACGCATGAAAAGTGTGATCGGGTTGGCGTTTATCGGGGGGCGGGGCAGTCATCGCCCATCTATGCTCTACGGATCGATCGATTCAACGCCTGCGAGGCGCCCAGCCATGCTTGCCATTGCCGACATTTGCCGCATTGTCGAATCCGGCTTTCCCACGTTTAAATGCGACTGCATTTCAACGACTCAGGGGCTGCTGCAAATCAAAGTCTATGAACCCGGCAGCGGACGCGTCGAGTTACTGCTCAACGGTGTCTCCCCGGAACATCTCGTCACGATCCGCGACATTTCCAACTTTATCGGCGAATTGCGTACAGAAATGAGTGCCGGCCGCAGGGCCTTCGCCGGTTGATGTTTATAAACGCCGTTGAAACGCCCGAACGATGTGCAACGTAGCCTCGCTGGTATTCAGATTGTGCACCGCGTCTAACGGAAACCAGATGCAATCGGTAATTTCGTTCTGCGGGCGCAGCTGTTCAATGTTTAGCACCGAAGCCTCATAGACATGATGTCGGGTTCCGCCGTATTGCAGTTCCATCAGGTAAAGCACTTCATCGGCATTCAGTCCGGTTTCTTCCTGCAATTCGCGCACGGCAGCGTCCGCCCGGGTTTCTCCAGATTCAACTTTGCCGCCAGGCAAATTCCAGCGGCACCTGGGTTTGCGCACCAGGAGGATATGTCGATCCTGTTCGCAAATGACGGTTGCACGTACTTTCATCGGTTACCTGTTACCGCTGTCACAAAAAAGAAATAAAACTGCAATATTCGAGCCGGGCCTTTGGATAAAGGTTCCTTTGACGTTGGAGCGTCGAGTATTGAGAGAAGTGCCAAATGGAGGACAGGCTTGCGTAGTACGAGCGGATATAGAAAACGCTAAACGCGTGTTTAGGGGCGCGAGGCGAGAAGACGGGTTGTAAAAATAGCCCCGGCTGACGCCAGGGCTTTGGTTTGCAGCGGTACAGTAAACGTCAGTGGACTTTGGTACGACTGATTGCCCGTGCCTTCACTTCCTTGGCATACAACTGCAGCCGCTCTTCATCGCTTTGCAAGACCTCACAGGACCTCAGGACTGACTGCGCGTCAGCCTCGTTGCCAGACTTGCGCAACTGCTCGGCGATGCGTTTCAGATCGACTGCCGACCAGCGCAGATCCGATGCAACGCTTTGCAGGTCGCGTTGCAGTTCGTGTTCGTATTCGTTGAGCCGCATGATCACCTCCGGAACATTCTCGGTAAAAAAGAGTAGTCGCATTTTTCACCCGTCGCGCGTGGTTTATCTGTGATCTGCTGAATGGGTGTAAAAAATTGTCCAATCTCCACAGCGGGCGCGATGCCACGATGGATGTGTTGTCTGTTAGGCGGTACATTCACTTTTTTAGCAAAAGGAAACATCATGCGGATATGGATCGGGGGGCTGGCGTTGGCCGTGTTGGCAGGGTGCTCGTTGCCGACATCGTTGGTGCCGGGTGAGCCCAATGTCAGAAAGACCAGTAGCAAGGCGCCCAAAGACTATGCCGCGTGCGTATTACCGTTGTGGCAGAAGGATGTTGCGAAAACCTCGCAGACATCGATCTCCAACGGTTACCGCATCACCGCACCGAGCATCATCACGGCTGACGAGATTCTTGAAATCGTCAAATACAAGGACGGCAGCAGCGTGTCCTTGTACCAGGGCCCGCCTTGGGCCAAGTCCGGCTCGCTACGCCAATCTGTGCGTGATTGCCTGTAGCGATTGTCGGGTGCAGAAAAAGCAGAAACCGCTTTAACGGTTTCTGCTTTTTTTTCGCCTGTTGGTAGTTAAAAAGGGCGCTTGGTCTGAAATGTCGGTCATTGTTCTGGGGGCTTGCAACGCGATGGCGGTTCGGCGAAATGAGCTGTGACAGTTGCTCGCGAGGATTTTTTTAGCGTGCGCTAGGCTTTGGAGTGCCGGCCGAAAATCAGGCCGACATGTCTTTCAAGGAGCCACGGATCATGGATGATCTGGTCAAAGAAGTTATTCCGCTGTTGCAGTATCTGATTCCCGGTTTTCTATCAACGTGGATTTTTTATTCGCTTACAGCGTTCAGGCGGCCGGATACGTTTGGCCAGATTATGCAGGCGTTGATTTTCACGTTTGTGATTCATGGGGCGGTTGCAGGAATTGGTGTGGCCTGTTTGTGGGTGGGTGCAAAGGGATTTTCTGTAGGAAAGTGGAATGGAGAGGCTGAGGCAGTGTGGGCATTCTTTTCTTCGGTGCTGCTTGGGCTGCTGGCCTGTCGTTTGGCCACCAATGACAAGTTGCATGGATGGTTGCGCAATAGAAACGTAACGAAACAATCTTCCTACCCAAGCGAATGGTTCAGCGCATTCGTTCAAAATGACCGCTTCATCACTTTGCATTTGACCGACGAAAGGCGCGTGCTTGGCTGGCCGGTTGAGTGGCCGCCTGAGTCAGCCAATGGGCAGTTTGTGATGCAGGATCCGCATTGGCTCGACGAAGATGGCAAATCGGTGCCTTTTGGTGCCGAATTTTTGCTGATAGATTCGGCGAAAGTTAAATGGGTTGAATTCAACCCGGCATTAGAGGGTTCATCATGACCGCCAGAGCACCACAACCCATGCCAAAGGAGTACGAGCGCCTTTTCAGGGGGGCAGACGGAAAACCACTGGCGGAACCACTGATCAAAGGGCCGAGCGCGCCACCACCCCTGAAGCGCCAGCCATCCTTGGAAACCTGATGACTGCCCGGCAGTCATCGTGATGCTTCAAAGCGTCTCCACCAACCAATCCCGAAACGCCTTCAGCGACGGCAGCGCTTCATTACGCGGTGGGTACACCAGGTAATAGCTGCGCCGACTGATAATCGGTTCCCCCAGTTGCAGCAAATCCCCATTCAGCAGTTCGTCCTCGACCAGAATCCGCGGCACCAGGCCAACGCCAATATTCGCCCGCACCGCCTGAATCAAATGCGCAGTCATTTCGAAACTCGGGCCGATGCGCATGCTGCGATGCGGCAAGTCGTGCTGGCTGAACCATTCTGTCCACGCTTGAGCATTATTGCTGACGTTGAGTAGCAATTGCCCGGCGATGTGTTGCCCGGCGTCGTTGCGCTCGGCGGCGGACAGCTGCGTACTGGCAATGACTACCAGTTCCTCGGTGTGCAGGGGCAGGGCGTTCAGCCCTGGCCAGTCGCCGCCGCCCACACAAATCGCCGCGTCGATTTCACTGGTATCAAAGTCGATGGCTTCGATGCGTGAGTGCAAGTGCACGGTCATACCCGGATGTGCGGTGTAGAAATCCTTGAGTCGCGGCAACAGCCATTTCGAGCCGAAGGTCGGCAGCGTCGCCAGCCGCAGACTGTGGATGCCCGAACCAAATGCCATGGCCTGCAAAGTGGCGCTGCGGATCTGCCCGAGTGCTTCGGCGAGTTCACGTTGATACATGCGCCCGACGTCGGTCAGGACTACTTGCCGGCCTTCGCGGCTGAACAGGCGCATGCCGAGCATCTTCTCGAGGATTTGCACCTGACGGCTGACCGCACTTTGTGTCAGCGACAGTTCATGGGCGGCGCGGGTGTAGCTTTCGTGGCGCGCGGCAGCCTCGAAAGCCAGCAATAACGACATGGAAGGAGTGAGGGTGCGCGGATTCATTCGTAAAAGTCATTGATAGTGGGTCGAATTTACGGTTGTCCCAGCGTTCGTCAGCAATGAATATGGGCAACATGAGATGGCGGAGCCTGACGCAATCATTCGTTGCGTACAACTGTTCACCGCCACACGGCCCGATTTTTACCGAGATGTCCTGACCGATGATTGCCCAGCTGTCGCCCGTAACCGCGCAAACCTCCAATTACCAGCAGTTCCTCAATGCGCTGAAGGCCAGCGGTTTTCGTGGTGAAATCAGCGCCGACTACGCCAGTCGCGTGGTGCTGGCCACTGACAATTCTATCTATCAGCGCTTGCCGCAAGCAGCAGTGTTCCCCATGGACGCTGAGGACGTGGCCAAGGTCGCGCGG
This sequence comes from Pseudomonas sp. P116, assembly GCF_020149425.1. Classification (NCBI taxonomy): domain Bacteria; kingdom Pseudomonadati; phylum Pseudomonadota; class Gammaproteobacteria; order Pseudomonadales; family Pseudomonadaceae; genus Pseudomonas; species Pseudomonas sp. P116. The sequence continues at coordinate 399,268 of NZ_JACVHB010000002.1, read as the reverse complement.
CTGATTGCCGACCCTGTTTACCAACATGTGGTAATCACGCCGCGCGGCGGTGGTACCGGCACCAATGGCCAGTCGTTGACCGACGGTATCGTTGTCGACTTGTCGCGGCACATGAACCGTATTCTGGAAATCAACGTCGAGCAGCGTTGGGTGCGCGTGCAGGCCGGGGTGGTCAAGGATCAACTCAACGCCGCGCTGAAATCAGCCGGGCTGTTTTTCGCCCCGGAGTTGTCGACCTCCAACCGCGCCACCGTCGGCGGCATGATCAACACCGACGCCAGCGGCCAAGGCAGTTGCACCTACGGCAAGACCCGCGATCACGTGCTCGAACTCGATATGATCCTGCGCGGCGGCGAGCGTCTGCACGGTCTGCCGCTTGCGGAGAGTGAACTCCAGGCACAGTGCGCCCGCGAGGATCGGGTTGGCGAAGTCTATCGTTGTGCGCGGCAGATCATTGATGAGCAGGGTGCGCTGATCAAGGCGCGCTTTCCCGATCTCAACCGCTGCCTGACCGGTTACGACCTGGCGCACCTGCGCGAGGCGGACAATCGCTTCAACCTCAACAGCGTGCTGTGTGGCGCCGAAGGTTCGCTTGGCTTTGTGGTTGAGGCGAAGTTGAACGTGTTGCCGATCCCCAAACATACGATGCTGGTGAACATTCGCTACGCCGGGTTTATGGACGCGTTGCGCGATGCCCGGGCGCTGATGGCGCTTAAGCCGCTGTCGATTGAAACCGTCGACTCGAAAGTGCTGTTGCTGGCGATGCAGGACATTGTCTGGCACGGCGTTGCCGAGTATTTCCCACAGAGCCCCGAACGGCCGACGCTGGGGATCAACCTGGTGGAATTCTGCGGTGACGATGCCGAAGAACTTCAGCGCCGTGTCGAGATGTTCGTTGAGCACTTGAGCAACGATCTTACCGTTGAGCGTCTGGGCCACACGCTGGCGGTAGGTCATGCCGCGGTGAACAAGGTTTACGGCATGCGCAAACGCGCCGTGGGCTTGCTTGGCAACGTTGCGGGTGAAGCGCGGCCGCAGCCGTTTGTCGAAGACACGGCCGTTCCACCGCAGCATCTTGCCGAGTACATCGCCGAGTTGCGTGATCTGCTCGACAGCCATGGTTTGCAGTACGGCATGTTCGGTCATGTCGATGCCGGTGTGCTGCACGTGCGGCCGATTCTCGACATGAAAGACCCGCAACAAGCGGCGCTGGTGCGGCCGGTGTCCGATGGCGTCGCCGCATTGACTCAACGCTACGGCGGCCTGCTGTGGGGCGAGCACGGCAAGGGCCTGCGCTCGGAATATGCGCCGGCGTTTTTTGGTGAGCTGTACCCGGCGCTGCAAGCGCTGAAGGCCGCGTTCGACCCGTTCAACCAATTCAATCCGGGCAAAATCGCTACGGCGGCCAACACTGGCGCTGAGCTGCTGAAGATCGATGAAGTGACCTTGCGTGGCGAACTGGACCGACAAATCGACGAGAAAGTCTGGCAGGACTACGGTGCAGCGATGCACTGCAATGGCAACGGCGCTTGTTACAACTTCGATCCTGATGACGCGATGTGCCCGTCGTGGAAAGCCACCCGTGAGCGCGCGCAATCGCCCAAGGGCCGGGCGTCGTTGATCCGCGAATGGCTGCGATTGCAGGGCGAGGCGGGGGTTGATGTGCTGTCGGAGGCCATTCGCCGACCCGCGTTTTTCAGCACTTTTTGGCGGCGCTGGCGCAACAGCCGCGCGCAAACGCCAGACTTCTCCCATGAGGTCTACGATGCCATGGCCGGTTGTCTGGCGTGCAAATCCTGCGCAGGCCAATGCCCGGTGAAGGTCAACGTGCCGGAGTTTCGCTCGCGATTCCTGGAGTTGTATCACAGCCGTTATCTGCGTCCGGCGCGGGATTATCTGATCGCTTCGCTGGAATACAGCATCCCCTATATGGCGCGGATTCCGGCGCTGTACAACGGTTTGATGGGCGCGTCGGTGGTTCGACAACTGCTGGAACGCCTGGGCGGCATGGTGGATGTGCCGTTGCTCAGCCGTTTCGATTTCCACGCAGCGATGCGCCGTTGGCAGGTGCAGCCGGCGACGGTGCCGACCTTGTCTGCGCTGACTAAGGCGCAACGCGAGCGCAGCGTGGTGCTGGTGCAGGACGCGTTTACCCGGTACTTCGAAGCGCCATTGTTGGCGGATCTGGTCGAGCTGATTTCGCGGCTTGGCTATCAGGTCTATCTGGCGCCGTTCAGTGCCAACGGCAAGCCGCTGCACGTGCAGGGCTTTCTGACGGCCTTCAATCGTGCGGCGTTGCGCAATGCGCGGCAGTTGCGCGAACTGGCGGATGTTGGTGTGCCGCTGGTGGGACTGGACCCGGCCATGACCCTGGTTTATCGCCAGGAATATCAGAAAGTTCCCGGTATGCAGGCATGTCCGCAAGTCGCGCTGCTGCAGGAATGGCTGCTCAATGTGATGCCGGAGCAGGCACCCCAAGGCAACGCCGAGACCTTCCGTCTGCTGGCGCATTGTACGGAGAAAACCAATGCACCGGCCGCGACCCGGCAGTGGGAGCAAGTGTTCGAACGAGCGGGATTGAAACTGACCACGCAGGCTACGGGCTGCTGCGGCATGTCCGGGACCTACGGCCACGAAGCACGCAACCGCGACACATCGGCAGTGATCTACGAACAATCGTGGGCGCGCCAGATCGACACGCCGGAGCACGAGGGCGAAGCGCTGGCCACCGGATATTCGTGCCGCAGCCAGGTCAAGCGCCAGTCGGATCGGGCTGTGCGCCATCCGTTGCAGGTGCTGCTTGCGGGGCTGCGTCGCTGAGCGGTTCGTCGTCCGGCGCGTTGTCCCAGATCAGTCGCGGGTCGAAGCTCATCGCCGAGAGCATGGTGAGCACCACGACCATGCCGAAAAACAGGATGCCCATACGCGGTTCGATATCGCCCAGCGCCTGGAATTTCACCAGCGCCGCGACCAGGGCAACCACCAGTACGTCGAGCATCGACCAATAGCCGATCAACTCGACAAATCGAAACAGCTTCGAGCGCTCCCGACGCGCCCAGCCACTGTCACGCTGCACGGTGATCAGCAGCAGCGTGAGGGCGCCGAACTTGACGCCCGGCACGGCAATACTGGCGATGAAGATGATCAGCGCGATATCCCACGCGCCGTGTTGCCAGAACTCCAGCACGCCGCTCATGATCGTGCTGTCGGCGCCGCTGCCCAGCATCGTGGTGTTCATCACCGGCAGCAAGTTGGCCGGCACGTAAAACACCAGTGCGGCAATCAGATAGGCCCAGGTGCGGGTGAGCGAATTGGTTTTGCGCCGGTGCAGCGGGGCATCGCAGCGCGGGCACTCATGGGGTTCGTCGGTCATGTCGCAGGCCAGGCCGCAACTGTGGCACAGGCACAGGTTGAGCTCGCTGGCGGTCGCCGGTCGCTTCATAAGATGTCCCAGAGTTCACGGATGTCTCGGCCGGCAATGCGGATCATCATCAGGCTCAGCACGGCCAGGGCGAACAAGCCGATACCGGGCAGCACATCAAGCATCCCGGCCAGTTTGAACACGGCGACCATCGCTCCGAGCAAACACACTTCCAGCATGCTCCACGGGCGCAGCGTTTCCAGCCAGCGCATACAGACCTTGAAGCCTGGCGCGCGTCGGGATGAAAGGGCGAAACTCAGCACCCAGATCAGCAGCACCAACTGAAACGCCGGGGCAATAATGATCGAAATTGCGGCCACCATCGCCATGAACGTGATCGGCCCCTGGTTCAGGGCGAGCACCGAATCCCACAGTGTCGCGCTATTTTTCAGGCCTTTGAGGCTGATGCTCATCACCGGATAGAAATTGGCGAACAGCCACAGCATCGCCGCCGTGAACGTCAGGGCCAGACGCTGCTCAACGGTCAGTCCGTTGAAGCGCTCGAGTACCCCGCCGCAGCGTACGCATAGGGATTTCTGATGTTTGCCGAGCACGGCTTTTTCATACACGCAATCGCAGTGCTCGCAGATGATCAGTTGTTCGGGGGCGATCATGGACAACGCTCGATTCAGGGACCTGATCACTATAGACGCTCATCCTGAAGAGCTGTCGCAGGCTGCGATTTTTAACGCCTGTTTTTGACGATCAAAAAAACCTCGAGCGGTGTTGCTTAGTGATTTCCAGACCTGAAATACAAAAAATGCAGGAGTGAGCCTGCTCGCGATAGCGCAGTGTCAGCCAGTCAAATGTTCACTGACACTCCCTCATCGCGAGCAGGCTCGCTCCTTCAGTGGTTTTGTGGTGTCTGGATTATTTACGATCCAGCCACACCGTCTGCGCGTTGCAGAACTCGCGAACGCCGAAGTGCGACAGTTCACGGCCAAACCCACTCTTTTTCACACCACCGAAGGTCACGCGTGGGTCGCTGGCGGAATAGCCGTTGATGAATACCCCGCCGGTTTCCAGCTCGCTGGTCAGTTGTTGCGCCAGTTGCACATTGGCGGTGTAGATCGTTGCGGTCAGGCCGAATTCGCTGTCGTTAGCCAGCGCGACGGCATGCGCGCAATCGCGGGCGGTGATGATCGAGGCGACCGGGCCGAACAGTTCCTGTTTGAACGAGGTCATGCGATCGGTGACGTCGGCCAGTACGGTCGGTTCGTAGTAGTTGCCAGCCCCAGCGGTTTTGCCGCCGCCGAGCAACAGGGTCGCACCTTCTTCGAGGGTGTCGCGCACTTGCTGATCGAGTTCATCACGCAGATCAAAACGCGCCATCGGCCCGATGTAAGTATCGGCAGACAGCGGATCACCCACTTTCAGCTTGCGCGTTGCCTCAACGAATTTGCGGGTGAATTCTTCAACGACGCCTTCTTCGATGATCAGACGCTTGGCCGCTGCGCAGACCTGGCCGGAGTTCTGGTAGCGACCGATCACCGCGGCCTGAACGGCTTCGTCGAGATTGGCGTCATTAAGCACGATAAACGGATCAGATCCACCCAACTCCAGCACGCATTTCTTCAGCGCGGCACCGGCCTGAGCGCCGATGGCCATGCCAGCGCGGACGCTGCCGGTCAGCGTAACGGCAGCAATGCGCGGGTCGGCGATGGCGCTGGAGACGCCTTCTGGAGTGACGTTGATCACTTCAAACACGCCAGGGGCAAAGCCTGCGCGGGTAAACGCATCGCGCAGCAAATAAGCGCTACCCATCACGTTAGGCGCATGCTTGAGGACGTAGGTATTGCCGGCGATAAGCGCTGGAACGGCACCTCGCAGCACTTGCCAGATCGGGAAGTTCCACGGCATCACGGCGAGGATCGGGCCGAGCGGGCGGTATTCGATGCGCGCCTTGCCGCCTTCAACCTGAGTCGCTTCAGCATCGAGCATGGCCGGGCCATGTTCGGCGTACCACTCGCAGAGCTTGGCGCATTTCTCGATTTCACCGCGGGCCTGGGCGATGGGCTTGCCCATTTCCAAGGTGATCATGGTGGCCATGGCCTCAGCGGTTTCACGCAGCGCGCCGGCGAGGGCGGTCAGAGCGCGAGAGCGATCTTGCAGCGGCTTGCGTTTCCACTTGCTGAAGCCGAATGCGGCGCGGGTCAGCGCGGCATCGAGGGCTTCTGCGGATTCAAACGCGTAGTGGCCGATCTGCTCGCCGGTGGCGGGGTTGATCGAGATGGCGTGGGTCTGGCTGGAAATCTGGCTCATGGCTGTCGTCCTGCGTGTTCAAAGGATGGAGCTAGAGTAGGGTGGTGTTTGTTTTCTGGAAACTGAATAATAAAGATCGTTTCTTTCACGATTAGAGAATGACTATGGATCTGGTGCAGCTGGAAATCTTCAAAGCCGTTGCCGAACACGGCAGCATCAGCGCCGCCGCCGCGCAGATCCATCGCGTGCCGTCGAACCTGACCACGCGGATCAAACAGCTTGAGCAGGACCTGGGCGTCGATCTGTTTATTCGTGAGAAAAGCCGTTTGCGCCTGTCGCCGGCTGGTTGGAGTTTTCTTGAATACGCACGGCGCATTCTCGATCTGGTGCAAGAGGCGCGGGCCACGGTTGCCGGTGAAGAACCGCAGGGCGCGTTTCCTCTGGGTTCGCTGGAAAGTACCGCCGCAGTGCGCATCCCTGAGCTGCTGGCGGCGTATAACCAGTTGCACCCGAAAGTCGATCTGGACCTGTCCACCGGTCCGTCCGGGACAATGATCGACGGCGTGCTATCCGGGCGTCTGGCCGCTGCATTTGTCGACGGCCCGGTGTTGCATCCGGCGCTGGAGGGCGTGCCGGCGTTTGAAGAGGAAATGGTCATCATCGCACCGCTTAACCACCTGCCAGTCCAGCGCGCGGCGGATGTGAACGGCGAGAGCATCTACGCATTTCGCTCCAACTGCTCCTACCGTCACCACTTCGAAAAATGGTTCAGCACCGACGCCGCCGTGCCCGGCAAGATCTTCGAAATGGAGTCCTATCACGGCATGCTCGCCTGCGTCAGTGCTGGCGCAGGCCTGGCGCTGATGCCACGCAAAATGCTGCAAAGCATGCCAGGCAGCGCGACAGTGAGTGTCTGGCCGCTGACGGCAGATTTTCGCTACCTGACCACTTGGCTGGTGTGGCGGCGGGGCACGGTGTCGCGCAGTTTGAGCATGTTCGTGCGCTTGCTTGAAGAGCGCGGTGTGGTGCGTGCCGAAGAGTAATTGGCACTGTGTGTGAGTGTGGTTTTTGGCACAGGCCATCGGCGATGGCCGCGAGAGTTTCCACGCATACGACCCGTGTCAAATACCGGATCGGCTCATTGCGCCTCACCGTGTGGGTTGAGGTTGGCGATCAGTTCGTCGGTGCTGGCGATGACATGGGCGAAGGTCGGGCCGTTGAGTTCGTGAGCGGCGTGCATCATTTCCGCTTTGAACGCGGCGGTGGCATCGCGCAGCAAGGTGACGTGATAGCCCAGTTCAGAAGCATAGCGGGCGGTGGCCTCGATGCAGGTGTTGGCCAGCAGACCGGCGATGATCACGTGAGTGATGCCTTTCTGTTTCAGGCGAAAATCCAGATCGGTATTGGCGAAACCACTGGAGCCCCAATGTTCCTGAACGACGATGTCGCCGTCTTGCGGCGCGAAGTCCGGATGCCATTCACCGCCCCATTCGCCACGGGCAAAATGGTGCATGTGCATGATCTTGCATTGGGTCGGCGTGGGGTGATCCCAGTTTTCGTAATCGCCTTTTTCCCAGCGATGATGGGGGACGATGACTACTGGAATTTGCAGGCCGCGCACGGCGCGGTCGAGTTTGCGCAGGTTGTCGAGTAAACCGTTCTGTTCGGCCATCGGCTTGATCAGCGGGAAGACCTTGCCGCCCTCCGAGAGAAAATCGTTGTACGGATCGACCAGCAAGTAAGCGGTTCTGTCTAGCGGATAGCGAGGTTGCAACATGACTGTTTGCTCCGGCAAAGAGATTGAACGGTGCGCAGGGCTTGTCCCGCTGCCATGTTGATATGATAATCATAGTAATGATGAAAGAGGCAAGCCCTGATGGCAATAAACGATAGTCCGTCTGACACGCTGTGCCCGGTGGCGCGAGCGGAGGCAATCGTAGGTGACCGCTGGACAGTGCTGGTTTTGCGCGAGTTGTTTATGGGCAGCCATCGCTATGACGAGATTCAGGCGCAAACCGCTGGCACCCCGCAGATGGTCGCCTCCCGTCTGAAAAATCTGGAGGCAGACGGGTTGGTCGAGCGTCGTTTGTACAACGAGCGGCCAAAACGCTACGAGTACCACCTCACCGCGAAAGGCGAGGCGTTTTATCCGGTGTTGATTGCGTTGCGGGCGTGGGGAGAAACCTGGTGCAAGGCACCGGAAGAGGGAGTGGCAGTCAACATGACCCACAAAACCTGTGATCACGACGCAGGTTTGGGCCCGCTATGCGATCACTGCGGCGAACCTCTGCGGCGCGCAGACCTGATCAGCCAACCGCGAGAAGCCTACGCCGCCGAACGGCAGGCGCGGCGTGAGGCGTTCAAGGCGAAATAGCGTTGATCACGGCGTGCCGTTGCGACCGTAAAGCAGGTAACCGGGACGCTGACTCAAGCGCTCGTAATAGGCATTTACCGCTGGCAGGTGCGGATGCGCGAGTGGCGTCTCGAACCAGCGATTGACTGACAAGCCAATCGGGATATCGGCGAGGGAAAACTGCTCGCCGCTGACATAGGCGCCGGTTTTCTCCAGTTGCCGGTCGAGGATTTCCATGTTGCGCGACCAGTCTCGGCAGCCGGCGGCCAATGCGCCTGGGTCTTGATAATCCGGTGACTTGCGTACCAGCGACATGAGCGGATACGACCACGAGCGGTTCAGCTCCGAAGGCTGCCAGTCCAGCCACTGATCGATGCGCGCACGCTCGCGCGCATCCGCCGGATAAAGGTGCGAACCGTCATAACGCGCTACCAGATAGCGAATGATCGAATTGGATTCCCACAGGGTGAAATCGCCGTCCTGAATCACCGGCACCATGGCGCAGGGATTGAGTGCGAGAAATTCAGGTGTGTCGGTGGATTTGAAGCCCGAGCCCCAATCTTCACGCTCGAACGGGATCTGCAGTTCGGCGCAGGTCCACAGCACTTTGCGCACGTTGATTGATGAAGCCTTGCCCAGAATTCGCAGCATTGGATGTCCCTCTCCCGGTATTTGTAGACCGTCAACAAATACCACAGCGCAATGCAGAAGGCCCGCATGACGCGATGCTGTTTCACTTGAGAATGAAGCTTTGATTGTGGCGAGGAAGCTTGCTCCCTCGCCACAGGTTAGTGTCAGGTTTGATTGACCTGGGTTATCGGCTGAGGAACGCCAACAAATCCTCATTCAACGCCTGCGCATGCGTCACCGCGAAACCATGCGGTGCGCCGGCATAGACCTTGAGTTCAGCCCCCTTGATCTGCGCGGCAGCCTGTTTGCCGGTGGTTTCAAACGGCACGATCTGGTCGCCGTCGCCATGAATCACCAGCGTCGGCACATCGATCTTCGCCATGTCCGGGCGGAAGTCGGTTTCCGAGAAGGCAGTCACGCAGTCCACGGTGCCTTTGAGCGACGCCAGCAGCGCGACGTTCAGGGTTTGCGTCAGCACGCCATCAGAGACGGTCTGACCCTGATTGGTGCCATAGAATGGCGCGGCGAAATCAGCGATGAACTGCGCGCGATCTTTCAGCAGACCGGCCTTGATGCCATCGAACACCGACGTGTCTACCCCCTGCGGGAAGTCGGCTTTCTTGCCGAACAGCGGCGTCACCGCGCCCAGTAATACCAACCCGGCAACGCGCTCGCTGCCGTGCCGGGCAATGTAGCGGCTGACATCACCGCCGCCCATGGAGAAACCCACCAGCGTCACTTCACGCAGGTCCAGATGATTGATCAGTTGCGCGATGTCATCGGCAAAGGTGTCGTAGTCGTAACCGGTCCACGGTTGATCGGAGCGGCCGAAACCCCGGCGGTCGAAAGCGATGGTGCGATAGCCACGACTGCTCAGGTATTCCATCTGGTATTCCCACATGTCGGCGTCCAGTGGCCAGCCGTGGCTGAACAGCACGGGCTTACCGCTGCCCCAGTCCTTGTAATAGATTTCGGTGCCGTCTTGTGCGGTGAACGTGCTCATGGAAACTCCTTGCGTCAGGGTTTTTCGAAGGGCGTGCATGGATTGCCGAAAAGGCAGCCTTCACTATCCACGCAATCGCAACGGGTCACTTGTATGCAGGTGCTGGGTTGGATCTCCGCATCAGGGTTGTATGATGCAACCCTGAGCCACAAGGCCGATCACTGGTTTGAGGGAGTACGTTGACGTGAAGCGCAAAAGCCTGCAGGGCAATGCCTGCCCGGTTGCCCGGACACTGGACCTGATCGGTGACTGGTGGTCATTGCTGATCATCCGCGATGCGCTGGAGGGCATACGCCGGTTCAGCGATTTTCAAAAGAATCTGGATATCGCCAAAAACATGCTCAGCGCCCGCCTCAAGGCGCTGGTGGAGCAGGGCATCCTGCAAACGGTGCCGGCGTCCGATGGGGGCGCCTATAAGGAGTACGTGCTGACCGAACGCGGCAAGGCCTTGCAGACCGTGATTGTCGCGCTGTCGCAATGGGGCGGCGAGTTTATGTACGAGCCGGGAGAGGCGGGATCGGTGATGGTCGATGCGAAGAATCGCCAACCGCTCTGCAAGCTTGAATTGAAGGCCGCGGACGGTCGCGTGTTGGCGGCGAACGAGGTAGCGACCCGGTTCGGCGTGGAGCACTGAAAAACCGTCGTTACCAGCGTCTTCGACGGAGTAGAAGGGGAGCGTTCATCCTGATGAATTCTCCCCTTTTCAGTTCTGGTTTTCTGCCAGGTTTTCAGCGAAACGCCGGCACCACATGCTTGATAAACAACGCCAACGACTTCTTCTTCTCTTCATGCGGCAAGCTGTTGTCACACCAAAAACTGAACTCATCCACCCCCAGTTCCTGGTAGTACTTGATCCGCGGAATGATCTCTTCTGGCGTACCGATCATCGCCGTCTTGTGCAGACTCTCCAGTTCAAACTCTGGACGCCCGGCAAACTTCTCTTCCGGGCTCGGGGCGAGGAAGCCATTGACCGGCGTTTCCTTGTTGCCAAACCAAGCATCAAACGTGCGGTAAAAACGCGAGATCGCTTTAGCGCCGACTTTCCAGCCCTCAGGATCGTCTGCGGTGTGCACGTGGGTATGACGCAGCACCATCAATTGCGGGCGCGGTACATCTGGGTTGTTGTCCAGCGCGGTCTGGAATTTGTTCTTCAGGTCGAGCACTTCTTCATCGCCCTTCATCAAAGGCGTGACCATCACGTTGCAGCCGTTGGCGACGGCGAAGTTGTGCGAGTCCGGGTCACGGGCGGCGATCCACATCGGTGGATTGGGCTTCTGGATCGGTTTCGGCACGCTGGTGGAGGTGGGGAATTTCCAGATGTCGCCGTCGTGGGCGTAGTCGCCTTTCCATAGGGCGCGAACCACCGGGACCATTTCTCTAAGGGCCTGGCCGCCGCTTGATGCGGGCATGCCGCCGGCCATGCGGTCGAATTCAACCTGATAGGCACCGCGCGCCAGGCCCACTTCCATGCGGCCGTTGCTGATGACGTCGAGCAACGCGCATTCGCCGGCGACCCGCAGCGGATGCCAGAACGGCGCGATGATGGTGCCGGCGCCGAGGTGGATGGTGGTGGTTTTGGCCGCGAGGTAGGCGAGCAGCGGCATCGGGCTCGGCGAGATGGTGTATTCCATGGCGTGGTGTTCGCCGATCCACACGGTGCTGAAACCACCGGCCTCGGCCATCAGGGTCAGTTCGGTCAGGTCTTCGAACAGTTGGCGGTGGCTGACGCTTTCGTCCCAGCGTTCCATGTGTACGAACAGGGAAAATTTCATGACGTTTCCTCGGATCTTTTTGTTGTGGCTACAAAATTTTGTGCCATCGCTAGCTCACGGCGAACTCTGTAGGAGCTGCCGAAGGCTGCGATCTTTTGATTTTGCTTTAAAGACCAGATCAAAAGATCGCAGCCTGCGGCAGCTCCTACAAGGTTCGCGCGAGCAAGACGGGGCCTTCAGTTCATTTTTACAGGACTGAAAATGTTCGATCAGGCCAGGACGGGCAGGGCGCCCATCTTGCCGTGGCAATACACCAGCGGACCGGCGCACTGCTCGGGCACGATCAGGTTCTTCACCGCTCCGACCATGATCGCGTGGTCTCCACCTTCGTATTCACGCCACAACTCGCACTCGATCACCGCTGTCGCGTTGGCCAGGATCGGATTGCCCAGCTCACTCAATGTCCACTCGATGCCCTGCGCCTTGTCCTTGCCTTTACGGGCGAAGGCGTAGGCCTCGCTTTGCTGGCCACCGGACAGAACATGGATCGCGAAGCGTTTGTTCTTGATCAGTACCGGATAGGAGTCGGAGCTGTAGTTGGGGCAGAACAGCACCAGGGCCGGATCGATCGACAGCGAGCTGAAGGCGCTGGCGGTCAGCCCGACAATCTGGCCGTCATCGTCCAGGGTGGTGATGACGGTTACGCCGGACGGGAACGAGCCCATGACTTGTTTGTAGATGGCGGCATCGATCATTGGACAGTCCTCGGATGTTGTGACGCGATTATTATGTGTTTATTGGTCTGATGGTATACCAGTATTTGTTCTTTGCAAGGGCTTTCAAGCTGAATCGATAAACGTCGCGCTTTCGTCGGAAACTCAACGTTTATTGGGCTTTCCAGTGACCTGAAGGCCGCGGAATCAGCGAGGATGGCGTATCAGATCGCTTCGTAAACTACGGATCAGTCTTGTGGAATATTTGGAATACCATAATATGGTCTGCATCTGAGGGGCGGCCACGAAGCTCCCCCGGTTTGGCTTCATACAACGATAAGAACAGACAAACTCGAGTCCATAGATATGACCCAGATGTCCCGGCAAGATCCGTTGATCGAGAATCACACGGTCGACTACGTCCCACTCGCGGAACGCCACGGGAAGGCCCGCGACCTTTTCACCCTTTGGTTCAGCACCAACATTGCGCCACTGCCCATCGTCACCGGCGCCATGGTGGTTCAGGTGTTCCATCTCGATTTGCTTTGGGGGCTGCTGGCGATTGCGCTTGGGCACATGATCGGCGGCGTGGTGATTGCTTTGGCGTCAGCGCAGGGCCCACGCATGGGCATTCCGCAGATGGTCCAGAGCCGTGGGCAGTTCGGCCGTTATGGTGCGCTGTTGATCGTGTTCTTTGCGGCGATCATCTACATCGGTTTCTTCATTTCCAACATTGTACTGGCGGGTAAATCAATCGTCGGCATCGCGCCTGCGGTGCCGGCGCCGCTGAGCATTCTTATCGGTGCGTTGGCGGCTACGGCGATTGGCGTCATTGGTTACAACTTCATTCATACGCTGAACCGCATTGGCACCTGGGTGATGGGCGGGGCGCTGCTGGCCGGTTTCATCTATATCTTCGCTCATGACTTGCCGGCGGATTTCCTGACTCGCGGCAGTTTCAACCTGTCTGGCTGGTTGGCGACGGTGTCGCTGGGGATCATCTGGCAGATCAGTTTCTCGCCGTATGTGTCCGATTATTCGCGTTACCTGCCGGCGGATATCGGTATCGCCAAGCCATTCTGGGCCACTTATCTGGGCGCTACGCTGGGCACGATTCTGTCGTTCAGTTTCGGCGCGGTAGCGGTGCTGGCGACGCCGGATGGCACCGAAGCAATGGCAGCGGTCAAGCAGTCCACCGGCTGGCTGGGGCCGATTCTGATGGTGCTGTTCCTGCTCAACATCATCAGTCACAACGCCCTCAATCTGTACGGCGCCGTGCTGTCGATCATCACCTCGATCCAGACCTTCGCCAGCCAGTGGACGCCGAGCATCAAAGTGCGCGTAGTGCTGTCGAGCGTGATCCTTGTCGGTTGCTGCGTGGTGGCGCTTGGTGCGTCGGCGGATTTCATTTCCGAGTTCATCGGCCTGATTCTGGCGCTATTGCTGGTGTTGGTGCCGTGGGCGTCGATCAACCTGATCGATTTCTACTTGATCAAGCGCGGTTGCTACGACATCACCTCGATTTTCCGTGCTGATGGCGGCATTTACGGGCGCTTCAACCTGCACGCGATCGTCGCTTACTTCATCGGCATCGTCGTGCAGCTGCCGTTCGCCAACACCTCGTTGTACGTCGGGCCTTACGCCAATCTGGTTGACGGTGCGGACTTGTCCTGGCTGGTCGGCCTTGTGGTGACGGTTCCGCTTTATTACTGCCTGGCGACGCGCAGCAAGACTGAGCAGAGCAGGGCTGCCAGGTTGGGCTGTGGCGAGGGGATTTATCCCCGCTCGGCTGCAAAGCAGTCGTAAAATTGGCGAACGCGGCGCCCTTTTAGATGAAGGGGGCCGCTTCGCAGCCCAACGGGGATAAATCCCCTCGCCACAATGACTCCTGGCTTCTACTGTTTGCGATTGAACAGTATTACAGCGGTGCTATACATCCTCCCTCCGCATTCCGGTGGTCATTCAAATTGGCCATATCGATCCCCTTTTGGCCCGTCGCCCACTGTGATCCATCTACGCGGTCAGCAAGAATCAAAACCACAACGAAATGCCAGACCTTTTTACCCTTGGCTATCTTTAAAGCCACTGCCGTGTACAGAACATAAAAACCATCGAACTCACGTCGCATTTTGGGAAAACAACCATGGTCACGATGAAACGCATTCTGGGTGCCACCGTGTGTGGACTGACGCTGCTGGCCAGCGCGGTCCAGGCCGAGCAGCGCGAACTGCGGGTGTATAACTGGGCGGATTACATCCTGCCGGCGGTGCCCAAGGATTTCGCTGCGCAAAGCGGCATCAAAGTGACCTGGGACACCTTCGACACCAACGAATCCCTGGAAGCCAAACTCCTGACCGGTAACTCCGGTTACGATCTGGTGGTGCCGTCGAACCAGTTCCTCGAGACCCAGATCAAGGCGGGTGTGTTTCAGAAACTCGACAAGTCGAAGTTGCCTAACTGGAAACACCAGGACCCGGAGCTGTTGAAGCTGCTGGGCAAGAACGATCCCGGCAACCAGTACGGCGTGCCCTACATGGTCGGTACGGTGCTGATCGGCTTCAACCCCGCCAAGGTCAAGGCTGCCTTGGGCGAGAAAGCGCCGGTGGACAGCTGGGATCTGGTGTTCAAACCCGAGAACATGGAAAAGCTGAAATCCTGCGGTGTAGCGATGCTGGATTCGCCGACGGAAATTCTGCCGCTGGCCCTGCATTATCTGGGCCTCGATCCGAACAGCCAAAACCCCGCCGACTACGAAAAAGCCAAGGAGCTGATGCTTAAGGTTCGTCCGTACGTGACCTACTTCAACTCGGCCAAATACATGACGGACATCGCCAACGGCGACATCTGCGTGGCCATCGGTTACTCCGGCAGCTTCTATCAGTTCGGCAACCGCGCGAAAGAGGCGGGCAATGGCGTGGTGGTCGACTGGCGCTTGCCGAAGGAAGGCGCGCCGATCTGGTTCGATACGTTCGCGATTCCCAAGAGCGCGAAGAACGTCGCCGAGGCCCATGAGTTTCTCAACACCTTGCTTGATCCGAAGGTCATCGCGCCGATCAGTGACTTCCTCGGTTACCCGAATGCGAACAAGGATTCGATGGCGTTGATCAACAAGGAAATCACTGGCAACCCGAACCTGACGCCGACCCCCGAGGCTCTGAAAACCCTCTACGTCGTCCAGCCACTGCCGCAAAAGGTCGAGCGTGTACGCACCCGGGTCTGGACCAGCATCAAGTCCGGCAATTAACCCGCCCTCCCTGTAGGAGTGAGCCTGCTCGCGATAGCGTTATGTCATTCAACATCGACTTTGAATGGTCTGGCGCCATCGCGAGCAGGCTCACTCCTACAGGTTTTTGTGTGGTGTCATTGAATGCTGCGTTTTGGGTCTCGGGTCGTGATCAGGCTCAACACCACCGACCCAAAAATCACCCCACCCACCACCGCCAACGACCATTCCACCGGCATATGAAACCACGGCATCAACGTCATCTTGCCGCCGATGAACACCAGCACAATCGCCAAACCGTACTTGAGCAGGTGGAAGCGGTCAGCCATGTCCGCCAGCAGAAAGTACAGCGCCCGCAGGCCCATGATCGCGAAGATGTTCGAGGTGAAGACGATGAACGGGTCAGTGGTGACGGCGAAGATCGCCGGGATGCTGTCGACCGCGAACATCAAGTCGCTGGCCTCGATCAGCACCAGCACCAGAAACATCGGCGTGGCCCAGCGCACGCCGTTTTGCAGGACAAAAAACCGTTCGCCATGAAAGCCGCTGGTGATGCGCAAATGCCCGCGCACCCAGCGCAACAAAGGGTTTTTCTCCAGATCCGGTTGCTGATCGGCAAACACCAGCATCTTGATCCCGGTGATGATCAGAAACACGCCGAACACGTACAGCAGCCACTCGAACTGCGAGACCAGCCACACTCCGGCAAAAATCATCACCGCGCGCATCACGATCGCCCCGAGTACGCCGTACAGCAGCACCCGACGCTGTAACTCCGGCGGCACGGCGAAGTAGCTGAAGATCATCACGAAGATGAACATGTTGTCGATCGACAGCGACTGCTCAATCAGATAACCGGTGAGGAATTCCAGGGTTTTCTGCCGGGCAATTTCGCCACCGAATTCACCGTGCAGATACCACCAGAGCAGGCCTGCGAAACTCAGCGCCAGCAAGCACCAGGCGATCACCCAAGCCAAGGCTTCGCGCACTGAAACCCGATGCGCCTTGCGCCCGCCGAACACAAAAAGATCCAGTGCCAACATCGCAAGTACGAAGACGATGAAGGCACCCCACATCCACGGTTCGCCGATATTGATGTTCGTTTCTGGCATGTCACGCTCCCTTTTTCTGGTTGTATTAGGGTCAGACGAGGCCATGCTAGCGACGTGTTTGGGCGAAAGAAAAATCGTTTATTTCTGGGTTAGAGTTCGTTATTAACGAAGTGTCGGCCCCGTGGCTGATCGCGGATCAGCGAAAAAACTCCCCCGGCGTTTCCCCAAACTGCTGACGAAACGCTGCAATAAACGCCGACGTCGAGTCGTAGCCGCAGGCCAGTGCGACGTCGGTGACGCGTTCGCCTTTTTCCAGTGGCGTCAGCGCTCCGAGCAGGCGCAAGCGTTGGCGCCAGGCGCGGAAGGTCAGGCCGGTATCGCGCAGGAACAGGCGCGTGAGGGTCTTTTCGGTGACGCCGAATTTTTCGCTCCAATGGCTCAGGGTGGTTTGCTGTTCGGGATGCTGCTCCAGGCTCTGGTAGATCTGTTGCAAGCGCGCGTCCTGGGGCAGCGGCAGCATCAGGTCGATCTGTGGCGCTTCGGCCAGTTGATCGAGGATCACCTGGGCCAGCCGTCCGTGTGGGCCGGACTGATCGTATTCCACGGGAACCAGGCTGAAGGCGCGGATCAATTCGCGCAGCAAATCGCTGACACCGAGTACATGACAATGCTCGACAGCCCAACCGGCAACGCTGCAATCGATATACAAACTGCGCATTTCAGTGTGTGGCGAGCTGAATACACGATGCGGCACACCGGCCGGAATCCATACGGCGCGCTCAGGCGGGGCAACGAAGCGTCCGGCACTGGTCTGGACCTCAAGCACCCCTTGAATCGCATAGGATAATTGCACCCAGGGATGGCTGTGACGTCGGGTCAGTGCGCGATTGGGCAGGGATTCAGTGCGTCCGTACAGCGGGCGCGGCAGGCTGGGCAGCCCGGGAATGCTGCGTCGTATGCTTTTTTCATGTCCTTTAGACGGCATCTGCAGGCTCTTCGGCGTTAGTCGGTAATTCCCGCTCACGTTAGAGTCGTCGGCACGCACTGGCAACCCCCGGATGAACACACCATGACGCGCCCAAGATTCCTGCCCGATAACTTCACCCTGACGCTGATCGGCGTCGTGCTACTGGCGAGTTTTCTGCCCGCCAGCGGTCAGGTCGCGGTCGGTTTCGGCTGGCTGACCAACATCGCCATCGCGCTGCTGTTTTTCCTCCACGGCGCCAAACTCTCGCGGGAATCGATCATCGCCGGCGCCGGTCACTGGCGCCTGCATTTGCTGGTGTTCGGCCTGACCTTCGTGCTGTTCCCGCTGCTGGGGCTGGCGCTGAAACCGCTGCTGTCGCCGCTGATCGGCGACACGTTGTACATGGGCATGCTTTACCTGTGCGCGTTACCCGCAACTGTGCAGTCGGCGATTGCCTTCACCTCGCTGGCGCGGGGCAACATTCCGGCGGCGATTTGCAGTGCGGCGGCGTCGAGCCTGTTCGGGATTTTCCTCACGCCGTTGCTGGTGACGCTGCTGCTCGATGTCCATGGTGACGGCGGTTCGACCCTCGATGCGATCCTGAAAATCAGCATGCAGTTGCTACTGCCATTCATCGTCGGTCAGATTGCCCGTCGCTGGATTGGTGCGTGGGTAGGGCGCAACAAGAACTGGCTGAAGTTTGTCGATCAGGGTTCGATTCTGCTGGTGGTTTACGGCGCGTTCAGCGAGGCAGTCAACGAAGGCATCTGGCAGCAGATCCCGCTGATCGAATTGCTCGGGCTGGCGGTGGTCTGCTGCATTTTGCTGGCACTGGTGCTAGTGGCGGCGACGTTGCTGGGCAAGGCCTTCGGTTTCAGTCAGGAAGACCGCATCACCATTCTGTTTTGCGGTTCGAAAAAGAGTCTGGCCACCGGCGTGCCGATGGCGCTGGTATTGTTTGCCGGCAGCACCATTGGTGTGTTGATCCTGCCGCTGATGCTGTTCCATCAGATTCAATTGATGGTTTGCGCGGTGTTGGCACAGCGCTATGCGAAACGGCCGGAGTCGGTGCCGGAGTTGATGGCGCAGGTCGATCCATAACCCCACACCGTCACCTGTAGGAGCTACCGCAGGCTGCGATCTTTTGATGTTGTTTTTAAGATCAAAAGATCGCAGCCTTCGGCAGCTCCTACATGGGGGATCAGCATTTTGTGAGGAGCGTTGCGACTTAATAGGCGTTTCGCTTCCTTGCAAACGGCGACAAGAAGGAAATCAGTCTAAAAACACCGCAGCAGCGCTGCGACCGTTTGCTAGGCTCAATGATGTAGGTGAAGACGCAGACTGATGCGCAAACGGATAGCAAGGGGACGTGGGGCGCGTTCCGAAGGGTGCACGGTTAGAAAGATCTCCGCGCTGAGATCCAGCCCTTATGCCGTGTGAAGCAGCCTAGGCACTACCTTTTTCAATTTGGCCCGGTACTGTGAGAAGCCTGATAAACCTTGTAAGCCAGAGACCAGCACTGGCCGCCTACTCGAACACCAAAGCCCGCATTGTGCGGGCTTTGTTTTTTACCCCTGTGGCGAGGGGATTTATCCCCGTTGGGCTGCGATGCAGCCCCTTTCAAAGAATCACATCTTAGCCAAAGCCTGCGCCAAATCCTCCCGCAGATCCTCAACATCCTCAACCCCCACCGACAGCCGGACCAACCCGTCACCAATCCCCAGTTTCGCGCGGGTTTCGGGTGGAATGGTGGCATGCGTCATGATCGCCGGATGCTCGATCAGGCTCTCCACACCGCCCAGACTTTCCGCCAGGGCGAAGATTTTCACGTTCTCCAGAAAGCGTCGCGCGCCGGCCAGATCGCTGTTCAGATCCACGGAAATCATCCCGCCGAAATCACGCATCTGCCGCTTGGCCAACTCATGCTGTGGATGCGACGGCAGCCCCGGATAGTAGACGCGTTTGACCTGCGGTTGCCGCTCCAGCCACTGCGCCAGATCCTGCGCGTTGCTGCAATGACGCTCCATGCGCAGCGCCAGGGTTTTCACGCCACGCAAGGTAAGAAACGCATCGAACGGCCCGGATATCGCACCGACCGCGTTCTGCAAAAAGCCCAGGCGCTCGGCCAGTTCGGCGTTCTGCCCGACCACGGCGATCCCGCCGATCACGTCGGAGTGACCGTTCAGATATTTGGTGGTCGAGTGCAGCACGATGTCGAAACCCAGCTCCAGCGGGCGCTGGATATACGGGCTGGCAAAAGTGTTGTCAGCCACGCTGATGATCCCCCGTGCGCGGCAGATGCGCGCGATGGCGGCCAGGTCCGACAGGCTCAGCAGCGGATTGGTCGGTGTCTCGACCATGACCATGCGCGTGTCGTCCTGTAACGACGCTTCGAATGCCGACAGGTCGGTCAGGTCGACGTAGCTGAAGCGGTGCCCGGCGCTGCGTTGGCGCACCTTGTCGAACAAGCGAAAGGTGCCGCCGTACAAGTCGTTGCCGGAAATCACGTGCGAGCCGGCATCGATCAACTCAAGAACGGTGGAAATCGTCGCCAGCCCGGAGGCGAACGCAAACGCCCGGGTGCCACCTTCCAGATCCGCCACGCAGCGCTCAAGGGCAAAACGCGTCGGGTTATGCGAGCGCCCGTAGTCGAAACCCTTGTGCACGCCTGGGCTGTCTTGCAGGTAGGTGGAGTTGGCGTAAATGGGCGGCATCAACGCGCCGGTGGTCGGGTCGGGCTCTTGCCCGGCATGGATTACCCGGGTCGCGAAACCTTGGGCATTGTTGTCCTGCTGACTCATGCGAGGGATCTCCGTAATTGGTTGAGCATGTCGACGCGGGTGATCAGGCCATGGAAGCCCGAAGCGTCGGCGACGATGGCGACGAGGCCACGGCTGAGCACCGATTCCAGCTCGGCGAGGGGGGCGTCGGGCGCGAGGGTTTGCAGTTTGTCGGTCATCACGCTGGAGACCGATTGGCTGAAGCGTGCGGCGTCCTCATGCACACCCAGCAAAATGTCCGATTCGTCGATCACGCCGACCAGTTGTTTGCCTTCCACCAGCACCGGCAGCTGCGAGACATCCGCCAGGCGCATGCGCTGGAAGGCGGTTAGCAGCGTGTCATCGGGGCCGACGCTGATGACACGACCGTCTTCAAAACGTCGGGCGATCAAGTCCCGCAGGTCGCCATAGCCTTTGCGCTGCAACAGGCCCTGATCGGTCATCCACTGGTCGTTGTAGACCTTCGACAAATAGCGCGTGCCGGTGTCGCAGACGAAACTCACCACGCGTTTTGGCTCGGTCTGTTCGCGGCAATAGCGCAGCGCGGCAGCGAGCAGGGTGCCTGTCGATGACCCACCGAGAATGCCCTCGGCACGCAGCAATTGACGGGCATGGTCGAAGCTTTCTTCGTCGCTGATCGAGTAGGCGTGGCGCACGCTGGAGAGGTCGGTGATCGACGGAATAAAGTCCTCGCCAATGCCTTCAACCGCCCATGAACCGGGGGTTGGCAGCGAGCCGTCGCGGCTGTATTGCGCCATCACTGAGCCGACCGGATCGGCCAGAACCATTTCCAGTTCCGGTTGCACACGTTTGAAAAAACGGGTCAGCCCGGTCAGGGTGCCGGCCGAGCCGACGCCGACCACAATTGCATCCAGATCATGTTCGGTTTGCGCCCAGATTTCCGGCGCGGTACTGCACTCATGGGCCAGAGGGTTGGCCGGATTGTTGAACTGATCGGCAAAAAATGCCCCGGGAATGTCTTTCGCCAACCGCGCGGCGACGTCCTGGTAATACTCGGGATGACCCTTGCCGACGTCGGAGCGGGTGATGTGCACCTCGGCGCCCATGGCTTTCAAGTGCAAGACTTTTTCCGTGGACATTTTGTCCGGAACCACCAGCACCACGCGATAACCCTTGGCGCGGCCGACCAGTGCCAGGCCCAGGCCGGTATTGCCGGCGGTGGCTTCGACGATGGTGCCACCGGGAGTGAGGCGCCCGTCGCGTTCGGCGGCGTCGATCATCGCCAGACCGATTCGGTCCTTGATCGAGCCGCCGGGGTTTTGCGATTCGAGTTTGAGAAACAGTGTGCAGGGGCCGGTATCGAAGCGGGTCACTTGTACCAGCGGCGTATTTCCTATCAGCCCAAGTACGGCAGGGCGGGATTCCTTCGACATTCTTCACCTCTTGTTGGTGATGGATCGCGTTCCATTCGCGGGGAAAAGCTCGCCTGCAACATAGGCCGTGAAGGGATCTGCCGCAACCACCCAGTGGGCTGAAAAGCTCAGCGATTTTGATCTAACTATAGAACTGAATTTGCCGAGGGGCGGGGCGTTATCAACGGGAGGAGGGCCATGCGAGTTCGAGGGCTGTACAGAAAAAATGTGGGAGCTGGCTTGCCAGCGATGACGGTGGGTCAGCCAGCATCAATGTCGAGTGTCCGGGCCTCATCGCTGGCAAGCCAGCTCCCACAGGGATCAGCGGTGAAGTGTTGCTGTCATGACACTGTCATTATTCGACAACCATACTGAGCCCAACACATCGCGTGTTCTTCAAAGTTTTTGGCTGCCATTTCCGGCAGCTTTTTTTTGCCTGAAATTCCTTGCCTGCAGGGTTCGATTTGCAATTCCTCAACAGGCCTGGCTAATATACGAACCATATACACTTCGTATCGGATTTCACCATGGGCATCGTAAAGATTTCAGAGGATATGCACGAGAATCTGCGCATCTCCAGCAACGCACTCAGCCGCTCGATCAATGCGCAGGCCGAGCACTGGATGCGCATCGGCATGCTTGCCGAACTGCACCCCAACCTCGATCACCGCGCGATCTGCCGTTTGCTGATTCGTGCTGAACAAAACGGCGGGCTGGACCTGCAACAACTGACTCAGGAAGACGTCACGGCATGAGAAACCAGATCAAGATCAACACCCCGGCCGACATCGCTCAATCGCGCGCCGCCGGCAAACTCGCCGCGCAAGTGCTGGCGATGCTGGTGCCGCACGTCAAGGCAGGCGTCACTACCGATGACCTGGATCGGTTGTGCAACGACTACATCGTCAATGTGCAGAAAGCCATTCCTGCCAATGTCGGCTATCACGGTTTCCCGAAAACCGTGTGCGCCTCGGTCAACGATGTGGTGTGCCACGGTATCCCGTCGGGCACGCCGCTCAAGGATGGCGATATCGTCAACCTCGACATCGCCGTGATCAAGGATGGCTGGTTTGGCGATACCAGTCGCATGTACGTGGTCGGGGAGGCGACGCCTGAGGCGCAGCACCTGATCAAAACGACGTACGACGCCATGTGCGCGGGCATTCGCGTGGTAAAACCGGGCGCGACGTTGGGCGATATCGGCCACGCGATCCAGAGCCTGGCGGAGAAGGAAGGCTTCAGCGTGGTGCGTGAGTATTGCGGCCACGGGATCGGCAAGGTTTATCACGATGACCCGCAGATCCTGCATTACGGCTTCCCGAATCAGGGCATGAAGCTCAAGGCCGGGATGATTTTTACCGTTGAGCCGATGCTCAATGCCGGTAAACGCCATGTGAAGAACATGCCGGATGGCTGGACCGTGCTGACCAAGGATGGCTCGTTGTCGGCGCAGTGGGAGCATATGGTGGCGGTGACGGAAACGGGGTTTGAAGTGCTGACGGCTTGGCCGGATGAGATTGAGGGTTTTACCCCGATCGTCTGAGCACCGCAAAATCACTGTGGGAGCGAGCCTGCTCGCGAAGAGGCCGTCTCAGTCAACATCAACATTGAATGACACACCGCATTCGCGAGCAGGCTCGCTCCCACATTCGGAATATATTCTTGTAGGAGCTGTCGAGTGAAACGAGGCTGCGATCTTTTGATCTTGTTTTTTCACAGCAAGATCAAAAGATCGCAGCCTGCGGCAGCTCCTACAGGGGGGGCTCAGTGGGCTCCGGCGGCTTTGTTCAGATCGCTTTCAGTCCATTCGGTGTAGACGCAAGCGTCGGCGGTGGCCCAGCGTACCTGCACCGGATCCCCAGCCTTGAGCGGCATGCCCGCCGCCGACAACGCCTTGACCGTCATCGAAGTCCCGCCCGACGTCACCACACTGCACGTCTGGCTCTCACCCAGAAACAGCACCTCGACAACCTTCGCGGACACTTCATTCCAACCCGCCGCCAGCGGTTCACTGATCGCTTGCGATACGCTCAACGCCAGCGCCTTCTCCGGGCGCACCATCAGCAACACATCCTGATCAGTATGCAATCCGGCCGTCAGTCGAATAGACAGCGATTGCCCTTCAAACGAAGCAGCCGCATTGCCCTGCGCCTTGAGTTTGAGGAAGTTCGAGTTGCCAAGAAACGACGCAACAAACGCATTCGGCGGGTTCTGATAAAGGTCATACCCGCTGCCCAAACCGACAATCTTGCCGTGGCTGAAAATCGCGATGCGCTGCGACAAGCGCATCGCTTCTTCCTGATCGTGGGTCACGTAGACGATGGTGATGCCTAGACGCCGATGCAACTGGCGCAGTTCATCCTGCAAATCTTCACGCAGCTTTTTGTCCAGCGCACCCAGCGGTTCGTCCATCAGCAGAATGCGTGGCTCGTAAACCAGTGCACGAGCAATTGCTACACGCTGCTGTTGGCCACCGGACAGTTGCGAAGGACGGCGATGGGCGAACTGTTCGAGCTGCACTAGTTTCAACATCGCATCGACACGCCGTTCGCGTTCGGCAGTCGCGAGTTTGCGGATCGCCAACGGGAACGCAATGTTGTCGCGCACCGACAGATGCGGGAACAGCGAATAACGCTGGAACACCATGCCAATGTCGCGCTTGTGCGGCGGCACGTTGACCAGCGACTGACCGTTGACGAGGATCTCGCCGCTGCTCGGCGTTTCGAAACCGGCAAGCATCGATAGCGTGGTGCTTTTGCCGGAGCCGCTGGAGCCGAGGAAGGTGAGGAATTCACCGTCCTTGATGTCCAGCGAGATGTCGTCCACGGCAGCAAAGTCGCCGTAGTGCTTGTTCAGGTTGCGCAGGCTGACCAGGGGTTTGTCGT
This sequence comes from Pseudomonas sp. P116, assembly GCF_020149425.1. Classification (NCBI taxonomy): domain Bacteria; kingdom Pseudomonadati; phylum Pseudomonadota; class Gammaproteobacteria; order Pseudomonadales; family Pseudomonadaceae; genus Pseudomonas; species Pseudomonas sp. P116. The sequence continues at coordinate 374,954 of NZ_JACVHB010000002.1, read as the reverse complement.
TCTGCTGGGATGCGTCTTTGATCACGGCACTCATGTCGTACTCCTGGCGCTCAAGCGCTGATTTCGTTGCGCCGGCGCAGAGCGGCGGCGATCACCATGACCAATACTGACAGCCCGATCAGCAGCGTCGAAGCGACGGCGATCACCGGTGTCAGGTCTTGACGCAGGGTGGTCCACATTTTTACGGGAAGGGTTTGCAGCGTCGGGCTGGCCATCATCACGCTGAGCACCACTTCGTCCCACGAAACCAGGAAGGCGAAGAGGGCGCCGGCGACCATGCCCGGACGAATCGCCGGGAACGTCACCTTGAATACCGCTTGCAGGCGTGAGGCCCCGCAGATCACCGCTGCGTCTTCAATCGACTGATCGAACAGCTTCAACGAGTTGATGATCGAGATGATGGTGAACGGCAGTGCGACGATCACATGGCTGACGACGAAGGCGAACATCGTCCCGGTGTAACCGAGCTTGAGAAACAGCGCGTACACCGCCACGGCAATGATCACCAGCGGCACGATCATCGGCAGGGTGAACAGGCCGTAGAGCATCTCGCGGCCGGGAAAACGCCCACGCACCAAGGCAAACGCCGTCGGCAAACCGAGGGCCACGGCGCAGATCGTCGTCAGTACCGCGACCTTGAGGCTGGCCGCAGCGGCGTTCATCCAGTCCGGGTTGGAGAAGAACTGGCCGTACCATTTCAGCGTCCAGCCCGGAGGCGGGAACACCAGCCACTGGGATGAACCGAACGACAGCAGCACGATAAAGACGATCGGCAACAGCAAAAACAGACCGATCAACCCGGTGGTGGCGTAGAGGCCGAAACGCATGCGCCGGCTCATTGCGTTGGGAGTCAGGAGCATGTCGGCTTACCTCGCGTTACTGGCGCCAACCGGGGATTCCGGCTGAAGCTTCAGGTAGAAGTAGAACAGCACCAGCGTGATCGCGATCAGCAACGCGGCGCCGGCACTGGCCAGGCCCCAATTGAGGAACGATTGCACCTGCTGAATGATGAACTCCGGCAGCATCATGTTCTGCGCCCCGCCGAGCAGCGCCGGGGTGACGTAGTAACCGAGCGACATCACGAACACCATCAAGCCGCCGGACGCCAGACCTGGCCGGCACAGCGGCAGGAACACCCGGAAGAAATTGGTCCAGGGACTGGCGCCGCAGATCGAGCCGGCCTGCAGAATCATCGGGTCGATGGCCTGCATGGTCGCCTGCAACGGCAGCACGATGAACGGGATCATGATGTAGCTCATGCCGATCACCACACCGGTCAGGTTGTGCACCATTTCCAGCGGCTGATCAATGATGCCCATCGCCATCAGCGCTTTGTTGATCACCCCCGAAGCTTGCAGCAGCACCAGCCACGAATAGGTGCGGGCGAGCAGGCTGGTCCACATCGACAGCAGCACGATGTTGAGAATCCAGCGCCCCCAGCCGCGTGGCACCAACGTGATCGCCCAGGCCAGCGGAAAGCCCAACAGCAGACTGAACACCGTTACCAGCCCGGCCACCGAAAAGGTGTTGAGCAGCACTCGGGCGTACGCCGAGTTAGCGAACAGTTGTTCATAGTTGCCCAGGCCAGGCACAGGTTCCAGCACGCCGCGCAACAGCAGGCCAATCAGCGGCGCAAGAAAGAACAGGCCGAGAAACAGCATCGCCGGGAGGAGGTTGCCGGCACCGCGCCAGCGTTGTTTGAGGGACTCGGCTTGCGGCATCGCAATCGCCTTTTTGCCTTCGGCCGAGCCGGCAGCGCGTGCGGCGCTCCCGGTGGCAGTGGAGGGACGGGACGCAGTGGCCGCCATTTTCATTTGACCAGCCATTCGTTCCACCGTGTCGCGATGGCCGGACCGTTCTTGGCCCAGTACGCGAAATCAAGAGTGATCTGATCCTTAGCGTAGGCAGTCGGCAGGTTGGGGGCGAGCGTCGAATCCAGACGCTCCACACTGTCGAGGTTGACCGGGGCGTAGGCGGTCAGGTTGGAGAAGTCGGCCTGACCCTTGGCGCTGCTGGCGTTGGCCAGAAACTTCATCGCCGCGTCCTTGTTTTTCGAGCCTTTGGGAATGACCAGAATGTCGGCCATGACCAGGTTCTGTTTCCAGCTCACGCCGACTGGCGCGCCGTCCTCTTGCAGAGCGTGAATGCGGCCGTTCCAGAACTGGCCCATGCTCGCTTCGCCGGATGCCAGCAGTTGCTGCGACTGCGCGCCGCCGCCCCACCAGACGATGTTTTTCTTGATGGTGTCGAGTTTCTTGAAGGCGCGATCCAGATCCAGCGGATAGAGCTTGTCGGCGGCTACGCCATCGGCCAGCAGCGCCAGTTCGAGTACGCCGGGGCTTGGCCATTTGTACAGGGCGCGTTTGCCGGGGTAGGTCTTCGTGTCGAACAGGGCGCTCCAGTCCTGCGGCTTGTTGGCGCCGAGTTTGCTCTCGTTGTAGCCGAGGACGAAGGAGAAGAAGAATGAGCCGACGCCGTGATCGCTGACAAAACGCGGGTCGATTTTGTCGCGCTGGATGACTTTGAAATCGAGGGGTTCGAGCAGGCCTTCAGCCGCAGCGCGCAGGGCGAAATCGGCTTCGACATCGACCACGTCCCATTGCACGTTGCCGCTTTCAACCATGGCTTTGAGTTTGCCGTAGTCGGTCGGGCCATCCTGAACGACGGTGATGCCGCTGGCCTTGCTGAACGGATCAGCCCAGGCCTGTTTTTGCGCATCCTGGGTGCTTCCGCCCCAACTGACAAAATTCACGCTTTCGGCGGCCATTGCAGCCTGGCCGGTAACGCTGAGCAGTCCCGCAAAAAAGATCGCGGTTGCAGCTTTGTTCAACACCATGTTCACGCCCTCATTGTTGTGTTTTTGAGCGGGCTTGCGTTGTTGCCCGCCTGTCGGGAGCAGTAGATGGACGTTCGTTGGAGTGTCCGGTCTATGGAATATCATATTATGGTATTCCAAACTTTCTGCAAGCACTTTGCCTGACCGGTTATCTGGCGAAGTAGTTTTTTGGGGGGGCACCGAAGATGTGCAGTGGATGAAATTGTGGCGAGGGGATTTATCCCCGTTGGGCTGCGGAGCAGCCCTGAAAGCGGAAAACGCGCTATTCCTGAAGGATCGCGTTGGCAGGATTTGGGGCCGCTTCGCAGCCCAACGGGGATAAATCCCCTCACCACAGGGGCTCATCGATAACTGTGGGTTATTTGGTGTAGGGGATGCTCTCGACCACTTCCAGGTCATACCCCGTCAACCCCGCATATTTCAGCGGCGGCCCAAGATGCCGCAGCTTGCCGACCCCAAGGTTCTGCAGAATCTGCGCCCCAGTCCCCACTTCTGAATAAATCCGCGACTGCGACCGGCTGAACTGCCGGGGCGGTTGAGTCAGTTGCGGAACCCGCTCCAGCAACGCCTGTGAAGACTCATGATTGGCCAGCACCACAACCACTCCATGACCCTCTGCCGCGACCCGCTGCAGCGCCGCCCACAGCGTCCAGTTGCTTGGCCCGCTGTAGTCGGCACCGACCAGATCACGCAGCGGATCGATCACGTGCACGCGCACCAGCGTCGGTTGTTCGCGGCGCACATCACCCATGACCATCGCCATGTGCACGCCGCCCTCGATACGGTCTTCAAAGGTGATCAGGCGGAACGTGCCATGCACCGTCGGCAGGTCGCGTTCGCCAATACGTTCGATGGTGTGCTCGGTGCTCAAACGATGGTGGATCAGGTCGGCAATGGTGCCGATCTTGATCCCGTGCTGGCGCGCAAACACTTCCAGATCCGGGCGACGAGCCATGGTGCCGTCGTCGTTCATCACTTCGACGATGACCGAGGCCGGCGTAAAACCGGCCAGTCTGGCCAGATCGCAACCTGCCTCCGTATGGCCGGCGCGGGTCAGCACGCCACCTTCCTTGGCGCGCAGCGGGAAGATGTGGCCGGGCTGCACCAGGTCTTCGGCGCTGGCGTTCGGGGCCACCGCGGCTGCCACCGTGCAGGCGCGATCCGCTGCAGAAATACCGGTGGTCACGCCAACCGCCGCTTCAATCGACACGGTAAACGCGGTGCTGAACACGCTGCCATTGCTCGGCACCATCTGCTCCAGACCTAGCCGCTGGCAATGTTCGTCGGTCAACGTCAGGCAGATCAGGCCGCGTGCTTCACGGGCCATGAAGCTGATCGCCTCGGGCGTGCAACAGTCGGCGGCCAGCAACAGGTCGCCTTCGTTTTCCCGATCTTCGTCATCGACCAGCAAGACCATTTTGCCGAGGCGATAATCTGCGATGATTTCTTCGATGCTGTTGAAGGCCATGCTGGACTCTCAGTGTTTGTTGGAAATATTATTGGTATACCATAATACATAATCAGCAAAGAGGTCACTATGAAGGCGTACTGGATTGCTCACGTAGACATTGCCGATCCCGACCACTACAGCCAATACACCCAGCGCGGACCGAAGGCGTTTGCGGAGTTTGGTGGGCGGTTTTTGGCCAGAGGCGGTCGCAGCGAGGCGATGGAAGGACGCAAGACCCCGCAGCGCAGCGTGGTGATCGAGTTTGATAGCTATGAACAAGCGGTGGCGTGCTACCACTCGGCGGCGTATCAAGAGGCGAAAAGTTACCGCGAGGGATGGGCGAGGGCGGAAATCATCATTGTCGAAGGCGTTGCCCCCTAACCGAACATACGATCACCCTGTAGGAGCTGCCGAAGGCTCGGGCCGCGATCGGACGATCTTTTGATGTTGTTTTTCTAAAGACAAGATCAAAAGATCGCAGCCTTCGGCAGCTCCTACAGGGGCTACGTCGTTTGGGGGATTAGCGGATGAAATGGATCTTGCCGCTGTCGTCATTGCCCACATAGATCCCGTAAACCCCAGCCTGGCGTTCCTCGATATAGCGTTCGAGGATCTGCCGGATCGCCGGGTAATAGATCTGTTCCCACGGAATATCTTCCGGAGCGAAGAACTTATAGTCGAGGGTTTCCGGGCCAAACTGGCCGGTGATCTCCAGCGCGATGGCGCGGAAGATGATGTACACCTCGCTGATCTTCGGCACGCTGAAAATCGAGTAGGGCGAGAGGATTTCCGCGCGCACGCCGCTTTCTTCCCAGACTTCACGCAGCGCGGCCTGCTCGGTGGTTTCGCCGCTTTCCATGAAGCCTGCGGGCAGCGTCCAGGTGCCCGGGCGCGGGGGAATCGCCCGTTGGCACAAGAGGTATTTGCCGTCCTGCTCAATGATGCAGCCGGCGATGATCTTCGGATTGACGTAGTGGATGAAGCCGCAACCGCGGCACATCAGGCGCTCGTGCGTATCGCCCGGCGGTACCTGCTGACCGAGATCAGGGCCACCGCACTTTGGGCAAAAGCTCGGGCTGAACATGTCAGTGACCTATACGAGGTTCTTTGAGCGCGATGGGCAGGGTGATCGGTGGCGTGCCTTTGACGGCGACACCGGTTTCTTCCTGCTTGCGCTTGAGATAGTCGAGAGCAACGGCAGCGGCAGCGCGAACGTGATCCACGCAAGCCTGATGCGCCAGCAGCGGATCACCGCTCTTGATCGCTTCGACCATTTTTTCCATTTCCTGATTACTCGCGCCGCGACGGTTTTCCTGAGACACCGAGGTCGCGCGCAGGTAGCTGATGCGCGCCTGCAACTGACGCAACTGAGTGGCCGCGACATGGTTGCCCGAACCTTCCAGCAGCACATCGTAGAAACCTTGTACCGAGTCGATCACTTGCTGCAATTCGCCGTCCTTGAGCGCCTTGCGGTTCTCGTCGAGGGCTTTCTCCAGGGCTTTGATGTCCTTGGCTTTGGCGCGCAGGGTGAACAGTTGCACGATCAAGCCTTCCAGCACGCAACGCAGTTCGTAGATATCGACGGCATCGGCGAGGGTGATGATGGCGACGCGGGGGCCCTTGGCATCGGCGAACTCCACCAGGCCTTCGGATTCAAGGTGCCGCAAGGCTTCGCGCACCGACGTACGGCTGACGCCCAGGCGATCACACAGATCGCGTTCGACCAGACGATCCCCTGGCATAAGCTGGAAATTCATGATCGCGCTACGCAGTTTATCCAGCACGATTTCGCGCAGGGTAACGGGGTTGCGATTGACCTTGAAGCTGTCGTCGAGTGGCTGGCGTTTCATGGGGTCCGCTCTTTACTGTGGCTGTCCATGCCAGACGGGCATCAAAACAGCCGAGGGGTTAACTGGATGCCTCGGCGTCGGCTTCGGCAAAGGCTTCACGGGCGAGCCGGAAACTGTCCACGGCCGCCGGGACGCCGCAATAAATGCCGACTTGAAGCAGAATTTCGCGTATTTGCTCACGACTCAGGCCGTTACGCAAGGCGCCACGCACATGCAGCTTGAGTTCGTGCGGGCGGTTGAGCGCCGAGATCATCGCCAGGTTGATCATGCTGCGTTCCTTGAGCGACAAACCCTCGCGACCCCAGACATGGCCCCAGCAGTATTCGGTGACCATTTCCTGCAACGGGCGGGTGAAGTCGTCGGCGTTCTCTATTGAGCGTTGCACATAGGCTTCGCCCAATACCTGAGTGCGGATCTTCAGGCCTTTTTCGTATTTTTCATTGTTCATCATTCCTCCTCACACACATTCCCCTGTAGGAGCTGCCGAAGGCTGCGATCTTTTGATCTTGTCTTTAAAAATCAAAGTCAAAAGATCGCAGCCTTCGGCAGCTCCTACACAGGGAATTGTGTGAATCCGTCAGGCCAAGGTTGGCAGGGGACCTAGCTTGCCCTTGTGATAAATCATCGGCGTCACTGGTTGCTCGGGCAGGATCAGATTTTTCACCGCGCCAACGATGATCGCGTGATCGCCGCCATCGTATTCACGCCACAACTCGCACTCGATGATCGCCGTAGCCTTGGCCAATATCGGGTTGCCCAGTTCGCTCAAATGCCACTCGATGTCTTTGGCCTTGTCCTTGCCTTTACCGGCAAAAGCGTAGGCCTCGGCGGTCTGCTCGGCTGAGAGCAAATGAATGGCGAAGCGCTTGCTGTCGCGCAAGATCGGGTAGGTGTCGGAAGCGTAATTAGGGCAGAACAGCACCAATGCCGGGTCAATCGACAGTGCGCTGAAGGCGCTCGCGGTGATGCCGACGATGCCGCCGTCCGGGTCGAGGGCGGTGACCACCGTGACGCCGGACGGAAACGAGCTCATCACGTCTTTATATATGCCGGGTTCGATCATGTCGCAGGTCTCCTAGCGCATCACAAACGGATCAGGCATTGGCGCCTGAGAAAGGTTGATCCACACCGTTTTCAGTTCGGTGTAGGCCAGCACCGAATCGATGCCGCTTTCGCGTCCATAGCCACTGTTCTTGAAGCCGCCAATCGGCGCCATGGCCGACACCGCGCGGTAGGTGTTGACCCAGATAATCCCCGACCGCACATCCCGAGCGAGGCGATGGGCGCGGCCCAGGTCACGGGTCCAGATACCGGCGGCGAGGCCAAACTGTGAATCGTTGGCGATGGCCAGCGCTTCGGTTTCATCTTTAAAGCGAATGACCGAGGCGACAGGGCCGAAGACTTCTTCCTGCATGATCTTCATCGAATTGCTGTCGCACACGAACAGTGTCGGCTCGTAGAACCAGCCGTCACCAAGCCCCGTCGGACGCTTGCCACCGGTACGCAAAACTGCACCTTCGGCAAGGGCATCGGCGACCAGACCTTCAACCACCGCGAGCTGCTGTGCGGTGGCCATCGGGCCCATTTCACTGCTGTCTTCCTGCGGGTTGCCGATGCGAATGCGCTGGGCGCGCTCGACCAGTCGACTGACGAACTCGTCGTAGATTTCGTCCTGCACCAACAGCCGCGAGCCGGACACACAACTCTGACCGGATGCCGCGTAAATCCCGGCAATCGCGCCGTTGATCGCGCTGTCCAGATCGGCGTCGGCGAAGATGATGTTCGGCGACTTGCCGCCGAGTTCCAGCGACAACTTGGCGAAGTTCTCGGCACTGCTGCGCACCACATGCCGAGCTGTGGCCGCTCCGCCGGTGAAGGCGATTTTGCGGATCAGCGGATGACGGGTGAGGGCGGCGCCGGTGCTCGGGCCGTAACCGGTGACGACGTTGACCACGCCTGGCGGAATCCCGGCTTCGAGGGCCAGGCGCGCCAGCTCAAGAATGGTCGCCGAAGCGTGCTCCGATGGCTTGATCACGATGGTGTTGCCGGCGGCGAGGGCGGGGGCGAGTTTGATCGCGGTCAGATAGAGCGGGCTGTTCCACGGAATGATCGCGGCGACCACACCCATGGCTTCGTGCACCGTGTAGGCGAACAGATCCGGCTTATCCAGCGGCAAGGTGCCGCCTTCGAGCTTGTCGGCAAGCCCTGCGGTGTAGTGGAAAAATTCTGGCAGATAACTGACCTGACCACGGGTTTCGCGGATCAGTTTGCCGTTGTCGCGGCTTTCCAGTTGCGCCAGTTGTTCCTTGTTCTCGGCGATCAAGTCACCGAGACGACGCAGCAGTTTGCCGCGCGCAGTGGCGGTCAGACCACGCCACGCCGGGCTGTCGAAAGCGTTTTGCGCCGATTGCACGGCGCGTTCGACGTCAGCTTCATCAGCGTCGGGCAATTCGGCCCAGGCTTGGGCCGTGGCCGGGTTGAGGCTTTCGAAAGTCTTGCCGGAGAGGGCGTCGACCCATTCTCCGCCGATGCACATCTGGAAGCGTGCGAGCGTCATGCAACGATCCCCTTTATTTGGTTTTGTCGGGAGTGTGCGAATTCGAGAAATTCCAGCAGTGTCTGGTTGACCAGACGCGGCGACTCTACGGGCATCATATGCCGTTGCTCGGGCAGCACGGCAACCTTGGCGCCGGGGATGCGCAGGGCCAGTTGCTCGGCCATTTCCGGGGTCGAGCCCGGATCGAGCTCACCGGTGGCGATCAGCGTCGGCGCCTGAATGCTGCCCAGGTCTTCGGCGCGATACATGTCTTGGGTGGCGAACAGCTCGTAAGTGGTCAGGTAACCCTGCGGATCGTTGTTCGCCAGGGTCTGACGCAACGCGGCGATCTGCGCCGGATTCGCTGCCTGATATTCGCGGCTGAACCAGCGTGAAAGCGCCGCTTCGGCATTGGCATCAGGGCCGTGTTCGGCCGCCTGAGCGGTGCGTTCGATGACGCCATTACGCTGCTCTTCGCTGCGATTGAACACACTGTTAAGCACCACCAGGCTTTGCAGGCGCTGCGGGTAATGCAGGGCAAACGCCCGCGCCACCAGACCGCCCATGGAGAAGCCGATCACCGCTGCCTCAGGCAAGTTCAAGTGATCGAGCAGCTCCAGCAACTGATCGGCATAACCGAGCAGGTTGGTGCCGCTGGCCGGTCGTGGGCTGGCACCGTGGCCGAGCATGTCGTAGGCGATCACCTGATATTGGCTGGCGAGGCCGACAATCTGGCCGCCCCACATTTCTTTGTTCAGGCCCACGCCGTGGATCAAAACCACGGGCTGGCCTTGGCCGGTCGCCAGGTAACTGGTGCCAGCCGGGGTGAGTTCAGCGGTGAGCCGAATCATGGAGCGCTCCTGCTTGCCTTTTTTATTGTGATTACTGGGCTTTTTCGGCGGCCAGTTCTTCCAGATCGATGTAGCGGTTACCGATGCGCGGGTGCAGGCGACCACCGTCGGCGCAACCCAGCACGACGACGATTTCGTCGGCGCGCGGCGCGTCTTCGATCTGCATTTCCAGGGTGATGTAGTGCGAACGCTGGCCTTCGTCGTCTTTGTGCATCATCGGGATTTGAATCGAGGTACCCGGGCCGCCGCGCTTGTTGGTGAAGCTCAGGTAGCTCTTTGCGTTGACCGCTTCGCGGTAGTGGTTGCCGAAGCGCAGGGTGTGGATCACGGCGGAGGCGTGCTCGATCTCGCCATCAGCGCCGACGACAGCGGCTTTGCCGTAGGCCTCGATTTTTTCTGCGCCGCCAATGATCCCCACCAGTCGCTCAACCATCAGCGCGCCGAGGTCGGAGCAGTTGGCGCGGATCTGCGGCTTGAGGTCTTCAACAAAGCCGTTGCCCACCCAAGGGTTTTTCATCACCACGGCGAGACCAACCATGGTCACTGGCTTGTCGGTGGCTTTGCCGCCTTCGATGAAGGTTTCTTCGACATAGCTGACGATCTTGCGAATTTCGAAACTCATGAGCTGCTCCGGTGGAGGATTGAAAGTGTCTGTCCGTCTGATGGTATACCATAATACCTGTCGCGCAAGTCCCCCTTGCGAGTTTTGCGTCATCCATCCGGCGAATGGCGGTGCATTCAGCCGCCGTCGCAATCCATCGGAGCGGAGGCGATTTATATGTAGGAGCTGCGGCACGCTGCGATCTTTTGATCCTGTTTTTAAACATCAGGATCAAAAGATCGCAGCGTGCCGCAGCTCCTACAGGGGTTGTGTCGTTCCCCGGCGGTTAACAAAAGATAACGTGGCGCCGATTGTCAGACGTTTCCAAAGCCCGATAGGATGAGCCAGCTTCCGAAGGGGCTCTGGATTGCGGGTTTCAGGACTATGCTTCTGACCAGCGATCGCTCGAACACCCTTGCGGCGCCCTTGAAGGCCAAATGGCCTAACAATAATAAATAGGGGAAGGTCTATGAGTCGTTGCCGCCCGCCGGCGTTATGCAACACCGCGTTGCTGGCCACAGCACTCTCGATGCTGGGCTTTGCCATGTTGTCGGCACCTGTGATTGCCGCCCAGGCTCCAGCCGATGTGGTTTATGCCACCGAATCAGCCAAAGCCGCGAAAAGCCTCATTCTTGACGTAGTCCACGCCGGCGCCCGGTTGGTGGCGGTCGGGGATCGCGGGCACATTCTCTATTCCGATGACCAGGGCAAGACCTGGACTCAGGCCAAGGTGCCGAGCCGGCAGTTGCTGACGGCCGTGTATTTTGTCGACGACAAGCACGGCTGGGCGGTCGGCCATGACGCGCAAATCCTCGCCAGCGAGGACGGTGGCCTGACCTGGACCAAACAATTCGAAGACCTCAAACGTGAATCGCCGCTGCTCGACGTCTGGTTCAAGGACGCCAACAGCGGCTTTGCCGTGGGCGCTTATGGCGCGCTGCTGGAAACCACCGATGGCGGCAAAAACTGGGAAGACGTCAGTGACCGCCTCGACAACGAAGACCAGTTCCACCTCAACGCCATCGCTGCTGTGAAAGACGCCGGGCTGTTCATCGTCGGCGAATCGGGCAGCATGTTCCGCTCCGCCGACGAGGGCCAGACCTGGGAAAAACTCGAAGGCCCATACGAAGGCTCGCTGTTCGGCGTGATCGGCACGGCTCAACCGCAGACGCTGCTGGCTTACGGCTTGCGCGGCAACCTCTACCGCTCCAGCGATTTCGGCAGCAACTGGGAACAGGTCGAGCTGAAAGCCGCGCGCGGATCACTGGAATTCGGCCTTTCCGGCGCGACCTTGCTTGAAGACGGCTCAATCGTCATCGTCGGCAACGGCGGCTCGGTGATCAGCAGCAGCGACAACGGCGAAACCTTCAGCGTATTCAACCGCGCGGATCGCATTTCGCTGTCGTCGGTCACCGCCGCCGGCAATGGCAACCTGATTCTGACCGGGCAGGGTGGCGTCCACACCACGCTGCCAAACGGCGCCGAGATCAATAATAAGAAGGCGGGGCTATGACTTCCTTGAACACACATAACCAGGAAAAGGCGACGGTTCTCGAACGCCTGATTTTCAACAACCGCCCGGCTGTGATCCTGATCTGCCTGGTGGTGAGCATTTTCCTGTTCTGGCAGGCCACGTTGATCCGGCCGTCCACCAGTTTCGAAAAAATGATCCCGCTGCAGCATCCGTTCATCGAGAAGATGATGGAGCACCGCAACGATCTGGCGAACCTGGGTAACACCGTGCGGATTTCGGTGGAAGCCACCGATGGCGACATCTTCTCCAAGGAGTACATGGAGACCCTGCGCCAGATCAACGACGAGGTGTTCTACATTTCCGGCGTTGACCGCTCCGGGCTGAAGTCGCTGTGGAGCCCGAGCGTGCGCTGGACCGAAGTGACCGAGGAGGGTTTCGCCGGCGGTGAGGTGATTCCGCAGAGCTACAACGGCTCGCAAGACAGCCTCGATCTGCTGCGCAACAACGTGCTCAAGTCCGGTCAGGTTGGCCGTCTGGTGGCCAACGACTTCAAGTCGAGCATCGTCGACATCCCGCTGCTGGAGTCCTACCCGGACCCGCAGGATCAGGGCAAGTTGCTGGCGCTGGATTACCGCAAGTTCTCCCATGAGCTGGAAGACAAGATCCGCAACAAGTTCGAAGCGCAGAACCCGAACATCAAGATCCACATCGTCGGTTTCGCCAAGAAGGTTGGCGATCTGATCGATGGTCTGGTGATGGTGGTGCTGTTCTTCGGCATTGCCTTCGTGATCACCCTGATTCTGCTGCTGTGGTTCACCAACTGCGTGCGCAGCACCATCGCGGTATTGAGCACGACGCTGGTGGCGGTGGTCTGGCAACTCGGCTTGATGCACTTCTTCGGCTTCGGACTCGATCCGTATTCGATGCTGGTGCCGTTCCTGATTTTCGCCATCGGCATTTCTCATGGCGTGCAGAAGATCAACGGTATCGCCCTGCAATCCAGCGAGGCCGACAACGCGCTGACCGCTGCACGACGCACGTTCCGGCAACTGTTTCTGCCGGGGATGATCGCGATTCTCGCGGATGCGGTGGGCTTCATCACGCTGCTGATCATCGACATCGGCGTGATCCGTGAACTGGCCATCGGTGCGTCCATCGGTGTGGCGGTGATCGTGTTTACCAACCTGATCCTGTTGCCGGTCGCCATCTCCTATGTCGGCATCAGCAAACGCGCTATTGCCAAGAGCAAGAAGGACGCGAACCGCGAACATCCGTTCTGGCGCCTGCTGTCGAACTTTGCCAGCCCGAAAGTTGCACCGATCTCCGTCGCTCTGGCGCTGGTCGCCTTCGGTGGTGGCCTCTGGTACAGCCAGAACCTGAAAATCGGCGACCTTGACCAAGGCGCGCCGGAGTTGCGTCCTGATTCGCGCTACAACAAGGACAACAACTTCATCATCAGCAACTATTCGACCAGTTCCGACGTGCTGGTGGTGATGGTCAAGACAAAGGCTGAAGGCTGCTCACGCATTGAAGCCATGGCGCCGATCGATGAGCTGATGTGGAAGATGCAGAACACCGAGGGCGTGCAGTCGGCGATCTCGTTGGTGACTGTGTCCAAGCAGATGATCAAAGGCATGAACGAGGGCAACCTGAAATGGGAAACCCTGTCGCGCAACCCGGACGTGCTGAACAACTCGATTGCCCGTGCTGATGGTTTGTACAACAACAGCTGCTCGCTGGCGCCGGTGCTGGTGTTCCTCAACGACCACAAGGCGGAAACCCTTGATCGTGCGGTGCATGCGGTGCAGGAATTCGCCAAGGACAACAACAAGGACGGCCTGGAATTCATCCTCGCCGCGGGTAACGCCGGTATCGAAGCGGCCACCAACGAAGTCATCAAACAGGCTGAGCTGACCATCCTGATCCTGGTGTACATCTGCGTGGCGGTGATGTGCATGATCACCTTCCGCTCGTGGGCGGCGACCTTGTGCATCGTGCTGCCGCTGGTGCTGACTTCGGTACTCGGCAACGCGCTGATGGCGTTCATGGGCATCGGTGTAAAAGTGGCGACGTTGCCGGTGGTGGCGCTGGGCGTGGGTATCGGCGTCGACTACGGGATCTACATCTACAGCCGCCTGGAAAGTTTCCTGCGTGCCGGTCTGCCGTTGCAGGAAGCCTATTACCAGACCCTGAAATCCACCGGTAAAGCGGTGCTGTTCACCGGTCTGTGCCTGGCCATCGGCGTATGCACCTGGATCTTCTCGGCGATCAAGTTCCAGGCCGACATGGGCCTGATGCTGACCTTCATGCTGCTGTGGAACATGTTCGGTGCGCTGTGGCTGCTGCCGGCACTGGCGAAGTTCCTGATCAAGCCAGAGAAACTGGCGGGGCAGAAGGGCAACTCGCTGTTTGCGCATTGATCTGAAGGGCTGAAACGACAAAGCCGCAACCTTAGGGTTGCGGCTTTTTTTGTGGATCAGGATCAAAAGATCGCAGCCTTCGGCAGCTCCTACATGGGTTTCATTCAGGTTAGATGCCCCATGCATCGTTGAACTGCGGATGCACTCAGCCCCTGTAGGAGCTGCCGAAGGCTGCGATCTTTTGACTTTGCTTCAAGAAAGCTCAGCCCCCAACACAACACTCAACGCACTGCGCGCATCATCCAGCTGCACCAACGTTGCATGCCGCGCCCCCAGCGCATCGCGATTTTCAATGGCCGTCAAAATCGCCTTGTGCCTCGGTAACGCCAATTCATGCAGATTCGGCCGCTGATTCGAATGTTTCAACGCCTCGGCAATCGCCACCGACAACATGTTGCACAGATTCGCCAACAAATCATTGTGCGTCGCATCGGCAATGCGGCTATGAAAATCCAGGTCCGGTTGCAGCAGTGCTTCCGGCGTCGGCGCCGCTTCCATGCGTTGGTAGGCTTCGCCGATGGCGGCAATGTCGGCGTCGGTCGCATGCTGGGCGGCGAGGGCGGCGGCGGCAGGTTCGATGATGCTGCGCACGCTGGTCAGTACGTTGAAAAACTCATTCTGCGGGCTGCTTTGCATCAGCCAGTGCAGCACGTCCGGGTCGAGCATGTGCCATTCGCGGCGCGCCTTGACCACCGTGCCGACGCGCGGCTTCGAATACACCAGACCTTTGGCCACCAACACCCGCGTGGCTTCGCGCAACACCGGCCGGCTGACCGCGTACTCCTCGCACAACAAGGCTTCGGCGGGCAGTTTGTCATCGGGCAAAAAGCGTCCGGAGACGATCTGCTTGCCCAGTTCCTGGACAATGCGCGAGTGCATGCTTTTGCGGTCGGAAGGTTTACGGTAATCCATGGGGAGCGGCGCGATCCTGAGCGATGGAGATGCCGCGCATCATAGCAGGCACCGGGCATTCTTGAGGTGGATGCAAAACCGAATGTAGGAGTGAGCCTGCTCGCGATGGCGGTGTGACGGTCAATAGAGGTGTCAACTGACAGATTGCTATCGCGAGCAGGCTCACTCCTACAGGGGTTTGTGCTGTCAGTGAGAATGACGCGGCACTTCAGCCCCTCGGCAACCCACCAAAAAGTCAAAGTCACAGCCCTGATCCGCCTGCAACACATGGTCGATGTACAGCTGACGATAACCGCCCACCAGCAATTGCTGCGGTGGTTGCAGATCGGCCATGCGCGCCGCCAGTTCGGCATCCGGAATGTCCAGGTGCAAACGGCCAGTGGCGCAATCGAGTTCGATCCAGTCGCCTTCCTTCACCGTGGCCAGCGGCCCACCGGCTGCCGCTTCCGGCGCGACGTGCAAAACCACCGTGCCGTACGCCGTGCCGCTCATCCGCGCATCAGAAATGCGCACCATGTCGGTCACACCCTGGGCCAACAGCTTGGCAGGTAGGCCCATGTTGCCGACTTCGGCCATGCCCGGATAACCCTTCGGCCCACAGTTTTTCATTACCAGAATCGAATCTTTATCAACATCCAGTTCCGGATCGTTGATTCGCGCCTTGTACATGTCGAAGTTCTCGAACACCACTGCACGACCGCGATGCTGCATCAGTTCGGCGCTGGCTGCGGACGGTTTGAGTACCGCGCCCAGTGGCGCCAAGTTACCGCGCAGCACACAGATACCGCCGTCGGCACGAATCGGATTGTCGAGGGTACGGATCACCTCGTCTTCGCCATAGATCGGCGCGTCCTTGGTGTTCTCGCCGATGGACTTGCCGTTGACGGTCAGGGCATTCGGATTGGGGATCAGATTAGCTTCACCGAGGCGACGCAACACCGCTGGCAGACCTCCAGCGTAATAGAACTCTTCCATCAAGAAACGCCCGGACGGTTGCAGATCGACAATCGTCGGCATGCCGCGGCCGATGCGCGTCCAGTCGTCCAGATCCAGTTCGACGCCAATGCGTCCGGCGATGGCTTTCAAGTGGATCACGGCGTTGGTCGAACCACCGATCGCGGCGTTAACACGGATGGCGTTTTCGAAGGCTTCCTTGGTGAGGATCTTCGACAGTTTCAGATCTTCGCGAACCATCTCCACTGCACGCATGCCGGACATGTGCGCCAGCACATAACGCCGCGCATCCACCGCTGGAATCGCCGCGTTGTGCGGCAGCGAAGTGCCCAGCGCTTCGGCCATGCAGGCCATGGTCGACGCGGTGCCCATGGTGTTGCAGGTGCCCGCCGAACGCGACATGCCGCCCTCGGCCGCGAGGAAATCGTCAATGGTGATGGTGCCGGCCTTGACCTGTTCGCTGAGCTGCCAGACCACGGTGCCGGAACCGATATCCTTGCCCTTGTGCTTGCCGTTGAGCATCGGTCCGCCGGTGACGACGATGGCCGGCACGTCGCAACTTGCCGCGCCCATCAGCAGCGCCGGGGTGGTTTTGTCGCAACCGGTCAGCAGCACCACGCCGTCAATCGGGTTGCCGCGAATCGCTTCCTCAACGTCCATGCTCGCCAGGTTGCGGGTGAGCATGGCGGTCGGGCGCAGGTTGGATTCACCGTTAGAGAACACCGGGAATTCCACCGGGAAACCACCGGCCTCGATCACCCCGCGTTTGACGTGCTCCGCGATCTGGCGGAAATGCGCGTTGCACGGGGTCAGTTCCGACCAGGTATTGCAGATGCCGATGATCGGCTTGCCATGAAACTGGTGGTCGGCGATGCCCTGATTCTTCATCCAGCTGCGGTACATGAAGCCGTTCTTGTCGGCCGTGCCAAACCATTGGGCGGAGCGCAGGGTGGGTTTCTTATCAGACATGATCGATTCTCTTATTGTATGACTATAGTGTTCCAGCTGTGGCTTAACATAAGCTCAAATTCAACGGTTTGGAAGTGTTGTTGGGTAATTAGTATTACTATATAGTCGTTTTCGACGGAGGGATGGCCCTGGCGGTTTTCCGTGAGAGGCGTCCCCCGAGGTTCTATAAAAACAACAATCGGAGACCGATCTCATGAGCCAGGAATTGCGCCTGATACGGCGCATCACACTGAAACTGATTCCCTTCCTGATCCTGCTGTACCTGATCGCCTATGTGGATCGCTCCGCCGTCGGCTTCGCCAAGCTGCACATGGGCGCCGACATCGGCATCGGCGATGCGGCCTATGGCCTCGGTGCCGGGCTGTTCTTCATTGGTTATTTCCTTTTCGAAATCCCCAGCAACCTGATGCTCGAACGCTTCGGTGCGCGGCGCTGGTTTGCGCGGATCATGATCACCTGGGGCGCGATCACCATCGGCATGGCCTTCGTCCAGGGCCCGCACAGCTTCTATGTCATGCGCTTTTTGCTCGGCGCGGCAGAGGCAGGGTTCTTCCCCGGCGTTCTCTACTACATCACCCAATGGTTCCCGGTGCGCCATCGCGGCAAGATCCTCGGGCTGTTCATTCTTTCGCAACCCATCGCCATGATGATCACCGGCCCCGTGTCCGGCGGTTTGCTAGGCATGGACGGCATTCTCGGCCTGCACGGCTGGCAGTGGCTGTTCATCGTCATCGGCACCCCGGCGATCCTGCTGACCTGGCCGGTGCTGCGCTGGTTGCCTGACGGCCCGCAACAGGTGAAGTGGATGGATCAGGCCGAGAAAGACTGGCTGACCGGCGAGCTGAAAAAGGATCTGCAGGAGTACGGCCAGACCCGTCACGGCAATCCTTTGCATGCGTTGAAAGACAAACGCGTGTTGCTGCTGGCGCTGTTCTATCTGCCGGTGACCCTGAGCATTTACGGCCTCGGCTTGTGGTTGCCGACGTTGATCAAACAGTTCGGCGGCAGCGATCTGATGACCGGTTTCGTGTCGTCGGTGCCGTACATCTTCGGGATCATCGGTCTGCTGATCATCCCGCGCAGTTCCGATCGCATGAACGATCGCTACGGGCATTTGGCGGTGCTTTATGTACTGGGCGCGATTGGCTTGTTCCTCAGTGCCTGGCTGACATTGCCGGTGGCGCAACTGGCAGCGCTGTGTCTGGTGGCGTTTGCGCTGTTTTCCTGCACGGCGGTGTTCTGGACGCTGCCGGGGCGGTTCTTTGCCGGTGCGAGTGCGGCGGCGGGGATCGCGCTGATCAACTCGGTGGGCAACCTCGGCGGCTACATCGGGCCGTTCGTGATCGGCGCGCTCAAAGAACACACCGGCAATCTGGCTTCGGGGTTGTACTTCCTGTCGGGAGTGATGGTGTTTGGGCTGATTCTGACTGGCGTGGTGTATCGCGTGCTGGAGCGTAAGCACGTGTTGCCGGCTGATCAATTTGCCGCGAGTGCGCGTGGTGCGACCCGCACCTGACACTCATCCATCAATCACCACCGACCCTGTGGGAGCTGGCTTGCCAGCGATGGCGGCGGCACATCCCACATTGATGTGTCTGACAGATTGCTATCGCTGGCAAGCCAGCTCCCACAGAGTTCTTCAGTGTTCAAGAGTTTTGTATAAAGGAGAAAATTTATGCATCTGGTTCAATTCGAATTGAGTAACGGCGAACGCCGCGTCGGCGTGGTCGAAAGCACTGTGGTGCGCGAAGTGCAGGATGCCCGCAGCGTGCGTGATCTGGCCCTGGCCGCCATCGAAGCCGGCGGCACTCTGGAGCAGCAAGTAAAAAGCCTCGGCCTGGGCACCAGCCATGACTATGCGCAGTTGCTCAAAGACCTGCGCATCCTGCCTCCGCTCGATCACCCGGACCCGGCGCACATGCTGGTCAGCGGCACCGGTCTGACGCATCTGGGCAGCGCCTCGGCCCGCGACAAGATGCACCAGCAGGCCGGTGACGAAACCGCGATGACCGACACCATGAAAATCTTCAAATGGGGTGTCGAGGGCGGTAAGCCGGCGGCGGGGCAGGCGGGTGTTCAGCCGGAATGGTTCTACAAGGGCGACGGCAGCATCGTCGTGCGTCCGGGCGAAGCCTTCCCGTTGCCGCCGTTCGCCGAAGACGCCGGCGAAGAGCCGGAGATGGCCGGCCTGTACATCATCGGCCATGACGGCAAGCCGTATCGCCTGGGCTTCGCCGTCGGCAACGAGTTCTCCGATCACGTCATGGAGCGCAAGAATTACCTGTACCTGGCCCACTCGAAATTACGCAGTTGCAGTTATGGCCCGGAACTTCGCGTCGGTGAGCTACCCCAACACCTTGCAGGCACCAGTCGTATCCTGCGTGATGGCGAAGTGTTGTGGCAGAACGAGTTCCTCAGTGGCGAGGCCAATATGTGCCACAGCCTGGCGAACCTCGAATACCACCACTTCAAGTACAGCCAGTTCCTGCGCCCGGGCGACGTGCACATTCACTTTTTCGGCACCGCGACCCTGTCGTTCGCCGATGGCATTCGCACCCAACCGGGTGACGTTTTCGAAATCAGCCAGGCCGAATTCGGCGCACCGCTGATCAATGGCATCGCCCCGGTTCAAGCGGTTTTCGAACCGGACAGCATCGGCACCCTTTAAGGAGATCCCATGACTCAGATTCTCGGTCACAACTACATCGGCGGTCAGCGTAGCGCTGCCGGCAACGTCAAATTGCAAAGCGTTGACGCGACGACGGGCGAACAACTGCCGCACGATTTCATCCAGGCCACTGCCGAAGAAGTTGACGCCGCCGCCAAAGCCGCCGCTGCCGCCTACCCGGCCTATCGCAGCCTCAGCGCCGAGCGCCGCGCGCAGTTTCTCGACGCGATTGCCGACGAACTGGACGCGCTCGGTGATGATTTCGTCGCCGTTGTCTGCCGCGAAACCGCGTTGCCGGCTGGCCGTATTCAGGGCGAACGCGGTCGCACCAGCGGCCAGATGCGCCTGTTCGCCAAAGTGCTGCGCCGCGGCGATTTCTATGGCGCACGGATCGATTTGCCGTTGCCGGATCGCCAGCCATTGCCGCGCCCGGATCTGCGTCAGTACCGCATCGGCCTCGGTCCAGTCGCCGTGTTCGGCGCGAGCAATTTTCCGCTGGCGTTTTCCACTGCCGGTGGCGACACCGCATCGGCACTGGCTGCCGGTTGCCCGGTGGTGTTCAAGGCGCACAGCGGTCACATGGCCACGGCCGAGCTGGTGGCTGATGCACTGATTCGTGCGGCGGAAAAAACCGCGATGCCAGCGGGTGTGTTCAACATGATCTACGGCGGTGGCGTCGGCGAGTGGCTGGTCAAGCATCCGGCGATTCAGGCTGTGGGTTTCACCGGTTCGCTCAAGGGTGGACGTGCGTTGTGCGACATGGCCGCGGCACGCCCGCAACCGATCCCGGTATTTGCCGAGATGTCGAGCATCAACCCGGTGATCGTCTTGCCACAGGCGCTGGCCGCTCGCTCGGAAAGCGTCGCTCGCGACCTCACCGCGTCGGTCGTGCAGGGCTGCGGTCAGTTCTGCACCAATCCCGGTTTGGTCATCGGTATTCGCTCGCCTGAATTCAGCGCATTCGTGCAACAGGTTGCAGGTTTGATCGGCGACCAATCGGCTCAAACCATGCTCAATGCCGGCACCCTTGGCAGTTACGGCAACGGCTTGCAGAAGCTTCTCGCGCATCAAGGCATTGAGCATCTGGCGGGCAATCCGCAGCAGGGCAATCAAGCGCAGCCGCAACTTTTCAAAGCGGATGTCAGCCTTTTGATCAACGGCGATGAAGTGCTGCAGGAAGAGGTGTTCGGCCCAACGACAGTGATTGTCGAGGTGGCCGATCAAGCGCAACTCAGTGCCGCATTGAACGGTTTGCACGGGCAGCTCACGGCGACGATTATCGGCGAGCCTAGTGATTTTGAGCAGTTCGCAGAACTCACGCCGCTGCTGGAGCAGAAGGTCGGGCGGATCCTGCTAAACGGTTATCCGACCGGTGTCGAGGTGTGTGACTCGATGGTCCATGGCGGCCCGTATCCGGCAACCTCCGACGCCCGTGGCACTTCGGTCGGCACGCTGGCCATCGACCGTTTCCTGCGTCCGGTGTGTTTCCAGAACTACCCGGACAGCTTGCTGCCGGAACCGCTGAAAAACGCCAACCCGCTGCGCATCCAGCGCCTGGTGGATGGCAAGCCATCGCGCGAAGCCCTCTAAACACCGCTCCTCTGTAGGAGCTGCGGCACGCTGCGATCTTTTGATCCTGTTTTAAAGACCAAGATCAAAAGATCGCAGCCTTCGGCAGCTCCTACAGTGGGGAGCGGGGGCGCCATGAGCTATCATTCGCTCTTTCCCCCCTACAAAGACTGTTCACCATGACTGCCCCAACCCTTCTCAACGCCCTCGAACACTGCGGAATGGTCGAAATCGACGGCCTGCACGCTTTCGAATTCGCCCTCGATGAAGACGATAATCTGCACATCGAATGCATCGATGGCCGAGCGGCCAAGCATTGGGAATTCACCCCGGCTCAAGTTGAAGCGGCGACGTTTGACGAAGCTCTGCAGAGCTGGCTGGTCATTGGCTATGCCAGCGATACCAAGACCACCGGCGAACACCGTCTGGTGTGCCTTGGCGACGTAGTCAGCAGCAGCGACGACGAGGATGAAACTGATGAAAATGCGTAAATTCTGGCCGCTGCTGATGGCCGGCAGCGTCGGTGCGATGGGCCTTTCCAGTGCATCCGCTGAAAGCTTCCAGCTGCTGGTCGGCTCTTACACTGCCGGCGCCAGCCAAGGCATCTATCGGATGAGCTTCGATAGCGCCACTGGTCAGATCGAAGCCAAACCACTGCAAGTGGTGAAAAGCGAAAACCCATCGTGGCTCACTCTGTCCAAAGACCAGAAACGCTTGTTCGTGGTCAACGAAAATGGTCCAGGTCAAACCGATCCGGTCGGTCGCGTCAGCAGTTATGCGATCGATCCGAAAACCCATGCGCTTAGCCTCATCAATCAGGTACAAAGCCTGGGCAACGAGCCGACCCATTCAAGCCTCAGCCATGACGCCAGCCATTTGTTCGTCAGCAACTATTCGGTGATGGAAGATCCGGGCGGCACGCTGGCGGTGTTGCCGGTAGGGGCAGACGGCAAACTCAAACCGGTGGTGCAGATGAGCGCGCACCCGGCGAGCCGGGTCAACCCAGAACGTCAGGCATCGAACCACGTGCACTCGACGGTCTCTTCGCCGGACGGCCGTTATGTGTTCTCCAATGATCTGGGCGCGGACAAGGTCTTCATCTACCAGTTCGACCCGAAGGCCAACCCGGATTTGCCGCTGACCCCGGCCAAAACCGCCTCGGTGGCCATGCCTGCCGGCAGCGGTCCGCGTCATCTGTTGTTCAGTGCTGACGGCAAACATGCCTGGCTGACCATGGAAATGAGTGCGCAAGTCGCGGTATTCGATTACAACGACGGCGTGCTGACTCAGACACAACTTGTAGACCTCGCGGCTGGCCAACCGACCTCGGACAAGGCAGGGGCTGCGCTGCATGCTTCCGCTGACGGCAAATTCCTCTACGTCAGCAACCGTGGCACCGCCAATCAGTTGGTCGTGTTCAGCATTGATCCGGCGACCGGCCAACTCAAAGAGCTGCAAAAACGTTCGGTGGAAGGTGATCACCCGCGCGAATTCAGCCTCGACCCGAGTGGCAAATTCCTGCTGATTGCCAACCAGAAGAGCAATGAGATTGTCGTTGTTGAACGCGATGGCAAGACCGGTCTGCTCGGTAAAACCGTGCAGAAACTGCCGATGGACGCGCCCAGCGACCTGAAGTTCGTAGTGCGACAATAAGCCACAGGCCCCGGTTCGCGGGGCCTGTCTCTATGTATTAATCGCGCTGATAACTGCTACTGTTACAAAGCATTTCAAGCGATCAACCCTCGAGCGTTAAGTTGGCTCCACAGCCCAACCGGGCAAGCAAGCCAACCGAACACGAGGGTTACCGCCATGAACTTCAATCTTTTCTCCGTCATCGCCGCTTCCGCCATCTCCGCCACCGTGGTTCTGCCAGCCAGTGCCAACGTCGAAATCAACAGCAAAAAATCCCACGCCCAGAGCTACACCCAGAAATATCTGCAACAGAGCGCCAACTTCTACGCTGCGCTGGATCACAAAGCCCAACACTGAAATTCCCCGTTCCCGAGAGATACACGATCTCCTGTAGGAGCTGCCGAAGGCTGCGATCTTTTGATCTTCAACGTCAAAAGATCGCAGCCTTCGGCAGCTCCTACATGTGTGTGCGTTTGACCACACGATAGGTTTTATTCAACGCCGAAATAGACCGGCTTAATGATCAACGAAGCTGATGTTCACTATGGAAAACCCTGAGTGGTTGCCACAGCTTTTTTGATCGATTCTGTGGGCATCGAAACATGCCCACGGGAGAACACCATGGCCAGCGCAATCATCTCTTCTGCCAAATTCGGCGCCTACCTGGCCATCGGCCTGTACCTGGCGCTGGTGCTGATCGTCAGCATCTCATCGCAGATGGAACACAGCTTCGACGCACCGATTCAGGTCGCAAGTCCCGGCATTCAGTTCGAACACCGCTCGCAAAGCGTGATGGTCGACCGGGCTGAACTCGCAGGAGTCGGCGGCGCATGAAAGGCTACAGACTTTGGGTTATCGCCAGTCTCGCGTTGATGACTAACGGCGCGTCGTTGCTGGGCATTGGGCAGGGTTCGGTGGGAGCGCTGGCACGAGCCATAGAGGCCAATCACAACATCGCCCACGACATCGAGCGGGCGAATACGCTGGGGCTGCTGGCCGGCAATCCGCCGAGCAAGGCCGCAGCGAATTTTCTCGACCCGTTCGAAGTGGATTGCTCGGCCCTCGGGATGTGCCAGGTGCTGGCTTGACCTGCAGGCTTGACCAAACTCCAACAACTGCCTTGAGTGAAATTCATTGTGGTGAGGGGATAAATCCCCTCGCCACAGGTAATGTGCATGCAGAAGGCTGGGGGGCTATTTCTTCATGATCGAGGTGAAGAGATCAGATTCGAGGAAGTGTTGAAGCCAGGCTTGCAAGCGAACGTACGGCGTCTGCGCGAACCACTCGCGATCGACATGGGCGAACTGGCGTACGAACGGCAATAACGCCACATCCGCCAGGCTCGGATGATCGGTCAGCAAGTAATCCCGGCCCTCAAGCAATTCGTCCAGCCTGCGCAAAAAACACCGCCCCCTCGGCCCGATAAACTTCCATCGGCTGCTCGGGATAGCGCTCGGCATATTTGTAGCGGTTCAAATGGACCTTGAACACCTGATCATTGGCTTCGATCAACTCGGCAACACGAGCATCACCGCTGAGCAACCAATCCTGCGGATCATTCTGTGCCAGCGCCCAGCGCATGATTTCCAGGCTTTCATCGATCACCCGACCATCCGCATCCAGCACCGGTACCGTGCCCTTGGGCGAGATCGCGAGCATCTCGGCCGGTTTGGCCTTGAGGCTGACCTCAACGATTTCCACCGGCACGCCGCAATAACGCAGGGCCATCCGCGCGCGCATGGCGTAGGGGCAGCGGCGGAATGAGTACAGCGTATTCATTTCACCTCCAGCGTGCTCAAACCGTTGCCCTGGCGCAGCACTTGAATCTGCACCGGGATTCGCTCGTGCATCTCCTGCACGTGGGAAATCACCGCGACCTTGCGGCCCTGCGCCTGCAAGCCGTCGAGGGCATCCATCGCCAGTTGCAGGGATTCCGGATCAAGGCTGCCAAAGCCTTCGTCGATGAACAGCGATTCAATTTTCAGCGTGCTCGACGCCATTGATGCCAGGCCCAGCGCAAGGGCCAGCGAAACCAGGAACGTCTCGCCGCCGGACAACGAATGCACCGAGCGCAATTCGTCGCCCATCTCCTTGTCCATCACCAAAAGGCCGAGCATGCTGCCGCCGCGTTTCAGGCGATAGCGTTTGACCAATTGGCGCAACTGCACGTTGGCGTGGTGCACGAGCAAATCGAGGTTGTAGGCCTGGGCGATCTTGCGGAAAGTGTCGCCCGTCGCCGAACCGATCAACGCACTCAGACGTGCCCAGCGCTGGTATTCGGCATAGGCGTCGGCGATTTGCTGCGCCAGTGCCTGATTGGCGTTCTGTCGGCGCTGGTCTTCAGCCTGTTCGGCGCGCAATTCGGCGCATTGCTGCTCGCTGACGTTGAACTGGTGCTGCAGGTCAACGAGCGCACTGGCGAGTTGTTCGGCATCGAGATTGCCGTTGTGCTGCGCCTGATGAGCGAGCAAACGCTGATCGCGTTCCTGCACCAGCACTTTGGCCTGTTCAATGGCTTTTTCATTGCGCTGCAAGTGTTCGCGTAATTCAGCCAGTTGCGCATCATCGACCCGCAACAGGTCTTCGAGGCCGCCGTCGTCCAGCTCGGGATGGCGGGCGCGCCAGTCGGCAATCTTGCCGGCGAGATCCTTGTCTTCGCTTTCCAGCGCTTGTAAACGTTCACGCTGTGCCTTGAGCTCGGCGGCGATCTGCACGCGTTGCGTGCTGACGTTTTGCAGCGCTTGAGCCGTGCTTGTTTCGGCGTTGCGTACCTGCTCAACGGCGAGTTCGAGTTGCTGCTGCCAGTGCTCGGCGCTGCTGTGCTCACCGAGCAGTTGCGTGAGTTTTTGCTGGCAAGCCTGTTGTTGCTCGGCCAGCGCATTGAATTGCTGTTCGGCGGCTTGCGATTGCTGCAGGCGGGTCTGCTGGCGATCCTGTTCTTTCTCCAGCGTTTGCTGACGTTGTTGCTGCTCGGCCAGTTCTTCCTTCTGCTGCTCGACTTGCGCCAGGCGCTCGGCAATCTGCTGATCGAGCTGCATGAACGTCGCGGCCGGTTCCAGGCGCAAGGCTTCGAGGGTGTCCGCCGGCAGCAGACTGCCAAACGCGGTGAGTTCTTCGTCTAGGCGCTGGCGATCGCTGCTCAACTCGCGCTGCTGGTTACTCAAGTGCTGCGCCGCTTGCTGATGCGCAGTTTCGGCCTGACGCAATTGCTGGGTCAGGCGCGCGGCGTCCTGTTGCAGGGTGAGCAGGGCGTCTTGGCGTTGTTCGTCCTGAGCGATGCTTTGATTCAATTGCTCGTTTTGGCGGGTGAGCCAGGCGTCGCGTTTATCGGCGTCTTGATTATGCAATTGCGCCGACAGCGGATGAGCGTCGAGGCTCGGCGCCAGCGCCTGTTGCTGAGCGGCCAATTGTTCCTGTTGTTGCAGCAGCTCTTTTTGCTGAGCAATGACTCCACCAACCTCAGCGCGCAGTTCAACCAGCTTTTCCTTGAGCTGATCGACCACTTGCTGGGCGTTGGCCTGCTCGCTTTCATCGTGGCGACCAAGGCTTTGCAGCAGCGCTTCGGGCTGGTGATATGGGTGCTCTTTGCTGCCGCAAACCGGGCAGGGCTGATCGTCCTGCAACTGCTCGCGCAGCTCTTCGACACTGGCACTGCGGGCCAGACGCTGACGCTCCAGCAGTTCGCGGGTGACGTTGAGGGTCTGTTCGGCGACGGTCAGCTCAGCCTTGGTTTTCACGCCGTCCTGGGTCAGGCGATCACGTTCCTGCTGGGCGCTGAGCTGGCGTTGTTGCAGCTCGCTGCTGCGCTTGTGCAGATCCTGTTGGCTGGCCCACAGGCGCGACAGGTCTTCGAAGGCACGCAGTTGCTTGCGATTGTCCTGCAACAGATTGCCGAGGATGCCGATCTGTTCGGCGACGGCATCGGGTTCGGCGCCGGCCTCCTTGAACAGCACTTCAAGTTGCTGCTTCTGTGCGGCGAATGCCTCAGCGTTGCGCGTGGCGCTCTCTTCGAGCGAAGCCAGTTCGGCCTGACCATGATTGAGCCGATTGCCGATCTGCATTAACTGTTTGAGACGATCGCGGTAGGCATTCCACGCATCGCTCAACGGTGCAAGGTGAGCGCTTTGCTCAAGCCCGGCGGCGATGCGTTGCAGGCGTTCAGCGACCTGGCCCTGCTTTTCCAGCAAGGCTTGAATGTCGCTCTGGCCTTGCGTGCACGCTTGCTGCGCATTCTGTTTGGCATCGGCGCTGCTGGCTGCTTCCTTGGCGAGGCGGGCGAGAGTGCTTTGTTCTTCGAAGGCCTGACGCAACAGCGGGGCATTCTCGCTTTGACGCTGTTGTGCCTCGCTCAGGGCGACTTTCGCCGCCGCCAGATTTTGCTCCAGCAGCGTCTGCTGGTTGCTCAGTTCTGCATGTTGCTGGGTGTGCGCGGCAATCTGTGCGGCCAACGGTGTGAGCAGCGCATCCAGTTCGGATTTACGCGCGAACTGGTGACGTTGCGGGCCGAGTTGCTCCAGGCGCGTCAGCTTGACGCGCTCGCCGGCCAGACTTTCCCATTGCTGTTGCGCGCTGTGCAGTTGCTCGGTTGCGGCTTGCTGCGAGTCCTGCAACAGGCGCAAATCCTTCAGCCAACCGTGCTGCTGTTCAAGCTGCTTGAGTTGCGTCTGCTGCAACTTCAGTTGTTGTTGCGCAGTATTGAAACGCTCATCCAGTTCCGCCCGGGCTTCGGGCGCAAGCGGGGTGACGCCGGTGGCCTGATCCTGCAAGAGCTTATGCGCTTCGCGGGCCTCCTTGGTCTTGTCGAAGGCGCGGCGGCCAAGGCGCGTGTACAGCGCGGTGTCGGTGAGTTTTTCCAGCAGTTCGCTGCGATCGTTGTCGTCAGCCTTGAGGAAGGCACTGAACTCACTCTGGGCCAGCAGCACGGCGCGGGTGAACTGTTCGAAGTTCAGGCCCAGCGCGGCTTCCAGTTGAGTCTTGTATTCGCCTTTCTGGCTGGCGAGCAGTTGATCCTGATCGATGTCGCGCAGGCTCTGCCGACTGGCCTGTAACTTGCCGCCAGCCTTTTCCCGTGCACGATTGGCTTCCCAGCGTGCACGGTAGCGACGACCGTCGACACCAACAAAATCCACCTCGGCGTAGCCTTCACCGGTGCCGCGACGCAGCAACGTGCGCGGGTCGCCGGTAGCGATTTCGCCATCGGCATCCGGGACTTTGGCGTCACGGCCGGTGTTGTTCAGACGCGGCACGGCGCCGAACAGCGCCAGGCACAAGGCGTCGAGCAAAGTACTTTTACCGGCGCCGGTCGGGCCGGTGATCGCGAACAGACCGGCGCTGGCCAGCGGCTCGGCGGTGAAGTCGATTTCAAACGGACCTGCCAGCGAGGCGAGGTTCTTCAAACGAATGGCGAGAATCTTCATGGCTGCTCGCCCTCCATTTGCACGTCTTGCAACAGTTCGGCGAAGTCCTTGAGCGTCTGCTCATCGACCTCGTTGCCATAGTTGTCGAGCCACGCGCGGCTGAACAATTCCTGGGGCGTGAGTTGGTCAAGTTCGATCAACGCGGTGCCGTCCTCCGCGCCATCGGCGCCACGGTTGCCGGCGTATTCGGCGGCGATGCGCACCAGACGCACGGCTTTGCCTTGCAGGGCGGTTTCTACCTGATGGCGCAGATCCGGTTGCGGCTCGTCGAGGCGCACGCGCACTTCCAGCCACGGTTGGCGCTGGGTTTCAGCCAGCAGGTCGACGTTCGGCAAGTCCGCCAGTTGCACGAGGATTTCCGCCAAGGGCACCGGGCCGATGCGCTGCAAGTTGACCGCGCGGGGGATCAGTTTCGGCTCGACGCTGACCAGCGTTTCGCCGTCGAGGGTGACGTCGAGAATCTGGTGCTGATAACCAATCTCCGAGAACGACAACGGAATCGGCGAGCCGCTGTAGCGAATGCGCTCCTCACCGTTGACCTTCTGCGGTTTGTGCAAGTGGCCGAGGGCAACGTAGCTGATGCTTGGCCCGAACAGGCTGGCGGGCAGGGCTTCAGCATTACCGATGATCAGGCTGCGCTCGGAATCCTCTGAAACGGAGCCGCCGGCCATGTGCGCATGGCTGATGGCGATCAGTGCCTGGCCCGGCTTGCGCTTGGCATTCGCCGCTTCGATCAGCCATTCATGCACCTGACCAATGCCGCGCAAATAGTTGTCGCCCAAGTGCGCGCCAGTCACTTCCGCCGGGCGCAGGAACGGCAACGCCAGGCACCACGCGGCGATTTCGCCTTGGGCATTCGGCAGCGGCAGCAACAGACGTTCGGCATCGAGTTGGCCATCGTCCAGCCACAGCACGCGACCCAGTGCGTGGGTGCGCAAACGGCGCATCAACGGCGCGGGCAACTCGATTCGTGAGCCGGAATCGTGGTTGCCGGCGATCATCACGATGGTCAGCAACGGCTGCTGCTCGTGGGCGCTGACGATGAAATCGTAGAGGCGTTCCTGGGCTTTGACCGGTGGATTGACCGTGTCAAAGATGTCACCGGCAATCAACAGCACGTCCGGCTGCGCCAGTTGCAGCTGGCGCAGCAGCCATTCGAGGAAGCACGCATGCTCGAAATCGCGCTCCTGGCCGTGCAGGTTTTGCCCAAGGTGCCAGTCGGAGGTGTGAAACAGACGCAAGGTGGACTCCGCAACAATTAAAGAGGTGATGGCCGCGGGGAAATGAGGGGCGGCGAAAGAGGGGAGAGTTTACTGGCAAATGCGCAGGCTTGCCCAAAGGCTTGATGGATCAAAAGATCGCAGCCTTCGGCAACTCCTACAGGGGATCCGTTCACGCCGAAATGGAGGGGTAAACACAGATGTACTGTAGGAGCTGCCGAAGGCTGCGATCTTTTGCTTTTTACTTCGGATAAAGCGGCGGCAACCCGCTATCACCCACCGGATCCTGCACCCGTTCCGCCGCCGGAATGGTTCGGATCGCCCGCCACAAATCCTCGCCTTGCCAGTGCTGGCCGGTCTCGCTGTACAGCGCACCGTTGAGCCCGTCCAAGGCATCCGACAGCGGCACAAACCGCGCAGCCATGTCAGCCAGGGTTTCTGGTTGCTGACGGGCCCAGGCATCCAGTGCCTGGCGGGTTGCGTGCGGATCGTTGGCCTGGCTCGCACGCTTGATGTCATCCATCAAGGTGCGAGGGCTCGGGCCGGTTTGTGCAGCACGCAGGATCGCTGGTTGCCAGCGCGCACGCCACCAAAGGCCGAAGCCGAGGAGGGTGGTGCAGGCCAGGATCAGCGTGCTGAGTTTCCACCACCACAACACATCATTGTCGACCGCGCTCGGTTGCAGGCTGCCGGTCGGGGTGTCGACTTGCAGGCTCGGGTTATTCGCCACTTGCAGGGTGCGCGCCGGCAAGCTCGTGTGTTCCAGGTGATCCTCGAAAGTGTTCCACCACACCACGTCCACCGTTGGCAGATCGATTGATCCGCTGCGACTCGGCACCAGTGCTTCGCGTTCTTCACGGCTGCCGATCAGGCCACGGTCGCTGCTCTGGTTGCTCAGCACCGGCTGATCCGGGTAGCGCCGCAGGCCGTTGACTTCGGTGGCGGGCATGGCGGGCAATTGAGAGCTGGCCAGACCTTCGACCTTCAGGGTCAGGCTGCGTGTCAGCGAGTCGCCGACCTGAGTGTGTTCGGGCTCAGGGTTCCAGCTTTCGCTCAGGCTCAAGCTGCGGGCCGGCAGCCATGGTGCATCGATCGGGTAGGTCAGCGGCTTGGGTTTGACCGTGAGGGGGATTTGCGCGGAGCTGACGCGCATCAGTTTGCCGGGTTTCGGCCCTTGAGTGGTCGAGTCCTGGGCGGGCTGAGTCTCGACCAGCGTTGCGCTGAACGTCTGCGGTGCAATGGTCAACAAGCCGCTGTGCTGCGGGTAGATCGCATAGCGCATTTCGATCACGCCATGGCGCACGCCGTTGATGTCTTTCTCGTAGGTGCGCGTGTCGCCCAGTTGCTCGATGCGCGCGTCGGCGATTTGCAGCGGGGTCAGGCTGCTGTCGTCGTACAGCGACACCGAATGGTAGATGCGCAGGGTCAGGATCGCCTGGGCCTGCACGTAGACGCTGGACTGATCGAGGCTGGCCTCGATGAACACCGGATCGAGTTTGTTGTTGTCCTCGCGGCTATCGCTTTCGACCACTTGCACGGTGATCGGCTGGCTCTGTACATCGCCCAATTGCAGCGGCGGAATCAGCACGCTGCCGTTTTCCTTCGGCAACAGGGTGATGATCCAGCGCGTGGTGGCGCGGTTGTCGCCGCTGAGGGTGTTCAACTGGTTGACCTGCCGCGTGCCGCGCACTTCGAACAGCGGCTCGAGCGGTGTCAGGTCGGGTTTGCCGAACTGGGTGACGTCGCTGGTTTCGAGGGTGAGTTCGACCGTCTCGCCGGAGTTCAGGCGACTGCGATCCACGCTGGCAGTCAACTCGGCCGCGTGCGCGGTGGCCGTGCAGATCAGCAGGGGTAGCAAGAGAACGGTGAAGCGGGTCATCGAGTGTTTTCCTGATCCTGATGTTGTTGCTGTTCGTACCAGAATTTGCGTCGCAGCAGTTCGCCGGGGTCATCCGGGATCTTGCCCAGCCATTGTTCCAGTGCCTGACGTTGCTCGCCTTCGAGGTTGTCCTCGCTGGGGCGCAGCGTCGGCACGGTGTTCGTTTCCTCTTCCTCCTCACTGCCTGGCAATTCGTCGGGGCCTGGCAGCGGCGGGGCGGTCGGTGGTGGTTCGCTGGCCGACTCGGCGGGCTGAGCCTCGCTTTGGGTTTCACTTTGTACCGCAGGTGGCGGCGCGGTCGCTGGCGGCGGTTCATCGCCGGGCAGGTTTTGCTCCGTCGGATTGCGCTCCGGTTCAGCGGGCGGTGGTGTTTTTTTCAGCTTCAGCAGATTTTCCACCAGCGCCTTGTTGGTCTGCGCCGGGCGCAAGTCCGGTTGCAACTCCAGGGCCTGTTCGTAGGCGTCGATTGCGGCGTCCAGTTCACCGCTTTTCGCCAGCGCGTTGCCTCGATTGTAGTGGGCGCGGGCATCGCTGCCTTCGGCGAAACGCTGGGCGGCGCCACTGTAGTCGCCGGCCTCGTACAACGCCACCCCTTGCCACTGATGATCGGCAAAATGTTGCGCCGCTTCGGCGGGGCGTTTCTGTTTGAGCAAGTGCAGCCCGCGCTGATCGGGGCGCAGCCACAGGTCTTCAAAGTCAAAAGCGTAGCTGGGTTGCGGCAGGCAAAACAGCAGCGGCAAACAGAACAACCAGCCGCGACGCCCGGCACACGCCGCCAGTAGTAACAGCGGCAACAGCAGCCAGTAACCCTGATCAGCCCAGGTGTCGAGGCGCACGGTCTGGCCGTCATCGCGCAGGCTGCGCGGGCCGTTGAGCAGGCCGAGGGCGCCCAGATCGCCTTCGTCCAGCCGTGCGACGTGATAGTCACCGCCGACGCTGTTGAGGAAGGCGCCGAGGCCCGGACTGTCGAGTTGCGGGACGCGGATCGCGCCTTGTTCGTTCTTGAGGAAACTGCCGTCCTCCTGGGCAATCGGTGCGCCTTCAGCGGTGCCGACGCCGAGCATCAACAGTTGCGCTGACTCACCGCTCAGGGCGCGGCGAATGCCTTGGCGCTCGTCTTCATTCAGGGATGAGCCGATCAACAGAATCCGTCCTTGGCCGAGCGCGCCTTGTTTGAGCAATGCCTGCGCTTTGCTCACCGCAAGGTCAGCGCGATGACCGCTTTGCGGCATCAGCGAAGGCTTTAGGGCGTCGAGCAGATTGCGACTGGTCGCCAGGTCATCCGACAGCGGCACCAGCGTGTGGGCGCTACCGGCGTAGACGACAATGGCGGTCTGCGCATCGCTGCGTGCCTGCAACAGGTCAAACAACTTGCGCCGTGCTTGCTCAAGTCGCGTCGGTGGTGAGTCGGTGGCGAGCATTTCCGGAGTCAGTTCCAGTACCACCACCAACGGATCGGCAGGTTTCTGACTGGTCTGTTCGACGCGCTCCCAACTCGGCCCAAGCAACGCCAGAATCGTCAGCAGCCACGCGACACCGAGGGCGACCCACGGCAATTTGCTGTCGCGACCGTTACCGCCGCTGAGCAGAGTGGCGTGGAATGCCGGCGGCAAAATCATCTGCCAGCGGCCAGCGCGTTTTTGCCGATGCCAGAGTTGCCAGATCAGCCAGCCGAGCAACGGCAATAGCAGCAACCACCACGGACGGAACCAGTGTGGCCAGAGGGCGATCATCGGCGCCTCCGCAGACGCAAGCGTTTGAGGCGCTCACGCCAGTCAGGCAGCGGGCTTTGCAGGTACAGCTCCTTGTTGAAAAGGCGTTGCAACGGGTTGTCCGGCCACAATTCGCGCGCGACCAACAGCAGGCTCAGCCATAGGGTCAACGCCAGAGGCCAGTGATACAACGCCTGCGCCGGACGCGCTTGAGTCGGTTGCTGGGTCACCGGTTCGAGTTGGTCGAGGGTGTCCTTGATCGCTTGCAGCTCTTTGCCGTCATGGGCGCGGAAGTACTGGCCGCCGGTCACTTCAGCGATGGCTTTGAGCGCCGGTTCGTCAAGGTCCAGGCTCGGATTGACCCCGAGCAACGCGGTGGAACCGCTGTCTTCCGGATTGGCGCCGATGCCGATCGGGTAGATCTTCACGCCTTCGCTGGCCGCCAGTTTCGCTGCGGTCAGCGGGTCGATTTCGCCGCCATTGTTGGCGCCGTCCGTGACCAGAATCAGCACGCGACTTTGCGCCGGACGCAGGCGCAGGCGTTTCAGGGCCAGACCGATGGCGTCGCCGATAGCGGTGTTCTTGCCAGCGATACCGATCCGCGCTTCGTCGAGCCAGACGCGCACGGTGTGGCGGTCGAAGGTCAGCGGTGCTTGCAGATAAGCCTGGCTGCCGAAGAGGATCAGGCCAACGCGATCGCCGTCGCGGCTTTCGAGGAAGTCGCCGAGCAAGTGCTGCACCAGAGTCAGGCGGCTGACGTCCTCGTCCTGCCACTGCATATCAGGGAAGTCCATTGATCCGGACACGTCCACCGCGACCAGCAGATCACGCCCGCTGGCAGCAATCGGTAGCGGTTCGCCAAGCCATTGCGGACGCGCAGCGGCGCTCAATAGCAGCAGCCACAGCAAAATGAACGGGGCCTGTTGGCGCCACGCCGGCAGATTGGCCCGAGCACGACGACGCGCAAGGCCTTCAAGGTCCGAGAGGAAACTGACTTTCAACGCCGGCTCGCCGCTGTCGGCCACCGGCAGCACAAGGCGCATCAGCCACGGCAGCGGCAACAGCACAAAGATCCACGGCCAGGCGAATTCAAACATGCTTGCGAATCCAGGTGTCGACCGCTTGGGTCAGGCCGGCGATGGCTTTGTCGTCGAGTTTGCATTCCGGTTTGTAGGCGCCTTCGACCAGCACCATCCAGCGCGTCAGCCCGGCGGCCGGACAACGGTTGTCGAGAAACGCCAGCCACTTGCGGCCATTGAGCGTGTGGCTCTGGCTGTAGGGGTAATGGTTGCGGCACAGGCGTTTGAGCAGACCGTTGAGTTGTTGCAGCCAGGCTCCGGCCGGGGCGCCGTCGTAGGGTTTGGGCATTTGTGCCAGTTCGGCGAGGGCGGCGATGCGCACCGGGTCGAGCGGCTGTTCGGCGCGCACCACCGGACGTTTTTTTATCGGGATGAAACGGCGCAAACGCCACACGGCAAAACCGAGCAGCGGCAGCAACAGAAGCAGCAGCCACCAGCCCGGCGCCGGCGGCCAGAAAGCAATCGGTGGCGGGGAGATCAGCGGTTGCAGTTGTTCGAGGCCGTTCATCGACCTTTCCCCGGTCGCTGCGGATTGAGGAACTCGCGCATCTGCTCGACCATCTCGCTTTGTGTGCTCAGCGGCATCAGCAACACCCGAAGCTTTTGCGCGAGCAATTCCCAACGGGCGATACGTGCTTCGGCCTGGGCGCGATAGGTCTGGCGCAGGTCGAAATTGAGCGTGTCGAGTTCCAGTTGCGCGCCTCGTTCGGCGAAGCGCAAAAGACCGGCGGCGGGCAGGGCGTGATCGAGCGGATCGGACAGCGGCAGCATCAGCAAGTCGCAATGCCGAGAAAGCAGACTCAGTTGCTGCTCGGCGCTATCAGACAATGCGCGCTCATCGCAAATCACGATCACCAGACTGCCCGGGCGCAATACCTCACGGGCGCGGCGCAGGGCCACACCGAGCGTATCGCGATCCGGTTCGCGCTCGGTGTGCAACGACTGGTTGACTTTCACTAAACGGTTGAGCAGTTGCAGCAGGCTCTGTTTGCTGCGGCGTGGCTTGATTTCGTAGTGCTCGTTGTCGCCGA
The DNA here is from genome assembly GCF_020149425.1 of Pseudomonas sp. P116. Lineage (NCBI taxonomy): Bacteria > Pseudomonadati > Pseudomonadota > Gammaproteobacteria > Pseudomonadales > Pseudomonadaceae > Pseudomonas > Pseudomonas sp. P116. The sequence goes on along the minus strand of NZ_JACVHB010000002.1, from coordinate 339,894 downwards.
ACACCAGCCCGCCGACCCGGTCGTTGTGACCCAGCGCGGCCCAGCCGATCAACGCCGCCACTTGCGCCGCCAGCACCGATTTGAACATCAGCCCCGAGCCGAAAAACAACCGCGTGCTTTGCTCGACCATGATGAAGATCGGCCGTTCGCGTTCCTCATGGAACAGTTTGGTGTGCGGCTCCTGGGTGCGAGCGGTAACGCGCCAGTCGATGGTGCGCACGTCGTCGCCGGCCTGATAAACCCGCACTTGATCGAAGTCGACGCCACGACCGCGGAATTTCGAGTGATGCAAGCCGATCAACGGGCTGCGCTGGCTCGGCGTGGAAAACAGCTGCACTTCGCGCACACGGTGGCGCATCTCGATCAGCTCGGCGAGGCTGACGCGGATGCCCGGTTCGGACGGCAGAGGGGCGTTCATGGGGGTCAAGCGACGGCTACGACGTCGAGAATCCGCTGCACCACGCGATCCTGGTCGATGCCGGCGGCCTCGGCTTCAAACGACAGAATGATGCGGTGACGCAGCACATCGAACAGCACAGCCTGAATGTCTTCGGGGCTGACAAAGTCGCGCCCGGCCAGCCAGGCGTGGGCCCGGGCGCAGCGGTCGAGGGCGATAGAGCCGCGCGGGCTGGCGCCATAGGCGATCCATTCGGCCATTTCCGGGTCGAACTTGGCCGGAGTGCGCGTGGCCATGACCAGTTGCACGAGGTATTCCTCAACGGCGTCAGCCATGTACAGACCGAGGATTTCCTTGCGGGCGGCGAAGATCGCCTGCTGACTGACCCGGCGCTCGGGCTTGGTCTCGCCGTTCAGCGCTTCGCCACGGGCCTGCTGAAGGATGCGGCGTTCCACGGCAGCGTCGGGGAAACCGATCTTGACGTGCATCAGGAAGCGGTCGAGTTGCGCTTCCGGCAACGGGTAGGTGCCTTCCTGCTCGATCGGGTTCTGCGTGGCCATCACCAGAAACAGCGGCGACAGCTCATAAGTGCTGCGCCCGACGCTGACCTGACGCTCGGCCATCGCTTCGAGCAACGCCGATTGCACCTTGGCCGGGGCACGGTTGATTTCGTCCGCCAGCACCAGGTTGTGGAAAATCGGCCCTTGCTGGAACACGAAACTGCCGGTTTCCGGGCGATAGATCTCGGTGCCGGTGATGTCGGCAGGCAACAGGTCGGGGGTGAACTGGATGCGATGGAACTGGGCTTCGATGCCCTCGGCGAGTTCTTTGATCGCTTTGGTCTTGGCCAGACCCGGAGCGCCCTCGACCAGCATGTGGCCGTCGGCGAGCAGGGCGATGAGCAAACGCTCGATGAGTTTTTCCTGGCCGAGAATCTGCGTTGAAAGAAAGGTTCGCAGCGCCAGCAGCGCTTCACGATGTTCCATCGGTGAATGTTCCTGGAAAGGGGTGGCCACAGGCGTTCGGGTAACGCCGGGGCTGGGGGCGTTACTTTAATCCATCGCGGGGGGTGGCGACTAACGGCATTTTGTAGAAAAGAGCAAAAGATCGCAGCCTGCGGCAGCTCCTGCATTGGAATGCGATCCCGTGTAGGAGCTGCCGAAGGCGGTCATCTTTTGAAGTTTTTTACTCATCAACCATCTGAAGATCAGTTAACAGAAGTTTGACTGCGGCTGTGTCGACCAATTCCTGCCAGGGGCCATCTTCAATAATCGCGCCGTTCTGCATGACGATGACCCGATCAAAGCGGTACAGGTGGGCGAGATCATGGGTGACACAGATCAATCCGCGAGTCGCAAACGTATCGAACAAAAGATCCCAAACCGGTGCGGCCAACTTCGGTTCAATGGAGGCGCTGGGTTCGTCGAACAGATTGAACCGCCCCGGCCTGTTTATCAGGCGAAGCAAAGACAGGCGTTTCGCCTCCCCACCGGAAATATTGGAGGCGTTCTCGGTGAGTTTGCGTTGCGAAACAATGTCCTCAAGATTTAAACGTTCAATCGCCAATTGCAGGTCTGGTGATAGTTCCATACCAAATAACACCGACTTGGAAAAACTACCCTCCAGAAACTGCGGCAATTGAGGGCAATACCTCAACACCTCCAAGTGAGTCTGGGCGTTCAGTTTGCCGATTTGCACCTCATCGATACTCAGGTGGGCTCTCGCTGAAGCGTTCAGCCCGGCCAGTGCTTCAAGCAGGGTGGATTTGCCGGCACCACTGGGGCCGGTAATTGCAACCGACTGGCCTTGGTAAAACGTCATGGTTTTGCTGATGGTCAACTGCACAGCGTTATTGTCGCTGACTGTGCAAGGATCGAGTGCGAGCGTCGACTCGTTCTGCGACGTGATATCGACTTGTCGACTGTTATCATCAAAGTCTGGCAGTGACAGCAGGTAGCGTAGTCTTCGCTGATCAGCCAGAAACTGATCGAGTACTCGATAACCTTCAGTCAGCGCCGAGATGTTGAGCAAAAAGCTTCCGGCAATGGCGAATACGGCAACCAGTTGGCCAACGCTGATACTTGGCTCGCCTGACAACTGGTCAATGACTCCCCAACCCAGCAACCCTCCAGTAGACAGGCTGACAAAGAGGATTTTCGCTCCACTCAAGAACCCTCCGGAACTGGCCACCGTCACTGCCGCTTTGGCGTACTGCCGGAAGGCATGGTTCAAGGGTTGAGTTGCCGTGTGCTCGGCGCTTTCCAGCTTTATCGATTTGCCGGTATTCAGGGTGCTGAAAAGCAGCGCGCTTAGTTCGTCCTCCTGCTCATTAACTGCATCAATGTGCTTTCTGCGCCATTTGATGATTCGGTGGGCGGCAAACAAGTAAAGGATCGCCATGCCAGTCATTGCCAGAAAAATACCTGCCCCACCCATGTAGTAAAAAGCCAGCCCGACGATGATGAACTCCAGACACAGCGGCAAACCGGTGGTGATGAAAAACGTCAGCAATTGCTCATGAGCGGTAATCCCACGCTCTACTGACTTAATGAAATGGCCAATACGCCACGTGTTGAATTGCTGGAACTCTTTGCGCATCAGCTGTGCTATCCAGCCAATTGACGCGTCCATCACTACCTGTTGTACCAACTTGGAAAGGAAATAGATTTGCAGCGGATTGATTGCTGCTTGAATGCACCCGGCCAGGGTAATTCCTGCTGTCAAAAATAGCAGTAGATTGAGCGCTGTTGGGGTTTGGCTGTTTAGTGCGTCGACGATTTTGCCTAGTAGCAGTGGCGGTGCTAGTGCAAGGATTTTCAGCGCTATGACAGTGGTGATGGTTGAGATCAATAACCATGCGTGATTTTTGCAAGCGGTTCTGATGAGTGTTTGCATTGAATGTCTTCAGTGGTGTAGCGCTAACATTATCTCGCGGGTAATTGGCGCAAGATGGCCTGCGGTGCTACCAGACTTCCATTCCTTATAATTTTGATAAAACATGTCTCTCGATGAGTTCGTTTGCGCGGTGTAGTAGTGCCTCAGCTTTAGTACAGCCGAAACCAGAACCTGAGTTGGAGGAGTAGCGGCTCAAAAAGAGATGGGCTTCGCTGCGTGGTTGATCATGGAGCTTTGGGCGAAGCAGGAGGCTTGGAATGAAGAGGTCCTCCGTTCTATCCAGTGTTGTTAGTTTGAAACACTCGATTGCTTCATTTTTGAATCGCAAGCTCGTCAGGAATCCATCGTGGCTGGCAGCGTGCTGATTCGAGATAAAGTCACATTGCTGGATGCTCGATTCGGCAGAGCTCAATTGAAGTGCGCAGTAATGTTCGACGCTTTCAGCCAGTGCTCCAACAAGCGAATTTGGCCCTTTGCCCGCTCCAGCTTCAACTGCGGTGTTGGACTTGTCAAAAAGCTCGGCAACTGCTACCAGTTTGTGGTTGTCGGTATAGCGTGTAATCGCCTCTAGATCTAAGGAGCGTATTATTTTCTCAATTTTTGATTGCGCTACAAAAGGGCAAAACTCACGCTCAGACATAACAGTCTCCTATAGTATAAATGCCGGAGTGTTTCTCCGGCACTTTCCTGCAGTGTCGGTCAGTTAGTTAGTGAGGCAAAGAAGCTCACTTCAGAAGCCAGAAAACTATCTGATGTATACAGCATCTCTTGAAGACTATCCCAAGGGCCGATCTCGGTACGTTTTTTACCCATGATATTAACTCCTTGTTATTGATGTGGTGCTAACCGGTAGTTGGCGCACTTGCAATGATAGGGATGCAAGTGATTTATTAATAACAGTGGGCTATCTGATTTTCAATTGAGACCGGCAGCGATATTTCCCAAGCTTCTGTGGGATTGTTCTTGCTGCTGAGTAGGGGGTTGCTTTCGGTTTTTTCTGTTGTAAGAGGTGGGGGTTTTTAACTTTTCACTTCAATGAGTTGCAATGTTTAATAATGTTTCGCGCAAAGCGCGGGAAATACTTCGGGGGATTATTGGATTTTTGTAGCAGGGGACTATCGAGCTAGCAGTTCTGGCCTCATCGCTGGCAAGCCAGCTCCCACAGGGATCGCTGTGTTGCATAAATCGCATGCACACAGCTGATACCTGTGGGAGCTGGCTTGCCAGCGATGGGGCCCGTCCGGACACCATCAAACTTCGTTAATGAACGTGCCAGTCCCGTCGAGGATATTCGTCAAGGTCTCCACAACCTCATCCATATCCACCATATCCGGGTTGAAGCTGATCTCCAGCACATCATCACCGTTCAACACATCAGCATCCGCCGCCGCAATTTCAATCTTCAGCAGCGTCGACGTCAGGGTCACTTTGACGCCATCGAGCGTCGAAGGCTCGCCATCCAGGGTGATCTCCAGCTCATCCTCGTCCGGATAGCGGCTCATCAGGAACATGTCGCCCTTGTCGCTGTGGCAGCAGAGCATGGCCATGTTGTCTTCTTCGTCGTCGCACGGGTTGACGATCAGTAGGGCGGTGGTCATTTGCATGGGGGAATTCCTGCCTCAAGGGGCGTGTTGGTCGCAATTGGGCGCGATTCTGCCAGCCCTCGGGAATTTCTGCATGTGAGAGTGTCAGAGGATGTGTCGTGAACGCGACACAGGTCAATGGTCATTTCTGGCACGGATGTACCGTAAAACCGGGCATTCAGACCGACGTTCTGCGCCACGAATGCTAGTGTTTAACGCAGCCAGAGCCTTGGTTTACGTGCCAATGACCGAATATGTCGCAGCACCGCAAGCAGACACATTGTCGCACCCATTAAGCTGCGCAACGGATGAGCACCCGTAAAGGCATTGCCGGCAGCCCCGGACAGTCGCTTTTGCAGATGCTCATTCATGGAAGGTGAATGTGACCTGAGTGTCCCGTCCAGCTTCACCCACCTGTCCCCCTGTGTCCTCTGCCCGAGAATCAGGAACAGGGCGACACAAGCCCCGAAAGGGGTGTTGCACGCGACGCTTTCCATTAATAACAAGCTTAAGCGGAGTACCACAGATGGCGTTCTTCACCGCAGCCAGCAAAGCCGACTTCCAGCACCAACTGCAAGCGGCACTGGCGCAGCACATCAGTGAACAGGCACTGCCACAAGTGGCGCTGTTCGCTGAACAATTCTTCGGCATCATTTCCCTGGACGAGCTGACCCAGCGTCGCCTCTCCGACCTCGCTGGCTGTACTCTTTCTGCGTGGCGCCTGCTTGAGCGCTTCGATCACGCGCAACCGCAAGTGCGCGTCTACAACCCCGATTACGAGCGTCATGGCTGGCAGTCGACCCACACCGCGGTCGAAGTCCTGCACCATGACCTGCCGTTTCTGGTCGACTCGGTCCGTACCGAGCTGAACCGTCGCGGCTACAGCATCCACACCCTGCAAACCACCGTGCTCAGCGTACGTCGTGGCAGCAAGGGCGAGTTGCTGGAAATTCTGCCGAAGGGCACCCAGGGCGACGACATTCTGCAAGAGTCGCTGATGTACCTGGAAATCGACCGCTGCGCCAACGCGGCCGAACTGAATGTGCTGAGCAAAGAGCTGGAACAGGTTCTCGGCGAAGTCCGCGTCGCGGTCGCCGATTTCGAGCCGATGAAAGCCAAGGTGCAGGAAATCCTCACCAAGCTCGACAACAGCGCCTTCGCCGTCGATGCCGACGAGAAGAACGAAGTCAAAAGTTTCCTGGAATGGCTGGTGGGCAACCACTTCACCTTCCTCGGCTACGAAGAGTTTGTGGTTACCAATCAGGCCGATGGCGGCCACATCGAGTACGACCAGAACTCCTTCCTCGGCCTGACCAAACTGCTGCGCACCGGCCTGACCTACGATGACCTGCGCATCGAAGACTACGCCGTAAGCTACCTGCGCGAACCGACCCTGCTGTCGTTCGCCAAAGCCGCGCACCCGAGCCGTGTACACCGTCCGGCGTACCCGGACTACGTGTCGATCCGAGAAATCGACGCCGACGGCAAAGTCATCAAGGAACACCGTTTCATGGGCCTGTACACCTCTTCGGTGTATGGCGAGAGCGTGCGGGTCATCCCGTTCATCCGCCGCAAGGTCGAAGAAATCGAACACCGCTCCGGCTTCCAGTCCAAGGCTCACCTGGGCAAGGAACTGGCGCAGGTGCTCGAAGTGTTGCCGCGTGATGATCTGTTCCAGACTCCGGTCGACGAACTGTTCACCACCGTGATGTCGATTGTGCAGATCCAGGAACGCAACAAGATCCGCGTGTTCCTGCGCAAAGACCCGTACGGTCGTTTCTGCTACTGCCTGGCCTACGTGCCGCGCGACATCTACTCCACTGAAGTGCGCCAGAAGATCCAGCAAGTATTGATGGAGCGTCTGAAGGCCTCCGACTGCGAGTTCTGGACGTTCTTCTCCGAGTCCGTACTGGCGCGCGTGCAGTTGATCCTGCGTGTCGATCCGAAGAACCGTCTCGACATCGACCCGCTGCTGCTGGAAAAAGAAGTGGTTCAGGCCTGCCGCAGCTGGCAGGACGACTACGCCGCACTGACCGTCGAAAGCTTCGGCGAGGCCCACGGCACCAACGTGCTGGCCGACTTCCCGAAAGGCTTCCCGGCCGGCTACCGCGAGCGCTTCGCGGCGCATTCGGCCGTGGTCGACATGCAGCACTTGCTGAGCCTGAACGAAAAAAATCCGCTGGTAATGAGCTTCTATCAGCCACTGGGTCAGGTTTCCGGCCAGCGCGAGCTGCATTGCAAGCTGTATCACGCCGATACGCCGCTGGCACTCTCCGACGTCCTGCCGATTCTGGAAAACCTTGGCCTGCGCGTACTGGGTGAATTCCCGTACCGCCTGCGCCACACCAATGGCCGCGAGTTCTGGATTCACGATTTCGCGTTCACCGCCGCTGAAGGCCTGGACCTCGACATCCAGCAACTCAACGACACCCTGCAGGACGCCTTCGTCCACATCGTGCGCGGCGACGCCGAGAACGATGCGTTCAACCGTCTGGTACTGACTGCCGGCCTGCCGTGGCGCGACGTTGCGCTGCTGCGTGCCTACGCCCGTTACCTGAAGCAGATTCGTCTGGGCTTCGATCTGGGTTACATCGCCAGCACCCTGAACAACCACACCGACATCGCTCGCGAACTGACCCGGTTGTTCAAGACCCGCTTCTATCTGGCGCGCAAGCTCGGCAGCGACGATCTGGAAGACAAACAGCAGCGTCTGGAACAAGCGATTCTGACCGCACTGGACGACGTTCAGGTGCTGAACGAAGACCGCATCCTGCGTCGTTACCTCGACCTGATCAAAGCGACCCTGCGTACCAACTTCTATCAGACTGATGCCAACGGCCAGAACAAGTCGTACTTCAGCTTCAAGTTCAACCCGCACGCAATTCCAGAACTGCCGAAGCCAGTACCGAAGTTCGAAATCTTCGTCTACTCGCCACGCGTTGAAGGCGTGCACCTGCGCTTCGGCAACGTTGCTCGCGGTGGTCTGCGCTGGTCCGACCGTGAAGAAGACTTCCGTACCGAAGTCCTCGGTCTGGTTAAAGCTCAACAAGTGAAGAACTCGGTCATCGTGCCGGTGGGTGCGAAGGGCGGCTTCCTGCCGCGTCGTCTGCCACTGGGCGGCAGCCGTGACGAGATCGCGGCCGAAGGCATCGCCTGCTACCGCATCTTCATTTCCGGTCTGTTGGACATCACCGACAACCTGAAAGACGGCGCGCTGGTTCCGCCATTGAACGTGGTTCGCCACGACGATGACGACCCGTACCTGGTAGTAGCCGCGGACAAGGGCACTGCAACCTTCTCCGACATCGCCAACGGCATCGCCATCGACTACGGCTTCTGGCTGGGTGACGCGTTTGCTTCCGGTGGTTCTGCGGGTTACGACCACAAGAAAATGGGCATCACCGCCAAAGGCGCGTGGGTTGGCGTACAGCGCCACTTCCGCGAGCGCGGCATCAATGTTCAGGAAGACAGCATCACTGTAGTCGGCGTCGGCGACATGGCCGGTGACGTGTTCGGTAACGGCTTGCTGATGTCGGACAAGCTGCAACTGGTTGCTGCGTTCAACCACCTGCACATCTTCATCGATCCAAACCCGAATCCGGCGACCAGCTTCGTCGAGCGTCAGCGCATGTTCGATCTGCCGCGTTCGGCCTGGACCGATTACGACACCAGCATCATGTCCGAAGGTGGCGGTATCTTCTCGCGCAGCGCGAAGAGCATCGCTATTTCCCCGCAGATGCAGGAACGCTTCGACATCAAGGCTGACAAGCTGACCCCGACCGAATTGCTGAACGCCTTGCTCAAGGCGCCGGTGGATCTGCTGTGGAACGGCGGCATCGGTACTTACGTCAAGGCCAGCACCGAAAGCCACGCCGATGTCGGCGACAAGGCCAACGATGCGCTGCGCGTGAACGGCAACGAACTGCGCTGCAAAGTCGTGGGCGAGGGCGGTAACCTCGGCATGACCCAACTGGGTCGTGTGGAATTCGGCCTCAATGGCGGCGGCTCCAACACCGACTTCATCGACAACGCTGGTGGTGTGGACTGCTCCGACCACGAAGTGAACATCAAGATCCTGCTGAACGAAGTGGTTCAGGCCGGAGACATGACCGACAAGCAACGCAACCAGTTGCTGGCGAGCATGACCGACGAAGTCGGCAATCTGGTGCTGGGCAACAACTACAAGCAGACTCAGGCCCTGTCTCTGGCGGCGCGCCGTGCTTACGAGCGTATCGCTGAGTACAAGCGTCTGATGGGCGATCTGGAAGGCCGTGGCAAGCTCGACCGTGCCATCGAATTCCTGCCGACCGAAGAGCAACTGGCTGAGCGTATCGCCGAAGGCCACGGCCTGACGCGTCCTGAGCTGTCGGTGCTGATCTCGTACAGCAAGATCGACCTCAAGGAGCAGTTGCTGGGCTCCATGGTGCCGGACGATGACTACCTGACTCGCGACATGGAAACGGCGTTCCCGCCGAGCCTGGTCAGCAAGTTCTCCGAAGCCATGCGTCGTCACCGTCTGAAGCGCGAGATCGTCAGCACCCAGATCGCCAACGATCTGGTCAACCACATGGGCATCACCTTCGTTCAACGACTCAAAGAGTCGACCGGCATGAGCCCGGCGAACGTGGCCGGCGCTTATGTGATCGTGCGCGACATCTTCCACCTCCCGCACTGGTTCCGTCAGATCGAAGCGCTGGACTACCAAGTGAGCGCTGACGTACAGCTGGAGCTGATGGACGAGCTGATGCGTCTGGGCCGCCGCGCTACGCGCTGGTTCCTGCGTGCCCGCCGTAACGAGCAGAACGCTGCCCGTGACGTCGCGCATTTCGGTCCGCACTTGAAAGAGCTGGGTCTGAAGCTCGACGAACTGCTGAGCGGCGAAATCCGTGAAAACTGGCAGGCGCGTTATCAGGCTTACGTAGAAGCCGGTGTGCCGGAGTTGCTGGCGCGTATGGTTGCGGGCACCTCGCACCTGTACACCCTGCTGCCGATCATCGAAGCGTCCGACGTGACTGGCCAGAACCCTGCCGAAGTGGCCAAGGCCTACTTCGCCGTGGGCAGTGCGCTGGACATCACCTGGTACCTGCAACAGATCAGCGCTCTGCCGGTTGAAAACAACTGGCAGGCGCTGGCCCGTGAAGCGTTCCGTGATGATGTCGACTGGCAGCAACGTGCGATCACCATCTCTGTCCTGCAACAGGGCGACGGCACTCTGGATGTGGAAGCACGTCTGGCGCTGTGGATGGAACAGCACGAAGGCATGATCTCGCGCTGGCGCGCCATGCTGGTGGAAATCCGTGCCGCGAGCGGCACTGACTACGCCATGTATGCGGTTGCCAACCGTGAACTGCTGGATCTGGCGTTGAGTGGGCAAGCGGTGGTGGCACCTGCCACGGCCAATGCCGAGCCTGAGCTGGCTTAAGTAGGCGCTGAATGAAAAAGCCCCGGTATCGTGAGATGCCGGGGCTTTTTTGTGCCTGAAGGTTTTGTGTCGCCTGTCCCGACTTATCGCGAGCAGGCTCACTCCTACAATTGGAATGAGTTCCCTTGTAGGAGTGAGCCTGCTCGCGATGACGTCCATTCATTCAATACAACTTATGTTCCTGATTAATATCCCCCCCTCTCTCTTGCGAACATGCTGGCTAAACATTCATCAGTCTTTCAGCGGGATCAGCACCTGTTCATCCGGGGCCAAGACCATGAACACCAGCAACTTGGCAGGCTTGGACTGGCTGGCATTTTTCGACACCAGATGTTCGGAGCCGGCGGGTTCATACCAGAACTGACCTTTCTTGTAGGTGATTGCCTGTTCGCCTTTGACCTGAGAAGTGATTTCGCCTTCGAGCACGTAAGCCATCGCGGTGCCGTCGTGTTTGTGGGCGATGGACGATTGGCCGGGTTGGTAATCGACTTCGATCATCATGGCTTTTTTGCCGGGAGCGTTTTTCAGTAATTGTTCTTGCAGGACGGTGATTTTTTCGGAAGGGTCGTGGGCCAGTGCCGTGGCCGAAATGCCGAGGGCGAGGGTAGCGGCGAAGACGTACAGGACTTTCATGGCGGATCACCTGTTGAAGTGGGGATGTCGGTGATCACACTAGTCCCCGGGGCGGGGCATGCAAACGGCCAATATTCGGGAAGATCGGGTGACCATTTGGCCTGATGCCAAAAGCAAAAGATCGCAGCCTTCGGCAGCTCCTACATTGGAATGCGTTCCCTGTAGGAGCTGCCGAAGGCTGCGATCTTTTGATCTTGCCGTTAAACAATCGGGAAGCTGTTGAAATCCACGCTATTGGCCAATCGACTGTCGATCAAGTCAATAAACCCCTGCGCCTCTGGCCGGTTGAAATGCGCCTGCATCGCCGCCGCCGACTGCCATCGCGCGCTGACCGTCCAGCGGTGGTTGTCTTCGGGGCAGCGGTCGACCAGATAGGAATCGCAGCCCGGCGTTTCGCGCAGGGTGTCGACGATCTTCTGCAGTTGCCTGCCCAGCTCATCCGAGCGGCCGGCGGCAGCCTGCACCTGGACGGTGTTGATCACTTCGTTGGACATTACTCACACTCCTGAATCAGGCCGGACGAATCCTGCTCATTGAGGGATAACGCCTGTGCAGGATAGGCCTGCCCTTGTCGATCACCAATAACCAATCGGCGGTTAATCGCCGAGACCAATCATTCAGGCAACTTGTTGCAGAATGTCGCGCAGGCGATCCAGGGCGATATCGATGTCGAGGGTCTCGATGGCGCCGAAGCCGAAATACAAACCGCTGCGCACCGGCTGCTGGTAATAGAAACCGTCGATGGAATACAGCCCGACCTCGACTTTTTTCGCCAGTTCGATCAGCAGCGGCAGGTCGATTGGCACCTTGCACAACGCGGCCATGTGGAACCCGGCACTGGGCGGCACGGCCTCGAACCACGGCGACAGATCGCTGGCCATGCGCGCCAGAATCCGTTCGCGCCGCTGGGCGTAAATCGTATGGCAGCGGCGGATGTGTTTGAGCAGGCAGCCCTCGGCGATGAACTTGGCCAGCGCCCATTGCGGCAGCGTCGAGGCATGCAGATCGGTGAGCTGCTTGGCGCGGATCACCGCTTCGAGGATCGCCGGCGGCAGGATCGCGTAACCCAGGCGCAGCTCCGGCAGCAGGGTCTTGGAGAAGGTGCCGACGTAGGCGACGATGCCGCGCTGGTCGAGGCTGTGCAGCGAATCGGTCGGACGCCCTTCATAGCGAAATTCGCTGTCATAGTCGTCCTCGATGATGATCGCCCCCAGTTCATAAGCCCGAGCCAGCAAGGCTTCGCGGCGCGCCGGACTCATCGGCATGCTTAGCGGAAACTGATGCGACGGCGTGACATAAATCAGCCGCGTGCCATCAGGGATGTGTTCGACCTGTATCCCCTCGGCATCCACGGGAATACCGACCACCTCGGCGCCATGGGTGCCGAACAACAGACGTGCCGGCGGATAACCGGGATCTTCCATCGCCACCAGGCTGCCGGGGCTGATCAACACGCGAGTGATCAGGTCCAGCGCCTGTTGCGCGCCGTTGCACACCACGATGTCTTCGTCCTGACAGTTGACCCCGCGAGAAAACGCGATGTGCCGGGCAATCGCATTGCGCAGCGCCGGCAGGCCTTCGGGCACACTGTAGAAACCTTTGGACGCGGCCATCTGGCGCATGGCGTGGGAGACGCAGCGGCGCCAGTCGTCATGGGGGAACTGGCCCTTGCTGGTGGCGCCACCGATGAAGTCGTAGCGCAGCGCACCATGCAGCGTCGGATGACGCAGGAACACCGGCAAGTTGCGCCAACTTTCGATCACCTCTGCACCGGCCAGCTCGGTGTGGCTTTGCTTGCGCTGGACTTGCGCCGGGCGCGCATTGACGTAGGTGCCTTTGCCGATCACGCCGGTGAGGAAGTTTTCGTACGTCAGCTGCGCGTAGGTGTCGGAAATGGTCTTGCGCGAAATACCCAGTTGCTCGGCCAGTAGACGGCTGGGCGGTAACTGCGTGCCGGCGGCCAGACGCCCGGATTCGATGGCCTCGCGCAGTTGCTGATACAACTGACCGGCAAGATCCTTGCGGCCGTTGATCACGACGTGAAGTTCCATACCGACGAGGCTCCGGGGGGCTATTGGGTGTGCCCGCCAGATTACCGCTGTTGTTTGATTGGCAATAGTTGCGCACCACAAAAACCCGAAATTGGCCTAAATCCCTGTAGGAGCTGCCGCAGGCTGCGATCTTTTGATCTGGTTTTTTTAAGATCAACATCAAAAGATCGCAGCCTGCGGCAGCTCCTACAGGGGATTGTGTTCAAGTGGTGTAGCGGTTTTCCGTGGAATTGGGGCTGTAATGCATCGCTGTCGGCGTTTACGGTGAAGTCACTATTCCGTCTACCGAGAACAGCCATGTCCCCGCGCCTGGATTACTACAACGCTTCGCCCAAGGCGATGAAAGCGATGATTGCAATGGAGGCGCTGACCGCCAACCTCAGTATCGAGCAGCCGCTGCTGCAACTGATCCGGATCCGCGCTTCGCAGCTCAACGGCTGTGCGTTCTGCACCGACATGCATTCGGTAGACGCACGGCGAGCCGGGGAGAGTGATCGGCGGTTGTATGCGATTGCAGTTTGGCGCGATAGCGACTTCTTCAATCCCCGTGAACGCGCGGCGCTGGCGTGGGCCGAGGCAGTGACGCTGCTTGCCGAAAGCCATGTGCCGGATGACGTTTACCAGCAGGCACGCGAGCAATTCAACGAAGGCGAACTGGTCGACCTGACTATGGCCGTCACCACCATCAACAGCTGGAATCGGCTGGCAGTGAGCTTTCGCCAAACCCCAAGTGACTGAAGATCAAAAGATCGCAGCCTTCCCTAGTTCGGTGGGCGCTGCGGTTTCACCGACGTTCCAAACGTGTTGCCCATCTGCTGACTCAGGCAATCGGAATTCGGTGCCTTGTAGCCGCCGACCGTCACCTCCACGCAACCCAGCGGCTGCTCGGCGTGGGCACTGGCGAACACGCTCAGCAACAGCCCACCGAAGGTTTGATTGGGTACATATCCGTTGCTGCGGTAACGGCGGCCTAGGGTTCCGCCCTTACGGCGGGTCACTTTTTCCAGACGCCCGGAATGCCGGCCCAGAAAAAAGTAACCAAAAAGGCTTGCTCCAACGTCCGGCCCGCTCGCTGAGGCTCGGGGTTCCTTCGCTCCGGAATCCATCCGGGGCATCGATTCCGGTTTGCTTCGCTGCACCTCCTTTCGATGTCCTCCCCGGATGAATCCCTCCACTCAGCCTCCCGACGTCGCCCGTGGATCAAGATCAACAGCGGCAGCCGAGCTAACGCTCATCCTGTTGAGTGGGGTGGCTTTGCCGCTTGGGGTGTACGCAAATTTAAACTGTGGGAGCCAGGCTGCTGGCAATGACGCCCTTACAGCCAACAACCTTCCAGCAGATGCAACCAATCCCTGTGGGAGTTGGCTTGCCAACGATGACGGCCCGACAGCCGACCAATCTCTTCCGAATGCACCCGATCCCAATGTAGGAGCTGCCGAAGGCTGCGATCTTTTGATCCTGATCTTGAAAATCAAAGTCAAAAAAGATCGCAGCCTTCGGCAGCTCCTACACGGACCGTGTTCAATCCAACGGCCCAATCACCTGGCGATATTTCTCCACCACTTGCGGCGTCTCCCGCGTCAATCGAATCTCCAACCCCGCCGGATCTTCCCGCCGATTACCGCTGAGCTGCCGCCACCCCTTATCCACCTCCCAAACCCGCACCTGCGCATCGCTAACGTCGTTCAACACCGCCACCCCATTCCCAGGCACCGGCAACGGATACCGACTCCGCGCCTCAGCCACCGCCCGATACAACGTGCCGCCCTTAACCCACCAGCGAACCCGCTGCAAAGCCCCCGGCTGATCAGCCGCTGTACAAATGATGTCGAGCCGAAACCTGCAAATGACTGTCCGCCCGCGTCACACTGTCCAACCCCCGCCAGGCAATCAAACTCACCACCGCCATCAGCAGAATCGCGACCATCACCTCAATCAGGGTAAAACCTTGTTGGTTTTTCATTGCACACTGATCCGGCCGGCGCCGTCGCGCAGCACGCTGAGGCGATTGAAACCGTCGGACAAGGTCAGTTGCAGCGGCGGATTGATCCACTCGGCATTGAGCACAACTTTCTGTCTGGGCTCCACGCGCACCTCCATCTTCGGACTCTGCCAGGCACGAGGCCGCAATTGCGGGTCCTGCGCGAAATGATCAAACCCCTTGCCACTGTCACTGCGCCGACTAAACCGAAACCCCTTGGCATCACTCACCCACACAATCGGCCGCCCATCGGCGCGGGCCTCGGCCTTCGCCACTTGCAGCAACTGCGCCACACGCTCGGCATCCTTGCGCAGCAACTGCAACGGATCGGGCTTGATACTCAGGCTGATCGCCGCACTGGCGATACCGATGATCACCAGCACCACCATCAACTCGATCAGCGTAAAACCCTGTTGCTTGACCCCGTTCATCGATTGCGCGCTCCTTTGCGTCGGAAGTCATCGTGCACGGCCAACATGTAAGGCGCGTGAAATAAAACGGAGAGAATTGCCGCGTAGGCTGGCAGCAGGGATAAAAAGAAGATTCACCCCATGACCTTCACCGCACGCTTTTCCCCACCCCAAATGATCCAGGTACTCGCGCTGCTCGCAGTGCTGGTTGGCGTGGCGACATGGTCGTCGCTGCTGCTGACCTCCGCCGAATCACACACCCCGGCAGCGGCCCCGCAGTTGCTGGCGGCGCGCAGTGATAGCCCGGCGTTGCAGTGGTTTTCCAATCAAACGGCGCCGGTGGACATCAAGGTGAGCGGGGTGATGGCGGGGAGTCGGGGGGCGGTGGCGATACTGAGTTTGAATGGCGGGCCGCCGCGTAGTTTTTTGCAGGGGGAGAGGGTTGGGCCCGGGGTGAAGTTGGTGGCGGTGCAGCGGGATGGGGTGGTAATTGAGCAGGGTGGGGAGCGGGTGCGGTTGGGGGTGGAGAGGTTGGCGGAGGGGGTGGTGTTGCCTAGGTTAACGAGGCCATGATTTTTCGTGGGGTGGGGGGTAAGGCAGATGCTGCTGTTTTAGTTGTGACGTTGCATTTTGCATTGCCGGGAGTGCTTGGTTGCTGGGCCAGAGGAGGCCAGCCGTGAATGTCCTCTTTCGGCCAATAGCGGCCGTTCTGGAATGGCAGGAAACGACCGATAACTGCCTTCGATACGCGACTTTCGCCCGCCAGCGGCTCGATTGTAAGAATATGGCGGAGAGCTGCAAAACCGCCTACGCTTATAGAATAATTCCTCGAACGCCTTGCCCATCTGGTGGTATAGAGCCGAGAGATCTGACTTCCTTTGACCGTCCGCTTAACACCCACCCGGACCAACCCGCGCCTATCGCCAGCAACTGCCCCCTGAGTCCGGTCCACACGACCAGCAGTACGGCGCAACGGGTAAAAGCCAGACCCAGTCCCCCCACCTGCCGTTCAAAAGCGACCGATGCCGCAGCACCTCTGGAAACGGGGGCGCTGTTCACGTTCTGCCATGAGGTCAATCCGTATGTATCGGCCGAGCACGATTCCTTACCAGCAGCATCGAGGGTTCAGCCGAACCTTCACTCAGGGGCATTTGAGCCTTGGATTATTCTTTCCCATGGAGGCGTTCGACGGGGACACTCCGAGCATGCTCAACCAGGTCACACTGGCTAAACAAGCCGAGGCGCTGGGCTTCTGCGCGCTCTGGTTTCGCGACGTGCCGCTTCGCGACCCTGGCTTCGGCGATGTCGGCCAAGTCTTCGACCCCTGGGTTTACCTGGGTTATATGGCCGCCCATACCTCGGAGATTGCACTTGGCACCGCCTCCATCGCCATCCCGCTGCACCATCCCCTGCACACGGCCAAGGCGTCAGCCAGCGTCGATCAGTTGAGCACTGGTCGCTTGATTCTGGGGGTTGCTACGGGAGATCGGCCAGTGGAGTTTTCGGCGTTTGGCGTCGATCCCGAAAGGCGTGGAGAGATCTTTCGAGAACACTACGAAGTGATTCGCCGCGCCCACAGCACCAGTTTTGAGCCCATCCACTGGAGCACTGGTGAAATGCAAGGCGCAGACCTGATTCCGAAACCTACCACCCAATTCATTCCAATGCTCGTGACCGGCAACAGTCGCCAGTCACTGGATTGGATCGCGCGTGAGAGCAGCGGATGGATCAACTATCCACGCATTCCGAACATGCAGCGGCTGGTCGTGGAAGATTGGCGACTGGAGGTCACGAAACAATGTGGCTCTGTGTATAAGCCCTTTACTCAGTCGCTGTACATCGATCTCGATGAGAATCCGTCAACGCCACCCACACGTATCCATTTGGGGTTCAGACTTGGACGTTACCATCTACGATTTTTGCTGGAGTCGCTTGAGGAAATCGGCGTGGACCACGTCATTCTCAATCTCAAATACGGCAAGCGCCCTGCGGTGGAAGTTATTGAGGAATTGGGTACGCACATCGTTGCGCAGTTCGGAGTGCAGCCGCGTCAGGCAGCTCATTGAACATCGGTCACTGCTACGCCGACGAATGCTCACTTGACGAAACCATAAGGTGTCACGGCGCGGATGACCTCCGGTTCTATATCAATGATGGAGATCTTCGCGCCATGAGCGACCGGTGCTCGGCAAACAATCTACCCTACCCAGCCTAAACCCGTGATGAGCACGTTGCCTTGCAGATTCTGTGCGGCTCCACGCCGTCCATGGACACGATTTGCGCGCGTATCCTTTCACTTATACCGAGCGCGCGAGCATGGCATAAATCCTGGACACGGCACTTTAGCCATGACATTTATCTTCAATACAGGTGTTTTGATTGATCACCGCCCGGAATAGCAGCAGGACCAGGCTATCCTGATTTTCACATAATACATCGTGGGCCTCCCAGTACTGACTGGAGCTTCCTATTGGGTTTGCTTAGCCGGGTAGCTTGGCCGCAAGGACGTCAACCTTCTCGATTGATGGCGGTTCGGCAAATAGCTCGGCAGCGTTTGCCATAAGCGCCGCCGCGACCTTGCCCGAAAGATGAGCCTGCCGGCCCGCTTCATCCGGGAATGCGTCAAAGATGCCAAAGGTGGACGGCCCCAAGCGGATTCCAAACCAGGCTGTAGTGGCTGGCTCCTCCTCCACTAACGGAAGGCCGCTCAAAAGAAAGCTCTCTACATCCTTTTCTTTCCCGGGTTTTGCTTCCAGGCGAACGAACAACGCTACTTTGACCATGATGTGGCTCCTGTTGTTACGATGCGGCTGGCGCTATCAGATCGCGATAGCTAAGAGGGGCATCCGAGACTCTTAACTATGGTCGACGATACCAGGATTACAAACCCAAATAGACCAAGGGTAGCGGCGAGTAGCGCACGGGCAGTGAGAACGACGTAGTGAGCAACATGTAACCGCAAGTCAGCCACTTGCTCACTTGGTCCCACCCTCTGGTCTGATAATAATGATTCAACGATATCTGAAATTTAGAAAAACATAAGAGATCATGGTTGCTGTCAGGCCGACCAATATGTACTCGACGCGGGGTAAAAATACGACTAATCCGCCCAAAGAAAACACTATCAACGTGTTTTGCAGTATGTATTTCCTTATTCTACTCACGGCTATGAAATAGCCATATTGCTTACCTAGGAAAAACAAGGCCATGCCGGTGATCGACATAATCTGAAAATCGCGTATCGCAATGTCGTTCAGGATCGCATGCCTTATCAAATTTGCCAGAAGTGCCAGCCCCATAAAAAGAAAAAGGTGTGAGTAGATTAAGGCGTGCCCACTCATACTGCTTTGATGTTTGTTTAATAAGTAAAAACTATCAAAATAGATCCACCAGATACTGCAAATCATGATAAATCCGGTGATGGCCGCCATCACATTATAATAACCCCATTGAATGTTAGATAAGCCTCCGGAAAGGCTAATAATTGACTCCCCCAATAAGATTAGGGTGAGTAGGCCTATGCGCTCAACCAAGTGTTCCGTGTGTGCTGGCAACGGTTTTAGTTTAGTCCAGAAAAATACAGGAAACAGAATATCAAGAACAATCCCAATATAAGCAACAAGGTAACGCAAGGGCGGGTCAAAAATAACGGATGAAAGGCTAATAATTGCGCTAACTAATAGGGCGAAACCAAGCCTTGAGGAAAGTTCGCCGCGAGAATCGAGTTTACTAATGGATGAAATATACATAACACTGATGATCGCACGTATACCAAAATAGCAGGCAATAATAAGCGGGTAGTTCACTTCCAGGTCTTCCCCGATCCGTGCCGATAGCACAATGAGCAGGAGCATTATGAATAATGTTGCCAAACGGTGAAGATTGCTGTCTGTATCGAACCTGTTGGAGTAAATCGTGTGACTGGACCAGATCCACCACAACGGTACAAAAAGCAGTAAGAATGTCCATAATTGCTTATGTTCAAAGTGCCCGTCATGAACATGTCCGAGAGTGTGCGTAACCTGGCCTATCGTAACAACGAAAGTCAGGTCAAAAAACAACTCCAACCATGTGGCGTGTCGATTTTCTTCATAATACTTCAAAGATTTCATTAGTTGCCGGCTCCGTGTCCACCTCTGTATGTAAAAGGAAGCTAACGTTGGTTTTTCCTCGGCTCCGATGTGGGTGATGCCAAGCCGATTTGGCTCTCTAGCGATTTCGTCCACGCACTAACAAAAGCTCAATCATCTGACTCATCCCGATGAACTCTGGAACTCCGTCATAGCGAAGCCCGTCAATGTAAAACGCTGGGGTGCCATTCACGCCGCTGCGTACACCTCCATTGAAATCGGCTTGTATTTTGGGAATGTAAGTATCCTCTTGCATTGCAAGATCGAATTCCTCCCTGGAAAGGCCGTGTTTGAGAACGATGGCGCGATACAGCGGCAGGCCCAATCGATCCTGATTTTCGTACAATTCGTCGTGGGCCTCCCAGAAGAATCCTCGACTCCCGGCATACTCAGCGGTGACCGCTGCACCCAATGCATGGGGGTGAGCGGTGGTCAGAGGGAAGTTACGGAACACAAACAGCAAGTCATCGCGAAAATGCTGTTGCAGATTCTTGACCATCCAATAAGCTTCACCGCAATAGGGACATTCATAGTCGCCAAATTCGACCAAGGTGACCTTGGCATGCGCACTTCCCTGGCGATGGTCGTTGGCACTTACCGGGACTTTGAGAGTGGCCATCTAATCACCTGTTAATTTTTGGTTGGCGTGCTTTGTGGCGAATTCGCCAAAGCATCCAGCGCATCCAGAATACCGTCCGCACCAGGGTTGATTGCCATCGGGGAGACGTAGCTCCAGGCAACCACCCCGTCCTTGTCAATCACGAACAGCGCACGCTTACAAACCCCGAGCTGGGACTCGTACGCTCCATACCGTCGTGCCACAGCCCCTTTGGGCTCGAAATCGGCCAGCAGGCTGAAGTGAAAATTCCGATCTTTGGCAAAGGCCTGATGACACCAGGCGCTGTCAACCGAGATACCCAGTAGCGCCGCACCGTATTCTCTGAATGTGGGTAGCAACTGGTTGTACAAGGTCAGTTGGTCACCACACACCGAAGTCCAGTCAGCGGGATAAAACGCCAATATCACGGGATTTCCCTTTAGCTCACGCAGCGACAACTGTTGATCAGGGGTTGCGTGAAGAGTGAAGTCGGGCGCGACAGTGCCGGCCGGCAGCGGACCCTGAACCAGGTCGCCATTGGTTTTTTGTGCATCATCGAACTCTAAAGTATTCATTGCTTGAACCTTGATAGATGGGTGGTTGGGACGTGCTCAGTGGGATGCGACGTGCCCGGCGGGATAACTCCATCCACCATCAAGGGGTTCAAAAAAAGACAACGCTGCCTCGATCTCAGCCTGAGCCTGAGTGATTTCGGCAGCGAAACATTCACGTTCCGCATCAAGGAACACAAGAAGATCCGCCGTGTAATCGCGGAATTGGATTAGGCCAGGTTGGCAGGGGAATGGTCAGATTCGCTCTGGCTCACCAATGACTATAGTCGTTGATGACGCTTGCCGTAGTAGCTGAACGAATTTTCGGTACCCTCCAGTGCCAACAACACTTACGCGCTTATCTTGCTACCATTTCAGGCGGCGTTTTAACACGATGAATTTGTCAGCTATTTCGCCACTTCAGACAAATCTACATCTGCTTTCTGGACGACAACTGCAGCCCGTTACGACAAGCAGAAATCGACCAGAGGCAGACAATGAACCGCCTTCAGGTCGACAGAATGAAGGTTGATATGGGAAATGCTCTGGGCAAACGAGTCGTTGTCATTAGTGCCGGCATCGTGGCCGCTTCGCTGGCGTATCACCTGGCTGATAAAGGCGCGAATATCACCTTGGTTGAGGCTGAAGGTAATCAAAGATGCGGCTCGTGCAGCGATGGTGCTGTACCTAACGAATAGTCGAGATCGGTCTTCGGGAAGCTGAGCGGTAGCCTTTGCGAATATTGTCACTGACCGCTTTTGGCCGATAGCTGTCGCTCCTGACCGTCCACATTCGGCCAATACCGGACGTTCATGACGACCGCTTCCGCCCCAAAGGTGACAGTGGACGATCTGCGGTTGCTTCGACGCTTGTCAATGAGCAACATCAGTACTCGACAAGGAGACGTCCCCCATGACTGAACTAATGCTTCATTTGATGTCAGGCAAGATTGCATCCGGCAAATCGACGCTGGCCAAGTCCTTGGCATCTGAACGGTCGGCTATTCTAATGAGTGAGGATTATTGGCTCTCAAGGCTTTATCCTGACCAAATCCATTCAGTGGCCGATTACGTGCGGCTTGCACGTCAGATTCGGGCACTGGTGGGCCCGCTTGTCACCGATGTGCTGAAGGCTGGCGTGACTGTGATTTTGGATTTCCCGGCCAACACTCCAGAGGATCGGCAATGGTTATGCGGTCTGGCTGACGCAGCCGAAATTCCCCACTGTTTCCACTACATCGAAGTGGATGATGAGACCTGTCGGGGCCGGCTACATCAGCGCAATGGCCGCGCAGAGCATGAGTTTGCAGCAAGCGACGCTGAGTTCGATTTGATCACGAGCTACTTTCGTGCTCCGGATGCAGATGAGGGAATCCAGATTAAAATTCACCGCTTCTGAAGGGCAGTGATACCTGAGCAAATTATCTAAAAAGTCCGCTTTTGGCCGATTGCTGACTGTCATGACTGACCAAATCGACTCCTCACGGCAGACATCCTGGGCCACTGGTATCAAGTATCAGCTTGATGAGCAGCCCAGTGCTTCATCTCTTCTGCAATGAAGTGATTCACCAGGTCGCTGTACATTTTCTCGATTGCATCCGGATTTAGGCCCTCCGCCTCTGCCCACTCGCGTCGAGTTAATAGCATGGCCTTGAACCGCTCTGGCGCACGAACTGAAGTCGCCGAGGTCTTGAACTTCGAGGCCGCGAGTACGTAGTGAAAGCGTTTGCCCAACAGCCGAATGACAGCCTGATCAAGGGCATCGATCTCGCGCCGGATTTCCTCCATGCCTGCACACGCTTCGGGCTGCAAATTATTGATGACTTCCATGTAGGGAGACTCCGTTTGAAAAAAATTTTGGGACTTCACCATTCGGCTCTGACCGAAAGCAGCCACCTATAGCTTGGCTAAATCCTACTTGCAAACCTTCAATCGCGTTCCATCAGTGCCACTGCCTTCACTGGAGTTAAGCTCGCCGTTACGATCGATATGAATTTCCGTTGTCGGCCATTGGGGCGTAATGCTGATGCAACGGTTCAGGCCCTTCGCATTCCACCAGTCGAGACGCATGAAGAACTCATCGTCAGGAAAGATATGCCCTACATCACCTGTCGTCTTGCCGGGCAGCAGTTCACCGCGAACGATGGTGTGCCGTGTGTTCAAAACGTAACTAATTTTCTTGGTACCGTCTTTTGAGTAGTAAACGACAACTCGCGGTATAGCTATGTACCAGCACGCCACAGAACCAATGAGAAATAGCCCTATCCACCGGCCAAGACGTCGTGAGCGATTTGCACTTGCAGACATGTTTTTGAACCCCTGTACCCCAGTCAGCAATTGGCATTCCATAAACACCAACGTTTAAAAAGACATCTCCAGTCACTCTCTCAGGCTACGCATCCTTGCGCCTTTGCCTACAGCTACGCCAGAATCCGCCGGCTTGTGCGCTTTGGGGGCGGGTTTTATTGTGGTCCGGTCGCTGACGAATCAGCGATCGGGTTTGGTAGCCCGGCTTAGACTTGGCGCATAGCGTCGCCCGATACATGTCCTTTTGGGGCTGTGTATTTATGGTGGTCATGCGCAGGGCGTCTTCGGGCGCGCCGGTTTTCCAAGTCACCGGTCTACCAACCTTCGTATGGCCACCACCCCTTCGTTTGGTAGCGAAAAGATGATGGCTCCTTTTCTACGATTTGGAGATTCACTCATGATCAAACCAACACCCAACCCGCCCGAAACCGATCCGGTTTCCCCCTACGAATCCCTCGATTCAAAAAAACTCAACGAAGCCGCCGACCGCGCGCTCGACCATTACCTTTGTCCGCCCGGCTCCACGCCGCCGCCACGTAAAACCCGTGGGATGTATGCCGTGACTGCGGACAACAAAAACGAAGAACTGCTGATCGATGCCAGTGAAACACTCGCTTCGGCGCAAACCATCGCGCAGAACGTCGCCAGTCTGTTGCCGGCGTCGCAGCGTCGGGCGTTGTTGGGGATTGCGCAGTTGATCATGCTCGGGGAGTTGGCGGTGAATCGGGCTTTGGATAATTTGCAGTTGCCGGGGTGATGCGGGTGTCGGGATCACCTAGTGATTGATTGGGTGTCCGTTCTGGCGCCTTCGCGGGCAAGCCCGCTCCCACAGGGTTTTGGGTTGGTCAGGGATGTTGTGTCCGGCTGTGAAATCTTTGGGAGCTGGGCTGGCAGTGATGGTGATGGCATATGCGCTGTTTCTGCTGCCTGAGATATTTTTATGGGAGCTGCCGAAGGCTGCGATCTTTTGAACCTGAAAAACAAGATCAAAAGATCGCAGCCTTCGGCAGCTCCTACAGGAGGCAAAGGTGCGAATGAGATTACCGACCTACTGCCGCACAGGTGGATGCCCATCTAACTGTGCAACCTCTGACGGGGCAAGGTATCAATATCTGCCTAGTCGCCCAAATTAACGGCATTACCGTTAGTCCGGACATAATAATTATCGTATTCACCGCTTTCGACGAACACGAAGCCATGGCGAGTGTAAAAACGATTTGAAGCGCTTTCCTTGAGAGCACCCACCTTGATGGGGCGCCCGATCTCATCAGCCTCTGTGAAAATCCGAGTAAGAACTTCAGAGCCGATTCCTGCTCCTTGAGCACTGGGTATCACATACAAGTGGTCAAGCAGAAGCTCGCTCTGATGGTCTTTGATTACGACAAAACCGACCAGCTCACCTGATACTTCTATGCGGCGTGTGCTGTTAGCGTCGAACCCACCAAGAAATCGTTCGCGCGCACGATCCGGGTTAAATCGTCCAAGCCGTTCAAGGCTCTCGCGCATAGCCTCAATCCTGATGGATACCAGATCTTCCAGGTCGTTATTGGAAGCTGCGCATAAAACGACAGCGGAGTTTTGATCAGTGGAGGCTGGCATAACAAGCACCCTAAACATGGCCGGGCAGTCATTATAGAGAACAGAATCCGCATAACCGCTACTGCCTCGGTTCAATGGAGGCGATGGCTCCATATCAGCTTCAGGGGGATGTGTGCGCCGGACGCTTACGTCTGTTGGGGCAAGGGGACGGATCTGTTGTGGGATCCGAGACGCATTGAGGATTCCGATAAACGCCAGTGTTTAAAAAGACATCTCCACACACTCTCTCAGGCTACATATCCTTGCGCCTTTGCCTACAGCTACGCCAGAATCCGCCGGCTTGTGCGCCTTGGGGGCGGGTTCTATTGTGGTGCGGTCGCTGATGACTCAGCGATCGGGTTTAGCGACTCGACTTATAAATAGGTGCATCAGCGTTCCATGCTTTGTCGCAGATTCAATGTCTGCGACTCCGCTATGGTGGCTGTATGCGGGAGACCCTTGGGTCTGCCGGGTGCCTATAACCGGTTCGCTAACCTGCGTACAGCCGCCACCTTTCTGTTTAGCGACAGTCATTGGCGGCTCCACCCTAATAGGAGCTTCACCATGATCAAACCAACACCCAACCCGCCCGAAACCGATTCGGTTTCCCCCTACCAATCCCTCGACTCAAAAAAACTCCACGAAGCCGCTGACCGCGCCCTCGACCATTACCTCTGCCCACCCGGTTCCACGCCGCCTCCACGTAAAACCCGTGGAATGTATGCCGTCACCGCCGACAACAAAAACGAAGAACTGCTGATCGATGCCAGTGAAACACTCGCTTCGGCGCAAACCATCGCGCAGAACGTCGCCAGTCTGTTGCCGGCGTCGCAGCGTCGGGCGTTGTTGGGGATTGCGCAGTTGATCATGCTCGGGGAGTTGGCGGTGAATCGGGCTTTGGATAATTTGCAGTTGTCGGGGTGATGCGCGTATCGGAATCACCTGGTGATTGATTGGGTGTCTGTTCTGACGCGTTCGCGAGCAGGCTCGCTCCCACCTTTGAGCGCGTTGCAAGGTGGGAGTGCGCTGGCTCTTCAGCCGCGATAAATACCGAAACGATGTACGCGTTTCTGTACCCGGGAGTGGCGGGGTGCTTTCTTTGCGTCAGTCGACTGCCAGGTTGTCCCGAGCCCACTGTTCAGCCGTAGTGACCTGAATCGACGGCTGTTCGTTGAAAGTCCTCGCGCCATCCCGCGATGGCGCCAGTCGTGCTGCGGCCCCGGGCTACAACCCGAACAGTCCGGTGCAAGTGCTGGGCGACGGGGCGCTGGATGAACAGGCGAAACAGCAGCTGACCGAGGAGGAGCGTGGGCAACTGGCGCTGTAACAGACTCTCGTGCAGTACGTTTGGCCGCCCTTTTTTTGTGTGAAAAATACTTTCTGAACGGACCACAACCCCTTGTAGGAGTGAGCCTGCTCGCGATAGTGGCGTGTCAGTTGCTGATGTGTTGTCTGACACACCGCTATCGCGAGCAGGCTCACTCCTACAAGGGATTGCGCGGGGCTCAGAACGCGTAGGGAATGCTGATTTTGGCCCAGAGCATTTCCCCCTCGGGGCGGTTCTCGACATCGAATTCCTTGGCCCAGCGAATCTCCGCGCTGGCGTATTTGAGGAAGGTGAAGTGCAGCGCCGGGCCAATTGCGAACACCTCGCCGCGCACCCCGTCGTCCACGTCTTGCCCGGCGAACTGCACGGTGTGGCCAAACTGTTTGTCGTCGGTGGTCTGCTTGAGGTAGTAGCCGTTGAGGCCGAGCATCAGGTCGTCGGTGAGCTTGTAGCTGGCCGAGTAGTCGAAGTGGAAAATCTGCCCGGACTTGTAGTCGGTGTCCTTGTTTTTCTCGTTGAAGCTGTAGGTGGTCTTCATCGAGACTTCGGTGCGCTCAGTCGGCAACCAGGTGAATGAGAACAGCGGCTTGTAGGTGTAGAAATTGTTGCTGGTGTTGGCCAGCCGGTCGACGCTGTATTCGCCGGTCGGTACGGTGATTTCCAGCGCGGCGCCAAGGGTCAGGTCCTTGCCCATGTCCCACAGGATGATCGGCGCGACGGTGGTATCGCCCATGCCTTCGCGGGTGTCGCTCAAGCCGAACACTGACACTTCCTGCTTCAGCCACGGTTGGGCGATGTAACCGGCCAGGCGTCCGCCAAAGATCCGCACCGGACTCAAGTAATCGAGGCGCGGAATCACCGCCGTCGACTCGATTTCGACATCCGGCACCTTGCCGCCCAACGAGCTGATATTGAGCTTTCTGGCCTTGTAATGGTTGTAGTAGAGGTTGAACGCGACCATGTTTTCCGGAAGGCTGTCGACCTCCATCGGCAGCATGAAGAAGCCGTCGGTGCCGGTTCCGATATTGTCGACGCCGGCCTCGGTGGCCAGGGCTGGAAGAGTCGCGGTGCAGCCCAGCAAAATCAGGGCCAGACGCAGGGGCAATGTCGCGCGGTTCGGGTGCATATCCGTCCTCATTATTATTGTGTTGGAGCGCAACGCGGGCACGCAGGTCGCCCGGCACGATAGAAATAAGCGCTCTGCGCCAGACGGGGCAGGGTATTGGCGGACAGTTAGGGGGACTTCTGCGGACAGTCGACAAACCCTGTGCTAACTTCCTTCGACATAACCGGTAACAAAAATAACAATCAAGCATGATCCGGAATGTCAGCCCACATGAACGTAAAAGTCCAAGACCCGACCTTTGAACTGGCGCTGGTGTCGCCATTTCTCCTGCAAACCCTCGCTGAAGTCGCGCAGAACAAAGGCGTCGAGCCCGAGAGCCTGTGCCGTGGCCTGGGTTTTACGCTTGAAGATCTGCAGGACCCGACGCAGCGGATTTCCTATCGTCAGGCCGTGGCGATGATTCAACGCGCGCTCAAAGTCCTGCCGAACCAAGGGTTGGGCTTGTGGGTCGGCGCCCAGAACGTACTTGGCACACTGGGGTTGCTCGGGCACGTGCTTTCACTGTGCAAAACCTTGCGCGATGCGTTTGCCGTGGGGATTCGCCATCAACACACCTCGGGCGGGATTGTGGTTTCCAGCGTCGATGTGGTCGGTGATCAGGTGCATCTCGATGCCGAATGTCGCCTGCCGTTTGCCGATGTGCAGGTGTTCGCAGTCGAGGAGTTTTTCGCCAGTTTGCTGGTGTACGGCCGCGCACTGGCCGGCGCCGATTTCAAACCGATCGCTGTGGAATTCGTGCATGCGGCGCCGGATTACCTCAGTGAATATAAGCGTCTGCTTGGGCCGCAAGTGCGCTTTGGATGCCTGCACAATCGCATGCTGATTGATGTGCAATGGCTGGACGTCAGCCTGCCCAATCATCATTCACTGGCGTTGCGTCAGGCTGTCGCGTTGCTGGAGCTGGAAGCGGCGCAGGTGCACCAGAAAATCGACCTGATTCAAGCCGTGGAGCGTGCGATAGCCCGCGACCTGAGCCGGGGCAGTCATATCGAAAAGATTGCCGGCGACCTGAACATGAGCAGCCGCACATTGCGCCGGCGCCTGACCGAGCATGCACTGACCTTTGAAGCGTTGCTGGAACAAGTGCGGCAGGCGCGGACGATGAGTCTGCTGGCCAATCCGGACATGCCGATCGAGCGGATCACCGAAGAGGTCGGCTACAGCGATGTGCGCAGCTTTCGCCGGGCGTTCAAGCGCTGGACGGGGCTGAGCCCGAGTGCGTGGCGCGTCGAGACCACCATGACGCTTTAGAAGATCAAAAGATCGTCCGATCGCGGCCCGAGCCTTCGGCAGCTCCTACACGAATCCCTGTAGGAGCTGCCGAAGGCTGCGATCTTTAGATCTTGCTTCAACCACACAAACTGTCTGGCTACAGGTAAACTCCGCGCACTTTTTCAAGGAGTTCACATGAGTCACTACCAGCCGGGCATTCTCGCCACCCCTGTTCCGTTGCAAGCACGTCATCTGTTTTTCGCTCTGGCGTCGGTTGAAGCCTTGCCGCAGGCGATCGATAACCTGCTTAGCCTGGTGGATGGCAAGTCGGCGGTGGTCGGTTTTGGTGAGTCCCTGACCAAGGCCCTCAACGTGGAAATCGCCGGTCTGCGCAGCTTCCCGGCCATGAGCGGCGTGGGCGTGAACAACCCGTCCACCCAGCATGCGCTGTGGGTCTGGCTGCACGGCGTTGACCGTGGTGATCTGCTCAATCGCTGCAACGCCGTCGAAGCGGCGCTGGCCCCGGCCTTGCGTCTGGTAGAAATGCAGGAAGCCTTCCGCCACAAGGAAGGTCACGACCTGACCGGCTACGAAGACGGCACCGAAAACCCTCATGACGAAGCCGCTGTTGCTGCCGCGTTGCAGAGCGAAGGCGCTGACGGTCTGGTCGGTGGCAGTTTCGCCGCGATCCAGCAGTGGCAGCACGACCTCAAGGGTTTCCACAAACTGTCTGCCGACGACAAAGACAACATCATGGGTCGTCGCTTGAGCGATAACGAAGAGATCGACGACGCGCCGGTGTCCGCTCACGTCAAACGCACCGCGCAGGAAAGCTTTGCGCCTGAAGCGTTCGTAGTGCGTCGCTCGATGCCGTGGATCGAAGGTGATCGCGCTGGGCTGATGTTCCTCGCGTTCGGTTTCTCGCTGGATGCCTTCGAAGCGCAATTGCGGCGCATGAGCGGTCTGGAAGATGGCATCGCCGATGGCTTGTACCGCATCAGCCGGCCGATCACCGGCGGCTATTACTGGTGCCCGCCGCTCAAGGACGGTCATCTTGATCTGCGCGCCTTGCGCATCGGCTGATTCTGCAAAAGGACTAAAGATGAACGTGGTGCGCTGGGGCATGATCGGTTGCGGCAGTGTCGCGGTACGCAAAAGCGGGCCGGCCTTCTACAAGGCGCCCGGTTCCGCGCTGGTGGCGGTGATGGGTCGACGCCTTGAAGCCGTCAGTGATTACGCAGCGCGCCACGGTATCGCTCGGGTTTACACCGACGTCGATGCACTCATCAACGATCCCGAGGTGGACGCGGTGTACATCGCCACGCCGCCCGACAGCCACCACGCCTACAGCCTGAAAGTCGCCGCCGCCGGCAAACATTGCTGCGTGGAAAAGCCCATGGCACTCAACGCCGGGCAAAGCCGCGAGATGCAGCAGGCGTTTGCCGACGCCGGTTTGCATCTGTTCGTTTCCTACTATCGCCGTTCGTTGCCGCGCTTTGCGCAGGTGCGGCAATGGCTCGAACAGGGGCGGATCGGCGAAGTGCGGCATTTGAGCTGGACGCTGACCAAGGCACCGTCGCCGGCCGATCTGGATGGCCGTGACAACTGGCGCACCCACCCGGCGGTGGCGGGTGGCGGTTACTTCGCAGATTTGGCCAGCCACGGTTTTGACCTGTTCCAGTATCTGCTCGGCGACATTGTCGAGGTCGCCGGTTTCACCGCGCAGCAGGCCGGGTTGTATGCGGCGGAAGATGCGGTCAGCGCCAGTTGGCGCTTTGCTTGCGGGGCGCTGGGCATGGGCTGTTGGAGTTTTGTTGCCGACCGGCGCGAGGATCGGGTCGAGATCATCGGCAGCCTCGGTCGGATCAGCTTTTCAGTGTTTGATGAGCATCCGGTCGAGCTGCATGCCGATGAGCAGATCAGCCTGGACATTGCCCATCACGAACACATTCAGTGGCATCACGTGCTGGGCATGAATGCGCATATTCGTGGTGAATCAGAGCATCCTGCCGTCGCCGAGCAGGCCCTCAAGACCGACTGGGTCATGGACCAGATCCTCAAGCGCTAAGATCAAAAGATCGCAGCCTTCGGCAGCTCCTACATGGGAATGCATTTCAAACTGTAGGAGCTGCCGAAGGCTGCGATCTTTTGATCCTGAAACCTGCATCTAAGGTTATGCCCATTCGGTATTTCTCAACCTTGTCATAACGTCTCTAAGATCACGTCATAACTCGTTATAACAAGTGATCCCGTGATGACCGATAACGTTCTCTCTCTATCAAGTGTCCCGCTGCACACCCAACTGCGCGACGTCCTGCGCGCCCGCATCCTCGACGGCGAATACCCGCAAGACAGCCAGATGCCCTCCGAAAGCGAGCTCGGTGCGCTGTTCAAAGTCAGCCGCATCACCGTGCGCCAGGCACTGGGCGATCTGCAAAAGGAAGGGCTGATCTTCAAGATCCACGGCAAAGGCACTTTCGTCGCCAAGCCGAAAACCTTTCAGAACGTCAGCAGCCTGCAAGGCCTCGCCGAATCCATGACCGGGCGTGGCTACGAGGTGATCAACCGCCTGCGCAGCTTCAAATTCATCCCGGCGGACAAGCGTGTCGCCGAGCGTTTGCAGGTCGCCGAGGGCGAAACCGTGGCGCAGATCAAACGTGTACGGCTGATCAATCGCGAGCCGATCTCGCTGGAAATCACCTACCTGCCCAAAGCCATCGGCGAACGGCTGGAGAAGGCTGATCTGGTCACACGCGACATCTTTCTGATTCTCGAAAACGACTGCGGAATCGCCCTCGGCCACGCCGACCTGGCCATCGACGCGGTGCTTGCCGACAGCGACCTGACACAGGCACTCAACGTCGAAGCCGGCTCGCCGATCATGCGCATCGAGCGCCTGACTCACGACGCGCAGGGCCAGCCGCTGGACTTCGAACACCTTTACTACCGTGGCGATGCGTTCCAGTACCGCCTGCGGATCGACCGGCAAAAAGGGGAGCAGGCATGACACGCAGCACGCTTGAGCAGGAATACGACATCGTCGTGATTGGCGGCGGCACGGCCGGCCCGATGGCGGCAATCAAGGCCAAAGAGAAGAACCGCGATCTGCGCGTGTTGCTGGTCGACAAGGCCAACGTCAAACGCAGCGGCGCTATCAGCATGGGTATGGACGGCCTGAACAACGCGATCATCCCCGGCCACTCGACGCCTGAGCAATACACCAAGGAAATCACCATCGCCAATGACGGCATCGTCAATCAGGCAGCGGTGTACGCCTACGCGACGCACAGCTTCGAAACCATCGAACAGCTTGACCGCTGGGGCGTGAAATTCGAGAAGGACGAAACCGGCGATTACGCGGTGAAAAAAGTCCACCACATGGGTGCCTATGTGTTGCCGATGCCGGAAGGGCACGACATCAAAAAGGTTCTGTATCGCCAGTTGAAGCGCGCGCGAGTGAGCATCACCAATCGGCTGGTCTGCACGCGGTTGCTGACCGACGAGGAAGGTGCGGTCAACGGCTTGATGGGCTTCGATTGCCGCACCGCCGACTTCCATGTGATCAAGGCCAAGGCTGTAATCCTCGCGTGTGGCGCTGCTGGTCGCCTGGGTCTGCCGTCCTCCGGTTACTTGATGGGCACCTACGAAAACCCGACCAACGCTGGCGACGGTTACGCGATGGCCTATCACGCCGGGGCCGAACTGGCGAATCTGGAATGCTTCCAGATCAACCCGCTGATCAAGGATTACAACGGTCCGGCTTGCGCCTACGTGACCGGCCCGTTGGGCGGCTACACCGCGAACAACAAGGGCGAACGCTTCATCGAATGCGACTACTGGAGCGGGCAGATGATGTGGGAGTTCCACCAGGAACTGGAAAGCGGCAACGGCCCGGTGTTCCTCAAACTCGATCACCTGGCCGAGGAAACCATCCAGAACATCGAAGAGATTTTGCACAGCAACGAACGCCCTAGTCGCGGTCAGTTCCACGCCAACCGTGGCACCGACTACCGCACGCAAATGGTCGAGATGCACATCTCCGAGATCGGTTTTTGCAGCGGCCATTCGGCGTCCGGCGTGTGGGTCAACGAGCGTGCCGAAACCTCTGTGAAAGGCTTGTATTCCGCCGGGGACATGGCAGCGGTGCCGCACAACTACATGCTTGGCGCGTTCACCTACGGCTGGTTTGCCGGGCACAACGCGGCCGATTTTGTTGCCGGGCGCGAGTTCTCTGCGCTGGATACCGGGCAGATCGAGAAAGAGAAAGCACGGGTCTACGCTCCGCTGGATCGCGAACACGGTCTGCCGCCGGCTCAGGTCGAATACAAGCTGCGGCGCTTCGTCAACGACTACCTGCAACCGCCGAAAGTGACCAAAAAAATGCAGATCGGCTTGCAGCGCTTCAGCGACATCGAGCGTGATCTCGATCAGATGAAGGCCAACAACGCCCATGAACTGATGCGCGCGATGGAAACCAGCGTGATCCGCGACTGCGCCGAAATGGCTGCCCGCGCCTCGTTGTTCCGCGCCGAGAGTCGCTGGGGTTTGTACCACTATCGGGTCGATCACCCGCAGCGCAATGACGCTGACTGGTTCTGCCATTGCCACCTGAAGAAGGGCGATGACGGTCAGATGACCAGTTTCAAGAAAGCCGTCGAGCCCTACATCATCCCGCTCGATGCCGAGGAAATGCAGGCTTACGACCGCTTGCGGGTTGGCGCCTTTGCCGCGTGATGCATCATTAAAAGAGAGCCCGAACCATGGCCTATCAAGCTCAGGAAATCTTCTTCCGCTCCAATGCCCCCGTCACCGTGGACGAGGACAAATGCATCGCCGACAAGGGCTGCACCGTGTGTGTCGATGTCTGTCCGATGGACTTGCTGGCGATCAACCCGGCCACGCAAAAGGCTTACATGGCGTTCGATGAATGCTGGTATTGCATGCCGTGTGAAAAGGATTGCCCGACGGGTGCGGTGAAAGTCGATATCCCCTATCTCCTGCGTTGAAACGCTTTCCCCTGTAGGAGTGAGCCTGCTCGCGATAGCGGTGTGTCAGACAACACATCAATGACTGACCCACCGCTATCGCGAGCAGGCTCACTCCTACATTGGATTTGTGACAAGCCAAAGCCATCCGGTGAACCCCGGACGCTGAATTGCAAAACACCCCTCGTTTCCCACCGCGCCCTGATCGCGGCGGAGACGAACATCCTATAAATGATTCGAGGGGAAACACTCATGTTGCGTGCAGCACTCGCCGGTCTGGTACTGGCTTCGTTCACCCTGTCGGCCTCGGCCGAAACCATCCGCATCGCCATCGGCACCCAAGACACCACCATCAACTGTGCCGCTGGTGGGTTGTTGATTCGCGAGCTCGGTTTGCTCGAAAAATACCTGCCCCACGACGGCGTCTACAAGGACGCCAAATACGACGTGCAATGGAAAAACTTCACCAGCGGCGCGCCGCTGACCAACGAGATGGTCGCGGGCAAACTCGACTTCGGCGCCATGGCCGATTTCCCCGGCGCGTTCAACGGTGTGGCGTTTGAGACGGCCGGCAAACACAGCCTGTTCATCAGCGTGCTGTCGGGCAGCATCAAGGGTAGCGGCAACGGTATCGTTGTGCCGAGCGCGTCCGGCGTGCAGTCGCTGAGCGAACTCAAGGGCAAGACCATTTCGGTTCCGTTCGCTTCGACGGCCCACGGCATGTTATTGCGTGCGGTGGCGGAACAGGGCTGGGATCCGCTCAAGGATGTGAACATCATCGCCCAGCCGCCGGAAGTCGCCGGCTCCGCGTTGCAGGCCGGCAAGATCGACGCCCACGCCGATTTCGTGCCGTTTGCCGAGTTGTTCCCCAGCCGTGGTTTCGCTCGCAAGATCTACGACGGCGCCCAGGCCAATGCGCCGACCTTCCACGGTGCGCTGGTGGATCAGGCCTACGCGAAAAAACACCCGGAGATCGTCGTCGCTTACCTGCGCGCGAGCATCGAGGCCAATCAACTGCTGGCCGCCGAACCGGAGAAGTACAGCGAACTGATCGCCAAAGTCACCGGCGTCGATGCCGAGGTCAATTACCTGTTCCACGGCCCGCTCGGCGTGCAGACCCGCGACCTGAGCTGGAAGCCGGAATATCGCCAGGCGGTGGGTACGGCCATTGATACCTTGAAGCTCCTGAAGAAGGCCGATCGTGGTCTCGATTTGAACACCTTCATCGACGATCAATACATCCGTGCGGCGTTCAAGGCCTCCCATCTTGATTACACCGCGCAGTTGGCCAACTACGCGCAGACGCCGCTGAAGAATGTGGATGCGGTCAGCGGCAAGGCCATCACTGACTTCAGCCATGTCGCCGAAATCTGGGTGCGTGGCGAAAACAAGGTGCGCCAGTACGCCTCCGCCGAATCTGCCTTCACCGCGTTGGCCGGATTGAAGCAGGACGGCAAAACCATTCGTGCGGTGTATGCGCAGGCGAGTGACAGCGGGATCAAGTTGCTGGCCGATCAGGCGTGGTTTGCCAGCGATGCCAAGGGCCGTTTGAGCGCGTTTCTGCTCAAGGGGCAGGCGCAGCAATTTGCAGCGGCGCAGGGCGGCAAGGTTTTCGATTTCACCGACGCCACGACCCAGGCCGTAGCGGCCCGTTAACAGCACAACACCGCTTCCCTGTAGGAGCTGCCGAAGGCTCGGGCCGCGATCGGACGATCTTTTGATCTTGATTCGAAAAAAAGGTCAAAAGATCGCAGCCTTCGGCAGCTCCTACAAGGGATCTCGGTGGGGAGGAATAACTGTGTACCGATCATTTTCTCGCTGGGTTTCAAGATCCGCCTCACTGCTGCTCTGCCTCATATTCTGGCAACTCGCCGCGAGCCATCACTGGAACCTCGGCCTGGTTACCTTCGCCAACGTCCCCACGCCATTGGCCGTGATTGAAGCCGCGCTGGGCCTGGGCGACTCCGGCAAGCTGCTGCAACACCTGACTGCCAGCCTCGGCCGCGTGTTTGCCGGCTACCTCGCCGCGCTGGTGGTCGGCATTGCCCTGGGCCTGGCCATCGGCCGCTCGAAATGGGCCGAAGACTTGCTGTTGCCACCACTGGAAGTGCTGCGCCCGATCCCGGCCGTGGCGTGGATTCCGTTGGCGATCCTGATGTTCCCGTCGTCCGAGTTGTCGATGGTTTTCATCACCTTCACCGGCGCACTGTTCCCGATCCTGCTCAACACCGTGCACGGCGTTGAAGGCGTCGATCCACGCTTGATCGCCTCAGCGAAAAGCCTTGGGGCAGGGCGCCGGGCGATCCTGCTCGAAGTCATTCTGCCGGGCGCTGCACCGAGCATCATCACCGGCCTCGCGATCGGCATGGGCACTTCATGGTTCTGCCTGGTGACGGCGGAAAT
This sequence comes from Pseudomonas sp. P116, assembly GCF_020149425.1. Lineage (NCBI taxonomy): Bacteria > Pseudomonadati > Pseudomonadota > Gammaproteobacteria > Pseudomonadales > Pseudomonadaceae > Pseudomonas > Pseudomonas sp. P116. Next base: position 304,306 of record NZ_JACVHB010000002.1, on the reverse strand, counting down.
GATCTCCGGCCAGTTCGGCATCGGTTACTACACCTGGGAGTCCTACACCATCCAGAACTACGCCGACATCGTCGTCGGCATGTTGCTGATCGGTGTGTTGGGCATGGGCAGCAGTCTGTTGATCAAACGTCTGGGCGGCTTGTTCACGCCTTGGCATCGACCGCGAGGAAAAGCCTGATGAGCGTGATGCAAACCCCCGAAGGGCGGATCGACATTCGCCAGTTGTCGATCGTCCTCGGCGAAGGCCGCGAAGCATTCGAAGCGGTGCAGGGCCTCGATTGCCAGATCGAACCCGGCCAGTTCGTGTGCATTCTCGGCCCGTCCGGTTGCGGTAAGTCGACCCTGCTCGGCGCCTTGGCCGGGCACTTGAAGGCGCATGCCGGCAGCCTGAAAGTCGATGGCGGCGCGGTGTCCGGCCCTTCGCCACAGCGTGGCATGGTGTTCCAGCATCACACACTGTTCCCGTGGCGAACGGTGCGCGACAACGTCGCTTTCGGCCTGAAAATGCGTGGCATCGGCAAGGCCGAACGTCATCGCGCCGCTGATGAAATTCTTCAACTGGTCGGCCTCGACGGCTTCGCCGAGCGCTGGCCCGATCAACTCTCTGGCGGCATGCAGCAACGGGTGGAAATCGCCCGGGTGCTGGTCAATCGCCCGCGGCTGTTGCTGATGGACGAGCCGTTTGGCGCGCTTGATGCGCTGACCCGATTGAATATGCAAGAGCTGCTGCTGGACATCTGGACACGGATTCGCACCACCGTGGTGTTTGTCACCCATGACATCGATGAGGCGCTATTCCTCGCCGATCGCCTGCTGGTGATGAGCGCGCGGCCGGGGCGAATCATCGAAGATCTGCGCCTCGACTTCGCCCGACCACGCACCAGCGAACTGGTCACCAGCCCCGAGTTTTCCCGACTGAAGCGCTACTGCCTGGACCTGCTGCGCCATGACGACGACCGACCGCTGCCGCGCCTCAATCCGCTCGGCCTGCCGCCCGAAAACCCCTTGCCGAGATTTGCCCTGTGACCTCTATTTTTGCTGTGACCGATAACCCTGAAATTCTGGCCCTGCAACCACGCCTGACCGCTGCAGACGCCGGTGTGCGGCGCATTGCGCTGATTGAGCTGGCGGATCTGGAAGAACCCGATGGTTTGCTCTGGCTGGTCGAGCGGCTGTCCGAGGATCCCGCTGAAGAGGTGCGTGCTGAAGCGGCGCGTCTGCTGGAAGCCTGGGAGGACGAACCGGTGGTTGCAGCCTTGTGCCAAGCGCTGACCGATCCATCGCCCGCCGTGCAATCTGCCGCTGCGCAAAGTCTGAGTTTGCTCAAGACCGAAGCGGCCGGGCGGGTGATTCTGCCGTGGACCGATCATGCTGAAGTCAGCGTACGCAATGCCGCGTTTCGAGCTCTGCGCGAACTGCGCTTTGCCGATGCTGCGCCCGCTGCCGTCGCGGCGCTGAATGATGCCGATGCCAGCGTGCGCCGCGAGGCCGTGGGCGTGCTCGGCTGGCTCAAGCAACTCGACGCGCTACCGGCATTGGCCCGATTGGCCAGCGCTGACCCGGACACCGAAGTGCGCCGCGCTGCCACCGGTGCGCTCGGCCTGGCGTCCAGCGCTGAGGTCCTGCCAGCGCTGCGTCAGGCCTTGCAGGACAACGCCTGGCAAGTGCGCGAAGAAGCCGCAACCACCTTGGGCAAAGTCGGCCACAGCGACGCCGGCCCGGCATTGATCGAAGCCTTGAGCGACGACTATTGGCAAGTGCGTTTGCGCGCCACCCGCAGCCTCGGCCGCTTGCGTTTTGGCCCAGCGCTGGACGCCTTGATCGATACTCTCGGGCATCGCATCAGCAACCTGCGCAAGGAAGCCGCATTGGCTTTGGGTGAGTTGAATGATCGTGGCGCAGTGGCTGCGTTGCAGGCGGCGCAGGATGACGGCGATCCGGAAGTGCGCAAAGCAGTGCGGATTGCCTTGAGTCAGTTGCAATGAATCCGCTGGCGATCTGTAACTCGCAGAGCGAGCAAACCCTGCGCCTGAGTTGGCCGAACGGTCGCGAATCGCTGATCGCTCACGCCGAACTGCGCCGCCAGTGCCCCTGCTCGCAGTGCCGCGCGTTTCGCCTGCGCGGCTCGGCGCCTCTGGTGGACGAGCGAGTACGTATCATCGAACTCAACCCGCAGGGTTACGGCGTGCAACTGGTATTCAGCGATGGTCATCAACGCGGCATCTACCCGTGGACCTACCTGGCACAACTCACCCTTGAACTAAATACTGCACGGGCTTGCCTGGTAAAAAACTCACCCCCTTGAACCAAATACTGCATGGGCTTACCTGGCAAAAACTCACCCCTGTAGGAGCTGCCGAAGGCTGCGATCTTTTGATTTTGATTTTTAAGAGCAAGATCAAAAGATCGCAGCCTTCGGCAGCTCCTACAGGAGGGGCGTTGGGTCAGAAAGACTTGCTCACGCTGGCAACCACCGTCGCCGTGCACACATCCTTGAAGCCCCAATTGCTCAGGCACTGGGTTTGCGACAGATCAGTGTCGATATAGCTCAACCCCAGCACCACCCCGGCCAGATTATGGGTGAGTTTGACCTCCCATTCCCGGTACGACTCTTCGCCATCACCGGAGGCCGAGTACAGATGCGGATCCTTGAAATCCATATTGCCGTAACGCAACTTCAGCCCTGAATCGAACGGCAACTCGGCTTCATAACTGACATAGCTGTAAAGCGAACTCTGCTTGCTATCGATCCCCGGCGCATCGCTTGAGTAATACGCCGCGAGCTTCACCCCGTAAGCGCCAATAATCCCGTAAACCTCACTCTGGTTGAACTGACTTTCCTTGGGATAGGCGTACTTGATGTAGCCCAGATCCAGGCTGACCGCATCGGTCGCCTGCCACAGCCAGCCGCCGTAGTAATCTACTTCCTGACGGGTTTTCAGGCCACCACCGTAATCGACGTTGGAACTCCAGGCGCCGAGGTACAGGCCGCTGCTGTGGGCGAGGGTCAGCCCGGCTTGTAGCGCCGGGTCGTTCTGGGTTTGCGAGATGCCGCGCGTGCGGTAATCAGTGGCCAGGGTCAGATCGACCAGCACGGCAAAATCGTCGTTCAAGGGGATCGCGTGGCTGCTCAAGGGCAGCGAACTCAAGGAAACGAGGGCGAACAAAGGCAAGGCTTTCATGTGAAGTCCCGATGTTGTGATTATTTTGGGGGCAGGAGGTAAATCTTTAGGAGCTGCCGAAGGCTGCGATCTTTTGATCTTGTTTTTTACAATCAACATCAAAAGATCGCAGCCTGCGGCAGCTCCTACAGGGGGGATCGGTTTGTTATGGGGTGGCGGTATAGACCTGACGTCCGCCGAACCAGGTTTGCAGCACTTGGGTGTCGTGCAGGGCCTTGTCGTCGACGCTGAACACATCGCGATCCAACACGATGAAGTCGGCCTGTTTGCCCGGCGTCAGCGAGCCGATCTGCTTGTCCAGACCGAGGGTGCGCGCCGCGTTGGCGGTGTAGGCGTAGAACATGGTTTCGCGGTCCAGACGCTCATCGGCGTTGAGCACACCCAGCGGACCGGTGCGGGTGATGGCCTGGGCCATGGCATTGAACGGGCTTGGCGATGACACCGGCCAGTCGCTGGCGCCGGCAATCGTCGCACCCTGCTTGAGCAGCGAATGCGCCGGGTACTGATAGCGGAAAGCGAGGGCGCTGACGTAGGGCTTGATCATCTCGGTGGTGTAGTCGTCGGCACTGGCCCACAACAGTTGCATCGAGGCGATCACGTTGAGCGGTTTGAAACGGGCAAACTCTTGCGGATTGACCATCTGCAGGTGAGTGATCGAGTGCGTCACGCCGCTCTGCCGGTCCTTGCGCGCCTGGGCGATGCCATTCAGCGATTCGCGCACAGCGCGGTCACCGATGGCGTGGATATGCACCAGCCAGCCGCGCTGGTCGATGGCACTGACCAGTTCACCAAAATGCTGCGGATCGATCAGCAATTCACCCTGTTTGTGCGAGTTGCTGTAGGGGTCGATCATCGCCGCACTTTGCGCCGGGAATTCGATCACACCGTCAGCGAAAATCTTCACGCCGGGCAGGGTGAGGTTGGGGATGCCCTGAAATTGCTGGCGCACCTTGTCGAGGGTGTCGAGATCGGCGGGCACGCTTTTCGAGTTGGCCACCAGCAGCGCGGCGACGTGGACGCTCATCTCGCCGCTCTCTGACAGCGCCTTGTAGGCCGGCAGCACACCGACGGTTTTCTCGGTGGGTTTGAGGGCGAAGACCGGCTCGCCCGGCGCGGCGTTGGCGGCGGGGTCCATCCACGCCGTGATGCCAAGGCTGTTGTTGTAGCGCACCGCGGATTTCGCCGCGTTGAGCATGGCGGCGGGGCTCGGCACCGGCATTTTCGAGGCCACCCGATCCCAACCGGCGTCAACGACAAAGCCGTTCGGCTCGCCATTGGCCAGTTTGCCAATCGTGTCTTTTTCCGCGTCCGGCAAGGTTTTCAGCAGCGCGGCGTCGATGCCCGCGCGTTTGAGCATGACGTTGTTCGCCCATGCGGTGTGGTGATCGCTACCGATGAACACCACCGGCACGCTGGCCCATTCGCCCTGATTGAAGGTTTTGCCCAGGGCTTCGGCCTGCGCCCAATACACCGAACTCATGCCGGCAATACTCAGCACATCGCCGTGCCGGGCCTTGCCGTCGTCACGCCATGCGCGCAGGTTTTTTTCCAGCTCAGCGAGGGCGACGACTTCGTCTTCCATGTTCGCCGAGACCATTTCGAGGCCACCGAATATCGCGTGGGAATGGCTATCGATGAGGCCGGGCATCAACGCTTTGCCTTGCAGATCGATGACTTGGGTGCCGGGTTCGATCAACGTCTTGATCTGGGCGTCGCTGCCGACCTTCAATACTTTGCCGTTCTCCACGGCCAGCGCCTGCACCTTGGGTTGAGCGCGATCAGCGGTGAAAATCTTGCCATTGACCAGCACTAGATCGGCAGCGGCCATGGCTTCCATCGAGGCAAAACTTACGGCAACCGCTAACAGCTTCGGGATGAATCTTTTCATTGAAGATTTCCTTGTTATTGCGTCTGATGGCCAGATTAGTGGCTGAGGCCGGCCGACAGAACGCCTCCCTCACGAAAAACGTTTTTGCCTGAATGGAAAAAGCATGGACAAGTTGGGTGCATTGAAAATGTTCGTGGTCACTGCGCAACTCGGCAGCTTCAGTCGCGCCGCCGAACAGTTGGGCAAAACCCCGTCGGCGCTGACCAAAGCGGTCAATCATCTGGAGGCCGAACTCGGCGCGCGGCTGTTCGAACGCAGCACCCGGCGAATTTTGCTAACCGAGATCGGCCGGGTGTATCTGGAAACTGCGCGGCTGGTGTTGCAGCGACTGGACGAGGCCAGCGAGGAAATCGAGCAGTTGCAGCACGGCTTGCGCGGCAGCCTGAAAATCACCGCACCACTGGCGTACGGGCGGGCGTTTCTCGATCAGGTGTGTGACGGCTTTTTGCAGCAATACCCGCAGATCAGCTTGCAAGTGGATTTGTGCGACGAGTTCGTCAACCTGCTCGAAAGCGGTTATGACCTGGCACTGCGCGAGGGCCATGACGACTTGCCGGGGTTGATCGCCCGCGTGGTCGGCAGCAATCGCTTGGCCCTGTGCGGCAGCCCTGAATACCTGGCGCGCAAGGGCTTGCCGGTCAACCCGCAAACCCTCGATCAGCATGAATGGCTGCTCTATAAGCATCCGTTGCTCAGCCGCGAATTCTGGTGGGCCGAGCGCGACGGCCAGCGCCTGAGCCTGGCACAACCCGCAAACCCTCGATTGCGCAGTGACAATTACGACTTGCTGCTGGCCAGTGCCCTGGCCGGGCGCGGTTTGCTGCACACGCCACTGTGGAGCGCCGCGCCCTACATTGCAGGCGGACGACTGGTGCGGGTCATGGACGACTATGAAATAGACCCCGACAGCTTTGGCCCGCACATTCTCGCGGTGTACCCGAGCCATCGCCGCGCCACGGCCAAAGTGGTGGCGTTCATCGACTACATCGCCGCTTTCCTCGCCGAGCGCGGCTTGAGCTGACTGCACTCATTTGATGGTTGAACGCGGCTTTGACTGAATGCCCTCTTTTTGTTGGCTGAACACGTCTCCTGTAGGAGCTGCCGAAGGCTGCGATCTTTTGATCTTGCTCTTAAAAATTAAAATCAAAAGATCGCAGCCTTCGGCAGCTCCTACAGGGGTTTGTGCAATCAGCGCCACCGCACCCGCCGCCGACTGGCGGTGCTTGTCAGGAAAATCCTACAGGAGTACAAATGTACTCCATGACAAACCTGACTCCCCGCCGTACCGCCATTCTGACTTTTATCCGCGAACGCATCGCCGAACACGGTCAGCCCCCAAGCCTCGCTGAAATCAGCGAGGCTTTTGGTTTTGCCTCGCGCAGCGTGGCGCGCAAGCATGTGCTGGCGCTCACCGAAGCCGGGTTTATCGAGGTCAACCCGCATCAGGCGCGGGGCATTCGCTTGCTCGGGCAACCGGCGCGACCGGAGTTGCTCGACATTCCCGTGCTCGGCCGGGTGGCCGCCGGTACGCCGATTGGCGCCGATGCCGATCTCCATAGCCGTTTGCTGCTCGACCCGGCGCTGTTCTCCCGTACGCCCGACTACATGCTGCGGGTGCAGGGCGACTCGATGATCGAGGACGGCATTCTCGACGGCGATCTGGTCGGCGTGCGGCGCAATCCCGAGGCGCTCAACGGCCAGATCGTCGTGGCGCGGCTCGACGGTGAAGTCACCATCAAACGCTTTGAGCGCACGGGCGATGAGGTTCGCCTGCTGCCGCGCAACCCGGCCTACCAGCCGATTGTCGTGCGTGATGATCAGGATCTGGCTATTGAGGGAGTGTTCTGCGGCTTGGTGAGGCAAGGCTGATGGGCGCCGTCGTTGCGTTGGATACGTTGTTCAATGGCGGCCAGGTCTGGAAAGGCCGGCCTGCGCCACCGGCCGCGAGCCCGCAACCGACCGGGCATGCCGCACTGGATGCAGCGTTGCCCAGTGGTGGCTGGCCGGAAGCGGCGCTGAGCGAAATCCTCCTGGCCGGCCCCGGGGTCGGCGAACTGCAACTGGTCTGGCCGACACTGGCGCGGCTGTCGGCGGCGGGCGAGCGCATCGTGCTGGTGGCGCCGCCGTTCGTGCCATACCCGCAAGCGTGGGAAAACGCCGGGGTCGATCTGCGACAGTTGTCGGTGATTCAGGCCAGTGAGCGCGATGCCTTGTGGGCGGCGGAACAATGCCTGCGTTCGGGCAGTTGTGGCGCGGTGCTGTGCTGGCCGCACAAGGCTGATGACCGCGCGTTACGGCGTTTGCAGGTGGCGGCGGAAACCGGCCAGACCCTGGCCTTTGCCTGGCGCTCGTTGAGCGAGGCGGTCAACCCGTCGCCGGCGGCGCTGCGCATTGCCATTGATGCCAAACCTGCCCAGTTGCGCGTGCTCAAGTGCCGTGGCGGGCTGGCACGCGCGACGCCGATTGCCTTTACCGTGGGTCACTGAGGTCGTCATGCGCTGGGTGTGTATTCTGTTCCCGCAATTGGCCCTCGATGCCGTACTGCGTCAGCGTCCCGAACCCGATGAGCCGTTGGTGCTGCTCAGCGGCCCGGCCCAGCGCCGGGTGCTGCAAGCCGTAAATGGCGCGGCGCGCAAACTTGGCTTGCGTCCCGGCCAGTCCATGACCGCCGCGCAAGCCTTGAGCAAAGGCTTTGCCACCGCCGATTACGATGTCGCCGAGGTCGAGCACTGGCAGCAGTTTCTCGCCGCATGGGCCTATCGTTTCAGCTCACAGGTCAGCGTGCATTACCCGCGTACCGTGGTGTTCGAGATCGAATCGAGCCTGGGCCTGTTCGGTTCCTGGGCGCAGTTTGAAGTGCGGCTGCGCAAAGAGCTGACCGAGCTGGGTTTCCGTCATCGCATCGTCGCCGCGCCCAACCCGGTGGCGGCGCGAGTGCTGGCCAATGCTTATGACGGTTTGGTGGTGCCGGACGGTGAAGCCTTGCAGCATCACCTGGGGCAATTGCCCATCGACCGCGTCGGTCTGGAGCCGGGTGTGGCCACGGCATTGTCGCGCATGGGCCTGCGCAATCTCAGTCAGGTGCAGAGCCTGCCGCGTCAGGCCTTGGCGCGACGCTTCGAAGCGCAGATGCTCAAGCATCTCGACACCCTGTTTGGCGCACGTCCGCTGGCGCTGGCGTTTTATCTGCCGCCGGATCGTTTCGATGTGCGCATCGAACTCAATTTCGACGTGCAATCCCATCAGGCGCTTTTATTTCCTTTGCGACGTTTGACCGGCGATCTATCGGCGTTCCTGTGTGGGCGCGACAGCGGCGTGCAGCGTTTCGATCTGCATCTGGAACATGCCGGGTTGCCGGATACGCTGATCAAGGTCGGCCTGCTCAGCGCCGAGCGCGATCCGGCGATGCTCTTCGAACTGGCCCGTGGCCGACTGGAACAAGTGCAGGTCGAGGCCCCGGTGCGCGGCTTCCGGCTGCGCGCCGAAGATCTGCCGAGTTTCGTGCCGCAGTTTCAGGAGTTGTTCGACGACCGTCCGCAGCAGACCTTGCCTTGGGAGCAGTTGCGCGAACGCCTGCGCGCACGGCTGGGCGACGACGCGGTGCAAGGCCTGCGTTTTCAGGCCGACCATCGTCCGGAGTGCGCGTGGCAAAACGCCGTCGACAAACAACGCTGCGCCGGTTTGCCGAGTGTCCAGCGACCGGGCTGGTTGCTGGGCGAGCCGCAGAGCGTAGCGCAGGGTTCGGCACGGATCCTCATGGGCCCTGAGCGTATCGAATCCGGCTGGTGGGACGGTGACGATGTGCGCCGCGATTACTACCTGATCCAGAACCGCGCCGGGCAGCAGGGCTGGGCCTATCGGGCAGTGGGCGAGGGCGGTCCGTTATGGCTGCAGGGCTGGTTCGCATGAACGATGGTTACGCCGAACTGCACTGCCTGTCGAACTTCAGTTTCCAACGCGGTGCTTCCAGTGCGCTGGAGCTGTTCCAGCGGGCGAAAAAGCACGGCTATCAGGCGCTGGCGATCACCGATGAATGCACCTTGGCCGGGATCGTGCGTGCCTGGCAAGCGGCGAAATCCGTTGAGCTGCCGTTGATTATCGGCAGCGAAATCCGCATCGAAAACGGCCCGAAACTGGTGCTGCTGGTGGAGAACCTTGCCGGTTATCAGGCGCTGTGCGGCTTGATCACCCGCGCCCGGCGGCGTACGCAAAAAGGCCAGTATCAGGTGCTGCGCGAGGACTTCAGCGAGCCATTGCCGGGGTTGCTGACGCTTTGGGTGCCGGACAGCGTCGATGACGTTGAGGAGGGGCGCTTGCTGCGGCAAACCTTCGGCGAACGGCTGTGGCTGGCGGTGCAACTGCATCGCGGGCAGGACGATCAGCGGCGATTGGCGGCGTTGTTGAGCCTGGCCGCTGAGTTGGGGATTGCCGCGGTGGCCAGTGGCGATGTGCACATGCACGCCCGTGGCCGGCGTGCCTTGCAGGACACCATGACGGCGATTCGGCACCACGTGCCGGTGGCCGAAGCCGGATTGCGCCTGCACCCCAACGGCGAGCGGCATCTGCGCAGCGTCGAGGTGCAACGGGAACTGTATCCGCCGGCGTTGCTGGATGAGTCAGTGGCGCTGGCTCGGCGTTGCACCTTCGATCTGAGTCAGTTGCGTTATCAATATCCCAAAGAGCTGGTGCCTGAAGGGCATAGCGCCAGTTCCTGGTTGCGCCATCTGACTGACGAAGGCATCGCCTGGCGCTGGCCGAAAGGTCCGCAAGCCAAAGTGCTCAAGCAGATCGACGATGAGTTGACGCTGATCGCCGAGCTCGGCTACGAAAGTTACTTCCTCACTGTGCATGACGTAGTGAACTTCGCCCGCGAACAGCACATCCTCTGTCAGGGCCGCGGTTCGGCGGCCAACTCGGCGGTGTGTTTTGCCTTGGGCATCACCGAAATTGATCCGGATCGCACCACGCTGTTGTTCGAACGCTTCATGTCGAAAGAGCGCAACGAGCCGCCGGACATCGACGTCGATTTCGAACACGAACGTCGCGAAGAAGTCCTGCAATACGTGTTTCGTCGTTATGGTCGCAAACGTGCGGCGTTGACGGCGGTGGTCAGCACGTATCACGCCGCCGGCGCGGTGCGCGATGTGGCCAAGGCCCTGGGCCTGCCGCCGGATCAGATCAACGCGCTGGCCGATTGCTGCGGCCATTGGAGCGATGAAACGCCGCCTCTTGCGCGTTTGCTCGAAGGCGGGTTCGACCCTGACAGTCCGGTGCTGCGCCGGGTGCTGAGCCTGACCGGGCAACTGATCGGTTTTCCCCGGCACCTGTCGCAACATCCCGGCGGTTTCGTGATTTCCGAACAGCCGCTCGACAGTCTGGTGCCGGTGGAAAATGCGGCGATGGCTGACCGCACGATCATCCAGTGGGACAAGGACGACCTCGACGCGGTCGGGTTGCTCAAGGTCGATATTCTTGCCCTCGGCATGCTCAGCGCGATTCGCCGCTGTTTCGACCTGCTGCGCCGTCATCGCCATCAAGACCTGACATTGGCGACGATCCCCCCAGAAGACAAACCGACCTACGAGATGATCAGCCGTGCCGACACCATCGGCGTGTTCCAGATCGAGTCCCGCGCGCAGATGTCGATGCTGCCACGCCTGAAACCGGCGAAGTTTTACGATCTGGTGATCGAAGTGGCCATCGTCCGGCCGGGGCCGATTCAGGGTGGTATGGTCCATCCGTATCTACGCCGCAGAAACAAGGAAGAGGCGGAAACCTATCCTTCGCCGGAACTGGAAGTGGTGCTCAAACGCACCCTCGGCGTGCCGCTGTTTCAGGAACAGGTGATGCAGATCGCCATCGTCGCCGCCGACTACAGCCCCGGCGAGGCCGATCAGTTGCGCCGCTCCATGGCCGCCTGGAAACGCCACGGCGGGCTGGAACCACACAAGGAACGACTCGCTGCCGGCATGAAGAAAAACGGCTACACACCGGAGTTCGCCGCGCAGATTTTCGAGCAGATCAAAGGCTTCGGCAGTTACGGTTTTCCTGAATCCCACGCCGCCAGTTTCGCCTTGCTGACCTACGCCAGTTGCTGGCTCAAGTGCCATGAGCCGGCGGCGTTCGCCTGTGCGCTGATCAACAGTTGGCCGATGGGGTTCTACAGTCCCGACCAGATTTTGCAGGACGCGCGTCGGCATCAGTTGCAGATCCGTGCGGTGGATGTGCGCGCCAGTGACTGGGATTGCAGCCTGGAGCCGATCAGCGGCGCGCAACCGGCGATTCGCATGGGCCTGCGCATGATCAAGGGTTTTCGTGAGGACGACGCCCGGCGTATCGAAGCGGCGCGGGCGCGAGGGGCTTTTGCCGATGTCGCCGATCTGGGTGAGCGCGCCGGGCTCGACAGTCGGGCGCAGGCGTTGCTGGCAGATTCCGGGGCGTTACGCGGTTTGGCCGGGCATCGGCATCGGGCGCGCTGGGAAGTGGCCGGGGTGCAGAAACAGCTTGGGTTGTTTGCCGGGTTGTCGAGTCAGGAAGAGCCTGACGTGGTGCTGCCCAAGCCCAGTGTCGGCGAGGACTTGCACGCGGATTACACAACGGTCGGCACCACGTTGGGACCACATCCGCTGGCACTGCTGCGCAATGAGTTGAAGGCGCGGCGCTGCCGCAGTTCGCAAGAGTTGCTCGATGTCGAGCACGGACGACCGGTCAGCATTGCCGGATTGGTCACGGGCCGGCAACGTCCGGGCACCGCCAGCGGCGTGACATTTGTCACGCTCGAAGACGAGTTCGGCAACGTCAACGTGGTGGTCTGGCGCGACCTCGCCGAACGTCAACGCCAGGTGCTGGTCGGCTCGCAACTGCTCAGGGTCGATGGCCGCTGGGAACGCCAGGGCGAAGTGCGCCACCTGATCGCCGGACGCCTGAGTGACCTGAGCCCGCTGCTCAACGGCATCCGCGTACAGAGCCGCGATTTTCACTGATCAGCTTTATCCCAGCCTGCCATGAACCCTCTGTAGGAGTGAGCCTGCTCGCGATAGCGATCTATCAGTTAAAGAATATTCATCTGATAAGACGCCATCGCGAGCAGGCTCACTCCTACAGGGTTTTGTGTGATGCCCGCCAGCCGATTAATTGGCGTCAAAAAAACCTGTCGTGAATGATGGCACTTTGTCATAATGCCGCCCCTTTTCAGCTCCCCGCCGCGTTGCCGTGCCGGGACACACCGTTTTTCAAGAAGGAATACTCAGTGAGAATGATCTCCCGGATGTTGGTCTCAGGCGTTGCAATCGCCGTGCTCGGCACGCTGGCCAGCACCCTCGCCGGTTGCGCCACCGAAAGCTCCCGTGCGCTGCCGGTGGCCAAGGTTGAAAGCGCTTCTCAAGTCTGGACCGGCGTTCGTGTGCCGATGGCGGTGGGTAAGTTCGACAACCGTTCCAGCTACATGCGCGGGATCTTTTCCGATGGCGTTGACCGTCTCGGCGGTCAGGCCAAGACCATCCTGATCACGCACTTGCAGCAGACCAACCGTTTCTCCGTGCTGGATCGCGACAACATGGGCGAAATCCAGCAGGAAGCGGCGATCAAGGGCCAGGCCCAGCGTCTGAAAGGCGCCGATTACGTGGTCACCGGTGACGTCACCGAGTTCGGCCGCAAAGAGACTGGCGATCACCAGTTGTTCGGCATTCTCGGCCGTGGCAAGACCCAGGTCGCTTACGCCAAGGTCAACCTGAATATCGTCAACATCAGCACGTCGGAAGTGGTGTATTCGACCCAGGGCGCAGGCGAGTACGCCTTGTCCAACCGCGAAATCATCGGCTTCGGCGGCACCGCTGCCTACGATTCCACCCTCAACGGCAAAGTCCTGGATCTGGCCATGCGCGAGGCGATCAATCGTCTGGTGGATGGCATGAACGCCGGTGCCTGGAAACCGGGCAACTGATCGACGCCCATTGCAAGGAGCAACAACACATGAATTTGACTCTGTCGCGGTCGCTGCTGGCCTTGACCCTGGCCGCCAGCACCTTGCTGGTCGGTTGTGCTGGCCCGAAAACCCTGTACCAGTGGGAAGGCTACGAACCGCAGGTCTACGAATACTTCAAAAGCGAAACACCGAAAGAAGCCCAGGCCGAAGCGCTGGAAGCCGACCTGCAAAAAATCCGCTCCTCGGGTAAAGCCGTACCACCGGGTTACCACGCGCACCTGGGGCTGCTCTATCTGAGCATGGGCAAGGATGATCAGATGGTGCAGCAGTTCCGTACAGAAAAGACTCTGTTTCCCGAGTCCGGCACGTACATGGATTTTCTGCTTAAAAACGCCAAGACCGGAGACGCCAAATGATCCCGCGTGCAGTGAAACTGCTGGTCGGCGTGCTGGCACTGAGCGTGCTCGGTGGCTGCGTCAAGCCCAAGACCGTGGACTATTCGGCGTACAAGCAGGCACGGCCCAAGACCATTCTGGTATTGCCGCCGCTGAACACTTCACCTGACGTCAAAGCCTCCTACAGTCTGCTGTCGCAGGTAACGTTTCCACTGGCCGAGGCCGGTTACTACGTATTGCCGATCACTCTGGTTGACGAGACTTTTCGCCAGAACGGTTTGACCACGCCGGATGATATCCACCAGGCACCGGCCAACAAACTGCAGGAAATCTTCGGCGCCGACGCGGCGTTGTACATCACCGTGACCGAATACGGGACGCGTTACATGGTGATCAGCAGCGAAACCGCAGTTACTGCAACGGCGAAACTGGTTGATCTGAAAAGCGGCACCACGCTGTGGACCGGCTCGGCCCGTGCATCGAGCGAAGAGGGCGGCAACAACGGTGGCGGCGGCCTGATCGGCATGCTGATCACGGCGGCGGTGAAGCAGATCATCAACAGTTCCACCGATGCCGGTTTCCCGATTGCCGGCGTGGCCAGTAATCGCCTGCTGTCGGCCGGGCATCCGGCAGGTCTGTTGTACGGTCCGCGTTCGCCGAAGTACGGCACGGACTAAAAACGCAGATCAAAAGATCGCAGCCTTCGGCAGCGCCTACATTTGGAATTTATTTCCCTGGAGCTGCCGAAGGCTGCGATCTTTTGCTTTCAGGAGCCCAAAGCGCTCGGCATCTCATCGACTCGTAATCAAGACCCTGCATCTTCAGGCCGAAGGCGATATTCTGCGCGACAGTTCATGCGCCACTGCTGCGTTGCCAGCACTGAAGGAGCTTTCGAATGACCGAGAAAAAACCGGAAACCACGGTCGACCGCGTCTACCAAGGGGTTTACGAGGCGATCAGCAAGCGCTCGCTGCGTCCGGGGATGAAACTGGGCGAAGCCTCGCTGGCGGAGTTATTTAATGTCAGCCGCACGTCGGTTCGCGCCGCGCTCAAGCAATTGGAGGCCGACGGACTGGTGACGACCGAGCCCAATAAAGGTGCGTCGGTGTCGTTGCCGAGCAATGAAGAAATCCGTTCGCTGTTTGAAACCCGGCGCTTGATCGAGATCGGCATCGTCACTGAACTGTGCCGCCGCAAGGACACCGCAGCGATGCAAGAGCTGCGTGAACACCTGCTGCTGGAGGAAGAGGCCCACGCGGCCGGGGACCATCCGCGGCTGATTCACTTGCTCGGCGAGTTCCACATCAAACTCGCGCGCAGCCTCAACAACCCGGTGCTGCTCGACTGGTTCCAGAAGCTGATTTCCCGCGCCTCGCTGTACATTGCCGCGCTGGACGACGACAGCCATGAGGCCTGCCGCGACAACGAGCACCTGCGCCTGATCGAATACATCGAGGCCGGCGATCAGAGCGCTGCCATCGAGTTGACCTGCACACACCTCAACGGCATCGAGAAGGCGATTCTCGACGTCGCCGCGAAGATGAAAACTGGCTACCATCCGCTCAAACACCTGATCGGCGTTTAATCCTGAGCCGGCCTTGAAATCGGCTATACCTCTAATGAAACCAATGAGTCAGACGATGCTCGAAACAGACGGGCGATCGCAGCGATTTGGCTTCGCGATCATTCGGGCAAACACACAGGACACCGAGTCACTCGATGCAGTTTTTATCCGATAGCCACGGTTGTGAAGGCTGGAAAGGCGAAATGGCCGGACGCATCTGCGCGTTCGACTGGAGCCATACCGAACTGGGTCCGCTCGATACCTGGCCCGCCAGTCTGTGCTGTGCCGTGCAGTTGATGCTCGCCTCGCCGTTGCCGATGGTCATGCTCTGGGGCCGCGCCGGTTACATGATCTACAACGATGCTTATTCGGAATTTGCCGGTGGCCGCCATCCCTACTTGCTCGGTGCGCCGGTGGAATTGGGTTGGCCGGAGGTCGCCGAGTTCAATCGGCATGTGGTCGACACTTGCCTGGCGGGTGGCACTTTGTCGTTTCGCAACAAAGAGCTGGTGTTGTTGCGCGACGGGGTTCCTGAAAACGTCTGGATGGATCTGTATTACAGCCCCGTGGCCAATGACGAAGGGCGTCCGTCCGGGGTGATGGCAATGGTGGTGGAAACCACCGAACTCGTGCGTTCCGAGCAATTGCGTCAAGCCGCCGAGGAAGCCTTCCGGGCCGACAACGAGCGCGTGCGCCTGGCGCTCAACGCCGGGGCTTTGCTCGGCTCGTTTGTCTGGGATGTGAAGAACAATGTGTTGTCGGCGGATGAGCGTTTTGCGCGCACGTTTTCTTACCCGCCGGAACATGATCTGAGCAACCTGGCACAACACTTTGTGCAATCGCGAATTCACCCCGATGACCGTGCCTGGGTTCAGGAAAATATCGACCATTGTGTAAAGACCGGCGCGGCGTACAACGTCGAATACCGCGTACTGCGCAGCGATGGCAGTTACCTTTGGGTGCTGGCCAGCGGCGGTTGCGAATTCGACGAACGCGGCGAAGCACTGCGTTTCCCCGGGGTGTTGATCGACATCCATGAGCGCAAGAGCGCCGAAGAGTCTCTGCTCAAGTTCACCCGTAACCTCGAACAGCGCGTGGCCGATGAAGTCGAAGCGCGGCTCACTGCCGAAGAACAATTGCGCCAATCGCAAAAGCTCGAGTCCATTGGCGGGCTTACCGGTGGCGTGGCCCATGACTTCAATAACCTGTTGCAGGTAATTGCCGGCAACCTGCACCTGCTGGCGCGGCATGAGCCGGATAACGCCAACGTGCAGCGGCGCGTCAGCGCTTCGCTGGCGGCGGTCGAGCGCGGGGCCAAGCTGTCTTCGCAACTGCTCGCGTTTGCCCGGCGTCAACCGCTGTCGCCGGCCGTGTGCAATCCGCAGCAGATCTTCGAAGGCGTCGGCGAGTTGCTGCAACGGGCGCTGGGCGAAACCATTCACATCGATGTGCAATTGCCGCAAGAACCGTGGCACATCAACGTCGACCGCAATCAACTGGAAAACGCCATCCTCAACCTGGCGATCAACGCTCGCGATGCCATGAAAGGCGAGGGCACGATTGTGCTGAGCGCTTTCAATACGTTTCTGGACAGCACGTTTTGCGCCGGCAAAGGCATCGTCCCCGGCGAATTCGTGCGGGTGACGGTCTGCGATTCCGGCGTCGGGATTCCCGCGCAGATACTGGAGCAGGTATTCGAACCTTTCTTCACCACCAAGGCCGATGGCCAGGGCACCGGGCTCGGCTTGAGCATGGTGTTCGGTTTCGTCAAACAGAGCGGCGGGCATGTCGAGATCGACAGCACGCTGGGCGAGGGTACGCGCGTGCAGCTGTACTTCCCGCGCAGTCTGCGGCCGATTCGCGAAGAATCACCGGCGACCGATGAACCGCTGGGCGGCGGTCACGAGACCGTTCTGGTGGTCGAGGACAACGACGCGGTGCGCGCCTCGGCTGTGGAACTGCTGCGCGAAGAGGGTTATCGCGTGCTGACTGCCGGCAATGGCGATGCGGCAATGCAAATGCTGCTGGACGGCGTTGAAGTCGACCTGATCTTCACCGACGTGGTCATGCCCGGGCTTATAAAAAGCTCCGACCTGTTCGCCTGGGCCAAGGTGCAGACGCCACCGGTGGCGGTGCTGTTCACCTCCGGCCATACCCGCGACATCATCTCGCGCAACCACCAGTTGAGCCCCGACACACATTTGCTCGGTAAACCCTATAGCCCGGAGTCGATGTTGCAGATGATTCGTTCGGTGCTCGGCGCTTGACCCCACTTCACCTCTCTCTTTATGGCGAGGAAGACCACCTGTGGTGAGGTGATTTATCTGTGGTTGAGGGGATTTATCTGTGGCGAGGGGATTTATCCCCGTTGGAGTGCGAAGCACTCCCCAGCATTTCTCCAGCCACATCGCACACTCAGTTTTTACGACGGCTGCGCCGCCGAACGGGGATAAATCCCCTCACCACAGGGTCTGCATAACTATCGACAGATAATCCAGACTCCTGAACAAGGCCCGCCAATGACTTCCAAACGCACCTCCAAAGCACCCGCCGGCATGGTCCGCGTGCGTGGCGCCCGTGAGCACAACCTGAAGAACGTCGACATCGACATCCCCCGCGATGCATTGGTGGTGTTCACCGGCGTGTCCGGGTCGGGCAAGTCGTCCCTGGCTTTTTCCACCTTGTATGCCGAGGCCCAGCGCCGCTACTTCGAATCGGTCGCGCCCTACGCGCGGCGGCTGATTGATCAGGTCGGGGTGCCGGATGTCGATTCCATCGAAGGCCTGCCGCCCGCCGTGGCCCTGCAACAGCAGCGGGGTACGCCGAGCACGCGTTCCTCGGTGGGCAGTGTCACTACGTTGTCGAGCCTGATCCGCATGCTCTATTCCCGCGCCGGCAGTTACCCGCCGGGGCAGGCGATGCTGTACGCCGAAGACTTTTCGCCGAACACGCCGCAGGGCGCCTGCCCTGATTGTCATGGCCTGGGGCGGGTCTATGAAGTCACCGAACAATTGATGGTGCCTGACCCAAGCCTGACCATCCGCCAGCGTGCCGTGGCGTCCTGGCCGCTGGCATGGCAGGGGCAGAACCTGCGCGACATCCTCGTGACGATGGGCATCGACGTCGACATCCCGTGGCGCAAATTGCCGAAAAAGCAGCGCGACTGGATTCTCTTCACCGAAGAAACCCCGACCGTGCCGGTGTACGCCGGGCTGACCCCGGAAGAGACCCGTGTCGCCCTCAAACGCAAGATGGAACCGAGTTATCAAGGCACCTTCACCGGCGCCCGCCGCTACATCCTGCACACCTTCACCCACTCGCAAAGTGCGCTGATGAAAAAGCGCGTGGCGCGGTTCATGCTCGGCAGTCCTTGCCCGTTGTGCGATGGCAAACGGCTGAAGCGCGAGGCGTTGGCGGTGACGTTTGCCGGGTACGACATCGGCGAGTTGTCACAGATGCCGCTGCTGCAAGTCGCCGAAGTTCTAAAACCGGTGGCGGCCGCCAGTTACCTCGAACACGCCGAGGAAACCGGCGAAACCCTCAGTCACGCGCAAACCCGCGAGGCCCGTCAACAACGCGTCGCAAAGGGGGCCAGTGGTCACGCCAGCGCGCCAGATGTGCGCCATACACCGAACCTGTCACTGGAAAAACGCCTGGCGGCGCAGCGCATTGCCGAGGATCTGCTGGAACGGGTCACCACGTTGACCGAACTGGGGCTGGGCTATCTGGCTCTGGAACGCAGCACGCCGACCTTGTCGTCCGGAGAGTTGCAGCGCCTGCGACTGGCGACGCAATTGGGCTCGCAGTTGTTTGGCGTGATCTACGTGCTTGATGAGCCCTCCGCCGGTTTGCATCCGGCCGATGGTGAGGCGTTGTTCGAAGCCTTGCAGCGCTTGAAGGCCGATGGCAACACGCTGTTTGTGGTTGAGCATGATCTGGAAACCATGCGCCGTGCCGACTGGTTGATCGACGTCGGGCCGGCGGCGGGTGAGAAGGGCGGTCAGGTGTTGTACAGCGGCCCACCTGCGGGGCTGGCTGACATCGAACAATCGCAGACCCGGGCTTATCTGTTCGCCGAAGCGCCACGCCAGACGCGTGCCGCGCGCAAGCCGACGGCGTGGCTAAAGCTGGAGGGCATCACCCGCAATAACCTCAACAACCTCAGCGCCGAGTTTCCTTTGGGCTGTTTCACGTCGGTGACCGGTGTCTCCGGTTCCGGCAAGTCGAGTCTGGTCAGTCAGGCGTTGCTGGAACTGGTCGGTGCACAACTGGGACGGCCAAGCGCTGAGGCTGAGGCTGAAGAGCTGAGCCTTGAGGACGACGCGCCGCAAGTCAGCAGCGGCCAGATCACGGCCGGGCTGGAGTCGATCAAGCGCCTGGTGCAGGTCGATCAGAAACCCATCGGCCGTACGCCACGCTCCAATCTGGCGACTTATACCGGGCTGTTCGACAACGTGCGCAAGCTGTTTGCCGCCACTCCCCAGGCGCGAACGGCGGGCTATGACGCCGGGCAGTTTTCCTTCAACGTTGCCAAGGGCCGTTGCGCGACGTGCGAAGGCGAGGGGTTTGTCAGCGTTGAGTTGCTGTTTATGCCCAGCGTGTATGCGCCGTGCCCGACCTGTCATGGCGCGCGCTACAACCCACAGACGCTGGCGGTTTTGTGGGAGGGCTTGAGCATCGCGCAGGTGCTGCAGTTGACGGTCGATGAGGCGGTTGAAGTTTTTGTCGGGCAGCCGGGGATTCGGCGTTCGCTGGAGGTTCTGCGCGATATCGGCCTTGGTTATTTGCGACTGGGTCAACCGGCGACGGAGCTGTCGGGCGGTGAGGCGCAGCGGATCAAACTGGCTACCGAGTTGCAGCGCAATCAGCGCGGCGCGACGTTGTATGTGCTGGATGAACCGACCACCGGCCTGCACCCGCGGGATGTCGACCGGCTGTTGGAGCAACTGGATACGCTAGTGACAGCAGGGCACACGGTCATCGTGGTCGAGCATGAAATGCGCGTGGTCGCGCAGAGCGACTGGGTGATCGACATCGGCCCGGGGGCAGGGGATGAGGGCGGCAAGATTGTCGTGGCGGGCACGCCGCAGAAAGTTGCGGCCAGTAAAAAGAGCCGGACCGCACCGTTTCTGGCCCGCGCCCTGAGCCGATAACCACGGCGCTCCGGCAGGCATAATCGCTGGCAAGCCAGCTCCCACAGGTTTTGTGGTTGTACTCGGGTTTCGAGTTCCCCCCAAACCCTGTGGGAGCTGGCTTGCCAGCGATAGCGGTGGTTCAGGCGCCGTCGAGGGTGCGGCGAACCTTGTCCAGCAATTCGCTGATCTGAAACGGTTTGACCAGCATGTCCATCCCTTCGCCGAGAAACACCTGACGGTTGATCGCGGTTTCGGCGTAGCCGGTCATGAACAGGATCGGCAATCCTTCCCGCCAGCCTCGCGCAACATCTGCCAGTTCACGCCCGCTCATGCGCGGCAAGCCGACATCGCTCAGCAACAGGTTGATCGATGGGTCGTTCTGTAAGCGCTCCAGCGCCGTCTCGATATCGGCGGCCTGAGTGCAGCGATAACCGGCATCTTCCAGCACCTCTGTGACGAACATCCGCACCGAGGCCATGTCCTCGACAATCAACACATGCTCGCCAGTGCCCTGTGCATCTACCACCTCTGGTGAAACCTCAACGCCGACCGGGTTGCTGGTGGCCGGTAACATGATGGTCACTTCTGTGCCCCGTCGGGCGACACTGCGAATGTGCGCATCACCGCCCGATTGCCGGGCAAAACCATAAATCGTCGACAGGCCCAGTCCGGTGCCCTGGCCCAAGGGTTTGGTGGTGAAAAACGGGTCGAAGACCTTGTCGATCACGTGGTGCTCGATCCCGGTGCCGTCATCGCGCACCGACAACGCTACGTAAGCGCCATCGGCCAGATTCGGGTCGCCGTGGGAATAGGCCGCGTAGGTGTTGACCCAGATGTTGCCACCCTTGGGCAGCGCATCGCGGGCGTTGATCACCAGATTGAGCATCGCGCTTTCCAGCTGGCTCGGATCGACCAGTGCAATTGCCGGTTTGTTGGTCAGCTCCAGCTTCAGGGCAATCCGTTCACCGATGGTGCGCACCAGCAATTCTTCCAGCGACCGCACGTGCTCGTTGATATCTACGGGCCGGGTATCGAGCGGTTGCTGACGGGCGAACGCCAGCAAACGATGGGTGAGCGAGGCGGCGCTCATCGCGGAGTTCAGCGCCGCTTCGGCATACAACTTGACCTTTTCCGGACGATTGTCAGCGATGCGCTTCTGGATCAGCTCAAGGCTGGTGATGATGCCGGTCAGCAGGTTGTTGAAGTCGTGGGCAATGCCGCCGGTGAGCTTGCCCAGCGCATCCATTTTCTGCACTTGCAGCAACTGCGATTCGGCGCGTGCCAGTTGCGTTGTCGTGTCATCCAGGCGCGCCAGATGCGTGCGTTCGCGGTGGCGGTGTTCGGTGACGTCTTCGACAAATACCAGGCTCAGCTCGGGCGTGCGGTACGGCGAAATCTGCCATTCGGTTTCGCGAATCTCGCCCTGCACGCGCATGTTCAGCGTGCCTTTCCAGCGCTCGCCATCGACCAGGCGCAGGCGCAGTTCATCGAGAATCGCGTCTTGGTCGTCAGCGAAGCATTCGCTCAGGGCCTGCGGATCGCGGTTATCCAGAATCAACTGATTGAACGCGTGGTTGCACTCATGCACTTTGAGGTTTGCATCCAGCACCGCAATGGGCGCGGACACATTGACGAAAATCTCGCGAAACCGCGCCTCGCTCTCGCGCAGAGCATTTTCCGTTTCACGCACCCGCAGTAGCGTGCGCAAAGTTGCAAGCAGCACGTCCGGGTCTACCGGGTGAATCAGGTAAGCATCGGCACCGGCATTGAGACCAGTGATAATGTCGCCGGTCTGGATCGATGCCGCCGAGACGTGGATCACCGGCAGCAGGGCGGTGCGGGTATCGGCGCGCAGGATGCGCACGATATCGAAGCCGCTCATGTCCGGCAGGTTGACGTCGAGAATCAGCGCATCGATGGCTTCGCTCTCGATCAGCGCCAGGCCATCGGTGCCGGTGCCAGCCTCCAGCACGTCATAGCCGTGGCGCTCCAGGCGTTTGCGCAAGGCATAGCGGGTGGCGACGTTGTCATCGACGATCAACAGGCGGATATCACGGTTCATCGACGTTCTCCAAAGCGATCGCCAACGGAATAATCACGTAAAAGGTCGAACCGACGCCCGGTGCGCTGTCCATTCCGACCTCTCCACCCAACAGGGCCGCGAAGCGTTTACACAAGGAAAGCCCCAGTCCGGTGCCGCGCAAGCGTTTCTGCAACGGCGAGTCGACCTGGGAAAAGTCCTCGAACAATGCACCATGCAGCTCCGCTGCGATACCAATACCCGTGTCACTGACGGCAAAACGCACTTTATCCGTGCCTTCGAGCCGTGCCGAAACTCGAACTTCGCCGCGGGTGGTGAACTTCAGCGAGTTGGAAATGAAGTTGCGCAGGATCTGCCCAAGCTTCTTGTCATCGGTGTACAGGCGCGGCAGGCCGCTGGGTTCTTCAAAGATCAGATCGACCGCTGTTGCGTCGACGATCGGCCGAAACATCCCGCGTAGGGCGGAAAACAGATCGAACATGTCGAACCACGCCGGGGAAATAGAGATTCGACCGGCCTCGATTTTCGCCAGATCGAGCAAGTCGTCGACCATGTCGCTGAGTTCGCGGGCGGCAGTGCTGACGAAGGCGACCTGTTTGTGCTGCTCGGGGCTCAGCGGCCCGTCCAGCTCGTCGGCGAGCAGGCTGTTGATGCTCAGGATCGAACCCAGCGGGGTGCGGAACTCATGGCTCATGTACGACAGGAAACGGCTTTTGAGGTCTGAAGCCTGACGCAGTTCTTCAGCTTGAATGTCGAGCTCGGCGTACAGCGCCAGTACGCCCTGATTGGTTTCATCGAGTTCTGCGCGCAGCGCCGCCGTTTCGCTCTGCAATTGCGCGATGAGCGCGGCCTGATCGGCATCGCTCGGGATTGGCGACTCAGCCATGGGCGGCCTCCAGGGCAACGACCAGTACCGTTACGTCATCCCGACCGCGGCAGAAATCGCGATGCAAAATGGCGGCTATCACGGCGGGATGGCGGTGCACCAGGCCGGGGTAGTCTTGAAGATTCCAACGGGACTGCAAACCGTCGCTGTACATGATCAAAAGATGTCCGTTCACGTGAGCATAGTCAAAGGGCTGGGCTTTCCGGTACTGGACGCCAACGATGCCAGGGTGCGAAGCCAGTCCGCGGGATTTGTCGGCGGTAAGCAGACTGGCGCCGATATTACCCACCCCGGTGAAACTGAGACTGGCGCGATCGGCGTCAAACTGTGCGAACGCCACCGCGCCGCCGCGGGTGCCGATCATGTCGCGGTGCAGGTCTTCCATCAGCATCGTTGGCGCACTGAATGGCGCCCGGGCGAACGCTTGCTCGCCGGCCCGGCCGGCAATTTCGGCGTCTTCGCCGTGGCCGAGGCCGTCAACGATCAGCGCGCTGATGTCTGCACCGCGATACGCCAGATGCCAGACATCGCCGCAGGCCGGGTCGTCATGCAGCGAGTGCTGACTGACGCCGTAAGGCAGGTCCGGCTTGCGGGTGTTGCGCGGGTACAACCGCGCGAGTAACACGGCGCCGCGATGGTCGGCATACACGTCAAACACATCGGCCTGGCGTGACACCGCGCCAAGGCCGATGCCTTGGGTGCCGCCGGTGGAAAACCCGTCGGCCATGCACGCCTCCAGATCAAAACCCTTGGCCCGATCCACCGCCAGCAGTTCGATCCCCGCATCGCCCTGACGTGGCAGCACGCGCAAGTGCAGCTCGCCACGGCCGGCATGCTTGAGCAGATTGCTCGACAACTCCGTGACCACCAGTGCCACGCGCCCGGCATCGCTTTCGCCAAAACCATGTTGTTCGGCGAGGCGTTGCGCGGTGCGCCTTGCATAGCCGATCTGGCTGCTGTCTTCGATCAGTAAGACTTGGGTCAGTGACCCGTTGATGTTCATGTCCATCGCGTAATCGTTATGCGGGTGCCCTTGCCGGGCTCGGTGTCCAGTTCGAACTCTTCGACCAGCCGCTTGGCGCCGGTCAAACCCAGGCCCATGCCGCTGCCAGAGGTCCAGCCGTCGGTCATCGCCAGTTTGATGTCGGCAATGCCCGGCCCTTCGTCACGAAAGGTCAGACGCAGACCGACCTTGTGATCCTCATCGAGAATCTGCCAGTCCATGTCTCCGCCACCGCCGTAAACCATGGTGTTGCGCGCCAGTTCGCTGACGGCCGTGACCATTTTGGTCAGGTCGATCAGACGCATGCCGCACTCTGTGGCCAGTTTGCGTGCGGTCTGGCGGGCGAGCACCACATCCTGCTCGATGTTGATCGGTTGAGTACCGCTGCTTCGTACCGTCATTGCTGATGTACTCGTTCCCGCAGCAGCTTCATCCCGCGCTCAACGTTGAGCGCCGTGCTGACGCCGGGCAGGGTCAGGCCGAGTTCAACCAGCGTAATCGCGACCGCTGGCTGCATGCCGACGAGCATGGTTTCGGCGTCCATGATTCTCGACAGACCGGAGATCGTACTGATCATTCGGCCAATGAACGAATCGACCATGTCCAGCGCCGAGATGTCGATCAACACCCCGCGCGCCGACGTTTTGCTGATACGTTCGGAGAGGTCGTCCTGCAGGGTCAGGGCGAGTTGGTCATGCATGTCGACCTGAATGGTCACCAGCAGGAACTCGCCCATTTGAAGAATCGGAATTCTTTCCATGAGTTCAGACCGTTTTGCTGAGGCTGATGCCCAAGCGCGTCAGGGCCAGTTTCAACGCATCGGCCAGATTGGCCTTGGTGACCACGCCTTGCAGGTCGAGCCCCAGGTGCACGATGGTCTGCGCGATCTGTGGACGCACGCCACTGATAATGCAATCAGCGCCCATCAAGCGGATCGCGGTAACGGTTTTCAGCAGGTGCTGAGCGACCAGGGTATCGACGGTTGGCACGCCAGTAATGTCGATAATTGCAATTTCCGAACCGGTATCGACGATGCGTTGCAGCAACGATTCCATCACCACCTGTGTGCGCTGCGAATCGAGGGTGCCGATCATTGGCAGCGCCAGCACGCCGTCCCACAACTTGACCACGGGTGTGGAGAGTTCCAGCAGTTCTTCCTGCTGACGCTTGATCACCGCTTCGCGGGATTTCTGGAAGGTGCGAATGGTGTGCAGGCCGAAGGCGTCGAACAGTTCGGAAATTTCCCAGAGCTGCTCGGCGAGCAGCGCCGGCTGGTCTTTGTAGTGCGCCTGCAGCAGCGTGAATAACGGGCCTTTCAGGGCGAAGATGAAACTCGCGGTTTGTTGCGAGTCCTGGCCGAGCAAGGCGCGACTGTGGGACAGTTTTTCGAGGAACTGGCGGGTGGCTTCCCAACCCTGCGCATTGACGTTGGTGCCGTTGTCGTTCTCAAGGCCCTTGACCACCAGTTGCAGGAATTCGCTGGTTTGCTGCTGCAGGTCGTGGTCCTTCAGATTGCGCGTGGCGCCGCTCGCTTCCAGTCCTTTGATCCATTCGCCCAGCAGTTGCGCCTGTTTGTTTTTCATCGCGTCGAGTGTGCTGTTCTGCAGTGCTGCCATGTGCCTGTTGCTCCGTAACGAATGAGGGGCCGATTTCATCAAATTGATCGGCGCGAAGTCAGTGACCGTTGCCGTTTCAAATAGTTGTGCAGTCTGGCGAGGATATTTTTGATTTGCCTCAAGAAAGGCCCGAGTAACTCTAGTCGCCATGGTTGCAAGGCGCGATGTTTTGAACGTTGGCGCGATGGCGGCTTCGAATCTGCAAGGCTCGACTGGTTTCAGTCGCGCTGGCGATGACTAATGAGGTGCTTATGAACGAGCAATCGACACAGCAGCACAATCAATCCGGGGAAGCGATCAATCGCAATGACCCGGCGATCGACCCGCAAGTACCGGGGCAATCGGCGCCGACGCAGCCTGCGCAGCAGCAGGGCGATACAGGCCAGACGCAAAGTGCTGACCCGGCAGTGGATCAGAAGAACCAGAACACCGATAACGACAACGAGTTCAGCCCCGGTTTCGAACCTGAGCCGGACCGGGCGAAGCCGGGTGAGGAGACGGATGCGGATATTGATACTGATGGGGGTTGATCGAGGTTGAAAACGACGAGGCCGCATCCATTGGATGCGGCCTCTTTTTGACTGCCCGATACTTACTTGCTTGGGTGTTTGGCCTGCAGCTCTTTCGCCGCGGCCAGGTGTTTTTCCAGTCCTGGCAGCATTTTCTGGGCAAAGGCTTTCAGTTCAGTTGCACCCTTGACCTTGTCATCCGTCACGGTATTGGCTTGTTTCTTGAACAGCTCAATGGTGTCTTCGTGAGCCTTCACCTGGTTGTTGGCGTAGGCGGCATCGAAAGATTCGTCACGTACTTCAAGGATTTTCTCTTTGGCCTGTTTGACCAGCGTGGTGGTGTCCGGCACCTCGATATCGTGAGCCTTGGCAATCGTCGCCAGTTCGTCATTGGCCTTGCTGTGATCGGTGATCATCATTTCGGCGAATTTCTTGATATCGGCCGATTGGCTTTTTTCCAGCGCCAGGCGACTGGTTTCGATTTCGGCGATGCCACCGGCAGCGGCATTGTCGACGAAGTCATTGTCGGTAGCAGCGAAAGCGCTGCCCATGCTGGCACTCAGGGCAACGGCCAGAGCAATGTGACGCAGGTTGAATCCGTCCATTTGATGTATCTCCACGCAGGTTTTTGTGAGCGTTATTCAATGGAGCGAGTGCACCGACGAAAGGTTTTATCGCATTTGCGACAGGGCGACGAACGGCCACCGCTGGTCTGACAGGGAGTCGACAGAACGCCCCGACCGAGGCCATTCTGATGACTGGCCAGCGCAATCGGTCGCGTTGGTCACCGATCAACTCACGGAGGTGTTCCATGCCGGTTCCCCATGACCTGTTTCAGGACTTGAGCTGCACGAAGGAAGAGATCCAGCAAAAACGCACCCAGGATCCGCGACTGGATTCACTGATCAACAAGTATTCCCAGGCTGATGCCGACGTGGTCAAGGCCGAAACGGCCACTTCGGACGCTCCCAGCGACGACGCATTGAAAAAACTCAAAGAGAAGCGTCTGAAGGTCAAGGACGAGATCGTCAGCCATTTGCAGGCACCGTCCTGATCCTCTAATTGTCCGCCGACCTACGGTTGCGGATTGACGGGAACGACAGCCCCTACCGGCACCTCGAATGTTCAGAGTCCGAATTCATCGACTCCATGCGAGGTGCCCCATGAGCGATCCAAAATTCCCGAGTGAAGAGCAGGGCGCATTCGACCCGGTGCCGACGCATCCCGAGCCGAACAGCCCGGCGCATACCACGGCCAATCCGGATGAGCCTGTTGAGGATCTTCCTGAAGACGAAGACCCCGACAAGTTCGACAAGTCTTCCAACTGACAGACCGCTATCGCTGGCAAGCCAGCTTCCACAGGGGTTCATGTAGTTCACAGATTATGTGCACGACCCAATACTTGTGGGAGCTGGCTTGCCAGCGATGGCGTCTGTCAATTCAACACAAAACCGACAGACTCACTTCAGCGCATCAGCCAACGGCAACCGCGCCATATGCATGGCCTTCAAAGACCCGAAATACAACCAGTCCCCATACTCACGCACCGTGGTGATCGGCGAATAATTGCCCTCGCTCGCATCCTGCAGATTGGCAATCACCTTGCCCTGCAAATCCAGACCCAACACAAACCCGCGCTTCTCCACGGGTTTGGGCAACACGCTCAACGCCCGCACAATCATCTTGCGCACGAATGGATGCCCGGCCGTGCCATCGAGCAAGGCATTGCGCGGGGCATACAGCGCAACCCAGAACCGGTCGCGGCCATTGAATGACAGGTTGTCCGGCAACCCCGGCAAGTTGTCGATAAACAGGTCATGGGTGCCCGCCTGGGGGCCCTTCAGCCAGAAGCGGCTGATGCGGTAGGCGCCGGTTTCATTGACCAGCACATAAGCGTCATCCGGGCCGAGGGTCACGCCGTTGGCGAACTGCAATTTATCGAGCAGGATGCTGGTCTTGCCGGTCTGGAAGTCATAGCGCAGCAAACGTCCGTCACCGCCGTGCTCAATGATCGCCTCGCCATCATGGCCGTAGCCCCAACGGCTGGAGGCGTCGCTGAAGTAGGCGTAATGCCCGGATTTGTCGATCGCCACGTCATCAGTGAAACCGAAGGCCACACCATTGGCCTCTTTGGTCAAGGCCGTCACCTGGCCCTGTGCATCGAGAGACAACAAACCCTTGATCCCGTCGGCGATCACCAGCAGCCCGTTGGGATGCCGCGCAAGCCCCAGCGGCCGGCCACCGGTGTCGGCGAGTACTTTGCGTTCCTTGCCATCCAGACTGCTGCGGATCAGCCGGCCGTCATGCAGACCGGTGATCAGGAATTCCCCTTCTAGCAGCAGCGCTTCCGGCCCTTCGATGTCACTGGGGCCGACCTGCACCGCACCTCTGAGGCGCTGGTTATCGGCGTAAATCCCCTCGCTCAACGAGGGCGCCGCCTGCGGTGTCCAAGCGACCGGCTCGACCTTGGTAGGCATCAGCAGCAGAAACGCGATGACGACGACAATCAGCAGCAACAAAACCTGCCGCCACCTCATGCGCTGGCCCTCGCTGAAGCCAGATACTGCGCAGCCATGTCACGCAGCGCGAGCATGGATGCGGCGGACTCACGGTCAATGCGCCGCTTGAGCAGCAATCGATTGGCGATACGCATGCCCAAACCGCCGAAACGATAATCCAGCGTGCGCACAAACCGCGTGCCGTCACCTTCGGCGCAGCATTCGTAAGTCAACTCCAGCGACAACCCGTGATCACCCAGGGCCCGCGCGCACCAGCGTCGCCCGGGCAGGTATTCGGTGACCGCCCAGCTCAGATGACCTGCGCGGCCGCCGGCATGAATGTCTTCTTCAAAACGCGCACCTGCATGCAGTGGACCGGATGGGCCGTCGATCTTCAGCGATGACGGATGCCACTCGGGCCAGCGGCCGACGCTGGCTGCGTAGGCGAGTACGGCAATCGGTTCGCCAGCGATATCGATCTGGTGCTGCATGCGGGTCATGGGCATTCTCGAATAGCTCAAAGGGGTGGCTTGCGGCTCCCAGTAAAGGGTGCCGAACAGGTAGTCCATCAGCGGCAGAACAATATTGAAATTGCGCTCTTGCATGCGCTCGCGGCGGTGATGCAGCTCGTGCAAACGGCGCATCTGACGGATCCACGGCAGCCGCGTCAGCGGGTTGTGCGGTGGCAGGTGCTCGGCGGCATGAAACACCTCATAGGTCAGATAACCCAGCACCATGCTGCCAGCGAACAGCCCGGCGACGTTGGCGTTGAACTGCGCGAACAGCCACCACAGCGGCAGCGTAATCACCAGCGTATGAATAACGATCAGCCACGCCGGAAACAGAATCACCCGCCAGTCGCGAGCGCTGTCGTAAGTCATATGGCCGGGCGTGAAGAAGCTGTGATGGTCGCCCGCATGCCGGGCGTAGAACATTTTGGCGAAGGTTTTTTTGTGATGGCCGAGATGGCGATGGACCATGTACACGCCAAAGTTGAAAAACAGCAGGGTCAGCGGCACGCTCAGCCATTCCAGCCAGCTCACCTGATGCACGCTGCTCCAGAACGCGCCAATGGCCAGCACCCCGAACAACAGCACGAAGGCGCCGTGCAGCCACGGGTTGTAGAGCGGATGAATCGCCGCGCGATAGCGGCTGCGGAATGCCTCGGTGGTCTGCCTCACTGCGTTCACCTGCGGGTATTTTGTTGTACCCGGCAGATTAGCCGATCCGGCCATTTGTGCAGCCCGGACCTTGAGGCCACATGCGCCATGATCCGGTGTAAAGCGCTCGCCCGCGTACTTGCGTCAGCTCAGCGGGTTCCAGCGTTGCGACCAGTCGTCATCGGTGCGAATCACTTCACGCAGCAGATTGAAGGCTTGCTGCAATGTCGCCGAGTCGCGATCACGCGAGTACACCAGATAAGTTGGATAGCCGAATTCCGGGGCTTTGGTCACCGTTTCCAGTGCGCCGCTTTCCAGATAGGTGCGCACAACGCGAGTGCGGAAGTAGCCGCTGCCGCCGTTTTCGAGGATGTATTGCAGGGCGAGTGGGCCGAGGTTGAAACTCAGCGCGGCTTTGGCTTTTTCCGGCAGGGCAGCGTCGTGCTGGCGGCGGAAGTCCGGGCCCCAGTCGATATAAACGTAGGGATCCGGGCGATCAGGCGCGCGCACCAGAATCAGTTTTTCCTCCAGCACCTGCTCGACCTGCAACCCCGGCCAGTATTCCGGTTGATAGACCAGCGCCGCGTCGAGCACGCCGAGTTCTAGCTGGCGCAGCAGGTTTTCACCGTCGCGGATTTCCATGCGCAGGGCATGCCCGGGAATCTTCTCGCGCAGCTCGGCCGCCCAACTGAGCATCAGCGGGTTGCACAGGCTGACTTCGCCGCCGATGTGCAGCACGTTGTGATAGCCCTCAGGCAGCGGCAGGTCGCGTCGCGCCGCTTCCCAGGTCTGCACCAGCTGATTGGCGTAGACCACGAAGGCCTCTCCATTGGGCGTCAATTTCGCCCCGGCGCGATTGCGCACGAACAGCGTACTGCCCAACTGGCTTTCGAGTTTCTGCACCCGGGCGGTGATCGCCGTTTGGGTGACGAACAGCTTCTGCGCCGCCGCCGCAAGACTGCCGTGACGGACGATTTCCAGAAAGGTGCGAGCGAGGTCGATGTCCATGGGCGGGCCGGTGTTTGAGGTGGGGGCATTGTAAGTGCAGGGCCGATACCACGTCATCGTTCATCGCGGCCGTACGCAAGATCTGTGCTCGACACAAAACCCTGTAGGAGCTGTCGAGTAGAACGAGGCTGCGATCTTTTGATCTTGTCTTTGAAAAACAGGTCAAAAGATCGCAGCGTGCCGCAGCTCCTACACCGAGATCGCGCAGGGTTGCAGTGTCGGTGATGGACGAGCCCAATCCTCAATCAGCCGCGCCGGCGTACCACACACCTTGCGCTTGTAGACAAAATTCCGACACTTCTCGGCAAACCCATTGCGGTTGTAGAGCA
Source organism: Pseudomonas sp. P116 (assembly GCF_020149425.1). Lineage (NCBI taxonomy): Bacteria > Pseudomonadati > Pseudomonadota > Gammaproteobacteria > Pseudomonadales > Pseudomonadaceae > Pseudomonas > Pseudomonas sp. P116. Next base: position 273,168 of record NZ_JACVHB010000002.1, on the reverse strand, counting down.
TGTCTTCCTGCATCTCTTGCAACTCGCTTTCGCGACATTGCCGGATCAGTTCTTGATCAATCCGCAACTTGCGTTCACGCACGGCGGCGTAGGTCGGATCGGTCAGAACGCCGTTGGCCCGTTGCAGCAACCACAGCGAAAACTCATCCGGGCAGCGCGGGCCGATCTCCTGAACCATGCCCATTTGCAATGCCTGAGTCGCGCTCACCGGCAAACAGGCTTGAGTCAGTTGCTCGGCCATTGCCGGACCGACTGCGCGGGGCAGGCTGTAGGTCCAGTATTCCGAGCCGTACAAACCCATGCTTTTGTAATGCGGATTGAGCACGATGTCGGCGCGGGCGAACACAATGTCTGCGGCCAACGCGAGCATCACGCCGCCAGCGCCAGCACTGCCGGTCACGCCACTGACCACCAGTTGCCGCGCTGTCAGCAATTCCTCACAGACATCGTCGATTGCCTGAATATTCGCCCAGGCTTCAGCGCCCGGATCCTTTGCCGCCTGAATCACATTCAAATGCACGCCGTTGGAAAAACTCCCGCGCCCGCCCTTGATCAACAACACTTGAGTGTCGCGGGACTTGGCCCAACGCAACGACTCGACCATGCGCTTGCACTGTTCGGTGCTCATGGCGCCGTTGTAGAACTCGAAGGTCAGCTCACCGACATGCCCGGATTCGCGGTAACGAATCGGCTGATAGGCCTCGTCGCAGAACGGCTGACTGGCAATCGACCAGTCCAGCGTCGGCACAGCGGCCAATTGCCCGGCGAGAATATGCCGCGCCGGTTGCTTGAACGTCTCTTCGCCGGGCTGCGGTTTACGTCGCAGCGAGCCGATCCACACGCTCTGATCGCCGGCCGCGACCAACACCGCATCGTCGTGTACAGCGAGAATTTCACCGGGGATGCCGCTGCGTGAATCAAGGTGTGCGTCGTACACGTAGTACTGCCCGCCGGCCAGGCTCGCCAGCACGCCGGGCTGGCCGTCCGCCGCGTCGATGCAGCGTTTGATGAAGTGTGCGCAGTCATGCCAACTGAAGCTGCGGTCAACTTGTTTCATGTTCGGCTGCAAGCGGCCGCGCACCTTGGGATCGGCGTAATCCAGCGCCACTGGGACGAATCCGTCACTGAACTTCTCGACCACTTCACGAATGCAGCGGATCGCCGCATCACTGACCCGCCCGTTGTACAGCTCGGATTTGCGCAGGCCTGCCGGCAGGTTGAACTCGCAAGTGGCCCATACCGGTCCGGCGTCCATTTCCTCGACCGCTTGCAACGCTGTCACGCCCCAGCGCGACAGCTCGTTGGTAATCGCCCAGTCCAGCGCACTCGCACCGCGATCGCCGACGATGCCGGGGTGAATGACCACCACTGGCCGTGCGGTATTGCTCCACAGCGCTTGCGGAACGCGGTCCTTGAGAAACGGACAGATCACCAGGTCGGCGCCACTGTGTTCTATCTGTTCGCACACCGTCGCCTCGTCGGTAAACACCACAACGCTGGGTGAGTGCCCGGCTTGGCGCAGTTCCAGCCAGGCGCGTTGGGTCAGGCCGTTGAACGCCGATGACAGCAGAATAATGTTGAGTGGTCGCATGAAGATTCTTCCTTGAATGGGATCAGCCGCAGGCTCCCGGTGAGCCTTCCTTGGCCTTCGATGGAGCGGGAAGAGTAATCAGTGGCAAGGTGTGCGTCAGTGATCTTGGTCAACGTTGTGTCGCCAAATGTTGTGCGGCCGGACGAAGTGACGAATTGCCCCCACACTGATGTTCAACAAAAAAACTGTAGGAACTGCGGCACGCTGCGATCTTTTGATCTTGTTTTTTGTTTCAAGATCAAAAGATCGCAGCGTGCCGCAGCTCCTACAGGGATATCGCCCTGCTAAAACGTTGGCGCCAAACGCAAAAATCCCGCCACATGGGCGGGATTTGTTTGTCACTGAACAGCGGTATTACGAAGGGAACAGCTCGGACAGTTTCATCGCCAGCATCATGTCGCCTTCAGCGCGCAGTTTGCCGCCCATGAACGCTTGCATGCCGTCGGTCGAACCGTCAACGATGCCTTGCAGAGTTTCGCCGTCCATTACCAGCGTGACCTGGGCGTCCGGGTTCTCGCCTTCTTGCAGCTCGCAGGTGCTGTCTTTGACGATCAGCGAGAAGTTCTTGGTGTCGTCGATGCGGAAACCGAAGACCAGATCCAGGCCGGCAGCAGCGGCTGGGTTGAACTTGGCTTTCATTGCTTGTACGGCATCAGCTACGGAGGTCATGGTTCGATCCTTTCTTGGGTAATAGGAGCTGGGTGATTACAGCAAGGGTCACAGTAATCCGGACTCAGCGGAAAGTGATGAGTTCCGGGGCCTTCAGCAGTTGCAGATGGGCATGACTGTTGAAGGAAGCCAGAGCCACCTCGCGACCACGAAACTTCAGCTGGTTGAGCGAGGTGTTGACGATTTGCCAATTCAATTCAAAAGCCTGTTTCGCAGGCATTTGGGTAATCAGGTGGAGCAGGGCGGTGATTGTGCCACCCGAGGTGAACACCGCGATCTTCTGGTTTTTTTCGGCCTGTTCAAGAATTCGATGCAATCCGGCCTGAACCCGTTCAACGAAGCCCAGCCAGCTTTCAAGCCCCGGTGTGTCATAGGTGCCGGCCAGCCAGCGCTCGATGATCAGGGCAAAAATGCGCTGGAACTCGCCGCGGTTTTGCGCGGCGTTGCGCAAGATATCGAGGGCTTCCGGCTCGTCGGGCAACATCGCCGGGAGCAGGGCGCGGATTACCGCGTCGGCATCGAATTCGTTGAACGCGGAATCGGTTTCCAGCGTCGGCACCGACAGGCCTTTGGCGGTGAATTGCTCCAGCGCACTGGTGGCCGTGTGTTGCTGGCGGCGCAGATCACCTGCCAGGCAGCGATCGAAGCGAATCCCCAGTTCAGCAAGGTGCTGACCGAGGATTTCTGCCTGACGCACACCGGTCGGCGACAGGACGTCATAGTCGTCTGCACCAAAGGAGGCCTGGCCATGTCGAATCAGATAGATGCTGCCCACGTCCGCGTCGTCCCGGTACGTTGAAGGTTTGGCGAGGTTATGAGGATGCCGGGGAGCTGTCAATGAAAAAACATACGCTTGTTTGAAATGCCCGTTACAGGGGTGTTGCCAGAGGTTTCACGGCTGGTCGACGAGCCGGCGCATGGGTATGCTGGAGCCATTCCGCGTGTGCCGCACATCCACGCATCGTTTTGAGGAGTCTCTGTGGAGTTTTTCACCGAATACGCCAGTTTCCTGGCCAAGACCGTCACCCTGGTGATCGCCATTCTGGTGGTGCTCGCCAGTTTTGCCGCGTTGCGCAGCAAGGGGCGGCGCAAGTCGGCGGGGCAGTTGCAGGTCAGCAAGCTCAATGATTTCTATAAAGGCCTGCGTGAGCGTCTGGAGCAGACCCTGCTCGACAAGGATCAGCTCAAGGCCTTGCGCAAGGGCGAGGCCAAGTCCGAAAAGAGCGAGAAGAAGCAGAAGAAAAAACCCGAGGCCAAACCACGGGTGTTCGTGCTGGATTTCGACGGCGACATCAAGGCCTCGGCCACCGAGAGCCTGCGTCATGAAATCACTGCGTTGCTGACCCTCGCTACGCCGAAGGACGAAGTTGTCCTGCGTCTGGAAAGCGGCGGCGGCATGGTCCACAGCTACGGTCTGGCGTCCTCGCAGCTGGCGCGTATCCGCGAAGCCGGCGTGCCTCTGACCGTGTGCATCGACAAGGTCGCGGCCAGCGGCGGCTACATGATGGCGTGCATTGGCGAGAAGATCATCAGTGCGCCGTTTGCCATTCTCGGCTCGATCGGCGTGGTTGCGCAGTTGCCCAACGTCAACCGCTTGCTGAAGAAGCACGATATCGATTTCGAGGTGCTGACCGCTGGTGAGTACAAACGCACCCTGACCGTGTTTGGCGAAAACACCGAAAAGGGCCGCGAGAAGTTCCAGGAAGACCTCGACATCACCCATCAACTGTTCAAGAACTTCGTTGCTCGCTACCGCCCGCAACTTGCCATCGACGACGTGGCGACCGGGGAAGTCTGGCTGGGTATCGCGGCACTGGACAAACAACTGGTCGATGAACTCAAGACCAGCGACGAGTACCTTGCGCAGAAGGCCAAACAGGCCGAGGTCTATCACCTGCATTATGCCGAGCGCAAAAGCCTGCAAGAACGTATCGGCATGGCGGCAAGCAGTTCGGTGGACCGCGTGCTGTTGAGCTGGTGGAGTCGGTTGACCCAGCAACGCTTCTGGTAAAAAGCTGGTGAGAAGGGTGTTGTCATTGCGTCGGTGACAACGCCCTTCACATTCAAGTGTTGTGAGTGCGGTAAATAAGTATTTTATAGTTTTATAATCAAACTTGTTTAAGCAGTTATTGATCAGTTAATCAGCGTTTTTTAATAAGTTATTCAGCGTTAGTCTGGTTTTTCTTATCAGTCTGAGGTTGATCAATATGTCTGCGAAAAATTCCACTACCGTCCTGCCCACCATGACGCCGGAACAGCAGGGTGCGTTCTTTTCCGTTGTTAAACAGCAAATGCCCGGTTGGGTGCTTGGGGCTTCATCAGAAGTTCGTGCCGCGTTGCGCAAGAGCCTGATGGCAAGCTTTGTGTCCCGAGCCGCAGCGTCCGCGACGCTGCGCAAACTTCAATCACCTGAAAAATATTGCAGACCCTTACTGGAAACTGCGTTTTCGGAAAAGTTGCACATGCCGTGCGAAACAACAGGCGTGGTCTTTCAGCACATACGCTCGATATCAAGCCTTCTCAAATTGCGCAAGAAACTCGTCACGCCGATTGGCCGGGACTTGCTATTGGCAGCGTGCGAAAACTTCGAGGCCAGTGAGGCTCGCTCGGATAACTATGACGGCAATTCACTGATCTATATTCCGGAGCGTATCACCGGCCGCACCAACAAGATCCTGCAGATAAAACCTGAAGAGTTTGCGAAACTGTGTCGCTCACTGGATCTGGGCAAGCAGTATCAAGATCACATCAATACGATATTTAAAGAGGATAATCTGCACGATAAATATGTTGCATTTGCAAAAGACCAGTTCGAAGTTGATGTGCACATTGCATTCATGAAAAAGCATATCAGTGCCGATGTATATACACTGCTCAAGGCCGTCAGGCGCGGTGACGTGCCACTTAAACTGGGTAACAATACGCCCGGTTATCAGCGACTGGAAATGCGCGGTCTTACACTGCACGGAGCAATGTTTGTGGGCCCTGTCACTGAACCTGCCGATGAAGATTATCGATGCGTGGTTTACCTTCCCGGGGACCCGCTGCACCCGATAAAGGAATATTCATCGTTTACCAAATTTGAAACCGAACTGAGTAGACGTTTGAGAACTGCCGACTTTCGCAAGTTCTTCATGCGTTTTATCTTGTTGAGTGAGCAGCCCGGTTTCCTTGCGTTTCTAACTAGTCGGCTGTTGAATCCAAACAGTGGTGGCTTGCCGCTTCCTGTATCCGCTCGATACATATCGCTCGATGGATTCGATATCAAAGAAGAGGTGTTTTCACTGATGTATCAACAGCGCTCGGCCCATGTCTTGGCTGACGCGCGATTGCTGGTGGTGCCCACGGATGACGAGGATGAGAAAACACGCCTGGACAGGCTGGAGACCTATAAAACCATTGGTCTCAATACGCTGCTGTTTCTCTCATCGTTCGTTCCGGTTGTCGGGGAGGTCATGTTTGCTATTGCCGGGATTCAGTTGCTCGCAGAGGTTTACGAAGGTATCGAGAGCTGGACCCAGGGTGAGCAGGAACAAGCTACGGACTACATGTTTGACGTCATTGAAAACCTGATGCTGATGGCGGCGATGGCTGGCGCGGGTAAGGCGGCAGGTAAAGGCTTCAAGACGATGAAGTCCTCGAGCTTGATCGGGCGCTTGCGGTCAGTTCCGGTGGGCACTGCTCCCACAAAGTTGTGGAAACCGGACCTGAAGGCGTATCAGCAGACCTCATCGGTGCCAGGCAGCCTCGCGGCAGATGCGAAAGGACTTGTCACGTGGCGTGAACGGCAATACATGCGAGCCGGCACGGATCTTTTTGCGATACGTCCCATCAAGGGCACAGATCTGTGGAAGGTCGAGCATCCCACCTCGCCAGAGCGCTATTCACCCGTGATGGAAACGAACGGCGTCGGTGCGTGGCGCCACGATTCCGAACTGCCGCAGAAATGGAACCTGCTGACGTTGTTCCGGCGCCTCGGCTATCGCGAGGAAGAGTTTTCGGACAGCGAAAGCGCACAGATTCTCGCCACCAGCGCCATCGACGAACAACAACTGCGTCAGCTCTTCCTGGACCGCGCCAGGCCCATGGCGACCTTGGTCGACACGGTTCGGCGCTTTCGCGCAGACAAAGACGTCAGCCATTTTGTTGAAAGCATGCGCACGCCGTTATCTGCGCCCCAAGCCGATCCCGACCTGCAATTGTACCTGTTGACCGAAATGGGCCGTTGGCCTAAGGACGTGAGCATCAGCATCCGCAATACAGGCGGCAGCGAGGTCAGTCACTATGGGTCCGTCTCTGCTCCCCGACAGATAACGCTCGCAAACGATCTATTGGAAAAGGGGCAGTTCTATCCCGCGCTGCTGAGTGCCCTTAGAGGTGAGGAGCGCACGCGCTTGCTTGGCCTCACGACGACGGATGCGGCGAGCCAGGCTCAAGCCTTGAGCAAAGTGTTAGCCGAGCAGTCGGAAAGCAAGAAACTGCCCCTTTTTGCCCGGGTTTACCAGCGTCTGGATGTCAGCACGGAGCCGAGAGCCGCGGTGATTCGGGAAAAGTTTGCGGACCTGCCCTTCAGTGTTGCTGATGAGTTGGTGCACAACGCCGACTTCAGCGAGTGGCAAGAGCTCGACAATGCAATTGTGCCTTTGCGACTGGTGGAGGAAGCGCGGCGCTACGCGCAGGTGGTGCGCCTGAATCGGGCCTACGAAGGGCTGTACCTTGACGCGGCTGGCGGACTGGACTCGGACCGATTGGTGCTCAACACCGTCAAACACTTGCCGGGCTGGACGAATGACGTGTTTGTGGAGATCACGGAGTGGGCCTTGCATTCAGAGAAAAAGGCCAGCATTGGAACGACTGACGCTGACAATAAACTCTTTATCGAGGCTTACCCGAACAAGTTCAAAGCGACCGATGGCCATAACAAGGTGTTGGCCACACACCTGCAGCGCACGCGGGCGCATTTTTTTCAAACGCTCTGGGAAGGCTTGCCGGTCAGTGCCCGCAAAGCACTAGGCGTCGAGGCCAACGATGCAGGCGTCGGCTTGAGGAAGAAAATCACCGAGCTGGCATTGAAGCGGCGTGATGCCATTGCCCTGGCCATTGGTATCAAGTCGCAGCGCACGGGATATCGATCACCCATGGGGCTGGCCGACCGGTTGATTGTGGACGCTACGTTGCTGGGACTGCCTCCTGCATCAAAACATTCGGCAGCATTGGTGCAGCGTGCTCAGGAGCTCTATCCGTCTCACTCGCCCGCCCTGATCGAGCACTTTCTGACGACGCTGGGCAGCGATGACGTGCTGGTCACTCGCAAGCTCGAGGCAATGCGCCAGGAACTCCAGACCATCCGTTTTGCACTGGAGCGCTGGATCAATCGCCCGACGCATTATCAGGAGGGTGACGGACCCAGGCTCAAGGTCCCCAGGCACAGCAAAGAGCGGGCAGCACACTCTATATTGCGCGCCTGGCGCAAGGAGACCGGCCTTACACCCGACATGCCGGAGACGCTCTACATTCTGAGACTCGATCCGCAACCTCTGGGCGAACTGCCGATGATCGTCGGCGATTTCAGTCATGTCGGTACGCTGGAAATGGACAGCGTGGGAACCAGCGCCGGATTTATCAGGTTTTTGCACAACTTCGCCAATCTGCGCACCTTGAGTCTGACCCGCAATCAGTTGACCCGAGTCCCTCAAGCGATCGCTGCCATGTCCAGATTGAGAAGCCTGGATTTAAGCGACAACCAGATTCAACTGACGCCGGAAGCGGTCCAGTGGCTGGGGAACAGGGATCAGTTGCACGCCCTTGACCTGAGCTTCAATCCTGCCCTGGGCCGCACTCCGGACGTCAGCGCGCTGCGACAATTGCAACGCCTTGCATTACGCGGTACGAAGATAGTCGAATGGCCAGTCGGCGCTCACGCACTGTCGACGCTGCGCACACTTGACCTGCGTGACAACCTGATCGCACAAATCCCTCAGGCGGTTTTTTCTGCTGAACCTGCGTTGAACCGCGGGACCAATGTTGATGGCAATCCGTTTTCTACCTCGAGTCTGCGTGAAATAGCCGAGTACCAACGATCCAGCGGCATCAGTCTGGGAATTCTGGCCGCCGAGTACCATCAGGTTGCGGCAGTCCAGCCGGATTCGGCCAGACGCGGCTCGATCTGGATGCGCGGCCTGACCGGTGATGCATTGGCCTCCAGACAGGCACTCTGGGACTCACTGTCGGCTTATCCATGGTCCAGGGATTTCTTTCATCTGCTCGCACAGATGCACGACACAGCGGAGTTCAATCTGCTTCAAATCGACTTGAGTCGGCGTGTATGGAACGTGCTGGAGGCTGCGGGCGAAGATGACATGCTGCGCCGCACGTTGTTTCGAATGGCTCGCATCGGGCGAGTGGGGGCGGAGAATGTGTCGGGGCAATTCAGCGATATCGAGGTGAGGGTCCTGTGTTTTCGAGCCGTGCATGCGGCGCGCACCGGAAATCGCACACTGGAAGGAGAGCTGGTTCATCTGATGAGGGGCTTGTTTCGATTGCAGGAGGTAGAGCGTCAGGCCATGATCGAGATCGGTCGTCGCACGCTTGTCGGGCCAATGACCCACGCCCAGGCACAGGAACTCAGTCTGATCTACCGCGTGAGGCTGGCGCGGCGTCTGGATCTGCCTGCTCAGCCCAGGGAAATGAATTTCATCCAGAATGTTGACGTTACCCCCGCACAGCTTCAGCACGCTTACGAAGAGGTCGTCAAAGCCGAGGCAGACGACGCGTTGCTGACCTCATTCAATAACCGGATCTTCTGGTACGAATACCTGGTTGCGACTTATCCGGCAGATTTTGACGCTATTACCCAGCGTAGCGCTCAAGCCTTCAGGGAGTTTGAAGTGCAGGAGAATCTGCAGCGCGCTGAAGCTTCTCAACGTCTGAAGGCGATCGTCGAAAATTTCAAAAACGAGAATGCGCGACTGGTCCAGCGCCTTACATCTGCAGCCTTGGCGAGACATCCAGCCGTGACGCTGCCTGCCGAGGAAGTTGCTTGATTCTGAGTTCCGACGTGGCGGGGCAGGCGCCTTGAACCCCGGGCGGGGTTCAAGGTTTGTTCGTTAACGGCGACGGAACAGCGGCAGCGGTTCGTCAGTGGCCGCCTGATAGGTCACCGAGAAGTCCTTGAGACCTTCCAGGGCTTCGTACGGGTCTTTGTCCGCACGCACGGCAAAGGCATCGAAGCCACAGCGGTGCATGTAGAACAACTGGTCGCGCAGGACATCGCCGATCGCCCGCAATTCGCCTTTGAAGCCGTAACGGTCACGCAGCAGACGCGCGTTGGAGTAGTTGCGGCCGTCGGTGAACGCCGGAAAATTCAGCGCAATGACCTGGAACTCGGCGACGTCGTCACCGATTTCTTCTGCTTCTTCGTCGGCGTCCAGCCACACACCCAGGCCGCCGTCGCGGGCCTGGAGCATGCGGCTGTGTTCACGCCACAGTTGCAGCGGCACAATCAGATCGTCGCAGTTGCTGATCTCGTCGATGTTGAAATCCTTGGGCAGCAAGTGCCAGGTTTCGTCGACGACTTCGTTGTTCTTAATTATTCGCTGCATAGACGCGTTCCTTGAAGAGGTCGATGCCAATACGCTGATAGGTGTCGATGAAGCGCTCGTCTTCGGTACGCTGTTCCACGTACACGTCGATCAGCTTCGAGATCACGTCAGGCATGGCGTCCTGAGCGAAGGACGGGCCGAGGATCTTGCCCAGGCTTGCGTCACGGCTTGCGCTGCCGCCGAGGGACACCTGGTAGAACTCCTCACCTTTCTTGTCCACCCCGAGGATGCCGATGTGGCCGACATGGTGGTGACCGCAGGCGTTCATGCAACCGGAGATGTTCAGGTCCAGTTCGCCGATGTCGAACAGATAGTCGAGGTCGTCGAAACGGCGCTGGATCGATTCGGCGATCGGGATCGACTTGGCGTTGGCCAGCGAGCAGAAATCACCGCCCGGGCAGCAGATGATGTCGGTCAGCAGGCCGATATTCGGCGTGGCGAAACCGCCTTCACGCAGTTCGCCCCACAGGGTGAACAGCTTTTCCTGCTCGACATCGGCAAGAATGATGTTCTGCTCGTGGGAGGTGCGCAGTTGACCGAAGCTGTAGCGCTCGGCCAGATCGGCGACATCGTCGAGCTGTTTGTCGGTAATGTCGCCCGGGGCAACGCCGGTCGGCTTCAGCGACAGGGTTACGGCGACATAACCCGGCTTCTTGTGCGCCAGGGTGTTGCGGGTACGCCAGCGGGCGAAGCCCGGGTGTTCTTTGTCGAGATCGGCCAACTGGGCAGTCTGGTTGTCCAGCGACTTGTAATCCGGATCGACGAAGTGCTTGGCGACACGTTGCAATTCGGCTTCGGTCAGAGTGGTCTGGCCACCGCGCAGGTGTTCCATTTCCGCATCGACTTTCTGCGCGAACACTTCTGGGGTCAGTGCCTTGACGAGGATCTTGATCCGCGCCTTGTATTTGTTGTCACGACGACCGTAGCGGTTGTAGACCCGCAGGATGGCGTCGAGGTAGCTCAACAAGTCTTGCCATGGCAGGAACTCGTTGATGAACGCGCCCACCACCGGGGTACGACCGAGGCCACCACCGACCAGCACGCGGAAACCGAGTTCGCCAGCGGCGTTGTGCACCGGCTCAAGACCGATGTCGTGGACTTCGATGGCCGCACGGTCAGCGGTCGAACCGTTGACGGCGATCTTGAATTTACGCGGCAGGTAGGCGAATTCCGGGTGGAAGGTCGTCCACTGACGGACGATTTCGCACCATGGGCGCGGATCGATCAATTCGTCGGCAGCGACACCGGCGAACTGGTCGGTGGTGACGTTGCGCAGGCAGTTGCCGCTGGTCTGGATCGCGTGCATCTGCACGGTGGCCAGTTCGGCAAGGATGTCCGGGATGTCTTCCACCGCCGGCCAGTTGAACTGCACGTTCTGCCGGGTACTGATGTGGGCGTAGCCCTTGTCGTAGTCACGGGCAATCTTCGCCATCATGCGGGTCTGACGCGAAGTCAGCTGGCCGTAAGGCACCGCCACACGCAACATCGGCGCGAAACGCTGGATGTACAGGCCATTTTGCAGGCGAAGGGGGCGGAATTCTTCTTCGCTCAGCTCACCTGCCAGATAGCGTCGGGTCTGATCACGGAACTGCTTGACGCGGTCCTCGATGATCCGCTGATCGTACTCGTCGTATACGTACATATAAGTCCTGTTCTCAGGCTTTGGGCTACTCGGAAAACGCTGCGTTTTCGCTTGCTGGAGTCCGATGGTGCCTCTGCAATTCTGCGCGCACGGCCGCGCGCTCCATAACGGAGCCGGGGCAATATACCCGTTTGCAGTTATGCGCAAAAGTGATGTTTGAGTATATGTAAAGAACCAAATCGCCTAACGAGAACAGTTATTACCTATTCCACATTTGTCGTGCGGACAATCATCGTCTTAACTGTGGTCGAGTCTTTCTGCAATCACCGATAAAACCGATAAGAGGCGATGCAATGAGCAACCCGACCAAGGCAAGGAAAAGCGACAGCAGCGTTGACGCATGGGCCATTTTGTTCCTGATTATTCTGGTAGTAGGGACGGCGGTGTTCTGGGTCAGTCATCAATAATCGACACAGTCCGGGCGACGTCCGTAGGGCCGCCGCCGGACTCAGATCCCGGCCAGATGCAACACCAGTTTGACGATGCCGAACAGCGTCAGTGCGAACACGCCTGTAAACAAAACCCCCAACACCACAAAATGACTCGGCTTGCCGTGAGTGAAATCACGCGCCCGGTTCTTTCCGCTTTGCACCCCGAAAGCTGCCGCCATCACGCTGTGCAGCATCTGCCATAACGTTGGTGGCTTGTTGTCCTTTGGATCGTCCATAAATCCCTTCCTTCAGTGGTCTTGCTTGCACACAGCATAGACAACTTCGGGCTTCCCGGCGGCCGGAGGGTGTCGACAAATCCTGATAAACATACGCATTGAAGCAATATATATGTACCGCAGGCGAGGTCGTTCCGGATGGTGTGCTAGCGCTCCATTCACAAGGAGCGACTTATGTCCTCGAACCCCTCGATACGCAATGCCAGCAAGCCCGCAATCACCGAGAGCATTCATGGCGACTTTCTTGAAGCAGCCACTCCTCAGTGGCTGATTGACACCTCATCGCCGCGACGGGCAGCGTTGAAGAACACCTCTACCGTCATGCCTCAGTGGTATCAAGACGCGTCAGCTGAGCAGCGTAAAACCCTGGATGCCAGTTTCAGTGCGAGCATGACTGCACAGGCGCAACTGGATAAAACCATGGCGTCTTTCAAGGACGTCGACGCATTCGCTGAACCCTTGCTGACCAAGGAGTTGAAGGATCGGTACGGCGTGGAGGTCGATGTCACCAAAACGCTTTTGACTCTGCGACGCCCCCTCGAAATCAGCATTCTCGAGGTTGAAGTCGCCTCGTTTGAGTTCATGACGCTCACACTGCTGCAAGCGGCTCTGCATAATTTTGAAGCCTGGGAGTGCAAAGCGGGGGCTTATCACAAGTCTTCGTGCTTTGGAGAGCAAGAGACGCCCGCAGACACATATAAATCTGTCCCTCTCAAGCTTTCGGTCAGCGAGTTTCTGAGCCTGTGCCGCAGCCTTGATATCGGCGCGAAATACCAGGCCTATCTGCGGTCTTTCTTCCATCCGCCAGAGGCCGACGTTGAAAAGACGCTTCGCGAGCACTTTATCGCCGCGCAGAAAGCAACGATGAAAGCCGCCGCGGATCAGTCATTGTTGACGAAGGATATTTTGCCCGCCGATCACGCCATGATCCAGTCGGTCATCAATGGCGAAGTGAATCCATGGATGGGCAAGCAGCAAGTGTGGTTTCGCGACATGGGCCTGATGAAGAAGCGAATGACGGGCTGTGCTGTCTTTGTGATTTGTGAAAAATATCGATATGCCGAAGAGCTGATTGTCTACATACCCCATGACCCGGAACATCCCTTCAAGCGTTATACCTGGGCTCAATTCAAGCAGGAGTTCAAGCGCCTGTTGACGGCCAGGGATCCCGCCGAACCTGATCAGGCTGCACCCACTGCCTATCAGCGATTCCTCAGCCAGTTCCTGTCCTACGATCAACGCCCTTATTACTTTAGTCAGTTTGTGCAGGAGGCTGCCGACTCACCCACTGACTTCTTGCGATCGCCCTGGCGGACTTTCACCGAGTTCGGTGAATTAGGATACGTTTTGGGCATCAAGGAGTTGCCTCCCCGACGCAACATCAAAATGGAGCCGGCTGAAGACCCTTTTATTGGCGCAGTTGCTTTTAACCAGAGGGGCGGCCCTGCCTGGTCTCCAAACCAGGACCTGTGGGATTACCTCTATAAGCAGAGCTGCGCGAAGGTATTGGCTGATGCGCGCAGTCATGCCGTTCCCTCCGATGATGTTGATGCCAAGGCGCGGGCGGAGAAACTGGCCCATCTTCTGCAAATCGGGTTGATGGGGCTCAACTTTGTGTCGATGTTTGTACCGGTGCTGGGCGAAGTGATGATGGTCGCGATGGCCGGGCAGTTGTTGTACGAAACACTGGAAGGCGCCATTGAATGGGGTGAAGGCGATAAGAGAGCGGCCAAAGCCCACCTGATCGATGTCGCTGAAAACCTGGCAATGGTTGCCGTTATGGCCGGTGTCGGGGCAGGGGCGGGCAAACAGGTAGCGGCCAGGGCTACGCCGGTCATCGAAGGGCTAGAACCGGTCACGCTGCCCAATGGCAAGACCCGCCTGTGGCAACCCGATCTCGGTGCTTACAAGCGTGATGTCGTGCTGGATACGGAGGCTGGCCCGAATGCCATGGGTCAATACGTCGTGGACGGCAAAACCTACATACGCCTGGACGATACAGTGGTTGAGCAAACTTTCGACCCGGACATCAACAAGTGGCGGATCAAACACCCCGATGCCGAGGCGTACCAGCCTGTTCTGGAGAGCAACGGCCGCGGGGCATGGCGTCACACGTTAGAGCGTCCCATGCAATGGGATCGCCTGACGCTGCTGCGGCGTATGGGTCATGCGACTGAAGTCTTCCCGGACGAGCTGCTTTTGACGGCCGCCGATGTCAGTGGCGTGACGGATAACGCGCTACGCAAGATGCACATGGATAATGCCGCACCGCCTCCCGAGCTGAGAGACGCCATGGACCTGCTCAAGGCGGACAGGGATGCAAGTGAAGTACTCGAACAATTGCAGCATTTGAAACCGGCAGATGATCGGATCATGCATGCTTTGCCTTTGCTGACGAAGATGCCGCGCTGGCCGCAGGGGCGGATACTGGAGGTGTTCGAGCGTGCCGACCTGTCTGGCAGTTCTATTCGCTATGGTGCTGAACGCAGGTTGCCCGATGGCACCTCCCGGCCACCCATCAAGGTCAGTCGCGCAGATGTGCTCAACGGCCAGTTGACCGCACGGATCGTGCAGGCGCTGGACGAGCCGGAAATCATCGACCTGCTTGGACAGGAAGGCACAAGGGTTACAGAAACAATTCCCCAGGTGCTGGACCGACGTTTTGCCGATTATGCGCAAACCCGGCAACCGGCGATTTTCGACAGCCTTTACAAGGGCGTCGAGTCCGCCGATGCCCGAGTCAGGACGTTGCAGCGCGAGTGCCCAGGCCTTGGCCTGAACGCCGCGCAAGAAGTGCTGGCTCACGCCAGTGGCGAAGAAATTTTACGGCTCGACAGTACGCGACGTGCGCCTTTGAGAATGCTTGAAGAGGCCCGCTGGTATGCGCGGCAAGCACGACAAACCAAGGCTTTTGCCGGCTTGCACAGTGAAAACATCGCTTCGGCAGACAGCCGTCGACTGGCCTTGCATGCCTTGGAAAACTTGCCGGGCTGGCCGGCAACAGTGCGTCTTGAAGTTCGTGACGGAAGCCCTTCCGGCCTGCTGCTCGACAGCATCGGCAATGAGACCGCAACCCAAATAAAGTATCTGGTGAAAGACGGCCCCCACTACCAGGCATTCAATGAGCGAGGAGAAACGCTCAACAGTATTCCCAGTCAGGGGGACAATTTTTATGCCTCGATCATGCATGCACTGCCGGACGATACCCGTGCCGCCATCGACCTTCCTCATGTCGGGCAAAGCGGCGAGCTGCAGCGCAACATCATCGAATACGCCGTTGAGCATCGCGGTGAAGTCGCCAGCGCTCTGAATCCGCGCGCCAAATCCTACAAACCGCCCGTGAGGATCAACGGCACACGCACAGGTTATTACGCCAGCGGCCGTGGACGTGGGGTCGACGACCAGCTAACGGCGCGGGCGGAGGCGCTTTATCCGGCGCCCGAACAGGCGCAGGCGTTTCTGCGTGCGCAGGAGGGCAAGACACCACAGCAGATCCATCATGTTCTGCAGGCGAAGACACGGGAATGGGAGACGCTTGAGACAACACTTGATCAATGGACGGGGCCACAGTCTGAACTACCGGAATACCGGGCAAAAGTCCGTGTTGCGCAGGCACTCAAAGACAGTTGGCGTACCGCACCGCTAACGGCGCAAACACCCGGCAGCGTCATGTTGCGGCTCGACTGCGAGGCGCCGTGGCCGGTGCTGGAAGCAGACTTTTCCCATGTACAGACACTGCAAGTGACATGGGGCAGAGTGATGGATGACAATCTGAATGCATTTCTCTCGACGTTTTCCCATATCCGCGAGCTTTGGTTATCCAATATCGAACTCGTGCCTGGCACCGGTTCCGCCATTCTGCCTTTAACGCTGCCCTCGGCCGTTCTTGAGATGCCGGCACTCAGGACGCTCACTTGTCACGGATCAGCCTCCGCATCATTAACGGCAGAATTTTCAACCCGGCTGAACGCGTTGACCTCTCTGGAAAAACTCAATCTGGTGATGCGTGGGAGCATTTCGCCAGAGTTCAGTGCTGGAGGGCTGGGCGGGTTGGCGGGTTTGAAGCGGCTCAGGATTATCGCCAGGCACATGCGTCAATGGCCAGCCAATGTCGAGAACTTGCCCCAACTGGAGTTTCTCGACCTGAGGGCGACAGCCATTAGTGCAATCCCTGAAAGCATGTATACCGGCCATGAGCAGTTATGGAGAGGACTGTCGCTGGATTGGTCGAAGTTCTCTTATGACGAATTCTTGCCTGCGTATGAATACCTGCGAAAAAACGGGCCACTCAGTGGTCTGGATGAAACGCTGATGGTGCATGAGTATTGTCGTGGAGAGCTGAACTATCTCCTTGGCGACGATCGAGGGGGGGGACTTGTCGGGGAAAGTGTCCTGCACACCTGGGATTCACCCGAGAACCAGCTGGCCGGGATTCGTGCCCTGACTGCCGAACACGCGGGCATATTCCGACCTTTCTACCCGTCGGCCACCGGTACTGCATTAAGGGGGGCGCAACCTTTACCGAATTGGTTAAGCGGCACGCGCTCAACGATATATAACGCCCTGCAGAGGAACTGGAGGGGACTCGTTCGCCAACGGTACGGTGCACGCATTGACGCGTCACTCCTGGAGATCGACCTGCGAAACAACCTGTCGGGCTCATTGCGCCTCTTTACATTGCCCGAGCTGCCACCGCTGCCAGCGGGCAGCTTTTCCCACGTGAGAACGCTGCGCCTCGACGGGCTGGATGCCCCCGTGGCGCAGATAAAAGATTTTCTGAAAGCCTTCAGCAAGGCGCAGATACTTGAAATCAGCGGCGGCCGTTTGACCGAGCTGCCTGCGGCGCCTGAAAGCCTCCCTGACCTGACGCAGCTGGACCTGCACGGCAATAATATTGTCCTTACGCCCGCTGTGCAGGCGCAGTTCAATGGCTTTGCCAAACTTGCCCGGCTGAATCTGCGCGGCAATCCGCTCGGCAGCATCAACGTTACGGCACTGACTGCGCTTGAAGCGCTGGATTTGAACGCGACACAATTGCGCTCATGGCCAGCCGGCGCGGAATTCCTGCCGAAGCTGTCGTGGCTCGACTTGCGCAATAACCAGCTCTCATCGTTGCCGCAGGATGTGTTTATACATGACGATATCCTGCTGAAAACCGAGCTTGGCAATAATCCTTTGAACGACCAGGGGCAGCAGGTTCTGACTACGGCGCGACAGCGGATTGAACAGGCCAGAGGCTTGTCCGCCGGCGCATTAGCGCGACTCTGCGAACAAATGCCTTTTAACGTTTTCCCGCCTGCGGAAACGTCGTGGACAGTCCTCAGCCGCGTGCCGCGGCTTCCACAGGCAATGGTTGAAGGCGACAGTTTTGTTTATAGCCTGCAGCAAATTCGCCCGGAAATCACCGAGGCCCAAGCTCTTGAGAAGATCCAGCGGATGCGCAGCAGCGCGATGAGCGACCCGCAAATCGGCGAGCAAATTAGCCAATGGCGTCAAGACAGCGAAGCGTTAACGCGCAAGTTGAATGATTGGCTCTGCATTGCCGAGGTCAGGACGTCAAGGTCTATTGTGTCGTTGCAAACACGATCGCAGGCGGCGTCGCGCATCCGCGGGCTGTGGTGGCAAGCAGTCGTTGACCACCCAGGTGGCATGGAGCTGAACCTGAACCTCAGTGGCATACAGACAGGCGACTTGCCGGCGCTGGGGATTCAGTTGCCGGGGGTGACTGCGCTTGATCTGACCGGCGTCAGGCTGACAGCGCAGGGCTCCAACGACTTTCTGAGAGCATTCCCGGGCGTACGCAGGTTGTGTCTGAACGGCAATGAGCTGGCAGCGTTGCCTGAAGCCGTCAGAGACATGAGTCAGTTGAGCGAGCTGGATCTGGCAGCCAACCATTTCTCCGACCTTGAATCGAATTTCGAGCTGCCGATGCAAGGAAGTTTGCTGAAACGGATCGATCTCAGCAGCAACCGGCTGGCTTCGTTCGACAGTTCACCCTTTGCAAGTCTGGAGGCGTTGGATCTTGCCTACAACTCCATTACTGACTGGCCTGGAGGAACGCTGGATCTTGCGCTGTTGCGAAGGCTGAATCTAAGTGGCAATGGGCTCAGGGCGCTTCCGGAGGAGCTGCTCGATGGCAGTCATGACACCTTGCTGGCCGGCACGAACCTCTCGGATAACCTGGATCTGTCCAGATATTCGCTCGACTTGCTTATAGGCTACAGCGACACCCACGAAAGAGCTGCAGTGGCTGGCATTTCCCGATCAGAGCTGGTCGAGAGAGACCAATTCAGGGGCGATTCCCATTCAGAAGGCTCGGGTTCCGATCATGATAGTGATGATGGAAGTAACGACGATAACGATCGCGGCGGTGAAGCTGCCGGCCCTGCTGTCGAGGCTGTTGAAGAGCTGGACCCGCAGCAGAGCGAGATTGATGCGGGCGCGGTGGACGATTGGCTTGCTGACTCCACTCCGGAACAGGCGTTGGCCAGGCGCGAGCTGTGGCGGCGACTGGCAGGAGAAGAACAGCATGAGCGCTTTTTTAATCTGATTGCGTTGTTGCCTGACTCGTCCGAATTCAGATTTGCTCGCGCCGATTTGACCCGCCGGCTCTGGGAGGTGATAAGCGCGGCTTGCGAAAATACCGAATTACGAGAACTGCTGTTCCTCGAGGCCGAGACTCATGGAACGTGCGCCGACGGCCGCATTTTGACATTTAGTCAGCTTGAGACCCGCGTCTTTACTTATCACGCTTTGCGCAATATTCCACCGGGAAATGCGGTGCTCAAAGGCAGGGCGCTTTTACCGCTGCTACGGCGGTTGTTCCGGCTCTACAGGGTCGACACCTTGGCCGAGCACAGAGCCATTCAGAGGCACAGCGACATAGCGGAAGTGCGCCTGGAATATCGAATAGGTCTGACAAACGGCTGGGACGACGGTCTGGATTTGCCCGGACAGCCTACGCACATGCTCTACGGCACTCCCATCTCCGAAGCGCGAGCTGCCAAGGTCCGAGCTTCCATTCTCGAAGCAGAGCGTTCCGACGCACTGTCGCTGTTCATGGCGACGCAGGATTTCTGGAGGGCTCACCTGGCAGAGCGCTATCCGCAAGAGTTCAGCGCGATCAACACTGCGCTGGACGACGAACGCCTGGAAGTCTTCAACGCACTTGAAGCGCGCAACGAGCGTGGTGAATTCAACGAAGCAGATTACCCGGTAGAAATGAGGGAAGCGATGGATACGATTGAGGACAAGCGCAACCAGCAACTCGCAGAGTTGACGCGCAGGGAAATCGAGGTTCTCCAGCCGACCGCGGGCGATCCGGAGATCCCCGCACCGCGGTCTCCGCAACCTGGCCCTTCCAGGCTGCCCTGAAGTAACAGCGCTTGACAGTCAGTGGCGCACGGGAGCGAGTTGCTTCGTTCCCGTGCGCCACCTTTGGTCAGTTGTCGTAACCCAGATTCGGCGCCAGCCAGCGTTCGGTCACGCTGAGCTCCTGAGCTTTACGCGAGGTGTAGCTTTGCACCTGATCCTTGTCGATCTTGCCGACAGCAAAGTACTGCGCCTGCGGGTGAGCGAAGTACCAGCCGCTGACCGCCGCAGCCGGGAACATCGCGTAGTGTTCGGTAAGGAACACGCCGCTGCGACCGGCGCGCATTTCTTCTGCTTCAGGATCGAGCAGGGCAAACAGCGCCGCTTTCTCGGTGTGATCCGGGCAGGCCGGATAGCCCGGGGCAGGGCGGATGCCGGAGTACTGCTCTTTGATCAGTGCGTCGTTGTCGAGCACTTCGTCCTTGGCATAGCCCCAATGTTCTTTGCGCACTTGCTGGTGCAGCCATTCGGCGCACGCTTCGGCCAAACGGTCGGCGAGGGCCTTGACCATGATCGAGTTGTAATCGTCGCCAGCATCCTGATAAGCCTTGGCCACTTCCTCGGCACCGATGCCGGCGGTGGTGATGAAGCCACCCACGTAATCGGTTACTTCGCTGTCCTTCGGCGCAACAAAGTCGGCCAGCGAGAAGTTCGGCTTGCCGTCGGTCTTGATGATCTGCTGACGCAGGTGATGCAGTTTGGCCAATGGCTTACCGTCATCGCCGTACAGCTCGATATCGTCGTCATGCACCTGATTGGCCGGCCAGAAACCAAATACCGCGCGGGCGCTGATCAGTTTCTCGTCGATCAGTTTGGCGAGCATCTCCTGCGCGTCTTTGTAAAGCGCAGTGGCGGCTTCACCGACCACTTCGTCTTCGAGGATGCGCGGGAACTTGCCGGCCAGGTCCCAGGAGATGAAGAAAGGCGTCCAGTCGATGTATTCGGCCAAGACCTTGAGGTCAATGTTGTCCAGAACACGGGCACCGGTAAAGGTTGGTTTGACCGGCTCGTAGCTGGCCCAGTCAAATTGCGGCTTCTTGGCGATGGCGGCGGCATAGCTCAAACGCTCGGTGCGGGCGCTGCGGTTAGCCGTGCGCTCACGCACTTCAACGTATTCGGCACGGGTTCTTTCAACGAAACCGGCCTTCAGTTCTTTCGACAGCAACTGCGTTGCCACGCCCACGGCGCGGGAGGCGTCGGTCACGTAGACCACCGCGTCGTTGCTGTATTTGGGTTCGATCTTCACCGCCGTGTGCGCTTTGGAAGTGGTCGCGCCGCCGATCATCAGCGGCAGGTGGAAATCCTGGCGCTGCATCTCACGCGCCACGTGGACCATCTCATCCAACGACGGCGTGATCAGACCGGACAGGCCGATGATGTCGCACTTCTGTTCTTTGGCAACCTGGAGGATTTTTTCCGCCGGCACCATCACGCCGAGGTCGACGATGTCATAACCGTTGCAACCGAGCACCACGCCGACGATGTTCTTGCCGATGTCGTGCACGTCGCCTTTGACCGTGGCCATGAGGATCTTGCCCTTGGCTTCCGGCTTGTCGCCTTTTTCCAGTTCGATGAACGGGATCAAGTGGGCCACGGCTTGTTTCATCACGCGGGCGGATTTCACCACCTGCGGCAGGAACATTTTGCCGGCACCGAACAGGTCGCCAACGATGTTCATGCCGGACATCAGCGGGCCTTCGATCACCTCGATCGGGCGGGCGAACGACAGGCGCGACTCTTCAGTGTCTTCAACAATATGCGTGGTGATGCCTTTGACCAGCGCGTGTTCCAGGCGCTTGTTGACCGGCCAGCCGCGCCATTCTTCGGTCTCGGCTTCCTTGACGCTGCCGTCGCCTTTGTACTTGTCGGCAATGGCGAGGAGGGCGTCGGTGCCGTTCGGCGTGCGGTTGAGCACCACGTCTTCGACAGCGTCACGCAGCTCGACAGGGATCTGGTCGTAAATTTCCAGCTGACCGGCGTTGACGATACCCATGGTCAGGCCGTTGCGGATTGCGTACAGCAGGAACACCGAGTGAATCGCCTCTCGCACCGGATTGTTGCCACGGAACGAGAACGACACGTTGGACACGCCGCCGGAGGTCAGCGCATACGGCAGTTCGTCGCGAATGTAGGCGCAGGCATTGATGAAGTCGACCGCGTAGTTGTTGTGTTCTTCGATGCCGGTGGCCACGGCGAAGATGTTCGGGTCGAAGATGATGTCTTCCGGCGGGAAGCCGACTTCGTTGACCAGAATGTCGTAGGAGCGTTTGCAGATTTCTTTTTTGCGCGCTTCGGTGTCGGCCTGGCCGGCTTCATCAAACGCCATCACCACTACCGCAGCGCCGTAGCGCTTGCACAGTTTGGCGTGGTGGATGAACTGCTCGACGCCTTCTTTCATGCTGATCGAGTTGACGATGCCCTTGCCCTGAATGCATTTCAGGCCGGCTTCGATCACTTCCCATTTCGAGGAGTCGATCATGATCGGTACGCGGGAGATGTCCGGTTCACCGGCGATCAGATTGAGGAAGGTGACCATCGCCTTCTTCGAATCGAGCATCCCTTCGTCCATGTTGATGTCGATCACCTGGGCGCCGGCTTCGACCTGTTGCAGGGCGACTTCGAGTGCTTCGGTGTAGTTATCTTCACGAATCAAGCGGGCGAACTTGGCCGAGCCAGTGATGTTGGTGCGCTCGCCAACGTTGACGAACAGCGAGCTGCGATCAATGGTGAACGGCTCCAGGCCCGACAGGCGGCAAGCCTTGGGAATGTCCGGAATCTGCCGTGGTGCGTAACCGGCCACGGCTTTGGCGATGGCTTCAATGTGGCCGGGCGTGGTGCCGCAGCAGCCGCCGACGATGTTGAGGAAACCGCTCTGGGCGAATTCTTCGATGACTTTGGCGGTTTCGATTGGCAGTTCGTCGTACTCGCCGAACTCGTTCGGCAGGCCGGCGTTCGGGTGCGCGGAAACGTGGGTGCTGGCCTTGTTTGACAGCTCTTCCAGATAGGGACGTAGTTCACTGGCGCCAAGTGCGCAGTTCAGGCCGACCGAAATCGGTTTGGCATGGGCCACGGAGTTCCAGAACGCTTCGGTGGTCTGACCCGACAAAGTGCGGCCGGACGCATCGGTGATGGTCCCGGAGATCATGATCGGCAGTTCGAGGTGCAGCTCTTCGAATACGCCTTGCACGGCGAAGATCGCCGCTTTGGCGTTGAGGGTGTCGAAGATGGTTTCGATCAGGATCAGGTCGGCGCCGCCCTCGATCAGACCTTTGGTGGCCTCGGTGTAGTTCTCCACCAGCTCATCGAAGGTGACGTTGCGGTAGCCCGGATTGTTCACGTCCGGCGACAGTGAGCAGGTGCGACTGGTAGGGCCGAGCACGCCGGCGACGAAGCGTGGCTTCTCAGGGTTCTCGGCAGTCTTGGCGTCGGCGACCTTGCGGGCCAGGCGCGCGCCTTCTACGTTTAATTCGTAGGCCAGCTCTTCCATGCCGTAGTCGGCCATGGAAATGCGCGTGGCGTTGAAGGTGTTGGTTTCCAGAATGTCGGCGCCGGCATCCAGGTAGGCTTTTTCGATTCCGCCGATCACGTCAGGGCGGGTGAGCACCAACAGGTCGTTGTTGCCCTTGACGTCACTCGGCCAGTCCGCGAAGCGTTTGCCGCGATAATCCTGTTCTTCGAGCTTGTAGCTCTGGATCATCGTGCCCATGCCGCCGTCGAGTATCAGGATGCGCTCTTTGAGAGCTTGCTTGAGAGCTTGAAGGCGGACGCTGCGATCGGACATTTGGACTACTCGGAAAGACCATTACGAAGGAGCGGGATCATAACAAACCTGTGCGCTTTTGGAGCATGTGGCGGTTTTGCATGAATATCGTTCATGTTGGTACGGGCGTCATACTGTAGTATCGCGACGTTTTTTTCAGGATCGGGATCAAGGGCATGTCGTACCGCGTCATCAGCATCTTTTTGATGTTATTCAGCTGGGGCGCCAATGCGCAGGATCCCGCTTCGTCTTCCATCTCATATAGTCGCGACATCCAGCCGATTTTCACCGAGAAGTGCGTGGCCTGCCATGCGTGCTACGACTCTGCCTGCCAGCTCAATCTGGGCAGTGGCGAAGGCGCGGGGCGTGGCGCGAGCAAGATGCCGGTCTACGACGGCGAGCGCAGTCAGGCAGCGCCGACCACACGATTGTTCTACGACGCTTTCGGCCAACGCGCCTGGCAGCAGAAAGGCTTTTATTCGGTGCTCGACGCCCAGGGCAGTCAGGCTGCGCTGATGGCGCGCATGCTGGAGCTGGGGCACAAGACACCGTTAACGCCTAACGCCAGACTGCCGGAAAACATAGTCCTCGGTCTCAACCGCCAGAACATGTGCGCGATGCCTGCCGAATTTGACGGCTACGCAGGGGCTCACCCGAAAGAAGGCATGCCGCTGGCGGTCACTGGCTTGACCGATCAGCAATACCAGACCTTGCAGCGCTGGCTGGCCTCCGGTGCGCCAATCGACGAACAAGGCCTGGCGCCGAGTGCCCAGGAAGCGATGCAGATTGTGCAATGGGAAAATCTGCTCAACCTGCCCGGTGCACGGGAAAGTCTGGTCGGCCGCTGGTTGTTCGAGCACTTGTATCTGGCCCACATCTACTTCAAGGGCGGCGAGCCCGGACACTTTTTTCAGTGGGTGCGTTCGCGCACGCCGCCCGGTCAGCCGATCGACCTGATCGCCACTCGCCGTCCCAACGACGATCCCGGCACGCGGGTGTATTACCGCTTGTGGCCGGTGCAGGGCGTGATCGTACACAAGACCCACATTACGTATCCGCTGAGCGCGGCGAAGATGGCGCGGGTTAAAAGCCTGTTCTATAGCGGCAACTGGCAGGTCAACGCACTGCCGGGTTACGGTCCGCAGAGCCGGGCCAATCCGTTCGTCACGTTCGAGGCGATTCCGGCGCAGGCGCGCTATCAGTTCATGCTCGATAACGCTGAATATTTCGTCCGCACGTTTATTCGCGGCCCGGTGTGTCGGGGGCAGATCGCTACCGACGTGATTCGTGACAACTTCTGGGCACTGTTCCAGGCACCGGAACATGACCTGTACATCACCGACCCCAACTATCGCGGCCAGGCCACGCCGTTGCTGGCCATGCCCGGGCAGAACGACGATGTCGGCAGCGTGCTGAGCCTGTGGCGCAACTACCGTGACAAACGTAATGAATACGAAGCCCTGCGTCGCGACAGTTACGCCGACTTGCCGGCGCCGAGCTGGTCGACCCTGTGGGCGGGCAACGACAACGCATTGCTGAGCATCTTCCGCCACTTCGACAGTGCCTCGGTGACCAAAGGCCTGATTGGTGAAGTGCCGCAAACGATGTGGCTGTTCGACTACCCGCTGCTGGAACGCACCTATTACCAGTTGGCGGTCAACTTCGATGTGTTCGGCAATGTCTCGCATCAGGCGCAAACCCGCCTGTACTTCGACCTGATCCGCAACGGTGCCGAGCAGAACTTCCTGCGCCTGATGCCGGCCGACTCCCGTGAGGACTACCTCAACGACTGGTACCAGGACGGTGGCCAATTCAAGATGTGGCTCGATTACGAAGCCATCGACGACGACAAGCCGACCGCGCTGAAACTCGATGAGAAGGACCCGAAACACGACTTCGCCATGCAGCTGCTCGCGCGCT
The DNA here is from genome assembly GCF_020149425.1 of Pseudomonas sp. P116. NCBI lineage: Bacteria > Pseudomonadati > Pseudomonadota > Gammaproteobacteria > Pseudomonadales > Pseudomonadaceae > Pseudomonas > Pseudomonas sp. P116. Next base: position 247,947 of record NZ_JACVHB010000002.1, on the reverse strand, counting down.
ACGGCGACCTCAATGCGCGGCCAGACCCGATCAACCGTTGCGACGGCGCTTATTGCTCGCGGCCGAATATCGATCCGGCGTTGCAAAATGCCGAGCAGGCGCTGAGCCATCTGACATCACGCCCGGCGGCCGGTTTGAAGGTCATTGATAACTTGCCGGAAGCGACCCTGCTGCGTATCGAAACGGCCAGCGGTAAACGCGAGGTCTACAGCCTGATGCGCAACCGCGCGCACAGCAACGTGGCGTTTCTGCTGGGTGAGTCTCTGCGCTATCAGCCGGGGCTGGATACGCTGACCATTTATCCGGGTGTGCTCAGCAGTTATCCGAATTTCATCTTCAACATTCCCGCTGATCAGGTGCCAGCGTTTGTCGATGCGATGGAAAATGCCAAGGATGCCAACCGTTTCGAAAAAATCGTCGAACGCTGGGGCATACGTCGCAGTCATCCGCAATTCTGGTTCTATTTCCACGATCTGAGTCAGTACATCCATGAAACCGAGCCGGTGGAAGAGGGCGTGCTGGACATGAACCGCTACGAGAATCTTTAATCGATGCCTGCGGTCACCCTTTCTGACTAGACCACAGATCCCTGTGGGAGCTGGCTTGCCAGCGATGAGGTCGGCACATTCAGCATTGATGTTGCCTGACACTCCGTCATCGCGGGCAAGCCCGCTCCCACAGGGTGAAGTGTTGTACTTACGATTTCAGTGCAGTCCCCATATGCGTCAAGACCCAAATAGACGATGAACCTGTCGAGAATCATTCCTGACAAAAATACTAGGACTTTGTCCGGCGCAACGATTGGCGTAAACTCCGCCACAAGCCTGCGAGGAGTTTCCATGACCGCTATTACCATTACTGACGCCGCCCACGATTACCTGGCCGATCTGCTCTCCAAGCAGAACACCCCGGGCATCGGCATCCGCGTCTTCATCACCCAGCCTGGCACCCAGTACGCCGAAACCTGCATTGCCTACTGCAAGCCGGGCGAAGAAAAACCTGAAGACACCGCGCTGGGGCTGAAAAGCTTCACCGCTTACATCGATTCGTTCAGCGAAGCGTTTCTCGATGACGCCGTTGTCGATTACGCCACCGACCGCATGGGCGGCCAACTGACCATCAAGGCACCAAACGCCAAAGTACCGATGGTCAACGCCGAAAGCCCGGTCAACGAGCGCATCAACTATTACCTGCAAACCGAAATCAACCCGGGGCTGGCCAGCCACGGCGGTCAGGTCAGCCTGATCGATGTGGTCGAAGACGGCATCGCTGTTTTGCAGTTCGGTGGTGGTTGCCAAGGCTGCGGCCAGGCAGACGTGACCCTGAAGGAAGGCATCGAGCGCACCTTGCTTGAACGTATTCCCGAGCTCAAAGGTGTTCGCGACGTGACCGACCATACGCAGAAAGAAAACGCCTACTACTGAGTACGGTGTTCACTGCGATTGCGACGACGCATTTTTCCCGTGATGAATGCGTTGTCTGGAGTACAAGATCAAAAGATCGCAGCCTTCGGCAGCTCCTACAGGGAAATGTATTCCAATGTAGGAGCTGCCGAAGGCTGCGATCTTTTGATTTTCAGGGTCTGTAAAGATGCGCATGCCCGGCGCGATACAGCGATGACTCGCTGAACACCTCACTCCCCAATACCCGCCCAACCAGAATCAACGCTGTGCGGCGAAAGCCTTTGGCGGCAACCTTCTCGGCGATATCCGCCAGCGTCCCCACCACCCAGTCCTGATCCGGCCAGGTCGCTCGGTGAATCACCGCGATCGGGCAATCCGCGCCGTAATGCGGCAGCAGTTCAGTCAGGATCTTTTCCAGATGATTGACCCCCAGATGAATCGCCATCGTCGCGCCATGCTGCGCCAGACTGCCCAGCTCTTCGCCGGCGGGCATTGCCGTCTTGTCGGCGTAACGGGTCAGGATCACGCTTTGCGATACGTCAGGCAGCGTGAGTTCTGCGCCCAACAACGCCGCACATGCCGCGGTCGCCGTCACTCCGGGGATGATTTCAAACGGGATATTCAGTTCACGCAGATAGCGGATCTGCTCGCCAATCGCGCCATAGAGACTCGGATCCCCCGAATGCACCCGCGCCACATCCTGGCCCTTGGCGTGCGCGGTTTTGATCAGCTCGATGATCTGTTCCAGATGCAATTCAGCGCTGTTGACCAGTGTTTCTGCCTGATGACCTTCGAGCACCGCCGCGGGTACCAGCGAACCTGCGTAGATGATCACCGGGCAACTGCGTATCAGTCGCTGGCCTTTGACGGTGATCAATTCCGGGTCGCCGGGGCCGGCGCCGATGAAGTAAACGGTCATCGTAGAATCCTTGGGAAATAGGCGCGGCAACGCTTCAGATGAAGATTGCTCATGATGAATGGCGGGGATTATCGGGAATTTACGCGGCGCCGGCCAATGCCAGCGTTGCCTGAGCGTATTTTTGTCGGGAAATCAGTAGCTTTGCCGGCGCCTGAATCAGCTGTTCGGCGAGTGCCAGTGCGGCGCTTTCCGCTACGCCATAACAACCGGTGCGCTCGAAGGCAATCTGCGAATGGTGGCTGAGTCGCTGTGCATAGCTGGCCAATTCCTCACTGCTGAAGTACAGCAGCGGCAGGGCCAGTTGATTCGCGAGTTCCTGCAAGCCGGGTTCATCGCGTTTCAAGTCGATACTGGCCAAAGCCTTCACTGCATGCAGTTCAATGCGATTGGCTTGCAAGGCTTGATCGAGTAACGCGCGCAGCGTGCTCGCAGGGCAGCCGCGCTGGCAGCCCAGACCGACCACGAAAGTCGGCGCTGCGCTGTCAGTCGTCATGCGTGGTATTGACCATCGATCTTGCGGCGGAACAACCAGGCGCTGATCAGGCCCAAGGCCAGCCAGAACGCTACGTTGGTCAATTGCGAAGCGATTTTGAACTGCGCTTCCAGTGCTTCTGGCGCGAGCATCGAATGCACTTCCGGTTGCGGTGCGCCGATCACGTGCGGTACGGCGAGGATGGCCACACCGAGGATTTTCACCAACCAATGACGGCTGAACGCAATCAACGCCAGACCGGCAGCGGTTGAAGCGGCAGTGCTGATCCACCACAACTGCCGCGAAGCCAGATCCGCCGCGGCAGTGCCCGGCAGTTCAGGCGGCAGGCCCAAGGTCGGTGCGAGGACGAACGTCGCGTAACCGGCTAGGCCCCACAGTAGACCTTGCGAGGTTTTGGTCGGCGCGCGCAGGGTGTAGAGACCGGCCAGCATCAAGGCAAAACCAACGGCCACCACCAGATTGCCACCCGTGGTCGAAAGCACGCGCTGCCAGCCGTCTTCCGGCTCCCAGGCTTCGGCATCATGGGTGTGCGCAGCGGTGCCGGCGGCGTGTTCGTGAACCGCGGCAACAGGCTCGGATTTTTCATAGGTTTCGGCTTGAAGAATCAGCGGCGACACCCAGAAACTTTGCAGCAGCGTGAGCAGCAGGGCGGCCAGCAGACCGGTGAAACCTGCGGTTTGCGCAATTCGCTTGATCATGTCGGCAGGTCTCAGTGGCACGGGAACGCGGCGCTGTGGCGGGTATCGTGAGCCGCGTTGTGCACGGCTTCGATGTGCGAGAAACCGGCGAAATAGACGAGGCTTGCACCCAGGATCGACGCGAAAACAGCGGCGGTCAGGCGTTGGCTCAGGGTGGTGGTGCTGGAGATTTTGTCCGTGTTGCTGCCGGTGCTGGTGATGATCGACATGGCGCGTCCCTCTGGAATGTCAGGGGTGGACAAGAGCGCATGAAAACCCCTGCGGCGCGGGCACGCAGAGGTTCAAACAGCGCCCGCCCACCGCGGGTTTGTTATGTTCAGCACGCCAATTGCGCGCTGTGTGTTGCGGGCCGGTCTCCGGGCTCACGAGGGGTTGGCGTCTGGCCGACCTGCAAGCGTCACCTTCCCATGCCGCAATGGCACAGTGGATCTGACGCTTCGCTCGCTTACCGTTGCGGGGGCAGCACCGGACTGACATGGCTCTGAGTAAAGCACATGATTCACCGGTTTCCCGTTTCACCCTGTGAAGGGCACCCGTAACAAGTGGTGTAGGAGAGCATGGTGTGGGGTTTTTAGTCAATTTGCTTTGGGGGCTTATCCGTTGCTGCGGGTGTGGCTTCTTATGGTTCCGCCCTTACGGCGGGTCACTTTTTCCAGACGCCGAAAAAGTAACCAAAAAGGCTTGCTCCTACGTCCGGCCCGCTCGCTAAAGCTCGGGGTTCCTTCGCTCCGGAATCCATCCGGGGCATCGATTCCGGTTTGCTTCGCTGCACCTCCTTTCGATGTCCTCCCCGGATGAATCCCTCCACTCAGCCTCCCGACGTCGCCCGCGGATCAAGATCAAAAGCTGCACTCGAGCTAACGCTCATTGTGTTGAGTGGGGGAGGAGCGTGCGGTTGGCTTTGGTTTTGTGTTGGGTTTGCCCTCGTCCCAGTCCACTACCGAGGGAGAGGGGGGCCGATTTTTGGGCTTTTCGGAATCGGTGTTCGACTCGGTGTTTCACGTCGGTGTACTTCTCCCAAACACCTCGATCAGTCCCCTCTCCCTCTGGAAGACGGGTAGGGTGAGGGGCTTTTGATCTGGCTTTTGATCTGGCTTTTGATGTTGCTCTTGCTCTTAGCCCCCTTCGGCAGGCCGAGCGAAGGTGTTCATCCGGGGGGTAGGCGCGTAGCGCCGTGCGGCGAAGCCGCATTCATCGAGAGGAGGTGCAGCGCAGCAAACCGTAGGCGATGCCCCCGGATGGACACCGTAGCTAGGGAACACTGAGCCTCAGCGAAGTGCCGTACGCCGGGGGCAAAGCCTTTTGGTTCCTTTTTGGCGTTTGAAAAAGGGACTCGCTGTAAGAGCGAAACCGCCAGCGGCAGCACCCGCAGCAACGGATATGCCCCGTATCCAAACATTGACCCACCACTGCACCATGCGTAGCCTTGCGCCTTCGAGGTTCTTCGGCATTGCCGAAGCTAAGAAGGGAACGCGGTCAATGCCGCGGCTGCCCCCGCAACTGTGAACGGTGATGTTCGCTGCCACGCCACTGCAAGCTCAATCCACAGAGCCCGCGGGAAGGCGCAGTGAATCCAGGCCCAGCGCCTGAACACCGTCAGCCAGGAGACCTGCCTCGTCACAGATTCTCAATTTCAACCGGGCGGGGTGATCCGGTGGCGAACTCTCCAGGCACGCACGCGCGGTGCCGGTTCTCGTCCCGTATGCCCGCCACTTTGCCAAAGGGCATACCGATGAAAACACTGGCCAAACTCCCTGTCACCATCGTCACCGGCTTCCTCGGCTCGGGCAAAACCACATTGCTGCGGCACATGCTCGACAACGCTCAGGGCCGCCGTATTGCGGTGATCGTCAACGAGTTTGGCGAGTTGGGCATCGACGGTGAAATCCTCAAGCAATGCACCATCGGCTGCTCCGAAGAAGAAGCCGTGGGCCGCGTTTATGAGCTGGCCAACGGCTGCCTGTGCTGCACGGTGCAGGAAGAGTTTTTCCCGGTAATGCGCGAACTGGTTGCCCGTCGCGGTGACCTCGACCACATTCTCATTGAAACCTCTGGCCTGGCCTTGCCAAAACCGCTGGTACAAGCCTTCCAGTGGCCGGAAATCCGCAGCGCTTGCACGGTTGACGCGGTGATCACCGTGGTCGACAGCCCGGCCGTGGCCGCTGGCACCTTCGCCGCGTTCCCGGATCAGGTCGATGCCCAGCGCAAACTCGACCCGAACCTGGATCACGAATCGCCGCTGCACGAGCTCTTCGCCGACCAACTGGCCAGCGCCGACCTCGTCATCCTTAATAAATCTGACCTGATCAGCCCTGAAGACCTGGCGCGCGTACGCCTGGAAGTCGCCGAAGAACTGCCGCCAGCGGTGAAGATCATCGAAGCCAGCAGTGGTCGTGTGCCGCTGGACGTGCTGATCGGCCTTGGCGCCGGTTCCGAAGAACACATCGACAGCCGTCACAGCCATCACGACCATCACCACGACGGTGATGACGATCACGATGACCACGATCACGACGCCTTCGATTCGATCTCCATCGAACTGCCGCAAGCCGACGAAAGCCTGCTGCTCGACGGGCTGACGCAACTGGTGGTCAAGCACGGCATCCTGCGTGTGAAGGGCTTTGCGGCGATCCCGAACAAGCCGATGCGTTTGCTGATTCAAGGCGTGGGCACGCGTTTCGACAAGCATTTCGACCGTCAGTGGGGCGCCGATGAAGCGCGCGTCACGCGTCTGGTGTTGATCGGTCAGGAGCTCGACGCCGCGCAACTCGAAGCGCAACTGCGCGCTGCGCTCAGCGTTTAACCCATGCACCTGCTCAGGACCCAGCCCGGCGGTTTCGTCTCGGATGACAACATCGCGGACCTGGGGCAAACCCCGGCCGAACTGGTAATCCTGTGCAGCGGCGATTCCAGCCTGGCGCTGCTCGCCGAAGCTGCGCAGCAACTGCCCGAGGATTATCCGAGCCTGCGCCTGGCCAATCCCATGCAAGTGCAGAATCACGCTTCGGTCGATCTCTACGTCGATGAAGTGCTGCGCCACGCCAAAGTCATTCTGATCTCGCTGCACGGCGGCATCGCTTATTGGCGCTACGGCATCGAGCGTTTGATTGAGTTGTCCGAGCGTGGCGTGCAGGTGATTCTGGTGCCGGGTGATGATCGCCCCGATCCGGAACTCAGTGACCTGAGCACCGTCAACGCCGAAGATCGTGACCGGCTCTGGCAGTTCCTGCGTCAGGGCGGCATGGGCAACGCCGTGGATTTCTTTCATTGCCTGGCCAGCCGTTGGCTCGCCCGCGATTACCCGTGGGGCGAACCGCAAACCCTGCCGCGCACGGCGATTTACCATCCGCACAAAACCAGCGCCGCACTGAGTGACTGGCAGGCCGATTGGCAGCCCGATCAACCGGTCGCGGCGGTGCTGTTTTACCGCTCGCATTTGCAAGCGGCGAACACCGCGTTCATCGATGTTTTCTGCCAGCGCTTGCAAGCGGCGGGGCTGAACCCTTTGCCGATAGCGGTGGCGAGTCTGAAAGAACCCGGCTGCCTGTCGGTGGTCGAGGATTGGCTGGATGAAGTCGAGGCGGGGGTGATTCTCAACACCACCGGTTTTGCCCAGTCGAGTCCCGAAGCGCCGCACTTGCGGCCGTTTCGCCGCAACATTCCGGTGATTCAGGCGATCTGCGCTCAGGACAACGAGCCCGGTTGGCGCGACAGCGAGCAGGGCCTCGGCCCGCGCGATCTGGCAATGCACATCGCCTTGCCGGAACTCGACGGACGCATCATCAGCCGCCCGATCAGCTTCAAGGATCTGGCCTGGCGCAGCGAGCGCAGTCAGTCAGATGTGGTCTGCTATCGAGCGCAACCCGAACGCATGGATTTCGTCGCCGAGCTGGCGCGACGCTGGATCGATCTGGCGCGAGTGCCGAATGCCGAAAAACGCATTGCGCTGATTCTCGCCAATTACCCGACTCGCGACGGGCGCATCGGCAACGGTGTCGGCCTCGACACGCCGGCGGCAGCGCTGAACATCTTGCGGGCGTTACAGGCCGAGGGTTATCCGGTAACGGCCGAGTTGCCGGACAGCGGTACCTCGCTGATCCAGCAATTGCTCGGTGGCGTCAGCAATGATCTCGACACCCTTGATTTGCGCCCGTGCAAGCAAAGTCTGGCGATGGACGATTACCTGATGATGTTCAACGCACTGCCCGAGGCCAATCGCGCGGCAGTGATCGAACGCTGGGGCCCGCCACAATACGATCCGATGTGCCGCGACGGGCGCATGATGATCGCCGGGTTGCGCTTTGGCCTGACCTTTGTCGGCATCCAACCGGCGCGCGGTTATCAGGTCGATCCGAGCGCGGTCTACCACGACCCGGATCTGGTACCGCCGCACGGTTATCTGGCGTTCTATTTCTGGCTGCGCAACACCTACGGCGCCCACGGCGTGATCCACGTCGGCAAACACGGCAACCTTGAATGGCTGCCGGGCAAAGGTGTCGGGCTCTCGGAGAACTGCTGGCCCGACGCGTTGCTTGGGCCGTTGCCGAATATCTATCCGTTTATCGTCAACGATCCGGGCGAGGGCGCCCAGGCCAAACGGCGCACGCAAGCGGTGATCATCGATCACCTGATGCCGCCGCTGACCCGCGCCGAAACCTATGGACCGCTGCGTAATCTGGAGCTGTTGGCTGACGAATATTACGAAGCGCAGCTGCTCGATCCGCGCCGTGCTCGCGAGTTGCAGCGCGATATTTTGCAACTGGTACGCGATACGCAGATCGACCGCGAACTGCAACTGGATGCCGCGCTGGACAGCGATGCCGATGCAGCGATCTGGCTGCCGCGTCTGGACACGTATTTATGTGATCTGAAGGAATCGCAGATCCGCGATGGCTTGCACATTTTTGGCGAATCACCCTCCGGGCGTTTGCGTATCGATACCTTGTTGGCGTTGCTGCGCATTCCGCGCGGCGATGGCAAAGGTGCGCAGTCGAGTCTGTTGCGGGCGCTGGCCAAGGCGTTTGAACTGGGTTTTGATCCGCTGGATTGTGCGCTGGCTGAGCCGTGGGTCGGCCCGCGTCCCGTCGAACTGCAAACCGTGGCCGATGAAGTCTGGCGCACCGCTGGCGACACCCGTGAACGCCTCGAATTGTTCGCCGCCGAACTGATCTCTCAAACCTTGCACAACCCCTGTAGGAGTGAGCCTGCTCGCGATGGCGATGTGTCAGCCGACGACTTTTTCACAGACACACCGCCATCGCGAGCAGGCTCACTCCTACAGGAAGCGGGTTGGGCCGAAGTCCGCGTCATCATCGACAACCTGCGCGAAGTCGTCGCCCCGCGTCTGGACGCCTGTGGCCCGGCAGAAATGCGCGGCCTGCTCGATGCCCTCGGCGGCCGTTTCGTCCCGGCCGGCCCGAGTGGTGCGCCCAGCCGTGGACGTCTCGACGTACTGCCCACCGGGCGCAACTTCTACTCGGTGGACGTGCGCAACCTGCCGACCACTACCGCGTGGCGCATCGGGTTCCAGTCGGCCACGCTGATTCTTGAACGACACCTGCAAGACCACGGCGATCATCTGCGCCAACTCGGCCTGTCGGTATGGGGCACGGCGACGATGCGCACTGGCGGTGATGACATCGCCCAGGCGATGGCGCTGATGGGCGTGCGCCCGGTATGGGCCACCGGCAGCCAGCGAGTCGACGATTTCGAGATCCTGCCGCTGAGCCTTCTGGACCGACCGCGGGTCGATGTGACGCTGCGGGTCTCCGGATTCTTCCGCGATGCGTTTGCCAATCTGATCCGTTTGTTCGACGCCGCCGTGCAAGCGGTGGCGGCGCTGGACGAGCCCGACGATCTGAACCCACTGGCCGCCAAAGTGCGCGCCGAACGCGAGGCCTTGCTGCAATCGGGCCTGGATGAAGAGGCCGCGCGGCGCCAGGCCGGTTGGCGAATCTTTGGTGCCAAACCCGGTGCTTATGGCGCCGGTGTGCAAGGCGCCATCGACGGTCGTCTGTGGCAGAGTCGTGAGGATCTGGCCGAGGTTTACCTGAACTGGGGCGCTTACGCGTATGGCGGTGCGGACGAGGGCACCGCCGCCCGCGAACAGTTCGTCCAGCGCCTGAGTCAGGTGCAAGCGGTGCTGCAGAATCAGGACAACCGCGAGCACGACTTGCTTGATTCCAACGACTATTACCAGTTCCAGGGCGGCATGCTCGCGGCCGTGGAAACCCTGCGCGGTGAAGCGGCGGCCAGTTATCACGGCGATCACAGCCAGCCGGATTTGCCGAAGATCCGCACTTTGAAAGAAGAGCTGAATCGGGTAATCCGCTCACGCGCGGCCAATCCGAAATGGATCGACGGGGTCAAGCGTCACGGCTACAAAGGTGCGTTTGAACTGGCGGCAACGGTCGACAACCTGTTCGCATTCGATGCCACCACACAGTTGATCGACGATCATCAGTACGCGTTGCTGGCTGACGCTTATCTGCTTGATCCGGTAACGCGCGATTTTGTTCGTGAGCATAATCCTCATGCACTGCGTGACATGACTGAACGCATGCTGGAGGCGCAACAGCGCGGGATGTGGCAGGAACCGGGGGCGTATAAAGAAGCGCTCGAAAATCTGCTGCTGGATATAGAAGAAGACACTTGATGCACGCAATTCCCTGTGGGAGCGAGCTTGCTCGCGAATGCTGAGTGTCATCCGCAGAAATACTGCCTGACGGGACGCCTTCGCGAGCAAGCTCGCTCCCACATTGGATCAGGGTAGCCCCAAAGAACCTCGCCAGATCACCGACCATGACCGAGTACTGAAGATGACCGACACCCCCCATTTCCCGCTGTCCGCCGTGGTCGGCGCCGATGATCTCAAGCTCGCCCTGTGCCTCACCGCCATCGACCCGAAAATCGGTGGCGTGCTGATCGAAGGCCCGCGCGGCATGGCCAAGTCGACCCTGGCCCGGGGTTTGGCGGACCTGCTCGCCAGCGGTCAGTTCGTTACGTTGCCGCTGGGTGCCACCGAAGAACGACTGGTCGGCACCCTCGATCTTGACGCCGCCCTCAGCGAGGGTCGCGCGCAGTTTTCCCCCGGCGTGCTGGCCAAGGCTGACGGCGGCGTGCTCTACGTCGATGAAGTCAATCTGCTGCCCGATCACCTGGTGGATCTGCTGCTCGACGTCGCGGCCAGCGGCACCAACCTGATCGAACGCGATGGTATTTCCCATCGGCATTCGGCGAAGTTCGTCCTGATCGGCACGATGAACCCGGAGGAGGGCGAGCTGCGCCCACAGTTGCTTGATCGCTTTGGTCTGAACGTCGCGCTCAGCGGCCACACCGTGCCGGCCGAGCGCGGGCAGATCATTCGTCGACGTCTCGACTTCGACAGCGACCCGCAAGCGTTCTGCATGCAGTGGGAAGCCGCGCAACAAGCCTTGCGCGAGCGCTGTGAAAACGCCCGCAGCGCCTTGCCCGGCATTCCTCTGGACGATGCTGCACTGGCGCAAATCACCGAGCGCTGTTTTGCCGCTGGCGTCGATGGGCTGCGCGCCGATCTGGTGTGGCTGCGTGCGGCGCGTGCGCACGCGGCATGGCGCGCAGCTGAGGCGATTGGCGAAGAGGACATCGATGCCGTGGCCGAATTTGCCTTGCGTCATCGTCGTCGTGAACAGCCATCTTCAAGCCCTCAACAACCTGCGCAATCCCCGGAAAACGCTGCAGCCAACCCGAGCGAAGGGCAGGGCCAGTGGGGCGACATGCCGGCCCCGACGCTCGCCACTGGCAGCCGTCGCGAAATCCCGAGCTGGCCAAAAAAGCCCTAGGCATTCGCCCCCGATCCGACGCGGGGGCGAATGCCAGACCCCGTGCCGGTCGGCTCGACAACGGACGCCAGGGCAAACGTCACGCGGCCATCAGCGGTTCAGTGAACTGGCCGGGAACGTTGCTCAAGGGGCGTCCGCAACGTCGTGAAGACCTGCTGTTGCAACTGCGCACGCGCACGCCCCATGAGTTGTGGCTGGTGATCGTCGATGCCTCGGCGTCGACGCGCCGTCATCAGGCATTGAGCGATGCCAAAGGCCTGCTCGCGCAGCTGTTCGATGACGCCTATCGAAAGCGTGCGAGGTTGGCATTGCTGACCGCCAGTGGTGCAACACCGAAGTGGCAGGTGCAGGGTTTGAAAGCATCCCGCGATTTGCGCACCTGGCTCGATGGCTTGGGTGCGGGCGGCGGCACGCCGTTAGTCGCGGCATTGTCGCAGGCGCAGCAATGGCTGACAGTGCGGCGCAAGCGCTTTCCCGCCGAGCAACAGCGCTTGCTGCTGGTCACGGATGGACGTTTGAAAGCGTGGACAGGTTTGCCGGTTCTGGAATGCCCGGGGCTGTTGATCGACATCGAGCGAGGGCCGATTCGGTTGGGGCGCGCTAAGGATCTGGCCGGGGCGCTGCATGCGGATTACCGGCATATTGATGACCTTGTCCCGGCCTGAAGTCCTCTGTGCGTCAGCAGGTCACCCCGAATTAACGGATTCAAACCTGTAGGAGCTGCCGAAGGCTGCGATCTTTTGACTTTGATTTTAAAAACAAGATCAAAAGATCGCAGCCTGCGGCAGCTCCTACAGGGGGATTTTGGAGCTGTTACAGATTTTGAAATGATTTCGGGCTGTAGGAAAAGTCACTTCAGGCTGTACGCTGCAAGGCCTTTTTTCATTCAGGATCTACATGAACACCCTCTCGGAGCCTCCCAGTCTTCAGATACGAAGCACGTTCCCCTCGCGCCATGGCGCGGTCTTGACGCACTCGCAGCATCCGGTTTTCCGACACACGACTATCGTTGATAACGCGGCCCCAAAGCCTTCGCGTTGCGCTTTGCCGTGTCCGGCAGTCTGAATTAACTGAATAGAGATCGAGACGTTTTATGGAATGGTTAGCGGATCCCACGGCCTGGTTAGGCTTGTTGACTTTGATCGTGCTGGAACTGGTGCTGGGTATCGACAACCTGGTGTTCATTGCAATTCTTGCGGACAAACTGCCGCCGCATCAGCGTGACCGTGCGCGGATCATCGGTCTGTCGCTGGCACTGATCATGCGCCTGGGCCTGTTGGCGAGTATTTCCTGGCTGGTCACCCTCACGCAGCCGTTGTTCGAGGTGTTCGACAAGAGCTTCTCCGGCCGTGACCTGATCATGCTGTTTGGCGGTGTGTTCCTGTTGTTCAAGGCCACCATGGAGCTGCACGAACGGCTCGAAGGCCATGTCGGCGAACGGACCAGCAATACCGCGTATGCGCTGTTCTGGCCGATCGTTGCGCAGATCGTTGTGCTGGATGCCGTGTTCTCCCTCGACGCGGTGATTACCGCTGTGGGCATGGTCGATGAGCTGGCGGTGATGATGATCGCAGTGATCATCTCCATTGGCCTGATGATCGTTGCGAGCAAGCCGCTGACGCGCTTCGTCAACGCGCACCCGACGGTAATCATGCTGTGTCTGGGTTTCTTGATGATGATCGGTTTCGCCCTGACCGCTGAAGGTCTGGGCTTCCACATCCCGAAAGGCTACCTGTACGCGGCCATCGGTTTCTCGATCCTGATCGAGGTGTTCAACCAGATTGCTCGCGCTCGACGCAAGCGCTCGATGCAGGGCCTGCGCCCGATTCGTGAGCGCACCGCTCACGCGGTCATGCGTCTGCTGGGAGGTCGCACACTGGCGGCGGAGGAAGTCGGCGAGGAGATTTCCGATTTGCTGGATAACGGTGATGCGCCGAGCGCCGAGCTGTTCGACCGTCGTGAGCGAGTGATGATCAGCGGTGTGCTGCAACTGGCCGAGCGGCCGATCCGCCAACTGATGACCGTGCGGGCCGACGTCGATAGTATTGACCTGGCTGACGATGCCGAGGCGATTCGTACCAAGTTGATGCACTCGTCCTACTCGCGCCTGCCGCTTATCCGTGATGGCGCAGTGGATGAACCGCTGGGCTTCGTGCACAAGAAGGAATTGCTCAAGGAATACCTGGCGGGTACCGAGCCGAACCTGGAGCACCTGGCGCGCAAGACGATCAATCTGCTCGACAGCTATTCGATCCTCAACGCGCTGGAACAGATGCGAGCGGCGTCGACCCACATTGCATTTGTGGTCAATGAGTTCGGTGACTTTGTCGGCGTGCTGACCATGACTGACATCCTCGAATCGATTGCCGGTGAGCTGCCCGATGCCAGCGAAATCGAAGGCCCGGACGTGGTCGAGGAGCAGGGCGGATTCATCGTCAGCGGTGCATTGAACCTGACGCGTGTGCGCCAGCGCACCGGTTTCGGCGCCGAGCCCACCGAGGATTATCAGACCATGGCCGGGCTGGTGATGAGCTTGCTGGACCGGTTGCCGATGAAGGGCGATCGAATGGAATATGCCGGCTGGCAGATGACAGTCAAAGCGGTCGAGGAGAGGCGGGTGACGCGGGTGTTGTTGGTGCGTGAAACTGCGTAAATCTGACTGTCTGCGCTGACCCTATCGCCAGCAGGCTGGCTCCCACAGGTCCCCTGAACGACGCAAAACCCTGTAGGAGCTGCGGCACGCTGCGATCTTTTGACGTTGGTTTAAAAAAACAGATCAAAAGATCGCAGCGTGCCGCAGCTCCTACATGGGTACCGCGCAGCTTCGAAGTGACCGCCCACGGGGAATGGTGCAAAGCTGTCGCAAGGACTGACGCAACCACGCAACGTCATGTCGCCAAAAAAAGCTGAAGGATCGACTGATTAATCCGCATGTTCCCGCAGATCGCCTCAGAGGATCGGGGGCGGCCTACAAAATGGCAAAAGAGAGCGGGGTGATGTTTACGAAAACGCGGCCCAACGCTGACCTCCCTTTCAAACGACTCCATACCCTTCAGCAATGCACGTTATTGGACCACCGAGCACCAAATGGGAAGCCGCTACCCGCACCTTGTAGCCAATGGTAGCGCCCCGGCACCAAATCCTGCGTAACTCTCTTTTCTGCAATTTGTGCATGTCCCTGATTCCAAAAACATTTAAATCCATTGCGGATTCCTTGCGAGTCCTGTGGCACACTTTCTGCTGTCTATTCCGTAGTAACAAACCGTCTTCCGGTATAGCGGAATAAACATCATCCTGGAGTGCTTGCCATGCATCGCCGACCTTCCTTGTTCAAAGCGTGTGTTTTTGTTCTCGCGGCTTCGTCCGCTGCCATGGGTATGGCCCAGGCAGCCGATGGCAAGCTCGACAGTGTTCTGGCCCGTGGGAAATTGATTGTCGGCACCGGCAGCACCAATGCGCCGTGGCACTTCCAGGGGGCGGACGGAAAGTTGCAGGGCTTCGATATCGACATCGCCCGGATTGTGGCCAAGGGTTTGTTCAACGATCCGAGCAAGGTCGAGTTTGTGGTGCAGTCGTCCGATGCGCGGATTCCCAACTTGCTGACCGACAAGGTCGACATGAGCTGTCAGTTCATCACTGTCACCGCCAGCCGTGCTCAGCAAGTGGCGTTCACCCTGCCGTATTACCGCGAAGGCGTCGGCCTGCTGCTGCCGAACAACAGCAAGTACAAGGAAATCGAAGACCTGCAAGCCGGCGGGGATGGCGTCACCGTTGCCGTCCTGCAAAACGTCTACGCCGAAGAGTTGGTGCATCAGGCGCTGCCCAAAGCCAAGGTCGATCAGTACGACAGCGTCGATCTGATGTATCAGGCAGTCAACTCCGGTCGCGCCGATGCCGCCGCCACCGACCAGTCTTCGGTCAAATACCTGATGGTGCAGAACCCTGGCCGTTATCGCAGCCCGACCTATGCGTGGAGCCCACAGACCTACGCGTGCGCGGTCAAGCGTGGCGATCAGGACTGGCTGAACTTCGTCAACACCGCGTTGCATGAGGCCATGACCGGCGTTGAGTTCCCGACTTACGCCGCTTCATTCAAGCAATGGTTCGGCGTTGACCTGCCATCGCCAGCGATCGGTTTCCCAGTCGAATTCAAATGATCCCGTGAGAGCGGGGCGATTCAAATCGCCCCGTTCAAGGTACTGCTGACCATGAACTATCAGTTGAACTTTGCCGCCGTGTGGCGCGATTTCGACACCTTGCTGGCGGGGCTCGGTCTGGGCTTGCAGCTGGCACTGGTGTCGATCGCCATCGGCTGCGTGATCGGCCTGCTGATGGCGTTTGCCTTGCTGTCGAAGCATCGCGCCTTGCGGGTGTTGGCATCGGTGTACGTCACGGTGGTCCGTAACACGCCGATTCTGGTGTTGATTCTGTTGATCTACTTTGCGTTACCAAGTCTCGGGATTCGGCTCGACAAGATCCCCTCGTTCATCATCACGTTGTCGTTGTATGCCGGCGCCTATCTGACCGAAGTGTTCCGCGGCGGTTTGCTGAGCATCCCCAAAGGGCAGCGAGAAGCCGGGCTGGCGATCGGCCTCGGCGAATGGCAGGTCAAGGCCTACGTCACCGTACCGGTGATGCTGCGCAACGTGTTGCCGGCGCTGTCGAACAACTTCATTTCGCTGTTCAAGGACACCTCGCTGGCCGCCGCGATTGCGGTGCCGGAGCTGACCTATTACGCGCGCAAGATCAACGTCGAAAGCTACCGGGTGATCGAAACCTGGCTGGTGACTACGGCGTTGTATGTCGCGGCCTGTTACCTCATCGCCATGCTGCTGCGTTACCTCGAGCAGCGTCTGGCGATCCGCCGATAGGAGGCTGTGATGTACGAATCCCCCAGTTGGTTGAATGAATTGTGGATTGCCCGCGAAACCTTGTGGCAGGGCTTTCTGACCAGCGTGCAGGTGTCGGCGCTGGCAATATTGTTCGGCACGTTGCTCGGTGTTGTCGCCGGCCTGGTACTGACTTACGGCAGATTCTGGATGCGTGCGCCGTTTCGGTTTTATGTCGACATCATTCGCGGTACGCCGGTGTTTGTGCTGGTGCTGGCCTGCTTCTATATGGCACCAGCGGCCGGCTGGCAGATCAGCGCGTTTCAGGCCGGTGCGTTAGGGCTGACGCTGTTCTGCGGCTCACACGTTGCGGAAATCGTGCGCGGTGCATTGCAAGCGTTGCCGCGCGGGCAGATGGAAGCGGGCAAGGCGATTGGCCTGACGTTTTACCAGTCGCTCGGTTACGTGCTGCTGCCCCAAGCGCTGCGGCAGATCCTGCCGACGTGGGTCAACTCGTCCACCGAAATCGTCAAGGCCTCGACCTTGCTCTCGGTGATCGGCGTGGCCGAATTGCTCCTCAGCACCCAACAGATCATCGCCCGGACCTTCATGACACTGGAGTTCTATCTGTTCGCCGGTTTTCTGTTCTTCGTCATCAACTACGGCATCGAATTACTCGGCCGGCACATTGAAAAGCGGGTGGCCTTGCCATGACTGAAGCTCAACTTTCCAACGCTGCAAACGGCCAGCCGCTGCTGGATATTCGCGGTCTGCACAAACAATACGGCGCGGTCGAAGTGCTCAAGGGTGTCGACCTGAGCATGCAACGCGGCAACGTCGTGACGCTGATCGGTTCCAGCGGCTCAGGTAAAACCACGTTGCTGCGCTGCGTGAACATGCTCGAAGAGTTTCAGGGCGGGCAGATCCTGCTCGACGGCGAGTCCATCGGTTACGACGAGATCAATGGCAAGCGCGTGCGGCATGGCGAAAAAGTCATCGCTCGTCATCGCGCGATGACCGGCATGGCGTTTCAACAATTCAACCTGTTCCCGCATTTGACCGCGTTGCAGAACGTCACCCTGGGCCTGCTCAAGGTGAAGAAAATGCACAAGGACGAAGCCGTGGTGCTGGCCGAGAAATGGCTGGAGCGGGTCGGCCTTCTGGAGCGGCGCAATCACTTTCCCGGCCAGTTGTCTGGCGGTCAGCAACAGCGCGTGGCGATTGCCCGGGCGATTGCGATGAACCCGAGCCTGATGCTGTTCGACGAAGTCACTTCAGCCCTCGACCCGGAACTGGTTGGCGAAGTGCTTAACGTGATCAAGGGCCTGGCCGAAGACGGCATGACCATGCTGCTGGTGACCCACGAGATGCGCTTCGCTTTCGAGGTCTCGGACAAAATCGTATTCATGAATCAGGGGCGGATCGAAGAGCAGGGGCCTCCCAAGGAACTGTTCGAACGCCCGCAATCGCCGCGTCTGGCTGAGTTCCTCAAAAACACGCGGTTTTAATTTTTATCAGGAGAAACACCCATGAGCATTACTCGTTACGGCACCGGCAGCACCGCCGCAGGCGGCCAGCCTCGTCCATTCGCGCGCGCGGTTGAAGCTGATGGCTGGCTGCACGTTTCCGGCCAGGTGCCGGCGGTGGATGGCGAGATCATTGTTGGCGGCATCGTCGAGCAGACCCACCAGACCATGAAGAACCTGATCGCGATTCTCGAAGAGGCCGGTTATGGCCTGGAAGACGTGGTGCGCGCCGGGGTGTGGCTGGATGATCCACGGGATTTCAGCAGTTTCAACAAGGTCTTTGGCGAGTACTTCAAACCGGAGCACGCGCCAGCGCGGGCCTGTGTACAGGCGAGCATGATGGTTGATTGCAAGGTTGAGATCGACTGCATTGCATACAAGAAAAAGGCCTGATCGACGGTGGCTCTTGTAGGAGCTGCCGAAGGCTGCGATCTTTTGGCATTTTTGGATATGTCACAAGGCAAGATCAAAAGATCGCAGCCTGCGGCAGCTCCTACATGGAGATTTTTGAGTGAGTGCTGACATGACCGAAGACACCATCAAGCGCCGGGCACGAGGTCTGGATCGAGCGTTCGATATTCTCGATTTCCTCAAGGAGATCGGCCAGCCGCTGCGTCCGAACGACATCGCCAACGGCATTGGCAGCCCGAAATCCACGGTCTACGAACTCGTCGCGTCCCTGCTGGAACGACGGATTCTGGAGCCGGTGGGCAAGGACGGTCATGTCTATCTGGGCCGGCAGTTGTACTTTCTCGGGCAGGCGCATTTGCGCCATTTTGACCTCAGTCGCGAGGCCGATCATGCCTTGCAGGAGATCGTTAGCCAGACCCGCGAAACCGCGCAAATGTGCCTGCTCAACGGGCGCAAATACACGGTGGCGTTGATGAAGGAGGGCGAGCGGCATTTCCGTATCTCTTCCGATATCGGCGAAAACGCGCCGATCCCGTGGACGGCTTCCGGACGACTGTTGCTTGCGCATCTGAGCGATCAACAGATCATCGACCTGATCGACGAAGACGACTACATCCTGCCCGACGGCGAGCGCTTGCCGCTGGAGCGATTTCTGGCGGAAATCCGTCAGGCCGGCATCGATGGATTCTTCTCCTTCGACAGCGTCGCCGACACCTTCACCCACTGCTTCGCCGCACCGGTCAAAGACCCTTCCGGCGTAGCCATTTGCACATTGTGCATCGTCGCCCCACGGGCCGATGCCAGGAACAATTACGACGACTATCGCCGGGTATTGATCGAGAGCGCCAACAGCCTCGCCCGGCGCATCAACGAATAACCGCGGCTGCCTGCGGCCGCGAATGAATGCGAGGAGTTTGACCATGACGACTGCCATCAATACTGCTGTGGAAAAGGGCGACGCCGCCATCGGCGCGCACCTGGCGCGAGACGTCAGCCTGCCGGCGCTGGTGCTGCACCGCGAAGCGCTGGAGCACAACATTCGCTGGATGCAGACATTCGTCAGCGACAGCGGCGCCGAACTCGCGCCCCACGGAAAGACCAGCATGACCCCGGCGCTGTTCAAGCGTCAGCTCGAAGCCGGTGCGTGGGGCATCACCCTGGCCAGTGCAACTCAAACCCGCGCGGCTTACGCCCAAGGTGTGCGTCGCGTGTTGATGGCCAACCAATTGGTCGGCACGCCGAACATGGAGCTGATCGCCGATCTGCTGGCGGATCCGTCGTTCGACTTCTATTGCATGGTTGATCACCCGGACAACGTCGCCGACCTCGGCGCCTACTTCGCTTCGCGCGGTGTGAAGCTCAACGTGATGATCGAGTACGGCGTGGTCGGTGGTCGTTGCGGTTGCCGCAGCGAACAGGAAGTCATCGAGTTGGCCAAGGCAATCAGCGCGCAACCGGCGCTGGCACTGACCGGTATCGAAGGATATGAGGGCGTGATCCACGGCGATCATGCGGTCAGCGGTATCCGCGAATTCGCCGCGTCGTTGGTACGTCTGGCCGTGCAGTTGCAGAACAGCGGCGCGTTTGCCATCGCCAAACCGATCATTACGGCCTCGGGCTCGGCGTGGTACGACCTGATTGCCGAATCGTTCGAAGCACAGAACGCTGCTGGTCGATTCCTCAGCGTGTTGCGTCCAGGCAGTTACGTGGCGCACGACCATGGCATCTACAAAGAGGCGCAATGTTGCGTGCTCGATCGTCGCAGTGATCTGCACGAAGGCCTGCGTCCGGCGCTGGAAGTGTGGGCGCACGTGCAATCGCTGCCGGAGCCGGGTTTTGCGGTGATTGCACTGGGCAAGCGTGACGTGGCGTACGACGCCGGGCTGCCGGTGCCGCTGCTGCGTTATCGGGCCGGCGTGGTGCCGGCGGTGGGCGAGGACGTTGGCGCGTGCAAGGTCACGGCAGTGATGGATCAGCATGCGTTCATGACGGTGGCACCGGGCGTTGAGCTGCGCGTTGGTGACATCATTTCCTTTGGTACATCGCACCCATGCCTGACGTTCGATAAGTGGCGCGTGGGTTTGCTGGTGGATGAGCAGTTGGCGGTGATTGAAACCATGGAGACGTGTTTCTAGGGCTTTAGACCGAGGCGCCGCCATCGCTGGCAAGCCAGCTCCCACAGGGTGAAGTGTGGATGCACATTTTGTGTACGACCCAAAAACTGTGGGAGCTGGCTTGCCAGCGATGGGGCCAGATCAGACACCATCGATCAACCAGAGACACCATAAAAAAATGACCACCCTCAGCCCCCTGGGCCCCAACACCCCACGCATCGCCCTGATCGGCGAATGCATGATCGAACTGCAGCAGCGCGCCGGCGGCAGCCTGCAGCAAAGCTTCGGCGGCGATACCCTCAACACCGCCGTCTACCTGTCGCGCGCCTTGGGCGACAAAGCGCAAGTCGACTACGTCACTGCGCTTGGCGATGACAGCTTCAGCGACGCCATGTGCCAGAGTTGGTCGAGCGAAGGCATCGGCCTCGATCTCGTGCAGCGTCTGCCCGGACGCTTGCCGGGTCTGTATTGCATCCAGACCGACGCCAACGGCGAGCGACGCTTTCTCTACTGGCGCAACGAAGCGGCCGTCCGCGATTGCTTCACCACCCCGGCAGCCGAGCCGATTTTGGCAGCGCTGCCGGATTACGACGTGCTGTATTTCAGCGGCATCACCCTGGCCGTGCTCGGCGCGCAGGGCAGGGAAAGACTGATCCAGACCCTGATCGACGCTCGTCAGCGTGATGCGCGGATCGTCTTCGACAACAACTACCGGCCACGTCTGTGGGCTTCAGTGGCGGAGGCAAGAGCCGCTTATCGCAGCGTGTTGCCGCACATCGATCTGGCGTTGCTGACCGTGGATGACGAGCAGGCGCTGTTTGGCTTCAGTGACTGCGACGCGGTGTTCGAGGCTTACGCGCAGATTGGCACACCAGAAGTGGTGCTCAAGCGCGGCGCCGAGGCGTGTTTGATTCGTTGTGATGGTGAGGCGTTTGCAGTGCCGGCACAGAAAGTCGAGAAGGTGGTGGACACCACGGCGGCGGGGGATTCGTTCAGTGCGGCTTATCTGGCGAGTCGGTTGATGGGGGCAAGTCCTGTCGATGCGGCCGAGGCCGGGCATCGATTGGCCAGCCAGGTGATTCAGATCCCCGGAGCACTCATCCCCAGAACCTGAACCACAACCCCTGTAGGAGCTGCCGAAGGCTGCGATCTTTTGATGTTGATCCTGAAAAAAACAAAATCAAAAGATCGCAGCCTTCGGCAGCTCCTACAGGGAGGGTGTTCAAGCAGGGAACGTGTGAAGCTCAATCGCGGTAAAACACCTGCACCAGGTGATACCCGAACTTGCTCTTGATCGGCCCATGCACCGTGCGCAGTGGCTTCTTGAAGATCACCGCATCAATCGCACCGACCATCTGCCCCGGCCGGACTTCACCCAGATCGCCGCCGCGTTTGCCGGACGGGCATGTCGAGAATTTTTTCGCCAATACATCAAACGCTTCACCCTTGGCGATGCGTTGTTTGAGCTGTTCGGCCTCTTCGGCGGTTTTCACCAGAATGTGGCGGGCTTGGGCTTTCATCGTGCGGTACCTGATAACGGGGTGACGGCGGGGCGCGGATTATGCCTCAACTCAAGGCGTCTGGCTGATCATCGTGCGGATCTTGCTGGCCAGCAGCTCATTCGAAAACGGTTTGGCCACCATGTCCATGCCATCCTCGAGAAAGCCCTGACGCTCGGCGGCTTTCTGCGCATACCCGGTCATGAACAGCACCTTGAGCCCCGGATGATGCTGGCGAGCGATTTCCGCCAGTTGCCGACCGTTCATGCCCGGCAGTCCGACGTCGGTGACCAGCAGATCGACGCGTACATTCGATTCCAGCACCGGCAGAGCCGTGTTGGCGTCTTCGGCCTCGTAGGCGGTGTAGCCCAACTCCCTGAGCAAATCGAGCACCAGCATGCGCACCGCCGGGTCGTCTTCGACCACCATCACGGTTTCACCGGCGGCGATGGGCGCAGGTTGCTCAACGCGGTCAGCCTCCGGGCTTTGCGGCTCGCTGCCATGCAAGCGCGGCAAGTACAGACGCACGCAAGTACCCTGGTCCGGCAGGCTGTCGAGGCTGACATGGCCGCCCGATTGCTGGGCGAAACCATAAATCATCGACAATCCCAGACCGGTTCCCTGGCCAATAGGTTTGGTGGTGAAAAACGGATCGAATGCCTTGGAGCGCACCGAAGGGGTCATGCCGCTGCCGTTATCGCTGACCGCCAGCATCAGGTAATCGCCGGCCTTGACCGGCTCCAGCGTGGTGATGTCATTGCCGTCGAGATAAACGTTGGCCGTTTCGATCAGCAATTCACCGCCATCGGGCATGGCGTCGCGGGCGTTGATCACCAGGTTGAGCAGGGCGTTTTCCAATTGGCTGACGTCGGTGCTGACCGGCCAGAGGTTTTCGGCGAGGCGCAACGTGAGCGCGATCGGATCGCCCTTGGTGCGACGGATCAGATCTTCCAGCGAATGGATCAGCGCGTTGACGTCGAGGGTTTTGCGATCCAGTGACTGGCGCCGTGAAAACGCCAGCAAGCGGTGGGTCAGCGCAGCGGCACGGTTGGCGGACGACACAGCGGCTTCGGTAAAACGCCCGATCTCGTCGGCCCGACCATTGGCGATGTAGCGTTGCATCAGGTCGAGGCTGCCGATGATCCCGGTGAGCATGTTGTTGAAGTCATGGGCGATGCCTCCGGTGAGCTGACCGACTGCTTCCATTTTCTGCGCATGGCGCAACGCATCTTCGGCGCGCTCGCGTTCGAACATCTCGTTCTGCAAGCGCTCATTGGCCTGGGCCAATTGTTCGGTGCGGGCGCTGACGCGTTCTTCAAGGGTCTCGTTGAGATTGCGCAGCGCCTCTTCGGTTTTCTTGCGCTCGGACTCGTCGATCACAAAGATGTAGAAGCCGTTGACCGCGCCGTCCGCGCCGTGGCGGGGCAAGTAGTTCATCAGCGCATGCCGGGTGCTGCCGTCGCGATGCGGCGTGTACAGGCTGAACGAGCAGGGCCGTCCGGCCAGCGCCTCGCCGATGTACGGCGAACGCAGGAAATAGGCTTCTTCGCCGATCACCTCGCGAATAGTGCGGCCATACAGCTCTTGCGGCGTCAGACCGTACCAGTCGAGATACGCCGCGTTGTTCAGTCGAAAGCGTTCTTCGTGGTCGACATAGCTGATCAGGATCGGCATGGCGTTGATGATCAGCTGTAATTCGGTCTGACTCTGGCGCAACGCCTGTTCAGTTTGTTTGCGCTCTGTCAGGTCCAGCGCTGCGCCTAGAAAACGCACCGGCCGGCCATGGTGATCCTTGTAGCAACGGCCGCGGGCGAATACCCAGCGCTGCTCGCCGCCGGGCATCAGCAAGCGGTATTCCTCGGCGTATTCCGTGCCGTGGGTGATGCAATGTTTGATGCTGCGGGCGACCAGCGCACGGTCTTCGGGGTGAACGCCGTTCAGGTAATCGCTGATGGGCAATTGCCCGGCGCGTGCCGGATCAATGCCGTGCAACTGGGCAAAGTGCGCGTCGGCAATAAAACGATCTTCACCGATGTCCCAGTCCCAGGTGCCAACCGCATCGGTGGCGGCGAGCGCCAGTTGCAGTCGCTCTTCGGTGTCGCGCTGAACCCTGAGGCTCTCGTCCGAACGCTGCTGCAACTCCAGAGCGATGCGCCGCCGTTCGTTGGTTTCAATCGCGGTGACCAGGATCCCGGCCACCTGTGCACGTTCATCGCGGATCGGACTGTACGTCAGGTCAAGCCAGAAGTCTGAATCCTTGCCATCGCGTTGCAGGGTGAAGCGCTGTTCGCTGTAGGTGCGTACCTGACCTTGTAGGACGGCGCTGTAAATCGGGTCGGTAAAGTCTCGAAGTTCTGGCCATATCTGGTGCGCCGGCTGTCCGAAAGCGTGTGGGTGTTTGCTCCCGGCGAGCAGGGCAAAGCCATTGTTGTAGATCTGCGTCAACTCCGGACCCCACATCAGCAACATCGGCATCGGCGAGTGAATCACGATGTCCACGGCGGTGCGCAGGCTCTGCGGCCAGGTGCCAGCAGCGCCCAGAGGGCTGCGGCTCCAATCGGTACGGGCAATCAGTGCCTGGGCGTCGTTGCTGGTTGGTACAGCGTTCATCGTTGCATCCTGAGCGTCAGTCGGTAGGGCGGCGTCTACTATCCTAGTCTGATAGACGCGCATTGGCTCGCGGCGTCACGGCGCGGGTCCTCTCTGTTCATTGCAAGCTTCGCAGGTGCTTTTAGCCATGGAAATCGATGCACTGCTCAAACAACTGGCGAGTCGTCATGGTTCGGATCTGTTCCTCTCCACGGGCGCACCGCCCAGTGCACGTTTTGAAGGCGTACTGACGCCGCTCAGCGAACAACCTTTCAAACCGGGCGAGGTGGCAACGGTTGCCACCTCCCTGATGGACGCCGAGCAGCGCCGGGAGTTCGACCGGGATCTGGAAATGAACCTGGCAATCTCGCGCCCCGGCATCGGCCGTTTCCGGGTCAACATCTTTAAACAGCGTAACGATGTATCCATTGTGATCCGCAACGTCAAACTCGATATTCCGCGTTTCGAAGATCTCAAGCTGCCGCCAGTATTGCTCGAAACCGTGATGCTCAAGCAGGGGCTGATACTGTTTGTTGGCGCCACCGATTCGGGAAAATCAACGTCGCTGGCAGCGCTCATCGATCACCGCAACCGCCATAGCAGCGGGCATATCGTCACCATCGAAGACCCGATCGAGTACATCCACCGGCACAGGCTTTCGATCATCAACCAGCGTGAAGTCGGTGTCGACACGCGCAGCTTTCAAGCCGCGCTGAAAAATACCCTGCGCCAAGCTCCCGACGTCGTGCTGATCGGTGAAATCCGTGACCGAGAAACCATGGAACATGCGCTGGCGTTTGCCGAAACCGGTCACCTGGTGCTGTCGACCCTGCACGCCAATAACGCAAATCAGGCATTGGAAAGAATCATCAATATGTTTCCTGAAGAGCGTCGGGTGCAGTTGTTGCAGGCATTGGCGAGCAATCTTAAAGCCTGTGTATCGCAGCGACTTGTTCGGACGATAGACGGACTGCGAAGGGCTGCGGTGGAGGTAATGCTGGGCACGCCAACCATCGGCGATCTACTTAGAAATAATAAACTGGGTGAACTTAAAGTCATCATGGAGAAGTCAGTGGTGGAGGGGATGCGGACGTTTGATTTTTCCCTTTATAAATTGGTTGGAGAAGGAGTGGTGAGTGTCGAGGAGGCATTGAAGTACGCAGACTCTGTGAATGACTTGCGATTACGAATCAAGTTGGATTTATCTAAGGCAGGAGGTGACAAGTCGTTCGGAGAGTGGGAGTTGGCAGAGTGAGAATGGTTGATATTTTGAAGGTGTGGATCTCGATCTGCCGCGGCAGCGAAACTTGAGTTAATAAATCTCGGATTGAGAAATGCAGTTCTCTGGTTAATGTTTGTACTGTTGATTTCAACAATAAAGACATTGGGCGGAGAAATGACGTGAAAACAAGAAGTGTTTTGAGCGAAAGTGATGGTTCAACTACGCGTGATAATGAGCGATGCTTGCTTGCCGATGCGGCGGAGCGTAAAGAGATTGCCGATGCGCTTGAAGTGCTCGTATCCAGTAAAGAAGGAGAGCTGATTTCTTTAGAAGCTGAAAGGTTTTCGTTGCGGGAGCACTCCTCTCTTGGCTGTATGGTAAAGCCCTTGAAGAAGGAACTAAATGATTTTATCAAGCGATATCATCCCGATGGGGTAGTGCTTGTTACAAATCGATCTTTTGAGCCTGCGGTGGCTGAGTTCGATGACTGGGATCAGATCCGCTTTCGAAATAGAGTCATCTACGATCCATACGCCCAGCCCTATATCACTTATTTCATGAGTGTTGCTGATCAAGTCGGTGGGTTCATGTCCTCGGTTATTGGTGAAGCTAGTTATGCTCAATGGCTATGCTTTCACGGCATGAAGGTGCCAGCTGTTAATGATCGAGAACAAATCCGAAAATTAGCGGCATTTCTAAAATGGGAGTACCGCGCGCCCGAGGCAATCGAAAGTTACTGGGAACAGTTAGAGGGGCACGAAGCTGATAGCGTTAAGTTGACCGCCTCGCAATACGAGGAGGTCCGTGCAATGACCGCCCAGTATGTTCAAGGTGGAAAAAGTTTGCTTGATACTTTATACGAAAGGGTCAGGCCTGTACTGCATGATGGTATTTCCTGGGAAAATGCTGATGATGTAATTCATAAGCTCATCTATAACTCCTTTTCTTATGGTCTCGCAAGAAAATACATTGCGGCATTAGGCTGGTGGGGTGCCGCCTCTGGCGAGAGTCTTGATAATAAAGACCTGGCACAAATGCTGTATACGGCGCTCATACTTGATCTTGATTCCCAGGTAGGTGGCAGTCAGCAGCGGAACGTAATTGCTGGTCATGATATTTATGAATCCAGTCGCTCAGCTGATGAAACATTGGAAAAAATTCGCCAGGATTTTGAAGAGCATCTAGTCAGTAATAAAAAGGTTTCGCGCAAGTTGGCACCCTTGGCTTCGCATCTTGTGCTGTCGTCTGCAGCACCTGGGTTGCTGGTAAAGAATATTCCGTCCTGGCTCAAGGCGGGATCGGTCGGTTGGGTAACGTTCTGTCAAGCCGTGAGCATTTACGAACTTATTTCCAAAGGCGGAGTGCGGTTCCTTGATTACAAAGAAGTCATGCAGTTCGCCGATATAGATTCGCTAAGTCATGCATTGGGTCAGCTTCAGGGTGTGCTTGCCATTGAAGCAATTATTGATTGGGCGTTGATCAATGAAGTGATATCCAGAAGTGATCTTGAGGGATCAGTCAATGCTGCCTCTGATCGTGCGGTTGCCGCTTATGAAACCTTTTTGGAAGCCATGGTCAACACGGCGACAGCGTTTGCCCCCGTACCGGATCGAAAGCAATTGGCGTTGGCAACGCTGAGGCAGGCACTACCCGATGCCGAGACCGACTTTTTTGAGCAGCGAATACTCCGGCCACATCATTTCTCCGACTTCAGGGCTTCGATTCTGGATTTGTACATTGAAGGTACGCTAGACGGGCATGGCTGGAACTGGAGCCAGGAGCCGCATATTATGCATGCAAACCCTGGGCTGGCAGGGTTGCCGCAAAATCAACACGTTTTCGAAACCGAAGTTCGGAAATTCCATGGCAATATTCATAGGGCTATTAAAACTAATTTAAAGTTGGGCTTGGCGGGAATGCCGCGCGAAGATCGCGAAATACTAGGGAGGAGTGCAATTGCCTTCTTTACAGTCCGCGAACCGGATACGAAACAGGAGTTCCCGCAAGGCAGCGGTTCTGGCGTTCTTGGTGCAGGAAGTGCTAACTCCAGGACGGTGCAGGTTTGCAACATAAATGATAAGGCGCGGGGCCGCTATGGAGTGATCATGATCGCTTCGTATGATAATAATAAAATGCGCTGCTATGAGCTGTTCAGTATGACCGGGGAGTGTCGAAGAAACGACGCTTTAGGAGACTTTGTGCTGTCGTCTGGAGTAATGGAAGCACCCGCCAGGTTAGTGTATGGGAGTGAGGGTAAGGGTCCGCTGCCTGAATTTTATCGTGCTCCTTTGCACGTAAAAAAATACGTTGGGGATGGCTCACGTCCTACTGGGTTCATGAATGTATTCATAGAAAAACTGGGAGCCATTCCGGCGCCGACAAGGCCCGTCGAAAATAAAAACAGCATATATCAATATTTTGTCAGCCCTCATTTCGAGGATATTGCAAATTTCGTTGTAATGCATAGACCTGTCGGAAGTGTCAGTGAGCTTGTTGAGAGTCTTACCGTTTTAACTGATAAAGAGATGGCGGACAAAAAATATGAAAGGTTTGAGACGTGGCTTGTCAACTTGACCATACCTTTTAAAAAGTGCGTTGAGGACTTGCGGTCAGGGGATAGAAATTTACTTGTCGATGGTATTTACGGTTGCACTATGGACGCTATCGGTATTGTCTTTGCGGTGTTGGGCGTTCCAGCAAAAATTTTGGGCATTGCCGCCAAGTCCATTTCGTTGGCCGCCAAGCTCCTTAAAACCGCAAAATATTGCTTGACGCTAACAGTATCGATTTTGAATCCGATCGATGCCGCGTTACCCCTTCTCATCGGGTTTGGATTAAAGCAATTAAAAAATGGAATTAAACTTGGTCATCAGGCAGCCCGGTTGTTGGGCAAGGCTAATGCCCAGATATTTAGATTGACCGGGCGACATAAATACATCGATATGCTGAAGGCTGCCAGTCTTTCCCGGGTCGGAAAAGGCAAATGGCGCGCACTTGGTGCCACTGTTGATATCTCAAGCGTGCTCGCCGTTAGCAGAAATAAACGATGGTACGCCCTTAATAGTCGCGGTAATCCTTGGGGCAAGGCACTGGATGGTTTCGACTTGAAGAGCTTGGTTTTAATTCCAAGCATTCGGCCCATTGATTACACGATTCATGTAATTCGAAATGGTATGTCGATAGCAGGTATGAAGGTGAAAAGCGCCATTAGTGTCTTGGCGCGGAGGCAGTTTGCCCTTAAAACTGATCTTGCCATCGGTCTGTTTTTAGGTAGCACGAACAAGGCGCGCGACAAGCTTTCGGCTGTTATGGAGGTTGTTCGTTTAGACTTCGATGGCACATCAATCAGTAACTTTTTTCTAGATGTAGCGAAGGTCGATAACCAGATTATTCAAGTCGATCAGAGCAAATATAGTGATTGGAAAAAGGCCGGGTTACAGGAGCGAGATAATTTTCAATACTTGCAAGTGAGCACTCAACATCTTAATGACCGGTTTAATGCAGCGAGCTTTAGCTACGGTGAAGTGGCAGACGACCTGATTCACGAGATGGTTTGTGCGGGCCCTCGCAAGACTGAACTGGTTTCCGCCAAGGCTGCTCGTCTAAACGATGCCCCAGCCCTCAACGTGGCACCATTACTGAATCTCGCGGCGGGTCGGTTGCCAAAATCTGATGGAGCCGGGGCTTTTTACAACAGTGATGATGCCGTATCAAACGCAGATTCCATTGCTGTCTTGGCGTCTCTGCTGGCTCAGTTGGATCAGGCCCCCGCTCAATTCGAGAAAAACTTCGAAATCATGACCGACGCTGTCATCGCCAGCCGGGGGCAAACCATAAAAAGCGAGGTATTGATCAGGCTGAATTCCGTCTGACTCCGGGTAATACTGCGTTTTGACTGGGGGACTGCGAATATGCTGTCCCAGGCTTTCAATCATTGAGCTCTGATCGATCCCGAAACTGCTCCAACGCTTCCGGATTGGCCAACGCATCGGTATTTTTCACAGGCAATCCGTGCACCACGTTTTTCACGGCCAGCTCCACAACCTTGCCGCTGATCGTGCGCGGAATGTCCGTGACCTCGACGATTTTCGCTGGCACATGGCGGGGTGTGGTGTTGGCGCGGATGACCTGGCGGATCTGCGCTTGCAGTGCCTCGTTCAGTTCAACACCGTCCTGAAGCCGCACAAACAACACCACCCGCACATCGTCCTGCCATTGCTGCCCGATAGCTACGCTGTCGAGCACTTGCGGGACTTTTTCAACCTGCCGATAAATCTCCGCCGTACCGATGCGCACGCCGCCCGGATTGAGCACGGCGTCGGAGCGGCCGTGAATCATCATCGCGCCATGTTGCAGTTGTTCGGCGTAATCGCCCTGCGCCCAAACGCCGGGGAACAGGCTGAAATAGGATTTGCGCAGCTTCTCGTCATCCGGGTCATTCCACAAACCGATCGGCATCGCCGGAAAATGCCGGGTGCACACCAACTCGCCTTTCTCACCGATCACCGGCTGACCCGCGTCGTTCCAGACTTCAACCGCCATGCCCAGGCTCTTGCCCATGATCTCGCCGCGCCGCACAGGGGACAGCGGATTGCCGTTAACGAAGCAGGAAACGATATCGGTACCACCGGACATCGAGGCCAGGCAGACGTCCGGTTTGAAATCGCGGTAGACGAAGTCGTAGCTCTGCGGCGACAAGGCTGAGCCGGTGCAGAGCAGGGTTTTCAGGGCGCTCAGATCATGGCTTTCGCGGGGCTTGAGGTCGCTGTTTTCCAGGGTTGCGAGGAATTTCGGGCTGGTGCCGAATACGCTGACGCACTCATCTTCCAGCAGGTCCAGCAAACGCTCGGGACCTGGGTGAAAGGGCGAACCGTCATACAGCACCACAGCGCTGCCGACCGCGAGGGCCGACACCAGCCAGTTCCACATCATCCAGCCACACGTTGTGTAGTAGAACAAGCGGTCTTCGGGACCAAGGTCGACATGCAATCCATGTTCCTTGACGTGTTGCAGCAGCACGCCGCCGGTGCTGTGCACGATGCATTTCGGCACGCCGGTGGTGCCACTGGAATACAGCACGTACAGCGGATGAGCGAACGGCACCGGGACGAAAAACGGCTCGCCACCCGGCTTGTAGAAATCATCCCAGAGCGTGACATCGGCGTGCGTTCGATAATCTTCCACGCGGGCCTGCGAGCGCGCGTAAGGCACGATGATCAGCTGTTGCAGCGACGGCAGTTGCTCGAGGATTTCATTGAGCTTGATCGTCTGGTCGATCTCTTTGCCGGCGTAGCGATAGCCGGCGCAGGTGATCAGTACGTTCGGTTCGATCTGGCCGAAGCGGTCGATCACGCCATGGGTGCCGAAGTCCGGTGATGAGCACGACCAGATTGCCCCAAGGCTGGTGGTCGCGAGCATCGCCACCAGGGTCTGCCAGGTGTTGGGCATGCACGCCGTCACCCGGTCACCGAGGCCAACACCAGCCGCTTGCAGGCTGGACTGAAACCCCGCGACCTCGCGGGCCAGTTCGGCCCAGGTCAATTGCTCGCGCTGACCATTTTCCGCCACGCTCACTATGGCCACGGCATCATCACGTCGGCGCAGCAGGTGTTCGGCGAAATTCAGCGTCGCTCCGGGAAACCATTCGGCGCTGGGCATTTTCGCGCCTTCGCGCAATACGTCGTCAGGCTGGGCGTGAAATTGGATGTCGAAGAAATCAACGATTGCCTGCCAAAATGCCTCGCGCTGATCGATGCTCCACTGGTGCAGGGCAGAGTAGTCGCCAAGGTTCAGCGAATGGCGCTGATTGACCCAGCGCCGGAACGTGTCCATGCGCGATTTGGCGATGCGGTCGGTGTCGGGTTGCCAGAGGATGTCGGACATTGGTTGCCTCTTTTTATCTGATTCATACACGTGGCTCAGGTAGCACATCGATCCCTTGTATGAGTGAGCCTGCTCGCGATAGCGGTGTGTCAGTTGATACAGCTTTGACTGACCCAACGCTATCGCGAGCAGGCTCACTCCTACAGGGTGCGCGGCTTACTGCGCCAACCACCCACCATCAATATTCCACGCCGCACCACGCACCTGGCTGCCGGCCTCGCTGCACAGAAACAGCACCAGTTCGCCCAGATGCTGCGGGGTTACGAATTCCAGTGACGGCTGTTTCTCTGCCAGCAAATCATGTTGCGCCTGCTGCGGGTCGATGCCCTTGGCTGCGCGATCATCGATCTGCTTCTGCACCAGCGGCGTCAACACCCAGCCAGGACAGATAGCGTTGCAGGTGACGTTACTGGTCGCAGTTTCCAGGCCGACCACTTTGGTCAGCCCGATCACGCCATGTTTGGCCGCGACATAAGCCGCTTTGCCGGTTGAGCCTACCTGGCCATGGACGGAGGCAATGTTGATGATTCGCCCCCAACCCTTGGCACGCATGCCTGGCAGGCTCAGACGGGTGCTGTGGAACACCGAAGAAAGATTGATGGCGATGATCGAATCCCAGCGCTCGACCGGAAATTCTTCCACGGCCGCGACGTGCTGGATGCCAGCGTTATTGACCAGAATGTCCACGCCGCCGAACTCGCGGTCGGCGTACGCAATCATCTCGGCGATCTGCGCCGGGTCGCTGACGTCGGCCGGATGATGGCCGACCTTGCCGCCGGACTGCGCTACTTCAGCAATGACTTTGGCGGCATCGCCGAAGCCGTTGAGAATCACGTTGGCCCCGGCCTTGGCCAGCGCGAGGGCAATGCCCAGGCCGATGCCGCTGGTGGATCCGGTAACCAGTGCGGTTTTGCCCGAAAGAGTCGTCATCAATACCTCACACAATGCCAGTGGCGTAGAAAGTGCCGATCACCACGAAAACCGCCAGGGTCTTGATCAGCGTAATACAGAAAATGTCTTTGTAGGCTTCGCGGTGGGTCAGACCGGTGACCGCCAGCAGCGTGATCACCGCGCCGTTGTGCGGCAGGGTGTCCATGCCGCCGCTGGCCATCGCGGCCACCCGGTGCAGCACTTCCAGCGGAATATTCGCCGCGTTCGCCGCGCTGATGAACTGCTCCGACATCGCCGCCAGGGCAATGCTCATACCGCCCGACGCAGAACCGGTGATACCGGCGAGCAAGGTCACGGTGATCGCTTCGTTGACCAGCGGATTGGGGATTTGCTTGAGCCAGTCGGCCAGCACCAGAAACCCCGGCAGCGAGGCGATCACCGCGCCAAAACCGTATTCCGACGCCGTGTTCATGGCGGCCAGCAACGCACCGCTGACCGCGCTCTTACTGCCCTCGGCCAATTTGCTGCGAATCGCTTTAAAGCCGAACACCAGCACCATGAGGATGCCGATCAGCAACGCCGCTTGTACCGCCCAGATCGCCGTCAGTTTGGCGATTTCCGTGGTGACCGGCGTGGCCATGCCCGGCAGCGCGAGGCTGTGGGTCTTGCCGTACCACTGCGGAATCCACTGGGTAAACAGCAGGTTCATGATGCCCACCGCCAGCAGCGGCGACAGCGCAAGCCACGGGTTAGGCAGCTTCAGGTCTTCGGCCGTTTCCGGCTCATTGCGCAGCTCGGTGCCATAACCCTCACCGGCACGCTGGGCCTTGTTGCGCTGGCGCTGGAGGAACAGCATGCCGGCACAGAACACGAAAATCGTACCGATCACACCTAGCCACGGCGCGGCCCACGCGGTGGTATTGAAGAAGGTGCTGGGAATGATGTTCTGGATTTGCGGGGTGCCGGGCAAGGCATCCATGGTGAACGAAAACGCGCCGAGGGCGATGGTCGCCGGGATCAGGCGCTTGGGGATATTGCTCTGGCGAAACATCTCCGCGGCGAACGGGTAGACCGCAAACACCACGACGAACAGCGAAACGCCACCGTAGGTGAGCACGGCGCAAACCAGCACAATCACCAGCATGGCCTGCCTGGTGCCAAGCAGACGAATCGCCGCAGCGACGATAGAACGCGAGAATCCGGACACCTCGATCAACTTGCCGAACACGGCGCCGAGCAGGAACACGGGAAAATACAGTTTGATGAAACCGACCATTTTTTCCATGAACACCCCGGTGAAGGCAGGGGCGACGGCGGAAGGGTCGGTCAACAGGACAGCGCCGAGGGCGGCAATCGGGGCAAAAAGGATAACGCTGTAGCCACGGTAGGCCGCGAGCATCAGCAGCGCGAGGGCGGCCAAGGCAATGATCACACTCATGGTGTGCTCCTTCGATTGTTATTTTTGTGGTGAAACGGATGTAGGAAGGAGTAGTAGCGAGATGCGTGCCAAGTTCGTAACGTATTGAAATGTAAGGGGAATGGTTGATTTTGTTGCGGGAATTCACGCTCATTGTCTCTATAGAGAGACGTTTATGAGATCAAAAGATCGCAGCCTTCGGCAGCTCCTACAGGGGCGACGCGAATTACCCTTGTAGGAGCTGCCGAAGGCTGCGATTTTTTGATCTTGATTCAACCGTCTCACATCGGAGATATGTATCTCGCTATTGAGACTCGGCAATCCCCAACGCCACCATCTTCTTATAC
Source organism: Pseudomonas sp. P116 (assembly GCF_020149425.1). Classification (NCBI taxonomy): domain Bacteria; kingdom Pseudomonadati; phylum Pseudomonadota; class Gammaproteobacteria; order Pseudomonadales; family Pseudomonadaceae; genus Pseudomonas; species Pseudomonas sp. P116. The sequence continues at coordinate 213,886 of NZ_JACVHB010000002.1, read as the reverse complement.
AACGTCGACCGCCCAAGCCCCAGCCGAGCCGCCGCTTCCGGCACCTTGCCCCCACATTGCACAAGCGCAGACTGGATCAACTGTCGGTCAAACCGCTCTCGAGCCTGGGCGAAAGTTTCCTCGGCCAACGGTTCAACAACCGGGGTGCCGGTTCGCTCCACCGGTGTAAACGTGCCGATTGCCGCACGAATGTCGCTCTCTGAAAGCATCAAATCATCACTGAGCAGCGCCGCCCGTTCCAGTACGTTGCGCAGCTCGCGAATGTTGCCCGGCCAGGCATGCTGCCCGAGCAACGCCAAGGCTTCGCGGTGCAGTTCGTGCTGGCTGCGCAGCTCTTCGAGAATGGCTTCGCTGAGCGCTGGCAGGTCGTCGAGCCTGTCCCGTAACGGCGGCACATTGATGGGCAATACGTTGAGTCGGTAATACAAGTCAGCGCGGAACTCACCGCGTTTGATCGCCGCTTGCAAGTCCGTCGATGTCGCGGCGATCACCCGCACGTCGCTCTGGATCACGTCATTGGAGCCCACCGGCTCGAACTCTTTCTCTTGCAGCACGCGCAGCAATTTGCTTTGCAGCGGCAACGGCATGTCGCCAATTTCATCGAGGAACAACGTGCCACCCTGAGCAATCTGCAGTTTGCCGGTGCGACCCTTGCGGTCAGCGCCGGTGAAGGCGCCCGGTGCCGTACCGAAAAATTCCGCTTCGAGCAGCGCCTCGGGGATCGCCGCACTGTTGATGCTGACAAAAGCCTTGTGTGCCCGTGGCGAAGCACTGTGGATTGCCTGGGCCAACAGTTCCTTGCCGGTGCCCGTTTCGCCGAGCAACAAAACCGGCGAGTCGGCACTGGCGCTACGGCGAGCGCGACGTTTGACTTCGAGGCTGGCGGCACTGGTGCCGATGAAGTGCGCAAAGTTGTACTTGGTCTGCCGCGCGCGCAGCAATGAGCGGGTCGAGGCCAGTTCTTCCTGCATGCTCAGGTAGCGCTTGAGCATTGGTGACAGCGTGCGCAACTCATCAAACAGGGCGAAGCCGATGGCGCCGATCACCGTGCCGGCATCGTCGTGAATCGGCAGGCGCATCACCACCAACGGCTCTTTCGGTGTGTCCTGCATGTCCAGCAGAATCGGCCGCCCGCTGCGCACCACTTCACGCAACAGACTGCCGGGGATCACGCTTTCACAGGGTTTGCCAATCGCACCTGCAGCAGATTCGAGGCCGAAACGTCGGGCGTAGCGTTCGTTCATCCAGACGATGTTGGCGTCGCGATCGACAATCACCGTGCCTTCACTCGATTGCTCGATGATCTCGAACAGCGAGCGGATCGCCAGGGTGCGAACCCGTTGGTAGTCCTTGAGGCTTTCGGTGCTGTTCATGAAGGCTGATCCTGAATGTGTGTTGCCAGTGTTGGCCTCATCGCTGGCAAGCCAGCTCCCACAGTTTCATTGGTGTACACAACATTTGTGAGCGACCGAAAACCCTGTGGGAGCTGGCTTGCCAGCGATAGCAGCGACTGGATTTCAAGCCGGGCGCCAATTATGCCTACCCCGGATGCGCCGCTGCCAACAGCTCTTTGGTATACGGATGCTGCGGCGAATCAAACACCTCATGACTCGCGCCACGCTCGACCACTTTGCCGTCCTTGATCACAATCATGTCGTGGGCCAGAGCGCGTACCACCGCCAGGTCATGGCTGATGAACAGATAAGTCAGGCCATGTTTTTCCTGCAGATCACGGAGCAGGGCGACCACTTGTTTCTGCACCGTGCGATCCAGTGCCGAGGTCGGTTCATCGAGCAAAATCAGCGCCGGTTTCAGTACCAGCGCCCGGGCAATGGCGATGCGTTGGCGCTGACCACCGGAAAACTCGTGGGGATAGCGATGACGGCTGTCCGGGTCGAGACCGACTTCCTTGAGCACGCGGATCACCTGTTCGTCGCATTCATCGGCGGTGGACTCGCAATGCACTTCCAGACCTTCGCTGATGATCTGCGCCACCGACATCCGCGGGCTAAGGCTGCCGAATGGATCCTGAAACACCACCTGCATCTGCCGACGCCATGGTCGCAGTTGCTTCTGGTTGAGACTGTCGAGCGCTTCACCCTGGAAGCGGATAATGCCTTCGGAGTCGAGCAAACGCAGGATCGCCTGACCGAGCGTCGACTTGCCCGAACCGGATTCGCCAACAATGCCCAAGGTCTTGCCGCGCTGAATGTTCAGGCTGATGCCGTCCACTGCGCGCAAATACTGTTTGCGCTGAAACAGCCCGCCACCGAGGAGAAATTCGACCCGCAGATCATCGACTTCCAGCACGTTCTCACGCTCATCACGGGGCAGCGCTTCGCCATCAGGCTCGGCGTTGAGCAGCACGCAGCTGTAAGGATGCTTCGGCTCGGTGAAGAGTGTTTCGCAGGGCGCCTGCTCGACAATCTCGCCGGCCTTCATCACACAGACACGCTGGGCAATGCTGCGCACCAGATTGAGGTCGTGGCTGATCAACAGCAGTGACATGCCCAACCGCTGTTGCAGGGATTTGAGCAGCAGCAGGATCTTGCGCTGCACGGTGACATCGAGCGCGGTGGTTGGCTCATCGGCGATCAGCAATTCTGGTTCGCAGGCCAGCGCCATGGCAATCATCACCCGTTGACGTTGGCCGCCAGATAACTGATGCGGATAGGCCTTGAGCCGCTCTTTGGGTTTCTGGATGCCCACCAGTCCGAGCAGCTCGAGGATGCGTTTTTGCGCCTCTTTGCCGCCGAGGCCGCGGTGCAGCAACAGCGTCTCGCCGATCTGCTTTTCGATGGTGTGCAGCGGGTTGAGCGAGGTCATCGGCTCCTGAAAGATCATCGCGATGCGGTTGCCACGCAATTCACGCAGGACCTTCGGATCGGCGCCGACCAGTTCCTGCCCGCGATAGCGAATGCTGCCGCTGGTTTGCGCGTCGCTTTCGGGGAGCAATTGCAGGATCGAATGCGCCGTTACCGACTTGCCCGAGCCGGACTCACCGACCAGTGCCAGGCATTCACCGGGGCGGATATCCAGGCACAGGTCGCGCACCACGGTCTGACCATGGAAGGCGACGTTCAGATTACGGATTTCAATCAGGTTGTCAGTCATGGTCACGCTTCAGGATCGAGGGTCGAACGCGTCACGTAACGCTTCGCCGATGAACACTAATAAAGAAAGGATCAGCGCCAGCGTGAAAAACGCCGTCAGTCCGAGCCACGGTGCCTGCAAGTTCTGCTTGCCCTGGCCGATCAATTCGCCCAGCGAGGCACTGCCAGCAGGCATGCCGAATCCAAGGAAGTCCAGCGCGGTGAGGGTGGAAATCGCTCCGGTCAGAATGAACGGCAGATAGCTCAACGTCGCATTCATGGCGTTGGGCAGGATGTGCCGGACAATCACTTTGCGGTCAGTCAAACCCAAGGCGCGCGCGGCTTTGACGTATTCCAGATTGCGTCCGCGCAGGAACTCGGCACGCACCACGTCCACCAATGCCAGCCATGAAAACAGCGCCATGATCCCCAGCAGCCACCAGAAATTCGGTTCGACGAAACCGGAGAGGATGATCAGCAGGTACAACACCGGCAACCCGGACCACACCTCCAGCAAACGTTGCCCGAGCAGATCGACCCAGCCGCCGTAATAGCCCTGTAAGGCGCCGGCCGCGATGCCGATCACGGCGCTGACAAACGTCAGCATCAGTGCAAACAGAATCGACACCCTTGCGCCGAAGATCACCCGCGCCAACACATCCCGCGACTGGTCGTCGGTGCCGAGCCAGTTGACCGCCGTGGGTGGGCTGGGTGCCGGTTTGTTGAGGTCGTAATTGGGTGTGTCGTCACTGAACGGAATCGGTGGAAACAGCAGCCAGCCACCGTCCTTGCGGATCAGGTTCTGCACGTAGTCGCTGCGGTAATCGGCCTGGAAGGGCAGTTGCCCGCCGAACTCCTGTTCGGTGTGGCGTTTGAATACCGGGAAATACCACTCGCCCTGATAGCTGACCATCAGCGGTTTGTCGTTGGCGATCAGTTCGCCGCCCAACGTCACCACGAACAGCCCGATAAACAACCATAACGACCACCAACCCCGGCGGTTTTTCTTGAAGCGCTCGAAGCGGCGGCGACCCAGGGGCGAGAGCTTTAACATCAGGCGTTCCTCGCGGCGAAGTCGATGCGCGGATCGACGAGGGTGTAGCACAGGTCGCCGATCAGTTTTATCAGCAAACCGAACAGGGTGAAGATGAACAGCGAGCCGAACACCACCGGATAGTCCCGGGAAACGGCCGCTTCGTAACTCATGCGGCCGAGACCGTCGAGAGAGAAGATCACTTCGATCAGCAGGGAACCGGCGAAGAACACACTGATAAAGGCTTGAGGAATGCCCGACACCACCAGCAACATCGCGTTGCGGAACACGTGGCCATACAGCACACGGCGCTCGCTCAAGCCTTTGGCCCGAGCCGTGACCACGTATTGGCGGGTGATTTCGTTGAGGAACGAGTTCTTGGTCAGAATCGTCAATGTCGCGAAACCACCGATCACCAGCGCGGTGACCGGCAACACCAGATGCCAGAAGTAGTCGGCGATCTTGCCAAGGGTCGACAACGATTCGAAGTTGTCCGAGACCAGACCTCGCACCGGAAACCAGTTCAGCGAGGTGCCGCCGGCAAACACCACGATCAGGAACATCGCAAACAGAAACGCTGGCATCGCGTAGCCAATGATGATCGCCGTGCTGCTCCAGATATCGAAATGGCTGCCGTGATGCACGGCTTTGCGGATCCCCAGCGGGATCGACACCAGATAAGTGATCAGCGTCGCCCACAGCCCGAGCGAGATGGTCACCGGCATTTTTTCCAGAATCAGATCGGTGACCGTCGCGCCACGAAAGAAGCTCTTGCCGAAGTCCAGTTGCGCGTAGTTCTTCAACATCAGCCACAGGCGTTCATGGGCCGGTTTGTCGAAACCGTACTGTTTTTCGATGTCCTTGATCAGTTGCGGGTCGAGACCGCGGCTGGCGCGTGATGTACCGCTCATGGTCTCGCCCGAACCGCCGCCGACATTCGTCCCGCCAATGCCCTGCAAGTGCGCGATCGCCTGCTCGACCGGGCCACCGGGCGCAGCTTGAATGATGACGAAATTGACCAGCAGAATGATCACCAGCGTCGGAATGATCAGCAGCAAACGCCGCAGTATGTAGCCCCACATCAGCGCGGCCCTCCGGGTCTGCCACGGGTGATTTTCTCGGCGGTCATCTGTTGATTGGTCAGCGGCGTGCGGCTGATTTCCCACCAGCTCTCGATGGCTTCGTCATTGCTGGCCTGAACCGACGGAATGCCGAAACGGTTCCACCAGACCGTCGAACTGCCCGGCGGATAGTAGTTGGGAATCCAGTAGTAATTCCATTGCAGCACCCGATCCAGCGCATGGGCGTAGTGCAGCATGTCGGGTTTGGTCGTGGCGCGGATCAGCCCGTTGATCAAGGTGTCCACTGCAGGGTTTTTCAACACCATGTAGTTATTGGCGCCAGGGTCGTTGGCAGATGCAGAGCCGAAATAGTTGAGCAGTTCGCCCCCCGGCGACGTAGTGACAGGGTAACCGGTGACGATCATGTCGTAGTCGCGGTTCATCAACCGGTTGACGTACTGCGAGGCGTCGATGCGGCGGATGTTGAGGTCGATGCCGATCTGTTTCAGCGTGCGCTTGTAGGGCAGTAACAGACGATCGATGCCGTTCTGACTGACCAGAAAGGTAAAACTCAGCGGCTCGCCTTTGGCATTCACCAGTTGATCGCCGTCGGGTTTCCAGCCGGCCTGCTCGAGCAATGCGAGGGCTTGCAATTGCTTGTCGCGGATCACGCCGCTGCCATCGGTTTTAGGCGCCTCGAAGACTTTCGTGAAGACCTCGTCGGGAACCTGTCCACGCAACGGTTCAAGGATTTTCAGCTCTTGTGCATCGGGCAACTCCCGCGCCGCCAGATCTGAATTGGAAAAGTAGCTTTGCTGGCGGATGTACAGATTGCGCATCATCTGCCGGTTGCTCCACTCGAAATCCCACAGCATCGCCAATGCCTGACGCACGCGTCGATCCTGGAAAGTCGGTTTTTGCAGGTTGAACACAAATCCCTGGGCAGATTGCGGCGCCTCGGTGGCCAGATGGGCTTTTTGCAGCCGCCCGTCGCTCAGGGCGGGGCTGTCATAACCGATCGAGTAGCCGGTGGCGGAAAACTCGCGGTTGTAGTCATAGGCGCCACCGCGCAGCACCTGGCGTGCGACGTCGGTGTCGCCGAAGTATTCGATGCTGAAATGATCAAAGTTATACAAACCGCGGCTGACCGGCAGATCCTTGCCCCACCAATCGGCATTGCGCTCGAACGTGATACTCCGTCCCGAGTCAACCTTGCCAACCCGATAAGGTCCGCTGCCCAGTGGCGGTTCATAACCACCGCCGCCGGCAAAATCGCGACGCTTCCACCAGTGCTCGGGAAACACCGGCAGGGTCGCGATATCCAGTGGCAAGGTACGGTTTTCATTGCTTTTGAAATCGAAGCGCACGGTCAGCGGTGCTTCCACTTCGAGGCCTTTGACGTCGGCGAACTGTGTGCGATAGCGCAAGCTGCCTTGGGTCATCAACAAATCGAAGGTGTAACGCACGTCTTCGGCGGTGATCGGCTTACCGTCGGCAAAGCGGGCCTTGGGGTTGATAAAGAACCGTAGCGACAGGCCGTCGACCGAGCGCTCCATTTTTTGCGCGACCAGACCGTAGACGGTGTACGGCTCGTCCATCGAACGCTGTGCCAGCGGTGAGTACAGCATGCCGTCGATCTGGCTGACGCCTATGCCTTTGTCTATATAAGGAAGGATGTGGTCGAAGTGGCCGATTTCGAGCGCCGAGCGGCGCATCGTTCCGCCCTTGGGGGCCAGCGGGTTGGTGTAGTCGAAGTGACTGAAGTCTGCGGGGTATCTGGCGGGTTCGCCATACACGGTCAACGCATGTTGCGGTGCAGCGTTCACACCAGCGGCGCCCGACAGCAGGGCGAGGGCGGTGAGCATCAATGTAGGGAAAACCAGTCGCATTGTCAGCCTTGGAACCGGGTAATCGATAGGCGCAAGTTGTACGCGAGAGGCGCGTCAGTCGCCAGCCGTATGTGTAACTGAAACACAACGGCCCACCAAAAGGCGGGCCGTTGTATAGCAATCAGACGAAGGATCAGTCCTGACGGCTGGTGACTTCCAGCAGGTGATAACCGAACTGGGTCTTCACCGGGCCTTGCACGACGTTGATCGGCGCGCTGAAGACCACGGTGTCGAATTCCTTGACCATCTGGCCAGGACCGAACGAGCCCAGATCACCGCCCTGACGGCTGGACGGGCAGGTGGAATTGGCTTTGGCGACTTCGGCGAAATCAGCGCCGCCTTCGATCTGGGTCTTGAGTTCGTTGCACTTTTCTTCGCTGGCAACAAGGATGTGGCGGGCAGTGGCTTTAGCCATGGGGAAACTCTCCAATCTATTTCAGTAAAGTGTGGAGCCTACCGGAATCAGTGGCCGAATTCTCGGCAAAGTTCCGTGCGATTGTCGACTATCTGATCACAGATTCGCTGCTTTCAGGCGCGCGGCATGCTCAACGTAAAGACCAATCGGGTCGAGTTGGCCGGGGCAGCCATCGGCAGGGCGGCGCAGTGTGCTCAGGTGATTCAGCGGATAGTCAGACCGGATCACTTGCCCCAGGTGGGAGCTGAAGCGTCCTACAAAACCGTCATTCTGTTGCCCCTCCGTTATGAAATATTGCGATAGCGCCCGGTAAACGCCTTGAATCGGATCGAGAGTGGGCAGGCCGTTTGCCGGTAGCACTCCGCTCCAGGAGTAATAGTGCACGCCATTGACTTGCCCGGGGCCATCGCCGCCCCAAGTGCTGGGCAACCCCTGTGGGTATTTGTCGTTGAAGGCGCCAACCCCCACGGTGGTCAGTGCATTGAGCGCCGCCAACGCGTTCTGCGGCAGGTTGACACTACCGCTGAGCAGTGAAAGGAAGTCGGCAAACAGCGTTGCAACGTTTTGCGCGACCACTTCCGGCAACTGACCCGGAACCAGAGCCTTGCGCAGGAAGTCGGCCAGTTCGGAGCCGTGGTTTGGACCACTGACTGAAGTCACCGAAGCAACGGCGTGCGGAGCAAGCGCCGCCGCGTATCGAGCAGTCAGTGCGCCCTGGCTGTGGCCTATGAGGTTGACTTTGCTGACACCTGTGCCTCGCAGGACGCGATCAATCTGCGCCAGCAATTGCTCGCCCCTCATTTCGTTATTGTGGGTGGCGGAGAGGTGAGGAACAAACACTCGGTTTTGAGCGTTTTTCAGCGCCACCTTGACGTCGTGAAACAGCTCGAAATGGCCAATACGCTCGAATCCGAACAGGCCGTGTACCAGAAGGATGGGATAACGAGTTACAGCATTCCGTTGCATGTTCTTACCTTTTTTCGCAGAAGTTCATTGGGGAATCTGTGGGCCACTCTAAAACACACAACTCGTTGAAGAGGTACGAAGAGGCTTCAATTGGCCGTTGAATCTGGACTAGTGGTCGTGAGAAGTTTCGGAAACAGTCGAAATCCAAATCGGAAGTTCTGGCCGTCTCCCGCAGGAACCCGCTCGATCTTGAGTAAGTTGCCTACCGGCCCCATTGCTTTTGCGCCATGGATGCGGCGAATTGAGCTGATAGCGAGACCGCTCGCAAACGCGTTCAATGTTGGCTGTCGACGCCGTCAATGAAGACAGCGTTTTGCCCAAGGAATGGAATTGCGAATGAACACGCATGAGATCGAGTTTTGCTACCGGATGCGCCACACAGCCAGCGCCAGCAAGACAGGTGAATTGTTGCCAGCAGCAACGCTCGATGCGTTGCAGGGCACTGTCCTGGACCCCTCGCAAAGCAAGGTCGTCGTCCGTATCGCCGCGTATCCAGGCATGGCCAGCGGTGATCAGCTGCTGTTGAGCTGGGACGGGCTGGATATCGAGGGCTATGCCTATCAGCATGAAATGGTGCGCTTCGTAAGCGAAGCTCAGGTTGGCAAAGACGTCATTTTTGTTATCAAGGGCATACACGTCGCGGCTTTGGATGGCGGCTCACTGGAGGTCCGCTGGACACTCGTCAGCGCAACATTGCCCGAGCCCGCAGTGTCTGCACCTCTGCAATTGTCTGTGGGGGATACGCGGGCGCAGTTGCTGGCGCCGCACGTCGAAGGTGCAAGTGGCTCGACGCTGGATCCGGCGCGTGTCGCTGAAGGCGTACTCATCACGCTGCAGCCATACGCCCGCATGGCTGCAGGCGATCAGGTTTCGCTAATGTGGTCTGGCGACGCATCACCCCTGTCGTTCAGCGATCGATTGAAAGTCGAAACCTTCGCAGTCTCCGATGTCCTGTCATTTTGGGTCGAGCCTGAATTCATCGCGGCACATCTTGGTGCCGAGGTTTCGGTACGCTACCAAATCGAGCAGGAGGGTGGAGTGGTGCGCGAATCCGAGCCAGCGCGAATACTGATCACGCCGTTGCTGCTAGGCGAGCTGGATGCGCCTGATGTACTGGAAGCTGAGGATGGTGTGCTACTGACGGAGGATTCGATTGATGGCGTCACTGTGGTGATCGGCAATGCCCAAACGCAAGAGGGTGAGTTGGTTTACCTCAAGTGCGACGGTGCATATTTCAATCATCGGGATGACCGTGAAATCACCCGGGAAACCGCAGGCAAACCGCTGATTTTCATCGTTCCACAGCGCTTCTGGCGTGAGCATCATGGGTCGACCGTCTCTGTCGCCTACACGGTCGAGCGTCTGGACGATGTCAGTCAGGCCTCTGCGGTAACACTGGTGCGGGTCGAGGCGTAGCTGCGACACGATTCTCCCTCCGGTTTTTAACCAACCGGAGGGCAGGTCTTGCTATCAGCCTCTGGTTTGCGCGCCAAGGCGTTGAGCCGCATCGAGCAGCAGTTGCTCGGTTGCGCTGAAACCCAGGCAGCCATCAGTGATCGAAACACCGTATTGCAGCGGTGCACTCAGTGGCTGACAACCTTCGAACAGATGCGACTCCAGCATCATGCCAATCAACGAACGATCGCCCTGCAAGCGCTGTTCAAGCACTTCGTTGAACACGCCTGGCTGGCGCAATGGATCCTTGCCACTGTTGGCGTGACTGCAGTCGACCATGATCCGGCTGGGGATCTTCAGGCGGATCAGTTCGGCGTGAATCCGTGCCACGCTCTCGCGATCATGATTCGGCCCTTGATGGCCGCCTCGCAACACTAGATGGGTGTCAGGGTTGCCGGATGTCTGAATGATGGCCGGGTGTCCCTGGCTGTCGACGCCGAAATGCCGATGAGGGTGGGCTGCCGAACGCATGGCGTCAACGGCAACGGTCGCACCACCGTCGGTGCCGTTCTTGAAGCCCACCGGCATGCTCAAGCCACTGGCCATTTCGCGATGGATTTGCGATTCAGTGGTGCGTGCGCCGATCGCAACCCAGCTCAGCAGATCGTCGAAGTAACCGGCGGCCATCGGTTGCAGCAGTTCGGTCGCCACCGGCAAACCCAGTCGGATCATTTCCAGCATCAGCTCGCGGGACAGTGCCAGGCCACCGGCCATGTCATCACTGCCATCCAGATGCGGGTCGTAGGCCAGGCCTTTCCAGCCGACAGTGGTGCGCGGTTTTTCGACGTAGGCGCGCATGACCAGCAGCACTTCGTCGCTGACTTGTTCAGCCAGCCGGGCGAGTTTGCCGGCGTATTCAAGGGCGGACTGAGGGTCGTGGATTGAGCAAGGGCCGACAATGATCAGCAGGCGCTGGTCTTCGCCGTTGAGGATCGCGCGAACCGCTTGGCGGTGGGCGGCGACCTGGCGGCTCAAGGCATGGCTCAATGGCAATTGCTGCTTGAGTTGCAACGAGCTCGGCAGACGCAGGGTCAGGGCTTCGTTGGCGCAAGTGTGGGTGGACAATGGCAGTGCAGAAACGGACGAGTTCATATTCGGTCTTCCTGGGCAGGCGGCGGGTGCTTCCCGCTCGCTCGGCCCTACTGGGGTGTTCGACAATTGGCCGTATTGGCTACGTGTTCGGGTTTGCCACCTGTAGGTGACCGATCGGAGGCGGCAGGCTGTCCCGAGCGGAGGCTGGTAAATCGCCAGGCGCTAAAGCTGTCGTAACGGTAATAAGTGGCGTAGTTCATTTGATGAATCCTCAAAGTGTCTGGTGTGTGGCTGAAAAGTTTGTGGCCTGAAAAAACAAAACCCCCGGTCGGGAGGCCGACCGGGGGTTGAGAAATCTCTGGTAGGCGACCCGTTTACTTGGGCGCCGTGTGGGTATCAGGCGCGCCAGTGGCTAAACCAATACCCAAAATAAAAGCTGACCGGAGCGCAAACGTCGTTCGCCCGGGCAGCCGCAACCGAGCGCAGGGCGCTGGCGGTATGAAGCTGTGAGAGGGCGTTGAACATGGTTTGTCTCCGATGAATGCGCCGAGCTTACTAGAGGCCAATACGCCTCAGCAATCAGAAAATGCTATCGAGCCGCCAATGAAACACCTATTGCTTGAGTCCGGCATGTGTTGTGACACACTCCGCTGTTACCCGCAGATGGCAGGAGCGGGCAAGTCCGTGATGGAGGCAAGATGAGATTTCGTATGTGTCGCGCGACACCTGAAGACTTGGTTTTTGCCCGCGCGCTCACCTGTCAGAACATGCTGCATTACTACATTCATCATGAGCTGTTGTGGCAGGACGAGGCATTCGACGTGGCATGGTCGGGTCGTGAAAACTGGCTGATAGTGCTTGATGATGTACCGGCAGGTTTTTTCAGTCTGAGTCGGGATGTGCGGGCGCTGTATATTCGTGAATTGCAAATGGCTGAAGCCTTTCGGGGGCAGGGCGCAGGATCCTGGGTGATCGATCAGGTTATAGGCATGGCCCGACAGGAAAGGCGTCCGGCGTTACGTCTGACGGTATTCGAAAATAATCCGGCAAAGAAATTGTATGAGCGAAAAGGACTACACGTGCAAGGCGAGGATGAGTGTTTCCTGCGAATGCAGCTCGATATCAGTACACCTGTGCTCTGAAACCCACGGCCGGCAAGCCTTGATGAACGTTTGAAACTTTTTAAATGAAGCTTGCCGCTAGGTCTGTCGGGCACTTTTTGCTAAGGTGTCCGGCATCCGAATAAGACCATATCGCGAGGTGTCTGCTTGATTAGGGTGCTAGTGGTCGATGACCATGATCTGGTTCGTACGGGCATTACACGGATGCTGGCCGATATTGATGGCTTGCAGGTGGTTGGCCAGGCCGAGTCCGGGGAAGAATCCCTGATCAAGGCCCGAGAGTTGAAACCCGATGTGGTCCTGATGGACGTCAAGATGCCTGGCATCGGCGGACTGGAGGCCACGCGCAAACTGCTGCGCAGTCATCCAGACATCAAGGTGGTCGCGGTTACAGTGTGTGAAGAGGATCCTTTTCCTACACGGTTGCTGCAGGCTGGCGCAGCGGGTTATCTGACCAAGGGCGCCGGGTTGCCGGAAATGGTCCAGGCCATTCGCCTGGTATTTGCCGGGCAGCGCTATATCAGCCCGCAGATTGCCCAGCAATTGGCGATCAAGTCCTTTCAGCCGTCCAATGACTCACCCTTCGATGCCTTGTCCGAGCGCGAAATCCAGATCGCATTGATGATTGTCGGCTGCCAGAAGGTACAGATCATTTCCGACAAGTTGTGTCTTTCACCGAAAACCGTGAACACCTATCGCTACCGTATTTTCGAGAAGCTTTCGATCAGCAGCGACGTCGAGTTGACACTTTTGGCGGTTCGTCACGGCATGGTTGATGCCAGCCTCTGACATGACTGAAACATTCGATTCCAGTGCCTTTCTGTCGACCGTCAGCGGGCGCCCCGGCGTGTACCGCATGTTCGACAGCGATGCGCGCCTGTTGTATGTCGGCAAGGCCAAGAACCTCAAGAAGCGACTGGCCAGCTACTTTCGCAAAACCGGCCTGGCGCCGAAGACGGCTGCACTGGTCGGACGCATTGCTCAGGTCGAAACGACCATCACCGCCAATGAAACCGAGGCGCTGCTATTAGAGCAGACGCTGATCAAGGAATGGCGGCCGCCGTACAACATTCTGTTGCGCGACGACAAATCGTATCCGTATGTATTTTTGTCCGATGGCCAGTTCCCGCGTCTGAGCATTCATCGTGGGGCAAAAAAGGCCAAGGGCAAATATTTCGGACCTTATCCAAGCGCTGGCGCCATCCGTGAAAGTCTGAGCCTGCTGCAGAAGACGTTCTTCGTTCGCCAGTGTGAAGACAGTTACTACAAGAACCGTACCCGCCCGTGCCTGCAATATCAGATCAAGCGTTGCAAGGCGCCTTGCGTCGGGCTGGTCGAGCCTGATGTTTATGCTGACGACGTGCGTCATTCGGTGATGTTCCTCGAAGGGCGCAGTCATGCGCTGACCAACGAGCTGTCCAGTGCGATGGAAGAGGCGGCGATCAACCTCGAATTCGAGCGCGCCGCCGAGCTGCGTGATCAGATTGCTCTGCTGCGCCGTGTGCAGGATCAACAAAGCATGGAGGGGGGCACGGGCGATATCGATGTCATCGCGGCCTTCGTCAACCCGGGCGGCGCCTGCGTGCATTTGATCAGCGTCCGTGGCGGGCGCGTGCTGGGTAGCAAGAACTTCTTCCCGCAGGTCGGGATTGATGAAGACGTTTCTGAAGTCATGGCGGCGTTTCTCGGTCATTACTTCATCAGCAGCCCGGAGCGCGACCTGCCCAGCGAGCTGATCGTCAACGTGATGCACGAAGACTTTCCGACGGTGATCGAGGCGATCCATGAATTGCGTGGTCGCGAACTGGCCATCAGTCATCGGGTACGTGGCACGCGCGCGCGTTGGCAGCAATTGGCTGTTACCAACGCCGAGCAGGCTTTGGGTGCGCGTCTGGCCAATCGTCAGCACACAGCGGCGCGGTTTGAGGCCTTGGCTGAAGTGCTGAACCTGGATGAGCCACCGCAACGGCTTGAGTGTTATGACATCAGTCACTCCAGTGGTGAGGCGACGGTCGCTTCCTGCGTGGTCTTTGGTCCGGAAGGCGCGATCAAATCGGATTACCGTCGCTACAACATCGAAGGTGTCACGGCGGGCGACGATTACGCCGCCATGCACCAGGCCCTGACGCGCCGTTTCAGCAAACTCAAGGACGGCGAGGGTAAGTTGCCGGACATTCTGCTGGTAGACGGTGGCAAGGGTCAGCTATCGATGGCTCGCGACGTGCTTAATAAATTGGCCGTACCGGATTTGATCCTGCTCGGTGTCGCGAAGGGTGCAACGCGCAAGGCGGGTTTCGAAACGTTGTATCTGAATGATGCGGCGCACGAGTTCACCTTGCGCGGTGACTCGCCGGCGCTGCACCTGATTCAGCAGATACGCGACGAAGCGCACCGTTTTGCAATTACGGGACACCGGGCACGTCGTGGCAAAACCCGCCGTACGTCAACGCTGGAAGGCGTTGCTGGAGTAGGGCCGACCCGACGTCGCGACTTGTTGAAACATTTTGGTGGATTGCAGGAGCTGACTCGTGCAAGCATCGAAGAGATAGCGAAAGCCCCGGGGATCAGTAAAAAGCTCGCAGAGTCGATTTATGCGAACCTGCATAGCGAGTAGAATGCCCCTTCACCTCGTAGCCAGTTGTGCCGATGAATATCCCTAATTTGATTACCGTTCTACGCGTCCTGCTCATCCCGATCTTCATTTTGCTGTTCTACCTGCCATATCAGTGGAGCTACATGGCCTCCGCCTCGGTGTTTGCCTTTGCGGCAGCAACGGACTGGCTGGATGGTTATCTGGCGCGGCGCCTGGAGCAAAGCACTCCGTTCGGAGCGTTTCTTGATCCGGTCGCTGACAAACTCATGGTCGCCGTTGCGCTGGTGCTGCTGGTTCAAGAGCACGGCAACCTCTGGCTCACGCTGCCAGCGGCGGTAATTATCGGTCGCGAGATCGTCGTTTCGGCACTGCGTGAATGGATGGCCGAACTCGGTGCGCGCGCCCACGTGGCTGTATCGAATCTCGGCAAATGGAAAACCGCAGCGCAAATGCTCGCGTTGGTGATTCTGTTAGCTCATCCGAAGGACTTCAACTTCTGGGTTATCTTGGGTTACGCCTTGCTCCTGGTGTCGGCAGGCCTGACTTTGTGGTCGATGGTTCAATACCTGCGCGCCGCCTGGCCGCATCTGAAGACTGATGTAGAAAAGAAATAAAACTTTTTTGAATCAAGGGGTTGACGGAGCTTCTTAATTCTATAGAATGCGCATCACCAAGCGGGAATAGCTCAGTTGGTAGAGCACGACCTTGCCAAGGTCGGGGTCGCGAGTTCGAGTCTCGTTTCCCGCTCCAATTTGTACGTGTTTGTTGTTGTGCTACTGACAGCAGATGCTTTGAGGCCGAGTAGCAAAATGGTTATGCAGTGGATTGCAAATCCACCTACGCCGGTTCGATTCCGACCTCGGCCTCCACTATAAACAAGCTCCGTAGATCCATGATTTACGGAGCTTTTTTATTTGCAGTGCGTTGCAAGATTTAGTCTTGAAAAACGGTCATTGCGAACTTGCTTCACCGGGAAGTGATGTATATATTTCCCGCTCGGCTGCTGGAGCCTGCATCCTGTCAGGATTGCGAGCAAGCCGCTGGAAACAGCAACACAGCGCTACCGCCCGAATGGCGAAACTGGTAGACGCATGGGACTTAAAATCCCCCGCTCGTAAGGGCGTGCCGGTTCGATTCCGGCTTCGGGCACCATCTATATCAAGAGCTTGCATGACATACCTCATGCAAGCCCTTAGTTCTTTTTTCCGCAATCAAAAAATCTTTTATGCAATTCCTGCCCTTCTGTCACTTCGTAGGGGGTTACCTTCATGCCCTTACGCGTCCGGATATCCTGTTCTTTCAGCCCGACAGATGCATGCCCTAACTGGCCTCGAGCTGCGTGGATGCTCTCTGTTGGCTCCTCTTCGCCCGCTTTCGCTTTTGCTCGTATCCCGAATTTGAAATTTTGCTTGCGGAATTCAGGCGCAACCGGCACGTAACATTCATTCAGTGGAACTCGGCGTTGTCCGATTCATAATGGCGTGGTGAGCGAAAACGGAAGGCGCAGTTCTTCGACAGGCCCTGTATCCCTGCCGCACATTTCGTCGTGCACGCATTGCTGCACCAGCACGCAAGGAAATGCAGGGACGGTTTGCAGCAAGTCACGCAGGTGGGTGATCGAACGCAGGTGCATCGGCTTGGTCGCATCATCAAGCAAGGTGAACTTGCCGTGGTCCAGGCGAATCCGTGCCAGATAAAAACCACCTTCGAGTGACAGCAGTTCCAGCTCGCGTATTTCGCTGTTGGCCGCGTGTTCGCTGAGGGTCTTCAGGTTCATGCTTCACTCCTTGCCTACCAGGGCAGGCGTTCTCCATCGTAAGCAAAGAAATGGCCGCTGTCGGCCGGCGTCAACTGGTCTATCAAGGTCAGTAATTGGGCCGCGGCAATGTCTGCCGGCCGGGCACTGGAGGCTCCGCGGAAAGGTTGCGACAATCCCGAGACAACCGTGCCTGGGTGCAGACTGAGCAAGCGGCTCTGCGGGCGAGTGCGTGCCAGTTCAATGGCGGCGGTCTTGATCAGCATGTTCAGTGCAGCCTTGGAGGCGCGATAGGCGTACCAGCCGCCCAAACGGTTGTCGCCAATGCTCCCGACCTTTGCCGAAAGCATCGCCATCGCTCCCATAGGATCGAGCAGCGGCAGAAAGTGGCGCAGCACCAATGCCGGCCCCAGCGCGTTCACTTGAAACACGGTCTGAAGCGCCTCCGGCTCAATTGCACTGAGGCTTTTTTCCGGCTTGATTCCGTCGCGATGGAGCAGGCCGGCCGCGTGTACGATCAGTTGATACGGTGCTTCGGATGCCAGCTCGGTGGCGGCGCTGGCAATCGTTTCGGGTCGTTCAAGGTCCAGCTCCGGAACGGTATGGCGCCCCAGCGCGCGAACGCCGGCACAGAGCGGATCCTGTTCGAGCTGTTCGCAAAAAGCCGTGCCGAGGGTTCCACTGGCGCCGATCACCAGCGCGCGATAACCGTCGCCTAGCGAGGCCATGGTCAATACGCGATTCATTGGCTCGCTCCGGCGCCCTGGCGACGGAAGAATAGCGTCACCAGGCCGACCTCTACCCCGAACTTGGACATAGCTGTGCGGTTGATCAACGTGTCCTCGTCCATCAGGTACATCCAGTCGTCCATGCTCATTTCGTAGGTCGAGTCGTCGACCGGGAGGTTCAGGCGATAACGCCAGTGCAGCGTGTTTCCAGCGATTTGGCCCTTGGCGACACCCACCACATCATCCGCGCGACCGCTCCAGCGCCCCTGGCCCTCGGGCGTGAGGGTCCAGACGCGGCGCTGGCGTGTGCCGTCGCTGTATTTGAAGCGCTCGTCGAGAATCAGGTTGTTGCCCTCGCGGTGGCTGACGATGTTGACCTCGAAGCGCTTGACAACCTCACCGCTGCGCTTCTGAAACATCCCCCAGGCTTTGACGGGCTGGCTGAAAAAATGCTCCAGATTCAATGCCGGTTGCTGATCCGCATAACGGGCGACATCCACACTGCTGCAACTCCCGACGCTGAGGGCCATTGCCAGTATCAGTAGAAATCGGGTCATTGCCTTACTCCCTGAAGTACAAAGGTGACGAGTGTGAAGTTTCGAACTATGGGCTTGTACAATGGGCAGGCCATGTATAGGTTTATCGCCGTCCGATCAGCTGCAGAAACTCCTGCCGCGTCGTCGAACTATCACGGAAGGCGCCCAGCATTACGGAGGAAGTCATGACCGAATTCTGCTTCTCTACGCCGCGCATCATCATGCACATGTGCCTGGCTTCAATGACCACCGCCACACCGGCGGCATCAGTGATCTGCTGGATGGCTTCAGCAATCTGCCGGGTGAGGTTTTCCTGGATCTGCAGGCGACGCGCGAACATATCAACCACTCGCGCGACCTTTGATAGCCCCAGCACCCTGCCGGTGGGGATGTAGGCCACATGCGCCTTACCGATAAAGGGCAGCATGTGGTGCTCACACAAGGAATAAAGCTCGATGTCGCTGACGATCACCATTTCATCGCTCTGCGACTCGAACAAGGCACCGTTGGTGACGTCTTCCAGGCTCAACGTGTAGCCATTGCACAGATACTGCATCGCTTTGGCGGCACGCTTGGGCGTGTCTAACAGCCCCTCGCGCTCGGGGTTCTCACCGACGCCGACGAGAATTTCACGGTAATGGCTGGCTAGTAGTGGGTTCATTGAAGTGTCTCGTGGCGTTGGTATGGGTGAGGGCCAATCCATAGCTAAAAAGTTGTACGCCGCTAAGTGCGCTGTATAGGTTTTATTCAAGATAGGCTGAAAAAAATCATCTGACAATGAATCGGCAATCTTTTTGTGCAGATGCGAAAACTTCACATCGCAGATGTATGAGGTTGCTCGGATAGCTTCTCGGAAGCCAATGCTCACGACGTGCACTTACAACCTGGGATGGGAAACACTTACATGGCAGTGCCGCCAACCATCGCGGTATCGGCGGCGAACCCGAGTTCATTGTTAATGCTCAGAAGGGTGAAGCAGGCGATAGCAATGCGTTTGACGAACGCGTGAATGATGCATCTCTTTGATTCTTCGACCCGTCGAATGAGAGGCGATGGATCTACGCAGAGACACGAAAAAAGGGCCGAGAGAATCGGCCCTTTTTATGCTGTCCTAAACAAAGGCTTGTCCGCTAAAGCCGCGGGGCAGCCGCTGAAGTCCGACCATCGTCGTCAGCCGTTCAATCCATTCGGCGCGCCAGTTTGCTGGGCCGTGTGAGGTTTTTGCGTGTCGCGCGTTGCGGCGGGCCGCATTGCGCTGGTCTTTTCTTGCTTGTTTGAAGGCATCGGTATTGCGGCAACTGCGGCACTTCACGCGATTGAGTTCTTTGCTCGCGCTCAGTTGTTCGCCTTTGTGACCACAGGCCAGATGCCCGTCGACGTTGAAGTGGATGACCATGCACTGTCTCCTTCGTGACGTGTATAGATTTTGACCATTTCAATACAACGACGTTCGGGGCGGTTTTCTGCAGGCAAAAAAACACCCGCATGCGGGCGGGTGAGAGGGGTGTTTCTAAAGGAGTGACGCTACTGTAGGCCAGCAGATGTGATGGTTATGTGAAAAGAACCACGCCAGTTCACAATCCAGATAAAACGCGCCCAAGCAGGATTTCAGTGACACTCGTGCCACCTCGGGTGATTACCGCTGAAAACCCGTTGTCATCTGAAGCGAGGCAGTGGCCGATCAATAGGCTTGAGCGCCGACAGTGAGTTGCGGATCAGCGGAGTATCTTTTTCGATGTCATTCAGGCGATCGCGGATGCGCAGGGCTGTCGGGTGCCCGCCTTGATGATCGACCCAGTCGGCTATCTCTTTGCAAGCGGCCGCGAGGCGCGCCTGCCGGGCGTCGAGCAGGTTGAGGAGGGTGGTGATGGACTCTTTTTCGGACATGAAACACCTCCGTACTTTGAAACCGCTGAGCGGCAGCAAAAAGCCCGCGAGTTGCGAGCTTTCTGCCGATGGGGCGCTGCTCCTTCAGCTGGTTTCAGTATAGACCCGCTGCTGATCGGCATCAGCTTGATAACTGTCGGGCCGGTGTGGTTGAACTGGCTGCGTTGAGACGCTTGCATTCGTCTCGGGCGTCCTCTTCCACGTCGTAGCCATCGCCAATGAAACCGCCAGTGCGAGTATCGCAGATGCGAAACCAGCTTTTGGCTTCTGCGGGATCATGCTGGCTATCAGTGGCGCGTCGCCCGTGAATGATGATCTTGTTGCAACGCTTCACGACGAAAATGTCTTCCATGGCGTCACCGCAGTTGATTCGTGTCACATCTACTATAGAAGCCTTAAGCAATTGTGCAAAAAACAGCCAGGTCAATTCGTCGGTTGCAGGCGCCATCCTTCGGCGTGCCACTGCAGTTCATGGGTTGGGTTTAACGCCCGTAGAAACGCCTGATCGTGGGAAACCGCCACAATCGCCCCGGGAAATGTCTGCAAGGCTTGCTCGAAAGCTTCCACCGAAGTCAGATCAAGGTGATTGGTCGGCTCATCGAGCAACAGTAATTGCGCGGGTGTCTGGCGCCATAACGCCAGAGCAAGCGCGGCTTTCAGGCGTTCACCGCCACTGAGTGAACCGCAGGGCAGGGTGACGCGTTGCGCGTTGAGTTGCAGATGTGCCAGGTAACTGCGCAACGTGCCTTCGCTCAGCGGTGTTTGTTGCTCCTTCAGCTGTTCAACGATAGACATACGATCATCCAGCAACGTCAGGTGCTGATCGAGGAAAGCCAACGGCACATGGGTGATGCAGGCGCCGGAAGTTGGCTTCAGTTCACCGCTTAGCAGGTTCAACAAGGTCGATTTGCCACAGCCGTTCGGTCCACTGACCGCAATGCGCATCGGCCCGTGGATGGCGAGGTTCAGCCGTGTCGATGGCGCGTCAACCGGTAGCCACGGCAAACGGGCGTCGATCAGCGTGCAGACCTGGCGCGTGCTCGGCACGATGCTTCCCGGCAGATTGATCAAGACGCCGCCGTCAGGTAGGACCTTCGCGAAGGCGTCTCGCACCCGGGTATCGAGATCGGTTTTATGTGACTGCTGGCCAAGGCGCACGTGGCCCATGATTTCCCGCGCAGCCGCTTTCATCGCCGCCCGTTCGAAGCCGGCCATGTTGGCGGTCTGTGCGTCGCGTCGACTGCTGGCGGCGTGCCGCTGGATTGTGTCGTGCTCGCGTTGCAGTCGTGCACGCTGGCGCTGGCGTTCGACTCGGGCCTGATCGAGCTTTGCCTGCGCCGCAGCTTGATGGATCTGCCGCTGTTCAGTGAATTCTGAATAACGCCCTCTGAAGACAGTCGCCCCCAATGGCGTGAGTTCGACAATTCGACGCATCTGTTCCAGTAACTGGCGGTCGTGACTGACGACAATCAGGCCACCGCGCCATGCTTCCAGTGTTTTCAACAGCCATTGCCGACCCGCGCTGTCGAGGTGGTTGGTCGGCTCATCCAGCACCAGTAATTGCGCGGGGTTCAGCAGCGCACCGATCAGGGCGATTCGGGCCTGCTGGCCACCGCTGAGCGTTTGCGTCAGGTCGGTGGTAACGATGTCGGGCAGTCCGGCTTCATCCAGTCGCTGACGCAAGCGCTCCGGTAAATCCCAGCGTTCGCCGATGAGGTCGAAATCCTCGCTACTGGCGCAACCCATCTCCAGCCGCTCGAGCGCCGCGAGTCCCGGCGCCGTGCCTGTTGCGTCGGCTACTGTTTGCCCGCAGGAGGCGACGAAGTTTTGCGCAACGTAATTCACCGAAACCGAACGCACCAAACTGCCGGTGCCAGGCTGCAATTGTCCGGCTATCAGCCGCGCGAGCACGCTTTTGCCGACGCCATTGCGACCCACGATAGCCGTCGGCAGATGATCGAATTTGAGATTGAGGTCGTTGAAAATCGTCTCGCCATTGGCGAATTGAAAGCCCATTTGATTCAGGGAGACGAGTGCAGGCGTACGCGAGACGTGAGTCATCGGCACCTCCAGAAAATGTCGTGAAAACTGACAAGCGCTAATAAGCGGCAAGTCGCGATTACATTTTTAGAAGGCCGGGTTGTTCACGTTTGCGATCATCCTGAGGAGGGAAGGTGGCTAGCCTAGAGGACGACGCACAGCCGATCAAGGGGCGACTGCCATCTCGCTCATGCGTTCGAGAAACATCGCGAGCGCCACTTCTTCGGTGCGCAGCCCCTTGCGTACGCGTGGGCGCGGCAATTCGGCAAGCGCGCCGAGCATGAAATTTTCCACCACGGCAGGGTGGATGTAGCACTTGCGGCACACTGCAGGCGTGTTGCCCAACTGTTTGGCAACGCCTTTGACCATGTCCACCACATGCCGTTTAGCTTCGGTTTCTGACTCATGTTTTAGCTCGCGCAACACGGCGAGGGCCAAGGCACTGCCGGCCCAGGTGCGGTAGTCCTTGGCGGTGAAGTCGGCGCCGGTCAGGGTTTTCAGGTAGGTGTTGACGTCGGAAGAGCTGACAGTGTGCCGTTCGCCATGTTCATCCAGATACTGAAACAGGTTCTGCCCGGGAAGTTCCAGGCAGCGTTTGATGACCCGCGCCAGGCGCCGGTCCTTCACGGTGATCTGATGTTCGATACCGCTCTTGCCGCGAAACTGGAACAGAATCGCGCTGCCGTTGACCTCGACATGCCGACTGCGCAGGGTGGTCAGACCGTAGGAGCGATTATCCCGCGCGTATTGCGTATTGCCGACTCGAATCAAAGTCGCATCGAGCAAGGTGATCACCGTGGCCATGACCTTGTCGCGACTGAAGCCCGGTGCAGCCAACAGTGCTTCCAGTTGTTTACGTAACTTCGGTAATGCCTGGCCGAACTCGCGTAGCCGCGAATACTTGTCGGCATCACGCACTTCACGCCAGCGCGCGTGATAACGGTATTGCTTGCGACCACGGGCATCGCGGCCGGTGGCTTGAAGATGACCGCTCGGGTCGGGGCAGATCCACACGTCGGTGTAGGCTGGCGGCACGGCGAGGGCGTTGATGCGTTTGATTTCATCCGCATCGGTAATGCGTTGGCCCGACGGTTCGAAATAACTGAACTTGCCGCGCAGTTTTTTGCGGGTGATGCCGGGCTGTGTGTCATCGACGTAATGCAGGTCGGATGGCAGTGCATCGGTCAGCTCGGTGTCGGGCATGGCGGCTTCCTTCGGTAGCGCGGTGGTCGTTAAAACCATTGACCGCACGCCGAAGCCGTCGTGCCGAATGATTTACGCGAGCACCGCGACTGCCTTTATTTGCGCCCACAAGTGAAGGCCAGGACGCACGCCCAATTGGTCACGGGAGAACCTGGTAATGCGCGCCAGCAACGGCGTGCCGCCCGCGTCGAGACGAATCAACACATGCGCGGCATTGTCCGCCGCCTGCTCACTGATGACGGTGACCGGCAGGCGATTGAGGATGCTGCTGGATTCGCTGTTTTGCAGGGTCAGGCTGATGTCGCGCGCATGTACCTTGCAACGCAAGGTCTGGCCCACCGCCATTGGCGCATGCGTTACGCGGATGCTCATTTCGGTGGCCGGCAATTGCAGGCTCAGCAGCTGATAATCCGCGTCGTAGGCGCAGACCTGACCTTCGATGATCACGCCCGCGTCATCGCCCATGGCCATCGGCAAGTCCAGACGGGCCAGGGTTTCACCAATCGGCCCGCTGGCCAGGGCCTTGCCGTCGCTGAGCAGCACCAGATGATCGGCCAGGCGCGCGACCTCGTCCTGCGCATGGCTGACGTACAGCAGCGGAATATCGAGCTCATCATGCAAGCGTTGCAGATAGGGCAGGATTTCGTTTTTGCGCTGACTGTCGAGTGCTGCCAGCGGCTCGTCCATCAACAGCAGTTTCGGGCTGGTCAGCAGCGCACGGGCGATGCCGACACGCTGACGCTCGCCACCCGAGAGATGCTGGGGATGACGCTCAAGCAAATGACCGATGCCGAGCAATTCAGTGGCGTGCGTCATGTCGACCCGGCGCTGGGACTTGGCAATACGTTTGAGGCCGAATTGCAGATTGGCCAACACTGACAAATGTGGAAACAGGCTGGCCTCTTGGAATACATAACCCAGTGCGCGTTTGTGCGGCGGGACGAAAATACCGTTGTCGCTGTCCTGCCACACCTCGTCGTTGACCCGGATAAAGCCTTGCTCCGCGCGTTCGAGCCCGGCGATGCAGCGCAGGCACGTGGTTTTGCCCGACCCGGAATGGCCGAACAGCGCGCTGACGCCGCGGCCCGGCAAGTGCAGATCGACGTCCAGGCTGAAGCCTGAATAGGTCATTTTCAAACGTGCATCAATCATCGATCAGCTCCAGCCCGCGCGGTTCTTGCGGCTGGAGTACAGCGCAAGCAACACCACAAACGAAAACACCAGCATCGCGCCAGCCAGCCAGTGGGCCTGTGCGTATTCCATCGCTTCAACGTGATCGTAGATTTGCACCGAGACCACGCGGGTCTTGTCGGGGATATTGCCGCCAATCATCAGCACGACGCCGAACTCACCGACGGTATGTGCGAACCCGAGGATGGCCGCTGTGATGAAACCGGGGCGGGCCAGCGGCAGGATCACGCTGAAAAAGGTGTCCCACGGATTGGCGCGCAATGTTGCGGCAACTTCCAGCGGGCGGGTGCCGATTGCCGAAAACGCGTTTTGCAACGGTTGCACCACGAACGGCATGGAATAGATCACAGAACCAATCACCAGCCCGGTGAAACTGAACGTCAGAGTGCCGAGCCCCAGCCATTGGGTGAACTGGCCAAGAAAACCGTGTGGTCCCATCATCAGCAACAGATAAAAACCGATGACGGTCGGCGGCAGCACGAGGGGCAGGGCGACGAACGCCCCGACCGGGCCGCGCAACCATGAGCGGGTACGCGACAACCACAGCGCGATCGGCGTGCCGATAACCAAAAGGATCGCGGTGGTCAGGGACGCCAGTTTCAGGGTCAGCCAGATCGCCGCGAAATCGGCACTCGTCAGCGACATTTAGAGTTGGTAGCCGTAAGACTTGATCACCGCAGCGGCTTTCGGGCCCTTGAGGTATTCAACCAGTGCTTTGGCCGCGGCGTTGTCCTTGCCTTTGCTGAGGATCACCGCGTCCTGTTTGATCGGGTCATGCAGGCTGGCCGGTACGATCCACGCCGAACCGCTGGTGACTTTGCCTTCCTGATAGATCTGCGACAGCGCGACGAAGCCGAGTTCGGCGTTGCCAGTCGAAACGAACTGGTAGGCCTGAGTGATGTTTTGGCCTTCGACGATCTTGGCTTTGGTCGCGTCGGTCAGTTTCAGTTTTTCCAGCACTTGCGTGGCTGCCAAGCCGTATGGCGCGGTTTTCGGATTGGCGATGGACAGGTGCTGGTATTCGTTTTTCTTCAGGACCTCACCTTTGGCATCGATGTAACCGTCCTTCGCCGACCACAGCGCCAGAGTGCCAACGGCGTAAGTGAAGCGCGAGCCCTTGACGGTATCGCCTTCTTTTTCGAGTTTTTCCGGCGTGGTGTCGTCCGCCGAGAGGAACACGTCGAACGGCGCGCCGTTCTTGATCTGAGCGTAAAACTGGCCAGTGGCGCCATAGGCTGCGACCAGTTTGTGACCGGTGTCTTTTTCGAAATCGGCAGCGATGGCCTGAATCGGTGCCGTGAAATTCGCGGCAACAGCAACCTGCACTTCATCAGCCTGAGCAGCACTGATGGCGAATACTGCAAGCAATGAGGTGAGACAGACAGGGGCAAAACGTGAGGCACGAATGGTCATTTAGCAGCTCCGTTGTGGGCGGTGCACAGGGCAGTTTTACTCGAGGTGGACTGCGCCATTGCAAAGGGGGAAATCGCTATGTAGCGAAATATATAGCGATCCCCACTGTGTGGCGAGAGGATTTATCCTGACGGACCGCCTGACCTGAAACGCATCCCCCGCGCGGCATCAACGCACAATCAGCTTCGCCAATGCACCCTCGGCCAATTGGCGAGTCAGTTCAGCACTGCCGAGGTCTTGGCCCAGCGTGAATGCCTGACCTGCCCAGAGGTTGGCAAACTGCGCATCATCTTTTGCACGCAGCGGCATCAGGGCGTCACCGGCCAACGGGAATGCCGGTGCTTTGGCCGAAATTGGCCCCAGTTCGCGCATCACACGGTTGAGAATGCCCCGCGCCGGGCGTCCAGTGAAAATGTTGGTGATCGCGGTTTCACTCTCTTTGGCAGTGCGCAGAGCCTTGTGATGAGAGGCGCTGACTTTCGCTTCCGGGGTGAACAGGTATGCGGTTCCGACCTGTACCGCTGACGCCCCCAGCATGAAGGCGGCCGCGACGCCTCGCGCATCGGCGATTGCACCGGCGGCAATCACCGGCACTGTCACCGCATCGACGATCTGCGGCACCAGTGCGAACGTGCCGACTTGACTGCTCAAGTCCTCGCTGAGAAACATCCCGCGATGACCGCCGGCCTCGTAGCCCATGGCGATGATCGCGTCACAGCCATTGTGTTCGAGCCAGATCGCTTCATCGACGGTGGTTGCCGAGGAGAGGATTTTTGCGCCAGTGGCCTTCACTCGATCGAGCAGGGATTTCTCAGGCAAACCGAAGTGAAAACTCACCACCTCCGGCCGGAATTCTTCCAGCACTTCGCACGCCGCCGTATCGAACGGCGCCCGGTTGGATATAGGTGTAGGCGCATCGAAGTCGACACCCAGTTCTCGGTAGTAAGGTTCCAGCAGGTTCTTCCACTCGCGTGCGCGTTGCTCATCAGCGGTGGGTGGCTGGTGGCAGAAAAAATTCACATTGAAGGGCTTGTCGGTGTGTTCGCGAATCGTCTTCAGCTCTTCGCGTAACTGCTCGATGCTCAGCATCGCCGCCGGCATCGAACCCAGGCCGCCAGCGTTGCACACGGCGATCACCATGGATGAGTTTGTCGCACCGGCCATCGGGCCCTGAATGATCGGCGATTGAATGCCGAGCAGGTCGAGAATACGTGTATCTGGCCATTGGCTCATGGAAGCGGACTCCGAACGATGAAACGGGGCAGGGACGGCGAAGCCGGTTTTTTACCAGCAAAACCAGGCCCCGGGCCACTTTGAAATTGTGAACATCGCCTGACGCAGGTTCTCAGCGTCGATGAAATCCGCCGCCACCACCGCCTCCTCCATAGGAGCGGTTCATGTTTCGTGAGGAGTTTTGAAAATTATGGGTGCGCTGATTGCCCAGGTTGCGCGCGGCGGATTCACGGTTGAGGTTTTGCAATTGGGCGTTGTTATTGATCGGAGTTGGGCGGTTTGCCCCGCCCTTGACCACGGATTGCCAGCCATCATCGGTTTTTTTGTAGACATTGCCGTCGCGGCCGGCATACACGTTGTCGCCTACGCGTGCGGCGCCGGCGTTTTTGCCGCGAACACTGCCGTATTGAGTGGTATTACCGGTATTGGGGTTGTACGCCGCGCCGCGACTGGCTGTGACTTGGGTGCCGTTGCGGGCATTGCCGGCAGTGACCTTCTGGCCGGCGATCGCGCCACCGTTCGGTCCCGTCGCCACACCACTGCGTCCGGCCGCATAGTTACCGGTATAGACATTGTGCACGGCACCGCGTTGGCCTGCTGCCGCAACGCCTGTGCGCGAGTTATACGAAGAGCCAACCTGACCCGCCCAGCGATTGCCGGTCCAGGCGTTGTAACCGGCACCAGCGCGGCTGACCGTCGCCCGGTCACCCCATTGATGATAGATATTGCCCGTGGTGCCGGCCCATCCTCCCGGTCCCCAGGCCACGGCGCCGCCGCGATATCCGTAAGCTGCGCCACCCCACGCCAGCGGTGCCGGATACAAGCGCGGGCCCCAGGCGTAACCCCAACCATAATTGCCCCACCACGGATATGCACCCCAGCCCCAACCCATGGCGACGGTACTGCTGCCCCAACTCCAGCCGAAACCGAAACCGAAGGTCCAGCCAGTCCAGGGCGTGTAACGGATGGCGACGCCGAACCCATAAGTTACTGGCGGCCCGTACCAGACGCTGCCAACCCACGGCGTGTATGGGTAACCGGTGCCGTAAACCACCACGCCGGTGGCGGGATCTAGATTGGAACCCTGATAACCCGGTGTATAGCCGACCACCACGGTATCGCCGCTGGCCTCATAGACTTTGACGTAAGTCAGATAGTGCATGGGCGAGCTGGGTGGGATTGAGTAGATCACCGCCGGCACAGAACTGGCCACGATCCACGGGCCATTCACTGTGGTGGCGGTAAACCAGATACCGTTTTCCACCGCATACCAACTGTTGTTGTCGACCCGGATGATCGGCGTTGCACTGTTGACCACATACTGCAGCGGCGTGCTGTTGATGGCTTTGAGTTGTGGTTCGCCATCGAACTGCGGCGAGGTCATTTTCACCGCGCTTTTCTTGATTGCCGAGGTCTGCGGGATGGTCGCAGCAATCGCGGCTTCCTTGGCTTGTTGCGTACCGGCAACCGACGCTTTGACGTTTTCTTTCGGGCTGTCGTCGGGGATGTTGGCGAAGTCTGCCGGCAGCTGGTCCGCTGATGTAAACGTCCATGGGCCGTTCATGTCACCGGCGCGGAACCAGCGACCGGAAATCAGCACGTAACTGTTCTGATCACCGATCTCCTTGAAGATGTGCCCGGTGGTATTGGTCACGTATAAAAGCCGAGTGCCCTGAATCGGCAGCCACTGTGGCGCTCCATCGGTGACAAGCAGCTCGGTGGGCGTAGTGGCGACAAAGATTTTTGGCTGCGGCGGCTTGGCCAGGCTGGGAACCTTGTCTTTCGGGTCACTCTGCCCGGTCAACAGATCCACCTGGCGACTGGCGATGGCGGCCTGTTTGGCTTTTTCCAGTTCGGCGGGCGGCGTGGCCAGACGGGTGTAATCGCCGTTGAGCTGGTCAGCAACCATCCAGCCATCGAAGACATGCAGGTAATGTTTGCCCTGCGTATCTTTCAGCAGCAGAGGTCGGGTGTTGATCACCCGTTGCAGCGCTGTGCTTTCAACCGGACGATAGGCTGCATCGCCGTCGATGTAGACAAG
Source organism: Pseudomonas sp. P116 (assembly GCF_020149425.1). Lineage (NCBI taxonomy): Bacteria > Pseudomonadati > Pseudomonadota > Gammaproteobacteria > Pseudomonadales > Pseudomonadaceae > Pseudomonas > Pseudomonas sp. P116. Next base: position 185,201 of record NZ_JACVHB010000002.1, on the reverse strand, counting down.
CATCGCCGGGACGTCGGAGCTGATGATCGCGGGCGGAGTGTTTTCCAGAGGCGCGTTGTCAGCTTTCTGCTCTGCCGATAGCACACCGACGGCGGCCTCGAGTTGATCCAGTGAAATGGTTTTTTTCCGGCTCTCGGCGTCTTTTTTCAGCACCGCCAGCCATTTGTCAGCCTTAGCGGCATCAGCGGGGAAGTCGGCTTTGATGATTTTGTATTGATCGAGTGCAACCCAGCGCGTGGCCTTGTCGACCAGCGTATGGGCACTGAACTGAACGATGCCGTAAGTGGTTTTTCCATCGGCGCCGGTGGCTTCAACGGCAGCGCGGGCATTGAGGGTGTAGCCGTCCCAACTGTCGAGTTGCGGCTGATATACGGTCAGTTTGGCCTTCTCGCTGGTGATGACTTGCGGCCATGATGGCTCACTGGGTGCCGGCTCGCCGGGCTTGGTGGCCGGCGCCGCCCACGCATTATTGAAGGCCAGCAGACACAGCATCAGCATCACTGAAAAAGAACGCGGGTAAGACATGGATCGCTCCTTCGACTGGCCGTTTTCCGAGGAATAACAGCGAACGCACCACCGTCGAAAAAGCATAGTCGGCCACCATGGAAATACCCGGCCGATTCGCGGATTGGCTGAAAGTCGAGTGTGGCAACGTATTGCGATGTGATATTTGAAAGCCATGACCCCCTGAAACCCATCCATGAGAGGCCATCATGTTCAACGGTATTTTGATCAATAAAGACGACAGCGGTTATCGCGCCAACCTTCAACCGATCAACGAAGACCAGTTGCCCGAGGGCGACGTGACCGTGGCCGTCGCGTACAGCACGTTGAATTTCAAGGACGGCTTGGCGATTACGGGCAGCAGCCCGGTGGTGCGCAAATTTCCCTTGGTGCCGGGGATCGATCTGGCAGGCACTGTCGAGGTCAGCTCACATCCCGACTATAAAGTGGGCGATCAGGTGCTGCTCAATGGCTGGGGCGTGGGCGAGAGCCATTGGGGTGGCCTGGCGCAAAAGGCCCGGCTCAACGGCGACTGGCTGATTCCTTTGCCAAAAGCGTTTACCGCTGCTCAGGCAATGGCGATCGGCACGGCGGGTTACACCGCAATGTTGTGCATTTTGGCGCTTGAGCGTAATGGCGTGACGCCTGCGCAGGGCGAGGTGCTTGTGACGGGGGCCAATGGCGGCGTGGGCAGTTTTGCCATCGCGCTGCTGAGCAAGCTTGGCTATCGGGTTGTGGCGTCCACGGGCAGGGTGTCCGAGCATGAATATCTCAAGCAATTGGGCGCGACTGAAATCATCGACCGCGCGACTCTGTTCGAACCGGGCAAGCCGCTGGCCAAGGAACGTTGGGCAGCGGTAATCGATTCGGTCGGCAGTCACACGCTGGCGAATGCCTGCGCCAGTACGCGTGCTGAAGGCACCGTCGCCGCGTGCGGTCTGGCCCAGGGGATGGATTTCCCTGCCTCGGTGGCGCCGTTTATTTTGCGCGGCGTCACCTTGGCCGGCATCAACAGCGTGACTCAGCCAAAGGCGCGCCGCGTGGAGGCATGGGCTCGACTGGCGCAGGATCTGGACTTCGCCTTACTGCCATTGATCAGCCATGAAATCGCCCTAGGCGACGTTATCGATGCCGCGCCGAAACTGCTCGCAGGGCAGCTTCGCGGACGCGTTGTGGTGGACGTCAATCGCTGAAGAATCATGCAGCTTCAGGGCTGCGTTTCACGCTCCAGCAGTTGCCGTTTACGCTCCACACCCCAGCGATAACCGGAAAGATTGCCATCGCTGCGCACCACGCGATGGCAAGGAATCGCGACGGCCAACCGATTGGCACCGCATGCCTGAGCCACGGCGCGCATGGATGTCGGTGCGCCGATGCGTTGGGCAATGTCGGCGTAGCTGGCGGTGCTGCCAACCGGGATTTCCCGTAGCGCCTGCCAAACGCGCTCCTGAAATGCCGTGCCCCGCACGTCCAGCGGTAGCTCGAGGCCAATGGCCGGGGCTTCGATAAAGCCGACGACTTTGGCGATCAATTGCTCAAACTCCGCATCGGCGCCAATCAGATTGGCTTTGCGGAACTGGTCCTGCAGATCACACACCAGTTGGTGAGGATCGTCGCCCAACAAAATCGCGCAAACTCCGCGCTCGCTTTGCGCCACCAGAATCGCCCCGAGCGAGCATTGTCCGACGGCAAAACGAATGTCGTTGTTTTGCCCGGCGGCGCGGTAGTCACCGGGTTTCATTCCCAGCAGGTGATCGGCGCTTTCATAGAAACGACTGTTGGAATTGAAACCTGCGTCATACAACGCGTCGGTCACTGAGCCGCCGTCTGCCAGGCGTTCACGCACGCGGCGCGAGCGGTGGGCGCTGGCGTAACCCTTGGGGGTCAATCCTGTCGCGGCTTTAAACACGCGGTGAAAATGAAACGGGCTCAGACCGGCCGTTGCAGCAAGTTCATTGAGCGCGGGCAAAGTGTCGGCGGACTCGATCTGCCGGCATGCTACCGCCACAACCGCGGCGTGTTGCGCGAGCACATCGCTCTGATCCTTGCTGGCCCTTTTGCTCGGGCGGTAGCCGGCGGCTTCAGCCTCAAGCGCCGTATCGAAAAACTCCACATTCTGCGGTTTCGGCAAGCGCGCAAGACTGCTTGGGCGGCAGTAGATGCCGGTGGTTTTCACCGCATAGACAAACGTCCCGTCCGCCCGCGCATCCCGCGCAACAACAGCGGCCCAGCGTGGATCGTCTTCAATGTCGAGCGTGGTCGAAAACGTTTTCATGATGGCTAATCCGTTGACCTGTTTGATTCAGGTTAACCAGCGTTGGTGAACGCAACACTCCGGGCCTTGCGGTCAAACTTTCAAGGGTCATCCGGCAATACGAAAAGTCAGATTGATGCGTTGTTCACCAAGCTGCGGATGCTGCCCTTGCTTGATCGGTAAAACACCGTGGAACCGCAAGCGATCGACACCGCCCCAAACCACCATGTCGCCATGCAGCAGGGGAATCCGCTGGCTCTTGTCACCACGAGCGAAACCGCCAAACAGAAACATTGCCGGCAAGCCCAGCGACAGCGAAACGATCGGTGCAGCGTAGGCGTTTTCGTCTTTGTCCTGATGCAATGACATCTTGGCGCCGGGGATATAGCGGTTGATCAAGCAGGAATCTGCCCTGAAGTCAGAAAAACCGGCCTCCTGCGCCGCGGCCTCTGCCAGATCGGCAAATACCGGCGGCAGCTCCGGCCAGTGCAAACCGCTGAGTGGATCGACCGACGAGTAACGGTAGCCGCTGCGGTCAGTGATCCAGCCCAGTTGCCCGCAACTGCTGGTGCCCACCGACATGCTGAAGCCGCCGGGCGTGACCATGTGGCGCAGTGGGGCAGCGAGCAGGACGGCGTCCAGCGCCGGTAGCAATTGATCGGTCAGCCGCAAGGCGAATCCGCGCAGTACCCACGATTGCTCACCGATCTGTTCGGCGTGGGGTTGCGGCGCGGGTTCGTGGTCAGCGAACAGATCGAAAGTGTGCGGTTGCATGGCGATCACCAAAACCTTGCGGCAGTCATTCTGTCGGTGCGTTACAGCGCCTTGCTGACGGCGATATCGCTGATCACATCTTCAGTCTGCCCGTGGATTGCGTCGAGAGCAGCCTTGGCTTCTTCCTCGGTGCCGTTTTCCAGTTGCGCGAACTCGAAACGGCGCTCGCCGTTGAGCTTGTACTTGATGACGTATTTGGTCGTTTGGGCCACGGTCATGAATACCTGTCTGTGTGGGCGGGGCGGCTCAGCTGAGTTTGGAGCTGGAGCGGCGGATGATCTTGATCGAATGCGTCAGCGTCGGTTTGCGTGTAACGCTGATTGCCCGGGTGGTGACGGTGTCGATGGTGATGTTCCAGAAACCGGTGCTCGGCGCGGTGATGCGGGCCGGGAACGTGTCGAAAGCGCCGCCGTGGTAGGAGTGACGACCGCCATTTTTGAAGCTGCGGAAGTTGGCGTCGCTCATCAAACGGATGTTGCAGGTTTGCGAGCATTGGATGACGACGATGTCGTCTTCGTTGAGGTGTTCGCGCTGGTGAATGAATTTCATGGGCGCCTCCAGAAGGGCTTTTTCTACAAAATCAAAACGATAGCTTGTAATTGGGCGCAGTTTATCAGCCTGCACGGGTTATTATCTGGCCGTCGGGCGTTGGTTTGACAATTTTGAACAGATATTCGCGATTGGATGCGGGTTAAATGCAGAAGGCCCCGGAGAAAAACGGCATTTGTGCTGTCGGACGGTCTTTAACGGAGGTTTTTTATGAAGTGGGGTGTGGTGTGTCTGCCGTTGGTTTTGGCTATGGGTGGCTGTGCGAACGTTTCCGAAATCAATGAAACGCTACCGACCGTGAGCGTAATTTCCGGCAAGAAGCCCCATGAGTATGCGCAGTGCCTGACCGAAAAACTGGCGGACAGCCGCGGCGCGCTGCAGATACAGCCGCAAAAGGAGGGGGTTCGCGTGATTGTTCCGGGCAAACTGTCCTCTGGCCCGGCCGCCGTGTTTGATATCGAAGATCGCTCCGGCGGTAGCAGTATCAAGCTGCATGAGCGCATGTCGAATGTGCCGGTGCGCCCACGTGATGTGCGTAACGCGGCCAACGCCTGTATTTCCGGCTGATAGACTATTGGTCATCAGCATCAATGCCGTCACAGTCATGCTGTGACGGCATTTTCATTTCTGGAGTCGCGATGAAGCGAGAGCAAGTGCGGGAACGCCATGCAGAGGGCCTGATCTCTGCCACACATGTCATTCAGAACCCGGCAAATTCCGGGGAATGGATCGTATTTTTCAAGAAAAGCGCCGGGCGCAGTTATTTCCTGGTGGACGATAACGACGAAGTCGAGTCTTTCAATCGGCTCGACGATCTGATCGAAGTCGTACGCGGACTCGGGATCAAGTTCGCGGAAATTCACATGTAGAGTCTATTTGCAGACCACTACCACGCTGCGGTTTTTGTAGTTGCCGACATCGACGCCCAAAGTTTTTTCGCTTTCCTTCGGCGCCGGTGTGCCGTCAGTGCCGACGATGCGGTAGCCCGTGCCTGCGCAGGAGGCGTCAGCCTTTTCATAGCAGGTGGCCCAGGAATTGGCTTCACCGGAGCAGTCGATGGTCAGCCCCTGTTCGCCGTTGTTCAGGGTGGTCGGTTGGGATGTGGCGCAGCCGCTCAATACCAGTACCGCGATCAGTGGCAAAAATCTGTTCATGTTCATAGTTGTGTCGTCTTCAGCGGTGGGGGACTAGACGCTCTGACAGCGCCGGTATGAAAAGGTTATAGCGATTGGCCACTTGTTTTCGACGGTCGTGTGTCAGGCACAAAAAAGCCCTGCTCACGGCAGGGCTTGCGGCGCTTCGCAGCAGATCAGTCCTGATCTTTGCCGCGGCGCTTTGCCGACGCAGGGGTGTCAGTAAATACCGACGCTACATCAGTCGCCATCTGCTCGCTGTCGAAAGGCCCGGCAATGTGTTCGCCATTGGTCGTGGTGAGCGTCCACTTTCCGTCTTTCTTGTCGATCACATACCCGTTGATGATTTTTACGGCGGCCATCTAATCTGTCTCGTTCGCTGATTCAAAGTCGCCATGATACCGGCAAAATGTTCACAATGGGGGCGATGAGCGTATGGTAATCCAGCTCGTCGGTCACTTTGAGCTAAGCTGAGCGATGGTCTGCAGATGCCGATGGAACTATCGGCGAGAATATTTCTCTATGTTGGCATCGGTTAGCCAGTGCGGGGCATTGTAAGGTGCACGCCGCCTGATTAGACTGCGCCGAAACTCGTACACACAGCCTTTTCAAGGACTTATATGATCAAGAAATGCTTGTTCCCAGCAGCCGGTTACGGTACTCGCTTCCTGCCAGCGACTAAAGCCATGCCTAAAGAAATGCTGCCGGTGGTAAACAAGCCACTGATCCAGTACGGCGTTGAAGAAGCTCTGGACGCTGGCCTGACTGAAATCTCGATCGTTACCGGTCGTGGCAAACGCGCCCTGGAAGACCACTTCGACATCAGCTACGAGCTGGAAAACCAGATCAAAGGCACCGACAAGGAAAAATACCTGGTCGGCATCCGCAAGCTGCTGGACGAGTGCTCGTTCTCCTACACCCGTCAGACCGAAATGAAAGGCCTGGGCCACGCCATCCTGACCGGCCGCCCGCTGATCGGTGACGAACCGTTCGCCGTGGTACTGGCGGATGACCTGTGCGTCAACCTCGAAGGCGACGGCGTACTGACCCAGATGGTCAAGCTGTACAAGCAGTTCCGCTGCTCGATCGTGGCCATTCAGGAAGTCGATCCGCAAGAAACTCACAAGTACGGCGTAATTGCCGGTGAGATGATTCGCGACGACATCTACCGCGTTCACAGCATGGTCGAGAAGCCAAAGCCGGAAGATGCGCCATCGAACCTGGCAATCATCGGTCGCTACATCCTGACTCCGGACATTTTTGACCTGCTTGAGCAGACCGAGCCAGGCAAGGGCGGCGAAATCCAGATCACTGACGCCCTGATGAAACAAGCCCAGAACGGCTGCGTAATGGCCTACAAGTTCAAAGGCAAGCGTTTCGACTGCGGTGGCGCTGAAGGCTACATTGACGCGACCAACTTCTGCTTCGAGAACTTCTACAAGACTGGCAAGGCTTACTAAGAGCGCTTGATCCGTCTGTACGAGAAAGCCACCTTCGGGTGGCTTTTTCATTTTCAGCCCTCATATGGATGGCAGTGCTTGCCCAATGGGTGTCTGCAGGTATGCTGATCGCCTGCCGAGGAGATAGAGATGGCCTACGATTTTGACCTTTATGTGATTGGTGCAGGTTCCGGCGGTGTGCGGGCTGCGCGGTTTGCTGCCGGTTTCGGCGCGAAAGTAGCGGTGGCTGAAAGCCGTTATCTGGGCGGGACGTGCGTCAACGTGGGTTGCGTGCCGAAGAAGCTGCTGGTTTGCGGCGCGCATTTCGCCGAAGACTTCGAGCAGGCGTCCGGTTTCGGCTGGAGTCTGGGTGAGGCGAATTTCGATTGGGCGACGCTGATCGCCAATAAGGATCGCGAGATCAATCGCCTCAATGGCATTTATCGCAATCTGCTGGTGAACAGCGGCGTGACCCTGCACGAAGCGCACGCGAAGATCGTTGGTCCGCATGAAGTCGAGGTCAACGGTGAGCGTTTCACCGCGAAAAATATTCTGATCGCTACCGGTGGCTGGCCGCAGATTCCAGAGGTTCCGGGGCATGAACATGCGATCGGTTCCAATGAGGCGTTTTTCCTCAAAGAACTGCCCAAGCGTGTTTTGGTAGTGGGTGGTGGTTATATCGCGGTCGAGTTTGCCGGAATCTTCCACGGTCTCGGCGCCAACACCACATTGCTGTATCGCGGCGATCTGTTCCTGCGCGGCTTTGATGGTTCGGTGCGCAAGCACTTGCAAGAAGAGCTGACCAAGCGCGGCATGGATCTGCAATTCAACGCCGACATTGCGCGCATCGACAAGCAGGCTGACGGCAGTTTGAAAGCCACGCTCAAGGATGGTCGAGTGCTGGAGGCTGATTGCATTTTCTACGCGACCGGTCGCCGTCCGATGCTGGACAACCTGGGGCTGGAAAACACCGATGTTCAACTCACCGACAAAGGTTTCATCAAGGTCGATGAGCAATACCAGACCACGGAACCTTCGATTCTGGCGTTGGGCGATGTAATTGGTCGTGTGCAACTGACGCCTGTGGCATTGGCCGAGGGCATGGCGGTGGCGCGGCGTCTGTTCAAGCCGGAGCAATACCGTCCGGTGGATTACAAGATGATCGCGACGGCAGTGTTCAGCCTGCCGAACATCGGCACGGTCGGTTTGACCGAAGAAGAGGCGCGCGACGCGGGTCACGACGTGGTGATCTTCGAGAGCCGTTTCCGGCCGATGAAGCTGACCCTGACTGAGTGTCAGGAGAAAACGCTGATGAAGCTGGTGGTCGACGGCAAGACTGACAAGGTTCTTGGCTGCCACATGGTCGGCCCGGATGCGGGCGAAATCGTCCAGGGCCTGGCGATTGCGCTGAAGGCTGGCGCGACCAAGCGCGACTTCGACGACACGATCGGGGTGCACCCGACGGCCGCCGAAGAGTTTGTCACCATGCGTACACCGGTCGGCGCTTAAGCGTCTTTCGGTTTGGCCGAGTCTGGCGCTGCCGCAACGGTAGCCGCCAGACGCAGGCTGTCTTCCAGACTCGCTTGAGCCTTGGTCAATTCCTTTTCCAGTGACTGATTCAGCAGCGTCTGCTCTTCGACGCTCTGCTTGAGTGTCTGGCTTTCCAGTGTTGCCACACGCAGACGTTCCTGGAGGAGGGTGCGCTCGCTGTCAACGCGAGTGGCTTGTTCGAGCAGTTGATCTTGTCGCTGGTTGCTGTGCTTGAGCTGGTCTTGCATCAGGCTGAGTTCGCGTTGAGTGCCACGGTTCTCGGTGAGCAAGCGTTCGTTGTCGCGATGCAGTTGGGTAATTTCATCCTGGCGCACCAGCGCGCTTTGCTGCGCCTGACGCAGCTCCGCCTGAATCTGCTGCACCTGGCCTTCGTGGCGGCTCTGTTCCTGCTCGCGCTGTTCCTTGGTGGCGTTGCGGTAGTGCTCCAGCGCATCGCGGGCGTGTAGGTGCTTTTCTTCCAGCGAGCGGATCTGCTCGTCCTTGTCCTGCAAGCGCAATTCAAAGTCGGCCAATGCCTGATTCAGCCCGGCATTGCGGGTTTGCTCGGTTTGCAGCATCGAGCGGGTGCTGCCCAGCGCTTCCGATTCGCGCTCCAGTGCCGCGCCTTGAATCTCGTGCTGATGCTCCAGTTGCTCGAGAGCGTGGCGAACCTGTTTCAGTTCGGATTCGAGTGCCTCGCGTTGCTCCTCAAACTGCTCGCGAGCCTGTTCGATGGGTTCTTGTGCCTGTTCTTTAAGGCGCTGAGCAAGGCGCGAAACCAGTGCGGTCAGTTCGTCATCAATAGGCTCTGCCGACGCTTCGATTGGCTGGGCGCCGTCATCCAGCTCTTTCAGATAACGATGGATCGTGGTTTTGGAGCCGGTATTGCCCATTTCAATGCGTACTGCATCGATGCTCGGGTGTTCGCCGCGGGCCAGGATCGCTGTGCGCGCGATCTGAACCAGTGCTTTGGTAATGCCGCCACGGGCCATGTGAACTCCTACGTTTACGTACTGTGGTACATGCCACTCAAGTACGCAGTGTACCATGCTGAAAATAAAGTTAAATCTTTGATATTTAAGAGGCGGGATATACTGGTATTACCCAGTGTCAGACGGCAAAATGCGTTTCGATACCCTTGAATCAGTACGCCAGCGAGAAAACAGCCCATGAGCGATCTGGATCGCTATCTGCAAGCCGCCACCCGTGACAACACCCGCCGCAGCTATCGTGCCGCCATTGAGCATTTCGAAATTACGTGGGGTGGATTTCTGCCGGCCACAGCCGACAGCGTTGCGCGGTATCTGGTCGAGCATGCGGGTGTGCTGGCGATCAATACGTTGAAGCTGCGTCTGTCGGCGCTGGCGCAGTGGCACAACAGCCAGGGTTTTGCCGACCCGACGAAAGCCCCTGTGGTGCGCAAAGTGTTCAAAGGCATTCGGGCGCTGCATCCGGCGCAGGAAAAACAGGCCGAACCTTTGCAACTGCAGGATTTGCAGAGAGTCATCGAATGGCTGGAGCAGGAAGCTCAGGACGCGAAGGCGCAGCAGGATCGTCCGTCATTGCTCAAGGCTTATCGGGATCGCGCGCTGATTCTGCTGGGCTTCTGGCGTGGCTTTCGTAGCGATGAGTTGTGCCGCTTGCAGATCGAGCATGTGCAGGCGCACGCCGGCAGCGGCATCACTTTGTATCTGCCGCGCAGCAAGGGCGATCGGGAAAACCTCGGCCAGACGTATCAAACTCCGGCACTGCTCAAACTCTGTCCTGTGCAGGCTTATATCGACTGGATCAACGAGGCTGCGCTCGTGCGCGGCCCGGTATTTCGCAGCATCGACCGTTGGGGCAATTTGAACGAGGAGGGCCTGCACGCCAACAGCATCATCCCGTTATTGCGTCAGGCGCTGGAACGCGCCGGGATTGCCGCCGAACGCTACACCAGTCACTCATTGCGCCGCGGCTTTGCAACCTGGGCCCATCAAAGTGGCTGGGACCTTAAATCGTTGATGAGTTACGTCGGCTGGAAGGATATGAAGTCAGCCATGCGTTATGTTGAAGCCAGCCCATTCCAGGGGATGGCTCGGATTACGGATAAACCGGTTACGCCCTAGAGATCGTTTTCTTCTATTAATACAGTCAGCTAATAGCGAAAACAAATCAGCAGCATCAGGTTTGCCAATGAGCCATCCGTCGAGTGAGTGGGTAGGATTCACCCCATCAACTTCATAACCCCTGACGGAGAGTCATCAATGCCTATCATCAACAGCCAAGTAAAACCGTTCAAAGCTACCGCGTTCAAAAACGGCGACTTCGTTCAAGTCTCGGACGCTGACCTGAAAGGCAAGTGGTCGGTCGTGTTTTTCTACCCAGCCGACTTCACCTTCGTTTGCCCAACCGAGCTGGAAGACCTGGCTGACAACTACGCTGCTTTCCAGAAGCTGGGCGTAGAGATCTACAGCGTTTCCACCGACACCCACTTTGCTCACGCTGCCTGGCACAACACTTCGCCAGCCATCGGCAAAATCCAGTACACCATGATCGGCGACCCGACTCAGGTGATCTCCCGCAACTTCGACGTGCTGATTGAAGAAGCTGGCCTGGCTGACCGTGGCACCTTCGTGATCAACCCTGAAGGCCAGATCAAAATCGTTGAACTGAACGATGGCGGCGTTGGCCGTGACGCTTCCGAGCTGCTGCGCAAGATCAAGGCTGCTCAGTACGTTGCTGCTCACCCAGGCGAAGTTTGCCCAGCCAAGTGGAAAGAAGGCGAGGCCACTCTGGCTCCGTCCCTGGACCTGGTCGGCAAGATCTAAGTCCGTGACACGCAACTCAGGGCGGAACTCCGCACCTACTTAAGTTAGCTGCACCGCCCAATAAAACGCCCGGGCGAGATTCGCTCGGGCGTTTTTTTATGTCTGAAACAAATCAAAGGAAATCGCCCGTATGTTGGACGCCAATCTTAAAGCCCAGTTGAAATCGTACCTGGAACGGGTCACCCAGCCGATCGAGATCGTTGCTTCCCTCGACGACGGTGCGAAATCCCGTGAAATGCTTGACCTGCTGAAAGACGTTGCCAGTCTTTCGAGTCAAATTACTTTGATCGACAGCGGTGACGATGCTCGCAAGCCATCGTTCTCGATCAACCGTCCGGGCGCCGACATCAGTCTGCGTTTCGCCGGTATCCCGATGGGCCACGAATTCACTTCGCTGGTACTTGCCCTGCTGCAAGTCGGTGGCCACCCATCGAAAGCCAGTGTTGAAGTAATCGAGCAGATTCGTTCGCTCAAAGGCGAGTTCAGTTTTGAGACTTATTTCTCGCTGTCCTGCCAGAACTGCCCGGACGTCGTTCAGGCGCTGAACCTGATGGCCGTGCTTAATCCGAACATCCGCCACGTCGCCATCGACGGCGCCTTATTCCAGGACGAAGTCAACGACCGCAAGATCATGGCCGTGCCGAGCATTTACTTGAATGGCGAAAACTTCGGCCAGGGCCGCATGGGTCTGGAAGAGATCCTCGCCAAACTCGACACCGGCGCCATCGAGCGTCAGGCCGAGAAAATCAGCGCCAAGGAAGCCTTTGACGTGCTGGTGGTCGGCGGTGGCCCGGCCGGTGCGTCGGCGGCAATTTATGCTGCACGCAAAGGCATCCGCACCGGTGTTGCGGCTGAGCGTTTCGGTGGTCAAGTGCTGGACACCATGGCTATCGAGAACTTCATTTCCGTGCAGGAAACCGAAGGGCCGAAACTGGCCACGGCGCTGGAAGAACACGTCAAGCAGTACGACGTCGACATCATGAACCTGCAACGCGCCGACAAGCTGATCCCGGGTAAAAATGGCGAGCTGCATGAAATCCGTTTCGCCAGCGGTGCGACCCTCAAAGCCAAGAGCGTGATTCTGGCGACCGGTGCGCGGTGGCGTGAAATGAACGTGCCGGGTGAGCAGGACTATCGCAACAAAGGCGTGGCGTACTGCCCGCACTGCGATGGCCCGCTGTTCAAAGGCAAGCGTGTCGCGGTGATCGGCGGCGGTAACTCTGGCGTTGAAGCGGCCATCGACCTGGCGGGTATCGTGGCTCACGTGACGCTGCTGGAATTCGATGTGCAATTGCGAGCCGACGCCGTGTTGCAGCGCAAGCTGCACAGCCTACCGAACGTTACCGTGATCACCAGTGCGCAAACCACTGAAGTCACCGGCGACGGCCAGAAGGTCAACGGCCTGCGCTACAAGGATCGCAACACTGATGAGTTGCGCACTGTCGAGCTGGAAGGGATTTTTGTGCAGATCGGTCTGCTGCCGAACACTGACTGGCTCAAAGGCACCATCGAGCTGTCGCCGCGTGGCGAAATCATCGTCGATAACCGTGGCGAGACGTCGATCCCGGGCATCTTCGCTGCAGGTGACGTGACCACTGTGCCGTACAAGCAGATCGTGATTGCAGTGGGCGAGGGCGCGAAGGCTTCGCTGAGCGCTTTCGATCACTTGATCCGAACTTCGGCTCCGGCGTAAAAGCCAGATCTGAAAAGACAAAACCCCATGAGCGATCATGGGGTTTTTTATTGTGCATGAAAATGCAGCCCCTCACCCCAGCCCTCTCCCGAGGGAGAGGGAGCCGATTTGTATGCTCTTCAAAATCTGAGTTCGACGCGATATCTCAGGTCGGCGTAGCTCTGAAAAACAACTCGGTCAGTTCCCTCTCCCTCTGGGAGAGGGTTAGGGTGAGGGGCTTTTCGCCTTTCACATCGGCGCAGGCTGAATGATCTCGACCCAGTAACCATCCGGATCCTTGATGAACGCCAAGCTTTTCATGCGGCCATCGGTGAGGCGCTTCTGGAAATCACAGCCCAGCGTTTCAAAACGCTCACACGCTGCGACGATATCCGGCACCGAGATGCAGATGTGGCCGAAACCACGCGGATCAGTGTTGCCATTGTGATAGGCAAAATCAGCATCGTTTTCGGTGCCGTGGTTGTGGGTCAGCTCAAGAATGCCCGGGATCGACTTCATCCATTCGGTGCGAGCAGCGGCATCGGCCGGGATCTGCGCCTTGTCGACCAGTGCCAGGAAATACAGGCTGAATTCCGCTTCCGGGAAGTCGCGCTTTTCAACCAGCGAGAAACCCAGCACGCGGGTGTAGAAATCCAGCGACTTGGTGATGTCCTTTACGCGCAGCATGGTGTGGTTGAAAACGAAGTTGCGGGTTGCGCTGTCTGGCGTGGCAGTGACGCCGGGGAAAGTGTTCAGTTCGTGCAGGCTCATGGGCCCTCCAATAACTATGGGCGAGTGATGGGCGCAATGATACGCATGCCTGCCGGCATCGCCAAATGAAAGGGCAGGCTTGCCGTGCGCGCGGCCGGGGCTCAGACTTTGCGGCTCTATCTTCGAGTGCGCCCGGCAATGATCCGACTGTTTAAAACTCCGTTAGTTTTCTTAGGCTTGTTTCTGGCCGCCGCTACCGTGTTTGCCGAAGAGCCGAGCATCACCTGGCCCGCAGGCTGGGAGGTGGAGGCACTAGCCGATACGGCACCGCAGGTTTCTCGCCAGCGGGCGGTCAAGAACGATGCCGATGGCAATCAGGTGATGGTAATGGAGTTGACCATGACTCAGGTTGAAACGGGTCATCAAGTCAATTTGCAGGGTGTTTTGCTGGAAATGCGCAAGTCGATACAAAAAGACTTTTTCCGGGGTGGCTATCAGAGTGTCTGCAACAAGGTGCATCCGGCGACGCTCGGTTCTTTGTCTGCGCTGGAGACGACTTGCACGGTGACCGAAAACGGTCGGCATGTGTTATCGCAAACACTGGTGGCGGCGGTCGCGACGGATAAGGCCTATGTACTTTCCTATGCTGGTCAGGCCGAGGCTTATAAGGCGAGCGCAGAAGAGATAGTCGCGGTGAGAAACAGCCTGAAACTTTAGGCTCTGTACTCTTCGCGTCGTGTTAGATGCCCAAAGGGATTAAGCACAAAGTTTAACGTTGGCGCCGCTCGCAACATGATGCCGCAGATTGTTTAGGTTTTTGACTCAGTAACGTTACACAAGAGTGGGAACTTGCTCGATGAAATTCATTTCATTTGTTAGATATTGTCAATAAAAAAGCCCTGCGTCATGCAGGGCTTTGATGGGTGCCGGATTAACCGCGCAACCAGGAATCAACGGTGCCTGCACCGTACTGTTCCTTCCAGGCTTTCAGGCCGCGGTGGTTGCCGCCCTTGGTCTCGATCAGTTCGCCGGTGTGCGGATTCTGATAGACCTTGACCACGCGAGCGCGGCGGGTTTTTGGTGCTGCAGAGCTTTGCAGCGAGGATTTGGCCGGATTCGGATCGAGAATGGCGATGATGTCTTTAAGGCCCTTGCCGTAGTTTTTCATCAGCCCCTGGAGCTTTTCTTCGAATTCGATTTCTTTCTTGAGCCCGGCATCGTTCTTCAGCGATTCCAACTGCTTGAGCTGTTCCTGAAGGGCCTTTTCAGCTGCACGAAATTCAGCGAGTCTGGACAATATCTTTACTCCAATAGTGTATTTGGCTGATACCAACCGCAAACAAAGCTTAAAACTGGAGCCTTGTAGCGACTCGGTGATAAGTGGCTCGCCTGCCAATCTTTGCACAGGCAAGAAAAATTGTAGTTGTTAATGCGTCAGGAGTAAATCCTGATGTTGTCCTCATGTAACCGTAGTGGTCTTTTGTATCAATTTTGTGCGCCTTGTCGGCGCATCTCGCTTAAGCCCATTTAGTTAATGGTGACTTAATGCACTAATGAAGTCTGCTGCCGGCATGGGTTTGCCGTACAGATAGCCTTGCAGGAAGTTAACGTTATGCGCGGTCAGATAATCGGCTTGTGCCTGTGTTTCGACACCTTCGGCAACAATGCCCAGATCAAGCTTGGCCGAGAGTTCGATGATGGTGTCCAGAATGTGCCGCGAAAGCGCGTCAACGCCGATCATGGCCACAAAACTCTGGTCGATCTTGAGGAAATCCACATTGAATTTACGCAAGTAACCGAGGCTTGAGTGCCCGGTGCCAAAGTCGTCGATGGCGATCATCACGCCCAGTGCATGCAGTTGCTCAAACAGCTGGCGCGTGATGTCGGTGGGTTCGATCAGCTCGCGCTCGGTCAACTCCAGCACGAGGCTAACGCTGTCGGGCGCAAAAGCTGCGAGAAACTCACGGCAATCCGCGACCAGTAGCAGATCCCGGCAATGGCTCGCGGTAATGTTGATACCGATGTGAAACGGTGCGGCAAAGGTCGATGACTGGGGCCCGAGCAGCGCCGCTGTTTGCCGCATCAAGGCGCGGGTCATCGGTACGATCAGCCCGGAGTGCTCGGCGAACGGGATAAACAGGTCCGGGCGCACCAGGCCTTCCTTGGGGTGATTCCAGCGCATCAACACTTCGGCGCCCGACCATTTCTTGCTGTCGCCGTGCACCACAGGCTGGAAGTACGGAATGAACTCGCCGGCCTCCAAAGCACGTAGCATTTCGTGGCTCGGTGAAGTCGAGCGCTTCTGCACGACATGGCCGATAGCGCCCGACACCACACCGAAGAACATCAACAGGCTGAACAATGGCGGGTACTGTTCGGCCATGTAGCGCCAGGTTTCGCCCTTTGGAAAACCCGCCGACACGCTGAACGCATGACGCGAAGAGTCCAGCATTGTGTGCGCCACTGGCAGCGCGGGCAGGACGCCTTCGCGGACCTGGCCATTGGCTGACATCCAGTTATCACCCACCTGCAATAACAGCAGTGTTTGCCGGCCGATCAGTCGCAGCATGTTGCTCAGGTGATAACCATCCAGTGTCGTCAGAGCACCGCCGCGACCTTCGCTGAGTCGATACACCAGTAGCGCGGTGTTCGGTGTGACCGGATTACCATTCATCAACCACAACTTGCCCTGAACATAGTCGCCCGCTCTGACAGCTTCCTTGAACTCGCCGAACAACGAACTGCAATAGAGATTGTTGTCCCACACAAGATTGGTCGATCGCACGAAAGGGCGGCGGGTCACTTGCTCGCGCAGGGCCAGTTTGACGGTTTCACACGGTTGTCCGGCCAGCGGCAGCAGATCCCGGGCCGCCTGGGCTGTGCTGTCGAGCATCAACTCGAACTGGCGCAGCGCTTCTTCGGCAGTCTTCTGTGAACTCTGCGCAAGGGTGCGCTCGGCCTGCATGTACAGAATTACGCTGCCCAACAAAACTGGCAGCAGGGCGCTGAGCAGGGTGATGGCGATGCGCACGCTACGTTTGCGGCGAGGTCTGACGGTCAACGGCATGGGCGCATCCTGTCGCGAAAAAGTGAGGCTCCCGAATTTGGTCCGGGCACCGGCGCACCGCTGAAAAACACTTCAGCCAGTGCGCAGGATAGATGGCAGATGACACTTGCGCCGCTCATTGCGGATTCAAGCGTTTTGCCAACGCAATAAAGGCGAGCGCTGCCGGTGATGCCTGGCGCTGGTCGAGGACGGCGAGACCGACTTGGCGTTTAACCGCCGGCGACAGCGGTATTTTTACGTAACCGGCATTTGGCGAGTCTGGCAACGAAGCCTCGGCAATCACGGTGATCGCATCGCCCCGGCTGACCGTCTCGAGCGTACTGAGCAATTGCGAACAACGATAACGAATATTCGGTTGCAGGCGTGCGGCGTTGAACAATCGCGACACCAGTTCCGACGACCCTGCCTCGGTCAAAATGAACGGATCAGCGCAAAGCGCTTTCAGGCTCAGCTCGGATCGTGTTGCGAGGGGATGCGCAGCGGGGAGCAGGGCGACCATCTGATCTTCGATCAAGGCAAAAGTGTCGAAACGTTCTTCGGGCAGCACCACGAAACCAATGTCGATCCGCCGCTCTTCCAGCCACTGGATGACTTGCCGATCCGGTCCCTCATCTATATGCACTTCGATGCCCGGATGGGCTTGGCGATAGTGCCGCAGAATATTCGGCAACAACTTGATTGATGAAGTCGGGCCGAACGAACCGATGCGCAGCGTGCCGCGTTTCATGCCGCGGGCATCAGCGGCTTCCTGGCGCATCGTATTGGCCAGACCGAGCATGGCGCGGGCGCGCAGCAGCAATTGCTCGCCGATATCGCTGAGTTCCACTTGCGACTGATGCCGGCGCAGCAGTTCGACGCCAAGTTCCTGCTCCAGCAACTTCATTGCGTGAGACACCGCCGACTGTGAGATCCCCAAATGATGGGCGGCGAGCGTGAAACCGCGCAGTTCGGCCACCTGAGAGAATATCTCCAATTGAGTGAGGGTCATGAGTGAATGCTCATTTTACGATGATCAGGAATGAAGCGAATGATACGCCATCTTGTCCTTTTTCCTTTTGGAGTGTCATGCGAAACGTTGAGCGAACCCACCCAACTCCAACCGAAACGCCGGTTTATCTGACATTGGCAGCAGTCACCATGATATGGGGTGGAACATTTGTCGCCGCGCGCTTTCTGGCTGGCAGCCTTAATCCGATTTTCGCCGCCAGCCTGCGATTTTTGCTGGCCAGTGTCGCGTTACTGGGGTTTCTATGGCTGGCGCGGATTCCGTTGGCCCGACCTTCTGTGCGGGAGTGGCTGCAGTTGGCAGTGTTGGGGTTCTTCGGCATCTTCTTTTACAACCTGTGCTTCTTTTATGGTTTGCAGTACATCAATGCTTCGCGAGCCTCGTTGATTGTCGCGTTGAATCCCGCGGTGATAGGTCTCGCTTCCTGGCTGCTGTTCAAGGAGCACCTTGGGCGCGGGAAAGTCGCTGGCATCGCAATCTGCATCGTCGGTGCCGGGCTGGTGATCGTCAGTCGTAATCCGCAATTGCTGGCTGCCACGCCGGACGCATGGGTCGGCGATTTGCTGATTCTGGGGTGCGTGGTCGGCTGGGGTGTTTATTCGCTGTTTTCCCGTCGCCTTAACCAGACGCTGGGCCCGGTGCAGACGGTGACGTACTCGATCCTGATCGGCACGGCAATGCTCTGGACGCTGGCAGCAGTGCGTGGCGAATTGAGTTGGGTGGTGCTGATTGAGCTCGGCGCACCGCAGTGGCTGAGCCTCTTCTACCTCGGTGTCTTCGGCTCGGCACTGGCCTATATCGGTTACTACGATGGCATCCGCAAAATCGGTGCAACCCGCTCTGGCGTGTTCATTGCCCTGAATCCATTGACTGCGGTGATTCTCGGCGCCTTGTTGCTTGGCGAACAACTGACGCTGGCCATGGGCCTGGGCGGCGTACTGATCCTGGCGGGCATTTACCTGTGCAACAAACCCCTTGCACCGTCGCCAGAAAAGCGGATTTTATAGAGAGGGCAGACAAACCCTGTTTACGCTGTGTAGAATCGGGTTACGCATACAATAATAATTCGTCTTCTGGCAGCAGAAGCCTCGCCCGCAAGAGCCTTGGGTCGACAATGAAGATATTCGGGTTTCAACTGATCTACGGTGACTTCCTCGCCCGCAGTGTGCGTGGCATCTCCTGTGCGCCGCCCATCCACCTCATTACTGACAAATAACCCTGGTTAATTGATAAGAAATGATGAGGCGTCACCATGACCGATTTATACGAAAACCCAATGGGCCTGATGGGCTTTGAGTTCATCGAGCTCGCATCGCCGGTCCCTGGCACTCTGGAGCCGATCTTCGAGATCATGGGCTTCACCAAAGTCGCCACCCACCGCTCCAAGAATGTGCACCTGTATCGTCAGGGCGCAATCAACCTGATCCTCAACAACGAACCGAACAGCGTGGCTTCCTACTTCGCGGCCGAACACGGCCCGTCGGTGTGCGGCATGGCGTTCCGCGTCAAGGATTCGCAGCAGGCCTACAAGCGCGCACTGGAAATCGGCGCCCAGCCGATCCACATTGAAACCGGGCCGATGGAGCTGAACCTGCCGGCGATCAAAGGCATTGGCGGCGCGCCGCTGTACCTGATCGACCGTTTCGGCGAAGGCAGCTCGATCTACGACATCGACTTCGTGTTTATCGAAGGTGTTGATCGCAATCCGGTCGGTGCCGGCCTGAAAATCATCGACCACCTGACGCACAACGTGTATCGCGGTCGCATGGCTTATTGGGCGAACTTCTACGAGAAGCTGTTCAACTTCCGCGAAATCCGCTACTTCGACATCAAGGGCGAATACACCGGCCTGACCTCCAAAGCGATGACCGCACCGGACGGCATGATCCGCATCCCGCTCAACGAAGAGTCGTCCAAGGGCGCCGGGCAGATCGAAGAGTTCCTGATGCAGTTCAACGGTGAGGGCATCCAGCACGTCGCGTTCCTCTCCGATGACCTGATCAAGACCTGGGATCACCTGAAGAAGATCGGCATGCGCTTCATGACCGCGCCACCGGAAACCTATTACGAAATGCTCGAAGGCCGTCTGCCGAACCACGGCGAGCCGGTTGATCAACTGCAATCGCGCGGCATTCTGCTCGATGGCTCATCGGAGCAGGGCGACAAGCGACTGTTGCTGCAGATCTTCTCGGAAACCCTGATGGGCCCGGTGTTCTTCGAATTCATCCAGCGTAAAGGCGATGATGGTTTCGGTGAGGGCAACTTCAAGGCACTGTTCGAATCGATCGAGCGTGACCAGGTTCGCCGTGGTGTACTCGCGACCGAGTAAGCGATAAAAAAGCCTGGCATCGGCCAGGCTTTTTCAGATCAAAAGATCGCAGCCTTCGGCAGCTCCTACAGGGGATTTACCTTCCTGATGTAGGAGCTGCCGAAGGCTGCGATCTTTTGCTTTTTACGGTCTGCGCTGGCGCATCAGATGCTTGAACCCTTCAAACACCAGCACCACAACCGCCAGCCAGATCGGAATGTAGGTCAGCCACTCAGTGGACTTGATGCTTTCACCCAGGATCAGCGCCACACCCAGCAGTAACACCGGTTCAACATAACTCAACAACCCAAACAGACTGAACGGCAACAACCTGCTGGCAATGATGTACACCACCAGCGCCGAAGCACTGATCAACCCGAGCAGCGGAATCAGCCACATCAACCCCGGATATTGATTGAACACGTCCAGGCCTTGCTCACCACTCTGCACAAACCAGTACGCGACCGGCAGCATCAGGGTCATGTCGACCCACAGCCCGCCGAGGTGATCGGTTTTCAGGTATTTGCGCAGCACGAAGTACAGCGGATAGCCGACCACGACCACCAGCGTCGCCCAGGAAAATCCGCCGACCTGATACAACTCGTTCAACACGCCCAGGCTTGCGAAGAACACCGCGACCTTTTGCAGGTACGACAGGCTCTCGCCATAGGCAATCCGCCCGGTCAGCACCATGGCCAGCGGCAGCAGGAAATAGCCCAGCGACACGTCGAGGCTGTAACCGTTGAGCGGTGCCCACATGAACAGCCACAACTGCACGCCGAGCAACGCAGCCGAGACGATCAACCCGCCAATAAGTTTTGGCTTGCCCGCCATCAGGCGAATCAACTCCAGCACCCGCCGCCATTCGCTGGAGACCAGCATGAACACCGTCATGCATGGCACTGTCAGGAGCATCCGCCAGCCGAAAATCTCCACGCCGCTCAACGGGGTGAGCAACGAAGTGAAGTAGTACATGACGGCAAACAGCACCGAGGCTGTAACCGATAAAGCGATACCTTTAGACAAACTGTCCTCGCGGGTGGGTGATCAAACGGGGCGCGAAGGATACGTGGTTTTTGTGCTGAATATTGCTCGAGTGCTCAATATTCCACACATCCGATACGACGGTGGGTCGAATTCATTGTAGGAGCTGCCGCAGGCTGCGATCTTTTGATCATGCTTTACCAAAACAGAATCAAAGATCGCAGCCCGTGGCCCCTCCTGCAGAAAGCTTACCGAGTACCCTTCAACGGATTACTGAAGCGCTTGAGGTACATTTGGCCGAGCTTGTAAGAGGCATAGTCGGTCACGTGGCCAATGTCACGATAGACCGGAAAACCGTCGATGACCGTCGCGCAATTGCCGTCCTGGCATTGAACACCTTTCGGATCAACAACAATCAAACCCGGGTACTCATCCTGCAGTTCGCTGAACAGTTTCGCCAATACCGGATCTTCGCCACCCGACCATGGTGAGGTGGCGCACAGGCTGCTCTGCTCGGTGCTTCCCATCCAGCCCCGCAACTTGACTCGTTTCAACAGGCATTCGTTGATACCCGCGGGCATTGGCATCGTGTTCATCAGGAAGATGGGCGTGGCGCCCGACTTGATGATGATATCCAGGGCTTCGCGGATCGCCACGCCGAGGCGTTGTCGGGACAGTTCGAGGCTGCGAGGGTCATCCTGTTTCGTGACGATGTCAGCGTTCAGGTAGGCCTCCCAGAATTGGCCAACGATCACGTACTCGAAATGGCTTTTGCTGATCAGGTCGTAATATTGCCGAGCGGCGGCATGGCACTTTTGATACAGCCCGCCCTTGTATTTTTTCGCGTCGTAGAGGTAAACCTTGGGCAGTGCCAGGCACGCCGGGTAACCCTGTGCGAGTGCCGACAGGTTGGCGTCTTTAGCCAGCGTTTCAACAAATCCCCAGTAATGGTTCGAAAACGAATCACCCAGTAGAAATACCTGCGGGTCCGCCTGGGCGGCACCCATGATGCAACCAAGGTCGGTTCCATCACTGACACCCAGGCATTTTTCCCGTTGGGCGGGCACATAAGCCTTCAGACCACTGAAGACCTGGATCGAATCTTCGCCAAAACGCTCGGGCCATCCATCGTGCTTCTTGCCGGAAGTGTGCAGTAACGAAAGTCCGATCGCGGGCACCAGCATCAGCAATATCAGGGTTTTGGTAATGCCAGCCCTTGGCTTGCGGAATCTGTTTTCGATAAGCACGAACGAAAGCCAGGCAATCACAAACGTGGCGGCGAAGTAGATGACTGTGACCATCGGCGTAAGTGTGATGCCGATATAGGTCACGAACGCCAGGATTGGCCAGTGCCACAAGTACAACGAGTAGGAGAGGGTGCCGATAAATACCAGCGGTTTGAAGGCCAGTATTCTGGAAGTAATGCTGGCATCGCCAATGCCCCGAAAAAGCAATGCTGCGGTCGCGATACAAACCGCTATGGCGTGGTAACCCGGAAACCCCGCGAGGATATCTTCTCGCGTCGCGCAGTAGAGAATCGTCGCCAGCGCAAGCGCACAGACCAGCGATGCACTCAACCGATTGAGCCTGAATTTGTCCGTGCTGAAAATCACCGCACAGGAGCCGATCATCAATTCGAAAATTCGAGCGGTAAAGAGGTAGTAGTTTTTATCCGCCAGTGTGTGAGACCAGTACAAGGCCAGCGCCATTGCCGCCACGGTTAAACCGAGAACGGTCGCCTTGAAGGCTTTTTTCGCCACATAGCGGTTGAGCAGCCAGATGCCCAAAGGCAAGACCAGATACCACTGCCACTCGATGGCCAGCGACCAGGTGTGCAGCAGAGGCAGGGTCGCCGCATCGGGTGTGGCATAGCCGGTTGTCGCGTTGGAAAAATACTGGTTAGAGAGGAGTAACGAGGTGTACTTGGCGCTTTTCAGGAAATCGACATAGTCGTCGGGCAAGTAAAGCAACGTGGTGATGATCAGTGTGACTATCAGCAACGCAATGATGGCCGGCTGTAATCGCCAGATACGACGGGCGTAGAACCCCGAGAAGCTGAACGTCCCATTGTCCAGCGACTTCATGATGATCGAGGTCGTCAGATACCCAGAAATCACGAAGAAGATATCCACGCCTATATAGCCCGACGGAAACAACGTTAAACCGCCGTGAAAAATCAACACCAGCAGAACGGCAATCGCCCGCAGCCCGTCTATGTCTGCGCGGTATTCAATGGCAGGTTTGCGATGCTGGGTCGCAGAGGCCTGTGCCGAGGGGGCCTCTGCGGTTTTATCATTGGCGCCGAGTGCTTTATGCCATATCGCGCGCAAAGGCTTCCATGCAAACTCAAAAGGGCGATTGAGCATTTACTTATCCTGAAACAGTCTCGAACGATCTGATTTGTTTTTTTGATTGCGCTCAATTCATAGGAAAAAAGCGGGATGCGCAGGGTATCAGAAATGTTACAGAGATTTTTTCAATCGCCTGCGATCGGTTCCGGCCTTGCAACGAAACGACTGGCGTAGTCGTCCGAATAATGGCTCTCCGCGAAGCAGCGGGGCTGCAGAAACTCTCGCGAGACTTTGATCCGTTCCGAGCCGGATCTAAAATGAAAACGGCCCAACAAAGGGCCGTTTTTGCACTCATTGAAGCTTAAGCGCGCAACGTCCGCGTCATGCGCAACGCCAACAAACTCCCGCCAACAATCACGCCCGCCAACAGATACAACGCCGCATCCGTCGATCCGGTGCTGTCTTTGACCCAACCCACCAGGTACGGGCTGAGGAATCCGGCCATCTGCCCCATCGAGTTGATCAACGCCAACCCTCCGGCAGCAGCGCCCGCACTCAACATGGCCGTCGGTACCGGCCAGAACATCGGCAGGCCGGTCAGCGCGCCCATGGTCGCGATGGTCAGACCCAGGATGGCGATAGCCGGGTTGCCGGCGAAATTCACCGCAATGACCAGGCCGATCGCACCCATCAGCATCGGTACCACCAGATGCCAACGCCGCTCTTTGCGCAGGTCCGCAGAACGGCCGACCACCAGCATGAACACGGCCGCCAGCAGATACGGAATAGCACTCAACCAGCCGATCACCAGGTTATCGCTGAAACCGAGGTTCTTGATGATCGACGGCAGCCAGAAGTTGATCGCGTAAACGCCGCTCTGGATGCAGAAGTAAATCAGGCCGAACGCCCAGATCGCCGGGTTCTTGAACACTGCCAACAGCGAATCGGTGGTGGTTTTCGGTTTGTTCGCCAGGTCCTCGGCTTGATCCGCTTCCAGTACTGCACGCTCGTGCGCGGTCAGCCATTTAGCGTTGGCAAAACTGTCGCTCAGCAGGAAGTAAGCGAGCAGGCCCAGCACCACGGTCGGAATGCCTTGCAGCAAAAACATCCACTGCCAGCCGGCCAAACCGCCCTGGCCCGCCGCGAAGTGATTGAGAATCCAGCCCGAAAACGGGCTGCCGAGCAGACCGGACACCGGTATCGCCGACATGAACAGCGCCATGATCCGGCCCCGGCGGAAGGTCGGGAACCACTGCGAGAGATACAGCACAACGCCCGGGAAGAACCCGGCTTCGGCCGCACCGGTAAACAGGCGCAGGGTATAGAACTCGGTCGGCGTGGTGACGAACAACAGGCAGGTAGACAGCGTGCCCCAGGTGATCATCATCAGCGCAATCCAGCGCCGAGGACCGAATTTGGTCAGGGCCAGATTGCTCGGTACGCCGCACAGCACGTAGCCGATGAAGAAGATCCCGGCACCGAGGCCGTACACGGTTTCGCTGAATTTCAACGCGTCGAGCATCTGCAGTTTGGCGAATCCAACGTTTACCCGGTCGAGGTAGTTGAACAGGTAGCAGATGAAAATGAAGGGGATCAAGCGGAGGGTAATGCGTTTATAAACGGCGTTCTTATCGTCGTCGATGGTCTGGGTAGCTGCGGCGCTCTGCGACATAGCGGCTCTCTCTTTATTATGATTTTTTGCGATGCAAAGGGTAACGTTGATCGCCCTGAGAGTCTCGGCCACCTTTGGCCGGATTGTCTTTGTGCCTGAGCACAGGGTTTGCCACCAGACCCTGTGCGGGTGACCAACTGTCCGCGCCTGTTTAATAGGATTTCAGCCGTTATGTTCGAACTCGATCACGACCTCGCTCAGGACATCGTCGACCGGGCCATGGCCATTTTGCCGTACAACGTCAACGTCATGGACAGCCAGGGCTTGATCCTCGGCAGCGGCGAGCCGGAGCGCATCAACACCCGACACGAAGGTGCGCAGTTGGTGCTGGCCAACGGTCGTGTGGTCGAGATCGACGCGCCGACAGCCATGCATTTGAAGGGTGTGCAGCCGGGGATCAACCTGCCGCTGTGGCTCGATCAGCGCTTGATCGGTGTGCTGGGCATTACCGGCGAGCCAGAGCATCTGCGCACTTACGCCGAACTGGTGCGCATGACCGCCGAAATGCTGGTGGGCCAACGCAATCAGCAGGCCGAACAGCAATGGCGGCGCCAGCGTTGCGATGATCTGCTCGCCTTGCTGCTGAGCGAAGCGGGGGATTCACCGCGTCTGGTCGACGAGGCGCAGCAACTCGGGCTCAAGCCGCAATTGACGCGTGTGCCGTATCTGTTCGAGTTGGGTCTTGAGCACGGGCCGGGGCAAACGGTCGAAGCGCTGAGTGCCTGGCTGACCTCGCGATACCCGGACAGTTGGTGCGTGAGTTCGGCCAAGTCGTCGCTGCTGTGGTGTCGGCCGGCCAGTCAGCACGTCGAGCATGATCGCCTTCTTGAAAAGCTCGACGGCCTCGGCTGGAAGATCCTGCGCATCGCCGTCGGCGGGCAGGCGGATGGCCTCACTGGGTTGCGCCGTTGTTATCGCCGGGTCGGTGATCTGCTCGCCTATGGCCGCGAGGTGTTGCCACATTCGCGCCTGTTGACCCTCAATCGCTATCGTCTACCGGTCATGCTCTGGCGCCATCGCAACGACGATGCGCTCGATGAATTGCTCAAACCCCTGCGCAAGGTGATCGCCAAGGACGGCAACGGACAATTGCTGGCGACATTGCGTAGTTGGTGTGATCACGATGGCCAGAGTCAGGCCTGCGCCGATGCGTTGGGCATTCATCGCAACAGCTTGCGCTACCGAATGGAGCGGATTGCCGGGATCAGCGGGGTGGATCCGCTAAGGCTGGAGGGGATGTTGGCGTTGTATCTGGGTGTGCAACTCCTACCCCAAACAGACCCGGCTCTCTTGTAGGAGTTGCCGCAGGCTGCGATCTTTTGATGTTGTTTTTCCAAGATCAAAAGATCGCAGCCTGCGGCAGCTCCTACAGGTCTGTGTTTGCAATGGCCCCCTGTGGGAGCTGGCTTGCCAGCGATGGGGTCGGAACATTCAGCAGCAATCCCGGGCCTTTTGTAGAAATGAACAATAAACGCCTGCGCCACTTGTGCAGCAGACAGGCGTCAATGCGCATGCCGACTGGCAGCATGAAGGGCATTGGAACTGGAGAATTCACATGAAAATCGTCATCGCCCCCGATTCGTTCAAGGACAGCCTGAGTGCCCAAGGCGTTGCCGAAGCCATTGCTCTGGGGCTGGCGCAAGTCTGGCCGCACGCGACGCTGGTCAAATGCCCGATGGCTGACGGCGGCGAAGGCACGGTCGAATCGATTCTGGCGGCGTGCGAGGGCGAGCTGCGCCGCACTAGCGTGCGTGGCCCGTTAGGCACGGCAGTTGATGCCGCGTGGGGCTGGTTGCCGCACAACCACACGGCAATCATTGAGATGGCCGAGGCGAGCGGTTTGCAACTGGTGCCGCCGGGGCAACGCGATGCGTGCATCAGCAGCACGTTCGGCACCGGCGAACTGATTCGCGCCGCGCTGGATGCCGGTGCGCAACGGGTGATCCTGGCGATTGGCGGCAGCGCCACCAACGATGGCGGCTCTGGGGCGATGCAGGCGTTGGGTGTGAAATTGCTCGACGCACAAGGCCAAACGCTGGTGCCGGGCGGTTTGGCATTGGCGCAGTTGGCGCGTGTCGATTTGACTGGGCTTGATCCGCGTCTGGCGCAGGTGCGGTTTGATATCGCGGCGGACGTGAACAATCCACTGTGCGGCCCGCACGGTGCCTCGGCGATTTTCGGCCCGCAGAAAGGGGCATCGCCCGCGCAGGTGCAACAACTCGATCAGGCCCTCGGCCATTTCGCGCAATTGTGCGCGGAAGTGCTGGGCAAGGACGTGCGCGATGAACCGGGCAGTGGCGCGGCGGGGGGATTGGGTTTTGCTGCCAAGGCATTTCTCGGCGCGCAGTTTCAGGCCGGGGTCGAGGTGGTTGCCGAACTGGTCGGGCTGGCCGAAGCCGTCAAGGGCGCGGATCTGGTGATTACCGGCGAAGGGCGCTTCGATGCCCAGACGCTTCGTGGCAAAACCCCGTTCGGCGTGGCGCGGATTGCCAAGCACTATGCAGTGCCGGTGATCGTTATCGCCGGTACCCTGGGTGACGGTTATCAAGAACTCTATGGCCACGGCATCGATGCCGCTTTCGCC
This sequence comes from Pseudomonas sp. P116, assembly GCF_020149425.1. Taxonomy (NCBI): domain Bacteria; kingdom Pseudomonadati; phylum Pseudomonadota; class Gammaproteobacteria; order Pseudomonadales; family Pseudomonadaceae; genus Pseudomonas; species Pseudomonas sp. P116. The sequence continues at coordinate 157,913 of NZ_JACVHB010000002.1, read as the reverse complement.
GTGACCAGCGGCCCGATGACGCTCGAACAAGCTTGCGCCGAAGCACCACGACTGCTGCGCGAACGCGCTACCGATATCGCCCGCGTGTGGCAACTCGCCGCAAAACCCTGAGACATCCGCACTGTAGGAGCTGCCGAAGGCTGCGATCTTTTGATCTTGATGTTTGAAAAACAGGATCAAAAGATCGCAGCCTTCGGAAGCTCCTACATAAAGCGCTGTCGACATCGGCGGCCAGGTGTTTCATTGCCGCAACACCCTGAAAAATATTTCATCTTTACCCACATCCTTCCTCAAGCCTGGCCGATACAGCCAATAGGCGCGCACAACAAATCTCAAAAACAGTGACGCCGCACTGAAGCCCGCCCCACGGGCTGATGATCACGGCATGGATGCTCGTAGTTTCTATCCTCCGAGAGTCCAACTATGTCCTTGCGTAACCTGAATATCGCGCCCCGTGCGTTCCTCGGTTTTGCCTTCATCGCCTTGCTGGTGATCGTGCTCGGCATGTTCGCCGTCAACCGCATGTCGATCATTCGCCAGGCGTCAATCGACATGGACTTAACGCAACTGCCCAGCGTGACGCAACTCAGCGTGGTGACGGAAAACGTGCTGCGCCTGCGAATTCTGTCGTTCCGTGTACTGGTCAATCGCGAGCCCACTGGTTTGCAGGAGGCGCAGGCCCGCATCAATGTGTTGGTGGACAAAGTGCGCAATGCTCAAGCCAGCTATGCCGCGCTGCCCGCAGGCCCGGAAGAACGGGCGCTTTACCAGACATTCGTCACGACGCTGGACAACTACCTGCAGGCGCAGAACCAGATGATGGAGCTGTCGCGTCAGGACAAGCTCGACGAAATGCGCACCTTGATCAACACGCGCATCAAGGACGGCACCGACCAGATGGGCGAGCAGCTCAACAAGCTGATCGCAATGAACGCTGCCGATGCAAAAGCCGCGTCGATTCAGGCCGGCAAGTATTACGACAGCGCCATCACCGGCATCATCATTGTCGCCGTCGTTGCTGCCCTGGCGACCGTGCTGCTGGCCTGGCTGCTGACCCGCAGCATCGTCACCCCACTGAACCGCGCCGTTGAAGCAGCGCGAACCATTGCTGGCGGCAACCTCAGCAAACTCATCGAAGTCGATGGCAAGGACGAACCGGCTCGCCTGCTCGAAGCCCTCGCAGCGATGCAAACCAACCTGCGCCAAACCATCGAACAGATCGCCGGGTCCGCCACGCAACTGGGTGCCGCTGCCGAAGAACTCAGCGCCGTGACCGAAGAAGCCTCACGTGGCCTGCAACAGCAGAACAATGAAATCGAACAAGCGGCCACCGCCGTCAACGAAATGACTGCCGCTGTCGAGGAAGTCGCGCGCAACGCCGTGTCGACCTCCGAAGCGTCAAACCAGTCGACTCACGCCGCCCGCGAAGGTCGCGATCAAGTGGTGAAAACCGTCGACGCGATCCAGACCATGACCCACGACGTGCAAAACACCTCGCAAATGATCGAAGGCCTCGCCGCACAGGGTCGCGACATCGGCAAGGTGCTCGACGTGATCCGCGCCATCGCCGAACAGACCAACCTGCTGGCGCTCAACGCCGCCATCGAAGCAGCGCGTGCTGGTGAAGCCGGACGCGGTTTTGCCGTGGTCGCGGACGAAGTGCGGGCGCTGGCTCATCGCACCGCGCAGTCGACGCAAGAGATCGAAAAAATGGTCGCCGGCATCCAGAACGGCACTGGCGAGGCGGTTTCGTCGATGCAACAAAGCAACCAGCGCACCCAATCCACCCTGGAAATGGCCCGCGCCGCCGGCGTTGCGCTGGAGCAGATCACCCAGTCGATCCACCAGATCAACGAACGCAACCTGGTCATCGCCAGCGCGTCGGAAGAACAGGCGCAGGTGTCGCGCGAAGTCGACCGCAACCTGGTCAACATCCGCGACTTGGCCACTCAATCGGCCGCCGGCGCCAACCAGACCAGCGCAGCGACCCACGAACTGTCGCGCCTGGCAGTGGATTTGAACGCCATGGTGGCGCGTTTTGTGATTTGAGATAGGGTGAAGGCTGGACACTGCGCAATCAGGAGACGTGCATGCGCTATTCAGCCTTGACCCAACGAATCGCCGGCGAAGGCGCAGCGGCATGGCAGATTCACGACCGGGCGTTGGAGTTGCGCGCCCAGGGGGTCGACATTTTATTGCTGAGTGTGGGGGATCCGGATTTCGATACGCCGCTGCCGATCATCCACGGCGCGATCGACAGTCTGCTGGCGGGCGACACCCATTATTCCGAAATCCGTGGCCGCCTGGCCTTGCGCAAGCTGATTGCCGAACGTCATCGGCGCAGCAGTGGCCAAGTGGTCGATGCCGACCATGTAATCGTGATGCCCGGGGCGCAATGCGCCGTGTATTCGGTGGCGCAATGTCTGCTTGATCCGGGTGACGAGGTGATCATTGCCGAACCGATGTACGTCACCTATGAAGCCGTTTTCGGTGCGTGCGGGGCGACGGTAGTGCCGGTCCCGGTTCGTCCGGAAAACGGCTTTCGCGTCGACCCCGCCGATGTCGCTGCGCGCATCACGGCGAAAACCCGTGCCATGTTGCTCAACAGCCCGAACAACCCGTCCGGCGCGAGCCTGTCGTTGCTGATCTGGCAGGAATTGGCCGCGCTGTGCGTGCGTCATGACTTGTGGCTGATCAGCGACGAGGTCTATAGCGAACTTCTCTACGAAGGCCAGCACATCAGTCCGGCGAGCCTGCCGGGCATGGCCGAGCGCACGGCGACAATCAACAGTCTGTCGAAATCCCATGCCATGACCGGCTGGCGTATCGGCTGGTCGATCGGGCCGAAATCGTTGGCGGGGCACTTGGTCAATCTGTCGTTGAGCATGCTCTTTGGCCTGCCGGATTTCGTGCAGAAAGCCGCCGAAGTCGCGCTGGAAACGGACCTGCCGCAAGTGACGCAGATGCGTGATGAGTATCGCCTGCGCCGCGACCTGGTTTGCGAGCGCTTGCAAGGTTGCCCGGGGCTGCATCCGGTGCGTCCTGATGGCGGCATGTTCGTGATGGTCGATGTGCGTCAGACCGGACTCGGCGCGCAGGCATTTGCCGAACGATTGCTGGAAGGGTATGGCGTTTCGGTGCTGGCCGGGGAGGCGTTCGGGCCCAGTGCGGCGGGGCATATTCGCATCGGGCTGGTGGTGGATCGAGTGAAACTGGCGGATGCCTGCGCGCGGATTTCACTGTGTGCGGCGCAGCTGTTACAGGCGCGTAGTGCCTGACAGTTTTGTATGGGATGCACTGGTCTCATCGCTGGCAAGCCAGCTCCCACAGTGGTTAGTGTCGTTCACAAATTTGATGAACACTGCATAACCTGTGGGAGCTGGCTTGCCAGCGATGGGGCCCATTCAGGCACTGAAGTTCTTAAGCCTGCCAAGCCGCTGAGTTCACCAGATTCAAAGGCTTTTCCCCACCCAACGCCAGCAACAGATTCTCCACCGCACACCGCGCCATCGCCTCGCGTGTCTCGTGCGTCGCCGAGCCCATATGCGGGGTTGCCACCACGTTATCCAGTTGCAGCAACGGCGAATCCTGATTCAACGGCTCACGCTCGAACACATCCAGACCTGCCGCACGAATCCGTTGATGGCGCAGTGCATCGATCATCGCCGCCTCGTCCACAACCTTGCCGCGCGAGATGTTGATGAAGATGCTTTCCGGGCGCATCAACGCGAATTGCTCGGCGCCGATCAACCCCTCGGTCTGCGCCGTCAACGGCAATGTCAGGCAGATGAAATCGGCCTGCTTGAGCAAATCTTCGAGGCTGCGATACTGCGCATCGAAACGCGCCTCGACCGCCGGTTTACGTGACTGGCTGTGATAAATCACCGGCATGCCAAATCCGAAATGACCACGCTGGGCCAGCGCCTCGCCAATGCGGCCCATGCCGATGATGCCCAGCGTCTTGCCATGCACATCGGTGCCGAAATGCGCCGGGCCGAGGTTGCGCTGCCACTGACCGCTGCGCACCATGTTCGCCAGTTCGACCACGCGCCGCGCGGCGGCAAGGATCAGCGCGAAACCGGTGTCGGCGGTGGTTTCGGTCAGCACGTCCGGGGTGTTGGTCAGCAGAATCTTGCGGCGGGTCAGGTAATCGATGTCGTAGTTGTCGACGCCCACCGAAACACTGGCAATAGCCTCCAGTTGTGGCGCCAGATCGAGCAATGCGGCGTCGAGTTTCAGGCTGGCGCCGAGCAAGCCGTGGGCGCGGGGCAGGGCATCACGCAGTTGCATGAGGCCGTCGGCATCGAGGCTTTCGATCAGCGTCACATCAAACTGATCTTGCAGGCGCGCCATCAGCGCGGGCGATAGTTTCTTGTACAGAACGACCTGTTTTTTCATGGCAAGGATCTCTTCAGGAGTGAGCCGGCACGGCAGGCGTGGCGACGGCTTTGGCCACGACGCGATCACTGGCGCCGGGCTTGAGGAAAATCGTCAGCACCACCGACAGCAGCAGCGCGCCGCTCATCAGCAGATACGAAGAACCGGGCGAACCGGTCGAGCTGTTCAGGTAACCCACCAGGTACGAGCCGCCGAACGAACCGAGCGCACCCATGCTGTTGATCAGCGCCATCGCGCCACCGGCAACGTTGGCCGGAAGAATCTCCGGCACGATCGCGAAGAACGGCCCGTAAGGCGCGTACATGCAGGCGCCAGCGATCACCAGCAGCGTGTACGACCACCAGAAATGTTCCGCACCGAGTGCGTAGGAACCGTAGAACGCAATGGATGCAATCAACAGCGGCGGCCAGACGAAGCGTTTGCGTTTTTGCAGTTTGTCCGAGCCCCACGACACCACCAGCATGCCGATCACGGCCGCCAGATACGGCAGCGACGACAGCCAGCCGGCCTCGATCATGTCCATTTGCGCGCCAGCCTTGAGGATCGACGGCAGCCACAATACAAAGCCGTAGACGCCGATGCTCCAGCAGAAAAACTGCAAGGCCAGAATGATCACCTTCGGTGAACGGAACGCCTCGGCGTAGTTCTTCACCGCTTTGATGCCGACCTGTTCGGCGGCCAAGGCGCTTTCCAGATCGTGTTTTTCCTGGTCGCTGAGCCACTTGGCCTGGGCCGGACGATCATCGGCGAGTTTCCACCAGATAAACGCCCAGAGCACCGCCGGCAGACCTTCAATGATGAACATCCAGCGCCAGCTGAAATGCTGCACCAGATAACCCGACACCACCGACATCCACAGCATGGTCACCGGGTTGCCGAGGATCAGAAAGGTGTTGGCCCGTGAGCGTTCGGCGCGGGTGAACCAGTGGCACAGGTAAACCAGCATCGCCGGCATCACCGCCGCTTCGACCACGCCGAGCATGAAGCGGATGACGATCAGCCAATAGGCATTGCTGACCACACCGGTCAACGTCGCGAGCCCGCCCCAAAGGATCAGGCTGACGAAAATCAGCTTCTTCACACTGTGTTTTTGCGCGTAGATCGCGCCGGGTACCTGGAAGAAAAAGTAGCCGAGGAAAAACAGGGCACCGAGCAATGAGGACAGACCTGGCGTGATCATCAAGTCTTCGGCCATGCCGGACGCGGCCGCGAAACCGTAGTTGGCGCGATCGAGATACGCCAGGCTGTAAGTGATGAACACGATGGGCATGATGTACCACCAGCGGCGGGCGGCGAGGGTTGCAGTTTTCATGGGTGTTGCTCCTGAGCTTGTTGTTTTTGTCGCAGCAGGTTCAAAAAATCAGTTGTCCGGGCGGGCCTCATCGCGAGCAGGCTCACTCCTACAGGGGTAATGTGTTTGCCATGGCACTCATGGCCGGCAGAGATCCACTGTAGGAGTGAGCCTGCTCGCGATTGGGGCCCTTGAATTCAGCGACGAGTTCAGCCCGGGTCGGCAACCCCTCCATATCCCCGCGACTCTGCACCGCGCGACTGCCAATCCAGTTCGCGCGCCGCACGGCCTCGGCAAAACTCTGGTGCTCCAGCAGGGCGCTGATCATGCCCACCGCAAACCCGTCCCCCGCGCCAACCGTATCGACGACATGGGTCACCGGCACCCCGGCAACAAAGCCCTGATCCAGCTGCGTGCGGTAATAGGCACCCTGCGGCCCAAGCTTGATCGCCACCGCTTCGGCGCCTTGATCGAGATAAAACGCAGCGATATCTGCCGGGTCTTCGAAACCCGTGAGCAAACGCCCTTCGCTCAAGCCCGGCAGCACCCAGTGGGCGAGGGCGGCGAGGCGGTTGATCTCGCGGATCATCTCGCGCTCGCTGGCCCACAGGCTCGGGCGCAGATTGGGGTCGAACGACACACTGCGCCCGGCGGTGCGCATGCGCGTCATCAGTTCGAACGACATTTCCCGCGCCGTCGCCGACAGCGCTGGCGGAATGCCGGTGGCATGCAGATGCCGAGCGTTCAGCAGTTCGGGCGTGATCGATTGCGGCGACAGATGACTGGCCGCCGAGCCACGACGGAAATACTCGACCTGCGGGTCGCTGCCATCGTCGCAACGGGACTTGAACTGGAAGCCGGTCGGATGCGTTTTGCAGACTTCAACCTGGCGGCAATCCAGACCCTCGCGCACCAAGGTGTCGACGACAAAACGGCCGAGCGAATCATTGCCCACCCGACTCAGCCACGCGACGTTGAAACCCAATCGCGACAGGCCGATCGCCACGTTGCTGTCGGCGCCGGCAATGCGTTTATGAAAGTGTTCGACGGCGGCCAGATCACCGCTTTGCTCGGCCACCAGCATCGCCATGGTCTCGCCGAACGACAGAATATCGATCTCAGACATGAGCGGGCTCCAGACGGGATTGGCCGAGGCGGGCGAGGGTGGCGACGTGTTCGGTGGTCAACTCCACCAGATCATCGCCCTGCAATGGATATTCGGCGGCGCGCATAACGCCTTGGTCCATGTGTCGCAGCAGTTGTTCCCACAGATGCAGGTCGCTGACGGCGGGCGGCACTGCTACCAATTTGCCGTCGGCGCGCCGGGCCACGGCTTTGCAATGCACATAGCCGACGTGCCGACCGAGCAGGCGTGCGGCGTTGGCAGCGGATTGGTCCTGCCACTGCCAGTTGCCGATATCGAAGGTCATTTTGATCGGCAAGTTGTGCTGTTCAACAGCCGTGAAGAAGCGTTGAAACGGCTCGATCCGCCCGCCATGCAGCGTCTGGTCGTTTTCCACCAGCAGGTGCACCGGGCTGTTGCCGAGCAGTTGCTGCAAAACCGTCAGATCGCAATTGTCGGTGAAGTAGCCGAGGGAGACTTTCAGCCATTTCGAACCGAACGCCTCGGCGTGTTGCAGGGCGGTGATCAACTCGGGATTTGGACGTGACTGACCGGCCAGCCACAGTTCGGTGGGCGAGGAATAGATGCTTTGCAGGCCCAGTGCCTGGGTGGCTGCGCTCAACTGTGCGGGGTTCTCGCGAGTCAGTAACTCTTCGCGCCACTCGATACGATCAGCCCCGGCAGCGGCCAGCACGTCGATAAAAAAGTCTTGCCCGCGTTGGCGCACAAGTTCGGCACCGTAGCTGGACAGGCTGATGGAAACGGCAGGTTTATTCATTGTTGTTTACCTCTGAAACCGGTTTCATTTTTGTTCAAAAAAATATCAGTCAGTGCTGTATTGCTTTCGAGGGCCTCATCGCTGGCAAGCCAGCTCCCACAGGTTTAGTGAGCGACACGGACATTGTGGGAGCTGGCTTGCCAGCGATGGAGCCCGATCAATCACTGCAAAACCCTCAGGCTCGACCCACGCTCAACCAGCACCGGCGCAAAATCCACCACCCGCGCCGGCTCATCATCCCCGCGCAAACGCTTGAGCAAACACTCGAACGCCCGCGCGCCAATCTCTTGCGTTGGCTGGGCAAGCGCAGTAATCCCGCTGCCCACCAGCGGATACCAATCCAGATCATCCAGGGCAATCAGCCCGATATCCTCGAACAGCCGCGAACCGATCTTGCGCAACGCATGAGTGGCGGCCAACGCTGCCACGCCATTGGCGCAAAACAGCGCTTTCGGGCCGACATCGGGTTTGTGTAAAAAGGTTTGAAGATGCGTCGCAAGATCGTCGCCGGTTTCCACCACTGCCCCGATCAATCCCGAGCGCTGCTGTATCTGCGCCTGAAAACTGCTGACTCGTTCGATCCGCGAACTGGTGCCGTCATAGGGCTCGGTTACCAACAACACGTCGCGATAACCACGTTGTTCCAGGTGGGCCAGGGCCATTTCCACTGCCTGCGGGTTGTTCAGCCCGATCATGTCGCTGTCGAGCCCATCGACCTTGCGATCGACCAGCACCAGCGGCATCTCGCGGCGCAGCTCGTGCAACTCGTCACGGTGATGGCCGAGGGTGTTCACGATCAGCCCTTCGATGTTGTACGAGCGCAATAGCGCCAGATGCTGGCGTTCCTGCTCGTCATCGCGGTCGGTGTTGCATACCACCAGGCTGTAGCCGTGCGCACGGCAGGCGGTTTCCACCCCGTGCATCACGGCAATTGAATATGGGTTGCGGATATCGGCCACCAGCATGCCGATCAGGCGAGTGCGCCCGCGCTTGAGGCCTCGGGCCATCTGGTTTGGGCGATAGCCGAGTTCATCGATAGCCTGCTCGATGCGCAAGGCGATTGCATCGGAAAGCAGGGCGCGGTCGTCGCCGATGAAACGCGAGACGCTGGCCTTGGAAACGCCCGCGCGCTCGGCGACATCAAGCATGGTGACGCGGCTGCGCTGGGCGGCGGAGAAGTCGTTCACGGTCTGAAACCTTATTATTGGATTTATCAGGTTCAGTCGCTGGTGTAGCGCTGAAACCGGTTTCAGGAAACACCAGAACCCAATCGTCCGTCAAGTGAAGGATCGTCTGATATTTGTCAGGTCCTGACGGGCGGCGCTGGAAATCAGGCCGCCCTTGCACCCGTCAGCCGAATAAGCCTGCCGCGATATTGATGGAGAATCCGAGAATCGCCGTGTTGAACACGAAACCGATCAACGACTGTGCGAGGACGATTTTACGAATGTCTCGTGTCGCCACGCCGACGTCGGCAGTTTGCACAGCCACGCCGATGGTGAAAGAGAAGTACAAGAAGTCCCAGTAGTTGGGTGTGGTCAGACCTTCGGCGAAACGAAGTGCGGGTTCCTTGCCGTCCCAGGTGTAAAACAGGCGTGCATAGTGCACACAGAAAATCACCCCGATCAGTAGCCACGAACCAATCACCGTCAGGGCGGTGAAGCCGTAGTGCATCAGTTTGTGGGTGGTGTCCAGATCCTTGCTGCCGGCCAGTTCGAAGGTGATGGTGGCGAGACTTGCCAGCGCGGCGATGCACACTACGAACAACACCAGGCCGGCATTTTCATCTTCGACTTCGGCGATGCGTTTGACGTCCGGGGCTTTGGAGCGCGCGGTCAGCCAGAACATCAGTATCAGGTAGGTCCACACGCCAGCGTTCCAGCCGTAAAGGATTTTGCTGACGATGGAGTCGACGGGCGAAAGCAGACCCACGGCGAGGCCGAGCAGGGCGGCTGCGGAAAGGCGAGGGTGGGTACGGGCGAGGAAGCGCATGGGGACTCACTTTGGTGGTCGATTCCTGCACCATAGCGCACGCCATGTGGCTTTTGTAGGAGCTGCCGAAGGCTGCGATCTTTTGACTTTGTTTTTTAAACCCAGGATCAAAAGATCACAGCCTTCGGCAGCTCCTACATTTTTACAGGTGGGGTTTGCTGAATCTTTTTACCAGCTTCATGACCACGACGAAGAACACCGGAACGAAGATCACCGCCAACGTCGCGGTGATCATCCCGCCGATCACCCCTGTACCGATCGCTTGCTGGCTCGCCGAACTGGCGCCGGTGGCAATCGCCAAGGGCACCACGCCGAGGATAAATGCCAGCGACGTCATCACGATCGGACGCAGGCGCAGGCGGGCGGCTTGCAACGTGGCGTCGATCAGGTCGTGACCTTCGTCATACAGGCTCTTGGCGAACTCGATGATCAGGATCGCGTTCTTCGCGGACAGGCCGATGATGGTGATCAACCCGACCTTGAAGAATACGTCGTTGGGCATCCCGCGCAGCGTCACTGCCAGCACCGCACCGAGTACACCCAACGGCACCACCAGCAACACCGAGGTCGGAATCGACCAGCTCTCATACAGCGCCGCCAGACACAGGAACACGATCAGCAGCGACAGGCCGAGCAGAATCGGCGCCTGACTGCCGGACAAACGCTCCTGCAACGACAGGCCGGTCCATTCTTGTCCCAGACCCTTCGGTCCCTGCGCGACAAGGCGTTCAATCTCGGCCATGGCTTCGCCGGTGCTGTGGCCGGGTGACGGTTCGCCGGAGATCGCAATCGCCGGATAACCGTTGTATCGGGTCAGTTGCGCCGGCCCTTGAATCCAGTTGGCCTGGACGAATGCCGACAGCGGTACCATTTTTCCGGCACTGTTGCGCACGTGCATTTTCAGCAGATCATCGACCTGACTGCGTTGATCGCCTTCAGCCTGCACCACCACGCGCTGCATACGTCCCTGATTGGGGAAATCATTGATATAGGCCGAGCCCACGGCAGTGGACAGCACGTTGCCGATGTCGGCGAACGACACCCCCAAGGCATTGGCTTGCTTGCGATCCACTTCGAGTTGCACTTGCGGCGCTTCGGCCAGTGCGCTTTCACGCACATTCATCAGCACCGGACTTTTCTCGGCGGCTGCCAGAAGTTCCGTGCGCGCTTGCATTAACGTTGCATGACCGAGGCCACCGCGATCCTGCAAACGGAACTCGAAACCGCTGGAAGTACCGAGGCCATCCACGGGCGGCGGCAGGACCGAGAACGCCATCGCGTCCTTGATCTGGCTCAGGGCGACGTTGGCGCGGTCGGCAATCGAGCTGGCCGAATCTTCGCTGTCGCGTTGCGACCAGTCCTTCAGGGTAGAGAACGCCAATGCCGCGTTCTGCCCACTACCGGAGAAGCTGAAACCGAGAATCACCACGCTGTCACTGATACCGGGCTCACCGGCGTTATGTGCCTCAAGCTGTTCGGCCACTTGCACCGTGCGGTTCTTGGTCGCGCCGGGCGGCAGTTGGATATCGGTGATGGTGTAACCCTGATCCTCGACCGGCAGGAACGAGGAGGGCAGACGCATGAAGCAAATCCCCAGGCCCACCAACAACACGCCATAGATCAGCAGATATCGCCCGGTGCGTTTCAGCGCATAACCGACCCAGCCTTGATAGCGCTCGGTCAGTTGTTCGAAGCGGCGGTTGAACCAACCGAAGAATCCCGACTTCTCGTGGTGCTCGCCCTTGGCGATTGGCTTGAGCAGTGTCGCGCACAGCGCTGGCGTCAGCGTCAGGGCGAGGAATGCGGAGAACAGAATGGACGTCGCCATCGACAGCGAAAACTGCTGATAGATCACCCCGACCGAACCCTGCATGAACGCCATCGGGATGAATACCGCCACCAGCACCAGGGTGATGCCGATGATGGCGCCGGTGATCTGCGTCATCGCCTTGCGCGTGGCCTCCTTGGGCGACAGGCCCTCGGTGGCCATGATCCGTTCGACGTTTTCCACCACGACAATCGCGTCGTCCACCAGAATGCCGATGGCCAGCACCATGCCGAACATGGTCAGCACGTTGATCGAGAAACCCAGCGCCAACATGGTCGCGAACGTGCCCATCAACGCAACTGGCACCACCAGTGTCGGGATCAGCGTGTAGCGCACGTTTTGCAGAAACAGGAACATCACCGCAAACACCAGCAGCATCGCCTCGCCGAGGGTGTAGATCACTTTGGTGATCGAGACTTTAACGAAGGGTGAAGTGTCATACGGGATCTTGTATTCCACGCCGGCCGGGAAGTAGCGCGCCAGCTCATCCATCTTCGCCCGCACCAGCGTCGCGGTGCTCAGCGCGTTGGCGCCCGGCGACAATTGCACGCCGACAGCGGTGGACGGCTTGCCGTTGAGGCGTGTGCCGAACTGATAGTCCTGACTGCCGATCTCGACCCGCGCCACATCACCAATACGCACGGTGGAACCGTCCGGGTTGGCCTTGAGCACGATGTCGGCGAACTCCTGCGGCGTCGACAACTGGCCTTTGACCAAAATTGTTGCAGTGATTTCCTGAGTCGACGGGCCGGGCAAGTCACCGATGCTGCCCGCTGACACCTGGGCGTTCTGCGCGACAATGGCGGCGTTGACGTCAGCCGGGGTCAGGTTGAAACCGATGAGTTTCTGCGGGTCGATCCAGATACGCATGGCCCGCTCGGCTCCGTACAGCTGAGCCTTGCCGACGCCGTCCAGACGCTTGATTTCGTTCATCACGTTGCGCGCCAGATAGTCACTGAGCGCAACGTCATCGAGCTTGCCGTCACTGGACGTCAGGCTGATCAGCAAGAGGAAACCCGAGGAGACTTTCTCCACCTGCAAACCCTGCTGGTTCACGGCTTGCGGCAAGCGCGACTCGACCACTTTCAGACGGTTTTGCACGTCGACCTGTGCCAGTTCCGGGTTGGTGCCCGGCTGGAAAGTCGCTTTGATCGTGGCGCTGCTCAGACTGCTCTGCGATTCGAAATAAAGCAGGTGATCCGCGCCGTTAAGCTCTTCCTCGATCAGGCTGACCACGCTCTCATCGACGGTTTGCGCCGATGCGCCAGGGTACACGGCGTAGATTTCGATCTGTGGCGGCGCGACGTCGGGGTATTGCGCCACCGGCAATTGCGGGATGGCCAGCGCACCGGCCAACAGGATGAACAAGGCGACCACCCAGGCAAATACGGGGCGATCGATAAAGAACTGCGGCATATAAAAGCGTCCTGCTTACTGACCAGAGGTCTGGGCAAGTGGAAGAGGGGTGTCGTCAATCTGCACCTTGTCACCGGGGCGGGCGTGTTGCAGGCCTTCAATAACGATGCGGTCGCCGGGCTTGAGGCCACCGGTGACGATCCAGCGATTGTTTTGCACGGCGCCCAGTTGCACCGTTTGTTCGGCTACACGCATTTGCTCATCGACGGTCAACACTTGCGCAATACCGGCGCTGTCACGCTGCACGGCGCGTTGCGGCACGGTGATGCCGTTCTGGATAGTTGCCTGTTGCAGGCGCACGCGAATGAAACTACCGGGCAGCAGGTCGAGATCGGGATTGGGGAACTCGCTGCGCAGAATAATCTGGCCGGTGCCCGGGTCGACGGTGATGTCGCTGAACAGTAGTTTGCCCGGCAACGGATACAGGCTGCCGTCATCCTGAATCAGGGTCGCTTTGACCTGATCCTGACCGACTTCCTGCAATTGTCCGGAGCGGAATGCCCGGCGCAGTTCGTTGAGCTCGCGGGTCGATTGGGTGAGGTCGGCATAGATCGGATTGAGTTGCTGAATCAGCGCCAGTGGCGTGGTTTCGTTCTGCCCGACCAGCGCGCCTTCGGTGACCAGCGCGCGGCCGATACGGCCGGAAATTGGCGCGGTGACGGTGGCGTAACCCAGGTTCAATCTGGCCCGTTCCACCGCAGCCTTGTTGCCGGCGACATCAGCGGCCGTTTGCCGGGTATTGGCGCGGGCGTTGTCATAATCCTGAGCGCTGATGGCTTTGTCGTCGATCAACTGGGCGTAGCGTTGCTCCTGCAGCTTCGCCTGAAACGCATTGGCCTCGGCTTTGCGCAACGCTGCTTCGGCGCTGTCCAGGTCAGCCTTGAACGGCGCCGGGTCGATGCGGAACAGCACGTCGCCCTTTTTCACGTCGCTGCCTTCGCGAAAGTTACGTTGCAGCACAACGCCGGGCACACGGGCGCGGACTTCGGCAATCCGCGGAGCAGCGATTCGGCCGCTGAGTTCGCTGCTGATCGACAGTGGGCGCGCTTCGATGGTTTCGATGCGCACGGTTGCTGGCGGTGCCTGCTCTTCGGCCTTCGAAGAAGAGTCACAGGCGCTCAGCGTCAGCGCCACGGCGATCAGGCCGAGCCCGGCCAGCAGTTTGTTCGACATTTACCACCCCCAATATTGATGCCCGCATCCTACGGGCAGTTGCCGAGAGTAGCGGTGAAGCTTTGTAGGCGCTGTGTGAAATTGTGTAAGGGTTTTACTCAGGGACGGTTGAGGGCGTATATCCTTAAGCCATTGAAATTTATTGCGACAGTTAAATAGCTATCGCGAGCAGGCTCACTCCTACAGTGTTTGTGTTGGTCACAGAATTTGTGGCTGACACAGTTCCAATGTGGGAGTGAGCCTGCTCGCGATGAGGCCCGACCCGTCGCCACAGCACTTTCTGGATCACCCATGCCCAACATCCTCCTGGTCGAAGACGACACCGCCCTCGCCGAACTGATTTCCAGCTACCTGGAACGCAACGGTTATTCCGTCAGCGTCATTGGTCGGGGCGACCATGTGCGTGAACGGGCACGGGTCAATCCGCCGGATCTGGTTATCCTTGACCTGATGCTGCCGGGGCTCGACGGGCTGCAAGTCTGCCGTCTGCTGCGCGCCGATTCGGCGACGCTGCCGATCCTGATGCTCACCGCCCGTGATGACAGCCACGATCAAGTGCTGGGCTTGGAAATGGGCGCCGACGACTACGTCACCAAACCCTGCGAGCCGCGTGTGTTGCTGGCGCGGGTGCGGACCCTGTTACGGCGCAGCAGTCTCGGAGAGCCGTTGACGGCCAACGACCGCATCATCATGGGCAATCTGTGTATCGACTTGTCCGAACGCACCGTCACCTGGCGCGATCAGCCGGTCGAACTGTCCAGCGGTGAATACAACTTGCTGGTGGTACTGGCTCGACACGCTGGCGAAGTGCTCAGCCGCGATCAGATTCTGCAACGCCTGCGCGGCATAGAGTTCAACGGCACCGACCGCTCGGTGGATGTGGCGATTTCCAAGTTGCGGCGCAAGTTCGATGACCACGCCGGTGAGGCGCGCAAGATCAAGACCGTGTGGGGCAAGGGTTATCTGTTCAGCCGTTCCGAATGGGAATGCTGAGCTGATGTTTCGCATCCTGTTTCGTCTGTATCTGGTTACGATTGTGTCGTACAGCGCCGCCATCTATCTGGTGCCAGACCTGGTGGTCATGGCCTTCCGGGATCGCTTCGTCACCTACAACCTGGATTATTCCCGTGGTCTGCAATCGCTGATCGCCAAGCAGTTTCGAGCCGTGCCGCAAGATCAATGGCCAGCGCTGGCGGCGTCGATGGACAAGGACTTCCAGCCGTTGCACATCGTGCTGGCGCGTATCGATGACGCTGAATTTACCGACATTGAGCGTGAACGGCTGCGGCGCGGCGAGAACGTGGTGCGCATTGGCGACTGGGGCTGGCGCACGCTCGCGGTAGCGCCGCTGGACGACAGCATGGCAGTGCAAATGATCGTGCCGCCGGATCCGATGGACGTCGATCTGTTGTACTGGAGCATCAACGTATTGATCGGCGCGACACTGCTCGCCTGCCTGTTGATGTGGTTGCGCCCGCACTGGCGTGATCTGGAACGCCTCAAAGGCACCGCCGAACGCTTCGGTAAAGGCCATTTGAGCGAACGTACGAAAATCGCTTCAAGCTCCAACATCGGTAGCCTGGCGGTGGTGTTTGACACCATGGCCGGCGACATCGAGAACCTGCTCAATCAGCAACGCGATCTGCTCAATGCGGTGTCCCACGAACTGCGTACGCCGTTGACGCGCCTGGACTTCGGCCTCGCGCTGGCGCTGTCCGACGACCTGCCGCCCGCAAGCCGCGAACGTTTGCAGGGACTGGTCGCGCACATTCGTGAGCTGGATGAGTTGGTGCTGGAATTGCTGTCTTACAGTCGTTTGCAAAATCCGGCGCATTCACCGGAACAGGTCGAAGTCTCGCTCGATGAGTTCATCGATAGCATCCTGGGCAGCGTCGATGAAGAGTTGGAGTCGCCAGAAATCGTCATCGACGTGCTGTTGCACGGTCAGCTCGAACGTTTCTCGCTCGACCCGCGGTTGACCGCCCGAGCGATTCAGAACCTGGTGCGCAACGCCATGCGCTACTGCGAGAAACGCATACAGATCGGCGTGCAGGTTAACGCTGAGGGTTGCGAGATCTGGGTGGATGACGACGGCATCGGTATTCCCGACGATGAGCGCGAACGGATTTTCGAGCCGTTCTATCGACTGGATCGCAGCCGCGATCGTGCCACGGGCGGGTTTGGGCTGGGATTGGCGATCAGCCGCAGGGCCCTCGAAGCTCAAGGCGGGACTTTGACAGTCGAGTCTTCGCCTTTGGGTGGGGCGCGATTCCGTTTGTGGTTGCCGACCGCCGCCTGAAACTCAAGTCTTCTGTAGGAGCTGTCGAGTAAAACGAGGCTGCGATCTTTTGATCTTGTTTTTTAAGGATCAAGATCAAAAGATCGCAGCGTGCCGCAGCTCCTGCAGGGGGGTAGCGTTGTTCAGGTCAGCTTGGTCGATTGAATGAGTCCAACGCCAGCGCCCTGCATCCGGTCGATCGCGGCCGCCAGCGATCCATTCATGTCGATCGCCCGGCAAGCATCCAGCACGACAAACGCATTGAACCCCGCGGCCCGAGCGTCCAGCGCCGAGTACATAACGCAGAAATCCAGCGCCAGGCCGACCATGTAAACCGTGTCTATACCGCGCTCTTTCAGATAACCGGACAGCCCTGTGGTCGTGCGACGGTCTGCCTCCAGAAACGCCGAATAACTGTCGATGTCAGGATTGCAGCCCTTGCGAATGATCAATTGGGCGTGGGGCAGGTCGAGTTCCGGGTGAAACTCGGCGCCGGGTGTGGCTTGCACACAATGCTCGGGCCACAGGGTTTGCTCGCCGTAAGGCAACTGGATGACATCGTAGGGTTGGTGGCCGGGGTGACTGGAAGCGAACGAAGCATGACCGGTTGGGTGCCAGTCCTGGGCAATAACGACCTGTTTGAACTGGCGGGCTAGGCGGTTGATCAGCGGCACAATTTTATCGCCTTCAGGCACCGGCAATTGGCCGCCGGGAATGAAGTCGTTCTGAACATCGATCACCAGTAAAGCAGTACGAGAAGAAATGGGCATCGGTGAATCATCCTCGGAAAATCACTCGCTCAGCATAGAGCAGTCTGGGTCATGCACTTATGCGGCTTTTCAACAATTTTGCCTTGTCTTCCAGTGCCGTCGGGGCGTCGTGGCCGATCAGCATCCAGGCATGCTCGCGCTCGGTCCAATACACCACATTCATTGCGTGCCGACGTTCATGTTCCAGCGGCCGGCTGCCGCTGTTCGAGCGGGTGACGCACAGCGCCAATGGCCCGTGCCTGGCATCCAGATAAACGATCTGCGCAATCGGCACACCGTCATATTCAAGCATCTGTGCGCGTTTGAATTCGGCGCCCGGCAGTTTCAATACGGTGGGCGAAAGACTCAGGCCCATTCGCGCATCGACCGTGCGCAACTGCGCGCGTTGTGTGGCTTCGTCGGCAGGAAGGTGGTCGAGCGTCTGCGGCCCGTACAGCGCCATATAGTCGCCGACCAAGCCTCGCCACTCATGCGTTTGCTGCGCCTGCCAGCCGAGAAACAAGCGGTCGGCGAGTACGCCGCCGGCCACCAATGTTGCGGCGGCAGCGCCGATAAACCAGCGCCGACTCAGTCCCGGGGTTTCTGGCGAAGGTATGGCATCCAGCCGTGCTTGCAGGCGATCGAGCGGTGCCTGTTGCGCCAATTCATCGTAAGCGTTCCGGTATGGCAGGCTGCTGCGGTTCAGCCACTGCACGCGCAGGTTCAGCAGCGGATCGTTGGCAATGGCGGCGTCGAGTTGGCGGCGATAATCCTCGGCGATTTCGCCGTCCAGATACGCCACCAGTTGCTCATCCGAAGGTGTGTTCATCAGCGATCGCCTTCGGTGGTTTTCGGGACCGCTTGCAGTGGCGGGTATTCGGCGAGCTTCAGGCGGGCGGTGGCCAGACGACTCATTACGGTAGCGATCGGTACTTGCAGGATCTCGGCGACTTCGCGATACGAAAGGCTCTCGACATAGGTCAGATACACCGTCTCGCGCTGGGTTTCAGGCAATGCATCGACGCGGCGGATCACCTGCGCCGCCATGACGTGTGTTTGCGCCGCGTATTCGCCGTCGAGCGTCAGTTGCCCATCCGCCTGCCCACCATCCTGACGTACGCGGCGGGCGCGTACTTCATTGAGCCAGATCGAATGCAGAATGCTCAGCAGCCAGAGATCCATGCGCGTACCCGCGACGTATTGCGCAGAACGCTCCAGCGCACGCACACACGTTGTCTGCACGAGGTCCTCGGCCACATGCCGATTGCGCGACAGCAGCAAACCGTAGCGCCACAGTCGTGCGAGGTGCTGCGCAAGTTCTGCTCTGAATGCCTGATCGCTGATGATGGACTCCGTTTATGGGTTTTCAGGTGCTTGATGAATCGATGTCAGTGCGTGGGCACCGCTGGTGAGCAGCGCGCATTTCTGGGTCTTGCTGTCCCAGACCTGGCCTTTTGGACACTCGGGTTTCTGCACGGAGTTCTTTTCATCGCCACTGGCCATGACCATTGGGCTAGACAGGGCGGCGGCCAGTAGCCACGGGGCGGCGAACATAACGGATCGGATAGTCATGGGCAAGGCTCCACGAAGGGACATGTCTGTGTTTGAAAAGCACAGAGCGAAATTTTATTCATTACATAGACAGTGACTGTTCAGGGCGGAAGTAAATTCAAGGAATATCGCGTCTGGCAAGATCCACGGTGGGAGCGAGCTTGCTCGCGAAGGCTGATCGAGCACCAACAAATAATCCGGATCAGCTCGGTTGACGCGTATCGATCATTTTCTTCCGATCCCTCACCCCACGAACCACCAGATACAACAATGGCCCGATCGACACAAAAATCGCCGTCAGCAACAAATAAGGCACCACCGACCAAACCGTCTGCCCACGTGAGCGGGCATCCCTGACCATCCAGACCCCGGCCAGCGTCGCCAGCAAATACAGATCAATCACCACTTGCGCGGTATCCGGCCGCGACATCAGGCTGATGCCGAAATCGATCAACGACTGCTCGGCCTGGAGCATCACCGAAACGGTATAGCCGGTAAAGGCGAGCAAAGCCGTGAGGGGCAGGGCGATAGACATCATGCGTTCATTCCTTGAAGTGATGAGCAGAACCGCCAGCCTACTAGCGCCATGTGAAATTGGCCATTGACTTGCGGGTGACGCTCAAGCTAATTTTCAGCCCATGACTTTCACCGTATTGCGCTGCCAGCCAAGCATTATTACCGCCATTCCTCATTTGGCGGGCTAGCTCACGACTGCAGCACCCAACCCGCCCTAGAGGCGGGTTTTCACTTTCTGTCTCCCGGGTTTTAACGAAAAACACCGACCCCTGTAGGAGCTGCCGAAGGCTGCGATCTTTTGACTTTGGTTTTTGCAATCAACTGCAAGATCAAGAGATCGCAGCGTGCCGCAGCTCCTACAAGGACCGTGAGTCAGGAGACGATGATGAACGACCAGCAAGCCCTGCTTGAGCACTACGTAAAAAAGATCCTTGCAGCGCCGGTGTATGACATTGCTGTGCGCACGCCATTGCAGGCCGCACCGGCATTGTCCGAAGCGCTCGGCAATCGCATCCTGCTCAAGCGCGAAGACCTGCAACCGACGTTCTCCTTCAAGATCCGCGGTGCCTACAACAAATTGGTGCAACTGAGTGACGAGCAGAAGGCGCGTGGCGTGATCACCGCGTCGGCCGGCAATCACGCGCAAGGCGTGGCACTGGCCGCGCGTGAACTGGGCATCGCGGCGACCATCGTCATGCCATCGACTACGCCCGAACTCAAAGTGCTGGGCGTACGAAGACGCGGTGCCGAAGCGCTGCTGCGCGGCGAGAGCTTCCCGTTCGCCCTGGCCCACGCACTGCAAATGTCCGAGCAGTCAGGGCGCACCTTCGTTTCACCCTTCGATGACCCGGACGTTATCGCCGGACAAGGCACCGTTGCGATGGAAATCCTTCGTCAGCATCAAGGTGCACTGGACGCAATCTTCATCCCGGTAGGCGGTGGCGGTTTGATCGCCGGCATCGCGGCTTACGTCAAATACCTTCGCCCGGAAGTGCGCATCATTGGTGTCGAGTCAGAGCACTCGGCGTGCCTGCAAGCTGCGCTGAACGCGGGGCAACGAGTGGTTTTGCCCAGCGTCGGTACCTTCGCCGACGGCGTGGCTGTGGCGCAGATCGGCGAGTACGGTTTTGAAGTGTGTCGTTTTTGCGTAGATGAAGTCATCACCGTTAGCAACGACGAACTCTGCGCGGCGATCAAGAATATCTACGACGATACCCGCTCGATCACCGAACCTTCCGGCGCGTTGGCGGTGGCCGGAATCAAGCAATACGTGGCGAGAAGTGGTGTGCGCGAGCAGACCTTCGTGGCAATCGACTCGGGCGCCAACATCAACTTCGACAGCCTGCGCCACGTCGCCGAGCGCGCCGCTGCATGCGGCGCCCCGGCGTGATGGCGATCAGGGCAGCAATGGGCGCAGGAAGCTGCGCTCGTAGCTGAGGATGAATTTCTTCTCGACCAGTGATTCCACCAGCGCGGTGCTCTGCGGGTCGGTCATCGCGATATGGCGGTAGCTTTCGTAATCCGCCAGCGACGGAAAACTGAACAGGCAGTAGGCGATATTGCTCGCACCCTCGGACGGCAAGAAATAGCCGTGATGGGTGCCGCCCAGTCGCTCGACAATGCCGAGCCAGGCCTTGGCGTAGGCCTCGAACTCGGTCAATTGGTAAGGGTCGATCACGTATCTGACGTGGCAGGTAATCACCAATGACGCTCCTTGCTCAGGTCATTCCTGAAGGGCAGTGCCGACTTTGTCCGAGGCGGACCAGATGCGATAACGCACTTCGACGCCCGTCGGCGCGTAGACCACCACTGGCAGCTTGCTGTTGTAGCGCAGCATGAAGCCGTCGCCGACGACAGGCACGAACGCGCGTTTCTTCTGCGAGCCGGGTGGGCAGGCCATCATCGTGCTCATCGGGCCGATGACTGTTTCCAGACGGTAGAACGGGTAACCCCAGCCTTCGAGGTTTTTCTCGTCCAGCATCCCGCCGAGGCGTTGAAGATTGCAGTCCACTTCAAGGGTTTTGCCCGCGAGAATCTCGACCTGGAAATTCTCTTCCTTGTCCTGCTTGGGCAAATGAATGACCTGACGGGTGAAACCGGTCTCCGCCTTGGGATACGGCGCTACGTCTTCCAGTTTGGCCGCGTGGGCGAGGGTGGACAGGCTGGCGATCATCAGGCCGACGGTCGCGTAAGCTGGGAAAGAACCCATAAAAGCCTCCTTGCAGGTGTAGTGTGGTTGAGCGCCATTCTTACCGTCACCGGCGCTGAATGCAAACCGCCGCCGACATGCAATTTGCAGTGCCTCGATGGTCGATTCATGCAATTTGCAACTGGCTTAATGCTGGCCCTGTCGGCAAGTGCTTGATTTCACGAGGGTCAAAACGATCCGATGAGAGGCATGCTTTATGCGTCTGTCTGGTGCAGCGCACCGGCTTCGGGCGCCTACACTCCAAGAGGCATTTCGCCGTACCACCGTTTGCTACACCCAAGGAATAAGCGGGGACACACCCGTGCAGGGGCAGCAAAAACGGTCAACGTGAAGAGTTGATTGGCAGTCTCATCAATAAGGAGAGGTTCATCATGTTTCTTTCTGCCTTGGAACTACGCAACATCATTGAAAGCAGCTTTCTGCCTAAACGTTGTCAATGCACGTTGTCGCCGGACCTGTCGATGACCGTCAAGGTTTTCGGCGATCACAAGACCGACCAGGTCGAACTGCTGGTTAGTGACATCGATGCCAGCCACCTCAATGGCTGTCGTGAAATCAATGAGCTGATCGCCGGGCTGCGTTCGGATCTTGCGCGAAAAACGTCGCCGCATCATTACAGCCCACGATCCAGAGCCGTTTAACGCACCGTTTCACCCAGTTCGACCGTCACGCGCCGGGCCTGCAAAAATCCAAGGCCCAGCGCGAACTCGACCAGCACCGCGAGCAGAATCCCGGGGCCGGCATGGCCGTTCAGCCATTCAGCAAAACCCAGCACTGCCAAACCAAAACACCCAACGATAAACCCGTTGCTCAGCGCATTACGCCCAAGCGACGGCGGTACCTTGCGCACCAGATAAAACATCACCCCCAACGCCGCGAACAGCACCGCACTGCGCCGCGCAACAAAACCCGCGACCTCGGAATACTCGATGCTCCAGATCGCCAACAACACATCCGGCAAAAATCCCCAGACGATGGCCAGTAGAAAACACAACAAAGACGTGAAGCTCGACAACGTGCGAAACGGCAACTGCATGGCTAATCCTTGCGGCAGTGAGGCGGGCCCCGAGCATAACCCCGCGAGCCCGCCAAACCTACCGCAACGCCATAAATCAGACTTTTCTGTCAGTTCTGGTAACTGCACGCGTCAGACAATTTCCGATAACTGATTTCCTCAGGCTTACCGTTGTTGTCGATGTACTTCATGTCGGCAGTAATCACCTTGCAATCCTGCGTTGGCGGCTCGGTCAACGACACCACTTTCGCCACATGCAGCGGCATGCCGTACTGATAAGGAACGGCGCTGGACGAAGTGGACGCGTCATTGGCCTGGGCCAGCCCGGCGAATGCGGTGGAGGCGAGGGCGGTGGTGAGCAGTAGCGTGCGAATGTTCATGGTGCGACTCCCGTACGACGGATGAGAGTTCGGCGCAATGCAGCCGAACCTGCCGCACTGGGCGTCAGCGAGAGGCTGAGGGCGTGCGGTTCAGTAGAGTTTTTGACCACGGCGTTAAGTGATGGTTAACCCAGCTGAACGCCGGCTGTCAGGGAGCGGGACGATTTCTGCGGGAGGGAGTGCGGATTCCTACAAGGCCAGATGCCTTGTCTGCTTTCGGCGGCTGGAGTGGGGCGGTTATGGTTCGGTGTCGCTGCAAAATCAGCGATTCGGGTTTGGTCACCTGATAACCTCCCCCATTGCAGATGTGCCATCATTTGCGCTGCGGACATCTATGTCCTCGCGGTGCATTGCTGTGGCGGCTGTGTGCAGGACGCCTTCGGGCGAGCTGAGTTTGGGGTTGTTCTCGGTTGACCAAGCCTGCATACAGTCCGCCTCCCACTGTTTGGTCACAGTGCTGGCGGTTACTATCGCCCCAGTCTGAGTAACCACATATGCCAATAATTAAACCGCTGCAAAACCGCTATCTCGCCCTCAACAGCAACGTTACCGAAAGCCCAACGCTGCTCATCGACACCGAAGCCAACCCCAAAGACATCCTCGAAGCCGCCGTCCAGCGCGTCCGCGCCTCGGCCGACCTGCTCGAAACCCTGCATTGCCTCTGCTTCAAACACGCCGATGTTCAGGACATTCCGCACATTACACATGCGTTGTACCTGCTGATTCAGGACGGCAATGATTTGCTTCAGGTGGCGCAGCAGCAGATGTTGAACTGGAAGGCGCCGGTTTGATTTTTCTCTGAAAAAAGCCTGTCGTCGAAAGAGGGCAGGCTGAGTGGTGGGTGGCGCGGCATTCGAAAAGCTCATTGGGGTTGCAGGTTGCGAGCGTATTCGACCAGATCCTTGGGGTAGACCATGTGATCGATTTTGCTGTCGTCAATGCCATACAGAAAGGCAACAGCGCCTGCTTCAAATGCCCAATACCCTACGTAGGTTCCTTCCTCTCCTTGAAGATGGGAATCGTGCCAAGGGGCTTGCTTGAAGGCTCGATACCATTGCTGGCAGTATTTTTTAAGAAGTTTAGGCGGCTCGCCTTTGTTGTCGCTGTAGATCGCTTGGATGAGTAGTGTGTAGACGTCGTGATACCACTCATCTATGTCGTGCCGATGTGGCACAACTTTATTTAGTAAGGCCTCATAAAGGGTGTCTTCACCTCCGTACCCTGCGTCGTCAATGAGTTTCACAAAGCGTAGGAGCAGGTCAGTCCGGTGTAAAAGTATGCAAAGACTGATGACTTGAACGGCTTCTTCGTACTGATGGGGCCAGTCGTCGATCGCCAGAGGAGAAATGTTCGGCACGCCTAGATACTCGGCCAAAGTCTTTTGGCGAATTTCATACTTCTCTATCAGTTCTTCAAGCATAGGAATAAGTTTTTCTATACGCTCACCCGCTGTATAGGTGGCGAATAGCTTTTCCAAAGCGAGCGTCTGGAAATATCTGACGCGCTGAGATGCTTCCTCTAATGCAGAGTCTGATTTGAATTTGTTCGTTGAGAACAAATTTAGAAGCTCATCATATTCTCTGATGAAATTTTCATAACGTGCGGCGCTGAAGAGTGTCTGTCGTATGTTCATGAATATTCTATTCCAATCGAATGGCCACACTTCTGGCATATTCGACCAAGTCCTTTGGATAAACCATGTGATCGATTTTTCTGTCATCTATCCCATATAAAAATGCGATAGCTCCTGCCTCGAACGCCCAGTGTCCGACATAATTTCCTTCTTCTCCCTGCAGGTGAGTATCATGCCAAGGAGCTTGTTTAAAGGCCGGATACCATTGGCTGCAATATTTTTTAGAAAGTTTGTGGCTTCTTCTTTTGTTTTTTCATATATAGCTTGCACTAACGGAGAATAAACATCGTGGAACCATTGGTCTACATCAGCTCTGTCAGGTAATATTTTACAGAGTAAATCTTCGTACAGTGTATCGTCTCCTGCATGTCCAGCATTATCTATCAACTTAACAAAGCGCTTAAGCAGGTCTGTGCGATGTAATAGAATGCAAAGGCCTATAATTTGAACGCACTCCTCGTACTCGTGTGGCCAATCGTCTATTGCAAGTGGTGAAACTTCAGGAGATTGCTCAGATAAGGCTAGTGCCGCCTGCCGGATTTCATATTTTTCAACTAGATATTCAAGCTGAGGAATCAACGAGGATATTTCTTCGCCTGCTGTATACATCGCCATTAGCTTTCGAAGTGCTAAACGTTGAGAAAACCTTGAGCGAAGTGTTGCTTCACCTTCGGATGTGTCGGACTTGAATTTGGTTGTTTTTAAGATTTCATTAGCTTCGCCGTGCTCTCTCAAGAAATTCTCGTAGTGGGCATCACTGAAGAGTTTTTGTCTTTTCTGCATATATTAATGCCTAAACTTGGCTGCAACGGCAAGTCACTGTAGAGCAACAGCCCATATCTCTAATATAAATGTGTTTTCTGTATGTTTTGCTCAGCACCGAAAAATAAGCGCTGAGCGAACGATTTATTCTTCTCCTGACCAATACCAGAGTGTATCGCCCCAGCGGGAGTCGGTGAAGTCAGGAAAGATTTCACCCTGTTGAAAGTGTCTGCGAGAGTTTTCCTGGGCTGGCGTAAACCAAAAACCTGTTTTGCTACAAGGTTGGCCCGCTTCAATGCGGTTGATGGTGTTATTTTTATCTGAAGTAGTATGGCCTCGTGCGTATTCAACAAGATCCTTTGGATAAACCATATGGTTAATCTTGCGATCATCTATGCCGTATAGAAACGCTACAGCACCTGCCTCGAACGCCCAGTATCCAACATAGCTTCCTTCGTCACCCTGCAGATGAGAGTCGTGCCAAGGAGCTTGTTTAAATGCCGGGTACCATTCTTTGCAATATTCTGTCAACAGATCAGATGCTTCGTCTTTTTCATCTGCGTAGATGGCCTGAAGAAGAGGCGTATAAACTTCGTGGTACCAGTCGTCAATGTCTTCTCTGTCGGGGAGTACTTTACAGAGAAGATCCTCATACAAAGCATCTTGACCGTTGTAGCCTGCTTTATCAAAGAGTTCGACGAATCGCTTTAGTAGATCTGTGCGGCGCAGCAGAATGCATAAACTAATTACTTGAACACACTCTTCGTACTCATCTAGCCAGTCGTCAATGGCAAGAGGCGATATATCTACTATATTTTCAGATAGAGATAGTTTTTTCTGGCGGTTCTCATAGTGTGTAATGAGTTCTTCGAGAAGCGGTGTTAACGAGGTTATTTCTAATCCGGCGGTGTACGAGATGAACAGTTTCTTTAAGGCTACGTTTTTGAAGTGCGTAGCTCTTAATGAGGCTTCTTGCTCTGGAGTGTCTGACTCGAATGTGTTGTTCGCCCAGAACTCTTTGGTTTCGTCGCTGTAATCGCGAAAATCGAAATATCTGGCCTCGGTTAAAAATTCTTGTCTTCCGTTCATAGTAGAGTTTTCACTCAAGGGTAAAAATTAGTATTGCCGATATTTTTCAGTGAAATGCTTTCAACTTGCTTTGACTTGGTTTTTATTTTAGTAATGTGCAGAATGGTTCTGACACTATATCCAAGTGTGTTTTTCGCTCTCTTGCATTCTTCGCTCAGCGCCGGAAAATTAGCGCCGAGCGAACGGTAGAGCAGCTTATTCTTCGCCAGACCAATACCAGATCGTGTCGCCCCAAGCAGAATTATCAAACTTTGGCATGATTTCTCCTAGGTTGAAGTAACGGCGAGAATCGTTTTGAGCGGGAGTGAACCAAAAGCCTGACTTTATGCACGGTTTTCCCGCGTCCACTCGAGATGTTTGCGAGGAGCTTGATGATTGATAGTTTCTAGCATATTCGACTAAATCTTTAGGGTAGACCATATGACTGATCTTACGATCATCTATTCCGTACAGAAAAGCGACAGCAGCGGCTTCGAAAGCCCAATACCCAACATAGTTTCCATCATCATCTTCTATGTCTAAGTGGCTATCATGCCAGTTGGTTTGTAGTTTTCCGAACGCGGGGTACCATTCTTTGCAGTATTCAAGTAGCAGGTCGCTCGCTTCTTTTTCGTCATCAGAGTAAATTGCTTTCACTAGCGGCGAATAAAGTTCGTGATACCATTCATCAAGATCTGACCGTCCAGGAAGAATTTTGCGCAGAAGATCTTCGTATAAAGTATCTTCGTGTGCATATCCTGCGCGATCAATCAAGTTGACAAAGCGGATAAGTAAATCTTTTTGATGCAGTAATATGCATAGGCTGATAACTTGGACACACTCTTCATATTGCTCAGGCCAATCATCTATTGCTAATGGTGAAATGTCAGGTTCGCCGTCTTCCAAAGCTAGAGCATTCTGATAGATTTCATAGCAAGTTATAAGCTTTTCTAGCCTTGGGAGTAGCGTTTCTATTGGTTCCCCTGCGGTATAGCTTATCAGTAGTGCATTGAATGCAGAATCTTTAAAGTAGCCTGTGCGAAGAGCCTTTTCCTGTGCAGGGTTATCTGCCTGCATGGTTTCATTTTCCCAGCGGGATTCTGTTTCGTCATAAAGTTTTATGGATTTTTGATAGTAAGAGTCGAAAATGAATTTTTGGCGTCTGTTCATGCTGGTATTCTAGCCTCTTCTTTTAATACGTCCAAATTCCCATATTTTTTTCGTAATGAGGCTAATCGTTTATTAACGGCCTCTCTTACTTCCTCCTCGCCATAATGAAACCCGTCGTGATCGCGGTGAGTTTCTTCATGTGAACTTGCCAGCTGAGCGTCAGCATGCGCTTTGGGGCTGAGGCTCTTATGATAAAGAGGAGTGAAAAATAAGTGGCGAGTATAGGACTTCATGATGCTTTCTCGTAGTTCAATATTTTTTATCGCCAATGGTAGCTTTGATGTTATCCAAACGCGACTCATCTGAACTATGTGTTTCTTTGACTTTTCATCTGTTTTTTTATTGTTTTTGCCACTCGGAATGTTCTTGTCGTTAGTAGCTTTTGCATTGTCACTTGAGGTTTTTCCGCCTGATTTACCACCGTATTTTCCGCCAGCTTTTCCACCTGCCTTTTGTTTGGCGGGTTTATTCTGATCTGCGTCATCCGTAATCGGTTCGAGAAGTTCAGAAGGATCCAGAACCCCGGAAAGTCCTAGCTTGGAAGCAATCTTTGGTTTTGAACCTTCAATTTTTTGCAGAAACTTAGGCGCGTCTTCCCGCTTGCTAGCTTTCGCTTCAACTATAGCGAATTTTTTATTATTGTTTGTACTTGGGTTCGCTCGCCAGATGGAGTCGATTCCGGTTCCATTTGCCCCATCTGTAAGTTTGTATAGAACATGTCTAGCCTTGGGGTTGCCACCTTTTGACAACTTTCCAAGCGTATCGCCGTTCGGTTTCCCGTCCAGCCATTTGCCTTCTGAACCTTTATCATGACCGTCCCACTTTTTTCCCCAGCCAAATTTCTCTGCGCATATATAGTCTGCGATATGCTCTCCGCACACACCTAAGCCCTCGTTGAGGATGTCTGCGGTGGCAACGGCTAGCTTCGTGTTAGCAGGCTGGTTGGAGTGAGCGGAACTTGGACCGTCTTTGCCATTTTTTGCTACGGTCGCGTCCTTGCCAGCAGGTTTTTCTACCCTCTTGGGGTGGGTAGATCCTGAAGATAATGCGGAACTATTACGTTGCATCCCTTTCCATTTTGTTAAGCGCCTTTCCACAATGCCGATCATTTCTGGCATGTTGTCGCGAGCGGTCGCGAGTACGGTGACAACTGCGGATTGAGCCCAGTTGGGCAGGCTTTGGAAAGCTGAAGAACCTTTTACCGCGCTAATGATGTCGTCAAGTTCACCTCGGAGCTTCGACGCGTTGAATACTTCTTTTAGCAACTCCTCCGGACTTGTCTTGATACCACACTCTTGCAATACAAAACGCAACAAATCAAATAGAACCGGGGCATAACGCTGAGGATCTTTATTGACTATGCGCATGCTTTTTTTCAGACCATCACCTGGTCCAGGAATCCAGCCGATAACTGCAAGGAGTAAATCAAATTTTGCTTCATCTTTACCGTCTGCAGTTTCCGCATTGTAGAGGACGATAGAGGACTCTACTGTGTCGTACGCGTCGATCGCTTGACCTAGAAAGGGTACGGCTCCTAAGGCAATACCCTTCGCAAGTTCGACTGCTGCCTCTTTATAAGCTGCTGTACGGTCTTCAGTTTGCGCTTCTTCACTCATGTCAGCCTCCCTGCGGCTTTCTCCACTAGTGCTTGTAAATCAACGTTGTCTGGATCGAGTCCAAGTTTTCGGATGTCCTCATTGACCTTTGCATCGCTACTTTGGACGATTTTCACTGGTTCGCGATCAAAAGGCCGCGGATCCTCGCCGTAATAGACTTTGGCCGGACCTTTCGGCACGTCTTCCAAACGGGCGAAGCCGTCATCGTCCAGCACGCCTTCGCGGGTCGAGCCATCGGCAAAATCCACGCGATAAGACGCGCCCGGCACCGGTTCCAGATTGTCGTAGTGCAAATTCAACTCAAGCCATGTCGGATTGGCCTTGGCTTTTTCCATCAGCCTTCCGGCAATGTCCGCTGCGGCCAACCCCGGAATCAACGGAATCAAAATCCCGATCCCGGTCCCCACGCCAGGCGCACCCCCGGTATTAACCTTCACCTCAGCGCCACTAATCGTCACGCCACCCGCATCAACCTTCACAAAACTCCCGCCAGCCTTGGCGGTCAGCTCCATACCGCCCTCAACCACAACCTTGTCACCAGCGTGATAGTGAATCTCCGTCCCCGCCTCAACAAACTGCGCCGTACCCACCTTCACATGCTGAGTCACACCGACAGTCAAATGATCATCCGCGCGCATTTCGCTTTTACGATCAAGATGCGTGATCCGGTGTTCTTCAACCTTGAACTCGCTCAGCGTATTGGCTTCAACGGTGTCATGTCGTTCGTTGCCCACACGAATTTTCTGATCGTGCTCGATGTTCTCGTCCCAATCGCGTTGGGCGTGGATGTAGATTTGCTCGACGCCTTTCTTGTCTTCGATCCGAAACTCGTTGTAGCCCTTGCCACCCGGTGAACTGAGGGTTTTGAAGGTGCTGCGGGTTTTGTTTGCCGGCAGGTCGTAGGGGACGACGTTTTCCTTGTGGTACAGGCAGCCGGTGACGAGTGGCTGGTCGGGGTCGCCTTCGAGGAAGGTGACGAGGACTTCCATGCCGATGCGCGGGATGGCGATGCCGCCGTAGGCTGCGCCGGCCCAGCCGCTGGCGACGCGCATCCAGCAGGTGGTTTTGTCGTTGGACTGGCCGTCGCGGTCCCAGTGGAACTGGACTTTGATGCGGCCATATTGATCGCAGTGGATTTCTTCGCCGGCCGGGCCCGTGACGACGGCGGTCTGGCTGCCGAGGACTTTCGGTTTCGGGTGTTCGAGGGCAGGGCGGTAGTGCGCGTCCCACGGGGTCGCGATGAAGCTGTTGCGGTAGCCCTGGTGGAAATCGCTTTTGTTGTCGGTGACGTCGCTGGTGACGTTTTCGCCGAGCACTTGCGGTTGTTTGCCTTCGTGGAAGACTTCCAGCAGCAACCATAGGTCGTTCCACTCGGCGTGCGGGTGTTCGGCGAGGGTGAGGAAATGGCCGCTGGTGAGGGTCGGTTCGTCACCTTTACCTTCGGCGAGTTTGTAGTCGCTGCGATGGCGTTCAAGTGCGCGAGTGGTGAGGAACTTGCCGCGCTCGCGGGTGGTGAAGCGGCCGGGGTAGTCGTAGTCCTCAAGGTCCGGAGCGAACTCGGACTTGACCGCGCCTTCGGGCAGGATCTTCGGTTTTTCGAAGTCGTAGTCGCGGCGGCTGACGCGGGTGGTGCGGGTTTCCAGGCGCAGGTTGAAACGCTTGATGACTGGTTTGTCGGCGCTCATGCCGGAGTCTTGCTGGTAGCTCACGGCTTTGAGTTTGCGGAAAACAGTCTGGTCGTCGCCGAACACCAGTTTGTGGCCACTGCTGCTGTGCTGGAAGTGGAAGTGAATGCCTTCCTCTTCGCACAAACGCTGGATGAAATGCAGGTCGGATTCGTCGTACTGCACGCAGTAATCGCGTTCCGGGTACTCGGCACTGAGCTGGAAACTGTAGGCATCAGCAAGAATGCCGCGATCTTCCAGCACCTGAGCGATGATCTTCGGCACGGTCAGTTGCTGGAAAATTTGCTGATAGTGGTTGTGCCGCAGATAAGCGAGTTGCGGCACCAAGCTGATGCTGTAGCGCGTCAGGGTCTTGCCGGAATCGCCTTGCTCGATGCGGTACACCAAACCGTGGATCGTGCCTTCGCCAGTGGCACCAAACGTCAGCACGCCGCGCTTGTGCAGCAGCTCTTCGAGCTTGAGGTCGGGGCGAGCGCTGACCAGTTCGAGGTCAAAACGGAACGGTTCGTTGAGGGCTTCGCGACCGGTGAAGCTCAGCACTTGCAGGTCAGCGGAAACGCCTTCGAGGGTGAGGGTGATGTGGGTTGCGTTGGCGTCCAGCATGCCTTGAATTCCGTGTTTATTACTTTTACTGGTGCAGAGCAATAGCCCATTCTTAACTTCAAATGAGCTTCGCTCAGCGTCTGAAAGTCAGAGCTGAGCGAATGACAGGGCTGCTTATTCTTCGCCTGACCAATACCAAAGCGTATCGCCCCAGTCTGAGTCATTAAAACTAGGCATTAATTCGCCTTGTTTGAAGTATCTTCTCGAATTTGCTTTGGCAGGAGTGAACCAGTAGCCATCTTTCGTGCATGGTTGATTCGACTCAATACGGGTAGGGGTAGCGCTACTTTCGTCCCGGTCAAACCGTGCATACCATCGCTTTGTACTTTCCTCGTCGAAGCAGTTTCCATAAGGAGAGTAATGATGGATTTGATCCGGTTCTGGAATTCGCACTGATTTTACGATTCGGTTTACCGCAACATAAGCACCGAGTTCATTTTCACCTGTAGTGCCCAATTGGGGATATTCCCCCGCTTGAATAATGATGCCATAGTCATAATTGAAAAAGTTGATGTCGCCGCGCCCGCTTAGCCTCTGTCGCAGAACGGTTTCTCCGCCAATGCTCTCAACAAAAGAGTTTCCAATGATAGTTTGCCAATTGACGCCTTTTATATTGTTGACGAGTTCTGATGACAAACTATGAGGCATTGAGTCAACATCTAGACCGCTATATTTTTGAGCGAGCTCGTACTCCATGGGCATATAGCTATCATAATCGAATGGTAGTACCGTCGATAACCCACCATAACCATGCTCTGCTTCGACTTGGTTGCACAGGTATTTTACCCATGCTCTATAAGTCGCACGTCCCTCGTCTGTGGAAATAACATCCCAGGGGAAAACTATTTTTATATATGACCGCTCGCTATTTTCGTGGATTTCCCGAGAGTTAAGTGTGGATATTCCATAACTGGCAGCTTCCTTTGTGCTCGACGCGCTGGTCAGGTGTAACTCGCACCGATCATTGCCGGATGATGAGCGTATTTTGGTAATGGCTTTTTCCATTGAGGCCGAAGTCAATTTTTTGTAGCTGTCCTGAAGCAACCCTTTAAGATGTGCTCCGAACTCATCATGGTATTTTTCAAAACACTCAATGATTTTTGACTTCTTTGTGGCTGTGTAACCTTCTTTAAAGTAAACGGTAGCAATTACTCCGAGTCTCACTACAGAAGTTCCGTCCTCCAGTTCGAACGTCAAATCTGGCGCATTTGCTGATAGTTTCTCTAATTCATTCATGCTCTAATTCTCAATGTGCTGCTGCCGTAGCCGGAACGACGACTAATCCTGTGAGGGCCGCAGCCGTGCCAGCTACGGCTCCAGTTACGCTTGCAGTTGCTCCGGCTACTGCTGTGCCGGCTGCTGCCGCGCCAGCACTCAAAACTCCAGCCAATGCTCCCCAAGCCGCGATAGCCAAGCGGATTAATAGCAAGAAGCCTGAAACCAACGCTGCAGGAATTCCCAAACTGACCAGGCCCGCACCGATCGCAACCACAACGACAACCGTTGCGACAGCGATGCCTAAATCAACAAGCACTTGAGCCCAGTTGATTTCCTTTAGCATCTCAAGGGTGAGATCAGTGTAGCGTTGTACTTCCATCCAGATTGCTCTCAACTGATCATCTGTCCAGCTTAAAACTTTCCCACCTTTTTCACTTAACCACTGCCAGGTTTTCTGGGCCTCGTTCCTGACCCACTCACCTTTAGAGTCAAGCCATGTGACGGCTTCGTGCAAATGCTTTTGCATCTCCTCCGACAGTTGACGAATACCTTGCGCACCTTGCTCTAACAAACTGTCCACAGCGCTTTGTACTTGTTGAGTCCAGCTTTCAATGTGCGCTGCGCGGGCAGCAGGTTCTGGCCCATAGGCAGGGACGGGGACAGGGGCCGGCCGGGGTGGTCTTCCAGGATTCTTTGGTGGTAACAAAGGTAGCCATTTTGCAGGGTCAGTCGCTCGAGTTGGCCTATGTTCCCTATTGTATTCCTTATCTCGTTTACGATCCTCATCGTCCCGGCAGTCACTCACTTCAAGTACTGCAAATCGGCTTTTTTTTCCCGCTATTCGCTCGTAATCTTGGCGCTGATCCTGAGATAAGAAGTCATTTGGGAATTTTACCTCTACAACTCGTTCAAGGTTGTCCTCGTGCTTCGCACCATCATGGTCGCGGCCTTCTGTTCCTGGCCAGCGTTTTTTAGGGTTTTGCACAATGATCACGTCGGGGCGTCGAAGTAGTCCTGACGTTCTTCCACTTGGGAAAAAAGTCATAGTGTGGCGCCGATCAGGATCAGGCTTTTGGTCTCTGAACAAAGATGTACTCAGAAACGGAATAGGAGGGCTTGGTCGTTTGGGAGACATGTCGAAACTAACTTCTGCCTTATAGTCCCAGCGAAAGTCGTGACGATACTCATCAGCTTTGATTAGTCCGCTCATGACAAGCTGTTTTAGCTCGACATCAGTGACTCCGCCCCCCTTAAGTGGCTTGACTGTTAACCTAGGAAAACGAGCAGCGTATCTCGCTTTCTCCATCAAATAACCTTGATTGTGAGGAGCGACCGTGCCAATCGTCACTTCGCCTTTCACGCTGGTAGTGGCGCACCCTTTTGGTGCTTCGGGTGGTTGGATGACCGGCATTTAATTACCCTCCGTGGCAGCTTTGTAGTCAAGCGTCATTTCGGTAGGAGCACTTTCACCCGCTCTAATTAGAGGTTGTTTAGGCTCTGGTTTACGCTCAGGCAGAAAAAGTTCGACTTCTGCTGGTTCTGCACTACGAGCTAAAAAAGTTTTTCCCTCGTGATCTGTGAAGCCTGCGACTTTCGTTCCATCTGCAAGCGTTAAGGTATACGGGCTTCCTTTGGCCGGTTCGCCCGTTTTTTCATCGAGGAGTTGGAACCTTGCCTTATGACTACGTGGCGCACTTTCGAGTAACTTCCCGAATTTATCCTTATCCGCCAACCCCGGAATCAACGGAATCAAAATCCCGATCCCGGTCCCCACACCAGGCGCACCCCCGGTATTCACCTTCACCTCAGCGCCACTAATCGTCACACCACCCGCATCAACCTTCACAAAACTCCCGCCAGCCTTGGCCGTGAGTTCCATGCCCCCCTCAACCACAACCTTGTCGCCGGCGTGGTAGTGGATTTCGGTGCCGGCTTCGACGAATTGAGCAGTGCCGACTTTCACATGCTGCGTCACGCCCACGGTCAAATGATCATCCGCACGCATTTCGCTTTTGCGATCCAGATGCGTAATCCGGTGTTCTTCAACCTTGAACTCGCTCAGCGTATTGGCTTCAACGGTGTCGTGCCGTTCGTTGCCCACACGAATTTTCTGGTCGTGCTCGATGTTTTCGTCCCAATCGCGCTGGGCGTGGATGTAGATTTGCTCGACGCCTTTCTTGTCTTCGATCCGAAATTCGTTGTAGCCCTTGCCACCCGGTGAGCTCAGGGTTTTGAAGGTGCTGCGGGTTTTGTTTGCGGGCAGGTCGTAGGGGACGACGTTTTCCTTGTGGTACAGGCAGCCGGTGACGAGGGGCTGGTCGGGGTCGCCTTCGAGGAAGGTGACGAGGACTTCCATGCCGATGCGCGGGATGGCGATGCCGCCGTAGGCTGCGCCGGCCCAGCCGCTGGCGACGCGCATCCAGCAGGTGGTTTTGTCGTTGGACTGGCCGTCGCGGTCCCAGTGGAACTGGACTTTGATGCGGCCGTATTGGTCGCAGTGGATTTCTTCGCCGCCCGGGCCGGTGACGACGGCAGTCTGGCTGCCGAGGACTTTGGGTTTCGGGTGTTCGAGGGCAGGGCGGTAGTGCGCGTCCCACGGGGTGGCGATGAAGCTGTTGCGGTAGCCCTGGTGGAAATCGGATTTGTTGTCGGTGACGTCGCTGGTGACGTTTTCGCCGAGCACTTGCGGTTGTTTGCCTTCGTGGAGGACTTCCAGCAGCAGCCACAGGTCGTTCCATTCGGCGCGCGGGTGTTCGGCGAGCGTGAGGAAATGGCCGCTGGTGAGGGTTGGTTCGTCACCTTTGCCTTCGGCGAGTTTGTAGTCGCTGCGATGGCGTTCCAGCGCTCGGGTCGAGAGGAACTTGCCGCGCTCGCGGGTGGTGAAGCGGCCGGGGTAGTCGTAGTCCTCAAGGTCCGGAGCGAACTCGGACTTGACCGCGCCTTCGGGCAGGATCTTCGGTTTTTCGAAGTCGTAGTCGCGGCGGCTGACGCGGGTGGTGCGGGTTTCCAGGCGCAGGTTGAAGCGCTTGATCACCGGTTTGTCGGCGCTCATGCCGGAGTCTTGCTGGTAGCTCACGGCCTTGAGTTTGCGGAAAACGGTCTGGTCGTCGCCGAACACCAGTTTGTGCCCACTGCTGCTGTGCTGGAAGTGGAAGTGAATGCCTTCCTCTTCGCACAAACGCTGGATGAAATGCAGGTCGGACTCGTCGTACTGCACGCAGTAGTCGCGTTCCGGGTACTCGGCACTGAGCTGGAAACTGTAGGCGTCGGCAAGAATGCCGCGATCTTCCAGCACCTGAGCGATGATCTTCGGCACGGTCAGTTGCTGGAAAATTTGCTGATCGTGGTTGTGCCGCAGATAGGCGAGTTGCGGCACCAGGCTGATGCTGTAACGCGTCAGGGTTTTGCCGGAATCGCCTTGCTCGATGCGGTACACCAAACCGTGGATCGTGCCTTCGCCGGTGGCACCAAACGTCAGCACGCCGCGCTTGTGCAGCAGCTCTTCGAGTTTGAGGTCGGGGCGAGCGCTGACCAGTTCGAGGTCAAAACGGAACGGTTCGTTGAGGGCTTCGCGACCGGTGAAGCTCAGGACTTGCAGGTCAGCGGAAACGCCTTCGAGGGTGAGGGTGATGTGGGTTGCGTTGGCGTCCAGCATGCCTTGAATTCCGTCCGTTGAATAAGCAGGAGGTGGATGTTGCAGGATTAGACCGTCTGGTTCAAGGCGCAAATGCCGTACGCCCAGCCTGTGCGGGTTATAGGGAAAACCCTTAGGACGAACGTTCGGCCCAATAAAATCGGGCATTTCCCCAAAAGCATGGCTTACCAATCTGGAGGGTTCGAACGGCAAAGCGCCGAAGAATAGCCAGTCAGTTTCAGACTAAAGTCGCCTGTAGCACGTCAAAGCCATCTGCCATCATTGCGACTCACCCCTGCGTGTCCACTTCCTCTCGGCGCTTCATTGATCCGGGACGGGAGCTATTTTTCTGGCTTATTGCGCCTTTGCGCAAACGCTTCATTGTTGGAGTTTTTCATGCGTCCCCCATTTCCCCTCATCACCCCGCGCCAGCAGTCGTTTGGCTTCGGAGCCTTTGTGCTGTGCGCCGGTTTCACCGCGCAAGTACAGGCCAGCGGATTTCTTGAAGACACAACGGCGAAAATCGAGTCGCGCACGGTGTACTTCAACCGCGATTTCCGTGATGGGCACACGTCCAATGATCAGGGCGCGTCCAAGCGTGAAGAGTCGGCGCAGGGTTTCATTCTCAATCTGCAGTCGGGTTACACCGAGGGCACGGTTGGCTTCGGTATCGATGCGCTGGGCATGCTTGGCTTCAAACTCGATTCCAGCGCCGACAGCAGTAACAGCGGTTTGCTGCCGTCCAGCGGGCAGGACCCGCGCGGTTCGAAAGATCAATACGCGAAAATCGGCCTGACCGCGAAAGTGAAGGTTTCGGACACGGTGCTGAAATACGGCGCGCTGCTGCCGGATCTGCCGCTGCTCAAGTACAACGATGGTCGTCTGCTGCCGACGATGTTCAATGGCGCAATGCTGACTTCAAAAGAAGTGAAGGATCTGACCTTCATGGCGGCGCGTCTGGACAAGTACACCGCGCGTGATTCCACCGATTCGCAAGACATCCGCGTGCACTGCAAGAACAAGCGCTACGCGTGTAACACCACCGCCGACCATTTCGACATGTACGGCTTCGACTACAAGATCAACGATCGTCTGACTGCGCAGTATCACTACGCCGAACTTGAAGACATCTATCGTCAGCACTTCGTGGGGCTGTTGGGTAATCAGCCGCTGGGCAACGGTGTATTGAAAGCTGATCTGCGCTTGCTGAAAAGTGCCGACAGCGGCGATGCGAAGGCCGGCTCAATCGATAACCGTGCACTGAGCGGCATACTGTCTTATGCCATCAGCGGCCACACTTTCAGTGGTGGCTGGCAGCGCATGAACGGTGACAACTCAATGCCGTACCTCGATGGCAGCAACCCGTATCTGGTCAACTATGTGCAGGTCAACGACTTCGCCGCCGCGCAGGAACGCTCCTGGCAACTGCGTTATGACTATGACTTCAAGGCGATCGGCATCAACGGTCTGAGTTTCCTGACGCGTTATGTGAACGGTGATCACATCAAGGTTGTGGGCAGTGATCAGGAAGGCAAAGAGTGGGAGCGTGACAGCGAGTTGAAGTACGTGATTCAGACGGGGACGTTCAAGGATGTGAGTTTGCGCTTGCGGAATGCGACTTACCGCACGAATTACGAGCAGTTTGCGCGGGATGTGGATGAGACGCGGTTGATTGTGAGTTACAACTTTTCGGTGTTGTAAACCCTGGATTTGTAACGCTTGAACGGTTGCCATTGCTAGCCGGCTAGCTCCCACACTGGACCTGCGCCGCACCCAAATCCCCTGTAGGAGCTGCCGCAGGCTGCGATCTTTTGATTTTCAAAAACAAGATCAAAAGATCGCAGCCTGCGGCAGCTCCTACAGGGGGAGCGGGTTTATAGCCAATGCCAGAACCGGCTCCAGAACCCGCGATTCAAGTCTTCCTTGCAGCCAGCATATTGCTGGGCATACATGTCGGAACGATTCTGCACCTTGCGCGCAGTTGGCATCAGCCAAGCCTTGGCGGCATAAGTCTTGTTGCGATAACCGCCCCAGCCTTCGTGATAGTTGAGGTACTGGCCATAGGCGTCGTATTTGTAGACGCCGTTGATCGAGGTGGTCTTGTCCATGTACCAGCCGACAAAGTCGATGGCGTCGTCGAAATCTTCGCGGTCGGCCCAGTTTCTGCCGGTGCTTTTCTGGTAGTCGGACCAGACTTCATCCTTGGCCTGCGCATAACCCGATGCGGTCGAGACGCGGCCCCACGGAATGACCCAGAGCAGGTATTTGCGTGGAGTCTTGGCGTCGTAGCGGTAGCCGGACTCCTGATACATGATTGCGAACGGCACTTGGATCGGTACGCCCCAGCGCTTTTGCGTGACTTGCGCGGCGTCGTACCAATCGCTTTTTTCCCGGAAGATCTCGCAGATGTTTTCAGGCGAGCGGGGCGGCGAGGTGCCGCAGCCCGTCAACAGTGCCGCGAGTATCAATAGTCCAATCGTCTGCCGAGAATTCAAAAGCCGTCATCCTGTGATGCGCGTAAAAGGGCGACAGTTTACGCGTTCAGGTCAATTGATGACGATAGGGCAGATCCGGACCGGTCTTGCTGCAGGTCAGCGCTGCCGCTTGCACGGCGAAATTAAGCATCGCGTCGATCTGCTCGCGGGCCAATTGCTGCACGCCTTCGACCGAGTCCAGACCCTGCTCGGTCAGCCAGGTAATCAATGCAGCCTGGAGGGTGTCTCCGGCGCCAACGGTATCGGCGATCTTTACGGAACAGGCTGGCACTGACCAGGAGCCGTGGGCGCGACTGAACACGCTTGCGCCTTCGCCGCCGCGGGTGAGGAATACCATGTGGCAGCGATGCTCCAGCCAGCCTTCGATGACCCGCTGCGGATCCTGCTCGGGATACAGCAGGCTCAAGTCTTCATCGCTGACTTTGATCAGATCGGCCAGTTGCACCAGCGTGGCGATTCGTTCGCGCCACAGGTCGATATTCGGCTCGGGATTGAGGCGCACGTTGGGGTCGAGGCTGATCAGGCGTTTGCCGCTTTCACGCTGCACCAGCGCCAGCAGTGTGTCGGCAATCGGCTGCACCACCAGCGAAAACGAGCCGACGTGCAAGCCGCGCACCTCAGGGCCTAGCGTAGGCAGATGCGCCAGGCTCAGTTGCCGATCAGCGCAGCCTTCACCGCGAAAGCTGTAATGCGGCGAGCCATTGGCACCGACGGCGACCATCGCCAGCGTGGTCGGTGCAGCGAAGTCCACCAGATAATCCGGGCGCACACCTTCGTCCTGCAGCACCTGTTGCAAGCGGCGGCCGAGGTAGTCGGTGGACAGCCCACCGAACAAGGCCGAGTCCACACCCAGACGGCGCAAACCCACCGCGACGTTGAACGGCGAGCCGCCAGCAATCGCCTTGAAATTCACTTTCGAGGCCAGACCACTGGCATCGTCTTCGCTGAAGAAATCAAACAGCGCTTCGCCACACACCAAATACATAATTGTTTGCTCTTTATAGGGTTGCGACATGCTGTTGATAGCGTTCATAAGCCCGCTGGAATGCCGCGACATTGGCGGCGTTCGGCAGGGTTTCACTGCTCAGGTCAAGCTTCACGCAGCGCTGGCACAGATCGGCCAGGGAGTCTTCGTGGCCATTGGACCATGACTTGCACCACGCGGCCTGAATCGCCGCGCCAAGGGCGGCCGCTTCGCTTTGTTCGGTGCAGATGACGGGGGTGTCCATGATGTCGGCGACGATTTGGCGCCACACGGCGCTCTTCGAACCGCCGCCGATCAGGCAAATACTGCGGCTTTGTAAACCATTGTGCCGGAGTAAATCCAGTCCATAACGCAAGCCGAAGGTCGTGCCTTCGATGGCGGCGCGGCAAAGATTGGCCTGCGTCAGGTTGTCCAGCGTCAAGCCGTGCAGGCTGCCGGTGGCGTGAGGCAGGGCGGGGACGCGCTCGCCGTTGAGGAATGGCAGCATACACACGCCTTCAGCACCGATAGGGGCTTGGGCGACGAGGGTGTTGAACTGATCGAGATCGAGTTCGAACAGTTCGCGAATCGCGCCGGTGGCGTTGGTCAGGTTCATGGTGCAGATCAGCGGCAGCCATCCGCCGCTGGAGGAGCAAAAAGTCGCGACCGAAGCATCCGCACTGACCGTTGGTGCATCGGCGTAGGCGTACACAGTGCCGGACGACCCGAGGCTCATGGTGATCGCGCCGGGCTGGATGTTGCCGGTGCCGATGGCGCCCATCATGTTGTCACCGCCACCGCTGGACACCAATGCGTTGCGGTTGATGCCGAGGTGTTCGGCAATCGCGGGCAGGATCGTGCCTACGGCTTCGTGCGCATCGATCAGCTCCGGCAACGCCGCTTGCAGGCGTCCGCTGGGGTCGATGTCGCGCAACAGCTGCAAATCCCACTGGCGGCTGCGGACGTTGAAATAACCGGTGCCGGAAGCGTCGCCGTACTCGCTGCAGGCTCGGCCGGTTAGCCAGAAGTTGAGGTAATCGTGGGGCAGCAGAATGCGGGAGATACGCGCGAATACGTCTGGATGTTGTTCTTTGGTCCAGAGCAGTTTTGACACGGTGTAACCCGGCGCGATGACCACGCCGAGGCGTTCCAGAGAGCCGTTTTCGCCGCCGAGGTGGGTGAGCAGTCGGTCGTTTTCAGCGCTGGTTTCGGTGTCGCACCAGAGTTTGGCCGGGCGCAGTACTTCGCCTTCATCATCGAGTAGCACCAGACCGTGCTGCTGCCCGGAAACGCCGATGCCGAGGATTGATTGGCCATCGACATCCGCCGCCAGCAGCGCCTGGCGGGTGGCGAGGGCGAAAGCTTCAAGCCATTGCTGAGTGTCTTGCTCGCGACGGCCATTGGCGCCGCTGATCATCGTGTGCGCTGCGGCGCCCTGGCCGAGCACCTGACCGCTGGCGGCATCGAGGATGATCGCTTTGGTGCCTTGGGTGCCGCAGTCTATGCCGAGGAAGAGTTGTCGGGTTGTCACAAGAATATCCTCAAGGAGTCAGGTCAATCCGGGTGTGGCCAATCGCTGGCAAGCCAGCTCCCACAGGGTTCTCAGTCGTTCACAAGTATTGAGTGCCATCGAGAAAATGTGGGAGCTGGCTTGCCAGCGATGACGTCGGTAGCTTCACCGCATAACTCAGGCCAGCACACGCTCCAAAGTCCGCGTAACACCCACCTCCCGCAAACTATCGCAACACCATTCAAACGCTGCGACAAACTCCGCCGAGCGCGGTATCGCCGTGCCGAAAATCTCCTCGACCGCCAACAAACGCTCCGTCATCAACGCATCATCCGCCACCAGCGCCTGACAAAAAACAGCCCGCGGATCAGGAATGGAATAGGTGTCGCCATTCTCATCCACGCCTTTCAAATACAACGCCCAAGCCGCCACCACCAACGCCGCGCGACGGGTCTCGCGCCCATCGGCAATCAACCGGTTGATCGTCGGAATGGTGAATTTGGGAAACTTCGACGAACCATCCGAACACACACGCTCAAGCTGATCGGCAATCGCTTGGTTAGAGAACCGCGCCACCAGCGTGTCTTTGTATTCGTCCAGGTTGATACCCGGTACCGGTGCCAGTTGCGGCGTCACATCCAGGTCCATATAGGCGCGCATGTAACGCACGAACAGCGGGTCGTTCATGGTTTCGTGGACGAAGCGATAGCCCTTCAAAAAACCCAGATAAGTCAGCGCCAGATGGCTGCCGTTGAGCAATTTGATCTTCATCTCTTCGTACGGCGACACGTCGTCGGTGAACTGCACACCAACCTTCTCCCACGCGGGACGACCGTTGACGAATTTGTCTTCCAGCACCCACTGCACAAACGGTTCGCAGACCACCGGCCAGGCGTCGTCCACCGCGTGTTTGTCGGCCAGTTGCAGACGGTGCGCGGTGCTGGTCATTGGTGTGATGCGGTCGACCATCGCGTTGGGGAAACTGACGTTCTGCTCGATCCAGTCGCGCAGCCCCGTGTTGCGCAGGGTGGCGAAGGCCAGCAGTGCCTTGCGGGTCACCGCGCCGTTGTGCGGCAGGTTATCGCAGGACATGATCGTGAACGCCGGCGTGCCTGCGCCACGGCGTTTCTCCAGGGCCGCACAGAGGAAGCCGAACACGGTTATCGGTGCGCCCGGGTGTGCCAGGTCGTGCTGGATCTGCGGCAGATGCGCCATGAATTCACCGTTGCTGTCATCGATGCAATAGCCGCCCTCGGTGATGGTCAGCGAGACGATGCGGATCTGCGGATCGGCGAGTTTGTCGATCAACGCCTGCGCGCCGTCTTCGGCCAGCAGCATGTCGCGAATCGCGCCGATGACGCGTACTTCGGTGTCATCACTGTCACCGAGTTCGAAGAGGGTGAACAAGTAATCCTGCTCTTTGAGATCATCGCGGGCACGGCGGTCTTCGGCGCGCAGGCCGACACCGCAAATCGCCCAGTCCAGCGCTTCGCCAGTGTTCATCAGCGCGTCGGTGTAATACGCCTGATGCGCCCGGTGAAAGCCACCAACGCCAATGTGCGCGATGCCTTGGCGAGTGTCGCTGAGGCTGTAGGCCGGCAGTTGCACTTCGGTGGCGAGGCGGTTGAGATTCTGTTTGTTCAGTTTCATGGGAAAACTCTCGAGAAAATCAGGCAGCCGCACGCAGCGGACGGGCCAGCGCCACGCCTTCGGCATCGAATAGATGGCAGTGGGCGGCGTCCAGATAGAGGTTCAGTTGCTCGCCATAACGGCTCGCCAGATCACCGCGCACACGCATGGTCAGGGCTTCGCCGGCGTTGGTTTTGACGTGGCAAAAGGTGTCGCTGCCCAGACGTTCGCTGACATCGGCGGTGACTTGCAGGGTGCAGTCGCCCGGTTGCGCCAGTTCCAGATGTTCCGGGCGAATGCCGAGAGTCACGGCGCTGCCGATGCTGAGGTGGGCGGCATTGAAGGGCAGGGTGATGCGCGTGCCGGCGTCCAGTGCGACTTCGCAGCTTGGGCCGTCGACGCGGGTAATCTTGCCCTTGAGGAAACCCATTTTCGGCGTGCCGAGGAAACCGGCGACGAACAGGTTGGCCGGGCTGTGATAGAGGTCCAGCGGCGAGCCGACTTGCTCAATCTTGCCGCCATTGAGCACCACGACTTTGTCGGCCATGGTCATCGCTTCAACCTGATCGTGGGTCACGTAGATCATGGTCGCTTGCAGGTCTTTGTGCAGACGCAGCAGTTCCAGGCGCATCTGCACGCGCAGCGCGGCGTCGAGGTTGGACAGCGGTTCGTCAAACAGGAAGATTTTCGGATTGCGCACGATGGCGCGGCCGATCGCGACACGTTGACGCTGACCGCCGGACAGCTGTTTAGGTTTGCGCTCGAGCATCGGCCCGAGCTCAAGAATGCGCGCCGCCTCACCGACTTTCTGCTCGACTTCGGCTTTTGGTACGCCGGCCAGATCGAGGGCGAAGGACATGTTCTTTTTCACGGTCATGTGCGGGTACAGGGCGTAGGTCTGGAACACCATCGCCAGGTCTCGCTTGGCCGGGCTGACTTCGGTGATGTCGCGGCCATCGAGCTCGATGGTGCCGCCGCTGACTTCTTCAAGCCCTGCGATCAGGCGCAGCAGAGTCGATTTACCGCAACCGGACGGGCCGACGAAGACCACGAATTCCTTGTCGTTCACCTCCAGGTCGATGCCCTTGATGATGGAAAAACCTTCGAAGCCTTTTTGCAGATTCTTGATTTTCAGGTTGGCCATGGTGATGGGCCTCCGCATTGTTGTTTTTTTAAGATCAAAAGATCGCAGCCTGCGGCAGCTCCTACAGGGGGACGGTGTGCTCTGTGTAGGAGCTGCCGAAGGCTGCGATCTTTTGCTTCTGAAATATCTACTTCACAGCGCCAAACGACAGGCCGCGGACCAGTTGTTTCTGGCTGATCCAGCCGAAGATCAGAATCGGCGCACAGGCCAGGGTCGACACCGCCGACAACTTGGCCCAGAACAACCCTTCAGGGCTTGAGTACGAGGCGATCAACGCGGTCAGTGGTGCGGCTTTCGACGAGGTCAGGTTCAGCGACCAGAAGGCCTCGTTCCAGCACAGGATCAGCGACAGCAGCACGGTCGAGGCCAGGCCGCCCTTGGCGATGGGCAGCAGCACGCGGACCATTTCCTGCCACAGCGTGGCGCCGTCGAGGCGGGCGGCTTCGAGGATGTCTTTGGGGATGTCCTTGAAGTAGGTGTAAATCATCCAGACCACAATCGGCAGGTTGATCAGCGTGTAGATCACGATCAGCGCGATGCGCGTATCGAGCAGGCCGAAACTCTTGGCCAGCAGGTAGATCGGCATCAGCACGCCCACCGGCGGCAGCATTTTGGTGGAGAGCATCCACAG
Organism: Pseudomonas sp. P116; assembly: GCF_020149425.1. NCBI lineage: Bacteria > Pseudomonadati > Pseudomonadota > Gammaproteobacteria > Pseudomonadales > Pseudomonadaceae > Pseudomonas > Pseudomonas sp. P116. The sequence goes on along the minus strand of NZ_JACVHB010000002.1, from coordinate 113,454 downwards.
CAGCGTGCCTTTGGTGCGCTGGGTTTCGTAGAACGCCATCGAGTAGGCGGCCGGCACGGCAATCAGCAGGCTCAGGGCGGTGGCGCTGAAGGAGATCACCACCGAATTCCAGGCAAAACTGAAGTAGTCGCTGCGCTCGTTGATGTGCAGGTAATTCTCCAGCGTCGGCGTGAAGATGAACTGCGGCGGCGTGGCGAAGGCGTCGATTTCGGTCTTGAAACTGGTCATCACCATCCAGAAGATCGGGAAGAAAATCACGATCGCGATGGCCCAGGCCAGGGTGCCGAGCAGCAGGCTTTGCAGCCGGCGGGATTGTTGAAGAGTCATGGCAGGCCTCAGGCTTTGTCAGTCAGGTTTTTGCCGATCATCCGCACCAGAATGATCGCGGCGATGTTGGCGATGACCACGGCAATCAAGCCGCCCGCCGAGGCCATGCCGACATCGAACTGCACCAGCGCCTGGTTGTAGATCAAGTAGGCGAGGTTGGTCGAGGCGTAGCCGGGGCCGCCATTGGTGGTGGTGAAAATCTCGGCGAACACCGACAGCAGGAAGATCGTTTCGATCATCACCACCACCGCAATCGGCCGGGCCAGGTGCGGCAGCGTCAGGTGCCAGAAGATGGCGATGGGGCCCGCGCCGTCGAGGCGCGCAGCTTCTTTCTGCTCCTGGTCGAGGGACTGCATGGCCGTCATCAGGATCAGGATCGCGAAGGGCAGCCATTGCCACGACACAATGATGATGATCGACAGCAGCGGGTAGTGCGCCAGCCAGTCCACCGGTTGTGCGCCGAACAGTTTCCAGATGTAGGCGAGGATTCCCGACACCGGATGGAAAATCAGGTTCTTCCAGATCAGCGCGCCAACCGTGGGCATGATGAAGAACGGCGAAATCAGCATGACCCGCACGATGCCACGCCCGAGAAACTCGCTGGCCTCCAGCAAGGCACTGATCAACACGCCGAACACCACACTGATCAGCAATACGCTGCCGACCAGTAACAAGGTGTTGGTAGCGCCGGGCATGAACCCTGAGTCGGTCAGGAAATAAGTGAAGTTCTCCAGCCCCACGAACTGGTTTTCACCGGGGTAGAGCAGGTTGTAGCGGATCATCGAGAAGTAAATGGTCATGCCCAGCGGCACGATCATCCACAGCAGCAACAAGGCCACCGAGGGGCTGACCAGAAACCAGCCGGGATTGCGTACGCGGACCTTGCGCGCAGGTGGCGACAGGTCGAGGTGGGCTTTGGCAGTTGAAGTATTCATGGCAGTAACCGATTCGACAGGCGAATGAAGATCCCCTGTAGGAGTGAGCCTGCTCGCGATAGCGGTGTGTCAGTCACCGCTTTGTTGGATGGAGAGCCGCTATCGCGAGCAGGCTCACTCCTACAAAAGCAAGAGCGAGCGGTGCAAGTTACTTCGGATAACCCGCGCGCTTCATCTCGCGTTCAGTGGTCTGCTGCGCTGACGCCAGCGCCTGATCCACCGTGGTCTGGCCGATCAACGCCGCCGAGAACAGTTTGCCGACCTGCGTTCCCACCGCCTGGAACTCAGGGATGGTCACCAGTTGAATGCCGATGTACGGCACGGGCTTCAGGGTCGGTTTGCCTGGGTCGGCCGCCTTCAGCGATTCCAGCGCGACCTTGGCAAACGGCGCGGCTTTGATGTAAGCGTCGCTGTACGTGGAGGCACGGGTGCCCGGCGGTACGTTGGCGATCCCGTCCTTCTCGGCAACCAGTGCGCCGTATTCTTTCGACGTGGCCCAGGCGCTGAAGGTTTTCGCAGCATCCTTGGCCTTGGAGCTGGTCGGAATCGCCAGCGCCCACGAATACAACCAGGCCGAACCTTTGTCGGTGACTTGATGCGGTGCGAAGGTGAAGCCGACGTGGTCGCTAACCTTGCTCTGGGTCTTGTCGGTGACGAACGAACCGGCGACGCTGGCATCGACCCAGATCGCGCATTTGCCGCTGTTGAACAGCGCAAGGTTTTCGTTGAAACCGTTGCTGGAGGCGCCCGGCGGGCCGGATTTCTTCATGGTGTCGACGTAGAAATTCAGCGCGTTTTTCCACTCGGGCCCCGTGAATTCCGGCTTCCACTGTTCATCGAACCAGCGCGCGCCATAGGCATTGGCTACGGTGGTGATCAGCGCCATGTTCTCGCCCCAACCGGCCTTGCCGCGCAGACAGATGCCGTATTGCTCTTTATCTTTGTGGGTGAGTTTTTCCGCAAAACCGGCGATCTGTTCCCAGGTCGGCCGCTCTGGCATGGTCAGGCCGGCCTCCTTGAAAAGGTCGGTGCGGTAATAGGTAATCGAGCTTTCGGCGTAGAACGGCAGGGCGTACAGCGAACCCTTGACCGACAGACCTTCGCGCACCGACGGGAACACATCGTCGAGGGCGTAACTGGCCGGCAGATCTTTCATCGGCTCAAGCCAACCCTTGGCGCCCCACAGTGCAGCTTCGTACATGCCGATGGTCAACACGTCGAACTGCCCGCCCTGAGTGGCGATGTCGGTGGTCAGGCGTTGGCGCAGCACGTTTTCTTCCAGCACTACCCAATTGAGCTTGATGTCCGGGTGCTCGGTCTCGAACGTTTTCGAGAGCTTCTGCATGCGGATCATGTCGCTGTTGTTGACGGTGGCGATGGTCAGGGTCTGGGCGCCAAGGCTGACGCTACTGAGGGTCATGCAGGTGAGGGCAAGCAGAGCTTTTGCAGTGGGTTGCATCGTGCACTCCTTTTTCTGCACCCCGGGGGAGGCAGAAGGACGGTTATTGTTTTTGTGTCTTCCAGTGCAGGAAGAATGTGCGCTGATTACAGCCTTCAATCGCAGGGCTGACAAATCATCCGTCGCACTTTGATTGATACTTTTTTGCACTGGACTTTGAAGGGGTAAACGCAGGGAAGGGGATTGCAGCGCTGGGAGGGCAGCGGATACGTACAGGTTTTCAGAGATTAATAGCGAAGATCAAAAGATCGCAGCCTTCGGCAGCTCCTACAGATGACCGGTGTAGGAGCTGCCGAAGGCTGCGATCTTTTGATCCTGCTTTCAGCTGTGGTTTTGCTCGGTCAGGCGCTGCACTGCCAGGCGTCGATAATGCGAAGGCGTCATGCCCTTGAGCTGCTGAAAGCGTCGATTGAAGTTGGAAATATTGTTGAAGCCCGACTCGAAGCACACATCGGTCACTGGTTTATCGCCATCGGCCAACAATTCGCAGGACTTGCTGATGCGCAAGCGATTGACGAACTCGATGAAGGTGCGCCCGGTCGCCTGTTTGAATACGCGGCTGAAGTAGGTCGGTGTCATGCCCAGATGCTCGGCGACTTCTTCCAGGGAAATGTCCCGGGCGTAATGGCTGAAGATGTAATCAACGGCGCGGTTGGTGCGGTCGATATTGTGCTCATCCGCCAATTGCGACGTGGTTGCGCCGGACAACAACTGGAAGTCATCGCTGGCCGCCAGCAATTCCATGAGGATGAAAAAGTGCCCGAGTCGAGTGATGCCGCGGCTGTCGGCAATTCGCTGCATCAGCGTCATGGCCTGGCCAATCGTGCGTTTGCAGCGGAACTCGATGCCGTATTGAGCACGCTCCAGTAATGGCGCCAGCGTCTTCAGTTCAGCAAACACCTGATGGCCACTCTCGAACAGCTCGTCGGTGAAGTTGACCAGCATGTCGCGTTTTTCGACGATTTCATCTTCCGCCACCTGGCTGATCCAGTTGTGGGGCAGATTGGGCCCGGTGAGGAACAGGGTTTGTGGGTAGAAGTTGCCGATGTAGTCGCCGATGAACACTTTGCCTGAACTGGCGACGATCAGGTGCAGTTCGTACTCCTTGTGGAAATGCCAGCGCACCAGCGGGCAGGGAAAGCCATGCTGACGGTAAATGATGGACAACCCGTTATGGTCATCCATCAACTCGTAAGAGGGGTCGGTCACGCGTGCGGTTCGGGTCATGGCTGGGCGCTTTTTTTGTTATCGCCCGGCGATCATGCCTCGTTCCGCCGGTTGTGCGCCAGCTTGCTGAAGGGCCGCGGCTGAAGCGGCCCGGCATTGGATCAAGTCACGGCGCCTGTTGTGGATTTTTTAGCAGCTTTTCCCAGATTGGCTGCCTGGCAAAAAAATACGATTTTGGAGTTTTTAATAAAATCGAAACTGATGATGTTGCAGTGCTCCACCCAATTTCTTCTCTCAGGATCAAACCAGTCATCAAGGACTTCAAGGATTCTTTGCGGCCCCTCCAAAGTCCAGATGGCTGCCGAGAGCGACCAAAGATAGTCTCTCGAAGGGGGGCTTTTCATGACTTCGATCACGTAAGCAAACAATGAGGAAGTAGGGTGCAGGGTTTCCTGGACGTAAGAATTTCCAGCCCACTTGTGAACGACCTGCCCGCAGAACAACTTCCAGTCCAGATCGTAATGCGATGGAGTTGCCACCAACAATCGTTGCGTTCGGCTGACTTTTTTCAATTGTCCAAGAGTGAGGTGTATGTTTTCTGACGGTATTATGTACTCGCCCAAATGCTTGATCATCATTTCGCTGAAGTACTTGTAATCGAAGGGCTCCTTGCCTCCCTTTAATTCGTGGAAGTCGAGGATGATGAATTCATTGTAGCTGCGTTCCATAAAACCTTTGATGTCGCGAACGAGATCTTCCAGCGTGCGCGAGGACAATTCGCTGTTATGCAGGAAGCGGAATTTTGCGAGTCCGCTGGACTTTGAGTCGTATATCAGGCGCAGGTCAAGCGCCCGCGCACCGCGATTGAGTTGCGAATAAAAAGAGACATCCTGACAAACTACCCAGTTTGCGACGAATGGTGCATAAGAGGCCTCCCAGTCACAGCCAGCGTTATGCGTGCCGGGCAATGTCATTTCGAACAATGACAGATTGTCAATTTCTGGAGTGCTCCCCATCCATTGATAAGGGAGCAGGTTTTTAAAGGTGTAGTTGTTCATGTTGTATCCTGCGTAATTCAATAAGTGCGAATAACGTTCGCACAGGCAGGATGTTTATAAGTCTGGGTTGTTGGTTCGCCAATAGCCGATGTAATACAAGTTTTGTAGTGCTGGTATCTTTATGCCTGGGTCGACGGGGTGTTGTTGTTTTTGGCTTCAATCCACTGAGCCATATATTGTGTGCTTTTGTGGGCATGATGGCGCAACATGCTGCCGATAAAATTATTGGCTCGCAGTGATTGTAAGTTTATTTTGCATTCTTGCAGTTTCGCGATGAGCGCTGGTCCATGGGTTTTCTGTTGGTAACGCTCGCTCAATAACCTGTCGCCAGCCAGGCTGGCAGCTTGCCAGTAAGTTTCGTCCTTATATAACTTGATCGCGCAGTCGGCGAATTCAGTCGCGGTACGGGTGACATCTCCAGGCCATCGGCATTCACCGTGCATGCCCTCGGCACCGATCGGCGTTGTGACACTCGGAGTGCGGCAAAGCATCGCGTCAACGAGCTTGCCCTTGATCCCGGCGCCAAAGCGCAGAGGCGCCAGACAGACCCGCGCCGCAGACATGACCTGCAATGCATCTTCAGCCCAGTTCATTACATGAAAGCCCTGCGCCGCGTTGTGCAGAGCCGTGGCTTTGGGGGGCGTGTAGGCGCCGTAAATGTGCAGTTGTGCTTCAGGCAATTGTTGGCGAATAAGCGGCCAGATGGTCGATTTCATCCAGAGCACGGCATCCCAGTTGGGGGCATGACGGAAATTGCCGATACTCAGAAAATGTTCCCGATCTTCGAAGGTTCGCGCTGGTGCCTCTGGCAGGTCAACCATCAGTGGACACCAATGCAGCAACTGGCGCGGTAAACCGAACTGTTCGACCAGTAACTCGATTTCCACTTCGGAAATCATCAGGTTCAAGTCACAACGATACAACGCCGCAATTTCCCGTTTGGCCAGGTCGGTGGTAGCCATCAATTCGAATTCTTCGCGCAACGCAGGAATAAACAAATCGCTGAAGTCATCCTGATCGTTATTGGCTTTCAGACGATCCTTGAGCCGTTGATGGCGGGCATGTCGCAAGCTTTGCAGATCAGATGTTTCCAGAACACGCAGGGCGCCTGGACAGTGCTTTTCAACCCGCCAGCCGAACTGCTCTTCCATCATGAACTGGTCGAACAACACAATGTCGGGCGCCAGGTCACTGATGAAGGTATCGAAGCTGCTGTTATTGAGTTCGATCGGCACCTCGCGGATCCCCAGTGCACACAAATCGGCCTTGTGCTCACCGGGACCTGCCGGGCTGCTGAAGGTAATCTCCCAGCCTTGCTCCAGGAACGTCTCGAGAATCTGCATCACGTGCCCGCTGGCGGCGGATGAGCGGGGTTCGGGCCAGACGTAACCAATGACGAGAACTTTGGTTGCAGGCTGGCTCATAACGCGGATTCCTAAACGTACGGTGGGAAAAAAGCAGCGCGGATTAAAACACAAACCGGACGGTGTCCGGTTTGTCTATATCAGGTAATCGGCGTGCCGAGGTTGACCAGGACCGGTTGGTCCAGGAAGCGCTCGGGGTGGGCGTGGTATACCGGGAAACGGATTGCGTCGATGTTCAACTCGAACATAGGGCGCTCGGTTTTGATCTGGTCGAGCAGACCCACGGCCAGTTCATAGGAGTCGGCATTGAGTAGTGCCGGATTTTGACGCACCAACAGCGGTTGACTGGCGGCGCTGGAGTCAAGAATCTTCCAGTCGCCTGGTCGCGCCAATACCGCGTGGGGATTGTCCGGGAACCGCGGGTGAGCCCGGGTCGAACTCCTTGCCAAATCAACCAGCGAGGTGACGTCTAATTGGGAAAACGGGGTCACATGCCCGTAATACAAATCGAGCGTTCCTGGTGCACCGTGCGATAACTCATGGATTAGCACGTCGGCGATCCGGCTGTCGTCGTAACGGCTGGTGCGGTAGAACTCATCCATCTGGTCGGGAAATATCTTCAAAAAGCGTTTGAACGAACCCGCAGGATCGTCAACATTTTTCCTGGCTGCTTTCCACTGTTTATAGTCCGTAGTTCGCAAGGCTGCCAAGGCGTTGACGGGGTCTTTCTTGAACGACATGTTGGCCAGTGAGACACCGTTGAGATCGTGGCGCATGGCACGCAGTCTCTGCAGCACATGTTTCAGGGCATCGTCGGAATATGTCCCGAATACGTGTTCAAAAACCAGTCGAACCTGGGCCTCCCAGTTAGGGTCGGTACATACGCTAATGGCGTTATCCAGCTTGCTTTTGGCGAGGGGCAGCGACCTTTTCAAGTAACGCCGGGTGTAACCGTGCGGCTTGAAGCGCGCAAAAAAACGCCGCAAAGGCGAAAAATCCAGAATCTTGAAATTCGGCAGCTTCGGTCCCCAGGCGCCGCCTGTCTTGAAGTGCAGCGCATGCCACTCGTTGTTGCGTTGCAGGGCCACGAGCTCGAGCGGTTCAGCCAGATCATCGACCGCTTTCCACTGGCCTTGCATGAGATCAGTGCGCTTGGCGGCCTTGATCAAATCATAGGATTGCGAGCTGCCGCTCAATCTGCGGATTTGACTGCTGGCAACTTCCAGAGCTTGCGAACTGCGCTGGGACAACAACAGCGCCCCACGCTTGGCCAACCGCGCACCCTTTTGCGCCAGATCGGGTAAACCGTCCAGTGGATTGACCACTGCGACAGCAAATCTGAGCGAGGCTTTGGCGATACTCAAGACCTTTGCGGTGGTCGATACAGATTTGGTCACGATGTTCGCCACCGTAACACCCAGACCGACCAGCAAACCGACCAAGGCCAGACCGTCCAGAATGCAGCCTCCGATGCCTTCGGAAACACGCGGTGCATCCCCGGACTGGATATCCTCAATGCATTTTTTGAAAGGCACGACCAGATCCACGAGGAATTTATCCACCACCCTGTTGTGCTGACGCAATACCTGCAGCTCGGTCTGCGTATTCAGCGATGCATACATTTCTTCGCGAGTCAGAACAGGGTGATAGGTCAGCACCCAATCAGTCAGTTCTTTCAGCGCCGGAGCGAAGAACAGTGCTACTTGCCCGACATTGTCTGCCTGCAGGTGCATCTGACATAGTTTTTCCACCACGACGCTGGATGTCATGCCACTGCGGGGTTCGCTGCCACTGGCATAGGCACTGAAGTCCAGTGGCCAGACGTGGTCTTGATTTTTCTTCTGGAAATCGGTTTTTTTTCCTGTGTACGAGAGCTGGGGATTCTGATTGATCACACCGGTCTTCCGTAACATCAACGCCAGTTCGGGGCACTCCCGGCACAATCCCCTCAATGTGAATAGCTCGTAGCTTCGGGTCACCCCCGCGGACTGGGTGCACAGAATGACGCCAAAGCGACCTTTCTTCGCGTCGCGATGATTCTGGGTTTCCTCGAAGGCGTTGATAGGATTGGCTGTTTCGCGAACGGTATAGATCGAGACATGGCCGTTCATCAGTGCTTGTCTGTCGCGGTTGGGCAGATTGCAGATGGCAAGCTTGATCAACGCGTCCCGACCCGCCTGCAATTCTTCATAATATTGTGTGAATGCGCGATCAAAGATCGCGGCTGCGGGCTCCAGCTCATTCAGACGTTGAAAAGCGCCCACGGGTGCCGCGAAGTTAGCTGCGGTTTTGTATTTCGAGGTCAGCTTGCCGTTTTCGCTCAAATCACCGGACATGTAGAGGTCAACCACGCTGAGGCGTAACTTACGCAGTTCGCTCAAGGCGAATTTGCTCATACCTCGTCTATCCAGTGAATAGTCGAATATTTCCTCGGCCAGCCCCTTCAAGTTGAGTGAGCCCAGAAGGTCGAGCCAGTTGCGGTCAGTGAAGGATTTATCGTATTTGATCGAAAACGCTTTACGTTGCAGGTAATCACCAGGTGCAAGAACTTGCTGTAGCGCTTTTAGCGACAACTTTGTTCGGTCGGGCGCGACGCCTGACAGACCTTTTTCGGATTGGTGCAATGCATCGCTGTAACGGTCGAAGTATGTAGCCGCTTTTAAAAACGTTTCGTGGCTGTAATCCTTTCCCTGTGTATAAGGGACAAGATTATTCATCACTGCCCAGTTGATGACCGGCAAGGCGGACGTTAATTCCTGCAGTGTGCGCTGATCGCTGCTAATTGGGCTCAGTTCGGAAAACGCTATGATGTCCGCGTAACTCAACAAGCGCGCGGCTCCGGGCGTGGCCAGTTCAATCGTCGCGACTGTTTGCGACAGCACGACCCAACCTGCCTTACCCAATGTCAACTCCGCCGGTGTATCGGCGATCAAAAATTCGGGCGCTGTCCCGGACAACAGCAGGTGTGCTGCGATTTGCACATTGGTCGCTTCAATTGCCGTGGTTTGCAGCAAGTGCTGTTCAAGGTTCTCGACGACGTCCGCAGGGGTCAATGACGCGTTGTTCGGGTGGTACATGTCGAACCCGGCAATGACTGCGCTGTGGTGTTGCAGTGTAGGAATGATGTCAATGATCAATGCGGATACGACCAGATGCATGATTTGCATGCGGGCGACCTCGCTATCGTCTTGTTCAAGATTCCAGTTCAGCCGGGTATGCATCGTTGCGCCTAAGGCCTGCGCCTTGGGTTTTTTCAGGAACTGTTCAATAAAAGTAGCGGCATGCTGTCTGCGATCAGCAACGCCTATTTCATTGAAATTGTTGTAAGGAACGATGTGCTGAAACAGCGATGTCACCCCGCCGGTGGTTTCCTCGATCAACGCTTTGATGGTCTGGCGGTCAGCATCGGTGAGTCGAAAGGGGCTGTCTTGCGCGGCGAAGATCAACTCGTGATAGTTGCCCAGTGGCGGGGGGGACGGTAATTTGAACGTGAGATGCGCGATCAATTGCCTGGCTTCCAGCACCGTGTGGGGCAGGTCGTGTTTTTGAAAGCGAAGCCACTGTCCGACGCTGATGTATTTCCCGATAAGTACTCGGCCACCAAGGTTGGCTGCACATTCGGCGAGCAGGGTAAGATCCTCGCTAAGATAGGTGGTGACAAGCGAATCCGTGCTCATATCAAACCAGTCACGATCAGGAGGTTCTATCAGACCGGATGAGTTATCCAGATCCAGCCAGAAGTCATCATCGAGTCCGCGCAGTCTGGCGTTTTCATCAACTTCAAACACTGTTTCTTCGCAGAAAATGTATCTGTCATCCAGTAGGAGAAAGGCATCCCTTTTCGTGAGCTTCTGCAATTCTATTCGCGCAAATTCACAGGCATGATCGAAAGTGCTGTCGGTGACTCGTGAGGCGAATAACTTATTGAGGTCCAGGGTTTCTTCGTCGGTGCGCTCGCCGATTTTTGCTTTGATGGCAGCAAGAATATTGTTTTTTTCTTCAATGTCCCGTTGTTCCGGAGCATTGAAATTTGAGGGGGCAAGTTTTCCGTCACGCTGCTCGACGAGACTTTGTTTTGGTGATGGCTTCACTGATTTCATCCTTGTCAGTTGCTTGTAGTTCCTCTCCGGCCTTGGTGAGTTCAATTAGGTGAAACACACAGGTAAGTGTTTGCGCCGTTAGGTGGGCGCACAGTAAATCTGTTTTCGCGACTTTTAAAGTTTAAAAGAGTTGCAAGTTGTGCAGCGCAACAGACCGGTAATAGTCTGTTGCGTAAATGATCGATTGAACCCCGTGTTCGAGGTTATTTTGCTTAAAAGGTGAAGGGCGAACACGTTATGGTTTAAGTATTCCCTTCACTTTGTCGCGCAGCTGGTCAATCGAAAAAGGTTTGCCGATAACGTGCATGCCATCTGGCACATCGATACTTTCGGCGTAACCACTGGCAAACAGGATTGGCAATTCGGGGCGCATTTTACGCGCTTCCAGGGCCAGCTCACGGCCATCCATACCGGGTAAACCGACATCCGTCATCATCAGATCAATGTGCTTGGCCGTATCCACGAGAATTTCCAGCGCCTGCTCGCTGCCGTCCGCTTCCAGCACTTTGAATTCCAGTTCCTCCAGCACATCGACGATCAGCATGCGCACGATGGCGTCGTCTTCGACGACCAGGATGGTGGAAAGGGTGGCGGACATAATTAAGCTCTCAAAGGGTAGGAATCGGGTGCGCCGGTCGATCAAAAATACCGTGCTTTTGCATGAGTAAGTGGCGCATAGCCACAAGTTCCCGGTTTGATACAAAAAAGATTAGCAGCTGCGGGGCGCGCAAGGATAACTGTTGGCACGCATCCACGCGCAGGCAAATGTAGGAATTTGCTGCCAAATTCGTCAGAAAAATGGATCCAGGCCGGTGTTTTGGGGCAAACTCTCGGGTTTTCAACAGTTCGACAAGGCTGCCCCATGTCCTCTCCGTCTTCGGTTGATGAGCAACGCTTTCGCAAACTCCTGAGTCGCAACGTCAGTCTGCCACTGGGCGTCGGCGTGCTCAGCGCGGTGTTCTTCGTGTCGCTGATCACTTACCTGCTATCGGTCATCCAGTGGGTTGAACACACTGACCGGGTGATCAATAACGCCAACGAAGCGGTGAAACTGACCGTGGATCTGGAAACCGGTATGCGCGGTTTCCTGCTCAGCGGCGATGAACACTTCCTCGATCCGTACGAAACGGCCAAGCCGCGAATCGCCGTGGCGCTCAATACGTTGCTTGAGTTGACCGGCGACAACCCAGTGCAAACCGATCGTTTACGCCGCCTGCAAGCCTTGCAGACCGAATGGGCGACCTACGCGCAGTCGATGATCGATTTACAGCGCAGCAGCGGTGATTACCGTGGTGCGGTGAGGGCCGGGCGGGGCAAGCGCCTGACTGACGAGATTCGCAAGCAGTTCGAAGACGTGATCGACATGGAGCAGCAGTTGCGCGCCTCGCGCAATGAAGAAGTGCGCCGCACGACGATCTGGAGCATCACCCTTTATCTGCTGTTCGTTGCGGGTATCAGCGGATTGCTGGCCTACATTGGTCGTCGCGATCTGGTCAATTTGTCTGAAAGCTACGGTGCCACGCTGGCAGCGCAGCAGGCCAGCGCCGAGCGCCTGGAGCGCCAGGCCTGGCTGCGTAACGGCCAGACCGAACTGGCCGAGCAGGTGCTGGGGCAACTGACACTGAATCTGCTGGGGCGCAACATTCTGCAGTTCTGCGCCCAATATCTCGGCGTCGCGGTGGCTGCGCTCTATGTTCGCGAAGAACACGGTGGCCTCAAGCGGGTCGCCACCTATGGCTTCTCGCGTGAACAGGAAGAAAAGGATCAGGCGATTCACAGTGCCGAAGGCATCGTCGGTCAAGTGGTGCAGCAGGCGCGTCTGGTTCGGCTGGATTCCGTGCCATTCGATTACTTCAAGGTCAGTTCCGGTCTTGGCGAAGGTCTGCCGCACAGTGTGCTGGTGGTGCCGACCAGTGAAGACGACCGCGTCAACGGCGTGATCGAACTGGGTTTCCTGCGTCCGCTCAATGACCGCGACATCGAGCTGCTGGAGCTGATCGCCAGCAATATCGGCACCTCTATCGAGGCGGCCCGTTATCGCCAGCGCCTGCAGGAAGTGTTGGCCGAAACCCAGCAACTCAACGAAGAGTTGCAGGTGCAGCAAGAAGAGCTGAAAACCGCCAACGAAGAGCTGGAAGAGCAGTCGCGGATCCTCAAGGAATCCCAGGCGCATCTGGAAACCCAGCAAGTGGAGCTTGAGCAGACCAACGAGCAACTGGCCGAACAGGCCCAGACACTTGCAGAACAACGCGACGCCATGGACTTGAAAAACACCGAGCTGAATCAAGCACAGGTGCAACTCGAAGAGCGCGCCGAAGAGTTGCAGCGTTCGAGCAAGTACAAGTCCGAGTTCCTCGCCAACATGTCCCACGAACTGCGCACGCCGCTGAACAGTTCGCTGATCCTCGCCAAGTTGCTCGCGGAAAACCCGCAGGACAACCTCAGTCCCGAGCAGGTCAAGTTTGCCGAGTCGATCTATTCCGCCGGCAACGATCTACTGAACTTGATCAACGATATTCTCGACATCTCCAAGGTCGAGGCGGGCAAGCTCGAAGTGCTACCGGAAAACACTCACGTCGCGCGGCTGGCGGACGGTTTGCGGGGTGTCTTCGAACCGATCGCGGCGGACAAGAAGCTGGCGTTCCATGTCGAAGTGCAACCCGGCGCCCCGACGACGATGTTCACTGACCGCCAGCGCCTTGAACAAGTGATCAAGAACCTGCTGTCCAACGCGGTGAAGTTTACCGAGCGAGGATCGGTCAGCCTGACGATTGCCAGTCAGCCCGATGAGCGCATTGCGTTCATCGTTCAGGATTCGGGGATCGGCATTGCCACGGATCAGCAGGAAAGCATCTTCGAAGCCTTCCGTCAGGCCGATGGCACCACCAATCGCAAGTACGGCGGCACCGGACTGGGGTTGTCGATTTCCCGGGACCTGGCAATGTTGCTCGGCGGTTCGATCAGCGTCAGCAGCACACCGGGGCAGGGCAGTGTGTTTACCCTGGTATTGCCGTTGCAGTACAGCGAGCCGGGCGATACGCCGTTCGCGCCGCTGAGCTTCACTCCACCCGCGCCAGTCACGCACGTTGCCGCGCCAGCGGCGCCGGTTACATCGCTGGCACCGGTCAACATCCCGCGCTTTGCCGATGACCGCGACAAGGCACCGTTTGCCACCCGCTGCATTCTGGTGGTCGAGGACGAGCCGAATTTCGCCCACATTCTTTATGACCTGGCGCATGAGCTGGGTTATCAGTGCCTGGTCGCCCACGGGGCCGACGAAGGTTATGACCTGGCGCGGGAATTTGTACCGGACGCGATCCTCCTCGATATGCGCCTGCCGGACCACTCTGGCCTGACCGTGTTGCAGCGCTTGAAAGAACGCGCCGAAACCCGTCACATCCCGGTCCATATCATCTCGGTCGAGGATCGTGTCGAAGCAGCCATGCACATGGGCGCCATCGGTTACGCGGTCAAGCCGACCACCCGCGAAGAGCTCAAGGACGTGTTTGCCCGTCTCGAAGCCAAACTGACGCAAAAGGTAAAACGCGTGCTGCTGGTCGAGGACGATGATCTGCAGCGCGAAAGCATTGCGCGGCTGATTGGCGATGACGACATCGAAATCACCGCCGTGGGTCTTGCTCAAGATGCTTTGGATCTGCTGCGCACGACAATCTTTGACTGCATGGTGATCGACCTGAAGCTGCCGGACATGCTCGGCAACGAGCTGCTCAAGCGCATGTCAACCGAGGACATCTGTTCGTTCCCACCGGTGATTGTCTACACCGGGCGCAACCTGACCCGCGACGAAGAGGCCGAGCTGCGCAAGTATTCGCGCTCGATCATCATCAAGGGTGCGCGCTCACCGGAACGTTTGCTTGATGAGGTCACACTCTTTCTGCACAAAGTCGAATCGCAGTTGTCCCATGAACGGCAGAAGATGCTCAAGACCGCGCGCAGCCGCGACAAGGTCTTTGAAGGTCGCAAAGTGCTGCTGGTGGACGACGATGTGCGCAACATCTTCGCCCTGACCAGTGCGCTGGAAACAAAAGGTGCAGTCGTGGTGATCGGCCGGAACGGTCGTGAGGCGATTGAAAAACTCAATGAAGTCGACGACATCGATCTGGTGCTGATGGACGTGATGATGCCGGAAATGGATGGTTTCGAAGCCACCATCGAGATCCGCAAGGATCCGCGCTGGCGCAAACTGCCCATTATTGCGGTGACGGCCAAGGCCATGAAGGATGATCAGGAGCGCTGCCTGCAGGCGGGCGCCAACGATTATCTGGCCAAGCCTATCGACCTGGATCGCCTGTTCTCGCTGATTCGTGTGTGGTTACCGAAGATGGAACGCATTTAGTGGAAGGCAGTAACTCATCAGAGCGCAACAGTGAGATCGAACTGCGGTTGTTGATTGAGGCTATTTACCTCAAGTACAGCTACGATTTTCGTGATTACTCCGGCGCTTCGATCAAGCGTCGGGTGCAGCACGCATTGGGCCAGTTCGAATGCGCGACCATTTCGGCGTTGCAGGAGAAAGTCCTGCATGACCCGACAGCGTTCATGCAGTTGCTGCAATTGCTGACGATCCCGGTCAGCGAGATGTTTCGTGATCCGTCGCACTTCCTCGCCATTCGCAAGGAAGTGGTGCCGTTGCTGCGCACCTACCCTTCGATCAAGATCTGGATCGCCGGGTGCAGCACGGGGGAGGAGGTCTATTCGATGGCGATTCTGCTGCGCGAAGAGGGCCTGCTCGAGCGCACGATCATCTATGCCACCGACATCAACCCGCGCTCGCTGGACAAGGCCAAGCAGGGTATTTTTTCGATGGAAAATGTCCGCGCCTACACCGCCAACTATCAGCAGGCCGGTGGTCAGTGTTCATTTGCCGACTATTACACTGCCGCTTATGGTTACGCGATTTTCGACAAGAGCCTGTGCGAGAACGTGACGTTCGCCGACCACAGCCTGGCCACTGATAGCGTGTTCTCCGAAACTCAATTGATTTCCTGCCGCAATGTGCTGATCTACTTCAACAAGAAGCTTCAGGATCGGGCGTTCGGGCTGTTCCATGAATCGCTTTGTCATCGCGGTTTTCTGGTGCTCGGCAGCAAAGAGACGCTGGATTTTTCCAGCTATGCGAACCAGTTCGAGCCGCTGGTAAAGCAAGAACGGATCTACCGCAAAAAATGAACGAGACTGCGGATTTGCCTCGAATCGAGGCTATTGTGATGGGGGCTTCCGCCGGTGGCGTCGAGGCATTGATGAACCTGTTGGGGCCATTGCGCCAAGGTTTTGTGCTGCCGATCATCGTCGTGTTGCATTTGCCGGAGGAGCGTCGCAGCCAGTTGGCCGAAGTGTTCGCCCGACGTTTGCAGCTGCCGGTCGAAGAGGCCACCGACAAACAGGACATCCAGGCCGGCACGGTGTATTTCGCCACGCCCGGTTATCACCTGTCGGTGGAACAGGACCGCAGTTTGTCCTTGAGCCTTGAGGACCGGCTGCATCATTCGCGGCCATCGATTGACTATCTTTTCGAGTCTGCTGCCGATGTCTACGGGCCGGCGCTGGCCGCGGTGCTGCTGACCGGTGCCAATCACGATGGCGCGCGCGGGCTGGCGCAGGTCAAACGCTCCGGCGGGCTGACCATCGTGCAGGATCCTGATGACGCCCAGATCGCCACTATGCCCCTGGCTGCGCTGAAAATTCAGCAGCCGGATCATGTCTTACCCATTCACGGCATCGGCCGTCTGTTAGTCGAGCTGGAACGAATCGCATGCTGAGTAATATCCAGGCAAAACTGCTGATCGTCGACGATCTGCCCGAGAACCTGCTGGCTCTCGAAGCGCTGATCAAACGCGAAGACCGCACCGTGTATAAGGCGTTGTCGGCCGACGAAGCATTGTCGCTGCTGTTGCAACACGAGTTCGCCATGGCCATTCTCGACGTGCAGATGCCCGGCATGAACGGCTTCGAACTGGCGGAGTTGATGCGCGGCACAGAGAAAACCAAGAACATCCCGATCATTTTCGTCAGCGCCGCTGGCCGAGAACTGAACTACGCGTTCAAGGGCTACGAAAGCGGCGCGGTGGACTTTCTGCACAAACCGCTGGATATCCACGCGGTGAAGAGCAAGGTCAACGTGTTCGTCGATCTATATCGCCAGAGCAAGGCCATGAAGCAACAGGTCGAAGCGCTGGAGCAGGCTCGACGGGAGCAGGAAGCGCTGCTGCAACAATTGCAGAGCACCCAGTCGGAGCTTGAACAAGCGGTGCGGATGCGCGATGACTTCATGTCAATCGTCGCCCACGAAGTGCGCACGCCACTCAATGGCCTGATACTCGAAACTCAATTGCGCAAGATGCACCTGGCGCGGGACAACGCCGCGGCGTTCACCCTCGACAAGATGCACGCCATGGTCGATCGCGATGAGCGGCAGATCAAAAGCCTGATCCGCTTGATCGAGGACATGCTCGACGTGTCGCGGATTCGTACCGGCAAGCTGTCGATCCGGCCGAATTCGTTCGACCTTGTGCAGTTGGTGAGCAATCTGCTGCAAAACTTTGCGGCGCAAATCGAAGCCGCCGAAACTACAGTCACCTTTGAAGCGGATATGCCGGTAAAAGGGTGCTGGGATGAGTTCCGCATCGAGCAGGTGATTTCCAATCTGTTGACCAACGCCCTGCGTTACGGCGGCAGGAGCCCGATTCAGGTCCGCGTCTATCGCCAGGGCAACGAAGCCCGGGTTGAGGTTCAGGACCACGGGATTGGCATCAGCGCCGAGAATCAGAAACGTATTTTCCAACAGTTCGAACGGGTTTCCGCCAAGACGGTAGTGGCCGGTCTCGGGTTGGGTCTGTTCATTTCCGAGCAGATCGTCGCCGCCCATGGCGGTTCCATCGTCGTCGAGAGTCAAATCAACGAGGGCGCCCTGTTTCGCGTTTGTCTGCCGATCGAGGAAAACGGCAAATCCGACGCAACCTCTGAGTGACCGCACGGTCGTATCAGCAGCTATTGACCGAACATAGGCTTCCCATGAGCGTAGATGCACAAGATGTAGTACTCGTCGTCGAGGACGAACCGGTTATCTTGATGGTTCTGACGGATTATCTGTCGGGGCAAGGCTATCGCGTGCTCCAGGCGGAAAGCGGCGAGCAGGCTTTCGAGATTCTGGCGAGCAAGCCGCATCTGGACGTACTGATCACTGACTTCCGTTTGCCTGGCGGCATCTCCGGCGTGCAGATCGCCGAACCCGCCGTCAAGCTGCGACCTGACCTCAAGGTGATTTTCATCAGCGGTTATCCGCAGGAAATCCGCGAGACCGGTAGCCCGATCACGCTTAAGGCACCGATTCTGGAAAAGCCGTTTGATCTGGACGTGTTGCAGGAAAAGATTCAGGAACTGCTGGCCTGATCGCGATCGCCCTCATGTAGGAGCTGCCGCAGGCTGCGATCTTTTGATCTTGTTTTAAGGTCAGAAGATCGCAGCCTGCGGCAGCTCCTACAGGTTTTTCAGGGTCTCAGCTTTTGATCATCTCGCGCACCTTGGCGGTCAACAGATCAAAGGTGAACGGTTTGGTGATCATCTGCATTCCCGAATCCAGGAAACCACCGCGCACCGCCGCATGCTCGGCGTATCCGGTGATGAACAGAATCTTGAGCTCAGGCCGGTATTGCCGGCCAATCTCAGCCAACTGCCGACCGTTCATGCCCGGCAAACCAACGTCGCTGATCAACAAGTCGATGCGCTGCGTCGAGTTGAGAATCGGCACCGCGCCGTCGGCATCTGCAGCCTCCACAAACGCATAACCCAACTCGCTGAGCACTGCGCTGACCAGCACGCGAACGGCCGGGTCGTCTTCGACGATCAGCACGGTTTCGCCATCTATTGCGTGCGGCGATTGCTGGATATCGCAAGTGGGCTGCTCAAGTTCCTGGCCACGGTAACGCGGCAAGTAAAGCCTGACGGTTGTGCCCTGATCAACTTCACTGTCGATCGAAACATGCCCGCGTGACTGCTTGCTGAACCCGTAAATCATCGACAGGCCCAAGCCTGTTCCCTGACCGATCGGCTTGGTGGTGAAAAATGGATCGAACGCGCGACTGATCACACTTTGCGGCATGCCGCTGCCATTGTCGGTGACGCTTAACATCACATAATCGCCGGGTTCCAGATTGGGGTAGGCCACGGTGAATTCACGATGCAGCACCTGATTGCTGGTTTCGACTACCAGTTTTCCGCCCTCGGGCATGGCATCGCGGGCATTGATGACGAGGTTGAGCAGGGCGCTTTCCAGTTGATTGGGGTCCGCCTCGGCTACCCAGAGTTTTTCATCCAGACGCATTTCCAGTTGAATGCTTTCGTTGATACTGCGCTGTAGGAGCTCGCCCATCGACAGCACCAGGCTATTCATCTGCACGGCTTTGGAGTCGAGCGATTGCCGACGGGAAAAGGCCAGCAGGCGATGAGTCAGGCTGGCGGCACGATTGGCCGAGGTCACGCCCAGGTCGATCAAGCTGTCGAGGTCTTCGGTGCGCCCTCGGGCCAGTCGCCGGCGAATCAACTCAAGGCTGCCGATAATGCCGGTGAGCATGTTGTTGAAGTCGTGAGCGATACCGCCGGTGAGCTGACCGACCGCTTCCATTTTTTGCGACTGACGCAACGCTTCTTCGTTGTGCCGCAGTTGCGCGGTGCGTTCTTCGACTTGCTGTTCGAGGGTTTCCAGTGTCGATTGCAGGCGTCGTTCGCTTTCACTCAGATCGATCAGACGGTCGCGGGCTTCGTACTGTCGTCGACGGCCGCGAAGGGCAGCGGACACCAGACTGATCAGCGTTGCCGGATGAAATGGCCGCTCAAGGAACGTTACGTTGCCTAATTGATCGCTGAGGTGAGAGGAGGGACCCTGTTCCTGTCCGCCGTGATGAGTGAGCAACACAATCGGCAGATCCGACCACGCTGGCTGCTGGTCCAGATACAGGAACAACGCCTCCAGTTCCGGGCCGCGTAGCGCCTCGGCGGCGATCAACAGCATGCCGGCGCCAGTCTCCAATTGCGCACACAGTGTGGTGAGATCCGGTGTAATCAGGCCGCTGTACCCGGCCTCGTTGAGAATCATCAACGCAATTTGGCTGTCGCGCCCCATGGGCGCCAGAATCAGCGCCCGTTCGGCGAGCGGCACCGAGCCGGTCATAAGCCTTCCTGCAGCAGCGGTTTTCTCTCACCGAGGTAGGTCGGGACGCCACGAAGTACGCCCTGAAAGGCTTCCAGCGGTTCGCCGATGATCATGCCTTGCGTCGAAATAAGGTATTCGCGAATCGTCGATTCATGGCTGCCGGTGCGCTTCTTGATGATGGAGATGGCGCGGCGCACCTTACCGATGGCTTCGAAGTAGCGCAACAGAATCACCGTGTCGGCCAGATAGGTAATGTCGACGGGTGCCTGCATGTCGCCGACCAGACCGTGCTGGGCGACCGTCATGAAGGTCGCAGCGCCTTTGCGGTTGAGGTACAGCAGCAGTTCGTGCATGTGCAGCACCAGCGCATTTTCTTCCGGCATCGCGGCCTGATAACCGTTAATGCTGTCGATGACCACCGTTTTGATCTGGCCTTCATCAACGCAACGACGTACCCGATGGGAGAACTCGCCCGGTGACAGCTCGGCGGCATCCACTTGTTCGATGAGCAAATTGCCGGAGGCCCGCAGTGCCTTGAGATCGATGCCGATGTGTTTCATTCGTTCGAAAAGCAGTTCCAGCTCTTCGTCAAAGATAAACAGCGCAGCTTTTTCCCCGCGTGCTACAGCAGAAGCCGCGAAGATCATCGAAATCAGCGATTTGCCCGTACCTGCCGGGCCGAGAATCAATGTGCTTGATCCCGTCTCGATGCCGCCACCGAGCAACGCATCCAGCTCTTTGATACCGCTGCTCAATTGCAGGCGTGGGTAGTCGCCGCGATGCTCGGCTGCGACCAGTCGCGGGAACACATGCACGCCATCGCCCATGATGGTGAAGTCGTGATAACCGCCGCGGTACTTTTGGCCACGGTACTTCACGACCCGCACTCGGCGACGCTCGGCGCCATAGTTGGGGGTGATTTCTTCCAGGCGAATCACACCGTGGGCCACGCTGTGCACGGTTTTGTCGAGAGACTCGGTGGTCAGGTCGTCGAGCAGCAGCACCGTCGCGTTGTAACGCACGAAGTAGTGCTTGATTGCCAGAATCTGTCGGCGGTAGCGCAAGGAGCTTTGCGCGAGCAGACGGATCTCGGAGAGGCTGTCGAGGACGACGCGGGTCGGCTTGAAGCGTTCGACAGCTTCGAAAATCTGTTTGGTGGCTTCGCCCAATTCCAGGTCGGAGGAGTACAGCAAGCTCTGCTGGTGCTCTGCATTAAGCAGGCTTTCCGGGGGCGTCAGTTCGAAGATCTTGATGTTTTCGTCCAGCTCCCAGCCGTGGGACAGCGCCCCTTGGCGCAGTTCACGCTCGGTTTCCGAGAGCGTGATGTACAACGAGCGTTCGCCGGCTTTCGCGCCAGCTATTAGAAAATGCAACGCGGCGGTGGTTTTGCCGGTACCGGGCTCACCCTCCAGCAAAAATACGTGACCACGGGACAAGCCTCCGGCGAGGATGTCATCCAGGCCTACGATGCCGGTGGCGGCTTTTGCACTGATCAACTCGTTAGATGTAGACAAAAAATGCCCTCTCATGACTAGGGGAAGCGAGGCAGCCGTCTAGTGTGAACTGCCTGTTTACTTGACCCGTAGCCGTGATGGCAGTTCCGCTTTTTCTTTCATGAAGGCTGGAAATTCTCTGTGGTGAGTGGATTTATCCCCTCACACAGGACAACTTCAGAGGCCTTGCTGTATTGCCGGATCGTCGGGGTTCAACTGTTCAAGCTGGGCGAGCAGAATCTGTACGTTCTGCAACTGTCCGCTTTCTTTCCAGTAGTTGATCAGCAGCACCCGCGCCTTGCGATCGGCCGGGTGGCGCTGGACGATTTCCTGCAGTTGCTTCTGCGCCGCTTCCAGTTCTTCAGCGCTGTGAAGAGTGGTGGCGAGGTCGTAGCGGTAATCCTTGTTGTCCGGCTCCAGCTCCACCGCTTTGGATAAACCGAGCAGGGCGTATTCACGCTGTCCATGGTGCAGCAACCACAGCCCCAGGGCATGTTGCAGATAGGCTGAGTCAGGTTGCGCTTTAAGCTTTTGCGCGAGTAACTGTCGGGCGGCGTCGGCCTGCCCCTGGCGGTCGAGCACGTCGATCTGCATCACCAGCGCCGGCAGGTTGCCGGGGTCCAGGCGCAGCGCATTCTCCAATGCTTGCTGTGCCTCTTTCAGCTCGGCGTTATGTAGATGCAGGCGCGCCAGTTGCGCATAAGAAGTGGCGCTCGGCGGTTGATCCTTGAGTGCTTGCTCCCAGCCGTCGATGGCCTGCTGCAACGGTGCAAAATACAGCCCGAGTTCATCCGGGGTCAGGCCGAGCAGGGCGTTGATCGCGGCAAACCGGACAGTCGGCGCCTCATCATCAAGCATTGGCCCCAGCAACAGACTGCGTTGCCCACCCGGCACGAGTCCAACCACACTTTTGATCGCTGCCAGCCGCACCTCGGGTTCTTCGTGCTGCAGGTCAGCGTCGGCAAGCTTCAACGCCTGAGGGCTCGGGTAATTGGGCAGTTCGCCGTGCAGCCAGACGCGGCGCTTGACCGACAGATCCGGCCGGGCCAATTGCTGATACAGCTGACGCGCCGCCCCCGGTTCGCCGGTTCGGGCAGCGCCCAGCGCTTCGCTGTAGCCGTGCTTGATCGCGTCCGGAATCACCGGCGTGGTGCTGCGCAGGGCCAGCCAAGCCACGACGACAATAAGCACAAGGCCAAGGCAGATAAGCAGAAAGCGGCGAGACTGAGGCATGCGGGTTTCCGAAAACAGACGTACTTGAGCAGAGTGGCAAGCTTCGGTCAGCTCGGGCCGTGAGTCAAACCCCGAGCATGCGAATCGTAACGCAATCCCCTGTAGGAGCTGCGGAACGCTGCGATCTTTTGACTTTGCTGTTTCAAGATCAAGAGATCGCAGCGTTCCGCGGCTCCTATAGGGGGAACACATTTCAAATGTAGGAGCTGCCGAAGGCTGCGATCTTTTGACTTTGCTGTTTCAAGATCAAGAGATCGCAGCGTTCCGCAGCTCCTGCAGGGGGGAACGCATTTCAAATGTAGGAGCTGCCGAAGGCTGCGATCTTTTGACTTTGCTGTTTCAAGATCAAGAGATCGCAGCGTTCCGCAGCTCCTACAGGGGGGAACGCATTTCAAATGTAGGAGCTGCCGAAGGCTGCGATCTTTTGACTTTGCTGTTTCAAGATCAAGAGATCGCCGCGTTCCGCAGCTCCTACAGGGGGGAACGCATTTCAAATGTAGGAGCTGCCGAAGGCTGCGATCTTTTGACTTTGCTGTTTCAAGATCAAGAGATCGCAGCGTTCCGCAGCTCCTGCAGGGGAGAACGCATTTCAAATGTAGGAGCTGCCGAAGGCTGCGATCTTTTGACTTTGCTGTTTCAAGATCAAGAGATCGCAGCGTTCCGCAGCTCCTACAGGGGGAACGCATTTCAAATGTAGGAGCAACTTTGGCAACTCCTGCAATTCCAGGCATAAAAAAGCCCCGCGACCGAATGATACGCGGGGCAAAAAATTGGTTGGTTGCGGCCAACCAAAGGAGCTCTTTAACAATCAATGGTTACTTGCTGGCGACCGTCTCCGGCTGCCAGCCACCGCCGAGGGCTTTGTAGATCGCGACAATGCCGCGATACAGATCCACTTCGGCCTGGGCCTGGCTGTCTTCGGCATTCAGACGTTCGCGCTGAGCGTCGAGCAGCACCAGGAAGTCTGTGGTGCCTTCGCGATAGCGAATCTCTGCCAGATCGGCAGCGTTGCGGCTCGATTCACTCTGGCGGATCAGCGAAATCAGGCGTTGCTGACGTTTGCCGTAGTCGCTGAAGGCGTTTTCCGACTCTTCCAGTGCCAGCAGCACTTGTTGCTCGTAGGTCGCCAGTGCGCCTTCGGCATCGGCATCAGCACCGCGCAAACGAGCGCGCACGCTGCCGAGGTCGAACGCTGCCCAGGTGATGCTTGGGCCGAGTGCCCAGGCGTTGGCCGCCGAGGAACCGATCTGCGAACCACGCCCGGCCGTCCAGCCGAGGAAACCGCTGAGGCTGACCCGTGGGAACAAATCGGCTTTCGCCACGCCAATTCGCGCCGTGGCTGAAGCGAGCTGGCGTTCAGCACTGAGGATGTCCGGACGACGTTGCAGCAGTTCGCCCGGGTTGCCGATTGGCAAGGCCTTGGCAATTGCCGGCAAGTCTTTTGGACTCAGGTCGACGGTCAGTTTGTCCGGACGTTCACCCAGCAGAGTGGCGATGCGGTTTTTCTGCCGAACCTGCTCGGCTTGCAGTTGTGGCACGCTGGCTTCGACCGAAGCCAGACGCGCGTCGGCACGTTCGACATCGAGCTGATCGCCAACGCCGGCATCACGCAGGCTGATGGTGATCTTGCGTGACTCCTGCTGGTTGTTCAGGTTGGCCACCGCAATCTTTTCGCGCAGTTGTGCGCCACGCAGTTGACCGTAGGCGTCCACCAGTTCGGCAATCATGGTGACTTGCAGTTGGTACAGATCGGCTTCGGCGGCCTGCTGATCGGCATCGCTGGCTTCCAGATTGCGCTGGATGCGCCCGAACAGGTCCAGCTCCCAGGCCATGTCCAGACCCAGGTCATAGCGTTCGCTATTGACCCGGTTGGTGGTCTGGCCGGGGATTTGCCCCTTGGCCAGGTCACTGCTGGCGCGGCTGGTGATGGTCGGCATGATGTCATTGCTGGCGTCATCGCGGATCGCCCGTGCGGCTTTCCAACGGGCAAATGCCACGCGCAATTCACGGTTGCCTTGCAGCGATTGCGTCACCAACTGGTTGAGGGTCGGATCGTCGAACTGCTGCCACCAGATGCCTTCGAACTTCGAACGGTCAAAATTCTTCTGACCGTTGGCGCCGTCGGTGGCGGTCGTGATGTTGGCCGCCTCCGTCGCCGGGGTCTTGTAGTCGGGGCCGACGGCACAGGCGCTCAGGGCCAGCACCAGCAGACTCGGCAGGAAGACTTTCAGACTCATTGTTGCGCCTCCAGTGGCTTTTGAAGAGAGTGCGCCTTGGCCGCTTTGCGGGCTTCGCCGCGTTCGACAAAGTTACGAATCAGTACGTAGAACACTGGCGTCAGCAACAGACCGAAGAAGGTCACCCCGAGCATCCCGGAGAACACCGCCACACCCATGGCGTGACGCATTTCGGCACCGGCACCGCTGGAGAACACCAGTGGCACCACACCCATGATGAACGCGAAGGAGGTCATCAGGATCGGCCGCAGACGCAGACGGCAGGCTTCCAGTACCGCGGCGAGCGGGTCGAGGCCTTCTTCCTGTTTATCCTTGGCGAACTCGACGATCAAAATCGCGTTCTTGCATGCAAGTCCCACCAGTACGATCAGTCCGATCTGGGTGAAGATGTTGTTGTCACCGCCAGAGATGATCACCCCGGTGATGGCCGACAGCAGGGTCATCGGTACGATCAGGATCACCGCCAGTGGCAGGCTCCAGCTTTCGTATTGTGCCGCGAGTACCAGGAACGCCAGCAGTACGCAGAGCGGGAACACGAACAGCGCGGTGTTGCCGGACAGAATCTGCTGGTAGGTCAGGTCGGTCCATTCGTAGGTCATGCCGTTCGGAAGTTCTTCCTTGAGCAGTTTCTCGATGGCTTTTTCGGCCTGGCCAGAGCTGTAGCCGGGGGCTGCCGCACCGTTGATTTCTGCGGTGATGAAGCCGTTGTAGTGCATCACACGATCCGGGCCCGAGGTGTCGCTGACCTTGATGAAGGTCGCCAGCGGGATCATTTCGCCTTTGTTGTTACGCACTTTCAGCTGACCGATCTGATCGGATTCGAGGCGGAATTGTTGCTCGGCCTGAACGTTGACCTGATAGGTGCGTCCGAAACGGTTGAAGTCGTTGGCATACAGCGAACCCAGGTAGATCTGCAGGGTGTCGAAGATGTCGCTGACCGCCACGCCGTGAGTCTTGGCTTTCTCGCGATCGATAGCGGCATCGACCTGCGGCACGTTCACGGTGTAACTGGTGAACAGGCCAGCCAGTTCCGGCACGTTGTGGCTCTTGTTGATGATGTTCATGGTTTCTTTGTACAGCTCGTCGTAGCCCAGGTTGCCCCGGTCTTCGATTTGCAGGCGGAAACCACCAATGGTGCCCAGACCTTGTACCGGCGGCGGCGGGAAGATCGCCATGTACGCCTCTTGAATGTCCGCGAACTGGCCGTTCAGGGCGCCGGCGATGGCGCCGGCAGACATGCTCGGGTCTTTGCGTTCGTCGAACGGTTTCAGGGTCACGAACACGATGCCGGCATTCGGGCTGTTGGTGAAGCCGTTGATCGACAGGCCCGGGAACGCAACAGCACTTTCCACGCCCGGCTGTTTCAGCGCCATATCGGACATGCGCTTGATCACGTCCTCAGTGCGATCCAGGCTTGAGGCGTCCGGCAATTGCGCGAAAGCCACCAGGTATTGCTTGTCCTGGCCGGGTACGAAACCGGTCGGGGTGTGCGAGAACCCGAAGAAGGTCAGCACCATCAGGCCTGCATACAAGATCAGGGCGATGCCACTGCTGCGGATAACCCGAGCCACCGTGCCGACGTAGCCATGACTGGCACGTTCGAAGAAGCGATTGAACGGACGGAACAGCCAGCCACCGAAGATCTTGTCGAGCACTCTCGAGAAGCGGTCTTTCGGCGCGTCATGACTTTTCAGCAATACCGCAGCGAGTGCTGGCGACAGGGTCAGCGAGTTGAACGCCGAGATCACGGTCGAGATCGCGATGGTCAGTGCGAACTGCTTATAGAACTGACCGGTGAGGCCGGAGATGAACGCCGCCGGAATGAACACCGCACACAGCACCAGTGCCGTGGCAACGATCGGCCCGGTCACTTCACGCATGGCGCGTTTGGTGGCTTCGACCGGTGTGAGTCCGAGTTCGATGTTTCGCTCGACGTTCTCCACCACCACGATGGCGTCATCCACCACGATACCGATGGCCAACACGAGGCCGAACAGCGACAGGGCATTGAGTGAGAAGCCAAACAGGTGCATCACCGCAAACGTACCGATCAACGATACCGGCACCGCCACCAAGGGAATGATCGAGGCGCGCCAGGTTTGCAGGAACAGGATCACCACCAGGACTACGAGGATCAGCGCTTCGAAAAGGGTGTGAACCACTGCTTCGATCGAGCCGCGCACGAAGATCGTCGGGTCATAGACGATGCTGTAATCCATGCCTTGCGGGAAGCCTTTCTTCAACTCGTCCATTTTCGCCCGAACGTCGTTCGAGATGTCGATGGCGTTGGAGCCTGGACGCTGGAAGATCGGGATCGCTACCGCCGGCTGGTTGTTCAGCAGCGAACGCAACGCGTACTGGCTGGAACCCAGTTCAATGCGAGCGATGTCTTTGAGTCGAGTGATTTCACCGTCGTCACCTGCACGAATGACGATGTTTTCGAACTCTTCCTCGGTGACCAGTCGGCCCTGAGTGTTGACCGACAGCTGGAAGCTCTGTGCCGTCGGGGCAGGGGGCGCACCCAGTTGGCCGGCGGCCACCTGGCGGTTCTGTTCACGAATGGCGGTCACCACATCGGTCGCCGTCAGATTGCGCGAAGCGGTCTTGTTCGGATCAAGCCAGACCCGCAGCGAGTAATCGCCCATGCCAAACAGTTGCACATCACCGACACCACCCAGACGAGCGAGCTCATCCTTGATGTTGAGGATCGCGTAGTTGGACAGGTAGAGCATGTCGTAACGCTTGTCCGGAGAGGTCAAGTGCACAACCATGGTCAGATCAGGCGAAGCTTTGTCGACGGTGATACCAATGCGCGTCACTTCCTCGGGAAGTTTCGGCTCGGTCCGGGTTACCCGGTTCTGCACCTGCACCTGCGCATTGTCCAGGTCAGTGCCCAGAGCGAAGGTGATGGTCAGGGTGATCTTGCCGTCAGCGGTCGATTGCGAAGACATGTACAGCATGTTTTCGACGCCGGTGATGGCTTGCTCCAGAGGCGCCGCCACGGTTTCACCGATGACTTTTGGGTTGGCGCCCGGGAAGTTTGCACGAACCACCACAGTCGGTGGCACGACTTCCGGGTATTCGCTGATCGGCAACTGGAACAGCGAAATCGCACCGGCGATCAGGATCAGCAGCGACAGCACCGCTGCGAAGATCGGCCGTGAAATGAAGAATTGGGAAAAATTCATCGGAGTTGTCGTCCCTTAACCGCGTGGGGTCGTAGCGGCCAGCTTCACAACCGAACCGGACGCGCCTTTGGCTGGCGTGACTTTAGGCAGGTTGCTGGCTTCCAGCGCTTGACGTTGTTGAGCGAGTGCCGCGATGGTTTGCTCGCTGGCCATCGGGACGACTTCAGGCGTCACCGGTGAGCCAGGGCGTACGCGTTGCAGACCCTTGACGATGATGGTGTCGTCTTTGTTGAGGCCGCTACGGACGATCCGCAGGCCTTCGATTTTCGGGCCGAGTTCAACGGCGCGGTAAACGGTTTTGTTGTCCGCATCCATCACCAGCACGAACTTCTTGCCCAGATCGGTACCGACGGCTTCGTCGTTGATCAACATGGCATCGTAGGTGCCACTGCCGACCAGTTTCAGGCGTGCATACAGGCCCGGGGTGTAGGTGCCATCGCTGTTGTCGAACACCGCGCGACCACGGATGGTGCCGGTTTTCGGATTGACCTGGTTGTCGACGAAGTTCATCTGGCCCAGATGCGGATTGCCGTCTTCATTGGACAGACCCATGTACACCGGGGTGGTGGCTCCACGCTGACCCTGACGGGCGAGCTGGGTGTATTTGAGGAATACACGCTCATCAGCGTCGAAGTAGGCGTAGACCTTATCGGTAGAAACCACGCTGGTGAGTGGCGAGGTGTCGGCGGTTACCAGGTTGCCGGCGGTGATTTCGGCACGGCTGACGCGGCCGCTGATTGGCGCGGTCACACGGGTGAAACTCAGGTTCAGCTTGGCCAGATCCAGTTGCGCTTGCAGTGCACCCACGGCGGCGCGGGCTTCTTGGGCGGCGCTGGTGCGCGAGTCGGCGAGTTCGGCGGAGATTGCGTTGCTGGCACGCAGACGTTCACCACGACCGGCTTCGTTTTCGCTGCGAGTGGCGTTGGCGCGCGATTGCGCAACCAGAGCTTCGAGGCGACGAACCTCAGCCTGGAACGGACGCGGATCGATCTGGAACAGCAAGTCGCCTTTCTTCACCAGTGCGCCTTCAGTGAAAGCAACCTGGTCGATCTGGCCAGAGACCCGTGGACGGATATCAACGGTTTCCGGCGCTTCGAGGCGCCCGGTGAATTCGTCCCACTCGTTGACCGGTTGTTCCAGCACCTTGGCCACGCTGACTTTGGCAGCAGGCGGGGCGGCGGCGGTTTCCGGATTTTTGCCGCAAGCGCTCATCACCAGTACGGCCAGCAAGGCCAACGGGAAGCGCAAATGTTTGAGTGACTGTTCCATGGAATGCATCCGCCAAGTATTGAAGATGGGCGGATGATGCTCGGCGGCTAGTGAGCAAACGAATCGAATGAGGCGAAGGTAACTATCATTCGGAATGATATAAGACCCGAACAAGCCCTCTAGCATGCACCTTTCGTTAGGGGGCTATCAATCGGATTGATGACAATTCTGTTTTGCGCGGCCAGTAAAGATGCAGCTATTCGTACGGGTACGGATTTCAGATACAAAGAGACGGCCATGAAGGCCGTCTCGATCAGCGATGCCGATGTGTATCAGTTGTTGCCTTTACGGTTCTCACCGAAACGATTCGGGCCCGGCTGGCTGTCTTGCGCAAGGAACACAAGGTTGACGATAGGCAGCAACAACCACCAGCCGCTGCGATCGGTGTCGTGCATGCGACGCACGCCTACTGCGATCGATGGCAGGAGGATCGCGAGGCTGTAGAGGTTGTACAGCATGCCTTTGGTGTTCAGCATGGCATCAACAGCGATGATGCCAAGAGAGATTCCCAGGTTGATCAGAATGAACATCCAGTATTCACGGCGAGTGGCGCGGCCGCGGAACACTACGTAGTTTCTCCACGCCTCGACGTACGGGTTACCCGTCGTAATGGCGGGGCCACTTGGGTAGGACTGTTGGGTGGCTTGAGGCGCCCCGCACTGTGGGCAAGCCACGGCCAAAGTGCTTATTTCCTTGGCGCAACCGCGGCAGAAAACCATGCTCATATTTTTTCCCTAAAATTATTCAATCGATAGACAGAGCAAAACGAACGCAGTAAGGCCTGACAAAACAATGCCGGCGATCGCGAGGTTTCTTCCTGAGTGTTTTTGGTTGATGCAGATAATGCCGCAAGCGAGACCTGCGATGCTGAAGACCCCCACACCGAGGATCGTCTCACTGTCCCATTCGGAGTCATCAAACAGGGTGAGTGCGCAGATAATCCCGAAGATCAGTGAAACGATGGCCAGCCAGGGTATTTCAGCCTGCGTTTGCGGCACAAAGGCCTGCTGGACAACCCCGCATTGGGGGCAGTTGAGCGCCGTTTCGTGAAGCTCCTTGGCGCAAGCACGACAATAGACCATTGCCATCGTTTTCCTTAACTGAGTGCTGAAACCCGACCTTCCATCTGGCGGGGCGCGCTAAGTTAAACTTTATTACCAAATTTGTCACCCGGCACTTTGCCATTATCCGGCATGGCTGTTGAAAGCAGGGTTTTGGAGATGTTTTGCGGGGGGATTTACGAGCGGTGGCGAGGGAGTTCGATCCCTCGCCACACGTGCATCAGAGCTTCGGTAACTGACCGATCCGGCCAATCATCTCCGTCACGATCTGCAGATCAAGCTGGAATTGCTCCACGGTCTTGAATTCACCGTCGGTGTGACCGGTGTATTTGACCTCTGGCCGGGCCAGACCGAACTGCACGCCATTGGGCAGTTCATGCACCGAGGTTGCGCCGGCGGAAGTGCCGAATTCGTGCTTCATGCCCAGATTTTCAGTGGCAACCGCCAGCAGCGCTTTGACCCACTCGCCCTCTGGATTGCGGTACATCGGCTCGGCGATCGAATAGTCGAAGGCAACGGCAACATGGGTTTTCTTGCTCCACGCCGCCAGTTTCTCGGCGATTTCAGCCTTGAGCTTTTCCGGCGACTTGCCTTTCGGCACGCGCAGGTTGACCGCCAGTTTAAAGGCCTTGTCATCCATGCCGACGTAGGTCAACGACGTGGTCAGCGGACCCATGAAGGCGTCGGAGAAACCGACGTTCAGTTTGTTGCCCAGGTAGTCCAGCCCCCAGTTGTCGGCGGCGTAGCGCGCGGCGTCCGTGATGTGGTTGTGCTTGAGCGCAACCTTGCCATCAAGGCCATTGATGAAGTCGAGCATGCGCGCCACCGGATTGACCCCAGACTCGGGCTCGGAGGAGTGCGCGGACACCCCGGTGACCGTCAGTTTCACGTCTTTGCCATCGACTTTGGCGCTGATCTCGAAGTTGCCGCCATTGCGTTTGGCATAGTCGGCGCCGGCTGTTTGCAGGCTGGCGACGAGCTCGGCAGGTTTGTCCGTAATCAACGTCGCGACGGATGCCGACGGAATCTGGTTGGTCGCCAGGCCACCGGTCATCGAAATGATTTCTGCGCCTTTGCCCTCAGCCGTGCGCTTGGCAAAGTTGGCCATGACGGTGCCGTAACCTTTCTCGGCAATCACCACCGGGTAACCGCCATCCAGCGCCAGGTTGTAGTTGGGTGTCGGGTTACGCTCGAAATAGTAGGGGATCGCGTCGCCAGTGGTTTCTTCGGTGGTGTCCACCAACAGCTTGAAATTACGTGCCAGTGGCAGCTTTTCTTCCTTGATTACCTTCATGGCATACATCGTCACCACGATGCCGTTCTTGTCATCCTCGGTCCCGCGGCCATACATGCGATCGCCGATCAGAGTGATCTTGAACGGGTCGAGACGAGTACCGTCCTTCAATACCCAGTTCTCCGGCGTCACAGGCACCACATCGGCATGCGCATGAATGCCGACCACTTCATCGCCGGACCCTTCGAGGGAAATCTCGTAAACGCGGTTGTCGATGTTGCGGAAATTCAGATTGAAAGACTTGGCCAGGTCTTTGATCTTCTCACCGATCTTGATGAACTCCGGATTGTCATGCTGGGCAACGCCGTCCTTGCGAAACGTCGGGATCTCGACCAACTCGCGCAGGGTCTCGGTGGCCGCCGCGCTGTACTTCACGCGTGCGTAGATACCGAGCAGGCGATAGATCTCGTTTTGCTGTTCAGCCGTCAGAGTCTTGTTGTCGAGAAAAGCGCCAATGGCCGGGCTGATATTGGCTGTCTTGGCCAAGTCACTTTTAGCCAGGCTGCCGAGGAACTGACGGAAATCCGTAGTCGACTCGGCCTTGAACGTCTTGAGGATTTCAGCGCTTTGCTGCGCAGTGATGTTGGCTTGCGCGGGTGCAATGAAAGCGGACAGGCCGGCCAGCATCAGTGTGGTGGCGGCCAGTTTTTTGAAAGGAAATTTCATTAAGAAGGGCATTCCTTGGCAGTGCTGTTAATAAAGGAGTGTCTCAACGCTGAGACACATGCACTTACAAACTAACACCGTGCTAGAGGGTTGGGGGAGCCCTGAAACGGGATCTGTCGCACAGAAATGCAAAAGGGGCGCAGAAACAAAAAAGCCCGGATTAAAATCCCGGGCTTTTTCATTACGGTGTTTTTCAATCGGCGGCGCAGTCTCCTCTCGCCGAGAATGATCAAAAAAACGAACTGTCGAGGTGCTTTTGGCGTCCACCCCTATGACTGCCCTGGCGACACTGAAACCGAGCCGTCCCTACCACGCAACGATGGAGACACCCGATATGAACAAGCCACTTCTGTTTCTAAGCCTGTGCTGTGCACTCATGCTGCAAGGCTGTTTCGATAACTCGGACAACGAGACCAAAGACAACACCGACGGCGCGAAGTCATCGATCCAAATGCAGCAGAAGGATGACGCGCAGCCGAGCAAGTAGTCGCGCGCTTGTTCCAGCGATGCAGAGTTTGCAGGTCGCGCATGGGGCTTTTATTGGAGACTATCCGGATCCCCAAAAAACATCTGAATCCGCGACCTCAACCAACGCTCGCCCGGATCATTATCCTGCGACCCACGCCACGCCATGTGCAGTTCAAACGTGCGGGTCGGCAACGGCGGATCTTCTGCGCGGACGCCACCAGCAGACGTCAATGCTTCGGCGGCATAGTCCGGCACGGTTGCGACAATGTCAGTTCCGGCCAGCAGCGTGCTCAAACCATTGAACTGCGGCACGGCCAGTACCACATGGCGTTTGCGGCCGAGTTTCTCCAGCTCTTCATCAATGAAACCGCTGAGGTCGCCGGCAAACGACACCAGGGCGTGGGGGCGGGCGCAGTAATCGTCGAGGCTCAGCGGCCCCGGCACGGTGTCGGCGCGCAGTAACTTGGGCGCGCTACGGCGCAGTACCTTGCGCTTGGCATTGGCCGGCAAGTCGGTGGTGTAGCTGACGCCGATGGAGATTTCGCCGGAAGCCAGCAGGCCCGGCATCAGGATGTAGTTGACCCGGCGCACCACCAGCACAATTCCCGGTGATTCGGCGCGCAGGCGTTTTAGCAGCATCGGCAGCAAGGCGAATTCGACGTCATCCGACAACCCGATCCGAAATACCGAAGTGCTGGTGGCCGGATCGAATTCTGCCGCACGGCTGACGGCGGTCGAAATCGAGTCGAGGGCAGGCGAGAGCAGGGCGAAGATTTCCACCGCGCGGGCGGACGGTTCCATGCTCCGGCCGGTGCGTACGAACAAGGGATCATCGAACAGGCTGCGCAGGCGCGAGAGCGCCGCACTGATCGCCGGCTGGCCGAGGAACAATTTCTCGGCGGCGCGGGTCACACTGCGCTCATGCATCAACGTTTCGAATACGATCAACAGGTTCAGGTCGACACGACGCAGGTCATTACGATTCATCTGGAGTCCTGGCAGAGTCATCAAGCTTGACGAGGGCAGCCATATGAGAACAATGGCCGGCATGAATCTTACGGGGAAAGACTGGTACTCTGCACCGGAAAATTCAGCTTTACTCAGACGGTGGCAGCAGTTTTTCAAGGATTTTGCCAATACCGCCCATACTGCGGAATCAATGACAGGCATGTCGACTATTAATAGCCACTGATAGTCTTGGGTTAAAAGCCCAGATAGAGTTCATGGCATTAGAGGTTACTTTGACGAGGTTTGCGATGTCCCGCACGATCCGTTTTCACAAGTTTGGTCCGGCCGAGGTGCTCAAATGCGAAGAGCATGCGGCCGCTCAGCCAGGTCCTGGCGAAGTGCAGGTGCGTGTCGAGGCAATCGGCATCAGTTGGTACGACACGCTCTGGCGCCAGAATCTGGCGTCGTCCCAGGCACGCCTGCCATCAGGCCTTGGTCATGAAATGGCCGGCGTGGTCACGGCGATTGGCGCTGATGTCGAAGACCTGTCCGTCGGTGACAAGGTCGCCAGTTTCCCGGCCGAAAGTCCGAACGACTATCCAGTCTACGGCGAGTCGATCGTACTGCCGCGTACCGCGCTGACCCGTTATCCGGATGTGCTCAGCCCGATCGAAGCCAGTGTGCATTACACACCGCTGTTGATCGCCTATTTCGCCTACGCCGATCTGGCACGGGTCAAACCGGGGCAGTTTGCCCTGGTCACTGACGCCAGCCATTGCGCCGGCCCTTCGTTTGTACAACTGGGCAAGGCCATGGGCGTGCGGGTCATTGCCGCCACCAAAGAGGCGGGAGAGCGCGAGTACCTGCTGTCTCTGGGCGCGGAAAAGGTGATTGTCACCGAAGAGGAAGATCTGTTGATGCGAATCAACAAGATCACCGACAACCGTGGCGTCGATGTGGTGTTCGACGGCCTTGGCGGTCCGCAGATGTCGCTGCTTGGCGATGTGCTGGCGCCCCGTGGCAGCCTTGTGCTGTACGGCCTTCAGGGTGGGAACCAGACGCCGTTCCCGGCATGCGCAGCGTTCCAGAAGAACATCCAGTTCTTTGTGCATTGCATCGGCAACTTCACCGGCAAACCGGAGCTGGGTATCACCCAGGATCACGTGGCCCTGCAACGTGCCCTGCGTGACATCAACCAGTTGACCGCTGACCGCGTGTTGCTTCCGCTCAAGACCCGGGTGTTCCCGTTCAGCGAGTTCGTCGAAGCGCATCGCTACATGGACGAATGCCCATGCCGCGAACGGGTTGCCCTTCAAATCGAGTCGGCGTAACCCTCGTCATCAGAGTCCGTGGCCCCACGGACTCTTTCGTGTTTATCCCCGTCTGAAAAGCAAAGCTCTCTGGCGTCATGTCCGGGACCTGTTCAGCAACTGAACTGGTTTTTGCTCTGGATCTGTATCTTCTAATCGCAATGTAAGCCCTGATAATTGAGTGATTACTTTCATCTCAAGGAATGAGCCATGGCTGTGCATTCAATTTACCATCCTCAACATATAGACCTCAGTTTTGTTAAACACGGCAGTCTTTGTTTAATTGCTGTAGGGCTATTCCGAAACTCCTTCTCTTTTTCTTGTAATCACTTGTCGTGGGACGTTGTGGGAAGTTTCCTAGGATTATTTGTCAATAAAAAATACCTTTGCATAACAATCACTTGAGAGCGCTCTGTGGCGAAAATAGAGTTTTTCTCAGGTCAAGTGTTTCAAATAACTACGAATTTGTAAGTGTTAGCATCTGAGCGTCTATTACTTATTGATTAATTGTCGTGCGGTCGGTCTTCTGTCTGCGCGCCATGAAACCTTTTATACCGGGTAAATACCGATGAGCACGATCCATGATCAGGCAATGAATTATGTCTACCAGCAAGTATTGCAACGTTTGCTGAGTTTTTTCTCTCGAGCGGAGCGCACGGCATTGCAGTTGCTGATTCAGCGATTGGCCGTGGCTGCTGGCGGCATGGAGAACATCGGTCAATTCAAGGTGCTGGTCAACCAGACCGGGTCGCGCGACAGCTGTTACACATTGGCGCTGCTGCGGGCAGCGCAGTTGAGTATCGCCGGGCGCGCGCCCGGTACGTTTCAGCTACGGGTGGCGACTTTACGCTGGAGCGGCAACAGTGACACGGCACTGCAGAACATGCACCGAAGCTACGGGGCGCTGTTCCTCTATGACGATCCTCGGGTCGAGCTGTTGATGCTGGATCATCGCCAGGTCCTGCCATTCGACCATCAGGCACCGATTTGCGAAGAGGGGCGCGAGACCCATCGTCTTAACCTGCTTTTGCTGGGGCATCGAAGAAACTACGGCGAAGCGCTTGAGTTGTGGGACGACGCTTATCTGGCTACTGCCGAGTACTACGGTCAGATCTCCCGCTGGAACAATGGCGTCGATGCCATGATCGGCAGTGAGTCGTTACACCGCCAGAAGCACTTTCTCGACGGCTTGAGTCGCGCTGTTCAAAAAGCCTCCATTGCCGGTCCGCTGGTGAGCTCTGCTGGCTTTGAAGCGCTGTTCCCGCTGCTTGACGGGCTGGGTGGGGATTACTACCGCGAGTTCTACACCGAAGAGGAGCAGGTAACGTGGCGCCCCGAAGGTGAGTTCGAAGCGTGTCGGCGCACCGGTTTCATCAACATCAATGACATGATCGTCGGCAAGCTCGAGGAGCGCTGGCCGTTGCTCAGTGACTTTCTCGGGTTCCAGGCGGATGACCTGAGCCTTTACCAAAGTGACGACGAATATGCAGATCCTCTGGTCGCTGCGCATCTTCGAGGAATGCAGGCGCGGTTCATCGAAGGGAGAACCTACGAGGCCGGAATCAGCGAATACCTGCACAGCAGTCTGGAGACGATGCGGCGCAGACAGGTACCCGAGCCGGTTTGCGAACAGATGCTCGCCAACTTCGGCAATCTGCAGGATCCGCGACAGTTGCGGGTGCAGGCGGAAGGCTGGCTCTCGGCCGGTTTCGACATGAACGATACCCAGCTGATGTGCCTGCTGTTTGCACCGTTTGTTGATAGCGGGGCAGGGCTGGAACGGTTTCTGCGCAATTGTCATCCCGGCATGTTGGTGGCATTGCCGGATCTGCACCGGGCAATGCAGGGCCTGCATGCACCTGAGCAAGTGCTGAAGTGGATGACGGACGTCAGCGGGTTGCCGGTCAAATTGATTGTGCGTCTCTACTCCATGGGGCCCGTTCGGTTACTTGCGTCCGGCGACAGTGCCAGTGCGCAGGAGGCGGGTGCCGAGCCAGCAAACGATCGATCGGCGGAAGGCTGACCGTGAGCCCATCGCATAACCCTGAATCACAGCCAATGGATGCCGGCTCGTGAAAACGTCGCGGGAAAACGACTTTGTTTATCAGGCTGTTTATCGCTACCTGACGTTACTGATCGAGGAAGCAGGGAGCGGCGCGGCAGGGCGCTTGCCATCCTTGCGGCAACTGGCTGATCGACTCAATGTGTCGATCTCGACCGTCCAGTACGCTTATTCGTTGCTGGAAAAGGAGGGCCGGGTTTATTCAATCGCCAAATCCGGTTATTACGCGCAAGCACTGCCCGCGCTGGACTTGCCCGGGTGTGGCAGGGATCTGCTCGAAACCGTCTACGTCAATGCCAAGCGACCGGGCATGTGTGTACTGAGCGCTGATGAGCCGGCTTCGCTGCAACCGCTGGACCGTCCTTTATTGATGCTTGAGCGGGAGTTGCTGCGCCAGTATCCGCGACAGCCGCAAATACTGGTGCAGCCTTGCGGTGAGCTGGAGTTGCGCACCGTTCTGGCTGCGCGTTACACCTCATCGACGGTGAATTGCTGGCATGCCGATGACGTCTATATCGGCGCCGATTTGCGCGGGGTACTGGAAATTCTGATTTCGGTACTCGAGTTGCGTGGGGCCACCGTGGTGGTTGAGTCGCCGTGTGACTGGGTGATCCTGCGTCTGCTGGAGTCAGCCGAAGTGCGCGTGATCGAATTGCCGCTGCTCGCCGACGGGGTGATTGATCCGCAGCGCCTGGAGTCTTTGCTCAAGACCGAACCGGTGCGATTGATCCTGTTGTCCTCAGCATTGAGCATGCCCCACGGCAGCCTGCTATCTGCGCCCAATCGGCAGGCCATCGCCCATTTGCTCGGATGCCATGGCACCTGGGTTCTGGAAAACGACTGCTACAGCGAACTCGATGAAGGGATCGAATCCCGACGCCTGCGCGACTGGCTGGACCCGGATCGCCTGCTGGTGTTTTCCACGTTCGAGAAGTTCATCGGTGCAGAGGCGCCTTTCGGTTTTATCCTGTCGCGCCATTGGCGCAGTGAGTTGCAACGCCATTTCCTGTTACGCGCGTTCAGCTTGTCGCTGATCCGCCAGAAAGCGATTGCGAGACTGCTGGGCGGCGGCCGGCTGGACCAGCATATGTCGGTACTGCGGCGGATGCTCAAGGAGCGACGGACGCAGTTGATCCAGTTATTGCGCGAGCGCCTGGGCGACTCGCTGCAGATTGTCGAGCCGCAGGGCGGGGCGACAGTCTGGGTAAGCTCGTTGCGTCCGGTGGACATGGGGAATGTCTTTCAGCGCCTGCTCAAGCAACAGATCATCATCGCGCCAGGGGAGTTGTTCAGCCTGCAGGGTTTGCACGCGCACCATCTGCGCTTGAGCTCGTTGAGTCACGGGGACCACGATCTGGCCAATGTCGTCGGGCTGCTGGGCGACGCATTGCGTCTGGCACCCGAGGGTTAACGTTAAAAAACATCGGAAGTGTTCCGGATAGATCCCATCGCACTGCGGTCAAACTGCCAGTAAACTGCGCTCTATTCCTGAATCACTCTATTTCAGAGGTTTTGCATGACACTCAGTCCTTTTGCGGGCAAACCGGCACCGGCAGAATTGTTGGTCGATATCCCGCGACTGGTAACGGCTTATTACACCGGCCAGCCTGACGCTTCCATTTCCACGCAGCGTGTGGCGTTTGGCACGTCGGGGCATCGGGGCAGTTCTTTCGACCTGAGTTTCAACGAATGGCACGTGCTGGCGATCAGTCAGGCGATCTGCCTGTATCGCGAGGCCCAAGGGATCACCGGGCCGCTGTTTGTAGGCATCGACACCCACGCGTTGTCGACCCCCGCGGGTGCCAGCGCTCTGGAAGTGCTGGCGGCGAACGGTGTGACCGTGATGATCGCCGAAGGTGACGAGTACACGCCGACGCCGGCCATTTCCCATGCCATTCTTTGCTACAACCGCGGCCGTACTTCGGGCCTGGCCGATGGCATCGTCATCACGCCGTCGCACAATCCGCCACAAAGCGGTGGCTATAAATACAATCCAACAAATGGCGGGCCGGCCGACACCCATATCACCAAGTGGATCGAAGCCAAGGCCAACGAACTGCTGGCGAATAAACTGGCTGGCGTGAAACGCATCAGCTACGAGCAGGCGCTCAAGGCAAGCACCACCCATCGTCATGACTACGTGAATACTTACGTGGCTGATCTGATCAACGTGATCGACTTCGATGCCATTCGTGATGCGAAACTGCATCTGGGTGTCGATCCGCTGGGTGGAGCAGGGGTGCGCTACTGGTCGGCGATTGCCGAGCACTATCGTCTGGATCTGGACGTGGTGAACAAGCAAGTCGATCCAACCTTCCGTTTCATGACCGTCGATTGGGATGGCCAGATTCGCATGGACCCATCATCGAGCCATGCGATGCAAGGCTTGATCGGTTTGAAGGAGCGTTTCGACGTGGCGTTTGCCTGCGATCCGGATCACGATCGCCACGGCATCGTGACTCCGTCCGGTGGCTTGCTCGCGCCGAACAACTATCTGGCGGTGTCCATCGATTATCTGTTCCAGAACCGTCCGCAGTGGCGTGCCGATGCTGGTGTGGGTAAAACCGTGGTCAGCAGCGGTCTGATCGATCGCGTGGCCAAGCGCCTGGGGCGTCGTCTCTACGAAGTGCCGGTCGGTTTCAAATGGTTTGCGGACGGCTTGTTCGACGGTTCCCTGGGTTTTGGTGGCGAGGAAAGCGCCGGTGCATCGTTCCTGCGCAAGGACGGCGGTGTATGGAGCACCGACAAGGACGGTCTGATCCCGGCACTGCTCGCGGCAGAAATGACCGCTCGCACCGGACGCGACCCAAGCCAGGCCTTTAAGGCGCTGACGGATGAACTGGGCGAGCCGTTCTCGGTGCGCGTAGACGCCAAGGCCAATCCGGAGCAGAAAGCGCTGCTGAGCAAGCTGTCGCCGGAGCAAGTCACGTCGACCGAATTGGCGGGCGAGAAGATTCAAAGCATTCTCAGCCACGCACCGGGCAACGATCAGGCGATTGGCGGTTTGAAGGTGATGACCGAGAACGGCTGGTTCGCGGCGCGTCCGTCAGGCACCGAAGACATCTACAAGATCTACGCCGAAAGCTTCATCAGCGACGAACACCTCAAGCAATTGGTGGTTGAAGCGCAAGCTCTGGTGGATGGCGCCATTTCCAGCAAATAAGCTGAAAACAGGGCTACGGGCCAAAAAAAGGGGCAACCATTGTGGTTGCCCCTTTTTTTGCCTGCAATCAGGCGATCAAGCCAGATCCACCAACACAATCTCACTGTCTTCAATCGCAGTAACGGTCAGCACCTGCTCGTGCGCAACCGCCACGCCGTCTCGAGCTTGTGCACGCAAGCCATTGACTTCAATCACACCCGTAGCCGGTACCAGATAGGCGCGGCGTCCTTCGTCGAGACGATATTCCGCCGTTTCCCCAGCCTTGATGTTCGCCGCCACCAAGCGTGCATCGGCGCGGATACGCAGGCTCTGATCATCGCCATCCTTGCCGCTGGCAAGTGTCACAAACCCTTCACGCTGACCTTTGGGAAAGGGTTTTGCACCCCAGGACGGCGGGGCACCGGTTTCGGTGGGCAGGATCCAGATCTGGAAGATTTTGGAGTCCTGGGCTTCGAGGTTGTATTCACTGTGCGCGATACCAGTGCCGGCACTCATGACTTGCACGTCGCCAGCCTCGGTGCGGCCCTTGTTGCCGAGGTTGTCCTGATGAGTAATCGCACCTTCGCGCACGTAGGTGATGATTTCCATGTCGCGGTGCGGGTGCTGCGGGAAACCGCTGCCCGCGGCGATTACGTCATCGTTCCACACCCGTAGATTGCCCCAGCTCATGCGCTGTGGGTCGTAGTACTCGGCGAACGAAAAATGGTGATGGGCATCCAACCAGCCATGATGGGCGCCGCCCAGTGTGTTGAAAGGTCTGAGTTCAAGCATGATCGTCTCCTCAAAAGGTTAGTGACGGGGCGCGGTGACTGCGCCCGGCCCAAGACCGGTGGTTTATGACGGCGATCATCTATCAGCCAAGTATCGATAAAAAGCGTAAAAAGTGCGGCATCAGCATCGAATAAGTCGATCAAAAAAAGCTCGAAAATTTCTCACTCCACCTTCAGTTCATCGCCTAAACCAATGAAGCGTAAGCATTTCGCTAGAACTCAGCGTTAAATAAAGACACCATAGCCCTCAACAGCCTTACCCACTGGAGCCCGTCAGCGTGGCGCAACAAATACCCGATCTTCCTCCCGAACTTCGTCCATTGGCCGAGATGCCGTGGTTCAAACGTATGGCCGCACGTTTCTTCGGCCACGGTTTGACGCGTTTGCGCGCGCAACACCGTGCGTCGTGGCTGCATGGTCAGGCGGATGGCTTTCGTAGTGGTCACACCGCGGGTGTCGAGTACGGGTATAAAGAGGGCAAGCTCGAGGGGTTTGAAGAAGGTCGGCAAGTGTTGCTGATCCGCGACAGCCGCAACACCGAACATCGTCCGCCAAGCGTGGATAACCACCTGTTCGACGACTGGCGTCTGCCGCTCACTGCGGAGCTGAAGAAGCGCATCAAGGCTGATGTCGCGCGTTTACTCCCCGCACATGCTCAGCCGAGCACCGCGCAGTGGAAGATGATTTTCAGCGACACACCTTCGACTTCCGTGGTGGCCGGCGCCGGAGCGGGCAAGTCGACCACGCTGGTGCTGCGCATTCTATTGCTGACTCACTATCTGGGCTTTGAGCTCGATTCGATGACCGTGGTGACCTTCACCCGCGAGTCGCGCAAGGACTTCATCAACAAACTGATCGAGCTGTTTGCGCTTTGGGGACGAGCGCTGAGCCTGAAACAGGCGCGGGAACTGGTGCGAACCTTCCACTCGCGAATCCTGCCAATGGTGCGCAGCCTCGCGGGTTTCGAGCGTTTGCAGGCTTTCGAGAACCTCAGCCATCGAGCGCCCGGCGCTGACGAGGAGGTCGACAGCAATCCGTTCGATCTGCGTATCAACGACGCGCAGCGCCAACAGCTCAATGCCTGCTATCACCGCTTGTTCACTCAGGACGAACGTTTCCGCCAACTGATTCAGCCGATGTCCAAGGCCGGGTTGCAGCTCAAGGAGCTGGAGCGTGATCACCCTGATGTGCAGAAGCGCATGGCTGTCACCGAGCTGGCGGCCAAACGCGATGAAGAACTGTGCGATGCCATCGAAGATCTGTGGTTCGGCGCCGGTGCCTGGCCTATCAAAGGCATTGAGCCAAACCGCCAGACCTTCGAAATCAACGGCGCTAAATTCCACTGCCATGGCTACATTCCAAGCCTCGACGCGTGGGTCGTGCTCGGTTTCGATCCCCGGGAAAACGCGCAGCTGAGCCGACCCAATGCGAAGCTTTCGATACGTGCAGAATGGGCAGTCAAGCGCACCCTGTTTCAAGCTTTCTGTCGTAAGCCATTGATATGGATAGATAGTTACGAGTCGTCAAAGCGGGTTTTGGCGACATTGGCGGGCGATGCCAGTGCTGGCCCGGGCTTCGACTACAAGGTTAAAGGCGAACTCGCTTCAGCGCCGTTGCTCGACTGTTTTGTCGCCGCGGCCGGTTTTATCGAGAACCTGGGGCTGGACGTGCCGGACGCTGTTGGCCGCATGAGTTTCGCCAAAGATGACCCCGACCGGTTTTTCTTCGAGGCGTTGAGCCTGTTTTGGCGCGCCCTGGAAGATCATCTGCTCGAC
The DNA here is from genome assembly GCF_020149425.1 of Pseudomonas sp. P116. Taxonomy (NCBI): domain Bacteria; kingdom Pseudomonadati; phylum Pseudomonadota; class Gammaproteobacteria; order Pseudomonadales; family Pseudomonadaceae; genus Pseudomonas; species Pseudomonas sp. P116. The sequence goes on along the minus strand of NZ_JACVHB010000002.1, from coordinate 70,938 downwards.
CAGAAACCCCCGATCATGACCTACAACCGCATGTTCGCGCTGTTCAGCGAGCACTCGCCGGAAAACCTCAAACTGCTCAGCGATGAACTGCTGCGACCGATGTCGCACCTGATGATCGATGAATTTCAGGACGTTTCGCCACAGATCGTTTCGTGGATTCGCGCGAGCCTCTCGGAGATTCGCAGCCGTGGGCCGGCCATGCATGTCGGGCGAGGCGCGCAGCGCTCGTCGCTGCTATGTGTGGGGGATGACTGGCAATCGATTTACGGCTGGCGTGGCAGTTCACCGAGTTACTTCATGGAATTCAACAAGGAATTCCCGTCGCCGAGCACCACGCGTGTGATGCTCAGCGACAACTATCGCAGTCATCAGCACATCATCGATGCGGCGGAACACATCGTCCGTGCCGCCCCCGCGATCCCCGGCAAGAAGGCCAAGGCGAGCGGTGAGCCCAAGCCATTGCAGCCGGTCAACGTGCTGGAGCGCGACGATCAGGCACTGGGCGAGCGCCTTGCAGAGCACTATCGGCAAGGGCATTCAATCTTGATGCTTTATCGAAAAAGCAGCGATAAGTTATTGATTGAACAGCATATTCAGTCTGTAGTTAATGTTGATTCTAGCTTGCCGTACGAAGCTCGCCGCTTGAAACAACTGACCTATCACAGCGCCAAGGGTCTGCAGGCAGACGCGGTGTTTCTGCTGGGTGACTGTCAGCACCTGACCAGTTCCCCCTACAAGAATCAGGTGTATCGCATGGCCGGATTGGGCAAAACCGGTGACAGTGAGCCGTACGACAGCGCGCAAAAGGACGAAATCCTGCGCTTGGCTTACGTCGGGATTACCCGCGCGGTCAGCCACTGTTACTGGTATGTCGATCCGCAGGAAGCGCAAGCGGTGAACATGCCCAAAGCGTCCGACCGCGTGGCGAAAGGCAAACCGTTCTTCGCTGATCATCGAGCGGAAAAGCAAACCGCGTGACTCACAAAAAAGCCCGCATCAATGCGGGCTTTTTGTTGTAAATCAAACAGTTATGCGTAATTCCTGAGAGACTCTGGAGGTATGAAAGCGTCCAGCTCATCCTCCACAGCCTCGATAATTCGCTCGACGTCTGCCGCATTCATTACCGTTGCGCACGGGATGCCAGCGATGGCGATCATGGTTTCGCCACTGGCTCGATCAAACAATCGGGCAATCATGCTGCCCGGTGCATCCATCGTTGCCTCGAAACCCATGGGATGAAAATGCCAGCGCATCAGCTGGCAGGCATTGGGGAACGTGACTTTGCTTGACCCTTTATTCATGTGTTGCCCGCCTTCTTCATCGAGCGCTTCCTTTAGCTCATGTTAGGTGGGAAGAGCCTTCATTGGCTCAACCGGTGACTGACATTAAAAGTAGCATCTCAATGTGAAATTCCTGTGAGAATTTTCAGTTCATTTTGCGATTGATTCGTATTTTTTGATGTAGGTCACGGCCTACGCACTCATCGCCAAAATGCCACCACGGATTAGTCATTGATGCCCGTGCCGAACTTGGGCAAGCTCGGTTCTTTTTCGCCGAGCTCCTTATGCACGCCGACGACGACGGCCCCGCACAGACCCAGGCCACGACCGCCACGGTCATGCGCTATCACTTGAGCTGGAAACACCGCGATCTGGACAGCGTCATGGCGCTGTATCACCCGGAGATTCAATACAGCGATTTTTTCCAGAACCGCGTGCTCGGCCTCGACGAGTTGCGCGAGTACGTGCGTGTGAGCATGCCGCGGGAATCCGACGAAGCGCTTGAGCATTGCGACCGCATTCGCGTCGACGGCAACACGGCGTTCATTCAGTACGAAGTGACCCTGCGCGGCGGCGAGGGGCTGGTGTCGTTCCGCTCCAGCGAGGCGATCACGGTAAAGGACGGGCTGATCTGGCGCGTCAATGAATACGCCTCACTGGTGCGTGCGCAGGCCGGCAATACGACAGCGCCGAGCCAGCGCCCGGCTGTCAGTCGCCTAGGCCTGTCGCCGCGTCAATTGAGTTTTATGGCCGACGATCTGCAGCAATACTTCGAACGTCAGCAACCGTATCTCGATGCAGAGCTTGACCTGCAGCGGGTCGCGAAGGAGTGCGGGTACAGCCGCAATCAGATTTCCTACCTGCTTAATCAGGTGCTCGGGCAAAGTTTCTACCGCTACGTCAACCACGCGCGTCTGCAACATCTGCTCAAGTCACTGGACGATGCCGTGCCGCCAGTGCGCATCGATGAGTTGGCGTTCGCCGCTGGTTTCAATTCGCTCTCGGCTTTCTATAGCTGTTTTCGGCAACATACCGGCCAGTCACCCAAGGCCTACGTTAAACAAATTTCTTTGCGGACACGCGCGCAAGACATTCCCTGAGCTTGCGCAATAGGATCAACGCCATCGAAGGTTTTCAGTGGCGGAGTCTTGCATGCCAGCGTGGCGCACTATCAGTTTGTGGATGGATCAACTCGACGAGCCGCTGATCGCGCGGCCCGAGCTTGAGCGGGATCTGGACGTCGACGTGGCGATCATCGGCGCCGGTTACACGGGGCTGTGGACGGCGTACTACCTGAAAAAGCACGCGCCGGGCCTGAATATCGCGATTATCGAGGCACAAACCGCCGGGTTTGGCGCATCCGGGCGCAACGGCGGCTGGCTGATGGGCAATCTGCTTGGCGAGGATCGTTTGCTCGCCGGACTGTCTCCCGAGCAACGCCGCGCTTCGTTTGATCTGCTGCACAGTATTCCTGATGAAGTCGAAGTCGTCCTCGAACGTGAGGGCATCGACTGCGATTACCGCAAGGGTGGCGTGTTGTACTGCGCTGCGCGATATCCGGAACAGGAAGCCACGCTGCGCGACTATCTGGCCAAACTCCACGCCCAGGGCCTGACCGACGACGATTACCGCTGGCTCAGCCCCGAGCAGTTGGCGCAGCAGATTCGTGTCGCCAAACCTTACGGTGGCATCTACGCCCCGCATGTCGCGACCATTCACCCGGCCAAACTGGTGCGCAGCCTGGCGCGCACCGTACAAGGCATGAGCGTGAAGATTTACGAGAACAGCCCCGTTACGCACTGGCAGTCGGGCAGCTTGCGCACGGCCAAAGCCAATGTGCGCAGTCGCTGGATCGTGCCGGCGGTGGAAGGTTATTCGGTGACATTGGCACCTCTGGGGCGCTACCAATTGCCGGTGCAAAGCCTGATCGTCGCCACAGAGCCGCTGTCCGCCGCTACCTGGGACGAGATCGGCCTCAGCCGCGGCCAGGCGTTCAGCGAATTCAGTCGCCAGGTCACCTATGGCCAGCGCAGTGCCGACAACCGTCTGATTTTCGGCGCCCGCGGTGGTTATCAATTCGCCGGCAAGCTGCGCCACAACTTTGATCTGACCCGCGATGAAGTGGAGCTGCGTCGCTATCTGTTCGGTGAGCTGTTCCCGCAACTGAAAAATGTGCAGATCACCCACGCGTGGGGCGGCAACCTCGGCATGTCCCGACACTTCAAGCCGCACATGCTTTGCGATCGGGCCAACGGTATTGCACTGGCCGGCGGCTATGGCGGGGAGGGCGTCGGTGCCAGCAACCTCGGCGGTCGTACCCTGGCCGATCTGATTCTTGAGCGCGACAGCGAACTGGTTCACCAGCCGTGGGTGCTGCCGGACGGCGGGATTCATGCGCTGCGTGCCTGGGAACCGGAACCGTGCCGCTGGCTTGGCTACAACGCGATCATCAAAAGCTTTGTTCACGAAGACCAGACTCTGGCCAACCCGGCGACCGCGCCATGGCGGCGCAAACTCGCCAGCCAGGTGGCCGGTTTCATGGAAGGTTTCATGCACTGACAGTTGTTTATTCACAAGACAGGTAACGCCATGAGCATCACCCAGTTCAAAAACACCGCCACGCTACAACTGGACGAATCCAATCCGGTCGCCGTACCGCTTGGCGAGCCGATCGCCATTGCCTCGACCACCAGCGTCGAGCGCGACGATGGTGTCGAAACCGGCGTGTGGGAATGCACCCCCGGCCGTTGGCGGCGGCAGATTACCGCGCAGGAGTTCTGCCATTTCATTTCCGGGCGTTGCACGTTCACCCCGGACGACGGTGGCGAAACCCTGCGCATACAAGGTGGCGACGCATTGATGTTGCCGGCCAATACGCTCGGCATCTGGGATATCCAGGAAACCGTGCGCAAGAGCTACGTGCTGATTTTCTGATTGCTTGATCTTTTGATTGCCTGCCAAACAACAATAGCCTCTACAGGAATCGACCCATGATCCAGAAAACCCTCACTCTGGCGTCGCTGTTGCTGGCCGCCTCCATCAGTCACGCCGCCGACACGGTCAAGGTCTACAACTGGTCCAGCTACATCGCGCCTGAAACCACCAAAAATTTTCAGAAAGAAACCGGCATTGGCGTCACGTATGACGTCTACGACAGCAACGAAACCCTCGATGGCAAGTTGATGACCGGCAACTCCGGTTACGACGTGGTCTTTCCGTCCAACCACTTCATGGCCCGGCAGATTCAGGGCGGCGCGTTGAAGAAGCTCGACAAGAGCCAGTTGCCGAACTGGAAAAACCTCAACCCGGTGTTGCTCAAGGCCCTGCAAACCAACGACCCGGGCAACGAGCACGGTTTCCCGTATCTGTGGGGAAGCACCGGCATCGGTTACAACGTGGCCAAGATCAAAGCGGTGTTGGGCGACGACGCGCCGGTCGATTCCTGGGACCTGATCTTCAAGCCCGAGCACATGGAAAAACTGCAGAAGTGCGGCGTCGCCATCCTCGACAACGGCCCGGAATTGCTCCCGGCGGCGCTCAATTACCTGGGCCTGCCGCACCACAGCAAGAACCCCGAGGACTACAAGAAAGCCGAAGCGCTGCTGATGAAAGTGCGGCCATTCGTCAGCTATTTCCATTCCTCGAAGTACACCAGCGATCTGGCCAACGGTGATATTTGCGTGGCGGTGGGTTTCTCCGGCGACATCCTACAAGCCGAGAGCCGGGCCAAAGAGGCGAAGAACGGTATCGAGATCGGCTATGCGGTTCCCAAGGAAGGTTCGCCGATCTGGTTCGACATGGTCGCGATGCCGAACGACGCGCCGGACGAGAAGGCCGGTTACGCCTTCATGAACTACCTGTTGCGCCCGGATGTGATGGCCGACATCAGCAACTCGGTGCACTACGCCAACGGTAATGAGCAGGCCGACAGCCTGATCGACCCGGCAATCAAGAACGACACCAAGGTTTATCCGACTCCGGAGATGTTGGGCAGATTGTTCGCGCTGGAGGCGATGCCGATGAATATTGATCGGATTCGTACTCGGGTCTGGAACAAGATTCGTACCGGTAGCTAACCCACGATTTCCCCTGTAGGAGCTGCCGAAGGCTGCGATCTTTTGATCTGTTTTTGTATAAGCAAGATCAAAAGATCGCAGCCTTCGGCAGCTCCTACAGGGGGTAATGTATGTGGTTGATATCAATGCGCTGGCACTTGCACTAATAAGTAGCAGAAAGTGAGACGCCTTCGACAAAAAACAACTTAGCCATATTTAATAATTAAATAGAAAATCGTCAGACAATTAGGCGTAGTCAAGACATCTGAAACATTCTTTCGACCGCACATGCTTTGTTTACGGGAGCTTCCCGGAACAGCCCGATTTGAATTCAAAAAAATGCTTTACGTCAGATTTCAAATTGTGTCAGGTTTCTTACGCCTTCATTGGGCGAGTGATAGGACGATCTCGCCAGAGATTGTCGCTATCGGACAAAAACTGTTCCATTGCTTAACAAGGAAGTGTGTTTATGTCGAAAGTTAAAAAGAACGCTATTGATACCGCCGAACAGGCTTTCCAACCTGTAGGGGCTGCGCAGTCACTGGCAGCATCCAGCTCCGCCTGGAACCAGATCAATAGCTTCAGCCATCAATACGATCGCGGCGGCAACCTCACGGTCAATGGCAAACCCTCCTTTTCCGTCGACCAGGCCGCAACCCAGTTGCTGCGCGACGGCGCTGCCTACCAGGACAAGGACGGCAGCGGCAAGATCGAACTCACCTACACGTTCCTGACTTCTGCTTCATCGAGCACGATGAACAAGCACGGGATCAGCGGGTTCAGTCAGTTCAGTACACAACAACAAAACCAGGCCAAGCTCGCCATGCAATCCTGGGCCGATGTGGCCAACGTCACCTTCACCGAAAAAGCCACGGGCGGTGACGGTCATATGACCTTCGGCAACTACAGCGGTGGGCAAGATGGCGCGGCAGCGTTTGCTTACCTGCCGGGCACCGGCAATGGTTATGACGGCACTTCGTGGTATCTGATCAACAGTGGCTACACGCAAAACAAGAACCCGGATCTGAACAACTACGGTCGTCAGACCCTGACTCACGAGATCGGTCATAGCCTCGGTCTGGCTCACCCTGGCGACTACAACGCCGGTAATGGCAACCCGACCTATAACGATGCTTCCTACGGGCAAGACACCCGCGGCTACAGCATCATGAGTTACTGGAGCGAGAGCAACACCAACCAGAACTTCAGCAAGAACGGTGTGGAAGCCTATGCCTCCGGCCCGCTGATGGACGACATCGCAGCGATCCAGAAGCTCTACGGTGCCAACACCACCGTCCGTACCGGTGACACCACCTACGGGTTCAACTCCAACACCGGTCGCGACTTCCTCAGCGCTTCGTCGTCGAGTGACAAAGTGGTGTTCTCGGTCTGGGATGCGGGCGGCAAGGATACTCTGGACTTCTCGGGGTTTACCCAAAACCAGAAGATCAACCTCAATGACGCCTCGTTCTCCGACGTTGGCGGAATGGTGGGTAACGTGTCCATTGCCAAGGGCGCGATCATCGAGAACGCCATCGGTGGTTCGGGCAGCGATCTGCTGATCGGCAACAGCGTGGCCAACGAGCTCAAGGGCGGTGCCGGCAACGACATCCTCTACGGGGCTGGCGGTGCCGACAAGCTGTGGGGTGGCGCGGGTTCGGACACGTTCGTGTTCGCGGCCAGCTCCGATTCGAAGCCGGGTGCGATCGATCAGATCCTCGATTTTGTCAGCGGTCTGGACAAAATCGACCTGACCGGCATCACCAAGGGCGCCGGCCTGCACTTCGTCAGCGCCTTCACCGGTGCGGCGGGCGATGCAGTGTTGACCTCGTCGGGTGGCAACAGCCTGCTGTCGGTGGACTTCTCCGGATTCGGCGCGGCCGACTTCCAGGTCAGCACCGTTGGCCAGGCAGCAACCAGCGACATCGTGGCTTGATGTGAAACAAGAGGGCGGCGCGTGATGCGCCGCTTTCTTCGCTTGCATCGTCTTGCCCTGTAGGCAAGGCTACGCAACGGGGTGAAATTTCCTATGAGTCGAAACGTTTTTACCTACATGACGGTGGCGTGGCTGATGGCGGCGCTGATGATGATTTCAGGAGAGACAAGCATGGCAAGCAGCCTCAGGCTCGAAGAACCTTCGGTATTTGCCGGTCAGTGGCAGGCGACGCTGAGCGCTAGCAATGACAGCGCTGAAGCGCAAAAACTGCAGGATAAACCGTCGAATACCTGCGCTGTCGATCTGCAATCCAACCAGACGATTGGTAAAGGCGCTGACTGCCTGGGGGCATGGCTTGAAGAGGCACCGATTGGCTGGTTTCCCGAGCCGGACGGTATTTCGATTACTGGTAAAGAGGGCTCAAGAATCCAGTTCTTCAGCCGACAACGTGACGGGCTTTATCTGGCAACTTTGAAGTCAGGTCTGAAAATTACCCTGGAGCGCGTTGCGCAACAGTCGTGAAGATCTATCAGGCGACAAGGTTTTAATATAAAGCCTCACTGTCAGGTTATAAGCGGTATGTTCAATCACAACTGCGCCGCATTAAATAGCGCAAGTTGTTATGAATTTGTAAGCGAATACCCTGTAAATATGTTCCGGCATTGCGCGGATAATCAATTTGAAGTCTCGCCAAAGATTGGCGAGAGTTAGATCTCAGGAATAATCAATGAAGATGGCGAAGGCCCCAGCCACCGCGCCCTTGTTCAAGGCATTGGGTGACTATAAAAGCATTCTGATCAGCGTCGGATGCTTTACGGCACTGATTAACGTGCTGATGCTGGTGCCCTCGATTTATATGCTCCAGGTCTATGACCGGGTGCTGTCTTCGCAGAACGAAACCACCCTGGCGATGCTGTCGCTGATGGTTGTCGGCTTCTTTCTCTTTATCGGCCTGCTGGAAGTGGTGCGCAGCTTCATCGTGATCCGCATCGGCAGCCAACTGGAGCGCCGCTTCAACCTGCGGGTGTACCAGGCGGCGTTCGAACGCAACCTGTTCAAGGGCGAGGGCAATGCCGGGCAGTCGCTGGGCGACTTGACTCACATCCGCCAATTCGTCACCGGGCCGGCGCTGTTCGCTTTTTTCGATGCGCCGTGGTTTCCGGTGTATCTGTTCGTTATTTACCTGTTCAACGTCTGGCTCGGTGTGCTCGCCACCGCAGGTGCGCTGCTGCTGATCGCCTTGGCGTGCCTCAACGAATACATGACCAAAAAGCCGCTGGGCGAAGCCGCCGGTTTCTCGCAGCAATCCAGCCAGTTGGCCACCAGCCACCTGCACAACGCCGAAACCATTCAGGCGATGGGCATGCTCGGTGCGTTGCGTAAACGCTGGTTCCAGGTGCATTCGCGCTTTCTTGGTTTGCAGAATCAGGCCAGCGACACCGGCGCGGTGATCAGCTCGTTGAGCAAAACCCTGCGTCTGTGCCTGCAATCGCTGGTGCTGGGCCTCGGCGCTTTGCTCGTGATCAAAGGTGACATGACCGCAGGCATGATGATCGCCGGTTCCATCCTGATGGGCCGCGTACTCAGCCCGATCGACCAGTTGATCGCCGTCTGGAAGCAGTGGAGCGGGGCGAAGCTGGCTTACCGTCGTCTCGATGCGTTGCTGCAAGCCTTCCCGCCGAGTGATGACGCGATGGCCCTGCCAGCGCCGAAAGGCCAGATCACCTTCGAGCAAGTCAGTGCCGGCCCCCCTGGGCAACGCGCTGCGACCTTGCACATGGTCAATTTCAATCTGGGTGCGGGTGAAGTGCTGGGTGTGCTCGGTGCGTCCGGTTCCGGTAAATCGACCCTGGCCCGTGTACTGGTCGGCGTGTGGCCGACCCTCGGTGGCACGGTGCGACTGGACGGTGCGGACATCCACCGCTGGAATCGCGATCAACTCGGCCCTTACATTGGCTACCTGCCGCAAGACATCGAACTGTTCAGCGGCAGCATCGCCGAGAACATTGCGCGCTTCAGCGAGGCCGATCCGCAGAAAGTCGTGGCGGCGGCGCAACAGGCTGGCGTTCACGAAATGATCCTGCGCCTGCCGCAAGGTTACGACACGCAGTTGGGCGAGGACGGCAGCGGTTTGTCTGGCGGCCAGAAACAGCGCGTGGCCTTGGCCCGCGCCATGTACGGCACGCCTAGCCTGGTGGTGCTGGATGAACCCAACTCCAACCTCGACACCGTGGGTGAAGCAGCACTGGCCAGCGCTATTGCACAACTCAAGGCCCAAGGCACCACCGTGGTGCTGGTGACACATCGCTCTTCGGTGCTGGCCCAGGCCGACAAATTGCTGGTGCTCAACGAAGGTCGTCTGCAGGCCTTCGGCCCGAGTCAGGACGTGCTCAAGGCGCTGTCCGGCGCCGCCAATGAACAACCACGCGAGAAACCTGCACAAGCACCGGGCGGGCTCAGCATGAGCCGGCAGTATCAGCCCACGACAAGGAATTCGGGTGTATGAGCAGCGCAAACATGAACACTGAAAACGAAGCGAGCATGGAGCACGCGTACATCGCTGAACGCCCGGAACGTGACGCGAAATTCTTCGCGCGCATGGGCTGGATTCTGGCGATTGTCGGCGCGGGCAGTTTCTTCACTTGGGCGGCACTGGCGCCGCTTGATCAAGGCATCCCGGTGCAGGGCACCGTGGTGGTGTCGGGCAAACGCAAAGCCGTGCAGTCGATGAGCAGCGGTGTGGTCAGCCGGATTCTGGTACGCGAAGGCGAGATCGTTAAGCAGGGCCAGCCACTGTTCCGCCTCGATCAGACGCAAGTCGCTGCCGATGTCCAATCGCTGCAGGCGCAGTACCGCATGGCCTGGGCGAGTCTGGCGCGTTGGCAGGCCGAGCGCGACAACCTCAAGCAAGTGACCTTTCCGGCTGAATTGAGCAATGACCCGGATCCGCGATTGGCGTTGGTGCTGGAAGGTCAGCGCCAGTTGTTCAGCAGCCGCCGCGAAGCGTTCTATCGCGAACAGGCCGGACTGCGCGCCAGCATCGAAGGCGCCACCGCGCAACTGGCCGGCATGCGCCGCGCGCGCACCGACCTCAATGCCCAGGCCTCTTCGCTGCAACAGCAGTTGAGCAACCTGCAACCGTTGGCCGACAACGGCTACATCCCGCGCAACCGCTTGATGGAATATCAGCGCCAGCTCTCGCAGGTCCAGCAGCAACTGGCGGAAAACACCGGTGAAAGCGGGCGTGTCGAGCAGGGCATTCTTGAATCGCGCCTGAAGCTGCAGCAGCACAGCGAGGAATATCAGAAGGAAGTCCGTACGCAACTGGCCGAGGCGCAGCTCAAAAGCGTCACGCTGTCGGAGCAACTGACCTCCGCCGGTTTCGACCTGCAACACAGTGAGATTGTCGCCACCGCCGACGGCGTGGCGGTCAATCTGGGCGTACACACCGAAGGCGCCGTGGTGCGTCAGGGCGAGACCCTGCTGGAGATCGTTCCGCAAGGCACCACCCTGGAAGTGGAAGGGCACCTGCCGATCAATCTGATCGACAAGGTCGGCCCGCATCTGCCGGTGGACATCCTGTTTACTGCGTTCAACCAGAGCAAAACCCCGCGTGTGCCGGGCGAAGTCAGCCTGATTTCCGCCGACCAGATGGTCGATGAAAAAACCGGCGTGCCGTACTACGTGTTGCGCAGCAGCGTCAGTGATCAGGCCATGGAAAAACTTCACGGCCTGGTGATCAAGCCCGGCATGCCGGCAGAAATGTTTGTGCGCACCGGCGAGCGTTCGCTCCTCAACTATCTGTTCAAACCGCTGCTCGACCGCGCCAACTCTGCGTTGACCGAAGAATAAGGATGTTCAGCTGTATGAATAAGCTTTGCATGCTCGCGGCAGCACTGACGTTGTTCGCGAGTCACTCAGTCGTAGCGGCCATGGGGCCGTTTGAGATCTACGAACAGGCGTTGCGCAATGACCCGGTGTTCCTCGGCGCAATCAAGGAGCGTGATGCAGGTCTGGAAAACCGCGCCATTGGCCGTGCCGGGCTGCTGCCGCGAATCGGTTACACCTACAACAAGGGCCGTAACTCGTCGAAGGCCACGTCCCTTGATGAGCGCGCGCGCAATAAAACCGATGACCGCAATTACAGCAGTTACGGCTCGGCCCTGACCCTGCAACAACCGCTGCTCGATTACGAAGCTTATGCGGCGTATCGCAAGGGCGTGGCGCAGTCGCTGTTTGCCGACGAAAGCTTTCGCGGCAAGAGCCAGGAACTGCTGGTGCGCGTGCTGGATAACTACACCAAAGCCTTGTTTGCCCAGGACCAGATTGATATTGCGCTGGCGAAGAAGAAGGCTTACGAGCAGCAGTTCCAGCAAAACGAACACATGTTCAAGCAGGGTGAAGGCACGCGCACGGACATTCTGGAAGCCGAGTCGCGTTATGAACTGGCGACCGCCGAGGAGATCGAGGCGCGTAACGAGCAGGACGCGGCGCTGCGCGAACTGGGCGCACTGGTCGGTGTGCCGGCCGTGGATATCGGTGATCTGGCGCCGCTGGATCAGAATTTCCAGACCTTCGCACTGCAGCCAGCCAATTTCGATACCTGGCATGAAATGGCGGTCAGCAATAACCCGAATCTGGCCTCGCAACGCCAGGCTGTGGAAGTGGCGCGCTACGAGGTCGAGCGCAACCGCGCCGGGCACTTGCCGAAAATCAATGCCTACGCCTCGATGCGCCAGAACGAATCGGAAAGCGGCAACACCTACAACCAGCGTTACGAAACCAACACCATCGGCCTCGAAGTGAGCGTGCCGTTGTACGCCGGTGGCGGCGTGTCGGCCTCCACCCGTCAGGCCAGCCGCACCATGGAACAGGCCGAGTACGAACTGGACGGCAAGACCCGCGAGACACTGATCGAACTGCGTCGCCAGTTCAGCGCTTGCTTGTCGGGGGTGAATAAATTGCGCGCCTATCAAAAGGCCCTGAGCTCGGCGGAAGCGTTGGTGGTGTCGACCAAGCAAAGCATCCTCGGCGGTGAACGCACCAACCTCGACGCGTTGAACGCCGAGCAACAACTGTTCACCACCCGCCGCGATCTGGCGCAGGCGCGGTACGACTATTTGATGGCGTGGACCAAGTTGCATTATTACGCCGGCACCTTGAATGAGCAGGATCTGGCGCGGGTGGATGAGGCGTTTGGACAAGGCCCAAAAACTCGATAACACCGAAGATCAAAAGATCGCAGCCTTCGGCAGCTCCTACACAAAGCAGGAAAGTGATTAATCCAGAAATATGCATGCCCCTGTAGGAGCTGCCGAAGGCTGCGATCTTTTGATCTGGCTTTTTGGATCGCAGCTTTCGGCAACTCCTGAATAAAACAATAAAAGTGAGTAGTGAACATGGACGTACGTATCAAGCCGATTTCGGTTGGCACGCTGTTGCTCGCAGTTTCTATTTCCCAGGCCCATGCCGAGTACCTGGAATCCGGCAAACCCGGTGATCCCGCCAGTTGGCGCAGCGCTGAATTCCAGCGCGATTGGGGCCTTGCGCGCATGCAGGCCGATCAAGCCTACGCCGCTGGCATCACCGGCAAAGGCGTGAAAATCGGTGCGCTCGATTCCGGTTTCGACGCCGCCCATCTCGAATTCGCCACTGAGCGTTACCACCCGGTGCTGGCCAACGGCAGCTATGTCGACGGCTCGCCGTTCAACGTCGACGGCACCCTCAACCCCAACAACGATTCCCACGGCACCCACGTGGTCGGCACCATGGGCGCCTCGCGTGACGGCACCGGCATGCACGGTGGGGCGTACAACGCACAAATCTACGTCGGCAACACCAACAAGAACGACAGTTTCCTGTTCGGCCCCAATCCCGATCCGCGTTATTTCAAAGCGGTATACGACGCATTGGCCGATGCCGGCGTGCGCGCCATCAATAACAGTTGGGGCAGTCAGCCGCCGGATGTCAGCTACCGCACCCTGGCCGATCTGCATGCCGCCTACGCCCAACATTGGAACAAAGGCACCTGGCTCGACGCCGCTGCCGACGTTTCCCATCGCGGGGTCATCAACGTGTTCAGCGCCGGCAACAGCGGTTATCCGAATGCCAGCGTGCGCTCAGCGCTGCCGTACTTTCAGCCGGATCTCGAAGGTCACTGGCTGGCGGTCTCCGGTCTCGATCAGAGCAATCAGCAGAAGTACAACCAGTGCGGCATCGCCAAATACTGGTGCATCACCACGCCGGGCGCGAAGATCGACAGCACCATTCCCGGTGGCGGTTACGCGATCAAGTCCGGCACCTCGATGTCGGCACCGCACGCCACCGGCGCCCTGGCGCTGGTGATGGAACGCTACCCGTACATGAACAATCAGCAGGCGCTCGAAGTGCTGTTGACCACCGCTACGCAACTCGATGGCTCGGTGACGGATGCGCCGACCGAACGGCTCGGCTGGGGCGTGGCCAACCTGAACCGGGCGATGCGCGGGCCCGGGCAATTACTCGGCGCCTTCGACGCCAATCTGGCGGCCGGGCAGAGCGATGTCTGGAGTAACGACATTTCCGACAAGGCGCTGATCCAGCGCCAGAACGAAGACCTCGCCGAACACACTGCCTGGCAGCAAACCCTGCAAGACAAGGGCTGGCAGAACGGTGTTGCGCCGGGTGCCAGCCAGCAGGATCAGACCGACTACGCGGTGGGCATGGCCCGTGATGCGGCCGCCACGGCGCGGGTTTATCAGGGCAGCCTGATCAAGTCCGGGGCAGGGCGCCTGTTTCTCACCGGGGACAACACCTTTCGCGGTCCGACCACAGTCAATGGCGGCTTGCTGAGCGTTAATGGTTCGCTGGCTTCTGCAGTGACCGTCAACGATGGCGGCACCCTTGGCGGCTCCGGGCAAATCGGCTCGCTGATGGCCAACAGCGGCGGGCGCGTGGCGCCGGGCAACTCCATCGGCACCTTGAATGTGGCTGGCGACGTGACCTTCGCGCCAGGCTCGACCTACGCGGTGGAATTGTCACCGAGCAGCAGCGACCAGATTGTTGCCGGTGGCACGGCTACAGTCAGCGGCGCAACCGTCAGCCTGGCGCTGGAAAACAGCCCGACCTTACTCAGTGCTTCCGAGGCGCAAAGCCTGCTCGGACGCCAGTACAACATCCTGCAAGCGGCGGGTGGTGTTCAGGGCCGGTTTGGCGCCGTGGTGCCGAATTATCTGTTCATCGGCGGCAGCCTCGATTACGCAGCAAACGGCATTCAACTCAATATCGAACGCAACGCGACCGCGTTCGCCAGCGTCGGCCAAACCCCGAATCAACGCTCGGTGGCCACCGCTGTCGAAGGCCTCGGCGCAGGCAACTCGGTTTACGAAAGCGTGCTGCTGTCGGCAGACGCCGCGTCTGCGCAAAAGGCTTTCCAGCAATTAAGCGGCGAAATCTACCCGGCCGTGGGTTCGATGCTGATCAACGATAGCCGCCAGTTGCGCGATGCCGTCGGTGAGCGCCTGAACGATGCTTCTGCTACGCAAAGCAACGGCTGGATCAAGGCCCTCGGCGCGTGGGGCAGCACCGATTCGAGCCATGACACGGCGGGCTACAACACGTCGATTGGCGGCCTGCTGGCCGGTGTCGACGGCGCGCTGGACGAGCAGACCCGCATCGGTCTGGTCACCGGCTACAGCGACAGCTCGCTGAGCATGGGCTCGGGCACGCACTCGTCGGCCAAGGTCGACAGCTATCACCTCGGTGCTTACGCCGGGCATGAGATCGGCGCCTGGCGCCTGAGCACCGGCGCGGCCTACAGCTGGCATCGCGCCGATGTGAAGCGCGATTTGCAATACGGCGACGTCAGCGCCAAACAGAAAGCCAAGGTTGATGCGGCGACGACTCAGTTGTTCGGCGAGGCGGCTTATCGCGTGCAGCTGCAACCCCTGGCGCTGGAGCCGTTTGCCAATCTGGCCTACGTGCATGTGGACACCGAAGGCTTCACCGAGAAGGGCGATGCGGCGGCGCTCAAAAGCTCGGGCGATCAGCGTGATGCAGTGATGAGCACACTCGGTGTGCGGGCGGTGAAGACGTTCAATCTGTCGAATCAGCAATCACTGGATGTGAGCGGCCATCTGGGCTGGCAGCACAGCCTCACCGACATCGAGTCTGACCAGCATCTGCGCTTTGCCAGCGGCGGCACGCCTTACAGCGTCGAGAGTTCGGCGCTGGTGCGCGATGCCGCGTTGGTCGGTGTGCAGGCCAGTCTGGCGTTGAGCAAAGACGTGCGCGTGAACCTTGATTACAACGGGCAGTTGGCTAGCCGCGAGAAGAGCCATGGCGTCGGGTTGAGCCTGAACTGGCAGTTCTGACCGAACCCCTAAAAAACAGGCAAACCCCTGTAGGAGCTGCCGCAGGCTGCGATCTTTTGACTTTGATTTTTATAAGCAAGATCAAAAGATCGCAGCCTGCGGCAGCTCCTACAGGGGGGGCGCTAGCTGAACGTAGACGGATTTTTCGCAACACAACTAAGGAAGGTCGCAGGATGAAAAACAATAAAACCCCCGCGCAAACGGGTGGCTGCTTTGCCCTGAAAACGCTGACTGGCGCGGTGTTGTGCGCGCTCACCACCTGGGGCACCGCACAGGCCGCGCCCTATGTGGAAAACGGTCGCACGGGCGATGTCGGCAGTTGGCGCAGTGCCGAATTCCAGGCTGACTGGGGCCTGGGCGCAATCGGTGCCGATCACGCATACGCCGCTGGTTACACCGGTAAAGGCGTGAAACTGGGGATCTTCGATCAACCGGTGTACGCCG
Source organism: Pseudomonas sp. P116 (assembly GCF_020149425.1). Taxonomy (NCBI): domain Bacteria; kingdom Pseudomonadati; phylum Pseudomonadota; class Gammaproteobacteria; order Pseudomonadales; family Pseudomonadaceae; genus Pseudomonas; species Pseudomonas sp. P116. Next base: position 54,872 of record NZ_JACVHB010000002.1, on the reverse strand, counting down.
CGCATCCGGAGTTTTCCGGCAGCAACAAAGTCGTCACCCTGGTCACCAGCGGCATCCGCGAATACACCGATCCGTACATCCCGGTCAAAGCCGGGGACGCGTTCCGTTATGACGGTTCGCCTTCGGTCGGCTCCGACGGCAAACTCGGTGCGCACGGCACCCACGTCGGTGGCATCGCTGCAGGCAGCCGTGACGGCGGGCCGATGCATGGCGTCGCGTTCGGCGCACAAATCATCAGTGCCGACAACGGCGACCCCGGCCCTGAAGACGGTATCGTCCGCGGTAACGACGGCGCCGTGTACAAGGCAGGTTGGGATGCGCTGATCGCCAGTGGCGCGCGAATCATCAACAACAGCTGGGGCATTGGCATCACCGATCGCTTCGACCTCGGTGGCCGCAATCCGGCGTACCCGCACTTCACCGTCAACGACGCGCAGGTGCAATTCAACGAAATCCGCACGCTGCTCGGCACCAAACCCGGCGGCGCCTATGACGGTGCAATTGCCGCGGCACGCAGCGGCATCGTGACGATTTTCGCCGCTGGCAACGACTACAACCTGAACAACCCGGACGCCATCGCCGGCCTCGGTTACTTCGTCCCGGATATCGCACCGAACTGGATCACCGTCGCCGCGTTACAGCAGAATCCGGACCAGACCAGCGCCAATCCGTACATCATGAGTACGTTCTCATCACGTTGCGGCTACACCGCGAGTTTCTGCGTTTCGGCGCCCGGCACGAAGATCTTCAGCGCGATCATCGAGGGCACCAACGCCGACAACCTGACCACCAGCTACAAAAACTACAACGGCACCTCGATGGCCGCCCCGCATGTGGCCGGCTCAATGGCCGTGCTGATGGAACGCTTCCCGTACATGTCCGGCGATCAAGTCGCCAGCGTGTTGCGCACAACCGCGACCGACCTCGGCGCGCCGGGCATCGACGCGTTGTATGGCTGGGGCATGATCAACCTGCGCAAAGGCATCGATGGCCCGGCGATGTTCGTCACCGAGCAGGATATTCCGAGCGAGTTCCGCATCGACGGCGCTTACGGCTCCGGCCAGTTTGTCGCGGACTTGCCGGGTATTGGCGCGATCATCGATCAGGGCAAACCCACCGAGCGCGTGTGCAACGACATCACTTGCGGCCTCGATACCTGGCGCAACGACATTTCCGGCCATGGCGGCCTGACCAAGCAGGGCATCGGCACACTGGTGCTGACCGGCAACAACAGCTACAGCGGCCCGACCCTGGTCAATCAGGGCCGACTCGCTATCAACGGCTCGCTGGCCTCTGCGGTCACGGTGAATGACGGCGGTATCCTCGGCGGCAATGGCCGGATCGGCGCGTTGTCGGTGAACAGTGGCGGTACCGTGGCGCCGGGCAACTCGATCGGCACGATGAATGTCGCCGGTGACGTGACCTTCGCGTCGGGCTCGACTTACGCGGTGGAACTGTCCCCAACCAGCAGCGACCAGATCGTCGCCACCGGTAAAGCCGTAATCGATGGCGCCACCGTGACCATGGCGCTGGAAAACAGCCCGACACTGCTGACCACTGGCGAAGTGCAAAGCCTGCTCGGTACGCAGTACAACATCCTGCAAGCGGCGGGCGGTATCGAAGGACGCTTCGGCCAGGTGTTGCCGGATTACGCGTTTCTTGGCGGGACGCTCGCTTACTCGGCGAACGGTATTCAACTGGCGGTGGGGCGCAATGACGCTTCATTCGCCAGCGTGGGTCTGACGCCGAACCAGCGCGCCGTGGGTGCCGCTGCCGAGCGTCTGGGCGCGGGCAATGCCCTGTTCGAAACCCTGCTGGTGTCACCGACTGCCGCCGTAGCGCAACAAGCGTTCCAGCAGTTGTCCGGCGAGATTCATCCGGCCATCGGCACGATGCTGATCAACGACAGCCGTTACCTGCGCGATGCCGTGGGTGAACGTCTGCGCGAACGTGATCTGTTCGACGCCGCCGCGCCGACTGATGATCGCAGCAACGCCTGGGTCAAGGTGCTGGGCGCGTGGGGCAAGAGCGATGGCGGGCATGAAAATGCCGATTTCAACAGCTCCATCGGTGGCTTGCTGGCCGGCGTCGACGGCTTGATTGCTGAAGATACTCGCCTGGGTTTCGTTACCGGTTATAGCGACAGTTCACTGAGCATGGGCAGCGGCACGCATTCGTCGGCATCCGTCGACAGCTACCACTTGGGCGCGTACTTGGGCCATGAAATCGACGCACTGCGTCTGACCGTGGGCGGCGCCTATAGCTGGCACCGTATCGATGTGAAACGTGATCTGCAATTCGGCGATGTCAGTGGTAACCAGAAAGTAAAACGCGATGCGAGCACTGCGCAATTGTTCACAGAAGCCGCTTACGATCTGGGCCTGCAACCGATGAACCTGGAGCCGTTCGCCAACCTGGCTTACGTGCACCTCAACAGCGACAGCTTCACCGAGAAGGGTGACGCCGCCGCGCTGAAGGGCGGTGAAGACAATCGCGAAGCGGTGCTGTCGACACTCGGCGTTCGCGCCAAGCGCACGTTTGCCTTGTCCGAGAAGCATCAGCTGGAACTGGGCGCAACCCTGGGCTGGCAGCACAACCTGAGCAGTGTCGATGCTGAAAACCATTTGGCGTTCGCCAATGGCAACAGCGCGTTCAACGTGCAGAGCGTGTCGCTGGATCGTGATGCCGCGGTGGTCGGTGTGCGCGCTGGTCTCGCGCTCAACCGCGATGTGCGGGTGAACCTGGATTACAACGGGCTGATCGGTTCGAACGAGAAAGACCACGGCGTGGGTCTGACGCTCGACTGGCAGTTCTGATTTCAAGGAAGAGAGAGCACAACATGGGACTGTTTGATTACAAAAATGCCGATGGCAAAGCGTTGTACAGCGATGCCATCGCTCTGACGCTGTATGCCTACACCCCGACCGGCAAGCCATTGCCGGCCGGGGGCTGGGCGCCGGTTACAGCGACGGCGCTGGGCTATCAAGGCAAGGTCGGGCCGCAAGGCACGTTTTTCGGCGAGAAGGATGGCTTCACCAGCGCCGAGGCCGAAGTGCTCGGCAAGTACGACGCGGCCGGCAAACTGATCGGCATCGGCATTGCCTTTCGTGGCACCGGGGGCCTGGGTTACAGCGATACCTTCGGCGACATGAAAAACAATCTGCTGGCCGCCGTCGGTCCTTCGGACTACGCCAGTCAGTACGCGAAAAATGCCTTCGACAATCTGCTCAAGGCTGTTGCGGCGTTCTCCATCGCCCATGGCATTGGCGCCAAGGACGTGTTGATCAGCGGCCACAGCCTCGGCGGGCTTGGCGTCAACAGTGTGGCCGAGTTGAGCGCCGGCAACTGGGGCGGGTTCTTCAAGGACGCCAACTACATCGCCTTCGCCTCGCCGACCCAGAGCAGCACTGGCAACAACGTGCTGAACATCGGTTACGAAAACGATCCGGTGTTCCGCGTGCTCGACGGCACCACGTTCAGCAGCGCATCGATGGGCAAGCACGACAAGCCGCACGATTCGACCACCGACAACATCGTCAACTTCACCGACAACTATGCGTCGACCGCGCAGAACCTGGTGCCGTTCAGCATCGTCAATCCGATGAACTGGTCGGCCCACAGTTCCCTGGGGTATGCCGATGGCTTGAATCGGGTGATCGATTCGAAGTTCTACGGCCTGACCCACAAGGACTCGACGATCATCGTCTCCAACCTTGAGGAGTCGTCCCGGGGTAAAACCTGGGTCGAGGATCTGGGCCGCAGTGGCGAGCCGCACACCGGCAGCACCTTCATCATCGGCACCCAGAGCAACGACTGGCTCAAGGGCGGGGCGGGTAACGACTTCCTTGAGGGCCTGGGCGGTGATGATCGTTTTCGCGATGACGGCGGCTACAACATCCTGCTCGGCGGCCAGGGCCATAACACCTTCGAGCTGCAGAAGCCGTTACAGAACTTCAGCTTCGCCAACGACGGTGACGGCACGCTGTATGTGCGCGACGCCTACGGCGGCATCAGCATGACCCGCGACATTGGTGCGCTGGTGAGCAAGGAGTCGGGGTCGTGGTGGGGCAGCAAGGAGATCACCTGGGGCGTCACGGCCAAAGGTTTGACCAATGGCAGCGAGCTGACGCAGTACAACCATTCGCTCAGCGGCGATGGCTACGGCAACGCGTTGCACGCCACGGTCGACGGTGACTGGCTGTTTGGCCTGGGTGGCGACGACACGCTGATCAGCGACAAGGGCCATGTGACTTTCGTCGGTGGCGGGGGTAACGATGTGATGAACGCGGTGGGTGGCAACAATACCTTCCTGTTCAGCGGCGAGTTCGGTTTCGATGCCATCAATGGTTATCAGGGCAGCGACAAACTGCTGTTCATGGGTGTCGAAGGCGCGGGGCAGGGCTACGACTATAAACAGCATGCGTCGCAGGCCGGTGGCGATACCGTGCTGAAGATTGGCGAGTTTGCCGTGACGCTGATCGGTGTGGGAGTGGCTAATCTGTCGGATTCGAGTTTCGTCTTCGCCTAGATTCCCGCAACCGACGCAATTGAAGCAAACAACGCTCCCCCTGTAGGAGCTGCCGCAGGCTGCGATCTTTTGATCTTGTCTTTAAAAAACAAAGTCAAAAGATCGCAGCCTGCGGCAGCTCCTACAGGGGAGCGGTGATCAGGAGGTACAGAGTTTTATTTGAGAAGTGTTGTATCGAAATGCTCCGCGGCGTCCCGCGAGGGGCGCCCCGGCTGTGAGCTATCTCTGACAATTCCAACAAAAAGAGAGGCAATGGCAATGGGTGTGTATGACTACAAAAACTTCGGTACAGCCGATTCCAAGGCGTTGTTCAGTGACGCCATGGCCATCACGCTGTATTCCTATCACAACCTCGATAACGGTTTTGCCAGCGGTTATCAGCACAACGGTTTCGGCCTCGGCCTGCCGGCCACGCTGGTGACCGCGCTGATTGGCGGTACCGATTCGCAAGGCGTCATCCCCGGTATCCCGTGGAATCCCGATTCAGAAAAACTTGCCCTCGAAGCAGTGCAAAAGGCCGGTTGGACGCCGATCACCGCTTCGCAATTGGGCTACGACGGCAAGACTGACGCGCGCGGAACCTTCTTCGGCGAGAAGGCCGGTTACACCAGCGCCCAAGTGGAGATCCTCGGAAAATACGACGCCCAAGGCCATCTCACCGAACTGGGCATTGCCTTTCGCGGTACCAGCGGCCCGCGAGAAAACCTGATCCTCGACTCCATCGGCGACGTCATCAACGACCTGCTCGCGGCCTTCGGCCCCAACGACTACGCCAAGAACTACGTCGGTGAAGCTTTCGGCAATCTGCTCAACGACGTGGTCGCGTTCGCCACGGCAAACGGTCTCAGCGGCAAAGACGTGCTGGTCAGCGGCCACAGCCTCGGTGGATTGGCCGTCAACAGCATGGCGGACTTGAGCGGCGGCAAGTGGGGTGGCTTCTTCAGTGACTCCAACTACATCGCCTACGCTTCGCCCACCCAGAGCAGTACCGACAAGGTGCTCAATGTTGGCTACGAAAACGACCCGGTGTTCCGCGCGCTCGACGGCTCGACCTTCACCGGCGCGTCGATTGGCGTACACGATGCGCCCAAGGAATCCGCCACCGACAACATCGTCAGCTTCAACGATCACTACGCCTCTAACGCCTGGAATGTGTTGCCGTACTCGATCCTGAATATTCCAACCTGGATCTCGCACTTGCCGACTGCGTATGGCGACGGCATGAACCGGATCGTAGAGTCGAAGTTCTACGACCTGACCAGCAAGGACTCGACGATCATCGTCGCCAACCTGTCGGACCCGGCGCGGGCCAACACCTGGGTGCAGGACCTCAACCGCAACGCCGAAACCCACAAGGGCAGCACGTTCATCATCGGCAGCGACGGCAACGACCTGATCCAGGGCGGCAGCGGCCATGACTATCTTGAAGGCCGCGCCGGTAACGACACCTTTCGTGATGGCGGCGGCTATAACGTCATCCTCGGCGGGCAGGGCAGTAACAGCCTCGACTTGCAGAAATCGGTAAACACCTTCGACTTCGCCAATGACGGCGCGGGCAATCTGTACATCCGCGATGGCAACGGTGGGATCAGCATCACCCGCGACATCGGCAGCATTGTTACCAAGGAGCCGGGCTTCCTCTGGGGGCTGTTCAAGGACGATGTGACCCACAGCGTCACGGCCAGCGGTTTGAAGGCTGGCAACAATGTCACGGCGTACGAATCCAGCGTGAAGGGCACCAACGGCGCCGATACGCTCAAGGCGCATGCCAGCGGTGACTGGTTGTTCGGGCTCGATGGCAACGATCATTTGATTGGCGGCGCTGGCAACGACGTGTTTGTCGGTGGCTCCGGTAATGACCTGATGGAATCGGGCGGCGGGGCGGATACGTTCCTGTTCAACGGCGCGTTCGGACAGGATCGGGTGGTGGGGTTCACCGCCAACGACAAACTGGTGTTCCTCGGCGTGCAGGGTGTTTTGCCGAGCGATGACTTCCGTGCTCATGCTTCAGCAGTTGGGCAGGATACGGTGCTGTCGTTCGGTAATGATTCGGTGACGTTGGTGGGGGTGTCGCTGAATAGCTTGAGTGGCGATGGGATTGTGATCGCCTGATGTTGATGCGGCGCCTGTAAGGACGCTTTCGCGAGCAAGCTCGCTCCCACAGTGGATTTGCGTCGAACACAAAACATGTGGCCGACGGAAAACCCTGTGGGAGCGAGCTTGCTCGCGAAGAACGATAATGCGGTATCAAAAGTGACTCGCCGGCCATCATCCGACTCTCAACCTGTGCAAACAGGAAAAGCGGCCTAAAGCCAGTACGTGCACACACGTTCTATAGCTAGCCGCCATTGAGCACAGGAGATTCACACGTGAAAGGTTTCAAAGGGTATGTCGGGATTGTGGGATTGGCGCTGTTCTCGGCCAACACCTGGGCCGATCTGCCTCAAAGCTCGATTCTGAGCCGTTACGGCATCACCACCGATCAATTGCCGAGCCCGGCCAAAAGCGAAATGGTGGAGCCGGTCGAAGAGAAAAGCCGCTTTCAGATCCAGCCTGAACAGCCATTTGTGACCATTCGCCTGGGTGACGGTAAACAGCCGCAAACCACCGGCAACCTGAGCATCGACCGCATGGCCCAGCAGGATCAGGAGCGTTGCCAGCGTTTGCAGGGCGAACTGGCCCGGCGTGGCGGGCAGTACTTGCGTTGCGACAACACGATCCCCGGCATGACCCTTGATCAGTAACACCCTAATCCCCTTGTAGGAGCTGCCGAAGGCTGCGATCTTTCGATCTTGATCTTAAAAAAAAGATCAAAAGATCGCAGCCTTCGGCAGCTCCTACACAGGTCGTGTTTCGTCAGTCTTCTTCGCGCACGGTAGCCACTTCCGCCGCGCGTACTTTCACCTTGGCGCCGGAAATATCCTCGAACTCATAGAAGCCGTCCTCGGTTTCGGTCTTCGGCATGTCCTTGGTCAAATACTGGGTGCCGTTTTGCAGGGTGACCACGGTCGGGCTCGCGCAACCGGCCAGAGTCAGCAGGGTCGCTACCGCGAAGGGGATGCCCAGAGTCTTGATTTTCATGCCCATCTCTAATTCCTTAATCCATGTGATGCCGAGCGATGTCGGTGTTCTAACGCGGTTGGTGCCATTCAACCAGAAAAAGTTCGATAGGCCGGGGAAAAAATGCCATTGATCCTTTTCCGTTTGCGCCGGGCGGGGCAGAACTGGTATCTGTACGCATAACCAGTATTCGCTCCCCGTGGCCCAGAATTCCCGTGACTGCCAATCCCCTCGACGATCCGTTCTATTACCTCAACAACTTCCGGCAAGTGCTTGAATGGCTTGAGCTTCGCTATGCCGATGTGATGGGTGAAGCAGAGCATGCGTTCATGCGTGACTTCAAGGTGTTGCCGCGCGCTTCGCAGGGTTTGCTGGTGCGGTTGGTGATGCGCAAGGGCGTGCATTTTCGTGCCGGTAAACTCAACTACCCGGAAATCGGTGACATCGGCCAAGCGGCGCAACCGCTGCTGGAGCAGGGCTGGATCGACGAGCACGCGGCGCTGGCGATCACAGAGCTGTTCGACGTACTGCTCAAAGCCGAAATCCTGCAAGCCTTCGGCGCTTTCATCGAACAACCCAAGGCGCGCAAGGACGATTGGCTGCCAGCGTTGGCCGAGCGGTTCACTGATGCGCGCACGCTGCATGATTGGGCGCCGGCGCTGCAAGATCGCCTGTTCAGCCTGACCATCATGGACCTGTGCGACCGCTTGCGGTTGATGTTCTTCGGCAACCTTTATCAGGACTGGTCGGAGTTCGTGCTGGCCGACCTTGGCATTTTCACCTATGAAAAAGTCGAGTTCTGCGCCGATTCCCGTGGTTTGCGCAGCCGTGAAGACGTCGACGCCTGCCTGTTTCTGCACCAATGCCAGTTGCGCTTCGAGGCGGGTGAGCCGCTGGAAACCATTGTTGCGCAGGTCAGCGCCTTGCACTTCGCCAACCCGTGGCTGGAGCGTCGACGCGCCAAGGTGTTGTTTCAGATCGGCCAGTATTGCGAGCGCATCACTGAGTTTGCCCTGGCCTTGGACATTTACCGGACGTGCGCCTATCCGGGGGCGCGATTGCGCATGATCCGGGTCTTGGAGCGCTGTGGCGAATACGGCTTGGCGCTGGAACTCGGCACGCTGGCCGAACAGGCGCCGCAAAGCGCCACCGAGCAGCAAGGCCTGCAACGCATTTTGCCCCGGCTGCGGCGCAAACTCGGTGGCCCGCCGTTGAAACGGCTGGCACCGCGACCGGTGGAGCGTCTGGATCTGCACTTGCCGCGCACCGATCCGGCGCGGTCTGTGGAGTTTCATGTGCAGGCGCATCTGCACGACGACGAGGGCCCGGTGCACTACGTGGAAAACAGCCTGATCAACTCGTTGTTCGGCCTGTTGTGCTGGCCGGCGATTTTCGCGCCGCTGCCGGGGGCGTTTTTTCACCCATTCCAGCGCGGGCCGGTGGATCTGCTCAATGAAGACTTTCAGCAACGCCGCGCCGAGTTGTTCCAGGCCTGCCTCACCGAGCTGGATGACGGCCGTTATGCCGATACCATCCGCCAGCGATTCGTCGCCAAGTGGGGCGTGCAGTCGCCGTTCGTGTTCTGGGGCGCGTTGAATGAAACCCTGCTAGAGCAAGCGCTGGCCTGTTTGCCTGCGGCCCACCTCAAACACTGGTTCAGTCGCTTGCTGCTCGACATCAAGGCCAACCGCGCCGGCATGCCCGACCTGATCCAGTTCTGGCCGCAGCACAAAACCTACCGGATGATCGAAGTCAAAGGCCCGGGCGATCGCTTGCAGGACAACCAGCTGCGTTGGCTGGAGTTCTGCCATGAGCATCAGATGCCGGTAGCCGTCTGTTACGTGCAATGGGCGGAGCAGAGCGCTTGAGCTACAGCATTGCGGTGCGGGCGCTGTGCGAGTTCACCGCCAAGACTGGCGACCTCGATCTGCGCTTCACGCCATCACCGACGGCACTGGAAGGCATTGCCGGCCATCGCACCGTGGCCTCGCGGCGCAGTGACAACTACCAGAGCGAAGTGGCCCTGGAAGGCACGTTCCGCCAATTGAAGGTCAAGGGCAGGGCGGATGGCTACGATCCGGCGCAGAACTGCCTGGAGGAAGTCAAAACCTACCGGGGCGACTTGAGCAAGCAACCGGCCAATCATCGGCAGTTGCACTGGGCGCAGGCGAAGGTCTACGGCTGGCTGATGTGCCGCAAGCTTGATCTTGCGCAGATCAACGTGGCGCTGGTGTATTTCGACATCGTCAGCGAGAAGGAAACCTGTCTGGTCGAAGCGTTCAGCGTCGAGGCCTTGCAGGTTTTTTTCGAGCAGCAATGCGGCCTGTTTCTGTACTGGGCCGAACAGGAAATGGCCCACCGCGAGGCGCGCAATCTGGCGGCGCAGCAACTGGCCTTTCCGCACCCAGACTTTCGTCCCGGTCAGCGCCATCTGGCCGAATCGGTGTTCAAGGCGATCAGCACCGGTCGCTGTCTGATGGCGCAGGCCCCGACCGGGATCGGCAAAACCCTCGGCACGCTGTTTCCGATGCTCAAGGCTCTGGCGCCGCAGCAACTGGACAAGGTGTTCTTTCTCACCGCCAAGACGCCCGGGCGCAAACTGGCGCTGGACGCCAGCCAGGTGTTGTTCGACCAATCGGCAACCTTGCCGTTGCGCGTGTTGGAGATGGTCGCGCGGGACAAGGCCTGCGAACACCCGGACAAGGCATGCCACGGCGAATCCTGCCCGTTGGCCCAGGGCTTTTATGATCGCTTGCCCGCTGCCCGTGAAGCGGCCAGTCGCGTCAACCTGCTCGATCAAGCCGCGATGCGTGAAGTCGCCGCGCAGCATACGGTGTGCCCGTATTACCTGAGTCAGGAGATGGCGCGCTGGGCTGACGTGGTGATCGCCGACTACAACTACTACTTCGATTTCAGCGCATTGCTGTTTGGTCTGGCGCAGCTCAATCAATGGAAAGTCGCGGTGCTGGCAGACGAGGCGCATAACCTCGTCGAGCGCGGCCGGCAGATGTACAGCGCCAGTATCGATCAGGCTACGCTGGGCAGCGTGCGCAAAACCGCGCCCGAACCGCTGAAAAAGTCGCTGCAACGGGTCAATCGCGAATGGAACGCGCTGCATGCGCCGCAACTGGCGGCGTATCAGGCCTACGACAAAGCCCCGGAAAAGCTCTTGCAGGCGATTTCCCTGTGTTGCGCAGCGATTGGCGATTACCTCAACGATCATCCGCAGGGCCTCGACAGCGGTTTGCAGAACTTCTATTTCGACTTGCTGCAATTTGGCCGGGTGGCGGAGCTGTACGACGCGCATTACCTGTTCGACATCAGCAAGCGCGACCTCGACCGCAAACGTCCACTCTCGCAGCTGTGTTTGCGCAATGTGGTACCGGCGGCATTCATCGGCCCACGCCTGAAGGCTGCGCGCAGCAGCGTGCTGTTTTCCGCGACCCTGAGCCCGCGCAACTATTACGCTGACTTGCTCGGAACACCCGCCGACAGCGTATGGATCGACGTCGAATCGCCGTTCAGCGCCGAGCAGTTGCAGGTGCAGATCGTCAGTCGTATCTCGACGCGCTTCAACCATCGCCAAGCATCGCTTGAGCCGATCGTCGAGCTGATCGCCCGCCAGTTCAGCGAGCGGCCGGGCAATTATCTGGCGTTCTTCAGCAGTTTCGATTACCTGCAACAAGTGGCGACGTTGCTGGCCGAACGGCACCCGCACATCACCCTGTGGCAGCAATCGCGGGGCATGGTCGAAGGGGCGCGACAGGCGTTTCTCGATCAGTTCACCCCGCACAGCCAGGGCGTCGGCTTTGCGGTACTGGGCGGTGCGTTTGGTGAGGGCATCGATTTGCCCGGCGCGCGATTGATCGGCGCATTCATCGCCACCCTGGGGCTGGCGCAGCTCAACCCGGTCAATGAACAACTGAAGCGGCGCATGGCAGCGATCTTTGGAGCCGGTTACGACTACACCTATCTTTACCCCGGCGTGCAGAAAGTGGTGCAGGCCGCCGGCCGGGTGATTCGCACCCGCGAAGATCGCGGGGTAGTGATGCTGATCGACGACCGCTTTGCCGAAAGCCGCATTCAGCAACTGTTGCCGCGCTGGTGGGCGATCAAAAATGAGGCGGCGGCTTCCCAATTCGCCGGATTACCGCATACTTCCGTTCATGACAACGGCTGGTGAGTGTGATGAGCGATAACAACAAGACCGCAGCGATCGAAGAGATGCGTTTCAGGCTTCTGATCGACGCGGTCGTCGACTATGCGATCTACATGATCGACCCCGACGGCATCATCACCAGTTGGAACTCCGGCGCCAAACGCTTCAAGGGGTATGAAGAAGCGGAAATTATCGGTGAGCACTTTTCGCGGTTCTATACCGCCTATGATCGCGCAGCCGGATTGCCGCAGCGGGCACTCGATACGGCGATCCGCGAAGGACGGTTCGAAGGCGAAGGCTGGCGCGTGCGCAAGGACGGCACCAACTTCTGGTCGCATGTGGTGATCGACCCGATCATCGACCCCAATGGCAAACTGCTGGGTTTCGCCAAGATCACTCGTGATCTCACCGACCGCAAGATGGCCGAGGAAACCCTCAAGCAAAGCGAACAGCAGTTCCGTCTGCTGGTACAGGGCGTCACCGACTATGCGATCTACATGCTCAGTCCCGAGGGGCGGGTGAGCAACTGGAATCAGGGTGCCCAGCGGATCAAGGGTTATCTGCCGGAAGAAATCATCGGCCAGCATTTTTCGATTTTCTATACCCCCGAGGACCGCGAGCGCGGCGAGCCGCAGCGGGCGCTTGCGATAGCCACCGAAACCGGCCGCTTCGAGAATCGAAGCTGGCGTGTGCGCAAGGACGGTACGCAATTTCTGGCGCACGTGGTGGTCGATGCGATTCGCGGTGAAACCGGCACGTTGCTCGGTTTTGCCAAGATCACCCGCGACGTGACCGAAGCCCATCAGGCCCAACAGTCTTTGGAAAAAACTCGCGAGGCGCTGGCTCAAGCGCAGAAGATGCAGGCCATTGGTCAGCTCAGTGGCGGTATAGCGCATGACTTCAATAACCTGCTGACGGTGATTCTCGGCAATCTTGAGATCGTCCAGAAACGCATTGGCGACGATCCGAAAATCATCCGCCTGTTGGAAAACGCCACTCAAGGCGCTCTGCGCGGCGTGTCACTGACCCAGCGCATGCTGGCCTTCGCCCGGCGTCAGGAGCTCAAGACCGAGTCGGTGGACATTCCGCAATTGGTGCAAGGCATTACCGGCTTGCTGCGCAGCTCGCTGGGGCCGGGCATTCGTATCGAAACAGATTTTCCCGAAGACCTGGAGCCGGTGCTGGCGGACGTCAATCAACTTGAACTGGCGCTGCTCAACCTGGCTACCAACGCTCGTGATGCCATGCCCGAGGGCGGCAGCGTGACCATTGCCGCGCAACGCGAAGTCGTGCTTGAACTCAGTCATTCGGAATTGGCGGCGGGGCGTTACATTTGCCTGAGCATGACTGACACCGGCGAAGGCATGGACGAACAGACGCTGGCTTCGGCCCGCGACCCGTTTTTCACCACCAAAGGCGTCGGCAAAGGCACTGGCCTGGGTTTGTCGATGGTGCATGGCTTCATTGAACAGCTCGGTGGCCGTTTCATCCTCAAAAGTAAACAAGCCAATGGCACTACTGCCGAACTGTGGATTCCGGTGGCCGGCGAGGGCGCGACGGCGAAGCCATTGTTCCCGCCGGCCGCTCCGATTGTTGTTCCGCGGCTCAGCGTGTTGGTGGTGGACGACGACTCGCTGGTGTTGACCAGCACCAGTCTGCTGCTCGAAGACCTCGGGCACCGGGTGGTCAGCGCAACCTCGGGCACCGAGGCGCTGGCGTTGTTCGACCGGGGCGAGGTCATCGACCTGATGATTACCGACATGGCCATGCCGCACATGAGCGGTGCACAACTGGCCCACGCGGTGCGGGTGCTTAAACCTGATCTGCCGATCGTCCTGGCCACCGGTTACGCCGAGCGCCTGGAAGGCTTTGCCGCGCAATTGCCGCGCCTACCCAAACCATTCACGCAGTTGAATCTTGTGGAAATCATTGCTCGGTCGATGAAATGAGGTGTGAGGATATTCGGCTGAACTAGTGTGCGGCAGGCGGCTTCTAAGTTTTTTACCTGCCCCGGAGCCTGCGTCTCGTGTCTCGCATATTGACCCACCCGACCGCTGAAGAAATCCAGACTGAACATGATGCCAAGATGTTCGGTTCACCCAAGGAACGTCTGGACTTTTATCGACGCGAGATCCAGTACGAAACCAGCATCCTCGCCAATCGAACCGATGCCTATCTGGCTGCGCAATCGTTTTTGGTGATTGCCTTTGCGTCGTGCATGTCCAACCTCAACCCGGAATGGGGCAAGTTGTTCACCCTGGTGGTGCCACCGTTTCTGGCGCTGTTGGGGCTGCTCAGCTCGCTAAACGCCTGGCCGGGGATTCGCGCGGCGTACGACATCATCGACCACTGGCACTTCAAACAAAGCAATTTGCTGCAGAGCGAGCCTTTGATGGGTCTGGCGTACGATGAATCGCCGCTGTTCAGCGAGATGGAGTCGAGCCACAAGGGCTACCGAAAGTCACTGTTGTTCTCGGTGCGTACGCCTTGGATTTTTGCGACGTTCTGGGTGATGTTGGGCAGTTATGCGGTGTTTATCCAGGTTACGAATCCGGGGGGCTAGGTTTTAGCTACCCGAGTCGAAGATCAACAGCCCCTCATCCCAGCCTTCTCCCAGAGGGTGAGGGCTCTCGGCGCCCGACCTCACTGCGCTGTCTCAAGCTCCCGCCGCAACCCCTGCGAATTCTGCACCGACATCGGAATCGGCGGAAAATCCTCATTCAACACGCACAGATGATCAATCGCATCGGCAAACTTCACATCGGCTTTGCCTCGCAACGCCCGATAGTGCTCAAACTGTTCGGCGTCCAGTTGCCCGGATTCGAGTAACTGATGCGCCGCTCGATTGAGCGCCTGCGCTTCTTCGAACAATTGACGATTGCGTTCCAGGGCCAAAGCCCTGCAAGCCTTGATTTGCGCAGGAGTCGAGCATTCTTTCATGACCGTAACCTTAAATGACGGGATTCCTTTTCTAAGGCGTAGCGCCGCAGGGGAACCGAACCTGCCGTGCCCCGACACAGGGTGCGACGGGGGTTAAGGTTGTGACCGCTGACCATTGCTGAGCGATCCATTTTTTTCACAACAATTTTGCACCCCCACAACTCCCTGTAGGAGCTGCCGAAGGCTGCGATCTTTTGATCGTAAAAAAAACAAGATCAAAAGATCGCAGCCTTCGGCAGCTCCTACAGGGGTTGGCGGTTTTTTTTGGGTTGTTGCGGGAAACGCTTTTTGCGCTGTTCATACCGCGCCAGGATCGGTTGCGTACTGACGCCATGCAATAAAATGCTCAGCGCCACAACCGACAGCGTCAGGTCGGTACACAACGTAGCCACCGAATCGCTCAGCCCATGATTCAAGGCATAAAACAGATAGAACAGGCTGCCGATCCCGCGAATGCCAAACCAGCCGATCAGCAAACGTTGCCGTCCCTCCAGCAAAGATCCCCACGGCATCAGCGCAACACAAAGCGGGCGAATCAGGCAGAACAACACGCCGCCAATCAGTAACGCCCGCCAGTCCCAGTGTGCAATCAGCACAACACCCAGCAGTGTGACGAGAAACACTTCCATTGCCCGTTCGACCAAGCCCCCGAACGACAACATGTCACCCATCATGATCCCGGCAGCAACCTGGCTGTCCTCCAACTGCTCGGTATCGCCATGCACCGCATGCTGCGGTTCAGCGTTCAGGTGACCGACCACCGGTTGCACCAGATGCTCGGCGGGCGGCTGGCCGGCACCGGTGGATTGCACTTCCACCTGACGCAGGCCTAGTCCCGCAGCGAATACCGACAGGAAGCCGTAACCACCAATGGCTTCGGCCACGACATAGGCCAGCGCGATCAATGCCAGCGCCAGATAGTCATTGGGGCTCAGGGTGCTGTCTTCGTTGTGGATACGTAATGACAGCGTTACGCGGCCAATGCCGCGGCCCATCCAGTAACCGGTCAGCAATCCGGCGGGTACAGCCCATAACACGCTGCGCAAAAACCAGTCCTGCCATAGTCCGGTGCTGCTATCGCCCTGTAGCAATAACAACCCGAGGATTACGAAAGGAAAGGCGATACCGTCATTCAGCCCGGCCTCGCCAGACAGGCCGAACCGCACGCTGTCGACATCCCGCGCATCGTTGACCTGGACCAGCGCCGCGAGTACCGGGTCGGTCGGCGCCAGAATCGCGCCGATCAGCAACGATGGCCCCCACGGCAGCTGCAAGCCCCAATGCAGCAACAGGCTAACGCCAGCGATGGTCAGCACCATCACCGGGCCGGCCAGGCCGAACGCGATTCGCCAGCGTTTATCGCGTAACGGCAGGCGCAGTTTCAATCCGCAGACAAACAACGAAAAGAGCACCGCGACTTCCGTCAGGTGCTCCATCCACAACGAGGCGTCCTCCAGCGACAGTTTCAGCAGATCCAGGCCACTGGGGCCAATCGCAACACCCAGCAGCAAGCACACCGCCGAGGTGGTCACCGGCATCCAGCGCAAGTACGAGGACGTCAGCGCCAAGGTCAGCAACACGGCGCCGAGCACGGCAACCCACACGGTAAAACTCATGATTCTTCTCTCGTAATGGGTAGACCGGGCGTCGTGTTCATTTTTCCCGCCGAATTCCCTGTAGGAGCTGCCGCAGGCTGCGATCTTTTGATTCTAGAAGACCAGATCAAAACATCGCAGCCTGCGGCAGCTCCTACACGGGACGGGGGCGGCACTGATCAGGAGCGAACGTCAGAGCATCGGTTTGCCGCCGGTCACGCCATAGCGTTGACCAGTGATGTAGCTGGCTTCATCCGAGGCCAGCAGCACATAGATCGGCGCCACTTCCACCGGCTGGCCGGGACGCCCCAACGGTGTATTGCCACCGAAGTTCTGCACTTCTTCATCCGGCATGGTCGAGACAATCAGAGGGGTCCAGATCGGCCCCGGCGCCACGCAGTTCACGCGGATTTCCTTGGGCCCGAGCATCTGCGCCAGACCACCGGTAAAGTTGGCGATCGCACCTTTGGTGGTGGCGTAGGCCAGCAGGGTCGGCTTCGGCATGTCGGAATTGACTGAACTGGTGTTAATGATCGACGCGCCGGGGCGCATGTGTTTGATCGCCGCCTGACACAAACGGAAAATCGCGGTGATGTTGACGTCGAATGTCATCACCCATTCGTCATCGGGGATGTCTTCGAAGTTTTCATGGGTCATCTGGAACGCGGCGTTGTTGACCAGCACGTCGATGCGGCCGAAGCGTTCAATGGTTTGATCGACCAGGTCCTGGCAATGGGACTTTTGCGCGAGGTCACCCGACAGCAACAGGCATTGGCGACCGGCCTGTTCGACCCAGCGTGCGGTTTCCTTCGCGTCTTCGTGTTCATTGAGGTAAGCGACGACAACATCAGCGCCTTCACGGGCAAAGGCAATGGCCACAGCGCGGCCAATACCGCTGTCGCCTCCGGTTATCAGCGCGATTTTGCCGGCGAGGCGGCCCGAGCCAACGTAACTTTGCTCACCACAGTCAGGGTACGGCTCCATTTTGCGTTGTGAACCGGGAACGGATTGGGCCTGCGCAGGGAAGGGTGGTTTTGGATAATCGGTCATCGTAGGTCTCCGAGTCTCATGGCGGGTATGGCTGGTTGACCCGGCGGGTTTGCCATGAGTTCGATCGGATTTGCGCTGACGATTTTGCGTTGAGCAAAACCCAAGTCCCCCTGTAGGAGCTGTCGAGTGAAACGAGGCTGCGATCTTTTGATCCGTTTTTTAAGAGCAAGATCAAACGATCGCAGCGTGCCGCAGCTCCTACAGGTGCGGGTTACAGACCGAGGTCCGACAGCCCCGGATGATCATCCGGCCGGCGACCCAGCGGCCAGTGAAACTTGCGCTCGCTTTCCTGAATCGGCATGTCGTTGATGCACGCGTAGCGCTGGAACATCAGGCCGTTGTCGTCGAACTCCCAGTTTTCATTACCGTAGGAGCGGAACCAGTTCCCTGAATCGTCGTGCCACTCGTAGGCATAGCGCACGGCAATGCGCGTGTCCGAGTAGGCCCAGAGTTCCTTGATCAGGCGGTAATCCAGCTCTTTCGCCCATTTACGGGTGAGGAAGGCTTTGGCTTCTTCACGGTTGTTGGCGAACTCGGCGCGGTTGCGCCATTTCGTGTCGAGGGTGTAAGCCAGCGAAACCCTTTCAGGATCGCGGGAGTTCCAGCCGTCTTCGGCCAGACGAACTTTCTCGATGGCCGATTCACGGTTGAAGGGTGGCAATGGCGGACGTACCTGAGCTGCAGTAGACATAATCAGTCTCCCGATAGATTCAACGTTTAAACAACTTGTCAGGCTTATTAAGGCGTTACAGGTCCAATAACTTTCGCGCCATGCATTGCGCATTATCGGCGGCACTGTGATCACCCATCACAAGCGCTACGGTAATGGCGCCGTCAATCAGGATCAGCAGTTGTCTGGCCAGCAACTGCGGGTCCTTGGCGCCATGTTCGGTACACAGCTCGCACACGTAGTCGAGCAGTTTCTGTTTGTGTTCCCTGGCGACCAGACGCACCGGATCTTGCGCGTCGCCGGTCTCACCACTGGTGTTGATAAAGGCGCAGCCGCGGAAACCTTCCGAGGCGAACCAGCCCTTGAGCACGGTAAACAGGTTGAGCAGGCGATCGGCCGGCGTTTCGGCCTGACCGACAGCGCTCCGGTACCAGTGCATCCAGCGCACGTCGCGGCGTTGCAGGGCGGCGGTCACCAACTCGTCTTTATTGGTGAAGTAGCGGTAGATGCTCTTTCTGGAGACGCCGGCGGTTTTCACAAGAAGATCCATGCCCGTGGCGGCGATGCCACTTTTGTAGATCAGCTTTTCGGTGACATCCAGAATGATGTTGCGGGTTGAGGTGTCAGTGATTTTGTTCATGTTGCGCACAGTAGAACGACCGTTCTTCATTGGCAAGGTATTTTTTAAAATCAAAAGATCGCAGCCTTCGGCAGCTCCTGCAAGGTGTTCACAACCCCCGTGCCGGAGCTGCCGAAGGCTGCGATCTTTTGATCTCTTTACAGACCCTCACAAGACCCACAGAGATCGATGGTGTAAGCTCTCGGGTTCTTCGGATTCGACCCATTGCGAGCCCTATGCCGTTGCTTTTCAAACGCTCTCTGCTGCCTAAACTGCGCAGCTTTCCGCTGACCGCCGAGGCCGTGACCATTTTGTCCGGCGCCGCCGAGTTCCGTCGTTGCCTGCTGGAGAAAATCGCTGCGGCGACCCAGCGCATCTATATCGTCGCCCTGTATTTGCAGCAAGACGAAGCCGGTCAGGAAATCCTTGATGCCTTGCACGCCGCCAAACTCAAGCGTCCCGAGCTGGAAATCGCCGTGGTGGTTGACTGGCTGCGCGCCCAGCGCGGGCTGATCGGTGCCGGCAAGCAGCCGGGCAATTCGGCGTGGTATCAGGAAATGACCCGCACTCACCAGAGTGAAGTGCCGGTCTATGGCGTGCCGGTGCAAACCCGCGAACTGTTCGGCGTGCTGCATTTGAAGGGCTTCGTGATCGACGATTGCGTGGTCTACAGCGGCGCCAGCCTGAACAACGTTTACCTGCACAAGTTCGACAAGTACCGGTTCGACCGCTATCACGTCTTGCAAAGCCATGAGCTGGCGGACTCGATGCATCACTTGGTCAAGCACGGCCTGATCGAATCCAAAGCGGTGCATCGCCTCGACCTGCCGAACCTGCCGACCACCCGCAGCCTGCGCAACGACATCGGTGATTTGCGCAGCCGCCTCAAGCACGCGACCTACGACACCAGTGCCGGCAGCACCGCAAAAGAGGGGCTGTCGGTCAGTCCATTGCTCGGCGTGGGCAAGAACAACCCGTTGAACCGGGCGATTCTCGAATTGATCGCTAGTGCGCAAAAGCAGCTGACCATTTGCACGCCTTACTTCAACCTGCCGCTGGGGGTGATCCGCGAGATCAACCGCGCGCTGGCCCGTGGCGTGAAGATCGACATCGTGGTCGGCGACAAGACCGCCAACGACTTCTACATCCCGCCGAGCGAGCCGTTCCGGGTGATCGCCGCGCTGCCGTACCTGTACGAGATCAGCCTGCGCCGCTTCGCCAAACGCCATCAGCGCAGCATCGACAGTGGTCAGTTGAACCTGCACCTGTGGCGTGACGGCGACAACACCTATCACCTCAAGGGCATGTGGATCGACCAGCGCTATACGCTGCTGACCGGCAACAACCTCAATCCAAGGGCGTTCCGCCTGGACCTGGAAAATGCGTTGTTGATCGATGATCCCAAAGGCGAGTGGGTGGCCCCGCGAGCGCAGGAGCTGGAGGCGATCTTCCGCCATACTTCGCGGATTTCCAGCTTCCACGATCTGGAGACCTTGCCGGAATACCCGGCAGGGGTGGCGAAGTTTCTCAAGCGCGTGAGTCGGGTGCGGATTGAGCGGTTGCTTTACCGGATTTTGTAAATTGATCCGGATGATGCGGCGGGCCTGCTGACGCCATCGCTGGCAAGCCAGCTCCCACAGGGTTTGCAGTGCACACAGATTTTGTGAACACCGGCCAAACCTGTGGGAGCTGGCTTGCCAGCGATGAGGCCCTGAAAAACCCTACATAAACTCAGTTCAGCCCCAACTTCCCACGCAACGTGGAAAGGTCTTCCGCCAAGGTATTCACCGGTCCGACCAGCGCCTTGCGGTCGTTATCCTTGACCTTGTCATACGTCTCAAACCCGCCATCCTGAGTCTTGTACCTGGCCAGCACCTTGTTGACGGTGGCGAAGTTCTTGTCGACTTTCGCGATGAAAGCCTTGTCCTGCTGCTCGATTTGCGGACGGAACAAATCGACGATTTTCTTCGCGCCATCGATGTTGCCCTGGAAGTCATACAGGTCGGTGTGGCTGTAGCGATCTTCCTCGCCAGAGATCTTCGTTGCGGCCACTTCTTCCAGCAACGCAGCAGCGCCGCCCACCACTTTTTCCGGCGGGAAGGTCAGGCCAGCGACGCGGGTTTGCAGGTCTTGCACGTCTTTGTTCAAGCCATCCGCCAATGCGTCGAGGCCCTGGGTGCTCTTTTCCGAAAACAGCGAATATTCGATACGGTGGAAACCGGTGAAATCTTCAGCCTTCACACCTTTCTCGTGGTCATCCACACGCGAGTCGATGGACGCATCGAGGTCACTGAACAGCTCGGCAATTGGCTCGATCGACTCGTAGAAAACGCGGGTCGGTGCGTAGAGTTGTTGCGCGGACGCCAGGTCGCCTTTCTTCACGGCGTCGGTGAATTGCTGGGTGTGGCTGGCCAGTTCATCGAGTTGTTCGGTGACGTAGATCTTGTAGTCCGAAACCGGCCCGACCAGATCCAGCGGTGCTGTCGCGGCGAATGCCGACAGCGGGGTGTTGAGCAATCCGAGGGTCAGCAATAACGCGAGTGGCGTCTTTTTCATGGGTGGCGGCTCCAGTGTTGAAGTTGTTTTATGCGGCTGTTTTGGGTTGTGTGGCGTTGAGCAGCGAGCGACCGATAAAGTCCTTGTCGCCCGTCACCCCCGGCAGGGTGAAGAAGTAACCGCCGCCGACCGGTTTGAGGTATTCCTCCAGCGGTTCGCCGTTGAGGCGGGTCTGCACGGTGATAAAGCCTTTTTCCAGATCGGCCTGGTAACAGATGAACAGCAGGCCCATGTCGAGCTGGCCGTTCTTGTTGACGCCGTTTGAATAGTTGAACGGGCGACGCAGGATCAGGTTGGCCTGGCTGGCGGCAGTGCGCGGGTTGGCCAGACGAATGTGCGCGTCGAGCCTGGTCAGCTTGCCTTCCGGGTCTTTGCTGTAATCCGGGACCTCGCTTTCGTGGTGGCCGCCCATCGGCGCGCCGGTGTTCTTGGTCCGACCGAAAATGCTTTCCTGCTCCTGCAACGGCGTGCGATCCCAGCGTTCGACGAAGTTGCGGATGATCCGTACGGCTTGATAACTGCCATGCGCCGCCCAGGCCGGTTCGTCGCTGCCCGGTTGCACCCATACCAGGCGATCCATGGCGTTATCGTCGTTGGAATCGGGGTTGGCCGAGCCATCACGGAAACCAAGGAAATTGCGCGCCGATTGCGCCGGCGCACCGGGCTTGGCCGGGGCTTGCGGCGGCACGCTGCCTTCCTGTTTCCAGCGCACCAGCAACAGGTCCGGCAGGTTCTTGACGATGTCGCGCAGGGCGTGGATGTTGGTGTCGGTGGTGTTGGCGCAGAACTGCAGACTCAAGTCGCCATGGCAGCAATCGGCCTCCAGCGCATCGTTGGGGAAACCGACCATGCGTTGCAGACGTTTGGGTTTGGCGTCCGCCAGGCCGAAGCGCTCATCGAACAGCGATTCGCCCACGGACACGGTGATGGTCAGGTTATCCGGGGTGACGACCGGGCCGAGAATGCCGGAATCCGGCGGCGGCAGTTTCGGATCGAGCTGCGCGACCGGGCCGCCCTTCATCAGGAAGGCGATGCGCTCGTTGAGCGTGCGAAACAGTCGCTCGAGATCTTCGCGATCACTGGCCAACACATCGAACGCCACCAACATGCCCGACGCCGGGCGAGGGGTGACGATGCCGGTTTGATGCACGCCGTGGAAATCGTGACGGTCTTCAGTCTTGTCGCTGCTCGGTGCTTCGGTGACTTGCGCAGGTGCGGCAGCCATGGCGGGGCAGCTCAGGGCCGATCCGGCCAGTGCGACACCGGCAGCGCCCATGCCCATCAGTACGCGGCGGCGTTGCAGGTTGAGTTGTTCTGAGTCTTTCATCGGTACGGGTCTTCTGCTTACAGGCCGGAGAGGCCAAGGGCTGGATCGATGCCATCAAGTGCGTCGGCCAAAGCCTGCGCCTTGTCGGCGATCTGCTTGCGTTGCGCGCCGTTGATGGCGTCGTAGCTGGCGTAGCCGTCCTTGACCTTGTAGCTATTCAGTTGGTTGTCGAAGTCGGCCAGCGTCTGCTCGATTTTCGGCAAGAGATCCGCCGCTGATTTGCTCAGCATCGGCCGCAGCAAATCGACGACTTTGTGCGCGGTTTGCAGATTGGCGGCGAACCCGTTGAGGTCGCTGTGGCTGTAGCGTTCTTCTTCACCGCTGGCGGCACGCACGTCGGCGAGAGTGTTGAGGTTGCGCACGACGATGTTGACCAGTTGCTCCGGCGGCAACGATTGTGCGAGCAGTTGCTGTTTCAGCGTGGTGACGTCGCTCACCAGACGCTGGGCGACGACGGCGAGATCATCGAGTTTGTGTTGCTGGAACAGCGAGTATTCGATGCGGTGGAAACCGACGAACGCCGGATCCTGCTCGCGTTTCTCGAAGTAGTCGGCGCGTGCATTGATGCGTTTGTCCAGTTCGGCCAGTCGCTGAGCCGCCGGGGCCAAGCGTTGATACGCCGCCCGCGCCGGCAGGTACAACGCCTGCGCCTGACTCAAGTCGCCACTGGCAATCGCCTGATTGAGCGCGGTGGTGGCTTTGATCAACGCGCTGCCCTGGCTGGCCAGATACACACGGAATTCCGACAGCGGCCCGATGAAGGCAACCATCGACGGCTTGGCTCTCGCGGCGGCGTCAGAAGCGGCGGTCGGTGTCACATGCAGGGTGCCGCGCGGGTTGCTCAGCAGGCCGCAAGTGATGGCGTAGTCGCCGGGTTGCAGGTTGGCATTGATCACCTGGCTCAGGCCTGGGGCGATGTTTTCACGCTCTTCGACCACCAGCACGCCGTCGAGGATCTCCCATTCCACCGCACGTTCGGAACGGTTGACGATACGGAAACTGGCGCGACCGGCCGGGACTGTCAGGGCGTTCGGCTCGCAATTGCCCGGATGAATGTTGACCACCACTTCATCGTGGTTGTGCTGACGCTTGGCCGCGGCCATTTTCGAGGCGTACCAGAACAGACCACCGGCGGCGATCATCACGACCACCGAACCAGCCAGCGCCCAACGCAAGGCACGGGGCGGCGAGGCCTGAGGAGTATTAGGCTTTGACATGAGTGCCCTTATTGGCTGGAAACGGAAGACGATTGCGCGACAGGCTTGGGCGCGGGCAGGAAGAACATCACCAGCGCCAGCAGCAGATAGATCAGGTACGCGCCAAGGGTGCTGACCGTCGGCGCATCCTGATAACCGAACATGCCGGCCAGCACCGAGCCCAGCGGGCCATCCATCGGCAGCGTCGCGCTGAAATCGAAGAGCACGGTTTGCAGGTGATTCCACACGCCGGCTTCATGCAGGGCTTGCACCGAATTGGCGAGAATCCCCGCGGCCACGACCAGAATGAACAACCCGGTCCACTTGAAAAATGCCGAGAGGTTGAGGCGCATGCTGCCGCTGTAGATGAGGAAGCCAACGATGATCGCCAGAATCAGGCCGAGCAGGGCACCAATCGGCGCGCCCGGGCCTTCGCTCTGCTGGAACACGGCGAGCAGGAAGAACACGGTTTCCAGACCCTCTCGCGCCACGGCGAAGAAGACCATGGCGATCAGCGCAATCACCTGATGCTTGGACGAAGTCAGTGCCTGATCCAGCGACGCGTGCAGCGAATGTTTGATCGACCGCGCGACCTTGCGCATCCAGAACACCATCGAGCTGAGAATCGCCACAGCCACCAACCCGACCACGCCTTCGAACAGTTCCTGCTGCTTTTGCGGGAATTCGGCGCTGACCAGTTCCAGGCCACCGCCGACCAGCAATGCCAGGGCTGCCGCGAGAAAAACGCCGATCCACACGGCGGGCATCCATTGGCCGCGGCCGGTCTGTTGCAGGTAGCTGGCGATGATGCCAACGATCAGCGCGGCTTCAATGCCTTCGCGCAGCATGATCAGAAAGGGAACGAGCATTCGGTATCCGCGGTGATTTAGATAGGAAGCTAAGTTGTAACATAATGACACTCATTCCCATATGACAATGATTGACAAGAACCTGAACACAAGCTGAACAACCTGAATTTTTGTTCTGCACAATTCCCTGTGGGAGCGGGCTTGCCCGCGATGGCGTCCTTTCAGCCAACAGAAATGCCAGCAGTTCCATCGCTATCGCGGGCAAGCCCGCTCCCACAGGGTTTTGCAGTGTTTTCGAGACAGCAACGCGCGGGTGGCTGCGGTAAGATGCCCGTCATTCAAAAACAACAAGGTCTGCCGCGTTCCATGTCGGAAAAAGACACCATCGCCGTGCAACTGGTGCGTGAAGCGCTGCTGCAAAGTTGTGCCCCGGGCATTACCACGGAAGAAGTCTTGAGCAAGGTCGGTATTGATCCGGTATTGCTGCAAACCGGCGAAGGCCGTGTGCCGGCGTCGCAATATGCAAAGCTCTGGCGCTTGTTGGCTCGGCGCGGTGATGACGAGTTTTTCGGCATGGACCCGCGCAAGCTCAAGTCCGGCAGTCTGGAGTTCCTCTGTCGCAGCGCCATGGCACAACCGACGCTGGCGGCCGGTTTGAGCACAGGGCTGAGCTTTCTGTCGCTGATGCTCGAACGCCTGCCGGCGCAACTGGTGCATCAGCAGAGTCTGGCGGAAATTGTCCTGCTCGAAGACGATCCCGAACCACGCCGCGCGTTTACCTATTTCACCTATTGGATGATCGTCCACGGCGTGGCCTGCTGGCTGGCGGGGCGGCGGATTCCGATCCTGGCCATCGAGCTGCGTTGCCCGGCGCCGGACTTTACCGATGACTATCGGGTGATGTTCTCGGACAACCTGCGCTTTGATCGGCCACGCACGCGGATGATCTTTTCCGCCGATTGCCTCGATTTGCCGATCAAACGTTCCGCCGAGGAGCTCAAGCGCTTTCTGGCTCACGCGCCGGCCAACATTCTGGTCAAGTACCGCGACCCGCAGAGCCTGGCCAGCCGGATCAAACACGATTTGCGTCAGTTGCCTGCCGAGCAGTGGCCGGAAACCGAAGCGCTGGCCCAGCAACTGTGCATGTCGGCCTCGACTTTGCGCCGCCGTCTGGCGGAAGAAGGGCAGACCTATCAGGGCCTCAAGGACAGCGTGCGCAAGGAGCTGGCGATTGTCTGGCTGGCCGAGCCGTCGATCAGCTTTGTCGAGATCGCCAGCCGTTTGGGGTTTGCCGATGCCAGTTCGTTCTACAAGGCGTTTCGCAAGTGGTCGGGGTCAAATCCCGGGCATTACCGCACGCTGATCCTTAACGAAGCCGTCTGATCTGCCGCCATCGCCAGCAGGCTGGCTCCCACATTGGAACTGCATTCCCTGTAGGAGCTGCCGAAGGCTGCGATCTTTTGATCTTAAAAAGCAGAATCAAAAGATCGCAGCCTTCGGCAGCTCCTACAGAAGGTATGAATCATTTTCGGAGGTTTGGCCAAACCAGTCAGCCACTTTGATGGCTTTGACCATTGCCCCCAGCCCCGCGCAGCGCGACTATCCCTCTGTTGTTTACGGTTCCCAGCCTAATAAAAACACAGAGGGATTCTGGCAATGCGCGATTACTTGTCTGCCACCGAACAGTTCAACTATCAGCACACTGTAGACGCCGCGCTCAGCGGCTCGCTTGAGGCGCTCAACGCCTGCGTTGAATGCTGCGACCGCCATGCATTGCCGGGGCGCATCGCGCTGTTCTGGGAAGGTCGCGACGGCGCCAGCGCGACGTACACCTTCAGCGACTTGCAGGACAAAGCCGCGCGTTTCGCCAATTTCCTCCTCGCCCAAGGCGTACAGAAGGGTGACAAGGTCGCCGGTCTGCTGCCACGCAATGTCGAATTGCTCATTACCGTTTTTGCCACCTGGCGCATCGGAGCGGTGTACCAACCGCTGTTCACCGCGTTCGGGCCCAAGGCCCTCGAACATCGACTGAACAGCTCCGGCGCCAAAGTCGTGGTGACCGACGCGGTCAACCGGCCGAAACTCAGCGAAGTTGCCGACTGCCCGACCCTGGTCACAGTTGGCGGCCCCAAGGGCCAGGGCATTGTCCGTGGCGATTTCAGTTTCTGGGCCGAACTGGCCAATTATTCCAACGTCTGCGAACCCGTGCGGCTGAGCGGCGAAGACCCGTTCCTGCTGATGTTCACCTCGGGCACCACCGGCCCGGCGAAAGCGCTGTCGGTACCGCTCAAGGCGATTGTCGCGTTCCAGAGTTACACCCGTGATGCGGTGGATCTGCGCCCGGAAGATGCATTCTGGAACGTCGCCGATCCGGGTTGGGCCTATGGCATCTATTTCGGCGTTACCGGTCCGCTGGCCATGGGGCATCCGATCACTTTCTACGATGGCCCGTTCACCCTCGAAAGCACCTGCCGGGTGATCAACAAGTACGGGATCACCAATCTCACCGGTTCGCCGACGGCCTATCGTCTGCTGATTGCCGGCGGTGACGAGTTCGCAAGGTTGATAAAAGGCAAGCTGCGGATCATCAGCAGCGCGGGCGAGCCGCTGAACCCGGAAGTGATCCGCTGGTTCGCCGACAACCTCGACGTGGTCATCCACGACCATTACGGCCAGACCGAACTGGGCATGGTGCTGTGCAACCACCATGGCCTCGACCATGCGGTTCACGTTGGCGCCGCCGGTTTCGCCTCACCGGGGCATCGCATTGTGGTGCTCGACGAGCAGAACAACGAACTCGGCGTCGGTCAGCCGGGCATCCTCGCCATCGACCGCGCCAAGTCGCCGATGTGCTGGTTTGGCGGCTATGAGGGCGCGCCAACCAAAGCCTTCGTCGGCGATTACTACCTGAGCGGCGACACCGTGGAATGGAATCCGGACGGCAGCATCAGTTTCGTCGGCCGCAGCGACGACGTGATTACCACGTCTGGCTACCGCGTCGGCCCGTTCGATGTCGAAAGCGCGCTGATCGAACATCCTGCCGTGGTCGAAGCAGCGGTGGTCGGCAAACCCGATCCGGAGCGTACCGAACTGGTCAAAGCCTTCGTGGTGCTCAGCGCGCAATACCGCGCGGAGCCTGCGTTGGCCGAAGAACTTCGCCAGCACGTACGCAAGCGTCTGGCCGCGCATTCGTACCCGCGGGAAATCGAATTTGTCAGTGAATTGCCCAAAACCCCAAGCGGCAAATTGCAGCGCTTTATCTTGCGCAACCAGGAAATCGCCAAGGCTCAAGAGGCCGCGGCGCACAACGTTTCAGCTTGAATCGAAGGAAACAGTCATGCAGATCGAGAACAAGGTTTTTATCGTCACCGGCGGCGCGTCTGGCCTGGGTGCAGCCACCGCTGAATTGCTGGTGAGTGCCGGCGCCAAAGTGATGCTGGTGGACATGAACGCCGAAGCGGTGGCCGCGCAGGCCAAGCGCCTGGGTGCGCAAAGCGTCGTCGCCGACATCAGTAACGAAGCCGCCGCCGAAGCCGCCGTTCAAGCGACCGTCACTGCATTTGGCAGCCTCAACGGTCTGGTCAACTGCGCCGGCATCGTCCGTGGCGAGAAGATTCTCGGCAAGACCGGCCCGCACGCACTGGCCAGTTTCGCCCAGGTGATCAACGTCAACCTGATCGGCAGCTTCAACATGCTGCGCCTGGCTGCAGCGGCGATTGCCGAGAGCGAGGCCAATGCTGACGGTGAGCGCGGCGTGATCATTAACACCGCTTCGGTAGCGGCGTTCGACGGCCAGATTGGTCAGGCCGCGTATGCAGCATCCAAGGGTGCCATCGCCAGCCTGACCCTGCCAGCCGCCCGCGAACTGGCGCGCTTCGGCATCCGCGTGATGACCATCGCCCCGGGCATTTTTGAAACGCCGATGATGGCCGGCATGACCCCGGAAGTCCGCGACTCGCTGGCTGCGGGCGTACCGTTCCCGCCGCGTCTGGGCAAGCCTGCCGAGTACGCCGCGCTGGTTCGGCATATCATCGAAAACAGCATGCTCAACGGCGAGGTGATCCGTCTCGACGGTGCCTTGCGCATGGCCGCCAAGTAAGGAGGATTTGTCATGACTATTTCCAACGATCCGATTGTTATCGTCAGCGCCGTTCGTACCCCGATGGGCGGTTTTCAGGGCGAACTGAAAAGCCTCACCGCGCCACAACTCGGCGCTGCCGCCATCAAGGCAGCGGTTGAACGCGCCGGTGTCGCCAGCGATGCGGTCGACGAAGTGCTGTTCGGTTGCGTATTGCCTGCCGGACTCGGCCAGGCCCCCGCGCGGCAAGCAGCGCTTGGCGCCGGGCTGGATAAATCGACCCGTTGCACCACCGTCAACAAGATGTGCGGCTCGGGCATGGAAACCACCATCCTGGCCCACGACATGCTGGTCGCTGGCAGCGCCGATGTGGTGATCGCCGGCGGCATGGAAAGCATGTCCAACTCGCCCTATCTGCTGGATCGTGCCCGCGCCGGTTACCGCATGGGCCACGGCCGGGTGCTGGATTCGATGTTCCTCGACGGTCTCGAAGACGCCTACGACAAGGGGCGTCTGATGGGCACCTTCGCCGAGGAATGCGCCGACACCAATGAGTTCAGCCGTGAAGCGCAGGACGCCTTCGCCATCGCCTCGACCACCCGCGCGCAACAGGCGATCAAGGACGGCCGCTTCAAGGAAGAAATCGTCCCGCTGACCGTGACTGTCGGCAAAGACCAGGTGCTGATCAGCAATGACGAGCAGCCGCCGAAAGCCAAGCTGGACAAGGTCGCTTCGCTGAAACCGGCGTTCCGCGAGGGCGGTACGGTGACGGCGGCGAATTCCAGTTCGATCTCCGACGGTGCGGCGGCGCTGGTGCTGATGCGTCAGTCGCAGGCGCAGACACTTGGTTTGAAACCGCTGGCGGTCATTCACGGTCACTCGGCGTTCGCCGATACGCCGGGGCTGTTTCCGGTGGCACCGATCGGGGCGATCAACAAACTGGTGAAGAAGGCCGGCTGGTCGCTGGCCGAGGTTGACCTGTTTGAAGTCAACGAAGCGTTTGCCGTGGTTGCCATGGCAGCCATGAAGCACCTCGACATCCCGCACGAGAAACTCAATATCCACGGCGGCGCTTGTGCGCTGGGCCATCCGATTGGTGCGTCTGGTGCGCGGATTCTGGTGACGTTACTTTCGGCGTTGCGCCAGAACAATTTGAAACGCGGCATCGCAGCCATCTGCATTGGTGGCGGCGAAGCAACGGCCATGGCTGTGGAATGCGTTTACTGACACACACCTTTCCCCCTGTAGGAGCTGCCGAAGGCTGCGATCTTTTGACTTTAGTTCGCAAAAAAAAAGATCAAAAGATCGCAGCCTTCGGCAGCTCTTACAGGGAATCGTGTGGTAACCCGGATTTAAGGACTCACCATGATCCCCAATGAAGACCAACAACATCGGTGGCGGTGAAGCGACGGCCATGGCCGTGGAATGCGTTTACTGACACACACCTTCCCCCTGTAGGAGCTGCCGAAGGCTGCGATCTTTTGACTTTAGTTCGCAAAAAAAAGATCAAAAGATCGCAGCCTGCGGCAGCTCCTACAGGGAATCGTGTGGTAACCCGGATTTAAGGACTCACCATGATCCCCAACGAAGACCAACAACAGATCCGCGACATGGCCCGGCAATTTGCCGAGGAACGGCTGAAACCGTTCGCCGCCGATTGGGATCGCGAGCACCGCTTTCCCAAGGAAGCCATTGGCGAGATGGCTGAACTGGGCTTTTTCGGCATGCTCGTGCCGGAGCAGTGGGGCGGTTGCGACACCGGTTACCTGTCCTATGCCATGGCTTTGGAAGAAATCGCCGCCGGCGACGGTGCCTGCTCGACGATCATGAGCGTGCACAACTCGGTGGGTTGTGTGCCGATCCTCAAGTTCGGCAACGACGACCAGCGTGAACGCTTCCTCAAACCGCTGGCCAGCGGTGCGATGCTCGGTGCGTTCGCCCTGACCGAACCGCAGGCCGGTTCCGACGCCAGCAGCCTGAAGACCCGCGCACGTCTGGAAGGCGATCATTACGTGCTGAACGGCTGCAAACAGTTCATCACCTCCGGGCAGAACGCCGGGATCGTGATCGTCTTTGCGGTGACCGATCCCGGTGCCGGCAAGCGCGGGATCACCGCGTTTATCGTGCCGACCGATTCGCCGGGCTACAAGGTCGCCCGCGTTGAAGACAAGCTCGGCCAGCACGCCTCGGACACTTGCCAGATTCTCTTCGAAGACGTCAAAGTGCCGGTCGCCAACCGGTTGGGCGAGGAGGGCGAAGGTTACAAAATCGCCTTGGCCAACCTCGAAGGTGGCCGCGTTGGTATCGCCTCGCAATCGGTGGGCATGGCCCGCGCAGCATTCGAAGCGGCGCGCGATTACGCCCGTGACCGTGACACCTTCGGCAAGCCGATCATCGAACATCAGGCGGTTGCTTTCCGTCTTGCCGACATGGCCACCCAAATCGCCGTCGCCCGGCAAATGGTGCATTACGCGGCGGCGCTGCGTGACAGCGGTCAACCGGCGCTGGTTGAAGCGTCCATGGCCAAACTGTTTGCATCCGAGATGGCCGAGAAAGTCTGCTCGATGGCCTTGCAGACGCTCGGCGGTTACGGTTATCTCAACGATTTCCCGCTGGAGCGCATTTACCGTGACGTGCGCGTCTGCCAGATCTACGAAGGCACCAGCGATATTCAGCGCATGGTTATTTCGCGCAATCTCTGACAAGGAATTTTATTCATGACGTACGAAACGATTCTCCTGGAAAATCACGGCCGCGTGGGCCTGATCACGCTCAATCGACCGCAGGCGCTCAACGCGCTGAACGCGCAACTGGTCAGCGAAGTGAACCAGGCACTTGATGCGCTGGAAGCGGATGGCAACATCGGTTGCATCGTCATCACCGGCTCAAAAAAGGCTTTCGCTGCCGGCGCCGACATCAAGGAAATGGCCGAGCTGACTTATCCGCAAATCTACATGGACGACCTGTTCAGCGACAGTGATCGCGTGGCCAACCGCCGCAAGCCGATCATCGCCGCGGTCAACGGCTTCGCTCTCGGCGGTGGCTGTGAGCTGGCGTTGATGTGCGACTTTATCCTGGCCGGCGACAACGCCAAATTTGGTCAGCCGGAAATCAACCTCGGCGTGCTGCCGGGCATGGGCGGCACACAACGTTTGACTCGCGCTGTGGGCAAAGCCAAAGCCATGGAAATGTGCCTGAGCGGGCGTTTGATCGACGCGGTTGAGGCCGAACGTTGCGGCATCGTCGCGCGGATCGTGCCGAGTGATGAATTGCTGGACGAAGCGCTGAAGGTCGCCGCGGTGATCGCCAGCAAATCGCTGCCGATTGCGATGATGGTCAAGGAAAGCGTCAACCGTGCGTTTGAGGTCAACCTGACGGAGGGTGTGCGGTTTGAGCGCCGGGTGTTCCATGCGGCGTTTGCGACGCAGGATCAGAAGGAAGGGATGGCAGCGTTTGTGGCCAAGCGGGCGCCTGAGTTCAAGGGTAAGTAATTCGCAAACTTGACTGGCCTCATCGCCAGCTTGCTGGCGATGCTTTTAGAAGATCAAAAGATCGCAGCCTGCGGCAGCTCCTACACGGGAATATGTGTTTCCTTGTAGGAGCTGCCGCAGGCTGCGATCTTTTGCTTTTAAAGCTGGTAGTTCTTCAACTCCCGAGCAATCACCATCCGCTGAATCTCGCTCGACCCTTCATAAATCTGGGTAATCCGCGCATCGCGGTAGTACTTCTCGACCGGATAGTCTTCCAGATAGCCATACCCGCCATGAATCTGAATCGCCGACGAGCAAACCTTCTCGGCCATTTCCGAGGCAAACAGCTTGGCCTGTGAGGCCTCCGACAAACACGGTTTGCCCGCCGTGCGCAAACGCGCCGCATGCAGAATCATCAGCCGTGCCGCGTTCAATTGCATGTGCATGTCGGCCAGCAGATTGGCGATGCTCTGGTGCTCGTTGATCGGCTTGCCGAACTGCACTCGGTCCCGCGAATAAACCAACGCCGCTTCAAACGCCGCACGGGCAATCCCCAACGCTTGCGCGGCAATGCCGATGCGTCCGCCTTCAAGGTTGGACAGGGCAATCGCCAGACCTTTGCCGCGCTCGCCAAGCAGATTGGCCTCGGGAATGCTGCAGTTGTTCAGCGTCACCGCACAGGTGTCGGATGCGCGGATGCCCATTTTGTGTTCGGTGCGATCGACGATGAACCCCGGTGTATCGGTGGGCACCAGAAACGCCGAAATGCCTTTCTTGCCCAGATCCGGGTCAGTCACCGCAAACACGATCGCCAGTTTTGCCCGTTTGCCGTTGCTGACAAATTGCTTGGCGCCGTTGATCACCCACTGGCCATCGCGCAACTCGGCGCGAGTGCGCAGGTTGTGCGCTTCGGAACCGGCCTGCGGCTCAGTCAGGCAGAAGCAGCCGATCACCGCGCCGCTGGCCAGATCCGCCAGCCAGGTCTGTTTCTGCTCGTCGCTGCCGTAATTCATCACCGGGCCGCAACCGACCGAGTTGTGGATGCTCATGAACGCGCCCGTCGCGCCATCGCCGGCGGAAATCTCTTCTACGGCCAGCGCATAAGCGACGTAATCAACGTAAGTGCCGCCCCATTCTTCGGGCACGACCATGCCCAGCAGACCCAACTCGCCCATCTTCGCCACGAGGGCGTCGTCGATCCAGCCAGCCTTTTCCCAGGCTTGCGCATGAGGCGCGATTTCGCCGCGGGCAAAGTCCCGGGCCATGTCGCGGATCATCACTTGTTCTTCAGTCAGTTCGAGATCGTGCATGGCTCAGCTCCCGCTCTCAGCAAAACCGTGGAAGAAACTCGCCACATGCGCAGGGTCCAGCGCGGCGAGGGTCGGCGGGTTCCAGCGCGGTGTCTTGTCTTTGTCGATCAGCAGCGCGCGCACGCCTTCGATCAGGTCACCGCGGGCGAACCACTGACGATCCAGATGCAGTTCGAGGGCGAAGCACTGTTCCAGGCTCAAGTGCCGGCCGCGACGGAGCATTTCCAGGGTAACGGCCGTGGCCAGCGGTGAGCGGGTTTCCAGCAGATCAGCCGTGTTGGTCGCCCATTCATGGCTGTCAGCCACGGTCACGGCACGCAGTTGCTCGACCATGCTTGGCACGTCCGGCAGCGCGAAGAAGTGGTCGATGGCCGGACGCAAGGCTTCAAGCGGCGCATCGGGCAGGGTTTGCACGCCGTGTTTGGCCAACAGGTTTTGCAGCGACTTGAGTGGCGTGTCCTGCCATTCCATCTGATCGAGTTTTTCATCGAGGATGGCCAGTTTGCTGCTGTCCAGATACCAGTCAGCGAGCCCGCAATACAACGCATCGGCAGCGCGGATCTGCACGCCGCTGACGCCCAGGTAGATCCCCAGCTCGCCGGGAATGCGCGGCAGGAAATAGCTGCCGCCGACGTCCGGGAAATAACCGATGGCCACTTCCGGCATTGCCAGTCGGCTCTTTTCGGTGACCACGCGCAGATCGGCGCCTTGCACCAGGCCCATGCCGCCACCGAGGACAAATCCGTCCATCAGGGCCAGCACCGGTTTGCGGTAATGGTGAATCGTCAGGTCGAGGGCGTATTCCTCGACGAAGAAATCTTCGTGCAGCGTGTCGCCGCTCTTGAAACTGTCGTAAAGCGAACGAATGTCGCCACCGGCGCAGAAGGCTTTGTCACCGGCACCGCGCAGCACAACGGCGTGCACATCGGCGTCGCTCGCCCAAGCGTCGAGCTGCTGTTGCAGCAGGCGAACCATGTCGAGGGTAATGGCGTTGAGGCCGGCGGGGCGGTTAAGGGTCAGGTGACCGATGTGGTTGCGAACCTCGGCCAGCACTTCGTTTTGCGTGGCATCCATGGACAGAGTCCGCGGGGATGAAGCCTGAGCAGTCATCACTAACTCCCTGCTTTTATTGTCTTTATTCGAGAAGCTCGCACGCGAGCGTTAACGGATCGTAACAGTGCAAATTTGCCGTGTACAACGGGGATATCTGCAGGGGCTGTGTGCGTTTTTACATCAGGTGATGGAATGCAGTACCAGTGTAGGAGCTGCCGAAGGCTGCATCTTTTGATCTTGTTTTTTATAATCAAGATCAAAAGATCGTCCGATCGCGGCCCGAGCCTTCGGCAGCTCCTACAGGTTATTGCGTGAACACGTTGCGGATGCTGCGCCGCTTGGCATGCAGTTCACTGGCGTGAATCAGTTGCTCAAGATCTTCAGGCGTGATGTCGATGAACGCCTCCATGTCGGCCAGCGCCAGTTTCAGGTCTTCAGCCGTAATCGCCTGGCTGTCGACCGGTGCAACCACGGGCGCAGGTTCGGCGGGGCGTTTCGGGTAACGAATGCGCGTCAGGTTGTTGTAGGCCAAGGCACTGGCCAACATGCACGCAGCCCCCAGCATCACTGGCTCCATGGCTTTCCAGTCCAGGGCGATGGTTGCCGGGTCGGCCAGCACCAGAGTCAGTGCCAACGCGCCGGCCGGTGGGTGCAGGCAGCGCAACCAGCACATCAGAATCAACGCCATGCCCGCCGCCAGGCACGCGCTACCGAGTGTTCGGCCGAGCACATGGGCGACCAGCAGCGCTACGACGCCGGCACACAGATAGCCGCCCAGAATCGACCAAGGCTGGGCGAGGGCGCCGGACGATACGGCGAACAGCAGCACCGCCGACGCGCCCAACGGGCCGATCAGGTGATAAGCCACTTCATGCCCGAAGACCTGGGCGCACAACCACACGCTGAACAGCGTCCCCAGTGCCATGCCGATAGCGGCGCGGCTCCATTCGGTCGGTCGGGTGTTGATGGCGGCGGGTAACCAGCGAGCGAGCATGTAAAACCGATCCTTGCAAAAATCCGGGCAAAAAAAAGGACTTGCCCGGTAAATCCGGTAAGCCCTCGAAGTGTTCCAACATTGGGGGAGGAACGCGCACAGTGTGCCGTTCATTCTCGATGCTGACAAATTCATATTAATGCAGTTTGAGTGCATTACTTTTGCATTGAAGCGACCCTGCGCCCACTGACAAAACACAGATAACCACCCAATCCCGCCAGAATACTCAGCGCATAAAACATGCTCGGCGCCGGCGTGTGCATCAGCAGAAACCCACACATTACCGGACTTAGAGCACCGCCCAGTGCCGCGAGATTCTGTGCGCCGTAGTAGCTGCCGCGCAGTTCTTCCGGGGCCAGGGTATCGACGAAGAGGAAATCCGCCGGGTAGATGATCATCTCGCCCAAGGTGAAAATGAACATTGCCACGCACCAGCCGATGAGGCTGTCGGCGAAACTGAAGCCGATCAACCCGACGATGAACAGCGCGGTGCCCCCGGCAATCCAGTACCGCAGGTGTTCACGTTTGAGGAAGCGGCCAATCTGGTATTGCAGCAGGATAACCGTGATCGCGTTGCAGGCGAGCAGGGCGGCCATGGTGTCGAGGGTCTGTTGCTGAGTGTGCGTCACCAGCAGGTACTGCGACAGGTACAAAGTGAATCGCCCGTGCACCAACGTGCTGAGCAGGCAGCCGAGAGTGAACAGGACCATCGTGCGGTCGTTTTTCAGAATGATCAGGGTATTCAGAAAGCTTTGCGGCTGGCCGAGCGGCGATATCGGGTTCACCTCCCTGGCGGCGCCGAGCAGCAGGAACACGCTGCCACACGCAATCGCCCCGGCGACGATAAAAGGCGCGGCAGGCTGGATGCCGGCAATCACCACGCCAATCATCGGGCCGACGGCGTAACCGATGTTGGTCAGCGTGTAGGTCAGGGAAAACGCCTTGACCCGCTGGCCGACGGGCAGGTTCTCGCTGAGGATCGCCTTGGAGCAGATCAGGAACAGCGCCGAGGCGGTTTCGCTGATGATCAGCACCAGCGTGACCAGGTACAGATTCTGCGCGAAGGTCAGCAGCATCAGGCCGATACCGCTCGACAGCATGGTCAGAATCAGCAACTGGCGCTTGTTCAGCCGATCAATGATGTAGCCCCCATAAAGCGACAGCAGTGTGGCGCTGAACACCGCAATGCCCAGCAGCAGCCCGACGTCCTGTGGGTTGAGGCCAAGTTTGTTGCTGAGAAACAAGGTCAGCAATGGGCTGATCAGGGCACGGCTGATGACGACTGTCAGCGAGCTGATCATCAGCCGGCGGATCAGGGGAGAGTAGGTGGCCACGAAGAGGTCAATGTCCTTATTTCAAATGCACAGGCGGGCGTCGCCATCCTCACCGGGTCTCAGTCACCGGTCAACCTGACACAACAAAATCCCCTATGTAGGAGCTGCCGAAGGCTGCGATCTTTAACAATCAAGATCAAAAGATCGCAGCCTTCGGCAGCTCCTACATGGGGCCTCGTGTTCGCAATAAACCGCTCAGGCGACGTCGGACGCATGGGGCCATTGTTGTAGCGGGATCGGCAATTTGCGCGACTCGCCACGGCCCATCGGGAAGTACTGGAAGCCGTTACGCGCCAGCCGCTCGGCGTCGTACAGATTGCGACCGTCGAAGATCACCGGGGTGTTGAGGCGCTGCTTGATGAGGTCGAAATCCGGCGCCTTGAACTGCTGCCATTCGGTGCAGATGATCAATGCGTCGGTGCCGGGCAATGTTGACTCCGGTGTGCCCATCAACATCAGCTTCGACTCGTCCGGGTAGAGATTCTGGGTTTGCTGCATGGCTTCCGGGTCGAACGCGCGGACGCTGGCGCCGGCGGCCCAGAGTTCTTCCAGCAAGACCCGGCTCGGTGCATCGCGCATGTCGTCGGTGTTGGGTTTGAAGGCCAGGCCCCACAGGGCGAAGGTCTTGCCGCGCAGTTCGCCTCGGTAGAACGCATTGATGCGCTCGAACAGTTTGTGCTTCTGCCGCTGGTTGATCGCTTCGACTGCTTGCAGCAAGTCGCTGGAGCAGTGCGCCTGTTCGGCACTGTGGATCAAGGCGCGCATGTCCTTGGGAAAGCACGAACCGCCATAACCACAACCCGGATAGATAAAGTGGTAGCCGATGCGCGTATCGGCGCCGATACCCTGGCGCACCGATTCGATGTCGGCACCCAAGTGTTCGGCCAGTTCGGCGATCTGGTTGATGAAGCTGATCTTGGTCGCGAGCATGCAGTTGGCGGCGTACTTGGTCAGCTCGGCGCTGCGCAGGTCCATGAACATGATGCGGTCATGGTTGCGGTTGAAGGGCGCGTACAGATCGCGCATCACATCACGCACCTCATCGCCCTCGCAGCCGATGACGATGCGGTCCGGGCGGCGGCAGTCGGCAACGGCGGAGCCTTCCTTGAGAAATTCCGGGTTGGAGACGATATCGAAATGCAGCAACCGACCCACTTTGATCAAGGCCTTTTCGATGTGAGTGCGCAAGGTGTCGCCAGTGCCCACCGGCACCGTGGATTTCTCCACCAGAATCAGCGGTTGCTCACGGTGACGGGCAATCGCATCGCCGACCGAGAGCACGTAGCGCAAATCGGCCGAGCCGTCTTCACGGGACGGCGTGCCCACCGCAATGAACGCCACCCGACCATGCTGCACGGCGAGTTTTTCATCGGTGGTGAACAACAGGCGTTTCGCATCCAGCCCCTCGCGCACCAGGCTGGCCAGCCCCGGTTCGAAGATGCTGACGTGGCCCTGACTCAGCAAGTCGACCTTGTTCTGGTCGACGTCCATACACACCACGTCATGCCCGACTTCGGCCAGCACAGCCGCTTGCACCAGACCGACGTAACCGCTGCCAAATACCGTGATTTTCATGAAGCACTCCTGAATGCGGACGCGCGAGCCAGATGAGTGTTGATCGGTTGATGACCGCGATCAGGGTAGACAGGCGCATGTTTCAATTCGTCTATCGCGCTTGCAACGTCCGCCCGGTTGTCTGAAAAACACGGAATTTCAAGGGCTTGGAATACCGGCCGGGGAATGCCTGATTGACTTTTAAGCCCTTGGCCGGCAGGTTGTGAGCCTTTTCCGGCAAACGGTTGCATTCAGGTTTTGCCGTTTTTTGTCATGTTGTAATGAACCGTTTTCCATTCAAGGCCGTTTCGTTTGATTGACTTGTCGAGTATTGAATCCACCCCGTCCAACACTAATCCGCTGACGCTTTATCTGGCACGTCTGGCGCCTTCCAGCCAGTTGACCATGCGCTACGTTTTGCAGGATGCCGCCGACCGCCTCGGATTCGAAGAAGTGAATATCGAGGAAATCCCTTGGCATGCCCTGCAACCGGAGGATGTGGTGGCATTGGTCGCCGCATTGCGCTCCGACGGTTATGCGCCCAACACCTCTTCGCTGTATGTAAATGCCGTACGCGGGGTGATGAACGAAGCCTGGCGCATGAGCCTGATCAGCCAGGATCATTTGTTGAAGATGCGTTCGGTCAAGGGCATCGCCGGCACGCGGTTGTCGCAGGGCCGCAACCTCAAGCGCACGCTGATTCATGAATTGATGGAAGTCTGCGCCGCCGATCCACGTCCGCAGGGGCTGCGTGACGCCGCAGTGATTGCGCTGCTGTACGGCACCGGCATGCGCAAATCCGAGTCGGTGGATCTGGATTTGAATCAGGTCGATTTCACTGAGCGCAGCCTGACCGTCATCGGCAAGGGCAACAAGCAACTGATCAAGTATGCCCCGGCGTGGGCGTTCGCCAAGCTCGATGCGTGGCTGAAACTGCGTAGATCACAGCTCAAGGAAGGTGAAAGCGATGACGGGTTTCTGTTCAATCGCATCCGTCGCGGCAGCCACATCACCCGCGAGCGCATCACCAAACACGCGATCTATTACATCGCCCGTCAGCGCGGCACGCAGGTCGGGGTGAAGATCATGCCCCACGATTTCCGGCGTTCGTTCATCACCCGGGTGATCGAAGAGCATGATCTGTCGATTGCGCAGAAGCTTGCGCATCACAGCAACATCCAGACCACCGCCAACTACGATGTGCGTGACGACAACGAGCGGCGGCGGGCGGTGGATCGCTTCGATCTCTGATCAGGAGGAGGGTGGGCAACCGCGCGACCCACTGGCGGCCTGAGTGATTTGCGCGGCAAGACGCTTGACGTTGTTTTGCTGCGCCGTCACCAGTTCGTCGATGCTTGGCCCGGAAGGCGTTTGCAGGACGGAACGGCAGGTCAGCAGTGCGCTGTCAGCCGCGCCGAGTGGCCGCAAACGCCATTTGACGTCGATCAAGCCGTACTGGCCGGGGATCGAATCGAAGCGCTGCACGTCGACGCGCACCGAGAGTTTCTGCTGGCCGCTGGCGCTGCTCAACTGGTCGACCAAGGCACTGCGCAATTCATCCGCGAGCGTCGCGCCCCACCAATCAGTCTCCAGTATCGCCAGGCCACTGTTGCCCTGGCGGATGACGATTTGTGCGCGATCGACCTGCGGCGGCACGGTGACGCCTTCAATGGCGATCTCCGATCCGCTTCGGCCAGAACCCGGTTGTGCCGGTACCAGCGTGTGAAAGCTGATCGGATCGCTACGACAAGCGCCAAGCAGCATCAATGCAGCGAGCACGGTGATCTTCAACGGTAAAGCCATGGTTCAGCTCCTGTGCTCAATTACGTGGCGGTCCTTTCAGGTCCATCGGCCCGGCGTTTTCGGGACGACCGCGAATCAACGATTCCGGATGACGACCCAGGTAATCCGAGAACTCACGCAGGGAGCGCGACATGCGAGAGAGCTCGTCGAGGGTCTCATTGATTTTTTCCCGCTGCGGTGAATCATCGGCCAGCGTGGAGTTGGCGGACTGCAGGGTTTTGCTGACATCGGCGAGGGTGCTCTGTACGCCCGGCAAGGTTTTCGCATTGAACTGGGTCAGGCCTTTGCGCAACTCGACCAGGTTGCCATCGAGGTTGTTGGCGATCCGTTCCACCGGCAGTTTGTTGATTTTGTCGACCATCGCTTCGAGTTTTTCCTGCAACTGTTCGAGACTGCCGGGCACGGTCGGTATGACCACGGGACGAGCCGTCGGATCGAAGGCGACTTTTTCGGCTTTAGGGAAGAAGTCCAGCGCCACATACAGTTGGCCCGTGAGCAGGTTGCCGCTGCGGGCCTGGGCGCGCAGGCCGTTGTCGATAAAAGTGCCCATCAGGCGTATGCCGGCGGCTTCGTCGTTGGGGTCGTGCTTGAAGGCCGTGAGCATTTTGCTGTAGGCCTGACCGAGGCGCTGCGGGTAAATGACGATGCCGACGTTCAGAGGGAAGCTGCGTTTTTTCGCGTCGAAATCCAGATTGATCCCCACCACCCGGCCAATCTCCATGCCGAGGAACTCCACCGGTGCGCCCACTTTCAGCCCACGCAGGGCCTGGTCGAAGCGCAAGCTCAGGTATTGCGCTTTGCCGTTGGGTGGGGCGAGGGCGGTCAACTGGTCTTCGAACAGCTCGAAATCTTTGTCATCGGCCGCAGCGACATCGTTGGGGCTGTAATCCGGCGCCCGGAAGGCAATGCCGCCGACCAGCATCGACGACAACGATTCGGTCTTGACCTGGAAGCCGTTGGCGCCAACGCTGACGTCTATGCCGCTGGCGTTCCAGAAGCGGGTGTTTTCAGTGACGAAGGCATCGTTGGGCGAATGAATGAAGATTTCGATGTCGACGCCTTTGCCGTCCTTGCTGAGGGTGTAGGCGACCACTTGGCCCACCGGAATCTTGCGGTAGTAAACCGGCGAACCGATGTCCAGCGAACCGAGATCCTGGGTGTGCAGCATGAAGCGCTTGCCCGGCTCGCCGTAGGTGATGGGCGGCGGGTTCTCCAACCCCTTGAACTGCTTGGCGCGGTTATTGGCCTGGCCGATGTCGGCGCCGATGTAGTCGCCGGAGAGCAGGGTGTCGATGCCGGACACGCCGCCAGCGCCAATGCGCGGGCGTACCACCCAGTACTGCGAGTCTTCGCGGGTAAAGCTTTCGGCCTGCTTGGCCAGTTTGATGGTGGCGTTGACGCTTTTCTGGTCATCGCTCAACTCGACATCGGTGACCTGGCCGATGACTACGTTGCGATATTTGACCTCGGTCTTGTTCGCCACCAGCCCGCTGCCGGTCTTGAAGTTGATGACGATGGTCGGCCCTTCCTGCATCAGGTTGTGCACGACCAGCGAAATACCCACCAGCACCGCGACAATCGGCACGATCCATACCAGCGATATGCTGAAGCGTCGGGTTTTTATGGGGGCCTGGCCTGGTGCTCGTGGCTCGTCGATGGCTGACGACTTCATCCGTGTCCTCCTCTGATAATTGGGCACTGAGCGTCAGGAACGCAAAAGCACTTCATCAATATAGAAGTGCTTGGCGATAGAGCAAATGTGTCTAGCAGTCGGGCGCCATGAATAATGATCGGCAGATGAAATGCGCTCGCCAACCCCTGTAGGAGCTGTCGAGTAAAACGAGGCTGCGATCTTTTGATCTTCATTCAAATCAAAATCAAAAGATCGCAGCCTTCGGCAGCTCCTACAGGGGATCGTGCATGTGCCAGTGTGGTGGGGTGGCGGTGTAGGAGCTGTCGAGTGGAACGAGGCTGCGATCTTTTGATCCTCTTGCAGATCAAGATCAAAAGATCGCAGCCTTCGGCAGCTCCTACAGGGGATCGTGCATGTGCC
This sequence comes from Pseudomonas sp. P116, assembly GCF_020149425.1. Classification (NCBI taxonomy): domain Bacteria; kingdom Pseudomonadati; phylum Pseudomonadota; class Gammaproteobacteria; order Pseudomonadales; family Pseudomonadaceae; genus Pseudomonas; species Pseudomonas sp. P116. The sequence goes on along the minus strand of NZ_JACVHB010000002.1, from coordinate 12,714 downwards.
AGTGTGGTGGGGTGGCGGTGTAGGAGCTGTCGAGTGAAACGAGGCTGCGATCCTTTGATCTTCACGCAGATCAAGATCAAAAGATCGCAGCCTGCGGCAGCTCCTACAGGGGGCTTGCGTGGGGTTAGCCCATAAGTTCGCGCAGGCGATACCAGAACATGCCCAGTGCCAGCAGCGGCGAACGCAGGGCCGGGCCGCCGGGGAAGGTCATGTGTGGCACGCCGCTGAACACGTCCATGCCCTGACTGTGGCCCGCATCAATCGCCTCGCCGAGCAGCTTGGCGCACCAGTGGGTGACGTTCAGGCCATGGCCGGAGTAACCCTGGGCGTAGAACACATTCGGATGCTGCTTGAGGCGCCCGACCTGAGGAAAACGGTTGGCGGTGATGCCGATCTTGCCGCCCCACTGATATTCGATGCGCACGTCGGCCAGTTGCGGGAAGACCTTGAGCATCTTCGGGCGCATATAGGCGGCGATGTCTGCCGGATCTCGCCCGGAGTAATGGCAGGCACCGCCGAACAACAAGCGCCGGTCCGCCGAGAGCCGGTAGTAATCGAGTCCGACCTTCTGATCACACAGGGCCAGATTGTGCGGGATCAGTTGCGCGGCGCGCTCCTTTGATAACGGCTCGGTGGCAATGATGTAGCTACCGGCGGGCAGTACTTTGCCGCTGAGCTGAGGTTCGAGTTCATCCAGATGCGCGTTGCAACCAAGTACCAGGCTGCCGGCACGCACAGTGCCAGTGGCGCAACGCACCTGAGCCGTCGGGCCATGGATGATTTCCAGTACCGGGCTCTGCTCGAATATTTTCACGCGAAGTGATGCCGCCAGTCGCGCTTCGCCTTGCACCAGATCCAGTGGATGTAGATGGCCCGAGCCTATGTCGATCAGACCGCCCGCATAACCTTCGGCATTCACCACTTGCCGGCGAATCTGTTCGGGGCCGACCAGTCGGGTTTCATGGGCATAACCGAGTTCGGCGAGACTGACTTGTTCGTCCTTGAACGCGGCAAATTGCGCCGGCGTATTCGCCAGTTCACAGAAACCCCAACGCAGATCGCATTCGATGCCGTTGTCTGTAATGCGCTGGCGCACCAGGTCCACCGAATCGATCCCGGCGCGCTGTAAATAGCGCACACCTTCCTGACCCACATACTTGGCGAAACCTTCGACCTCGTGGCCAATTCCGCGGATCAACTGGCCGCCATTGCGGCCGCTGGCGCCCCAGCCAATGCGCCGCGCCTCGATCAACACCACCGACAGGCCGCGCTGAGCCAGCTCGATGGCGGTGTTGACCCCGGTGAACCCGCCGCCGATCACGCAGACATCGACGCTCAGATCGCCGTCCAGGACAGGGTAGGGTGTGGTCGCCCGAGCCGAGGCTGCGTAGTAGGAGCGGGCGTGTTCGTGGCTGTGCTGATTCATTTGTTCGACTTCACTTTGCTCCAGGAACGGGTCATCAAACGCATGATCGCCTGGGGCGGGGTAGAGGAGATGTAGAGCTTGTCGAGCACCGCTTGAGACGGATACACCTCAGGGTTGTTGACCAGCTCCTGATCCATGTACTGCTTGGCGGCCGGGTTCGGGTTGGCATAACCGACCGAACCGCTGACCTTGGCGATCACTTGCGGATCGAGCAGGTAATTGATGAACGCGTGGGCTTCCTTGGTATTACCGGCGTCGGCCGGAATCGCCAAAAGGTCGAACCACAAGTTGGCGCCTTCTTTCGGGATCGCATAGGCGATGTTCACGCCGTTCTTGGCTTCCTTGGCGCGGTTGGCCGCCTGGAACACGTCGCCGGAATAACCGAACGCCACGCAGATGTCGCCATTGGCCAGGTCCGACACGTATTTCGACGAGTGGAAGTAGGTGATGTACGGGCGAATACTCAGCAGTTTGGCTTCGGCCTTCTTATAGTCTTCGGGATTCTCGCTGCGCGGGTCCAGGCCCATGTAGTTGAGGATGGCCGGGAACACTTCGTCGGCAGAGTCCATCATCGACACGCCGCACTGGCTGAGTTTCTTCAGGTTTTCCGGCTCGAACAGCACGGCCCAGGAATCGATGCGATCGATGCCCAGCACTTGCTTGACCTTGTCGACGTTGTAGCCGATGCCGTTGGTGCCCCACAGGTACGGCACGGAATGCTCGTTGCCCGGGTCGTTTTTCTCCAGCAGTTCGAGCAGTTTCGGGTCGAGGTTTTTCCAGTTGGGCAGTTGCGAGCGATCCAGTTTGAGGAACGCTCCGGCCTTTACCTGGCGGGCGAGGAAATGGTTGGACGGCACCACCACGTCATAACCGGTGCGGCCGGCGAGGAGCTTGCCTTCGAGGGTTTCGTTGGAGTCGAAAACGTCGTAGATCACCTTGATCCCGCTCTGGTTCTGGAAATCGGCGAGGGTGGTTTCACCGATGTAGTCGGTCCAGTTGTAGACGCTGACCTGTGGCTGGGCGTGGGATACGGCGCTGAACAGAACGCTCAGGCTGAGCGGGATCAGGGATTTCAATAGACGCATATCGACACCTCTTTAAATGGTCTTTTTATTGTGTTGGGTAGGTCATGTCTTGCACGGACCCTGTGGGAGCGGGCTTGCCCGCGATGGCGGCGGCACAGGCAACATTGATAGCGAGGCTGCCGGCCTCATCGCGGGCAAGCCCGCTGCCACATGGATTGTGCAGATTTGAATCAGACGCTCATCATCAGGAACTCACGCTCCCACGAGCTGATCACGCGCTTGAAGTTTTCATGCTCGGCACGCTTCACTGCGACATAGCCCCGGACGAACTTGCTGCCAAGATACTCGGCCACGGTGGCGCACTCTTCCATCTGCGTCAGCGCTTCTTCGATGGTGATCGGCAGGCGCAGGTTGCGGCGCTCGTAAGCACGACCTTCGACGCCCGCGCTTGGCTCGACCTTCTCGACCATGCCGAGGTAACCGCACAACAGGCTCGCGGCAATCGCCAGATACGGGTTGGCATCGGCGCCCGGCAAGCGGTTTTCCACGCGCATCGCCTCAGGGCTGGACGTCGGCACACGCAAGCCGACGGTGCGGTTTTCTTCGCCCCATTCGACGTTCACTGGCGCCGACGTGTCCGGCAGGAAGCGGCGGAACGAGTTGACGTTGGGCGCAAACATCGGCAGGACTTTCGGGATGTACTTCTGCAAACCGCCGATGTAATGCAGGAACAGTTCGCTCATCTGCCCATCAGCGGTGGCGAAGATCGGTTTGCCGGTGGCGATTTCCACCACGCTCTGGTGAATGTGCATGGCGCTGCCCGGCTCGTCGCCCACAGGCTTGGCCATGAACGTCGCCGCGACGTTGTGCTTGAGCGCAGCCTCACGCATGGTGCGTTTGAACACGGTGATCTGGTCGGCCAGATCCAGGGCGTCGCCGTGACGGAAGTTGATTTCCATCTGCGCCGGGCCGTCTTCGTGGATCAGCGTGTCGAGGTCCAGGCCTTGCAGCTCGCACCAGTCGTAGACGTCTTCGAACAGCGGATCGAATTCGTTGGCGGCATCGATGGAAAACGACTGACGGCCACTTTCAGCACGGCCCGAGCGGCCCAGTGGCGCCTTGAGCGGCAAGTCAGGGTCTTCGCAGCGCTGCGTCAGGTAGAACTCCATTTCCGGCGCAACAATCGGCTTCCAGCCTTTATCGGTGTACAGCTGCAAGACTTTCTTCAGCACGTTGCGTGGCGACAGTTCGATCGGGTTGCCGAACTTGTCGAAGGTATCGTGGATGACGATGGCGGTCGGCTCGATCGCCCATGGAATCACGTAGACCGCGTCCGCCACAGGCTTGCAGACCATATCGATGTCAGCCGGGTCGAGCAGGTCGTAGTAGATGTCGTCGTCGACAAAATCCCCGGTTACCGTTTGCAGCAGCACACTTTCCGGCAGGCGCATGCCTCGCTCATGCAGGAACTTGTTGGTCGGTGCGATCTTGCCGCGGGCAATGCCGGTCAGGTCGCTGACCACACATTCGACTTCGGTAATCTTGTGATCTTTCAGCCAAGTGAAGAGCTGATCGAAAGGGGCATTCATAAAGACCTCGTTATTGGTTTTATTGACGCCGGGGAGGGCGGGTTTCATCTTCCGCCCCTTCCCCTGTAGCGCGTTGACGACTATCTTGGGCGAGCCTTGCCGTTCCATCTATCCACTTTAAGCACACCAAAGCGCACCAAAAGAGTGCACAAGGTCACCCCATGACAACGTGTAATTCGCTCCAGGTTCAAGCTTTCAACACCGCCGATGTGGCCGAGCAGGTCCGCGCCACGCCGGGCTGGGTTCAGCATTACCAACAGATGTCGCCGGGCCATTTTGCCGGACAGATTCGCTATCTGGATTTGCAGGGCGTCGAGGTCTACGAAGAGCAGATGAACACCCGGGTCGAGCAAAATTTCAGCGCGCCATCGGGTGCTTTGGCGTTCTGTTTTGATCGCAGTGACAACGCGCTGTATCTGCTCAATGAAGAGAGCCGCAACATCTGGATCACCCCGGAGAACTATCAGGAAATTGCGGTGGTGTTCGGCCCGGAATTCGTTCGCCAGCACGGTCTGGATGTGGCCAGACTCGAAGGCCTGTTCATGACGCCGCTCAATGGCGGGCAGAACGCCTTGTTCAGTCGCTGGTTAAGCTCAATTCTCACGAAGTTGACGCAACCCATTGATCTGATTGAAAAAGAGGTGCTTACTCAGCAGTTGCTTGAGGACTGTTTGTTCATTCTTGATAACGCTCGGGTGCATCTGGATCGCAGCGAATTGCAGCGCCGCACCGAAGAGCGAATGATCATGAAGCGCGTCGCCGAATGGGCGGCGGATTCACCCGAAGAAACGCTCAATCTGCTGGAGCTTTCGCAAGTGGCGGGTGTTCCGCTGCGGCAATTGCAGCAAGCCTTCAAGCACTTCACCGGGATGACGCCGAGCCATTGGTTGCGCTTGCGCCGGTTGAACAGTGCGCACCGCGAGTTGCTCAAGCGCAGGCCGACGGAAACCACGGTGGCCGAGGTCGCGATGCATTGGTCGTTTTGGCACTTGGGGCGGTTTTCCAGTAGCTATCGAGCGCTGTTCAAAGAGTTGCCGAGCGAGACCCTCAAGCGTTCGCGAATGGCCTGACCAACAAAAAAGACCTTTGTCTAAAACGTGAAGTTAATTAGAATCAGTCTCATTTGAATCTAACTTCGCGCAGGGTCTCTTGAGATGATTGAAGCAGCAGCGCCCTCGGAGCAGAACCTGCACGACCTGTACCGGGATCACCGGGGCTGGCTGGAAACCTGGTTGCGTCGCCGCATGGGCAACGCCTGGGATGCGGCTGATCTGAGTCAGGATACCTTCCTGCGCGTGCTGTCCAGTGCGCAACCCCTGATCGATATTCAGGAACCGCGAGCCTATCTGCTGACCGTGGGCAAACGCCTGCTGAGCAACTTCTACACCCGCCGCCAACTCGAAAAAGCCTATCTGCAAGCACTGGCGCAATTGCCGGAGGAGAGCGTGCCTTCGCCAGAGCAGCGCTGGCTGCTGCTGGAAACCCTGCAAGCGCTGGATGAGTTGCTCGATGGTTTGCCGCGAGCAGTGCGCAGGGCATTTTTGTGGAGTCAGCTCGAAGGGCTTGGCTATCGCGAGATTGCCGAGCGCTTGAAGGTTTCTGAACGCACGGTCAAACGCTACATGGCGCAGGCCTACGAGCATTGCTTGCTGGTGGATTTCTGATGCGCGTTGCCCCCAGCGACGAAGCGCGTGAAGTGGCCCGAGCTGCTGCGCAATGGTTGGCGTTGCTGGAGTCGGGCGAGGCCACGGATGATGATCACACGCGCCTGCAACACTGGCGCAGCAGCGATCACCGCCATGAAAATGCCTGGCAGAAGATTCAGCTGTTGCGCCAACGGTTTTCCAGCCTGCCTTCGGCATTGGCCATGGCGACCCTGGATCGCCCGGATCCAGAACGTCGTGCAGCGCTGAAACGCGCACTCGGTCTGGCGGCGCTGGTGCCAGCGGCGTGGCTGATCAGTCGGCAATTGCCGCTGGACGTGTGGCGGGCCGATCTGCACACCGGCATTGGTGAGCGCAGTCAATTACAGTTGGCGGATGGCAGTTCGTTGCAGTTGAACACGGACAGCGCGGTCAATATCGATCTGGTTGCCCGTCAATTGACGCTGGTGCGCGGCGAGATGGCGCTCAAGGTTCCCGGCAACTCAGCCTTGATGATCAATGCTCCTTACGGGCGGATCAGCGTCAGTCGCAGCGAAGTCTGCCTGCGCCTCAGCGAACGTGAATGCCGCGTTTCGGTGGTCAGTGGCGCGGTGCAGTTGCAGCCGCTGCATGGGCCGGCGCTGATGTTGAATCATGGCCAGCAGGTCAGTCTGCAAGCCTCCGGCGCCGGGCCTGTCGCGGCGTTCGACGCCTTGATGCCGGGCTGGCGTGAAGGTGTGTTGATGGCGCAGAACCAGCCGCTGGGTGATTTCCTGCGAGAGCTGAGCCGTTATCGATCCGGGCTATTGCGCTGGGACCCGGCGCTGGAATCTTTGCGCATCACCGGCAGTTTCCGTCTCGACAACACTGATCAAGTCCTTTCATTACTGGCCGCGAGTCTGCCAATCGACGTCCATACGCGCACCCGTTTCTGGGTTTCTCTCGTCCCGCGAAAAAACATTAGCTGAAGGCTGTCCCTTTTTTTCGCCTCGCTGGTCATTTCAGGCAAGTGAACAAAATCGAGAGCTTTTTCCAATGCCCGCAGTATTCCCAAGTCGTTTGCGTCCGTTGTTGCAATTGAGTCTGCTGCTGAGCCTGAGTGCCAGCCCCCTGTTGATGTCGACCAGTTGGGCCGATGGCGCCGAGCGCCGCAGCTATCAAGTACCGGCCGGTAATCTGAGCGCGGCGTTGACGCGTTTTGCCGGTTTGGCCGGGGTCAATCTGTCGGTGGACCCGGCGCTGGTCAGCGGGCGGAACAGTGCAGGGCTGTCGGGTGAATACGGGGTGGAGGAGGGCTTCACCCGGTTGTTGCTGGGCAGTGGTTTGCAATTGCAGCCAGTTGGCGGCAATGCCTACATCCTGGTTCCGGCGGCGGACGGCAGCAGTCTGGAACTGGCGCCGACCTCGATTCTCGGCGCCACCGGTTCGTCAGATGCCGACGTGTTTGCCGGTGGCCAGGTCGCACGACGTGGCTCGCAAGGGCTGTTGGGGTCCAAGGACTTCATGGAAACCCCGTTCAGCATGACCACTTACACCAGTGAGGCGGTCAAGAACCAGCAGGCCCGAACCCTGGGGGACCTTATCGCCAGTGATCCTTCGGTGCGCGCCACCAATCCGGCAGGCGGACGTTACGAGCAATTCACCATCCGCGGCTTCAGTCTGTTCAACAGTGACGTTGCCTATAACGGCCTCTACGGCGTCTTGCCCACCTACACGATCGACATGGAAATGGCCGATCGCGTCGACATCATCAAAGGCCCGAGCCAACTGATCAACGGCATCTCACCTCGGGGCAGTGTGGGCGGCGGGATCAACGTGGTGCCCAAGCACGCTACCGACAAGCCCATCACTTCGTTGACAACCAGTTACGCCTCCAACAATCAGCTTGGCGGTGCAGTGGACGTCGGTCGACGTTTCGGCGAAGACAATCAATTCGGCCTGCGCTTCAACGGCGTCAAACAGTCTGGCGACACTGAATGGGATCACCAGAGTGTCGATCGCGATATGGCTGTGCTGGGCCTGGACTTTCGTGGCGATCGTCTGCGCCTGTCGACCGACATCGGTCATACCGAGCGCGATACTGACGCCCCGCAAGAACGCGTTCAGGTGGCGGCCAATGCCAAGGTTCCAAATGCTAACGACGTGCGCGACAACTACGCGCAGCCCTGGAGCCAGGCGCAAACCAAGGACACCTTTGGCACGGTCAGCGGTGAGTTCGATGTCAGCGATTCGGTGATGGTGTACGGCGGTGTCGGCGCGCGTAAAAGCAACCATGATTTCCTGCGCCATGCCGTTTCCGTCACCAACGACGCTGGCGATTTCAGCGTACAGCCACGGGATTTCACCCGCGACGAGAACGTTCGTACGGCCACGGCGGGCGTACGCAACTGGTTCCATACCGGCCCGGTCAGCCATGAAGTCAACCTGGCGGCCAGCTACTTCTACATGGACTTCGAAAACGGCGGCGCCCGCTATGCGGCAGGGCGCAGCAACCTTTACGACCCGGTGACAACGGCCAAGCCCGGCACACCGACGCGTCAAGATGCCAAGGTCTATACCGAAAACCGCTTCAGCGGCGTGGCGTTGTCCGACACGCTGGGCTTCTTTGATGATCGCCTTTTGCTGACCCTCGGCGCGCGCTGGCAGCGGGTCAAGGTCGACGACTGGAGCGATGACGTGAAGGGCGACACCGCTTACGACGAGGAAAAGATTTCGCCGTCGGGCGGCATTCTGTTCAAGGCAACCGATAAATTGTCGCTGTACGCCAATTACATGGAAGGCCTGAGTCAGGGCAAGATCGCGCCTTCGACCTCGGTGAACGAGGATGAAATCTTCCCGCCGTTCATCAGCCGTCAGGTCGAGGTCGGCGCCAAATACGACGCCGGCGCGTACGCACTGACCGCTGCAGTGTTCCGGATCAAACAGCCAGCCTACGAAACCAACGCCACGACGCGAGTGTTCGGTCCGAACGGTAAACGGCAGAACAATGGGGTGGAGCTGAGTATGTTCGGTGAGCCGCTGAAAGGTTTCCGGCTGCTCGGCGGGGTGATGTATATCGACAGTGAGTTGACCCACACCACCAACGGCACTTTCGATGGCAACCGCGCGCCGGCAACGCCGAAATACAACGTCAACCTGGGCGCTGAGTGGGACGTGCCGACTGTGCAAGGGCTGACGCTGACCGGGCGCGGAATCTATTCCAGTTCGCAGTATCTGGATCAGTCCAACGAGAAGGAGATCGACTCCTGGGAGCGCTTCGACGTAGGCACGCGCTATGCGTTCAAGGTCGATGACAAAAACATTACCTTGCGTGCCAACATCGAGAACGTGATGGATAAACGCTATTGGAGTTCGGCGGGCGCTTCGGACGACAGCGAGCCGGGGCTGACGCTGTCGACGCCGCGGACTTATCTGTTGTCAGCCACTGTGGATTTTTGATCCTGGTCGCGCAGACCGGTCAAGGTGCAAGTGCGTGTTGGTCGCTTGGGCTTTTCTGTTGCGCAGATGCACCAGTTGCAATAAAGCCGCGATAACGGATACCGCGCCTGCACTGATGGCCAATGTCCAGCCCGGCATTTGCAGCAGCAAAATGAAGCCACCTGCTGCGGCGCCCATGGCGCTACCGAGATAGAGCGCTGATTCGTTCAATGCCACGGCAAGATTGCCATCGCCCTGGTGATCACGAGCAGCGATCAGCTCGTTGTTTTGAGGCACCTGCAATGCCCAGCCTACAGCGCCCCACACGGCAATCGGGATCATCGCCAGCCAAGGTGTGATGGCTGCGGCGGCTGGCAGCGCGAACAACGAAACGCTGAGGATGAGCAGAATCAGAAACGTCAGCGTCGGCCCTTTGATGCGATCCACCAACGGCCCGACGAGGAAACTGCCCCCGACACCGCCCAGGCCCCAGACCCAGAGATATGGAGTGATGTTGGCGACACCGCCATAGGCCGGGTCAGCCATCAGCGGAACCACGAATGTATACATGCCAAGACTGGCGACAGCCGCCAACAGCGAAACCAGCAGGATGGTCATCACGTTGCGATCGCCCAGAAGGGCGAGCTTGCGGCTGATGGGCATCGCCGGCCCGGCAGGGATGGCGGGCAACTTGACCAGCAACCCCAGCCAGGAAATCAGCCCCAGAAATGCCACCAGCCACAGTGCCATTTGCCAGCCGAACTGTTCCGCGAGCAACAGACTGACAGGAACCCCAAGTACCGTGCCGCTGGCCATGCCGCCCATGATCACAGCAATCGCCTTGCCCCGCAGTTCGGGCGCGCAAACGGCCGCCGACGCCGCGATGCCGGTAGCCAGATAGACCCCGGCACCGACGCCTGCGACAGCTCGACACACCAGCAGCGCGACAAAGTCTTCGACCAAGGCACTCGCCACGTCGGCCACGACGAACAACGCCAGTGCGACCAGCAGGCCGAACCGTTGCCGTTGCGCCGGCAGCATGGCTACGAACAGTGGCGAGCCGATGCCATAGGCCAGAGTGAATGCAGTTACCAGTTGTGCTGCAACGGCCACTTGCACATTAAACGCTTGCTCGATCATCGGGATCAGGCCCGCGGTGACATAGGACGCCATCCCCAAGGCAAAGGCGCCAATGGCGATGAGGTATACGGGTGCCGGTATTGTTTTGGACATGAGTTACTCCTTGTGCAAAGCAGGGGCGTGACTCCGCAGCCCCAGGTTTTGATCAGATCACCAGATTGACGTCGTACTCGGTGAGCCAGGCGTTGAGTCCCACGGCTAACTCCATGCCCATGCGATCGTACATGGGCGAGTTGTCGCCCAGTTGACGGGCGAGGGTGGTAGTGACTTGCTGGCTGTCGAGCAATGCCCGTACCGGCGCATTCGGATCCGCCATGATTGCAGCAAGGTCGGCCCGCAATACCGCTTCATAGGCAGGATCTTGAGTCGACGGGTACGGGCTCTTCACGCGATCGGAAATCGAAGCGGGGAGCAGGTCGCGTGTTGCGGCGCGCAAGATGCTTTTCTCTCGGCCATCAAACGCCTTGATCTCCCAAGGGATGTTGAACGCGTATTCGACCTTGCTACTCCTTGGCATGAAATCCCGCGATAATCCTTGGCGGGTGTACAGTGACCAGATGTTTCCGGGTCGAGTGAATTCTTTAACATCCTAATAGTTAGTACAATGGCTACTGTTTATAGTGTTACTAGGAGTAACTGGATAATGGAAAGGAATCTGGAAAGAACTCGTCAAGACCTTGCTGAGTTTTTACGCAGCCGACGAGAGCGCATTTCACTGGCAGAAGCGGGGTTGCCACCTACGGGAAGACGCCGAACTCCGGGGCTGCGTCGCGAGGAAGTAGCCGCGTTGGCGGGTGTTGGATTGTCATGGTACACATGGCTTGAACAGGGGCGTGATATTGGCGTCTCACCTGCATTTCTGGACAATTTGTGTCGGGTTCTCAAACTTGATGCTGTTGAGCGCCGGCACCTTTATCTACTTTCCCACCAGCGTCCACCAGCCGAGCAGGGCAAAACATGGTGCGTCGTTCCGCAGATCGTCCACCGTTTGATGGCAGATCTCCCTCTGCGGCCTGCTTATGTTTTGAACTTGCGCTGGGATGTTCTGGCCTGGAATCCCGCGGCTGACAAGATCTTCAGGTTTTCAGAAAAAGCGCCCGAGCAGCGCAACATGTTATCGATGTTGTTTACCGACGAACACATGAAGTCGCTTTTCCGCCCGTGGGACGACCAAGCGATCCAGATGCTGTCCAGCTTTCGTCGGGATTACGTTCACGCGTCGAATGAAAGTGATGTTGCTTCACTGGTACGTGACCTTGAAAGCGCTAGTCCGGAGTTCAAGGAGTGGTGGTCTAGGCAAGACATCCATGGACTCTGCCAAGGCATACGACATCTGGCGATTGAGTCATTCGGCAATGTCACGTTAGAGCACACGACGTTAACCATCGACGTGGAAAGGCACTTGCGCCTGGTGTACTTCGCGCCTGTGGAACATAAAATGGCATTGTTTGAATTTGAGAAATGGCTGGGGCAGGGTGTGACTGGAGCTAAATGTGATCAATTTGTGATTTCTTAGTTTTTGATATCGCAGTATGGCGTTTATATATAACTACACTAAATGGTCGTTTAGTCGAATTATCAATGAGTTAGCGGCATACATTAGTGTGACCGCTGCTTTCGCGAAGTTGCGGTACAAAAAAGGAAGTCGATGATCGTTTCGCCTGCTTGCGCCGAATTTGAAGTACAAATCTGTAGCAGAGGATGGGCACAGCAAGTGTTCCTCTCGAACAGCCGCAGTTCTGCATGAGAATTACGTAAAGTTTTGGGTTCGTCATGATGAACAATGCCATTCACCAGGCCTTCCTGCTTACATAGGATTGGCTCGAGGCTCGACACCTAATGCCTGAAACTCGAGGAATCGGAGATCAGCGCGCCAAGCGCAAGGTATGTACTGGCACACCTTGCGCACCTGCATGTAAATCAGCCAGCGATTGGAGCCGCCTGAAATCTACGCACCAACTCCATGTTGAACGCTGTAGATTTCATAGCGTGACGTGCTTGAAGACGGGGTTGTGACGTGAAAAATGCCATGCTTGATTTACACGACAACTTCACATTTTTCCCATGATGACTTCTGAAAACTGCCGAGGTGGAAACACCTAGCAGAGAAGCTAAGCTTAGAAGTATCGGCTCAGGGCTGATTTTTGAGGAGCGAAGCACGACTTTGTCGTTTCGCATTTAAATAACTTTTCACGTTAAATTTCCAAAATGCTCTGAATCCCTAGCGCGTAGCGATCGATAAGGCAATGATCTTTAAAAGTTTTTCAGTTTCAAATGCCTTTTCCATTTTTAAGTAATCTCGACACCTATGGGTAGTCGGGCCAATCCGGTAATACTTTGTTACGTGTAATGAGGCCGACGTTATGGTAGCGAAGCCGCCCGAACGGGCAGAATCCGACGCCGGGAAAATCGCGAAGCCCCGGCGAGGATTTAGCCATAACGTCTATTATGCGAGGCCTTTTTTTCGCTGTACT
>NZ_JACVHB010000015.1:0-2169 GCF_020149425.1 Pseudomonas sp. P116 | reverse complement strand
GAATGATTGCCTGGCTTGAGCGTGACCTGCACTTCCCAAATGCCGGCCGCTCCCACTGTTCCACTTCCGACCATTTGCGCATCAACGAATACCTCGACCCTGCTGTTTAAATCGCTGAGCCCGTTATCACCTTTAAGGGTAAAGGTTCGATCCTGAATTGAAGACCCGGCAGGTGCGGTTATGCGAGGGGCACCCAAGACAATGAAGTTGACGACAGATGAGTAAAAATGAGGCAACGTTCCATGTTTGATTTGCGCCTTGACTGCCGCAGGCCCACTTGGAGGAACTTTGGTCATCGGCATTCGCCAGACTTCCGTGATGGGAACGTTAACCACACCACCCCAATTGTCATAATGATCACTATCACTGACCACTTTGATTTGTGTATCGGAAGCGGCGGTACCGATGAAAACAATTTCTTTTAACAACAGTATTGAATTGTTCTCGGGGGAAGTTATTGTTGCTCGTCGAACCGTCACCAAACTGGTGTTTTCTGACCGTACATTATTAAGGTATTGATACGCCTGAAAGCGCAGAACGCTGACATTATCTGCAACAGAGAGTGACACTGTCCAAGCCCCATCGGATTTCACAATGCCAAACTCACCAGTGCTCATAAATATAGTTGCTCCAGCAAGACCTCTGCCGGTTACATTAACCACCCGTGAAGAAAAATTGGGCATGGGATTAATAATTGGTATCGGGACTGGGTTTTCGGCGTAAAAATCTCCAGAACTGTACCAACGCGACCAATCGTTTGAAAACACGGTTCTGAAGTGGATATACCCGCGCCCTTGCGCAAGTTCAAAATCCGTCCTCCAAACAATCGGACCGCCACTGGTATGAAAATTTCTTTTCTGATAAACCACACCATCCTTGTTATAAAAGTGCAACTGAACGGCGTGATGGGGAACAAAGATCGGGGAGCTTCTCAGCTCAATTCCACGAGTCCTGATAATAGTGCTATTTTTTGCAGGTACGACCCACGGCATTTCGTCCAGGAGTAATTCCGGTTGCGAATCTCTACCGGCCGCTCCAACAGTCTCTTGAATTGAATCAAGCATCTTCCTTTCATCGCTCGATGCCCCGCTCGCACCATCTCCTGAATCATCCTTTATATTCATGGCTAGACCCATCACTCCAAGTTATAAGTCGCTACGTTGGGCATTTTCATGCATAGAACCATTAAATGCCGGCTACAAATGCTACGGCACCTGACAGTGCTGACAGTCCGGACGAATGATCATCGCGCTACTGTGCTCTGAAGAGTGAAGCGTCAACACTGCCAGATCCCGCGATCACAACCTCAAAACGCCCACTAATCAGCGAATTCGAAACAGGCACTCCCGCTGCGTCATGCATCTGGCACAGCAACCAATTAGGCCCCACCGACAATGATTGCCCGGCCCAGCCCTGCCATTTGCCGTTGCTGACAGGCAACTGGGCCACCACTTCGTCCGGGGTGTACCATCTCGCCACCCGCGCGATGCCCGGGCGACCCTTTCCGGCCAGTGCAATCGGATTGCTGACCACCCTGCCAGCGGCGGGTTGTTCGATGGACGGCGTGTATTGCAACGTCCTGACCCGACGCAAGGCAACTTGTGACTTGAACCCGTCGCACTCGGCCACGGCATGCAGCAAGTATTCGCCTTCCGCCGCCTCCACCTGCAGTTTGAGAAACCAGGTTCGGTCTTGCGAAATAACCATCGACACGCCATTCACGCTAATCGTGTCACCCGGCACACCGAACCCGGAGACCACCACCCGTTGCCCGATGTGTTGGCCCGCAACAGGCGTCTCGACAAAAGGCGCAGCCGGAACGACGCTGTATTGCACAGCAGCCGAGTATTCCGACCAGTGGGTTTTTCCTTCTTCGATGAAGCTCTGCCGGGCCCGAAGGGTTCTGAGTCCCACTGCAAAGGTCACCTCACCCTCCCACTCACCGTCCCCGTTCACGACAATGTCCTCGAGTAGAGGCTCGCTGGCCCCCACCTCCCAGACCTCGACTCGCCCTCCGCGCCTGCCGCACCCTTTAATCTTTGCGGTGCGCGGCAGGTTGCCACCCTCTGTCGGCTGAGTGATCTGCGGCGCCAACACCACTACGTTGAAGTTGCGCCGATCACTGTTGGAGTCGCGATTTTTATGAGTCTGGCGTGCAATGACGCCGTA
>NZ_JACVHB010000014.1:0-3172 GCF_020149425.1 Pseudomonas sp. P116 | reverse complement strand
AAACCAGGATTGCGCCGTCCATCTGAGCAGCACCGGTGATCATGTTCTTCACATAGTCAGCGTGACCTGGGCAGTCAACGTGAGCGTAGTGACGGATCAGCGAGTTGTATTCAACGTGCGCGGTGTTAATGGTGATACCGCGAGCTTTTTCTTCTGGGGCGCTGTCGATCTTGTCGAAGTCAACGATTGCAGAACCGAAAACTTCGGAGCAAACGCGAGTCAGAGCAGCAGTCAGAGTGGTTTTACCGTGGTCAACGTGACCAATGGTCCCAACGTTGACGTGCGGTAGGGAACGATCAAACTTTTCCTTAGCCATCGATATCACCCCTATCAGAAGAATTAAGCAAACAACAAAAGCCATTAAAACAAAGGCAGATATTTTCATATCTGCCTTGTTATATGGAGCTCTTGAGCGGATTTGAACCGCTGACCTCACCCTTACCAAGGGTGTGCTCTACCAACTGAGCTACAAGAGCGAAACACTTTGCACAACCTGCAAACTTGGAGCGGGTAGCGGGAATCGAACCCGCATCATCAGCTTGGAAGGCTGAGGTTCTACCACTAAACTATACCCGCAGAGCTTGCAGCTCACGCTAAAATCTGGTGGAGGGAGAAGGATTCGAACCTTCGAAGTCGTAGACGTCAGATTTACAGTCTGATCCCTTTGGCCGCTCGGGAACCCCTCCTAATCAGGCCGGCATTCTATACTATGCCAAACCCTTGTCAAGCAATTTCTCATTTAAAAACCTGAGGTTAGCTGCTTTGACATCGCCCTACTTCGTCGACCTTTGAAAGGTCTTCACTGCGGAGCGGGCGCCATTCTATTCAAACTATTCAGCAGGCGCAACCCCCTCACAGCGCATTATCTTATGTTTTAACTCATTGAATTCGTTGGAAAGGTTTTGCAACTGCGCATCCCCCAGCAAACGCTGGCTTTCAGGTGCAATACGCATCCAGAAACCCGCTGCAGGAGAACCCTCAAGCGATGGCTGAGCCTTGATATCCATTTGAGCCAAACGCTCGCCCAGCACCACAACCATCTCCTGACGGGCAAAACCACCGAGATAAAGGCACTGACTTTCAATTCGTTGCGGACCAGACTTCTCCTTGGCGGCCCTTCCACCTTCACTCAGCAGACGAATATCCTGCTGTGAACCTTTGTACAAACTCAGCGGCGTTACGTCCTTTGCCCGCAATGGCGCTTCCTGTTGATGCCAGACGTAATAGAAAATATTGAGAACAAGAAGTAGCAGGAACATCCAACGCATACATACCTCAAGACAAAGGACACGCCACAGCTAAACCGACGAAGACCAGATCTGGAACAAACCTGGCCCCAGGCGCTACGCTTGCAACCAGATCCGCATCTCCACCTGTAATAAATACGGTGAAGCCCTCCCCCCAATAGGATCGCGCCATTTCCAACTGGGTAAGCACGAACCCCTTCAGCATCAACGAGCATCCACGCTCTACTGCCTCAACAGTACTTCGCCCCGGCGCCTGGCTTGTCAGTGCGCGCTCAGCGGCAAAATCGTCATAGCGAATTTTTCGCGTATGGGTGCGCAACTGGTTGCGCATCAACGGCATACCAGGACAAATGAAACCACCAAGATGATCCCCATCTATCGCGATAAAGTCCGCTGTCACTGCAGTACCAAAGTCCAGCACGAGGCATGGACCTTTGGCCAGATGGAAAGCACCCAGCATCGCCAACCAACGATCGAGACCTAGACGCTCGTAATCTTCGTAACCGTTTCTAACACCAGACATTTCACGAGCAGGTTTCGCGCAGATAACCGAAACACCGAAGTCTCGCTCAAGCATCTCAATTAAGGCACCAGTCTCCGCAGCAGTGCGAACACTAACCATGCGGCATCTTCTTAGCGACAGCCCACTCAGCGCGCGCAAGCCTTCGCAAAGCGCCAGGTCCGAATCAACCACTCCCTCCGCGACCAAAGCAACAGCCTCAGCACCATTCAGCACTCGCCATTTTATGAAGCTGTTTCCGCAGTCGAGCTCAAGAATCATCACGCAACCTCAGACTGAGCTCACCACCACTAAAGACTTTTTCCACGCCATTCACCTTTAACCGCAGCGCACCCTGGCTATCAATTCCGAGCACAACTCCGTCTATCTGACTGACACCAGCAATCAGGGATACCGAGCGCTCCTGCCACAAATGATTGCCTTCCCATTCCGCTTGGAGAACCGAGAAACCATCCACTTGTTGACGCTCGATGTATGCCTGCAACTGCTCGCTCAACTCGGCTACGAGAACATTGCGATCACAGCTTTTACCAGACTCAAGCCGCATGGACGTCCATTGCTGATCAACCTCTTCTGCGACCTGCATATTCACGTTAATGCCTATCCCCAGAACCACGTGGCAGACATCCGCCGGATCTCCAACCAGCTCTAGCAGGATGCCGGCGATTTTCTTATTACCAACCAGAACATCATTGGGCCACTTCAAACCAGCGCCAGTCACTCCCAGCTTTCGAAGGGTTTGCAAGACCGCCAGCCCAACCACAAGGCTCAGACCCTCAAGCTGGCGCATACCTCCATCGATCCGCAGAACAAGACTGAAATAGAGATTTTCGGCAAACGGGCTAACCCACTTGCGACCTCTGCGCCCACGCCCCGAAGTCTGTCGCTCGGCAAGCACCAAAAAGGGAGCCGCCCGCCCCAAGCCAATGGCGCGCAATGCTTCAGCGTTTGTCGAGTCGGTAGAGTCGAGAACCGTGGCTGGCCAGCGACCCTTTATTCCCGCAATTTTAAGAGGGTCGAGCAACACCAGTGGAGCAGCCAACTGATAGCCACGACCTCGGACTTTGTGAATGGACAGTCCAAGCTCAGCCTCAAGGTGCTGAAGCTGCTTCCATACCGCACTTCGACTAACTCCCAAGGCAGCGCCAAGGTCCTGACCAGAATGGAATCGCCCATCCTTCAGAAGATTCAACAACGTCAACATGCAGGTTTCGCCTCACAATGAGGCCCGAATGATAGCTATGCCCCGGGCTGTTGCATAGAAATCAAGCAGGTACATTTCCTGCGGGCAAAACAAAACCCCAACTGCTTTCGCAATTGGGGTTTCGGAATTTAATCTTGACGATGACCTACTCTCACATGGGGAAACCCCACACTACCATCGGCGATGCATCGTTTCACTGCT
>NZ_JACVHB010000013.1:1487-3041 GCF_020149425.1 Pseudomonas sp. P116 | reverse complement strand
TAGTATAACCAGATTGCTTGGGGTTATATGGTCAAGTGAAGAAGCGCATACGGTGGATGCCTTGGCAGTCAGAGGCGATGAAAGACGTGGTAGCCTGCGAAAAGCTTCGGGGAGTCGGCAAACAGACTTTGATCCGGAGATGTCTGAATGGGGGAACCCAGCCATCATAAGATGGTTATCTTGTACTGAATACATAGGTGCAAGAGGCGAACCAGGGGAACTGAAACATCTAAGTACCCTGAGGAAAAGAAATCAACCGAGATTCCCTTAGTAGTGGCGAGCGAACGGGGACTAGCCCTTAAGTGGCTTTGAGATTAGCGGAACGCTCTGGAAAGTGCGGCCATAGTGGGTGATAGCCCTGTACGCGAAAATCTCTTAGTCATGAAATCGAGTAGGACGGAGCACGAGAAACTTTGTCTGAATATGGGGGGACCATCCTCCAAGGCTAAATACTACTGACTGACCGATAGTGAACTAGTACCGTGAGGGAAAGGCGAAAAGAACCCCGGAGAGGGGAGTGAAATAGATCCTGAAACCGTATGCGTACAAGCAGTGGGAGCCCACTTTGTTGGGTGACTGCGTACCTTTTGTATAATGGGTCAGCGACTTATTTTCAGTGGCGAGCTTAACCGAATAGGGGAGGCGTAGCGAAAGCGAGTCTTAATAGGGCGTCTAGTCGCTGGGAATAGACCCGAAACCGGGCGATCTATCCATGGGCAGGTTGAAGGTTGGGTAACACTAACTGGAGGACCGAACCGACTACCGTTGAAAAGTTAGCGGATGACCTGTGGATCGGAGTGAAAGGCTAATCAAGCTCGGAGATAGCTGGTTCTCCTCGAAAGCTATTTAGGTAGCGCCTCATGTATCACTGTAGGGGGTAGAGCACTGTTTCGGCTAGGGGGTCATCCCGACTTACCAAACCGATGCAAACTCCGAATACCTACAAGTGCCGAGCATGGGAGACACACGGCGGGTGCTAACGTCCGTCGTGAAAAGGGAAACAACCCAGACCGTCAGCTAAGGTCCCAAAGTTATGGTTAAGTGGGAAACGATGTGGGAAGGCTTAGACAGCTAGGAGGTTGGCTTAGAAGCAGCCACCCTTTAAAGAAAGCGTAATAGCTCACTAGTCGAGTCGGCCTGCGCGGAAGATGTAACGGGGCTCAAACCATACACCGAAGCTACGGGTATCATCTTAGGATGATGCGGTAGAGGAGCGTTCTGTAAGCCTGTGAAGGTGAGTTGAGAAGCTTGCTGGAGGTATCAGAAGTGCGAATGCTGACATGAGTAACGACAATGGGTGTGAAAAACACCCACGCCGAAAGACCAAGGTTTCCTGCGCAACGTTAATCGACGCAGGGTTAGTCGGTCCCTAAGGCGAGGCTGAAAAGCGTAGTCGATGGAAAACAGGTTAATATTCCTGTACTTCTGGTTATTGCGATGGAGGGACGGAGAAGGCTAGGCCAGCTTGGCGTTGGTTGTCCAAGTTTAAGGTGGTAGGCTGGAATCTTAGGTAAATCCGGGATTCTAAGGCCGAGAGCTGATGACGAGTTATCT
>NZ_JACVHB010000013.1:0-1394 GCF_020149425.1 Pseudomonas sp. P116 | reverse complement strand
TTATCTTTTAGATGACGAAGTGGTTGATGCCATGCTTCCAAGAAAAGCTTCTAAGCTTCAGGTAACCAGGAACCGTACCCCAAACCGACACAGGTGGTTGGGTAGAGAATACCAAGGCGCTTGAGAGAACTCGGGTGAAGGAACTAGGCAAAATGGCACCGTAACTTCGGGAGAAGGTGCGCCGGTGAGGGTGAAGGACTTGCTCCGTAAGCTCATGCCGGTCGAAGATACCAGGCCGCTGCGACTGTTTATTAAAAACACAGCACTCTGCAAACACGAAAGTGGACGTATAGGGTGTGACGCCTGCCCGGTGCCGGAAGGTTAATTGATGGGGTTAGCTAACGCGAAGCTCTTGATCGAAGCCCCGGTAAACGGCGGCCGTAACTATAACGGTCCTAAGGTAGCGAAATTCCTTGTCGGGTAAGTTCCGACCTGCACGAATGGCGTAACGATGGCGGCGCTGTCTCCACCCGAGACTCAGTGAAATTGAAATCGCTGTGAAGATGCAGTGTATCCGCGGCTAGACGGAAAGACCCCGTGAACCTTTACTATAGCTTTGCACTGGACTTTGAATTTGCTTGTGTAGGATAGGTGGGAGGCTTTGAAGCGTGGACGCCAGTTCGCGTGGAGCCAACCTTGAAATACCACCCTGGCAACTTTGAGGTTCTAACTCAGGTCCGTTATCCGGATCGAGGACAGTGTATGGTGGGTAGTTTGACTGGGGCGGTCTCCTCCTAAAGAGTAACGGAGGAGTACGAAGGTGCGCTCAGACCGGTCGGAAATCGGTCGTAGAGTATAAAGGCAAAAGCGCGCTTGACTGCGAGACAGACACGTCGAGCAGGTACGAAAGTAGGTCTTAGTGATCCGGTGGTTCTGTATGGAAGGGCCATCGCTCAACGGATAAAAGGTACTCCGGGGATAACAGGCTGATACCGCCCAAGAGTTCATATCGACGGCGGTGTTTGGCACCTCGATGTCGGCTCATCACATCCTGGGGCTGAAGCCGGTCCCAAGGGTATGGCTGTTCGCCATTTAAAGTGGTACGCGAGCTGGGTTTAGAACGTCGTGAGACAGTTCGGTCCCTATCTGCCGTGGACGTTTGAGATTTGAGAGGGGCTGCTCCTAGTACGAGAGGACCGGAGTGGACGAACCTCTGGTGTTCCGGTTGTCACGCCAGTGGCATTGCCGGGTAGCTATGTTCGGGAAAGATAACCGCTGAAAGCATCTAAGCGGGAAACTTGCCTCAAGATGAGATCTCACTGGAACCTTGAGTTCCCTGAAGGGCCGTCGAAGACTACGACGTTGATAGGTTGGGTGTGTAAGCGCTGTGAGGCGTTGAGCTAACCAATACTAATTGCCCGTGAGGCTTGACCATATAACACCCAAGCAATTTG
>NZ_JACVHB010000012.1:0-9965 GCF_020149425.1 Pseudomonas sp. P116 | reverse complement strand
CATTATGCGAACCGTCCTATGCGGAGCTGGGGGACTCTGGAGGCTGCTTTTCACCTGATGATCAGCGTTAAGGTGTTGCTACTAGCAACACACGTTCAGGACGATGACCCCTAGGCTTGGCCATCTGCCTCGATACGAATCTTGGCGCGTGCAACAACGGCCATGGCTTCGGCAATGAAAGCCGCGTCACCGGTGTCATGTGCATCAGCCAAAAATACAGCTACGGCCTCTGAATCAACCAGCGAGTCTGCTGGGTCATAATCACAAATTGGCTCTGTCATCTGATCACCTGGAGAAAATAATGAACCCGAAACCCAAGGCTAAAAATACGAGCTGGAAAGTCAAATGCCAGGATGCAGCTGATGGCACTGGCGATTTAATCATACCGCTGACTGACGATCTCCTGTCGGCCATCAAGTTGGCCAGCGGCGACAAACTCGACCTGGAAGTTAAACCTAACGGCACGATAATCCTGACGCCAGTTCGTGCGTAGGACTAATTCAGCCATCTATGCGCCTGATGGCTGCAGCCCATAAAGCACATGGGTTGTTACCGATTACACGTGATTTACTGGGTGCTAATTTCCTTTCCTTGAGAGATAGCGTTCAAATTTGGAAGATAACGAGCAAGAATGAGCTACCCCTAGTTCATCTGTTGAGCTACCCTCCTCCTTTTAATAGCCTTTTAGCATAACTATACTAAATGACTATTTAGTTTAGTTATATTGGTTCGACCAGAATAGGTGTCAGAAAAAGCACAAGCTCTGTGCTGGTTGATACTGTCGAGCTGCTGGTAAACAACCACTTGAAGCCAGGAATCTTCCCCAGGTATGGCACGCGTCTAACGACTGTTGTATCCAGATCCGAGTAGACACCACCCAAAGCAATAGTCTGGCCAAACGGCGAAAAAACCCGTGAAGTCAGCGAGGTCGTGTTGATCGGAGGAACGCCATTCATGGCATTAGAATAATCAGGCTCATCCTTTGAAAGAATGACATCCAGCAGCACTCCTTTACCGTTAACTATCGGAGTCACGTCGAGCGACAAGGCGGCCTGCTTAAACGATGTGGAGGTTGCACCATCGCCGGCCGATTGCTGATAAGGAACCTCAGACCCTTTAACAATTTTGGCTTGATGACGGTCAGAAGTGTAAACGCGAGGGCTGGAAATCACCCTGCCCCTGCCCTCCTGCTCCATCGCTGAAAGCCTGGCATCGAGCGTCAAAGCACTTGAAACAATGCCAACAGTACCTATCGCACCAGAGGCGAAGCCAAGTGGTACAGAGCCTGAAACAGTCCCGGCACCGCTGCCTACAGTGCCACCCCATTGGACGCCCAGGTTCTTGGAGTAAGAGCGATCAACCTCGACGATACGAGCCTGGATCATCACTTGCTTTCTAGAGTAATCAACCGCGGTAATCAAACTTTTGAGCTGCTCTAAACGCAACTTGCTCATTCTGGCAACGATGATCGAAGAACCGTCTTCAAAGTTTAAAGTCTCCCCAGGATCAAGCGGAAATGCTTTTATAGCATCTGAAGCCAAAATGTTATGTACCTTAAAAATTGAAACATCGAATAAATTTCCGCCAAAAGATGGATTGGTTTGAATTGGCTGGTCTTGCCCAGTACCGTATGAACTTGCCGAATTTGCATCACCTGGACGTGGATAACCGCTGACGCGAAGAAACTTACCTTCGACAGCGTATAAAAGCCCTTTTGTCGATGTTACATATTCAATAGCTTCATCCCAGCTTACATCTTTCATTCGCATAGAAAGCGAACCGCGAATGTTTTCGTCTAACACAAGATTCAAACCACGGTAATCAGCCAAAAGCTGCAAAGCGGATGAAACCGGAATAGTCTGAAAATCAAACGTCAGTTGTTGAGGAGCAATTTCCGCCTGGGAAAAGGAAACAAAGAAGGACAGGAGTACAGCAACATAAAAACGGCGCAGAGAATTAAAGGTATTCATGGCATGAGTCCAGGTAGGTGGTTGATTCATTGGGCGCGGTCTTAGCGCTACGCTAAAGACCTCCCCCAATTAATCCACCTGTAATTGGATTGGGTTTTTTTAATGACCAATTAGTAATCTTAGAACCGTCAATTACACAATAAACTTCGGTAAAGTCAGGAAAATAGCGACAGTGAGAGAAAGAAATGTATCGAGTGTTCCCATTATTGTCAGCAATCAAAGCAAGAGCCTCGGACACAATCCTTGAAGATGGATCAGGCTTTGAAGGATGAACAAAGCCAACCAGCCGCCAAGTCGTTGAAATTGGAGGTTCAAAAGGCTTAGGCGTCTGTTTTGATGTTATTTCAACGTGATTCTGGTTAATGGTAACGGGAGCTTTTGCTGTAAAGAAGAAGTATTTAATGCCCCAAATACCCACAAGCACGCTAACAATAAATGTTCCGAAGGTTGCCCAAATACCAAATGACCGCAAAATACTAGATCGACCATCAGCAGACGTTTCATCACCTACACCGCCCGAAGTAGATTGAGTTGCAGAGCTATAGAAGGAAAAAATTTCTTTTTTAAAGGTGCCTGAAGTAGTCCTGATAAGTTTGGATTTCGACGGAGAGTCACCAGTAACACCACCACTATAGATATCAACCTTAAATACCTTTTTGCTGAATTTTCTAATTCGGTAAGTGGTTTCAATAAGAAGACGCACCCAGGAGGAAATCTGAGCTAAGTCCTGAGTGACCAGGACGACGCGCATAGAGTAGTTTTTTTCATCTACGCGGTGCCTATGTTCTGCCAATAGGGCTTTATCTACAGGGTTAGCGTGGTTTGCATTCTGGCCCGCAGGCCAGCGCCTCCAGCACTCGTCGATGATGGCAACACAACCATTAGGAAATAGCTCAGAAAGATCAGGACGCTCATACCAGTCAAGTGGTAGCTGAGTGATGTTCCCACCAAAAGAAGCCAATAGATCATCAATAGATAAAGGGATATTCGTTACAACATGCCTGTCTTGCTTTAGAGACGGTATTACAACGTGTTCCACGACACCGTAGCTTTTACCGTGTCCAGGTTTGCCAACATAAGCATGAATAGCCATGAGTCACCCAATAAACGGAATGCGACGAACAAGAAAGCGCAAGACGTAAGCGCTAGTCACAACAGTTATCCCGAAAGGAATTTTCATGATCGCCATGAAATACCAAACAGAAGGCGATATTTGAGAAAATAACTGTCCGGCATTATCGACAAGGCCAATGATAAAGCTAGAACCGATTAGGCTAAGAACAGCCTCCCAAAGCCAACCAGCAATAGCTAAAGGAACTTCAATAATGAAATCTAATATCTGCTCTAAGATACTCAAGATCCACTTGGCAAAAGCACTCATAAAACCCCCTGTTAAAAATTAAGCTGACATAAAAATACGAAATGCCAATAAAGACCAAGCAGCAAGGAAAACAGCACTCAAAATAGGAGCAATAGATTCAAACAGCGCACAGTGCGAATCAAAAAAGATGGGTGTAGAAAATATTGTTACGTAGGCAAATGGACAAGTCCCTCCCCCAGCAGAGTTAATGCTTCGCTTAAATCCCTCGACAGACTGCCCAAAAGTAGATTGAACATATTTGCTGCTCATTCCAGATACAAAACCATTGTATTTAGTAGCATTACCTTCGTTCGTAAAACGCTTGGTATCTAGCTGGCCAGGAGAAGTAAATCCAAGTTCAGACCCATCACCTGCACCGCCATCATTACCACCTCCGTCTCCACCAGGATCACCACCTGGATCAGGTGGAGTAGTTACATTAAGAGAGTCACCAACAGCGGGCTGCTGGTAACCAACCTCGCCAGTACAAGCAGAATTTGAAGAATCAAGACCTACAAAATAATTGCAAAATCCTGAAGAGGTAGAACCGGTATTTAAATAACAAGTGCTCGCAGTGGCTGAGGAAGCCAAGTAGGAACACGAATTATGGCAAATATCTTGAGTTATCGAGGAAACAGACCAAGAAATATAGTATTTATCGGCTGATTTAATAGCTGATGAATCAGGGCCGCGTGACTCTAGAGTGTCCTCACAAATTATAGTGTTCGAGCCGATAATGGAAAAATTAGCATTCTTGAGGATGCCACCATGAGTATAAGTATAGGAACAGGTTTTCCTCGTTGGAGTGTCTACTATACAAGCACCTGGAGTGTAGTTCTTATAAAGCCCACTATCGTCAAACGCAGCAAGGTAAACGACTGCAAACTGTTCTGCCGTAGGAGAGTTAGCAGCAGCCGCGCACTGAGTGGGATAAAGACTAGTTGAAGAGCAAACCCAGCCAGCCGAAGCATTTGAAGAAAAGACAAGAGCTAGAAAAAAAGGTAGCGCGAGGAAATATCTCATTTCACCACCCCGTAAAGACTGCGAAAGCGCAACCTGTTCCGATGCAAAACATCGCGAAGTAATAGAGCTGATCCATTCTGCACTCCAAAATTTAGAGAAAAAAAGGGCGCCCGAAGACGCCCAGGTGAACCAAAACCGGTAACTTAGCTCCGAAGGAAACCAAGTACGATTTTTGCACCCTTGATACCGGCATAAACCCCGGCGAGGATCCCAGCAACCGCCAGAACACCAACGGAGATAGTGCTGAAATCAATGGAGGAAGTCAGGCCGGTATAATCCCAACCACCAGTACCCTCAGCTGCGAAAACAGCAGGAGCGGACAGCGCAGCAGAAACAGCAAAAAAAAGGGTCTTTTTAAACATGGATAAATCCTCAAGCTTGTTTGATGAAATTTAAGAACGCCCGAATCCCCATCGACATAACCATAAAGCTGCCAACCAGGGTGAAACCGGCGCCGAAAGCTTGGCCCAATACAGTTGGGTCAAGTTGTGAAAGGTCAAATGGGGGAATGTATGGAACAGAAACCCAATCAACCGAGCACGAAGGAGCACCGCCCTGAATAATTAAATCACCAGGGCAATGCAATAAACCGGACATTACGCAGACTTCTGAGGTGTTGAAGACGAAGCAGCACCAGAATTAATACGGCGGCCTTGGCGCGGATCAACTTCAAAAATAAGACGGTCATCACGAACCTGTGCAATCACATCACATTCGTACTTTCCAGGCTGAGGTACTTGCTGAGGCGTCTCAGCGTAAAAAGTACATTTCTGTGGATATGGAATATTTGGCAAGTGTGCATATGCCTCAAACATGCAATATGGCTTACCTGATTTGGCAGCAGTGCCACTACGGTGATTGCCGGTTACTTCAACTACGATAACGTTAGACATGTAATGCCCTTATCTCAGTGTTGGAAAGCCAGGAACAAAGCCAAGCTTATGGGGTGCCCAACTGGGCGGGTAAATGAAAAATTAATTTTTTGCGAATACAAAACTTATCCACTTAAAAACAAAATACAGCGTAGGGCTAGCGAACAGAACAACAAGAATAAATTGATATACGTCCATAAAGTCACCCTATCTCAATGTTGGAAAGCCAGAATCGGTGCCGGGCTTACGGCATACCAAACTGGGCGAAGTTAATTCAAAAATTAACGATATGTTATCCAGTCGATATACATAACAAATATTTTATTTGGAAAGATATCACCAAGCGGAGTAAGTTTAAAAAACTCAGTTTGAATCATTTGGAGTGCCCTTATCTCAGTGTTGGAAAGCCAGGAACAGAACCAGGCTTACGGTATGCCCAACTTGGGGCGACGGCTTCAGGGTTACGCCTGAATGTTTTAAATTTTCGTGCCGAGCGCTGACGAGCTACTTCCTGCTCAGCCAGTGCAGATAGAAACAAACGCATAAGACTATTAACCCCAGCGCGTTCATCATATTGAGGATCGTTGAGAGCATTTACGAACTCCGTTTCTACGGCAAATCGAAGGTTTAGATAGGCGTCACGATTCATTAAAAACCCATCCATTCAGCAACAGAGGTTGTTCCCGATTCTTGACGCTCTACAAACCAGATGCGCTCTGGCTTGACGCCCTGCTCTTTCCGGGCCTCGACAGCCCTAAGAGTTGATTCAACTTGTTGAACCAAAATCGGATTCATAAATGAGGATCGTACCTGCTGCTGATCAAGCAAACGCCGTTGCTGGCCACTAGTAAGCTGAACACCCTGAAAACTAACGGTTCTCACGCTGCAACCTGCTGAAGGTGGTTGGGGCGCTGATACCAAGTTGGTATTGTTAAAACGGCTTTCGTAACTTCGCGACATTGACGAACAAATACAGGGGCGAAGCGGCTGGTATCACATGCGTTACGTATATTGATACCGATCCGATTAAGGCGCGCAGCATGGGTTTGGACTTGCTTCTTTGAAAAGTCAAATCGCTGTCCATGCATCCATTGAATCGCGTACATGGCCGTAGTATTAGCGGCGCGTGTGGTATCAACAATGTTTTCAGCAAGAAGCTGCTCGCTAATACTTACGATGTCCATCGCAGTCACCTTTAACTTTTCATCTATTTTTAGAAACTCGCTGTGGAGTTCGGCCAAACGCCTTTCATCAAATAAGCCCCAATAGCAAAGAGCCTCACGCTGTAGATATTCGCTTTTAAGCTCTTGTTCCATGCGGACCACGCCTTCTTGTGCGCAGTAATTTCTAACCCGCTCAACATATTTATATTCATCGGAGTTCTCACCAAAGAATCGTTTTATCTTTGGGAGACTGTTTTGGTCCATCTCGAAAGACTTATCGTAGGCCTTTCTATATTGAAGACGGCCGCCTTTGCCGTTACCTTTCGGAGTCCAAGCAACAGTGCGTCCATTGGGATAAAGAAAGCCGATGGAGTGCCCGATGCGCTGACTTGAAACACCTCGCAAATAGGCAACAACATTGCCCTCCCCCAACGAAACATTGGTGGTCAAATCGATGCGTTCAATCTTTGCCCCATCGGCAATACGGTCACCAGACTTTGCACCAGACTCGCCTTGCCGAATATCAAGGCGTGTGCAGCGCGAGAATCCTGGAAGCCCATAATCCCGTAACAATGAGTTGTAAACAGAAACGCACTGCTCGATAGAGGTGAATCCAAACAAGTTGTCCAACCGCCCTACCCGACTGGGATTTCCCTCAACACGGACTTTTCGGCCCTGGACGTGAATGGTGACGGATGTGGAAAAGCTGGCCTCATGCTTAAAACGTGGCTGACGAGTGCTTAGCACCTCATTTGTGTTCGCATCGATCGTCAAAGTCAGCACGTCGCACACGATCGGCAAATCATGCTGATGCTCCTGCGAAATCGTCAGCCAATCGATGAACATCCGAAATCCTGTCAAGCCACTAAATGATGTGGTTAAGACTACGATATATTGTGGCGAGACGGCAAGTGTAATTTGGTGGCTTTAGCCACCACATATCGGTGGTGTATGGATATACAGGGGTTAAATTAGATGCATCAAACTGGCGCGGTTGAAATCCAAATGAGCATCGGCGAAAACATCAGAATAAAGCGGGAGGACATAGGTCTTTCCCAGAAGGCTCTGGCCGAAGCCATCGGCAGCGGAGAAAACACGGTTGCAGGCTGGGAGAAAGGAAAAAATGCCCCTCCCGGCGACAAAGTAGTGAGCATGGCAAAGCTTTTTGGGTGCGCTACAGATGAAATCTTGCTAGACGAGAGCGAGCGCGACGTGGCACCAGAAATGAGGGCATTGCTCAGAAGATTCAGTGACTTGCCAGACAATATAAAGCCTCTGGCACGTAGCGTAATGACGTCCCTGCTGGCAACCATCGAGAACGAAGCCGGCAGAAACAGCGGGGAAAAACCTAGCTGGCCTGTGTCCGAGTGACCGTGGGAAACCACGGTAAAGTGGGGGTGTAACAGCACCCCCACCTCAAACGGCAGAAAACCGGCCTATCAGAATTTTCGGTATCCCGAGAGCGCAAACGGTCTCGGCGTAAAAAATCAAAATGGGGATGCAGGTATGACCACGGAAACCATGTCCGACAGAATTGCTCAATCAGTTAAAGACTCGCTAAAAAGCGAGTTTGGAAAAATTGGAGACTCGGTTAAAGAAGCCATCAGAACCGAGCTGGACAAATATGGCACTGGCAAAACCCACGACGAAACGATCTACGATTACCTGCTAATAACCGGCGTGAGTGGCATAGGCGAATCGATGCCGTCCGAGTTCAAAAGCATGCCAGAAAGCACGAAGGAATCGATCATTTCTGCGCTTATGAAAGAGCTGAAGCCCGGAGACGGCATAAAATTTTCAGACGATCAAAAGATTCCGTTTTGGGTGCAAGCGACGCCTCTGGATGAGGGGTTTAGGCCTTCCAAAACCGCGTCTCAGAAGCGCTGGATAAGACTTGATTCAATCACCCAAGTAATCCCCAAATCTTTGTCCGGCGGCGAAGATGAGCCTCAAACAGCAAGGATTTGGGCGCTCGCCGTTGAAGCAAACAATCAAAAATACTACGTAACAAGCAAAGAATTTAAAGGCGAAGCAATCAGGGAGCCAGAAAGGAAGATCCTGGATGCCATTACCAAGGCGGTTTCAGTATCAAATTCTGGAGCAGGACTTGGCTTATTTTGATGAGAGGCTGGGGCATTTTTTGTACTGAGAAGTAGCCGAAAAATAGCAGCTTGATAGCAGGTAGATAGCAGTCAAATAGCTGTTAGATAGCTAGAAAGTAGCAATGCCACCAACCGGTAGCCCCGGCGATAAATCATTCAGTGTTACCAAAAACGAAGCGCTAGATAATCGGACCTGCCGGGACCTGTCCGGCGATAGCGCTACGCGTCACGGGACCGTGCAAGCTTCGCACAAAACCTGGGTCAATACCTTGGGGTGATCAGAGCGCGAAGTGACACCAGAGCGACTATAGGCATTTTGACGCGACAAAAAACCCCAGGGCTCTCACGGGCGCTGGGGTTTTTCTTTGGGCGATAGACCGGCCGGCTTTGCCGGGTGTCGGCGCACCAGGTGCAACGCAAAAACGGAAATCTGCGACGCGCCTAATGCCCTGCGGGCAGGTCGAGGTCAGCAGGATCTACTGAGAAACGCGATCCAGCAGCAGAGCTGCGGCGGTGCGGGCACCTTCAATAATCTCGTTGGCCTCTTTCAGTTCCATCTGAAGGGCCTCCACCAGAATTTCAAGATCGCCAATCGCAAGGCGCAAATGCTGGTACTGGTTGGCCGCATGCAAAAAGGCCTTTGAGGCGGTGTTGGTGCGGGTTTGACGCTTGAGCGTTTCAACGAAGTCGCTGTCAGCATCGAGGATCTTTACGAGCATTCGGTACCACTCCTGTTAACCAGGTAGAGCACCTGGGCAGAGGAATAGTACCAAAATGAAGGCGCCCTGCAAGTCATTTTAGTACCAAAATACACGTTGCCGGCAAAGCAAGGACGAGCGGTATGGTACTAATTAAGTGGCTCTACAGGTGCTGAATCACTGGCCTGGTCGCACAAGACCACAAGCTTCACGCCAAATGCGAGCCGCTTCAGGGACTCGGAAGTAGACGTCTTCAAAGCCACCACCAGCGCCGTGCACTATCTCCCAGTGTGTTGCATTTGGATCATTTCCGAAAAGCGCACCGCCGTCTGCCAAGATATGGTCAGACTCGTCTCGGACGTAATAAGGCTGCTGAATCGCGGGATGAGACTTGAAAGAATCAATAGTGGCGATGGGCAAAACGGAGACCAAAAGTGTATGACTGCCGTCACACTCTGAATGACCGCAAGGAAAAGTGACCCTGAAGTCAGGCTTCCAATTGGACACGGCGGACACATTTGAACTCCATTGCCACCCAGCAAGATCAAAAAACGCGGCCCATCGAGCAAGCAATTCGGTTTGAAATTCTAATCCTTTATAGCTCACAGACATCTTGCTGCTCCTCGACTACCCCTGATGATGACCTCAAGAGTACAGCGAAAAAAAGGCCTCGCATAATAGACGTTATGGCTAAATCCTCGCCGGGGCTTCGCGATTTTCCCGGCGTCGGATTCTGCCCGTTCGGGCGGCTTCGCTACCATAACGTCGGCCTCATTA
>NZ_JACVHB010000011.1:0-82463 GCF_020149425.1 Pseudomonas sp. P116 | reverse complement strand
ACCTGGAAAACCTGGTGCTGACCGGCACGGCCATCAACGGTAACGGCAACACACTGAACAACACGCTGACCGGCAACGCCGCAGCCAACACGCTCAACGGCGGCCTCGGCGCTGACACCATGATCGGTGGCGCTGGTGATGACACTTACATCGTGGATAACTACCAGGATGTGGTGATCGAACAGATCGGTGAAGGTCATGACCTGATCAAAACCAGTTCCAGCTACACCCTGTCGGCCAACATCGAGGACCTGACGATGGTTGGCAATGACCACTCGGTGTTGACCGGCAATGCGTTGAACAACGTGATCAGGGGTAATTCCGGCATCAACCATATCGACGGCGGACTAGGTGCCGACACCATGATTGGCGGCGCTGGCAACGACTCCTACAACGTGGACAATATCAATGATGTTGTCATTGAACTCGCCGACGAAGGGATTGATACCGTCAACACCAGTATCGACTACACACTGGCGGATAACGTCGATGATGGCCAGATGATTGGCAACGCCAACCTGAATCTCACTGGTAACGCACTTGATAACGTATTGCGCGGCAACGAAGGCAACAATATTCTCTCGGGCGGGCTCGGTGCTGACCGCATGATTGGTGAGGGCGGCGACGATATCTTCATCGTGGATAACGTCAATGACTTGGTGTTTGAATTTCCCCTCAATGGCGGTCACGACCTTATTCGGACTACTGTCGACTACTTCCTCGCGGAAAACGTCGAAGACGGTACTATGCTCGGCAACGCAGACTTGCGCCTGACAGGCAACAATCTCGATAACGTCCTGACCGGCAACTCCGGCAACAACATACTCATGGGTAATAATGGTACCGACACGCTGTACGGTGCAGAAGGTAACGACACTCTATATGGCGGATCGGGAAATACCACGTTGGTCGGTGGTACCGGGGCCGACACCTTTGCCTTCACCAATATGATCGTGATGGGACTCGAAACAGGCACAGGCCGTTCGCATAACGTCGTTAACGACTTCAACGCGTTGGAAGGGGACAAGATCGATTTCTCCAGTTTCGATATTGATCCGATGGCGCTTGGCTACCAACACCTGACGTTCATTGGCTCAAATGAATTCACCGGAACCGGACAACTGCGCTTTGCGGATCAGGTCCTGTCGGGCAACTTGAGCGAAATCCTAGGGGGTTACTTCGAGGTGCAAATGGTGGGTGTGAACTCTCTCACCGCGAACGACGTATTGGTCTGACCTTTTCGCTCTTGCTGCGAATCGAAATACGCAAATGACAATACCCCGCCAGGGCGGGGTGTTTTTTGTTCGTGCTCTTTATCCCTCAGACCAACACCCCCAACGCCTTGGCCCGCGCCACTGCCTGTGTACGCCGCTCAACCCCTAGCTTGCTGTTGATGTGGCTGGCATGGGTTTTCACCGTGTGCAGCGAAATGAACAACTGCTCGCTGATTTCCTGGTTCGAACAACCTTGCGCGATCAGCCGCAGTACCGCCAGTTCACGACTGCTGAGCTGTTCGGTCGTGCTCGATTCCACCGCCGGACGGGATGTCGCTGGCGGAAAGTGTTGCAGCAGTTGCTGTCCTGCCAGCGTTGGCGACGTCAGCAATTGTCCGCGCAACCAGTCCACGTGTGCTTTGACCAAAGCCTCGAACGGCTGCAGCACGCCCCCCGCCGCTGCCTCCAGCGCCTGACTCAGCGCTTTGCGCGCCTCCGCTTCGCGCCCGTTCGCCAACAGCAACGCAACCTTCTGCGTCAACGCCATCACACTGAGCAACTGGCGCCCGGTTTGCTGGCCGTTTTCGTGCAATACGTTCAAGCGCCCCTCGGCGAGCATCGGTTGCCCCTGAATGACATCGAGCAGTGCCTGTTGCAGTTCGACATGCAAAGGCAGCTGTGGATGAAATTCCGGCGGCGCCGCTGCACGTTCGCCCGTATAAGTCTGGCCCAACCGCGCGAGCCAGGCTTCGGCCAGATCGGTGCGGCCCTGCGCCAGCCACAGTTCACATTTGACCAGGGTGATCATCGCCAGATAGTAGATCGGCGGCACGTCCCAGATGTGCATCAGCCGTTCGGCTTCGGCGAGTTCGGCGAAGGCTTTGGCGAACTCACCGCTGGCGCCATCAAGGCGCGCGATCACGCAGTGACCGATCAACACGCTGATGTCACGACAGGCGCGTGCTTCACTGAGCCCGGCCAATAACCGCACGCGTGCGAGCTGCGGCTGCAAGCGCATCGCCAACAGAAAACCTTCGTACAGCGTCAGGCGCGCGCGCACGGCATACAGGCGCTGCGGGGAAAGTCCGCGCAACCGTTCCAGGCCCTGATGGACTTCATCGAGCGAACGCTGAATTTCACCGCGAGCCTGCAGAACGCGGGCGCGATCGTAATGCGCCAGTGCTTCGAATAACGGATTACCGACGCGTTGCGCCAACTCAAGGGACTCACGATTCAATCCCCGCGCGCGCCACAGATCACCGTCGGCAATCGCCAGGTTGGATAACGTCGACAAGCACATCAACCGCTGGCCGTAGCGCTTTGCCGGCAGGCTTTCGAGCGCTTCGCTGCAATATTTGAGCGTCAACTCGCGATGACCGCGTCCGCGCGCGATGATCCCGCTCAACGCCAGCCATTGCGCCAGCATCGACTTTTGCGCCGTGGCCGATGGCGCCGGCAGAAAGCGGCTCAGATGGCTGGACAATTCTTCGGCCGCGTCGAGCTGACAGGCTAGCCCCAGGGCCCAGCTGTACAGCACGATCAAGCGCGGCGTGCTGATCAGCAAGCTGTCGGGCAAGTCCATTTTCCAGCGCAGCAGCATGCCGACATTTTGCTCGGCCAGCAGTTGCTCCTCCGACAGGTTCTGCACCAGATTCGCCGCCACATCCAGATGGCCGGCACGCAACGCCTGCTCCACCGCCTCGTCGAGCAGACCCTGAGCGTTAAACCAGCGACAGGCGCGCAAATGCAATGTTGCGGTGGGCACCATGGCCTGAGCAACCGGGCGACTGCGCAACAAGTCGGAAAACAAATGGTGATAGCGATACCAGTGCCCGTGCTCATCCAGCGGCACCAGAAACACCTGATGCGCCTGCAGGAAACGCAGGATCTCGGCACTGTCATGGGCTTCGCGGACGGCATCGCACAGTTCGCTGCAAAAGCGCTCCTGCGGTGCCGTGTCGTAGAGAAACGATTGCACTTCGATGGGCAGGCAATCGATGACTTCTTCGAGCAGATAGTCGCGGATCAGCCCTTCCCCGCCATTCAACGCTTGCGGCAACGCTGCTTCACTGCCGGCTTCAGATGCTGCCAGCAGCCAGAAACGCAGTCCGGCGACCCAGCCTTCGCTGCGCTGGATGAGGTTTTCCAACGCTTCGCCGCGCAGTGAAGTGCTGTGGCGATCGAGCAATGTCAGGGCTTCGTCGTGGGTCAGGCGCAAATCCTGCTCGTGCAGTTCCAGCAATTGCCGCGACAGTCGCAAGCGCGCCAGGTGCCAGTCAGGGCGCTGCCGACTGGTGACCATCACCAGCAACCCCTCGGGCAAGTGATTGAGGAAAAACTGCAGGCAACGGTCGAGCACCGGGCCTTGGGCAAGATGGTAATCGTCGAGCACCAGCAACAAGGGTGTCGCCGGATCAAGGTGCTGCGCCAGTTCATCAAGCAAGCCGTCGAGCCATTCTTCGAAGGCAAACGGCTGGTGACGTTGACGCATCTTCAGCAGGCCGAGTGCGCGGCTGCCCAATTGTGGAAAGTAGTCCTGCAGGCCTTCGAGCAAGCGCTCGAGAAAGCGACCGGGGTCGCTGTCCCGTGGGCTCAGGCCCAGCCAGAGACTTTGCCAGTGCACCGGCAGACTTTGGCAAAACTCCACGGCCAGCGAACTCTTGCCGAAGCCTGCGGGGGCGCTGACCAGCAACAGCCGTCCACCGAGTCCTGCTTGCAGGCGCTCGCAAAGGCGTGGTCGCAATACGTGCCCGTCAGGCAGCGGCGGGCGAAAAAAACGCCCGTCCAGTGCCGCGACGGCAACGCTTGCGGGACCCGGAAGTGGGGACAGATCAGTCATGGCCGGCTCTTGTTCGAATTGCTGTTGGCGGCGTTGCAGATGTCCGCAGACTAGCCTTAAACGAACCGGTTATGAAGGTAGCTGCTACAAATGGCTACAAAAAGGCTACAAGGACCTGCACGCCAAATCCTGTAGGAGCTGCCGAAGGCTGCGATCTTTTGACTTGGATGTTGCTGAATCCAAAGCAGGATCAAAAGATCGCAGCCTTCGGCAGCTCCTACACAAAGCGCTGCAAAAATGATCAGCAAAAAAAAAAGCCCCGAACCAGTCGGGGCGTTTTCACGAGGATGCGGCCTCGGGTTTACAGCGGTTTAACGAACACCTTCCTGACGCAGAGCGGCCGGGGTGAAGTCGCTGGTGGTCGCGGTGAAGCCGAAGTCATACGCACTCTTCTCTTCGTTCTTCATGCCCAGCGCCAGGTAGCGGCCGGATTGCAGGTCGTAGAGGGTTTCCAGGGCGTACCACGGCACTTGCTTGTCGTAGTAGTTCTCGGCATGCGCCTCGGCCACACGCCACAGCTGACCACGACCGTCGTAATGGTCGATGACCGCTGCCTGCCAGGTGTCCTCGTCGATGTAGAAGTCACGTTTGGCGTAGATATGGCGCTGACCTTCTTTCAGGGTCGCAACCACGTGCCAGACGCGGCGCAGCTCGTAACGCGCCAGATCCTGGTTGATGTGGCCGGCCTTGATGATGTCGGCGTATTTCAGTTTCGGATCGTCGAGTTTGTAGCTGTCGGAGGCGATGTACATCTCTTTCTTGCCTTCGAGCTTCCAGTCATAGCGATCCGGCGCGCCGTTGAACATATCCAGGTTGTCGGAAGTACGCAGACCGTCCGCCGCAGTACCCGGGCCGTCATAGGACACTTGCGGTGCGCGGCGCACCCGGCGCTGACCGGCGTTGTAGACCCACGCCGAACGTGGCTCTTTAACCTGGTCGAGGGTTTCGTGCACCAGTAGCACACCACCGGCCAGACGTGCCGGCGCGGTCACTTTCTGCTTGAAGTAGAACAGGATGTTGCCAGGGTTCGCCGGATCGTAGTCCTTCATCTTGTCGCGGAACACGAACTGATCCTGGAAGTACACCAGGCTGTACGAACCGTTCGGTTGCGGTGTGGCCTGGGTCACCAGACGCGTCACGCTGCCACCACGATAGCGGGTGATGTGGTTCCAGATGACTTCGACGCCGGTTTTCGGAATCGGGAACGGCACAGCCGTCTCGAAGTTTTCCAGACCGTTGCCGCCCGACACCAACGTGGTGGTGGTGGCGTTTTTCTTGATGGAGGCGAACACCTCATCCGGCACGGTAGCGCCGCGATGCGACGGGTAGACCGGCATCTTGAAGGTTTCCGGGTAGCGCTTGAACATCGCGTACTGGCCCGGCGCAAGTTTGTCCTTGTACTTGTCGACATCCTTGGCAGTGATGGTGAACAGCGGTTGCTCACTGGCGTAAGGGTTGGACAGGAAGCCACGCGCGTCGACCGTGCCGGCATTCTTCGCCAACGGCTTCCAGGCCGGGATAGAACCATCGGCGTTGCCCGCCATTTCTGCGCCCATCGGGGTCAGACTCTTGCCCAGCTTGTCCGCTTCGCCAGCAGGCACTGCGGCCATGACGCCGGTCGCCAGCAGCGACAGACCCAGAACACCCGCGTGGAACAGACTTTTTGTTATTTTCATAAATTCGTTCGTCCTGAAATGCAGTGCTTAGAAGTTCACGCCGAAGCTGAGCGCAACGAAGTCGCGGTCATCCACGGTGGTGTACTTGCCGTCGAAGAAGTTGGTGTAAGCCAGGCTCGCGGTGTAGGTGTTCTGGTACTCGGCATCGACGCCCAGACTGACCGCTTTGCGACCTTCCTCGAAGTTGCCGCCAGGGCCAGGCGAGTAGCCGCTGACGTCATGGGACCAGGCCACGTTCGGCTTGAGGTTCACACCGGCGAAGACGTCGTTGTAATCCCAGATGGCCCGACCGCGATAGCCCCACGACATCGATGTGGTGAAGCCGTCGTTGTCGCAATTGCGGCTGCGGTTGTTCTGCGGTGAACCCGGCCCTGCACCATTGATGGTGCTGGCGTTGAGAATGTTGGCGCAGGTATTGATAGCGCCAGTGGCCGGCAACTCACCCGGACCATAAACCGGATCCCGGCCATAACGCTTGTCGGAACGGCTTTCCAGACCGCCGACGTAGGTCATGCCCGCTTCACCAACGAGGGTCAGACGGCTGGCGCCCATGACCTGATCGAAGAAGTGCGTGAAGGTCGTCTGCAGTTGGGTGATTTCCTTGCGCTCATAGCCGTGCAGGTCCTGACCAGGAACGCCATTGAGCAGAGAAGCGTTGGTCAGTGCGCCGCCCAGCGGACGAACACCGGCGAACAGGATGTCGGTGGAGTTCAGTTGTACCGGAGCATTCGGGCGATAGCTGATTTCACCGCTCCACGCCGTACCGGTAGGCAGGGTGGTGGAGAAGCTCAGGCCGTAGAGGCGAATGTCCTCAGGGTATTCAATAAAGTAATTCGAGTTGCCCGCCACCAGCAGTGGTGCGAGAGCAGCGAACGGCCCAGGCAAAGACGCTGCGGTGTTGTAGACCGACTGTGGCGCACCGGTGGCGCTGAAGATCGGCGCACGGCTGTGGTAGTTCATGAAGTACGCGCCGAACTCGGTATCCAGAGGCTCGAACATGTACTTCAGGGACGCGCCCCACTGACCGCTGTCACGGGCATCGCGGTCCGGACCACGGCGCACCAGAACGCCTTCCTGATTGACATCGACGCCGTTGGCGGCCAACGGCCCCAGTGCAACGGCCGGAATAGTCGAACGCTTGTTCAGCACGCGCAGGTTGTCGTTGCAACCGTCGGCGACAATGTCCGGCTGCGAGAAGAAAGTGCCGCAGTTATCGACAACGGTCTGGTCCCATTCGAGCTGGTAGAAGGCTTCGGCCGACAGGTTGTCGGTCAGGCTCTGAGACACGTAGAACATGTTGACCGGGATCAGGCCTTCCTTGATCTCGGCACCTGGACGGCGGAAAGCAGACACGTCGATCGGGTTGATCGAGTTGATGCCGCCACCGATGAAGGTACTTTCACCCCAGCTCACCACCTGC
The DNA here is from genome assembly GCF_020149425.1 of Pseudomonas sp. P116. Lineage (NCBI taxonomy): Bacteria > Pseudomonadati > Pseudomonadota > Gammaproteobacteria > Pseudomonadales > Pseudomonadaceae > Pseudomonas > Pseudomonas sp. P116. The sequence goes on along the minus strand of NZ_JACVHB010000011.1, from coordinate 75,314 downwards.
TTGCCCAGACGCACCGAGCCCGGCTGATCGGCGATGGCGTAGTTGTGGTAGACGAAGGCGTCGAGGATCTGCCCACCGGAGGACTTGGCGCCTTCCTTGCGGTTGTTGTCACTGATGTCCTTGAACTGACGGCTTTCATCCTTGAGTTCGAAGTCGTACCAGTATTTGCCACGGACGAACACGCCGGTGTCGCCATATTTCAATTCAAGGTCATGAATGCCCTTGAAGATCTTCGAAAAGGTTTCGCCGCTCTTGAAGTTGGCGTGGCCATCGTCAGAAGTCTGCGACAGACCGTGACCGCCATTGTTGACGCCGATGAGGTTCTTGTTCGGGCTCTGGGTAGACCAACTTGCGCCGATCGACAGGGATGAATCGAACTGACCTTCGATTTCACCAACGTTGAAACTGACGCCGAATGCAGGCCCGGCGAGCGAGGAAGCAAGACTGACTGCCAGAGGCAGTTTCGCCCGGCGCCAGAACTGGTTTACTGAGGTCATCGACGCTACTCCATGTGCATTATTGTTATGGCAGTGAGTACTTTTAAAAACGTCTGGAGGACCGGATGCCAAAGGCTGTCCGACGTCACTCCAAAGATGCATCGCCCCGTTTTGTGCGTGTGCCACGTTCTTAAAAATCCTTGAGTGGACTATAGCCAGCAGGTTGTAGAGCTTGATCCCTCTAAAGTGTGATTTGCAGCTGCCGACCACTCTGGAACAGTCCTTTCGCCAGTCCGACAGGTGTCGGCATGGCAAGGATGGCTGAAATTTTCGATTTCACAAGGCAAGCGCTTGCTTGGCGGGTCTGGCGCGCCGTTTTCGGCGCGCCAGCAGACACTAAAGTGTCGAGAGGAAGGTACTGTTATTGGCCTGCCATTCAGTGATGTCGAGGCGGATGCGCTTCTTGTCGAGCTTGCCGACGCTGGTCTTGGGAATTTCGGTAACAAGGGCGATCTGGCTTGGAATCGCCCACTTGCTCAGGTGCCCCAACTCCACGAATGGCTTGAGGTGTTCCTTGAGCTCGCGCGCCCCGATTTCGTGCCCTTCGCGGATCACCAGCAAGGCAAACGGGCGCTCGCCCCACTGCGGATCGGCGATGCCCACCACTGCTACTTCGCGTACCGCGACGTGACGGCTGATCAGGTCTTCGAGGTCCAGCGAGGAAATCCATTCGCCGCCGGTCTTGATCACGTCCTTGATCCGGTCACGGATGTCGATCACGCCCATGCTGTCGAGCGTCGCGACGTCGCCGGTGTGCAGCCAGCCGCCGGCCCACAGTTCGGCGCCTTTTTGCGGTTCGTTGAAATAACCTTCGGTCAGCCACGGCGCACGCAGCACCAGCTCGCCCTGGGTTTCGCCATCGGCCGGGAGGAAGTTGCCTTCGGCATCAACGATTGCGGCTTCTACCAGCGGCCCCGGCACACCGGCCTTGATTCGATAAGTGGTGCGTTCGTCCTCGGTGCCGGCCATCAGCTCATCGTTGAGGTGCGCGCACGATACCAATGGCCCGGTCTCGGACATGCCATAAGCGGCAGTCAGTTGAATGCCGCGAGCCTTGGCGGTTTCATACAAGGTGCGGTTGAGTGCGCTGCCGCCAATGACGATTTTCCAGCCGCCGAAATCGGTGTCCTGCGCACTTTTGGCGTTGAGCAGCATTTGCAGGATGGTCGGCACGCAATGAGAGAACGTGACTTTCTCTTTGCGCCACAGCTCCACCAGAAACTCCGGATCGTAGCGCCCCGGATAAACCTGTTTGAGCCCGAGCATGGTCGCCACGTAAGGCAGGCCCCACGCGTGTACATGGAACATCGGCGTGATCGGCATATAGACGTCGTTGGTGCCGAGCAGGCGCACGCTGTCGATGGAGCCCATGATCGTCGACACGCCCATGGTGTGCAGCACCAGTTGCCGATGGGTGAAGTACACGCCTTTCGGGTTGCCGGTGGTACCGGTTGTATAGAACGTGGTGGCGACCGAGTTTTCGTCGAAGTCCTCAAAGTTGTACTGCGGGCTGGCGGCGGCCAGCAGTTGCTCGTACTCGCCCACCAGGTTCGGCAGCTCGGCGGTTTTTTCCGGCAGATCGGTCAGCAGCAGGGTTTTCTCGACCGTGGTCAGGTGCGGCGCGATCGCCTGGTACAAGCCGACGAACTCGCTGTTGACCAGCACAAAGCGGTCCTCGGCGTGGTTCATGGTGTAGAGGATCTGTTCCGGTGACAGGCGCACGTTGATGGTGTGGATCACCGCGCCGATCATCGGAACGGCAAACATGCATTCCAGGTAACGGTGACTGTCCCAGTCCATCACCGCCACGGTGTCACCGGCCTTGACGCCGGCAGCCGTCAACACGTTGGCCAGCCGCGCCACGCGTTCGATCAGGGTCGGGTAGCTGTAGCGCAACTGGTCACGGTAGATGATCTCGCGGGTTTTCTCGTAACGGGCACCGGACATCAGCAGCCGCTTGATCAGCAATGGATACTGGTAGGCCCCATCGGCTGGGGGAATGACGCGAGTCTGCAACATAAGAATCCCTTTTCTGACGGCTCGGTGTTGGCGTAGAGATTTGTACTCTAAAACCCTTATACGCCAGCCAAATCAGCCAAAGGAATGATTTGCAGAGCCGTACAAATGCTAGCTTTGCGCCAGCATTTGCCGATTCGAGGGAAGTGGAAGGTAACAACTGTAGGAGCTGCCGAAGGCTGCGATCTTTTGATCTAGTCTCTCAAAAACAGATCAAAAGATCGCAGCCTTCGGCAGCTCCTACATGGGGAGTCGGCCAGGGCCAGCCGATCAATGCATTTCGGTGAACGCGATTTTCACACCGAGGGCGATCAGCACCGCGCCCATGGTGCGATCGAACCAGTGGCCCATGCGGGCGAAACCGGCACGTACGCGTTGCTGACTGAACAGCATGGCCACCAGGCAGAACCAGAAAGCGGTCGCGACGGCGAGGTAAACGCCGTAACCGGCCTGCACCGCCAGCGGCGTGTGCGGGTTGATCACCACGGTGAACAACGACAGGAAGAACAGCGTGGCTTTCGGGTTGAGGCCGTTAGTCACGAAACCTGACGTGAAGGCGCCGCGCGCAGTGCGAATACCCGCTTCCTTGTGCAGGTCATCGGTGACTGTTTTTGCCGGTTGCGCACGCAAGGCCTTGAAGCCGATGTACAGCAGGTACGCCGCAGCCGCCCATTTCAGTGCGTTGAACAGCACAATCGACTGCGACACGATCAAACCGATGCCCAGCAGCGAATAGCCCACATGCAGGAAAATCGCCGTGCCCACACCCAGCGCCGTCCAGGTGCCGGCGCGTCTTCCGTGGGTGACGCTCTCGCGCACGACCACGGCAAAGTCCGGGCCGGGGCTGGCGACGGCCAGCAGGTGGATCAGCGCAACGGTCAAGAACTCGGTCCAGTACATGGGGGCTCCTTTTTAATGGTTAAAAATTATTCTCAAGCGAACTCAACCCTGTGGCGAGGGGATTTATCCCCTCGCCACAGGGAGTAGTGCCTTTACGTAACGATTTGTTTCATCTGGTAGGCTCGGCAGATTACGCCTTCCGTTCACAGCACAAAAGGTACAGTTGATGACGAACCCGCGCCGCGCCGTATTCCTTGATCATCCCTCACTGGATCTTGGCGATCTCGACCTCAGCCCGTTGCGCGCCTGCTTCAGCGACTTGCAATTGTTCGCTCAGACCTTGCCTGAACAGGTTGCCGAACGCCTGCAAGGTGCCACCGTGGCGATCAGCAACAAGATCCTGATCGACGCCGCCGCCATGGCCGCCAACCCTGACCTCAAACTGATCCTGATCACCGCCACTGGCACCAACAACGTCGATCTGGTGGCCGCTCGCGCCCACGGCATCACGGTGTGCAACTGTCAGGGTTACGGCACGCCATCGGTGGCGCAACACACGATCATGCTGTTGCTCAACCTCGCCACCCGCCTGGCCGATTATCAAAAAGCCGTCGGCGAAGGCCGCTGGCAGCAGGCGAAACAGTTCTGCCTGCTCGACTACCCGATTGTCGAACTGCAAGGCAAAACCCTCGGCTTGCTCGGTCATGGCGAACTCGGCAGCGCCGTCGCGCGACTGGCCGAAGCGTTTGGCATGCGCGTATTGCTCGGGCAGATCCCAGGGCGCCCTGCCCGAGCGGATCGTTTGCCGCTGGATCAACTGCTCCCGCAGATCGACGTCCTGACCTTGCACTGCCCGCTCAACGAACACACACGCCACTTCATCGGCGCCCGCGAACTGGCCTCGATGAAACCCGGCGCGTTCGTGGTCAACACCGCCCGCGGCGGGCTGATCGATGAACAGGCACTGGCCGATGCTTTGCGCGCCGGTCATCTGGGCGGCGCCGCCACTGACGTGCTGAGTGTCGAGCCGCCCACCCAAGGCAATCCGCTGCTGGCCGCCGACATTCCGCGTCTGATCGTCACGCCACACAACGCCTGGGGCAGCCGCGAGGCGCGGCAGCGCATCGTCGGTCAATTGACCGAAAACGCCGAGGCGTTCTTCAGCGGTAAGGCGCTGCGGGTCGTCAGTTGATAGACTGCGGCACTTTTTTTTGAGGAGCAGATATGGATCCGCGCAGTGAAGTACTGCTTCGTCAGCCCGAGTTATTCCAGGGTTCGCTGTTGTTGGCCGGTTTGCCTGCCGACGATTTGCTCGGGCGCCTGCCCAACGCGTTTGGCTGGTGCTGGCATGCTGGCGACCAAAACGCCCTGGAGGCGCGCTTCGAAGGGCGTAGCCATTTCGGCGTGAACATTCCAGAGCGCGAGTTCGACAGCGCCGTGGTGTTCCTGCCCAAGTCCAAGGACTTGACCGACTACATCCTCAACGCCGTGGCCGCGCGCCTCGCCGGGCGCGAAGTTTTTCTGGTCGGGGAGAAACGCAGCGGCATCGAAGGCGCTTCCAAGCAGCTCAACCCGTTCGGCAAGCCGCGCAAGCTCGACAGCGCGCGGCACTGCCAGCTCTGGCAAGTCACGGTAGCCAATGCCCCTGAAGTGAAGTCACTGGAAAGCCTGGCGCAAACCTATGAATTGCCGCTGGCCGAAGGTCCGCTGAAAGTCATCAGCCTGCCGGGCGTGTTCAGCCATGGTCGACTGGATCGCGGCAGCGCCCTGCTGCTCGATCATCTGGACAAACTGCCGAGCGGCCATCTGCTGGATTTCGGCTGTGGCGCTGGAGTGCTGGGCGCTGCGGTAAAACGTCGCTACCCGCACAACCAGGTCACTTTGCTCGACGTCGACGCGTTTGCCGCCGCCAGCAGCCGTCTGACCCTTGCCGCCAACGGGCTGGAGGCTGAAGTGCTGACCGGTGACGGTATCGATGCTGCACCGATGGGTCTGAGCGCGATTCTGAGCAATCCGCCGTTCCATGTCGGCGTCCATACCGATTATTTCGCAACCGAGAACTTGCTGCGAAAAGCAGCCAAACATCTGAAAAACGGTGGCGAACTTCGCTTGGTTGCCAATAGCTTCCTGAAGTATCAGCCGCTGATTGAAGAGCACCTCGGGATCTGTGCGATCAAGGCCGAGGGGAACGGTTTCCGGATTTACCGGGCCAAGCGCGGCTGAAAATTTGTTCTTGCTCTATCGGATTTGCGAAGGCAGAATCCGCTCCGTCCTAGGGGAGTAGTCTCCCACGAGCACCAAGCTCGTCCGGCATACGTCAACATACTTGATCCTCAGATCATGGCGTATGCGACCCAAGCGTCCGCATCAGACGGATTGCAGGGTTTGACAAGACCTATGACACGCACACCTTACCCGGGGCGGGAAGGCTGTACGTGTCATAGCCGTGTCGACCCGCCCCTTAGGAAAATCCTGATGCTGGACTCGTTACTCGTTCCCACCGCAATCGTTGCCTTGGCCGAAATCGGCGACAAGACGCAACTGCTCGCGCTGATTCTGGCCGCACGCTTTCGCAAACCCTGGCCAATCATTGCCGGCATCGTCGCTGCGACCCTGGCCAACCACGCAGCAGCCGGGGCGGTTGGTGCCTGGTTTGGCAGCTTCTTCTCCGACTCCGTGTTGCACTGGATTCTCGCCGCAAGCTTCGCCGCCACTGCGCTGTGGACATTGGTCCCGGACAAAATGGATGACGATGAAGCCAGCACCGCGCGCAAGTTCGGGCCGTTCCTCACTACGCTTATCGCGTTCTTTCTTGCCGAGATGGGCGACAAAACCCAGGTCGCAACGGTGATGCTCGCCGCGCAATATCCGGAGTTGTGGCTGGTGATTATCGGCACCACGTTGGGCATGCTGATTGCCAACGTGCCGGTTGTACTGGCGGGTAATTTTGCCGCGGACAAACTGCCGCTGACCTTGATCCGACGCCTGGCGGCCTCGGCATTCCTGATTCTGGCGCTCGTTGCGGTGTACAAGGCGATGCAAAGCAGCGGCTGGGTTTAACACCCCTGACTGATGTGGCACTGACCTGTGGTGAGGGGATTTATCCCCTCACCACAATGAAATCCCGTCAATCATAGAATCTGCGAGAGTCTCAGGACTTCGGAGCTTTTTCGTACAGCGGCATCACCTTCGGAATCGCCGCCTGCAACGAAGCGATCCGACTGGTCGACGCCGGGTGAGTGCTCATGAACTCTGGCGGCGAGCCTTCCGATGCCTTGCTCATCTTGTTCCACAGGGTGATTGCGGCATTCGGGTTGAAGCCGGCACGAGCAGCCAGTTCCAGACCGATAAGATCGGCTTCGTTTTCATTGGCGCGGCTGTTAGGCAAGGTCATGCCGTAGTTGGCCACGGTGTCGGCCAGCGCCAGGCTGTCCTGGCCAAGACCGAGCAGCGCGCCCGCGCCCTGTTTGGCCATTTCAATGCCATAGGCCTTGGACATCGCTTCCCGACCATGCTCGCGCAGGGCGTGGGCGATTTCATGGCCGATGATTGCGGCAATTTCATCGTCGGTGAGTTTCAGGCTGTCGATCAGCCCGGTGTAGAAAATGATCTTGCCGCCGGGGCCGCAGTTGGCGTTGAGTTCATCGCTCTTGATCAGATTGACTTCCCACTTCCACTGCGCCGAATCCGGACGGAAATTCGGTGCCTGGGCGATCAGACGGCTGGAAATGGCCTGAACCCGCTTGGCGTCGCTGCTGGTCTTGTCCAGCACACCCTTGGTCGATGCTTCGCCTACGGTCTTCTGATAGGACTGGGCATACATCTGATCGACCTCTTGCGAGGACAGCATGCTGAACATGTATTGCTTGCGCTCCACACCCACGGCGCCGCCGCTGGTGGTGTTGACCGACTGACAACCGGCCAGCAACAGCGCTGCGCTCAGTGCACTTACAACCAATGTCTTGTTCATTCAAAAGCTCCCTGAAAACCTGTCGCGTATCGTAGGTGGGTAATTGTATTGGCGCCAGATACAACGGACGTGTTGCAGCGACTTTCAGACATATCCCGTCAGAGCAAAAGCCCCTCACCCTAACCCGGGGTCAGACACTCCGGCCCATTGAGCTTCGGATCATTGACCATGTTCGCCAACACCCGCTCGCGCAACGCGGCGGGTTCACTGGCGAGCAAGGCTTGCAAGGCATGCAGCGGCGTTGCTGGATCCAGCCACGCGGCCTGCCCCGCCTCATCCAGAATCAACGGCCGACGCTGACTGGCGGCTGATTGCGTGATCACCGCTGTACTTAACCAAACCTGCTCCTGCACCGGATACGCCTCCCAGATCGCCGCAAAAAACAGCGAAGCACCCTCCCCCGGCGTCAGCCAGTACGGGCGCTTGCGTTGGGTGCCGCGCCATTCATAAAAGCCGTTGGCCGGCAGCAGGCAGCGACGCAAACGCAGCGCCTCGCGAAACATCGGTTGCTCGGCCACGGTTTCGGCGCGGGCGTGCGCCGGGGTGCGCGACAAGTCCGTCAGCCACGGCGGCGTCAACCCCCAGCGCGCGCGGGCCAGCGTGCGCTCGCCGTCTTCGCCGGCACGCAACATCAACACCGAATCGTTGGGGGAAATGTTCCACTGCGCCAGTTGATCGGCAGGAAAACCTGGCAGGGCCGCGAAGTCGCGGTTCCAGCGAAACAGGGCATAACGTCCACACATGGGGCAACACGACTCAGAAAATAAAACGAACGTCAGCCTAACAGACCAGCGTACCGGGGAAGCTCTCCGGTTCGTCGCCGGGCAGCGGCAGCGCGGCATTGTACGCGGTGATCAGCTCAAGGGCGTATTGGGCCTGATCGTTATCGACCGACAGCCCCAGCAACCCGAAGATCGGCAACTCGCCCGTGCCGCCGAGCAAATCCCGGCCCACCAGATGCGCCTCGATACCTTCGCTGGCGAGCATGCCCTTGAGCATCTCGCCTTCCATCAGGTTTTCCGGTTCGTAGATTCGCTGCATGGGCGCCCCTCACTCGTTTTCGCTGAAGACTTCCAGATGCCATTCCTCACCGTGCACCTGCAATACAAACGTAATCGGCCGACAGCACACCTGACAGTCCTCGATATAAGTCTGATCGCCACCGGACAAGTCCACCGACGTCTCTACCTGCTCCCCACAATAAGGACATTCATACAGTGCGGCTTCCAGCATCGCGGTCTCCCAAGTGACTTGTGCGTATAATCGCCGGTCTATTTGCAGGGCTATTTTTGTCTGGCTATTTTTTCAGACCGTGCCCCGTTGGTTTTCGATCAAAACCTTTACTTACCCTAGCCGTTTCCAACAAGAGAGCATGATGGGCGAATTCGATGCCATCCGACCTTACGACGACAGCGAAGTACCTGTGGTACTGGCAAGACTGCTCGGCGACAAGGCGTTTCTAGATATCCTCACCCACTTCCGCTTCCCGCGTTTTGCCGGTCCTTTCGGCTGGATGCTCAAACCACTTATAGCCCATCGGCTGCGTCGTGAGTTTGCCGACGTGACATCGGTGGCGACTTTGCAGGACAAGGTCGAGGCTTACGTCGACCATACCATCGAGCGCGCCACCGACGGCGTGACCTACACCGGGGTCGAGCAATTCAAGTCCGGCAGCGCGTATCTGTTCATCGCCAACCACCGCGACATCGTCATGGACCCGGCATTCGTCAACTATGCCGTGTACCACGCCGGCCTGCCGACGCCGCGTATCGCGATCGGTGACAACCTGTTGCAGAAGCCGTTCGTCAGCGACCTGATGCGTCTGAACAAGAGTTTCATCGTGCATCGCTCGATCACCGGCCGTCGCGAGAAAATGGCCGCGTATCAGTTGCTGTCGGCGTACATCAACCACTCGATCCGCAACGACTGCGCCTCGATCTGGATTGCTCAGGCCGAAGGCCGGGCGAAGGATGGCGACGACCGCACCGAGTCGGCGATCCTCAAGATGTTCCACATGAGCCGCAAGGACGAGCCGTTCGGCGAAGTGATTCAGTCGCTGAACGTCACCCCGGTGTCGATCAGCTACGAATACGATCCGTGCGACCAGGCCAAGGCCCGCGAGCTGTACATCCGCGCCACCACCGGCACCTACAGCAAAGTGCCGGGCGAGGATGACGTGAGCATTGCCAAGGGCATCACCGGCTACAAGGGCCGGGTGCACGTGAACTTTGCTGCGCCGATCACCGAGTTGTTCGAAGACACCAAACTGTTGGCAGTCGAGATGGACAAGCAGATTCTCGGCGGCTACCGGTTGTTCCCCGTGCATTACCTGGCGTATGCGCAATGGGCCGATGCGGATCCGCAACTGAATGTGCCCAAAGCTGCCGAGGTGTTCCCGGCGGATGAGCTGGCCAAGGCGCAGGAAGAGTGGCAGTCACGGCTGGACGCTTGCCCTGAAGAGCATCGTCCGTATCTGGTGCTGCAATATGCAACGCCGGTGCGTAACCAGTATCGGGTCAAGGCTGGGTTGGCGCTTTAAGACATAAGCAAGATCAAAAGATCGCAGCCTCCGGCAGCTCCTACAGGGTAAATATCTATCCCCTGTAGGAGCTGCCGAAGGCGGCGATCTTTTGATTTTAAAATTGGGTACTGATCCAGGAAATGACCAGCGCCAGACCCAGGCAGGCAAAACCGAAGCGATAGAAAAAGCGGTTCATGCGCAACGTCGACCAATCCAGAATCGGTTCGGCATTCGGCTGAGCCTGGCGCTGTGCGGCGATGCTGGCCGATGCGCGTTGTTCGCGGCGGCGGGTCGCGTGCAGCAGCCAACTGCCGGGAAACGCCAACAACAGCGCCAGCAGATTGATCAATTTGGCGGGATGATTGGTAAACAGCGTCATCAAATGCAGCGACATCACAGACCTCAAACTTAATCAGTGTGGCAGACGCCAGACCGACGACCGCGGCGCGATTCTACCGAAACCTGCCTGCCCCGCCCCAGCCTTTACGACAAATAACGCGACAATCGACCGATGGCTGTCCTGTGTCACGGCTTCGTCATGTGGATGCACCACCATGCGCGCCTCGAAACACACATGGAACGCGTCATGCTTCACGCTGAAAACCAGGATCGTCTGTACCTCATCACCCCTTACGACGAGCAGCAAAGTCTCGTTGGCAGCCTTGCCTTCAATGTTCAGGATCGTCATTGGCTGGTGTATTGCGCGCTGGGCGGGCATCAGCATGCGGATTTGCCTGAAACGGATTTGCTGACGGGGGTTAGCGTTCTCGATTTTTATTCGCAGGCTGCCTGAACGATACGCCCCCTGTAGGAGCTGCCGCAGGCTGCGATCTTTTGATTTTGATTGTTTGAAAACAAGATCAAAAGATCGCAGCCTTCGGCAGCTCCAACAGGGATGGGGTGTGCAGGTAGAGATGTAGGCATGAAAAAGCCCGGAACCATCACTGGCCCCGGGCTTTTTCACATCAGGCGAGCAGCTTATTCAGCCAGAACCTGACCCACGGTCGGATCCTTGAACAGACGTGTCAACGCATCGCTCAACACGTCGCTAACCAGCTTGGTGTTGGTTTCCTGATTCGGCGCCATGCCGAAGCGCTGGTCCAGCGAAGCACCGTAACGGCCGCTGTAGCGACGGTTGGCGTTCTGCACGTCAGAGCGGAAGGTTGCGCCGATGGTCGCTTCGGTCACGTACATGCCTTCTTTGGGCGACTGATATTTCAGTTCGGCCAGGGTCACAGTCAGTTGCGGAGCGTTAGGTGCGTTGTTGGTCGGGGTGAAACCGAGCAAACGCACGGCGGCTTCAGCCTGAGCCTGCAACTTCGGCAGGATCTGCTCGCGCTGGACGGTGATGGCGCTGGTCTCAGGGTACAGACCGCCACGGGTGCCCAGGGTTGGCGACGGACGACCGTCAACCACACGCACGACGACTGGCTGGCCACGGCCGACCGCAGGCAATTGCGTGGTCAGCTTCGGTTCCGGACTCAGTTGTTGCGGGCTGTGGGCGCAGCCGGCCAGAGTCAAACCGGCCACAGTGATCAAACCGAACAACAGGCGTTGCAACATGCTTTTCTCTCCAGAATCAGGCACAAACAGGCCAGCAGTATAGCGGTGGGCCACTGCGGGTCACCAGCACCCGACGGTGAATACTGAAATGTCTGACAAACCCCGTCGAAAGCGGTTCCTGTCACAGATTCTTCACCCGCCATACATGTGCACGTCACGGCTCGCCGGCATCCTTCAAATCAGTCCTCCAACAAGGTACTCGGCCATGCGTTATCTGATCTCGTTGTTCGCGCCACGCCCGCTGCATCGCAGCTTTGCTTTGCTCGACCGCAACGGCCTTTGCCAAGCGTTCAAACAGTGCAGCCTGCAACCGATGGGCGATGGCTGGGTGGAAATAGAAGAAATCCGCCTCACCTGGTTGAACCAGCCGCTGCCCGCCAGCGCCCGGGTCGTACCGCGTCAAATGCGCGCACGGGCGCAGGTGCAGTTGAGCATCTGACCGGATGCCTAATAAAAGTCATTAAACTCGACCAACTCCGCGCATTTCTTCGATACAATCTCCCCCCGATTATAAGGACGTCTCCTGATCGGGCCCCGCAACACCGTCAATGCGCTTGCATTGGCATCAAAAATCGCCCACAGAGAGCCGCCCACACAGATCGAGTGAAGTTGGCGCGCTTGCCTGTTCTTCCGGCAAACCCCCGCTTTTCGCGAATCTGCAGAGCTGTCATCACGCTCGGCCACCGCGTTGTTTTGCCCTTGCGGGCAGGGTGCCAGGCATGGACAGCCCTTTTTGAGGTTCACGTCTTCAAAAGAGCGTGAAAAAAACGGGTTTTCACAACTTCACAAGAGTGTGGCGAGCAAATGAATAGTTTTGCGTCTGAACATGCACCATTAGCGTCTGAAACAGCCCAACGACACAGGACCGGGTATACCTCGAATACCGGAGCCTGAAGCCTGTCCGCTACGGATTTGGTTGCACAAAAACGGATGTCTCGACCATAAGTCGAATTGCCAGCCGGGCGCTGAAATGAGTTCATGGAGCTCTGGAAGCCACGCCGCACGCATCCGTCAAAGTTGCGAAGAATTGCGAAGATTCGGACATGGCGAAACCTGACCACGGATAGCCGGGACACAACTGACCTGTCCCTGAATGCCTGGCAGCCATGCCGACAATTTGGTGCTGCAGATTTTGGAGACGCGTTAAATGGCGCATAACGAAGCAGTCGACGTAGTACTGGTTGGGGCCGGCATCATGAGTGCCACCCTGGCAGTGCTGCTCAAAGAGCTCGATCCGGCGATCAAACTGGAAGTTGTCGAGCTGATGGACTCCGGTGCTGCGGAGAGTTCCAACCCGTGGAACAACGCCGGTACCGGCCACGCTGGCCTGTGCGAGCTGAACTACACGCCGCAAGCGGCCGACGGCAGCGTCGATATCAAGAAAGCCGTGCACATCAATACCCAGTTCGAGGTGTCCAAGCAGTTCTGGTCGTACCTGACCAAAAAAGGCACCTTCGGCTCGTGCAAATCCTTCATCAGCCCGGTGCCGCACCTGAGCTTCGTGCAGGGCGACAGCGGCGTGTCCTTCCTCAAGTCACGCTTCGATGTGCTGAGCAAGCACCACGCTTTCTCGGACATGGAGTACACCGAAGACAAGGCCAAAATGGCCGAGTGGATGCCACTGATGATGCCGGGCCGCTCGAGCGATGAAGTGCTCGCCGCGACCCGCGTGATGAACGGCACCGACGTCAACTTCGGCGCCCTGACCAATCAGTTGCTCAAGCACCTGACCAGCGCTCCCGACGCCCAGGTCAAATACTGCAAGCGCGTTACCGGCCTCAAGCGTAACGGCAGCGGCTGGACCGTCAGCATCAAGGACGTCAACAGCGGCAGCAGCCGTGAAGTCGATGCCAAATTTGTCTTCCTCGGTGCCGGTGGTGCGGCCCTGCCGTTGCTGCAGGCTTCGGGTATCGAAGAAAGCAAAGGCTTCGGCGGCTTCCCGATCAGCGGCCAGTGGCTGCGCTGCGACAACCCGCAAGTGGTCAAACAGCACCAGGCCAAGGTTTACAGCCAGGCTGCCGTAGGTTCGCCACCGATGTCGGTGCCGCACCTGGACACCCGCGTGGTCGATGGCAAGAAATCCCTGCTGTTCGGGCCATACGCCGGTTTCACCACCAAGTTCCTCAAGCACGGCTCCTTCATGGACCTGCCGCTGTCGGTTCGCGCCGGCAACATCGGGCCGATGCTGGCGGTGGCAAAAAACAACATGGACCTGACCAAGTATCTGGTCAGCGAAGTGATGCAGTCGATGGAACAGCGTCTGGAATCCCTGCGCCGTTTCTACCCGGAGGCGAAAGCCGAAGACTGGCGCCTGGAAGTGGCCGGCCAGCGGGTACAGATCATCAAGAAAGACCCGAAAAAGGGCGGCATCCTGCAATTCGGTACCGAACTGGTCGCGGCCAAGGACGGTTCTCTTGCGGCCCTGCTCGGCGCTTCGCCGGGTGCGTCGGTGACCGTTTCGATCATGCTGGAACTGATCGAGAAGTGCTTCCCGGGCAAAGCGTCCGGCGAGTGGGCTGGCAAACTGGCGGAAATCTTCCCGGCCCGTGAAAAGGTTCTGGAAACCGATGCTGCGCTGTATCGCAAGATCAACACGCAGAACAACATCGCCCTGGAACTGGTTGAAGAAAGCAGCGAGACGCCAAGCTACGCTTGATCTTGCGGCAAAAAAACGCCCCGATCGGGGCGTTTTTTATGTCTGTCAGAAGCAAAAGATCGCAGCCTTCGGCAGCTCCTACATGGGATTGATGTACACCCTGTAGGAGCTGCCGAAGGCTGCGATCTTTTGATCTGTCTTTTGACCTTAGCCGCGAGCTTTTTCGATCAGCTCGATGTATTCCGGGGCGTTGCGCTGATCCTTGATCTGATCAACAAACGTCTGGCCCTGCTCGTCCTTGCCATCGAGGTCATAGCCGGCCTCGACGAAGAACGTCAGAAACCGCTCGAAGTCGTCGATACGCAGACCACGGTAAGCCTTGATCAGTTTGTGCAGCGACGGCGAAGTGGCGTCGACCGGTTCAAAATCGAGAAACAGCTTGATCTGCTCATCGCCGATCTCGTCACCAATCACTTGTTTCTTATCTTTACGCATTGCCGACTCCAGCTCGCAGACATGACACGGGGCGGGCAGTTTACCCCTGCCCTGCCGCTTGGCTCAACGCGCACGCACGCTGCCGGTGTGCAAATTGGCCTGGATACTGTGCATCGGCGCGGCGGACAGGAGCAGACTGAGGGCGGGGCCAAGCACTTTAGCAGCCTCTAAAAGCAAAAGATCGCAGCCTGCGGCAGCTCCTACAGGGTGTACATCAATCCCCTGTAGGAGCTGCCGCAGGCTGCGATCTTTTGATCTTGCTTACATGCCTTTAACGGCGAAGATCCCGTTGGCGTTACGCCAGTAGCCTTTGTAGTCCATGCCGTAACCGAAGATGTAACGGTCGATGCACGGCAGACCGACGAAATCGGCTTTGAGGTCAGGACGCGCCTTGCGGTCGTGATCCTTGTCGATCAGCACGGCGGTGTGCACTTTGCGCGCACCGGCGTGTTTGCAGTAATCGATGATCGCGCCCAGGGTATGCCCTTCGTCGAGGATGTCGTCGATGATCAGCACGTCACGGTCAAGGAACGAGACTTCTGGCTTGGCCTTCCAGAACAGGTCGCCGCCGCTGGTTTCGTTGCGATAACGGGTCGCGTGCAGGTAGGACGCTTCCAGCGGGAAATGCAGATGAGTCAGCAGCTTGCCGGAAAAAATCAGCCCGCCGTTCATCACGCAGAACACCACCGGGTTGCTCTCGGCCAGTGTTTCGTTGATTTGTGCACCGACGCGGGCAATGGCGGCCTCGACTTCAGACTCGGTGTACAGGCAGTCAGCCTCTCGCATGATTTGACGGATATGCTCGAGATCAGCGGACATGGCGCTCTCCGGGGGGTGATTGAAGGGGGGGATAGTCGCGAAAAGCGGGCAAAGGTACGCATCTCGCACGACTGAATCAAGCCTTTATGGACTAACGTACTCTATGTCCTATAGGACATCACCCTCGGATAGATTAATCTAGGCCGGTTTTTTTGCCCGCCGCCGGAGCCTTTCCCCATGTCCATCCAAGAGATCCGCCATCCGCTGATCCGTCACAAACTTGGCCTTATGCGCCGCGCAGACATCAGCACCAAGAATTTCCGCGAGCTCGCTCAGGAAGTCGGTGCGCTGTTGACCTACGAAGCTACCAAAGACCTGCCGCTGGAAACCTACGATATCGAAGGTTGGTGCGGCACCGTGTCGGTCGAGAAAATCGCCGGCAAGAAGATCACTGTCGTGCCAATCCTGCGTGCCGGTATCGGCATGCTCGAAGGCGTGCTCAGCCTGATCCCGGGTGCCAAGGTCAGCGCTGTGGGTGTTGCCCGCAACGAAGAAACCCTGCAAGCCCACACCTATCTGGAAAAACTGGTTCCGGAAATCGACGAACGTCTGGCGATGATCATCGACCCGATGCTCGCCACCGGCAGCTCCATGGTTGCGACCATCGACCTGCTGAAAAAGGCTGGCTGCAAGGAAATCCGCGCGATGGTGCTGGTTGCTGCGCCGGAAGGCATTGCCGCTGTAGAAAAGGCTCACCCGGACGTGACCATCTACACCGCCTCGATTGATGAACGTTTGAACGAACACGGTTACATCATCCCAGGGCTTGGCGATGCCGGTGACAAGATCTTCGGCACCAAGCAGAAGGACGCGTGACCATGCAACAAGAGTTCAACGATCCGCTCTGGCGCACGGTGCTGTCCGGCGCCCAGATGCTGTTCGTGGCTTTCGGCGCTTTGGTGCTGATGCCGCTGATCACGGGCCTTGACCCGAACGTGGCACTGTTTACCGCAGGTCTTGGGACGATTCTGTTCCAGATCGTCACTGGCCGTCAGGTGCCGGTGTTCCTGGCGTCGAGCTTTGCTTTCATCACCCCGATCATTCTCGCCAAGGGCCAGTTCGGCCTCGCCGCGACCATGGGCGGCGTGATGGCGGCCGGTTTCGTCTACACCTTTCTTGGCCTGGCCGTGAAGATCAAAGGCACCGGTTTCATCGACCGTCTGCTGCCGCCGGTGGTCATCGGTCCGGTGATCATCTCCATCGGTCTGGCCATGGCGCCGATTGCCGCGAACATGGCGATGGGCAAGTCTGGCGACGGTGCTGAACTGATCCACTACCAGACCGCGATGATGATCTCGATGCCAGCGCTGCTG
This sequence comes from Pseudomonas sp. P116, assembly GCF_020149425.1. Lineage (NCBI taxonomy): Bacteria > Pseudomonadati > Pseudomonadota > Gammaproteobacteria > Pseudomonadales > Pseudomonadaceae > Pseudomonas > Pseudomonas sp. P116. The sequence goes on along the minus strand of NZ_JACVHB010000011.1, from coordinate 58,684 downwards.
ACGACGTTGATCGTGGCGGTGTTCGGCAAAGGCATTTTCCGTCTGGTGCCGATCATTTCCGGCGTGCTGGTCGGTTTCGCCATGGCGTTCTATTTCGGTGTGGTCGATACCGCGAAAATTGCCGCAGCACCGTGGTTTGCGATCCCGCATTTCACTGCGCCAGAGTTCAACTGGCAGGCGATTCTGTTCATCGTTCCAGTGGCATTGGCCCCGGCGATTGAACACATCGGCGGCGTGATTGCAGTCGGTAGCGTGACCGGTCGTGACTATCTGAAGAAGCCGGGCCTGCATCGCACCCTGCTCGGTGACGGCATCGCCACCACCGCAGCCGGTATGTTCGGCGGCCCGCCTAACACCACCTACGCCGAAGTGACTGGCGCCGTGATGCTGACCAAGAACTACAACCCGAAAATCATGACCTGGGCGGCGATCTTCGCCATCAGCCTGGCGTTTGTCGGCAAGTTCGGCGCGCTGCTGCAAAGCATCCCGGTACCGGTGATGGGCGGGATTCTGTGCTTGTTGTTCGGTTCGATCGCGGCGGTGGGCATGAACACCCTGATCCGCCACAAGATCGATCTGGGCGAAGCACGCAATCTGGTGATTGTTTCGGTGACATTGGTGTTCGGGATTGGTGGTGTGCTGGTTGGCACTGGCACCGGTCCGGACGACTTCGGCCTCAAAGGCATCGCGCTGTGCGCGGTGGTGGCGATTGCGCTGAACCTGCTGCTGCCGGGCAATGATGGCTGGAAGAACAAGAAGGCGGATGATCCGCTGCTCTAATCAAGTTGTAAGTTTTTTGTTGTTTGTGCAAATGTCATCGCGGGCAAGCCCGCTCCCACAGGAATTGCACTGAACCTGTGGGAGCGGGCTTGCCCGCGATGCTTTTAGAGGGCCAAAGGCGCTCTTTCGCAGAGGGTAGCCAACGCCTTCGCCCATTGCGGGTCGTCATTCAGGCACGGCACCAGCACCAACTCCTCGCCCCCCGCTTCGCGGAACTGCTCCTTGCCGCGGTCACCAATCTCTTCCAGCGTTTCGATGCAATCAGCAACGAACGCCGGGCACATCACCAGAATCTTCTTCACGCCGCTTTTCGCCAACTCATCCAGCCGCGCTTCGGTGTACGGCTCGATCCATTTGGCACGACCCAATCGCGACTGAAACGACACCGACCATTTGCCATCCGCCAGCCCCATGCGCTCGGCGAACAGTGCCGCCGTGCGCAGGCATTGCGCGCGATAACAGGTAGCCAGAACCGCCGGGGATGCGTTCTTGCAGCAATCTTCGTTCTTGAAACAATGCTGCCCGGTCGGATCAAGCTTGGTCAGATGCCGCTCCGGCAAACCATGGAAGCTCAGCAGCAGGTGATCGTAATCCTGCTGCAAATGCGGTTTGGCGCTGGCGACGAGCGCGTCGAGGTATTCCGGCTGATCGTAGAACGGCTGCAAAATCGAGAGCTGCACATCGAGCTTCTTCTCGCGCAGCACTCGTTTGGCTTCTTGGATAACCGTGGTGGTGGTGCTGTCGGCGAACTGTGGGTACAGCGGCGCCAGCGTGATGCGCTTGTGCCCTGCCGCGACCAGTCTTGTCAGGCACGTTTCAATTGAAGGCTCGCCGTAACGCATCGCCAGATCGACCGGGCCATGCTTCCACTGCGCCTTCATCTGCGCTTGCAAGCGACGGCTGAGCACCACCAGCGGCGACCCCTCCTCCCACCAGATCGAGGCGTAGGCGTGGGCGGATTGCTCGGGGCGCTTGATCAGGATCAGCGATACCAGCAAACGCCGCACCGGCCACGGCAGGTCGATCACGTACGGATCCATCAGAAATTGATTGAGGTAGCGGCGTACATCGGCCACCGAGGTGGAGGCCGGGGAACCCAGGTTGACCAGAAGCAAGGCGTGATCGGTCATGCAACGTCCTATTTCAGAGGCGGCTGGAGAGATCATCCAGAGCCGCGCGTAAATCCGTGAACTGGAAAGTGAATCCCGCTTCCAGCAAGCGTGCCGGCGTGGCCCGTTGGCCGCCCAGCAACAGCAATGACATCTCGCCCAGACCGACCTTCAGTGCCAGGGTCGGCATTGGCATGAACGCCGGACGGTGTAAAACACTGCCCAGCGTCTTGGCAAATTCGCGATTGCGCACAGGTTTTGGCGCGCACGCATTATAAGGACCACTGGCCTGATCACGATGCAGAAGAAAATCAATCAGGGCGATTTGGTCATCGATATGAATCCACGGCATCCACTGCCGGCCATTGCCCAGAGGCCCGCCCAACCCAAGTTTGAACGGCAGCAACAGCCGCGACAAAAAGCCGCCCTCTGCCGACAGCACCAGACCGGTGCGCACCAGTATCACGCGGATGCCCAACGCTTCTGCGCGCTGGGCAGTCTCTTCCCAGGCAATACACAGCTGACTGGCGAAATCGTCGATCACTGGCGGTGAGTCTTCGCTCAACTCGCGCTCACCACCGTCGCCGTACCAGCCAATGGCCGAACCGGAAATCAGCAGCGCCGGTTTCTGCGCGCGGGTTTCAAGCCACGCCAACAGGGTTTCCGTGAGTTTGATGCGGCTGCTCCACAACAACGCTTTGCGTCGATGGGTCCACAGTCGATCGGCAATCGGCGCGCCAGCAAGATTGATGATTGCGTCGACGGGTTCTTCGCCAAGCTCTTCCAGCCGTGCGATGGCGCGCACCTGCGTCCCGCAGATTTTTGCGACCGCTTGCGGGCGACGACTCCAAACCGTCAGACGATGGCCCTGCCCCGACCAGTGTCGGCAGAGCTGACGTCCGATCAAACCAGTACCGCCGGTCAGCAATATATGCATGACATCTTCCTCGCGTGGCGTTTTACCCGGATCACTAGTCTATTTTTATAAACAGGGATCTTTTCTATCGGGCAGGTTCTATTGTTTAACCATAGGCCAAGCTGCCAGAACGAGAACGCTAGAAGTTATACCAAAAAACAAAATTGTACAGGTTTCAACGACGGCGTAGTCTGTACAGAAAGGTAAACGAGGCCCCTATGACTGTACCTATCGCAATCATCGGCACCGGCATCGCCGGACTCTCGGCAGCTCAGGCTCTTACGGAGACTGGGCACACCGTCCAATTGTTCGATAAAAGTCGCGGCAGCGGCGGACGTATGTCGAGCAAACGCAGCGACGCCGGTTCGCTGGATCTGGGCGCGCAATATTTCACCGCTCGCGATCGACGTTTCGTCACCGAGGTACAGCGCTGGCAAAGTCAGGGCTGGGTCGCCGAGTGGACACCGCAGCTCTACACCTTCCAGGGCGGGCAACTTAATCTGTCGCCGGACGAGCAGACCCGCTGGGTCGGTGCGCCACGGATGAGCGCCATCACCCGCGGCTTGCTCGAGGGTCTGGAGGTGCAATTTGCCTGTCGGATTACCGAGGTCTATCGCGGCGAAGAACATTGGCATCTGCAAGACGCCGAAGGCTTCACCCACGGTCCTTTCAGTCATGTCGTGATCGCCACGCCGGCACCGCAAGCTACCGCGTTGCTGGCCGCCGCGCCGAAACTCGCCGGTGCCGCCGCCGGGGTAAAAATGGACCCGACCTGGGCCGTCGCCCTCGCCTTCGATACGCCGCTGGATACTCCGATTGAGGGTTGCTTCGTGCAGGACAGCCCCCTCGACTGGCTGGCGCGCAATCGCAGTAAACCGGGGCGCGACAACACGCTCGACACTTGGGTGCTGCACGCGACCAGCGCCTGGAGCCGGCAGCACATCGACCTGCCCAAGGAAGCGGTGATCGAGCAACTGCACGGCGCATTCGCCGAATTGCTTCACAGTGCAATGCCCGCGCCGACCTTCAGCCTCGCCCACCGCTGGCTCTACGCACGCCCGGCGACGGGCCACGAATGGGGCGCGCTGGCGGATGCCGATCTGGGTTTGTACGCCTGCGGCGACTGGTGCCTGTCCGGACGCGTCGAGGGTGCCTGGCTCAGCGGCCAGGAAGCTGCGCGCCGTTTGCATGAGCATCTCCAGTGAATCAGATCAACCCGCGCAAATTGCTGCTGTCGAAATGGACAGCAGCCCACCCGCAAAATCGTGAAAAACATTTTCTGGTGACCGAGCTGATTCGCGATGAGGACGGCACTGTGCTCGAAGTCGAGTTGCAGGCGGTGCTGACCAAACGTGTCGAACGATTCGATTGGCATGCGTTACAAAACAACGCCCAATGGAAAATCGGCTGGCTCATGTAGGAGCTGCCGAAGGCTGCGATCTTTTGATCTTTGCTTCTCAAAACTCCCAAATCAAAAACAGGATCAAGAGATCGCAGCCTGCGACAGCTCCTACAGAAAAACTTATACAAATGATTTGACTTGTACACCCATGAATCTATGCTGAAGAAATGTTGTACAGAGATCGATCTCTGTACAGGTATAGATTCGAGAGGTATCCATGTCAGACCTTTCCATGTCCCGGCCGAAAATCGCCATCAGCGCCTGCCTGATGGGCGCCGAGGTTCGCTTTAACGGCGGTCACAAGGAATCACGCCTGTGCAGCCGCACCCTCGCTGAATATTTCGAATTCGTCCCGCTTTGCCCGGAAGTAGCCATCGGCATGGGCATTCCCCGTGAACCGATCCGCTTGGTCGGCGATCCGCAAAGTCCGCAAGCCGTCGGCACCGTCCATCCCTCGATCAACGTCACCGCGCCTCTGGCCGAGTACGGCGAGAAAATGGCCGGCGAGCTCAATGACATCTGCGGCTACATCTTCATGCAGCAATCACCTTCCTGCGGGCTGGAACGGGTCAAGGTCTATCACGATAACGGCGCGCCGGTGAACGGCGGTGGCCGGGGCATCTACGCCCAGGCTTTCTGCGCGCGGCACCCGGACTTGCCGGTGGAAGAAGCCGGACGCCTGAACGATCCGGTGCTGCGTGAAAACTTCATCACCCGGGTACTCGCCTACAGCGCCTGGCAGCAAGTGCTTGCCCAAGGCCTGAGCCGCCGTGCGCTCACCGAATTCCACTCACGCTACAAATACCAGTTGATGGCGCACAACCCGCTGCAATACAAGGCGCTAGGCAAGTTGTTGGGCAACATGGCGCAGAGCGACCCTGCCGAACTTGGCCCGCGTTACTTCAGCGAATTGATGGCAGCGCTAAAAAAATGTGCGACCCGCGGCACCCATAGCAATGTTCTGCAGCACATCAGCGGTTACTTGAAACAGGCAATCAGCGCCGAAGACAAGCAGGAGATGGTGCATGTGATTGGCCAATATCGTTTGGGCATCGTTCCGCTCGTGGTACCGCTGACGCTGCTCAAACACCACTTTCGCCTTCATCCGGATCCGTACATTGCGCAACAGGTTTACCTGCAACCGCATCCGGAAAATCTCAGCCTGCGAAACGCTATCTAATGAATGACAAACCCGATTCCAGCGCTCAGGAAGACCTTGGCGCCGACTTCAAGAAAGCCCTCGATGAAGGCTGGTTGCCGATCCGCGAAGTGGCGCGGCAGACCGGTGTCAATGCGATCACGCTGCGTGCGTGGGAACGACGGTATGGTCTGATCGTCCCGCAACGCACGCCCAAGGGTCATCGGCTGTATTCGGCCGAGCATGTACAACGCATTTTGACCATCCTCACCTGGCTCAACCGTGGCGTCGCGGTCAGCCAGGTCAAGCCGCTGCTCGACACTGCGCAGGACCTCAGCGAGTCGGTGGAAAACGATTGGCAACGGTTGCGCCAGACCCTGCTCATGGCCGTCACGCAACTCAATGAACGCAGCATCGACGACAGCATCAATCAAGTCATGGCGCTGTATCCGCCGCGCACCCTGTGTGAGCAATTGCTGCTGCCGCTGCTGGCCGAACTTGAACAGCGCTGGCAGGGCCAGTTCGGCGCGCAGATGGAGCGGGTATTTTTTTATTCGTGGTTACGCAGCAAATTTGGCGCGCGCATCTACCATAACAATCGTCAATTGCACGCCGCGCCACTGTTGCTGATCAATCATTCCGACCTGTCACTGGAACCTCATCTGTGGCTATGCGCGTGGCTGATCAGCAGCGCTGATTGCCCGGTGCAAGTGTTTGACTGGCCACTGCCGGCCGGGGAGCTGGCATTGGCCGTCGAACATCTGCAAGCCCGTGGTGTGCTGCTGTATTCCAGCAAAGCCATGCAGCATGCGCAGTTGCCGAAACTTTTGGCTGGCGTCGCTTGCCCGAAAATGATCGTCGGACCAACGGTGTGCATCCACCACGCCGAGTTGTCCGTAAGAACTTCCGAGATTGCTGATTTGTACCTGGCCGAAGATCCGCTTTCAGCACACCAGGCACTCGTTCAGCGTGGGCTGATTTAATGAACGCGACTACCGATATGCAATTGATCTGGCTGCGCAGCGACCTGCGCCAACATGACAACACCGCCCTCGCGGCTGCCGCAGCCCGCGGCCCGACGGTCGCCGTGTACCTGTTGAGCCCACAGCAATGGCAAGAACATGACGATGCGCCCTGCAAGGTCGACTTCTGGCTGCGCAATCTGCAAGGGCTGAGCAAAAGCCTCGGTCAACTGAACATTCCGTTGCTGATTCGCACGGCGGCGCATTGGGACCAGGCGCCGGCGGAACTGGGCAAACTCTGTCGCCAACTGAACATCGAAGCGGTGCACGTCAACGAAGAATATGGCGTGAACGAAAGCCGTCGTGATGCGGCGGTGGCCAAGGCATTGCAGGCCGAGGGCATCGAATTTCACAGTTATCTCGATCAATTGCTGTTCAAGCCCGGCACCGTGCTGACCAAAACCGGGACGTACTTCCAAGTGTTCAGCCAGTTTCGCAAGGTCTGCTACGAACGCCTACATCGCTCGATGCCGGCGCTGGTGCCTGCACCCGGCAAACAGTCGCCGCTGGACATCGACAGCGATCCGGTTCCGGCATCCGTCAGCGGGTTCGCCACACCGAGCGAAACCCTACGCGATCTGTGGCCTGCCGGTGAGAAAGAAGCCCGACGTCGTCTCGATACCTTCGCCGACGCCCAAATCGATTACTACAAAAGCGAACGCGACTTCCCGGCCAAGCCCGGGACCAGTCAGCTTTCAGCGTATCTGGCCGCTGGCGTCGTTTCGCCACGCCAATGCCTGCACGCCGCTCTGCAAAGCAATCAGGGTGAATTCGAAAGCGGCAAGGTCGGCGCTGTCACCTGGATCAATGAGCTGCTGTGGCGCGAGTTCTACAAACACATTCTGGTCGGTTATCCACGGGTTTCGCGCCACCGCGCGTTCCGTCCGGAGACCGAAGCCCTGGCCTGGCGCGACGCCCCGGACGAACTCGCGGCGTGGCAAGAGGCGCGCACCGGGCTGCCGATCATCGATGCGGCGATGCGCCAATTGCTCGAAACCGGCTGGATGCACAATCGCCTGCGCATGGTCGTGGCGATGTTCCTGACCAAAAACCTGCTGATCGACTGGCGCGAAGGCGAGCGGTTTTTCATGCGCCATTTGATCGATGGTGATCTGGCGGCGAACAACGGCGGCTGGCAATGGAGCTCCTCCACCGGTACCGATTCGGCACCGTACTTCCGCATTTTCAACCCGTTGAGCCAGTCGGAAAAATTCGACAGCGAGGGCCTGTTCATCAAGCACTGGCTACCGGAACTGGCCGACCTCGACAAAAAACAGGTGCATAACCCGGCCAGTGCCGGCGGCTTGTTCGGCGTTGCGGATTACCCAACGCCGATCGTCAACCTGAGTGCATCGCGCGAACGCGCGCTGACGGCTTTCAAGAACCTGCCTTCCCGCCAACCAGTCGGGGTCGATCATGAGTGAATTCCTGCGCAGCTTCGCCCGGCAATTTTCAGCGTTGAACAAAGACAACCTGCAACGCCTTGGCGAGCTGTACAGCGATGACATTCACTTCACCGACCCGTTGCACGAAGTTCAGGGGCTGGCGCAGTTGCGCGATTACTTCGGTGAGCTGTACGCCAACGTCAGCGAACTGCGTTTCGATTTTCACGGCTACGACCAGATTGGCGAGGGTGAAGGCTACCTGCGCTGGGTCATGAGTTATCGCCACCCGCGTCTGGCCAATGGTCGGGAGATCCGCGTCGGCGGCTGCTCGCACTTGCTGTGGCGCGACAAGGTTTATCGCCACCGGGATTATTTCGATGCCGGGGCGCTGCTGTATGAACACTTGCCAATATTGGGCCGGGTGATCGCCTGGCTGAAAAGGAGAATGGGATGAGTCGTACACCTCCACGGCGTTACTGGTTGACGGGTGCCAGCAGTGGCATTGGCGCCGCATTGGCGCAAAGCATCCTCGCCACCGGCGCGCACCTGGCTGTCAGCTCGCGCCAGGTCGCCCCACTCAAAGTGCTGTCGCAACGCTATCCGGGACAAGTGCTGGTGGTGCCGGGCGATCTGACCAACAGCCAGACCGTGCGTGAAATCGGTGAGCAGATCGCTGAGGACTGGGGGTCGCTGGACACAGTGATCCTCAATGCCGGCACCTGTGAATATGTCGATGCCCGGCAATTCGACTCCTCGATCGTCGAGCACGTGGTGCGTACCAATCTGCTCGCCAGCGCCTACTGCATCGAAGCCGCCCTGCCGCTACTGCGCAAAGGCACCGCGCCGCATCTGGTCGGGATGGCCAGCTCGGTCACTTACTTGCCGCTGCCTCGGGCAGAAGCCTATGGCGCATCGAAGGCCGGGCTGCGCTATCTGTTCGAGTCGTTGCGCATCGACCTGGCGGATGAGGGCATCGAAGTCACGGTAATCAGCCCAGGCTTTGTCGAAACTCCGCTGACCGCCAAGAACGATTTCCCGATGCCGCTCAGTTGGCCTGTGGATAAAGCTGCGCGGCATATCTTCGCCAAACTCAATGATCGGCCACTGGAAATCGCCTTCCCGGCGCTGTTCATGGCCGCGCTGTGGCCCTTGTCGAAACTGCCGACGGGCCTGCAATTGGCCATCGGCAAACGCATGGTGCGCAAACCGCCGCCGCTGCGAGACCCAGCATGAAAATCGCCATTATCGGCAGCGGCATCGCAGGACTCACCTGCGCGCACCTGCTCAATCGCCGACATGACGTCACGGTGTTCGAGGCCGGTGACTGGGTCGGTGGCCACACGCACACGGTGCAGGTCGACGTCGAAGGTCGCAAATATGCCGTGGACACCGGTTTCATTGTGTTCAACGACTGGACCTACCCGAATTTCATTCGCCTGCTCGGCCAGCTCGGCGTGGGGTTCAAGCCGACCGAAATGAGTTTCTCGGTCAACGATCCTGACAGCGGCCTGGAATACAACGGCAACAACCTCAACAGCCTGTTTGCCCAGCGGCGCAATCTGCTGTCGCCGGGATTCTGGGGCATGCTGCGCGATATTCTGCGCTTCAATAAAGAAGCCCAGCGCGACCTCATCGAGCTGCGCATCGATGCCGATATGACCCTGGATGACTACCTCAAGGCCGGCGGCTACGGCGAGCGGTTCATCCTGCATTACATCGTGCCGATGGGCGCTGCGATCTGGTCGATGCCGATGGCCGAGATGCTCAATTTTCCGCTGCAGTTCTTTGTGCGCTTCTTCAAGAATCATGGCTTGTTGTCAGTCAGTGATCGGCCGCAATGGCAGGTTGTCGAGGGCGGTTCCAGCGCTTACATCGCGCCACTGACCGCCGCGTTCAAGGACAGGATTCGTCTGAACTGCCCGGTGAAGCGAGTGGATCGCGACGACCACGGCGTGGTTATCCACAGCCCGGCGGGGATCGAGCACTTCGACAAAGTGGTGTTCGCCTGTCACAGCGATCAGGCCCTGCAAATTCTGGCCAGCCCGAGCGAGGCCGAACGCGCGATCCTCGGTGCCCTGCCCTATGCCGACAACGAAGTGGTGCTGCACACCGACACGCAACTGTTGCCCACGCGCAAACTGGCGTGGGCCAGCTGGAACTATCGCCTGAGCGGTACCGGTCACACTCACGCGGCCGTCACCTACGACATGAACATTCTCCAGGGCATCGAGAGCGACACCACGTTCTGCGTCAGCCTCAACCAGAGCGCCGGCATCAACCCCGACAAAGTGCTGGCCCGCTTCACTTATGCCCATCCGCAGTTCAGCCTCGCGGCGGTGGCGGCGCAGAACCGCTGGGCCGAACTGGACGGTGCGCAACACACCCATTACTGCGGCGCTTATTGGGCCAACGGTTTTCATGAAGACGGGGTGGTCAGCGCATTGCGCGTGGCGGCCGCGTTTGGGGAAACCCTGTGAACAGCGCCCTATACAGTGGCTGGATCGGCCATCGGCGCTTCTCCCCGCGCCGGCATGAATTTCGTTACCGGATCGGTTTGCTGTACCTCGATCTGACCGAACAGGACGCGTTGTTCGGTCTGTCGGCGCTGGCCAGCCGCAGTCGCTTTGCGCCGTTTTCATTTCGTGAGAGCGACTACCTCAAGGCCTTCACCGGCACCGGCATGCGCTTGATCGACGCCGTGCGCCAGCAGGTCGGCATCGCCATCGGACATGAACCGCAAGGCTCGGTGTGCCTGCTCACGCAACCGCGCAGCTGGGGGCTGGCGTTCAATCCGGTGAGTTTCTTTTATTGCCATGAGGCCGACGGGCAACTGGCGGCGATTGTCTGCGAAGTCACCAACACCCCGTGGCGCGAGCGCTTTCACTATGTGTTGCCAGCGCGCGCGCCAATCAATCTGCAGAGCGCTCATCAGCATTTCGCGGTGGCCAAGGCCTTTCATGTTTCGCCGTTTCTGCCGCGCGATCTCGAATACCGCATGAGCTTCAGCCCCGCCGCGCAAACCCTCGGCGTACACATGGCCGACTGGCAGGGCGAGCACAAACTGTTCGACGCCACGCTCAACCTGCAACGCGAAACGCTCGACCGTCACAGCCTGCACCGCTACTTGCGTCGCTTCCCGTGGATGACCGCGAAAACCGCGCTGGCGATTTATTGGCAGGCCGTACGACTGCTGTTCAAGCGCGCACCGATCTTTGCTCATCAGGCTGCCGATGGCAGCTTTCAAACCGCTACCGTGCCTCCCAAGGAACACCGCCATGAAATCCTCTAGTCTGTCGGTCAGTCGGCTCAGCACCAATGGCTTGACCGGTTCGCTGCTGCGTCGTGGCGTGTTGCGGCAAATGGCCCGGCTCAAACACGGCCAGCTTGTGGTGGTCGAGGATGGCGAACGGATGCTGTTCGGTACACCCGGCAGTGCCTTGGTGGGCGAAATCCACATACTCGACGCCGCAGTCTGGGGCCTGGTCGCCAGCAACGGCTCGATCGGCGCAGGCGAGGCGTTTATCCACGGCTACTGGAGCTCGCCGGACTTGACCGCCGTGGTGCGAGTGTTCGTCAGCAACCTCGAAGTTCTTGATGCGATGGAAGGTGGTTTGGCGCGCCTCGGCCAACCGCTGGTGCAAGGTTTGCACTGGCTCAATCGCAACACGCGCAAAGGCTCGCAGAAAAACATCGCCGCGCACTACGACCTCGGCAACGACCTGTTCGAACAGTTTCTCGACCCGACCATGATGTACTCGGCGGCGCAGTTTCTGACCCCCGAAGACAACCTGGAACAGGCGCAACTGAACAAACTGGAGCGCATCTGCCAGAAACTCGCGCTCAAACCCAGCGATCATCTGCTGGAAATCGGCACCGGCTGGGGCAGCATGGCGCTTTACGCGGCGCAAAATTACGGCTGTCGCGTGACCACAACCACGCTGTCGAAAGAGCAGTATGCGTTTACCGCAAAACGCATCGAACAACTGGGCCTGCAGGATCAAGTGACGTTGTTGCTCAAGGATTACCGCGACCTCACCGGCGAGTACGACAAACTGGTGTCGATCGAAATGATCGAAGCGGTCGGCCACCGCTTCCTGCCGACCTACTTCAAACAATGCGCGCAGTTGCTCAAGAGCAACGGCCTGATGCTGCTACAGGCGATCACCATCCGCGAGCAGCGTTATGAGCAAGCCAAGCGCGGCGTGGACTTTATCCAGCGCTACATCTTCCCCGGCGGCGCCCTGCCCTGCGTGCAGAAGATGCTCGAAATCGTCAGCCGCGACACCGACATGAACCTGCTGCACATGGAAGATTTCGGCTTGCACTACGCCAAAACCCTGCGCCTGTGGCACGAGAATTTTCGCCGCGCCCACGGCCGCTTGAGCGAACTGGGCTACGACGATTATTTCCTCAGGCTGTGGGAGTTTTACCTGTGCTACTGCGAGGGTGGCTTCCTGGAGCGCACCATCGGCACCGCGCAATTGTTGCTGGCCAAACCGGCCGCCATGCCCGCGCCGCTGCTCGGACGCTTCGATGCTTGAGCGGATCGCCAATGCCGTGCTTTTCCAGATCGGCTGGCTGGCCTGTGTGCTCGGCGGCAACAGTTTGTGGCTGTTGCTGGCGTTGGCGGTGCTGGTGATTCATCTGCGCTGGGTCAGCAGTTGGGCGGCGGAGGGACGTTTGATCCTCAGCGTGGTGATTGTCGGTACGGCGGTGGACAGCGCTTTGCGCGGCCTCGGTGTGTTCGCGTTTGAGGATTCGTCGCCGCTGATTCCGCTGTGGCTGATGTTGCTGTGGGCGTTGCTGGCGACTACGTTGCGGCACTGCCTGCAATGGACCGCCCGGCCATGGTGGCTGTCCAGCGTGCTGGGGGCCGTCGGTGGTGCGCTGTCGTATTACGGCGGCGGACGCTTGGCCGGCGTGCAATTTCCCTACGGCGAATTACCCAGCCTGATCGGCATCGGGCTGCTCTGGGCGTTGCTGTTTCCGCTGCTGCATCTGATGGCTCGACGCCTGGCTCATTGAGCGTCTGTCAGAGCGTTCACACACGCGGCATCCACTGCCTTACACTGCCGCCCATGAAGACCATCCCCCACCAACAAATCGCTGAACCGGCGGTCACCTGCTCGACCTGCGCAGCCTGCTGCTGCCAGCTCGAAGTGATGCTGATCACCGACACTGGCGTGCCTGATCGTTTTATCGATACCGATGAATGGGGCGGCGAAGTGATGCTGCGTCTGGACGACGGCTGGTGTGCGGCGCTGGATCGCGACACGATGATGTGCACGATCTATGAGAAGCGTCCGTTGATCTGCCGCGAGTTCGAAATGGGCGCGCCGGAGTGCATTGAAGAACGACAGGGCATCGCCACGGTGTATCGCTGATCGTTCGAACATGCGCGGTTAGCATCGCGCCAGCAGCTGCTTCGGCCGATGACCGCTGGTGGCTGGAGATCCGTTTGCAAACGGTCCGAGCACAAACAAACCCTCCGTGGTGTATGCGCTCCTACGCGCCTTGACGTCATTTCCTGCTGCGGCAGTCTGCCTTTCTGATCTCATTCAGCTTCGCCAGACGATATCGTTCAGCTCTTGGTTCGACGGGGTTGACCCCATGAACTATCCAACAGGCGACGCCAATATTCGATGGATTCATCCCGGCCTCGGGATGCACTGGCCGGTCGAATGCGTGTGCCTTTGCGGGGCGAAATGATCGACAGTGGAATAGCTCGCGCAACTTGTAAATCGGCAGGATGCCGACCCACCGACCCTCGGGTGAATGCCGAGGGGAAACGTTCAAGGATGAAGAAATATGGCAGCAAAACCACCTCGCGGTGGCAGCACCCAAGTAGATGTCCACGTCACTGCGAACCGCCAACCGGAAGTGGACTCATCGCGGCCAGAAACTGTCGGCCACAAGAGCCTCGAGTCCAGGATTCCCGGCGCAAATGCGACCACGCGAGTCAAGCCGTCTGGCAATCCAGACCTTGATGCAATCCTGCCGGCCCAGACTATCACTGTGAGCCAGGTTCCCGACGCCACTGAAGTCCGCGCCGTCATGCCGCCGACGCTCGAGAATTACCGCATCACTGTAGCGCCACCGTTACCGGCTGCCGACAGCGAAGGCTTCAGGGTGTACAACCAACGCCGGTATGTCGACTTGACCGGTGGCGGCATCGCTCTTGTCGCCGTCGATCAGAATACAGGCCTGTATCGAGCCCGACGTTCAAGCGAGTTGAATCCCTCCGGCCCGGTATTGCTGCGCAGTCCCGATACCGGTCTTTGGCATCCGCACAATGACCTCGCCCCAGCCACCGCGCCATTGACCGAAACACGCCTGCAGGCATTTCGCACCGAGCTGGATTTCAGCGCTGTCGAACCCGGTAGCGACGGTTTGTATCGCCACGACGGCAAGCTTTACGCCGTGATCTTCAACCACGCGTATCAGGCCCTGCATGATCTTGATGCGTCCACCCCCACCCACAAGGTGTGGCGCATTGTTGACCCCAAGGATCCCGTGGCCAGCGACATTGCCAACGTCTATCGCGCCAGTCGCAGCGGCGAAAGCCTGGCCATCACTCGCAACGAAGAGAACGCCTGGATTTCCATCTTCGTGGGGTTGAGGGGCGGCATGAACCGCAATGAGCCCGCGCCGGCCGGCCTTTTCCGTCCTTGGCTCAGCAATACAGCCGGCCCGTCAGGACGGCCGCCGCCGGCCGTCGCCACTCGAGCGCAGGTCAAACGCTATTTTCCGGAAGCGACTGATCAACATGCGGATGATTTCATCGCCCGATTTGGCGATGCCGCGGCTGCAGAGGTGGAGCTTGATCGGCTTCGCCTTGGACTGCCTAAATTGAATCAAGAGCTCAGCGTCTGGGAAGGTTTTTACAGAGGCGATGATATCGACGAACGCGCTCGACGGCTGGCGATTTGTGACACGCTACAGCGACTGTACAAATGGCAGGGTGACCCATCGGAACGGGTCTATCGCGACGGTCATCTGGTGGGCTTCAGGCTGGAACTGGACTCGGGGTATCGCGTAAATCTAGAGCCGCCGATCATTTCGACTCGAATCGACTCCATCGTTTCTCTGAGTTTGAGCGGATATGCTGTCCAGAAACTGGATGATCTGTTTTCGACTTTTTCTCATATTGAAACACTCGAAGTGCGGAACCTGCATGGGACCGGCAAAAAACTTCTTGTCGCAATGAAAAAACTCACAGAGTTGAGGGTACTGGAGATTCATCACACCCACATTCGCCCGCAGCCTTTTTCTATATATGCCAGCTTCTCCGATTGGCCCCGCTTGCGAGAGCTGACTCTGGAAAACTGTAATATTTTCCAGTCTATTTCAGTGCAGCACTTGACAGAATTGCAGGTATTGAGGATCAGGCACACCAGCTTGCAGTTTTCACCCCCGGACCTTGCCGCGACACAGGGACCTTCTCGCCTACAGGTGCTTGATCTGAGCAACAATGCGGATTTGGTAACTCTGCCTGACCTTGCCAAACTGCCGTTTTTGCGGGAATTGAACCTGTCAGGTACCGGACTAACCCAGCTGCCTCCCACAATAGGTATGCAGAACGGGCCGCAACGTCTGGAGATACTGAAACTCGCAGGAATTCCGCTTGAAGACGCGCCGTCTCTCAGAGGGATGACAACCTTACGGGAGTTGGATCTGTCCAATACCGGGATAACCCAACTGCCTGACGGGATTGGCCCGGAGAACGGACCGCTGCTTCTGGAAGTATTGAACCTCAGCGCAAATCCACTTTTTGTTTCGCCGTCGCTCAGAGGAATGACTGCGTTGCGGGAAGTCGATCTTAGCTCAACGCTTATCAACAATTTTCCGGAAGGAGTCACGCTCGAAATCCCCAAGACATCATTGAATCTTGCCGACAACAATATTTCGGTCATTCCTGAATCGCTCGAGCTCAGAACTGGTTTTGATCTGACTGGAAACCCGATTTCCAATCCGGCTTCCCTACGACGGTTAATTGCCGCGCGTCGACAGACAGGCACCGATATCTGGCTGGGACAACTGGATCCTGACACGTCAGCGAATCTATGGTTGCACAATGTGCCAGAGGCAGACGCTCGCGAAAAACGGGAGCTTTGGGACAGATCAAAAGAACGTCAAAGCTCTAACGTGTCCATGGCGATTCGTCGACTGAGTATGACGCCGGAGTTCCGATTCGAGCGTCAGCAGTTGCAGCACCGCTTGTGGGCGTTTCTTAAAACCTACGAGAACGCAGATCCCATCGAGCGAAGCCAACTGATATCGATTCTGGAAAATGAGCGCAGTCCCGGACAAATGCTCGACAGGCTGGAAGAGGTAATGAAGAAATTTGACCCTACTTGGCAAAACCAGCCCCCGCATCACTTACCCAAACCGCGGGGTTTTGACTAGTCGAGTGAATGGTTACAAGGTCTGAATAGGGAAGCCCTGGTCTGCCAGGGTGCCGAAACGGATGGCAAATCGAATCATCTGCCAGGTTTAAAGCACAGACGGCTAACTGTATGCGGGCTTGCTCGCGAATGCGGTGTGTCAGCCAACAACAATATTGACTGATCATCCGCTTTCGCGAGCAAGCTCGCTCCCACAGGGTTTCATGCAGGCTGTTGAAACGTAGTTCTTACAACGGCATCGTGTAATGCAGTGCGTAGCTTTCTACACCGTCGTTGTCGCTGGAAAGGCCCGCGTTGGAATAGTGCGTCGCACGAATCCCGACTTCATGCCCGCCATTGAAACGCAGGCCAAAACCCAAACGGTCTTCGAACTGGAAAGAACCGCCGAGGTTGTTGGATTCGTACTTGGTATTAGAGAACGCCGCCACACCAATCCCCGCTTCAACGTACGGCTTCACCGACTCACCGGCAAATTCGTAAACGAACACTGGCGAGAACGACAGGCTGTTGTTGCTGGAGGTCTTGTCACCGTCCCAATAGGTGTAAGCACCGCTCCAGTAACCGGTCAGGCGACCGACGTCGCTCTGCAGCCAGCTCTTGTCCCAGTCGAAATTCATCCCCAGGCGATACGTCATGGTCGAATCGCTGGTAGCGCCAACGGCGAATTCAACGCCGGCAGCTTGTGCGGTAATACTTTGCCCCATCAATGCGGCCGCAATCGCGGCCAAGCAGAATAGTCGCTTCACTTTGAAACTTCCTTTTACGGAACGATCGTTCGGTTTTCTGGATAACTCATCGCTATAGAAGTCAGCGCTTGATCAGAAGTTCAGCTGATTTTTCAGTTATTTCACATTTTTTTTACAAACTGAATTTTTGCACGTCACCCGGCGTTTGCCCCAACAGGGGCAGGATGTTGCGCAAGTGCTGCGGCTCGGCGGTCGTCCAGAATCTGACCGATCGGTCCGGCCCAGCAGCGAGCAGATCGCGCTCTGCGAGAAGGCGCTGAAGTTGCCGCGCCACGGCGGCGCCGGTATCGATCAGGCTGATGTTCTGGGGGATCATCGAGCTGAGCATCGGCTTGAGGAAGGGATAGTGCGTGCAGCCGAGGATGATCGTGTCGCAACCGTTGGCCAGCAGCGGATCGACATAACTTTGCAGCAAGGTGCGCAACTCGGCACTGTGCAGATCGCCGCTTTCAATCAAGTCAACCAGACCGGGGCACGGTTGGGTGATCACGCGAACATCCGTGGCGAAGCGGTCGAGCAAGGCTGCGAACTTGGCACTCTGCAAGGTGCCAGTAGTGGCAAGTACACCGACCACACCGCTGCGGGTAGCGGCAGCGGCCGGTTTGACCGCAGGCTCCATGCCGACAATCGGCCAGTCGGGAAAGTCGCGGCGCAGATCGGCAACAGCCGCCACCGTTGCGGTATTGCAAGCGACCACCAACGCCTTGGCGCCCTGCTCGCGGAAAAAACCGGCCATCACATTGCAACGCTGACGGATGAATTCCGGGGTTTTCTCGCCATACGGAATGTGCCCGCAATCGGCGAAGTACAGCAACGACTCATTGGGCAACAAGCGCTGAATTTCAGCCAGTACCGACAAACCGCCGACACCGGAATCGAACACGCCGATCGGCGCCTCACGCATGCTGTGACCCACAGACGCTGCACCCCGGATCGCGTTTGACGCGCAATTCACGAAAGCGCGAACCCAGCGCATCGATCAACAGCAAGCGGCCCACCAGCGGTTCACCAAAACCGACCAGCACCTTCAATGCCTCAAGCGCCTGAAGACTGCCGACCAAGCCCACCAGCGGCCCGACCACGCCCGCCTCGCTGCAAGTCAGTTCGGCTTCGCTACCGTGCCCGTATAAACAGTGGTAGCACGGGCTCTCGGCGCGACGCGGGTCGAACACGGAAAGTTGCCCTTCGAGGCGAATCGCCGCGCCGCTGACCAACGGTTTGCGCGCCGCCACACACGCGGCGTTGACGGCTTCACGAGTAGAAAAATTATCCGAACAGTCGAGCACCAGGTCCACCGCAGAAACGGCTGCGGCGAGGGAATCCTCGTCCAGCGCCTGACGATGGGCGATCAGTTGAATCTCAGGATTGATCGCGCCCAGACGCTTGAGCGCCGAGTCGACTTTGCTCATGCCGACGCTGTCGGTGTCGTGGATGATCTGGCGCTGCAGGTTGGTCAGATCGACCGTGTCGAAGTCCGCCAGATGCAGTTCACCGACACCCGCCGCTGCCAGATACAAGGCAACCGGTGCGCCTAGACCACCGAGGCCGACAATCAGGACGCGACTGTCCTTGAGCTTCAACTGGCCGTCGATGTCGATGTGTTGCAGCAGAATCTGCCGGCTGTAGCGCAGCAATTCCTGATCGTTCAGCACGGCAGGCGCCCCAGGCTGATGCGTTGATGGCCGCCCAGATCGGTGCGGCTGTGGACTTCTTCGAAACCGCGACCGAGCAGCAGATCGCGCACGGCTTCGGCTTGATCATAGCCGTGTTCGAGCATCAGCCAGCCACCGGCCTCCAGATGCGCCGGGGCCTGGGCGACGATCAGACGCAGATCGTCGAGCCCGTCCTCACCGGCCACCAAGGCACTGGCGGGTTCGAAACGCACATCGCCTTCGATCAGATGCGGATCGGTCGCGGCAATGTACGGCGGGTTGCTGATGATCAGCTGAAAACGCTGACCTTCAAGAGCACTGAACCAATGACTGCTCAGCACCTTGGCGTTGTTCAAATGCAGGCGTTGGCGATTACGCTCGGCCAGCGCCACGGCTTCGAGCACACGATCCACAGCCGTGACCTGCCACGCCGGACGCTCGCTGGCCAGGGCCAAGGCAATCGCGCCGCTGCCAGTGCCGAGGTCGAGTACTTTGGCCGGAGTCGCCGGCAGCAATTCCAGCGCTGCCTCCACCAACAACTCAGTGTCCGGGCGCGGAATCAGCGTGTGCGGTGCGACTTCCAGATCAAGTTTCCAGAAACCCTGCTGGCCGAGAATGTAGGCCACCGGCTCGCCCCCGCGGCGGCGTTGCAGGTACTCGGCGAACTTCAGCGCGGCTTCAGTCGGCACGATGCGTTCGGGCCAGGTGTGCAGAAAGCTGCGCGATTTGCCCAGCGCCGCGGCCAGAAGCAATTCGGCGTCCAGACGTGCGGTCGGTGAATCCGGCAGGTCGGCGGCGCGCAACAGGCTGGCAATGATGGTCATTTATTCACCTATCGCCGCGAGTTGGTCGGCCTGGTATTCGGCCAGCAGCGGCTCGATTACCGCCTCCACGCCACCGGCGAGAATTTCATCAAGCGAATATAGAGTCAGGTTGACGCGATGGTCGGTCACCCGGCCCTGAGCAAAGTTGTAGGTGCGAATGCGCTCGGAACGATCACCGGAACCGACGAGCAATTTACGCTCGCTGGCGATTGCATTGGCCGCCGCGGCGGTTTGCTGATCGTTGAGTTTGGCCGACAACCACGCCATCGCCCGTGCACGGTTCTTGTGCTGGGAACGCTCTTCCTGACACTCGACGACGGTGCCGGTCGGAATGTGCGTGATGCGGATCGCCGAGTCGGTCGTGTTGACGTGCTGACCACCGGCCCCGGAAGAACGGAACGTGTCGACGCGCAAATCCGCCGGGTTGATCTCGATGGCTTCGCGCTCGTCCGGCTCGGGCAACACCGCCACGGTGCAGGCCGAGGTGTGGATACGACCCTGAGATTCGGTGGCGGGTACACGCTGTACGCGGTGCGCGCCGGACTCGAATTTCAGCTTGCCGTAAACGTTGTCGCCTTCAATGCGTGCGATGACCTCTTTATAGCCACCGTGTTCGCCTTCGTTTTCCGACAGGATCTCGACACGCCAGCCACGTCGCTCGGCGTAACGCGAGTACATGCGGAACAAATCGCCGGAGAAGATCGCCGCCTCGTCGCCGCCGGTGCCGGCGCGAATTTCGAGGAACACGTTACGCCCGTCGTTGGGATCCTTGGGCAGCAACATGCGTTGCAGATCGCCTTCCAGCGTGATCAGCATTTCTTTGGCTTCACGGACTTCTTCCACAGCCATTTCACGCATGTCCGGGTCGCTGTCCTTGAGCAGCGCCTGCGCGCCTTCAAGATCGCCTTGTACGCCGAGCAGCTTTTCATAGGCGTGTACGACCGGCTCGAGCTCGGCATATTCCTTGGAATAGGCGCGGAATTTGGTCTGATCGGAAATGACTTCGCCGTCGCCGAGCAGCGCGGTCAGTTCCTCGAAACGGTCCTGGAGGATGTCCAGCTTATTGAGCAGTGACGCTTTCATTGCGGTTTTTTATCCGAAAAGCTATCCGGTGAGCCCTCGAGGGCAAAGAGTTCCTGAGCCATGGCCAGCGCATCGAGGCGGCCTTCGGCAGAAAGCTTTTTCAGTTGCACGCTGGGCGCGTGCAACAGTTTATTGGTCAGGCCACGGGCCAGTTGCCCCAGCACATCTTCGGCGTTGCCGCCGTTGGCCAGCAGACGCAGGGCTTTTTGCAGCTCCTCGTCGCGCAGACGTTCGCTCTGTTGACGATAGGCCTTGAGCACGTCAACCGCCGCCAGCTCACGCAGGCGCACCATGAAATCGTCGGCACCGACCGAGACCATCTCTTCGGCCGCTTGTGCTGCACCTTGGCGGCTCTTGAGGTTTTCGGCGACCACTTCGTGCAGATCGTCGACGCTATAGAGGTAAACGTCGTCCAGTTCGCCGACTTCCGGTTCGATATCCCGGGGAACGGCAATGTCGACCATGAAGATCGGTTTGTGCTTGCGCAGTTTCAATGCGCTCTCGACGGCGCCTTTACCGAGGATCGGCAACTGACTGGCGGTCGAACTGATGACGATATCGCTGCGCACCAGTTCTGCCGGAATGTCCGACAGCAACACCGCGTGGGCGCCGAACTGCTCAGCCAACAGGCTTGCGCGCTCCAGCGTACGGTTGGCGACAACGATGCGCTTGACCCCCAGCTCATGCAAATGGCGGGCGACCAGGGTGATGGTCTCGCCGGCGCCGATCAGCAAGGCCTGGCTGCGTTGCAGGTCACTGAAAATCTGTTTCGCCAGACTGACCGCGGCAAACGCCACAGACACCGGGTTTTCCCCGATGGCGGTGTCGGTACGCACCTGTTTGGCGGCATTGAAGGTTGCCTGGAACAGACGCCCGAGCAGCGGCCCGATGGTGCCGGCCTCGCGGGCCACGGCGTAGGCCGATTTCATCTGGCCAAGAATCTGCGGCTCGCCCAGCACCAGCGAATCGAGCCCGGAGGCGACGCGCATCATGTGACGAACTGCCGCATCATCTTCATGCACATAAGCACTCGCACGCAGCTCTTCGAGGCTTAAATGGTGATAGTCGGCCAGCCAGCGCAGCACGATATCCGCCGACAGCTGATCCTGTTCTATGTAGAGCTCACTCCGATTGCAGGTGGAGAGGATCGCAGCTTCGCGGCTGTCGGTAAGTCGGCAGAGCTGCTGCAACGCCTCAACCAGCTGCTCAGGGGTAAAGGCCACGCGCTCGCGGACGTCTACTGAAGCAGTCTTGTGGTTGATACCGAGTGCAAGGAAGGCCATTCAAGGTCGCTGATAGTGACGTGAAGCCGGCAATTGTCCACCTTCGTCAGATTCAGAACAACTATTGGATATCTATTGACCTGATCAGTGAGTCAACAACTGCGAGCCGTTCTCGTTCACACAACACCGCACCCTTGTAGGATCTGCCGAAGGCTGCGATCTTTTGATCCTGTTTTTTACAATCCAAAGATCGCAGCCTTCGGCAGCTCCTACATTGGTACGTAGACACATTGGGGTATGGGGATCAGCGTAAATTGCCTCACCGGTTATGTTTGGCTGAAGGCTTGTGTCATGATGATCCGACCGCAGGTTAGTCGTCCTCTTCCTATATGAATAGATCCTCCGCGTTGCTCCTCGCTTTTGTCTTCCTCAGCGGCTGCCAGGCCTTGGCCCCCGTGTCGCCGGACGGTACGCCGCCGGTTGAAGACACCACCCCTGCGCCTGAAAAACCCAAGGTTTACAGCTCGTTCAGTGAAGAAACCGTGTTCAGCCTGCTGAGCGCCGAGCTCGCCGGCCAGCGCAATCGTTTCGACATTGCCCTCGATAACTACGTGACTCAGGCCATCAACACCCAGGATCCGGGCGTCTCCGAGCGCGCGTTCCGCATCGCCGAATACCTCGGTGCGGATCAGCCTGCGCTGGATACCGCGTTGATCTGGGCGAAAAACGCGCCGGACGATCTCGAAGCGCAACGCGCCGCCGCCGTGCAACTGGCGCGTGCCGGGCGTTATGACGACTCGATGGTCTATATGGAGAAAGTCCTGCAAGGCAAGGGCGACACCCATTTCGACTTCCTCGCGTTGTCGGCGGCGGATACCGATCAGGAAACCCGCAACGGCCTGATGAAAAGTTTTGACCGCTTGTTGCAGCGTCACCCGAACAACAGTCAGCTGATTTTCGGCAAGGCCCTGCTCCTGCAACAGGATGGCGACAACAAAGCGGCACTGGCACTGCTCGAAGACAATCCGCCGGAAGACGGCGAAATCGCCCCGATTCTGCTGCGCGCCCGCCTGCTCCAGCTATTGAACCGTGGCGACGAAGCCCTGCCACTGCTGCAAAAAAGCATCAAGAAATATCCGGACGACAAACGTCTGCGCCTGACGTACGCGCGGATGCTGGTCGAGCAGGATCGGATGGACGACGCCAAGGCCGAGTTCTCCAGCCTCGTTCAGCAATACCCGGAAGACGACGAACTGCGTTATTCGCTGGCGCTGGTCTGCCTTGAAGCCAAAGCCTGGGATGAGGCCAAAGGTTATCTGGAAGACCTTATCGCTCGGGAAAGCCATGTCGATTCGGCGCACCTGAACCTGGGGCGCATCGCCGAAGAACGCAACGACCCGCAGGGCGCATTGATCGAGTACGCCCAAGTCGGCCCGGGCAACGACTATCTGCCGGCACAGCTGCGTCAGGCCGATATCCTGATGAACAACGGCAAGACCGCCGAAGCCCAAAGCAAACTGGCGGCCGAACGCGATGAACAACCGGATTACGCGATTCAGCTGTACCTGATCGAGTCGGAAACCCTGTCGGCCAACAAGCAGGACGACAAGGCCTGGAAGGTATTGCAAAACGCCTTGCTGCAATATCCCGACGATCTGAATCTGCTGTACACCCGCGCCATGCTCGCGGAAAAACGCAACGACCTGGCGCAGATGGAAAAAGACCTGCGCCTGATCATCAAGCGCGACCCGGACAACGCCATGGCGCTGAACGCTTTGGGCTACACCCTGTCCGATCGCACGACCCGCTACGCTGAAGCCAAGACGCTGATCGAGCAGGCACACCAGATCAACCCGGAAGACCCGGCGGTACTCGACAGCCTCGGCTGGGTGAATTTCCGCCTGGGCAATCTGGACGACGCCGAGAAATATCTGCGTCAGGCGCTGGAGCGTTTCCCTGACCACGAAGTTGCCGCACACCTGGGCGAAGTATTGTGGGTCAAGGGCAACCAGCGTGAAGCCAAACAAGTCTGGGGCAAATTCCTCAAGGATCAGCCCGACAGCACCATTCTGCGCAGCACCATCAAGCGCCTGACCGGATCCGAGACTCTTTAACTCATGTTTTTGCGCCACGTTATTGTTTTCAGCTTCATCGCCCTGCTCGCCGGTTGCGCGGGTTTCGGCGCTCGCGAATCGGTCGAGGGCCACGGTAGCCCGGCCCAATGGGTGGCGAACAAACAACAGCTGACCGGCCTCGACGGCTGGCAGATCGACGGCAAGATCGGCATCCGCGCACCAAAAGATTCCGGTAGCGGCACGCTGTTCTGGCTGCAGCGTCAGGATTACTACGACATTCGCCTGTCCGGCCCGCTGGGTCGTGGCGCGGCACGCCTGACCGGGCGTCCGGGCAAAGTTTCGCTGGAAGTCGCCAATCAGGGCCGCTACGAATCGCAATCGCCGGAAACCTTGCTCGAAGAGCAATTGGGCTGGAAATTGCCGGTGTCGAACCTGGCCTGGTGGGTCCGTGGCCTGCCTGCGCCGAACAGCAAAAGCCGCCTTAATCTGGATGCCAACAGCCGTCTGGCCAACCTTGAACAGGATGGCTGGAAAGTCGAATACACCGCTTACACCGAACAAAACGGTTACTGGCTGCCCGAGCGCATCAAGCTGCACGGCACCGACCTCGATGTGACGCTGGTGATCAAGACCTGGCAACCGCGCAAGTTGGGGCAATAACGCATGACCGCTGCACGCCTGACCCTGCCCTCGCCGGCCAAACTCAATCTGATGCTGCACATTCTGGGTCGCCGTGAAGACGGCTATCACGAGTTGCAGACATTGTTTCAGTTTGTCGATTACGGCGATGAAATCACTTTTGCCGTGCGCGATGACGGCGTGATTCAACTGCATACCGAATTTGCCGGCGTGCCGCATGACAGCAATCTGATCGTGCGTGCGGCGAAAATGCTTCAGCAACAGTCCGGCTGTGCGCTGGGCATCGACATCTGGATCGACAAGGTTCTGCCCATGGGCGGCGGCATTGGTGGCGGCAGCTCAAATGCGGCAACCACTTTGCTGGGTCTCAATCATCTGTGGCAACTGGGCTGGGATGAAGATCGGCTCGCGACACTAGGCTTGTCGCTTGGCGCCGATGTTCCGGTTTTTGTCCGTGGTCACGCGGCGTTTGCCGAGGGTGTGGGCGAGAAACTGACCCCCGTCGACCCTGAAGAACCGTGGTATCTGGTGCTCGTGCCGCAAGTCTCTGTAAGTACGGCAGAAATTTTTTCCGATCCTTTGTTGACACGTAACACGCCGCCCATTAAAGTGCGCCCCGTTCCCGAGGGAAACAGTCGAAATGACTGCTTGCCGGTGGTTGCAAGGCGTTATCCAGAAGTACGTAACGCATTGGATTTGTTAGGTAAATTTACCGAAGCAAAGCTCACCGGAACTGGAAGTTGTGTGTTTGGGGGCTTCCCAAGCAAAGCTGAAGCTGATAAAGTCTCGGCCCTTCTGACAGAGACCCTTACAGGGTTTGTAGCGAAAGGAAGCAACATTTCGATGTTGCATCGCAAGCTGCAAAGTCTGCTCTAAAGGAACCAGGTGCTCGGCACTTGATGCAACAGATACAGGGGCGTCGCCAAGCGGTAAGGCAGCAGGTTTTGATCCTGCCATGCGTTGGTTCGAATCCAGCCGCCCCTGCCATTTTCCATACTCATCCAGGTTACCCTCAGCCTCTAGGTACTGCGCGTGTCCAAGATGATGGTCTTTACGGGGAACGCTAACCCCGATCTGGCTCGGCGTGTTGTACGTCAGCTGCATATCCCTCTCGGTGACATCTCTGTCGGCAAATTTTCCGACGGCGAAATTACTGCCGAGATCAATGAAAATGTTCGCGGTAAAGACGTTTTCATTATTCAGCCGACTTGCGCTCCGACCAACGATAACCTGATGGAACTGGTAGTGATGGCTGACGCCTTCCGCCGCTCCTCGGCTACTCGTATCACTGCTGTTATTCCTTATTTTGGTTATGCCCGTCAGGATCGCCGTCCGCGCTCCGCACGTGTGGCTATCAGCGCGAAAGTCGTCGCTGACATGCTTACCGTAGTCGGCATCGACCGTGTTCTCACGGTTGATCTGCATGCTGACCAGATTCAGGGTTTCTTCGATATTCCGGTAGATAACATCTACGGCTCCCCGGTTCTGGTGGATGACATTGAAGATCAGCGCTTCGAAAACCTGATGATTGTTTCCCCGGACATTGGTGGCGTCGTGCGTGCACGTGCTGTTGCCAAGTCGCTGGGTGTGGATCTCGGGATCATCGACAAACGCCGTGAGAAAGCCAATCACTCTGAAGTGATGCATATCATCGGTGATGTCGAAGGGCGTACCTGTATTCTGGTCGATGACATGGTCGATACCGCCGGCACTCTGTGCCACGCGGCCAAGGCCCTGAAAGAGCATGGCGCAGCCAAGGTCTTTGCCTACTGCACACACCCTGTGCTGTCGGGTCGGGCCATCGAGAATATCGAAAATTCCGTGCTGGACGAGCTGGT
Source organism: Pseudomonas sp. P116 (assembly GCF_020149425.1). Taxonomy (NCBI): domain Bacteria; kingdom Pseudomonadati; phylum Pseudomonadota; class Gammaproteobacteria; order Pseudomonadales; family Pseudomonadaceae; genus Pseudomonas; species Pseudomonas sp. P116. The sequence goes on along the minus strand of NZ_JACVHB010000011.1, from coordinate 32,447 downwards.
GGTGACTAACACCATCCCGCTGTCCGCTGCAGCACAAGCCTGTGCACGTATCCGCCAACTGGATATTGCACCGGTAGTTGCCGAAGCGGTTCGCCGCATCAGCAATGAAGAATCGATCAGCGCGATGTTCCGCTAAGGGCCCTGCCCTTCTCGAAATGTCTCGATGACGAAAAGCGCCCCGCCCCGGCATTCCTGTCGGGGCGGGGCTTTTTTGCCCATACCGTGTTAGGCGCTGGTCGCAAACGCCGCTCGGTCATGGCTATTTTGGAGATACAAAATGAACGATTTTACTCTGAATGCTGAAGTGCGTTCCGACCTGGGGAAAGGTGCGAGCCGCCGCCTGCGTCGTCTCGCCGCTCTGGTTCCAGCTGTTGTTTACGGTGGCGAAAAAGCCCCTGAATCCATCAGCATGCTGGCCAAAGAAGTTGCCAAACTGCTCGAAAACGAAGCGGCTTACAGCCACATCATCGAGCTGAACGTTGGTGGCACCAAGCAGAACGTCATCATCAAAGCTCTGCAACGTCACCCGTCGAAAGGCCACGTTCTGCACGCTGACTTCGTACGCGTTGTAGCAGGTCAGAAACTGACCGCTATCGTGCCTGTGCACTTTGTTGGTGAAGAAGCTCCGATCAAGAAAGGCGGCGAAGTTTCGCACGTTGTTTCGGAAATCGAAGTGACTTGCCTGCCGAAAGATCTGCCTGAGTTCATCGAAGTCGACCTGTCGGCTCTGGAAATCGGCGCAATCGTTCACCTGTCCGACCTCAAAGCCCCTAAAGGCGTTGAGTTCGTTGCACTGGCTCACGGTGACGACAAAGCTGTTGCAAACGTACACGCTCCACGCGTTGCTCCAGAAGCTGAAGAAGGCGCTGCAGAGTAATTCACTCTGTGACGCCGGAGTGATCAAGTAACATCGCGGACTGGAACGTAGCGAGAAAGCGGGCGAGAACGCGGAGTTTACATCTATGGTAAATGAGCTTTTTTCGTCCACTTTCGCCGCTCTCCCTGATTGCGGCGATGTTATCCACCACTCCAAGGAAGGGCCCCTATCGTGACTGCCATCAAACTGATCGTTGGCCTGGGAAATCCAGGCGCTGAATACGAACAGACCCGGCATAACGCAGGGGCCCTTTTTGTTGAGCGCATCGCAGCCGCACAAGGTGTGAACCTTGTCGCCGATCGCAAATATTTCGGCCTGACCGGGCGCTACTCGCATCAGGGTCAGGATGTTCGTCTGCTGATTCCCACCACCTACATGAACCGCAGCGGCCAGGCCGTGGCGGCACTCGCCGGTTTCTTTCGCATCAAGCCTGAAGAAATCCTGGTGGCGCACGACGAACTCGACCTGCCTCCGGGCGTCGCCAAGCTCAAGCAGGGCGGCGGCCATGGCGGTCACAACGGGTTGCGCGACATCATCGCGCAACTGGGCAATCAGAATACGTTCTACCGTCTGCGGCTTGGCATCGGCCACCCGGGCGTCGCCAGTATGGTTTCAAATTTCGTCCTGGGTCGTGCGCCACGCGCCGAACAGGAAAAACTCGATGCCAGCATCGACTTTGCCCTCGGCGTGCTGCCGGATATCCTCGCCGGAGAATGGAACCGTGCGATGAAAAACCTGCACAGCCAGAAGGCCTGACTCTTATCCGAGGGGAAACACCATGGGATTCAATTGCGGCATCGTCGGCCTGCCTAACGTCGGCAAGTCCACCCTGTTCAACGCGCTGACCAAATCCGGTATCGCGGCCGAGAACTTCCCCTTCTGCACGATCGAGCCGAACAGCGGCATCGTGCCGATGCCCGATGCACGTCTGGACGCACTGGCGGCCATCGTCAATCCCAAGCGCATCCTGCCGACCACCATGGAATTCGTCGACATCGCAGGCCTCGTTGCCGGCGCCTCGAAAGGTGAAGGCCTGGGCAACAAGTTCCTAGCCAACATTCGCGAAACCGACGCCATCGCTCACGTGGTGCGCTGCTTCGAAGACGAAAACGTGATCCACGTTTCCAACAGCGTCGACCCGAAACGCGACATCGAAATCATCGACCTGGAACTGATCTTCGCCGACCTCGACAGCTGCGAGAAGCAACTGCAGAAAGTCGCGCGCAATGCCAAGGGCGGTGACAAGGACGCGGTCGTTCAGAAGGCTCTGCTGGAGCAACTGATCGCTCACTTCACCGAAGCCAAGCCTGCGCGCAGTCTGATGAAGTCCATGAGCGCTGACGAAAAAGCAGTGATCAAAGGCTTCCACCTGCTGACCACCAAGCCGGTCATGTACATCGCCAACGTCGCTGAAGACGGTTTCGAGAACAACCCGCACCTGGACGTCGTCCGCGCCATCGCTGAAGAAGAAGGCGCCATCGTCGTTCCGGTCTGCAACAAGATCGAAGCAGAAATCGCCGAGCTCGACGACGGTGAAGAGAAGGATATGTTCCTCGAGGCCCTGGGCCTGGAAGAGCCGGGCCTGAACCGCGTAATCCGCGCCGGCTACGAAATGCTGCACTTGCAGACCTACTTCACTGCCGGCGTCGAAGAAGTCCGCGCCTGGACCGTCAAAGTCGGCGCCACCGCACCTCAGGCTGCTGGCGTGATCCACACCGACTTCGAAAAAGGCTTCATCCGCGCCGAAGTTATCGCCTACAACGACTTCATCCAGTACAAGGGCGAAGCCGGCACCAAAGAGGCTGGTAAATGGCGTCTGGAAGGCAAGGACTACATCGTCAAGGACGGCGACGTGATGCATTTCCGTTTCAACGTATAAAATCTGCACCCACGAAAAAGCCGCGTTCTAGACGCGGCTTTTTTGTGCCTGACAGATTGTTAAAAGATCGTCCGATCGCGGCCCGAGCCTTCGGCAGCTCCTGCAGGTTTACATCCATCCCATGTAGGAGCTGCCGCAGGCTGCGATCTTTTGATCTTCAGGCCTTTTTGGTACTCGGCAAGAAAATCGCCAACACCCCAAACAACGGTAAGAACGAACAGAGGAAATACACGTACTCAATCCCGTGCACATCCGCCAGATGCCCAAGCAACGCCGCGCCAATCCCGCCAAAACCGAACATCAGACCGAAAAAGATCCCCGCAATCATCCCGACATTGCCCGGCACCAGCTCCTGCGCGTACACCACAATCGCCGAGAACGCCGAGGCGAGGATGAAGCCGATTATCACGCTGAGCACACTGGTCCAGAACAGATCGACGTGAGGCATCAGCAGCGTAAAAGGCGCCACCCCAAGAATCGAAAACCAGATCACAGCCTTACGTCCGATCTTGTCGCCAATCGGCCCGCCGAAGAACGTGCCCGCCGCCACTGCACCAAGAAACAGGAACAGGTGCAACTGCGAGCTGGCAACCGACAGGTCGAACTTCTCGATCAGGTAAAAGGTGAAATAGCTGGTGAGGCTGGCCATGTAGAAATACTTGGAGAACACCAGCAATCCGAGCACCACCAACGCACTGGTCACCCTGCCCTTTGATAGCCCGTGAGTCGCCGCCTGGCCCGCCTTGAGCTTGAACAGGTTCAAGTGATGGGCGTACCAGCGACTGATGCGGTACAGCACGAACAGCGCAAATACCGCGAACAAACCGAACCACGCCACATTGCCCTGACCGAACGGAATGATGATCGCTGCCGCCAGCAATGGACCGAACGCGGAACCGGCGTTACCGCCAACCTGGAAGGTCGACTGCGCCAGACCAAAGCGCCCACCCGAGGCCAGTCGCGCGATCCGTGATGCCTCGGGGTGAAAGGTCGAGGAGCCGATGCCGATCAGCGCCGCCGCCAGCAGAATCATTGGAAAACTGCCGACTACTGACATCATCACAATGCCGATCAGCGTGCAAATTGAGCCCGCCGGCAACAGCCATGGTTTCGGATGCCGATCGGTGTGATACCCGACCCAGGGCTGCAACAGCGAAGCGGTCAGCTGGAAGGTCAGAGTGATCAGGCCGATCTGGGTGAAGGTCAGGCCGTAGCTGGCCTTCAGCATCGGGTAGATCGACGGCAAAACCGACTGAATCAGGTCATTGATCAGATGCGCCAGCGCCACCGCGCCGATGATGCGCATCACCAGTGGGCTGCTTTGGGGTGGAGCGGATGCCGAAACAGCGGCGGTCGGAGCGTTGCTGATAGCCATGGAAATTTCCGGACAGCAGATGGGTGCACGCAGGCAGGTGCGTCAATGTGCCATTTTTCAGTGCGCGAGCGCTATCCCCTTAGCCAGCTAACTAACTGACCAACTTACCAACTGATCGCCTGATCAAATCTTTAGGAGCTGCCGAAGGCTGCGATCTTTTGATCTTGTATTTGAGAAGACAGGATCAAAAGATCGCAGCCTTCGGCAGCTCCTACACGGGGACGGGTGATTGATCGGGTGATAGCGCAACGCCATGGTCTGAATCTTGCCTTGCTTCTCCGCTTGAACGCGGTCGCCTTACAAAGGTGATCGACAATGGGAAGTTTCGCTACAAAGTTTGCCCACAGAGCGAACGAGGGTGAACTTTCGAGGCCTTTTAGCAGGGCACAACATCAACGTCGACCGACCGCGATGCACGCCATTGGTGCGTGGTGTCCAGAGGAGTCATGGGGCATGCAGGCTTTCCTATCACCGGGGATCAAATTGCTGGGGCGGTTTGGCTTCGCACGTAAATTCCAGTTGTTGTTTCTGCTATTCATTCTGCCGTTGGCCGGCAGCCTGTTGATGATCGGCCAGGACTATCGCGACAAGCTCAATCTGATTTCCGGTGAACGCGCCGGCGTGCGTCAGTTGCTCGCACTGGATGCGCTCGACAACTTGCTCGCCGCCCAACGCGACCGCGCCGCCCGTTGGCGAGCAACGGAAACCAATCGTCAGCCGACGCCCGCGACGCTCGCCGCCATGTCTGCGTTCGATGCTGTGCAGCCGGCTGTCCAGCAAGCCACCACGGACCTGGGCAATGCCCTGAATAACGAGGGCGCCGAAGGCGAAACCCTCACCCGTTATCAGGCGTTGCAAACCGCGCTCGCTGGCCTCGACTCGAAAAGCCTCAGCGGCGTCGGCTGGTGGCCGGACGGTTACGACCGTTTCACCAACGCCCTCAGCGCCCTGCAAGCGCTGCGCGAGCAAATCGTCATGGACAATCGCCTGACCCTCGCGCCATGGCTGGAAACCTATCTGCTGACGCAGATTTCCACGCAGCACGCACCGGACCTGATCGAGCGGGTCGGGCGCCTCGCGGCGGTCGGTCAGGCTTCGGTGGTGTCCGGTCAGTTCACTTTGCAAAGTCGCTTGCAGTTGCGCGATCTGCGCAGCCGTATCGGCGATGCCCGTGAGCAGTTGGTCAAAACCGCAGGCTTGCTCGAAGCGCGCCTGCCCACAGGCCTGCAATCCTGGGCCAGCCAATACCACGACAGCCTCAAACACCTGGACAGCGGCCTCAAAGTGCTGGATGACGGCGTGTTCGGTGGCAGCATCAATCTCAAACCGGAAGACTTCGAGCGCAGCCTTGACGCGTTGCTGACCGACCTCGCCTCTCTGCGCCAGCAATCACTGATGTCGCTGGATCAGCGCCTCGAAGACCATCACGGCTCGGCGGTCCGCCAGTTGATCATCGTCGCGGCGGTGTTCGGCTGTCTGCTGCTGGCGGCGCTGTATCTGTTCATCTGCCTGCAAGCCTCGATCCGCCGCAGCGCCAGCGGCATCACCGTACTTGCCGAAGCCCTGCGCGACGGCAATCTGAGTCTGCAAGTACCGGTCGTGGGACACGACGAACTCGCGGCGATCAGCACTGCCCTCAACGTCGCCGTGGTGCAATTGCGCACCAGCATGATCGGCGTCGATCACGAGACTTCACAACTGAGCAACGCGGTTCGCAGCCTCAACGATCATTCCAGCGGCGCCCTCAGCGAAGTCGAAGCACAGCAGTTGCAGATCAGCCAGATCGCCGCTGCGGCCACGCAACTGGCGGCGACCTCCCAAGGCGTGGCACAGAGCTGCGAACAGGCCTCTGGCAGCGCCCAGCACACTCGGCGCATCGCCGCCGACAGCAGCCGCGACAGCCAGCGCACCACAGCGAGCATTCAACAGCTCAACCAACGCTTGAACGACACCGCTGCGGCGCTGGGTCGGGTCAGCGAGCAAGGGCAGCAGATTCAATTGGTGGTCGACACCATTCGCGGCGTGGCCGAGCAGACCAACCTGCTCGCGCTCAACGCAGCCATCGAAGCCGCGCGCGCCGGGGAACAGGGTCGCGGTTTCGCGGTGGTCGCCGATGAGGTGCGCAGCCTGTCGCAACGTACGCAATCGTCCACCGCGCAGATCGCCGGCACGGTCGACAGCCTGCGCGCCACGGTCAACGAAGCAGTGAGCCTGATGGAAGCCGCCTGCGGCCAGGCACAAACGGACGCCGAAGCAGTGACCGGGCTGGGCGAACGCCTTGGCGAAATTGCCAGCGCCGTGCAAAGCGTCACCGACACCCTGGCGCAGATCGCCACAGCGGTTGAAGAGCAAGCGACTACCGCCGACGAGGTCAGCAGCAATATCCAGCAGGTCGATCAGGCGGCCGTGCGTTTGCTCGAAGGCGCTCGCGCGGTGAATCTGGCGGCGGACACCTTGAGTCAGGGCAGTCATGCCTTGAGTGCCAACACCGCGAGATTTCAGCTGCGTTGATGCCCTGCCCGGCACGATTTTCGGGGCCGGAGGATAAGCGGTTGAAAATAAGAAGAAATATTTTAAATTTACGCTTGACGCTTTTTCATTTCAGGGGAATAATGCGCGCCACTTGGCTACATAGCTCAGTTGGTTAGAGCATAGCATTCATAATGCTGGGGTCCGGGGTTCAAGTCCCTGTGTAGCCACCAAGTACTAAAAACGGCTTACCGAAAGGTAGGCCGTTTTTTTATGCCTCGAGAAACGTCTCGGTATCTGTTACTCCGCCGTAATCACCAGACACCCTTTCATCACGCGCACTTTGACGTTCTCGTTCACCTCGAATCCTGCCTGCCGTAACCACAGGCCACGTAGTCTGATCCAGGGCACGGGCTTGGCGGCGCTGTAGGTTTTGGCCTTTGTGTGGACCGGGTAAAAGTCTGCGGCGATTTTCAACCGGCGTTCAGTGATGGGGGTTGATGACGTATGATTGGTTTTAGCCATGATTAGCTCCTGTTTAGCTGCTTGTGGTTAGCGGGGCCAGGGTGTTCGTGCACCTTGGTTCCGCGTTCTTTGGGTTACTTCAAACTTCTTTTTCTTCGTCGCTTGTTTTGGTCGCTGCCTGTGCGATCAGGGCGTCGAGCATCTGCGCAATGACCTTCTGTTGGACCTTTGAAAGCTCATTGATGGACTGCAGCCGTCGATACCACGTCGAGGTCAAGCTGCGTCTGGGCGTCTCCGTGTAAGAGGGAACCCCGAGCAGATCTTCAACAGGAACGCGAAGCGCAAATGCCATCTTCACTAGTGTCGTTACCGGCATGCTGCGGGTGCCCTCCTCGTAACCCTGAAAGGTCTGCCGGGAAAGACCTAAAGCCCGTGCAAACCGAGTCTGTGTGATCTCGTGCACTGTGCGTAAGTGAGCAATGCGACTGCCCATCGCCACTAGAAAATCTCGGTCTTTTTCATTAGAGATGCTCAACGGACTTATCCTTTTATAAAAACCCATCCCGGGAACCGTCAAAACATCCTCATGCAGCACCGCGTAGGCTGTCGACCTGAATATGCTGTAGGAGAAATGTGGGTTTACACCCCATCCAAACAGAAAGACTACAAACGCGAAATGCCCTTGATTCACCTGATTCAATCGCCAATGAACAGACCGAGATAGCACTGTAGGAAACGAGTTCGACCCAGGTACGAATTGGATTTTTCGTAAATCCAGGCGCGTGAAACTCAACCCATCGGTTTGCCCGACTTTCCCATTGACCGACAAGCTCCCTTGGCTCGATTCAAAGCCATACAGGGAGTTGTCATGGCTCGATTCAAATCTCTCTTCGATGAAGATTGGCCTTGGGAGCGCGACTACGCCGGCGCTTCATGGGGCGGCTGGGTCCCACCCAAAGCACCGGAACCGGTGTACATCGAAAAGGATGAATGGCCAACACCAAAACCCCGCGAAGATCAGGTGTTCGCCAAGTCCTGCACGGCGGGTAACTGGTGTCGAACGGACGCGGGCACTGCACCGGAACCCGCCTCGAACTTCGGCAAGATCATGGTCGCGGGCGCCATGCTCTTCCCCTCTGCCAGCACCGCGATTGCGACGGCGATAGGCGCCGATCTAGCCTTGGGCCGTTTGGCCGGTGGCGGAATTCTGCAGCAGCGCCTCAATTGGGCAATACGTGGCGCAGGCGGGCCGGCCAGCATTTTCATCCTCGGGATGCTCCCGACCAGGATGGGCGACGGCACGCTGTACAACGATCAACAGCTGCGCGACATGAGCCGCGCCACCACGCGCGTGCGTTTTCAATTCCGGCGTGACGCCGAAGGGGTCATGCAGGTTTACGGCATCCACTCCGGCGCTTCGGGCGATGACTCGGTGCGTACCGTCAAAGTCGAGTGGAACAGCGACAAGACTGCGATGGAGGCCAAGCTCAACGGCATTACGATTTTGTGGACCCCGCAGCGCGGACCACTCGGCTCAATGCCGCCGCTGGTCTATCCGGAACACGGCGAGCAACTGAACACGATCCTTGTTCATCCAATCGCGGAGAACACCGACAGCCAGATAGAAGGCCTGCCCGGCGAGGACATGACTGCCGAGGATTGTATTCTGGTGTTCCCGGCGGACACTGGGCTGAAGTCGCTGTATGTGGTGTTTTCCAGGCCCGCCAGATTGATGCCGGGTACGGTGACGGGGATTGGGGAGGATGTCTCGGGGATATGGCTTGCTGGGGCGGGAACGGGGATAGGCGTGCCGATTCCGACACGGATTGCGGATAGGCTCAGGGGGCGGGAGTTTTCAAGCTTTGATAAATTCAGGGAGGCGTTTTGGGAGGAGGTGGCGAACGATGCTGAGTTGCTCAGTCAATTCAAACGCACAAACCAAGGGAAACTTATGGATGGAAGATCTCCTTTTGCTCCGAAGTCAGAGCATCACGGAGAAAAAGCCAAGTATGAGATACATCACATCGAGCACATCCAGAATGGTGGTGCAGTTTATGACGTGGATAACTTGGCTGTAGTGACTCCGAAACGGCACATAGAGATTCACAGTGAAGATTGAAATGGCTACTAAACAAAGCTTTTCGGATTACACAGAACAAGAGTTTATTGACCTGCTTGAGCGCATCATAGGAAATGATGAGAGCGAGGAAGACGAAAGCAGACTCGTATTTCACTTCAACTCTATTTGTGAACATCCTGAAGGATCCGATTTGATTTTCTATCCGCAAGAGGACGCCGATGACTCTGCAGAAGGCATCACGGAAACAGTAAAAAAGTGGCGCGCGGCCAACGGACTTTCAGGCTTTAAACAGTAAGGCCCCTACATGGGGGCCTGGCTCAGACTCTAGCCGACCTACTCCGACGTCTGTGCAGTCAACGCTGCCAACCCCCTCCCCCAAATCTGCCGAGTCCGCAACCCCACCATCGCCCGCCAATCCGGATCCGCCGGATAAAACTGCTCCAGCAGATTCAGTTTGATCACCCTCCCCGTCGCATCCAGTGGATCACCATGCAGATGCAGCCAATGATCATCGCGCAGATGCCGATGCACATCCGGCCCCGGATACGTCCCGCACTCAATAACAAATGGCATCAATTGCACGCCCGGCAATGCATTGAGCAGCGCCTGCGAGGTGTAACCGGTGGCCGTCGCCGCAACACCTGTTTCGCTCTGGGTGTCGGCGCCGGTGTGCAGGGTGTAGAGCCATGGGCCGTAGATCGCCTGGGCCTGCGCGAGTGCCGGGTAAGGCGCTTGGGTGATGGTCAGCAACATCGGATGACCGTACTCACCAGCGCCGGTGTGCAGGTCGAAGCACATCAGCGTTTCAGCGCCAGCCAGATGCGCTTCGATGATTTGATGCAACGTGCGATTCGACCAGCTCGGCGCGCGGCCACCGTAAAACAATCCGTCGGGATGACTGTGCTGACCGCCCTCGACGATCGACATCACTGCCGGCCAGCCCTGCTCTTCGATCTGCGCAGCCAGTAAGGCATCGGCACGTTGTCGCTCGGGGCCGTTCAGGTCGCGGCAGGCGTAGATTTCATGCAGTGCGGCGTATGCGCGGTTATCCGGTAGCGGCCCGGTGAAATCCAGGTGATTGCGATTGAGGTCGATGTTGTCTTCGTTGACCCGGCGCAACCACGCCGTGCCCCAGGGATTGATCAGGTGAACCATCACCACGGCAACATCCTTGGGCAGCGAACCCGGCACGAACGTTTTCAGCCAGTCGATCTGACAGTCAGAGCCGTAATAACCCTCCACCCCGTGCGTACCGCTCAATATCACCAGACGCCGCTTCGCCTGCGGATCGCCGAGCACGGCAACGTCGGTGCTCAATGGCTCGCCAAACGGCCCGCTACGTGGATGCGCATAAGAGGTCAGGGTCGCGCCAGCAGCGGTCGCGGCGGCAAGAAACTGTTCGCGCTGATGGCGGTAACAGGACTCGGTGGGAAACTCGCTGTGCATTATTGGCCTCTTGTGATTTTTTTGCCTTTACCTGTAGGAGTGAGCCTGCTCGCGATAGCGGTGGTTCAGTCAACACTGATGTTGGCCGTAATGACGCTATCGCGAGCAGGCTCACTCCTACAGGGGGATGTTGGTGCTCCATAAATTTGAGCTTGACCCTAGCGAACATCCGCCCTGAAAAGAAAGACAAAAATGCCCACCGGTTTGCGTCGCGCCCGAGCGGCCGATAAAGTCCCACAGACTTTTTCCCCCACGGACGGAGAGCCCGCGTGTTTTCAGCCTTGCCCTTGAGCCGCTTTCGCCTGCCTGCCCTGACGCTGATCATCAGCGCCCTGACCCTCGCCGCGTGCAACGCCCCGCCCTCCTCGACTTTGCCACTGGCACCGGAAGCCGCCTCCGGTTATCGCACCGACCTGCAAACCCGTCACGCCAGCAAACACATGGCCGCTGCGGCCAATCCACTTGCCGCTGAAGCGGGTCGGGAGATCCTGCGTCAAGGCGGCTCAGCGATTGATGCCGCGATTGCGATGCAAGCGGTGCTGACATTGGTTGAGCCGCAATCCTCCGGGATCGGTGGCGGCGCGATGATCGTGCTGTGGGACGGCAAACAGGTGCGCACCTATGACGGTCGCGAAACCGCACCGGCCGGTGCCACCGAGAAGCTGTTCCTGCAAGCGGACGGTAAACCGATGCCATTCCCGCAGGCGCAGATTGGCGGCCGATCGGTCGGCACGCCGGGCGTGTTGCGTGCGCTTGAGATGGCGCATAAACAGCACGGCCGTCTGCCGTGGGCGAAGTTGTTCGAACCGGCAATCAAACTGGCCGAGCAAGGCTTTGCGATTTCCCCGCGCCTGTATTCGTTGCTGGAGTCCGATCCAGTGATACGCCAATCGCCGGACATGGCGGCGTACTTCCTCAACCACGACGGTAGCGTCAAAGCGGTCGGCACGCGCCTGCAAAACCCGGCGCTGGCTGCGGTACTCAAACGCATTGCCAGCGAAGGTGCCGACGCGCTGTACACCGGCCCGATCGCCGAGGAGATCGTCGCCAAGGTGCAGGGCCACGCCAATCCCGGCAGCCTGTCGTTGAATGATCTCCAAGGTTACAAAGCCAAAGAGCGCGCGCCTTTGTGCACTGACTATAAACGCTGGCAGGTTTGCGGCATGCCGCCACCGTCGTCGGGCGGGATCGCCGTGGCGCAGATTCTCGGCACCTTGCAGGCACTGGAAACCCGCGATCCGCGCCTTTCGCTGACCCCGCTGAAACCCCACAAGACTGACAAACCGGCCGGCCTCGAACCCGATCCACAAGCCGTGCATCTGATCGCCGAGGCTGAACGCCTGGCCTATGCCGACCGCGCGCAATACGTCGCCGATACTGACTTCGTGCCGGTGCCGGTCAAAGGCCTGGTCGACCCAGGCTATCTCGCCAGCCGCGCCAGCCTGATCGGCGAACACAGCATGGGCAGCGCCAAACCGGGAACACCGCCGGGCGTGCAAGTGGCTTACGCGCCGGATCGCTCACCGCTGCGCATCTCCACCTCGCAAGTGGTCGCGGTGGATGACCTCGGCGGCGCCGTGTCGATGACCACCACCATCGAAGCCGCGTTCGGCTCGCACCTGATGGTTCAGGGCTTTTTGCTGAACAACCAGATGACTGACTTCTCGTTCATCCCTGAAGAGAACGGCCAGAAAGTCGCCAACCGCGTCGAACCCGGCAAACGTCCGCGCTCATCCATGGCACCCACGCTGATCTTCGACCGCAACAGCGGCGAATTCCTCGCCAGCGTCGGCTCGCCGGGCGGCTCGCAGATCATCGAATACGTGGCCAAAACCACCGTCGGCCTGCTCGACTGGAGCCTCGACCCGCAAAGCGCCATCAGCCTCCCCAACTTCGGCAGCCGCAACGGCCCGACCGAACTGGAACAAGGCCAGTTCAGCCCGGCGCTGGTTCAGGCTTTGAAAGACAAGGGCCACAACGTTAACGAAATCGATATGACCAGTGGCACCCAGGCCATCGTGCGGGTAAAGGATGCGCAGGGAAATGCATCGCTGGAAGGTGGCGCGGATCCACGGCGTGAAGGGGAAGCGTTGGGGGACTGAGGATTACGCAGTGAACGGAAAAGGCCTACCGGGTGGTAGGCCTTTGCGCTGGGCGTTTGCCATCAACGAAATTCAAATCGCTAGCGTCTTGCCATCCACCGCGTCACCAATCGTCAGGAAATGCCCGCCCGCCACGTGGTGCAGCGTGCGCAAACCATCATGCCCTTCGAAATGCCAGCGCCCTTCGCTGAACACCCGCTCATCGGCATGAGCGGCAATGACTTCGGCGAGGAACAAATCGTACTGTTCGTGATTGCGCGGCTCGGGCAACAATCGACATTCGAGCCAGGCAACGCACCCTTCGAGCAGCGGCGCTTCAACTTTCTCGCCGCTAAAGGTCTGCAAGCCATAGGCCTGAAACTTGTCCTGCCCTTGGCTTTGGGTGATTTCCAGACCTGAAGTCGAACCGACGGTTTGCACGACATCGGCCTGATTGACGCAAGGAACGTTGAGTACGAAGGTGCCGGACGCCTCGAGCAATTGCCGCGTCCAGGTGGATTTATCCAGCACGACGGCGACTTTCGGCGGTTCGAAATCCAGTGGCATCGCCCACGCGGCGGCCATGATGTTGCGCTGTCCGTCATGGGCGGCGCTGACCAGTACGGTCGGGCCGTGATTGAGCAAACGGTAGGCTTTGTTCAGGGCAACCGGGCGGCGGTGGGAATCGCTCATGGGGATCTGCTCCGGGTAAAAGGAACAGATTGTAGCGCCAGAACTGCTGACGAAAACCCCTGTAGGAGCTGCGGTACGCTGCGATCTTTTGATCCTGATTCTGAGACTTGAAATCAAAAGATCAAAAGATCGCAGCGTGCCGCAGCTCCTACGGGGAGCATCAGTTAGACAGTTGGTTGGCGAACTGGCCGACCGCGTTCACGACTTTCTGTGCGCCGTCCTGAATCTCGACGATCACCGTGCCCGCCTCGGCCGCCAGCGCCAGACCTTGTTCGGCCTGGAGCTTACCGTCGGTCATCAGTGCCACGGCGTTGCGTGCCATTTCCTGGTTTTGCCTTACCACCAAGACAATTTCATCGGTTGCCTGGCTGGTGCGCGACGCCAGTTGCCGCACTTCGTCGGCGACCACGGCAAAACCACGGCCCTGCTCACCGGCACGGGCCGCTTCGATCGCGGCGTTGAGCGCCAGCAGGTTGGTCTGTTCAGCGATGCCGCTGATGGTTTTGACGATCGTGCCAATCACCAGCGACTGCTCGTTGAGCGCTTCTATGCCTTCACCTGCGGCCTGCATGTGCCGCGACAAATCGCGCATCACGTTGACCGCTTCGGTCACCACGGTAGTGCCGCGCTGGGCAGTGCTGTCGGTTTGTTGCGAAGTGCTGTAGGCAATGCTGGCCGCATCCGCAACGGCTTGTTCGCGGTTGACCTGATCGGTGATCACCGTGGCGAACTTCACCACTTTGTACAGTTTGTTGTTGGCATCGACCACCGGGTTGTAGGACGCCTCCAGCCAGACTGTACGACCATGGCTGTCGACACGTTTGAAGCGGTCAGCCACAAACTCGCCGTTGTTCAAGCGACGCCAGAAATTCTGATACTCGGCACTGTTGTACTCTTCGGGCGTGCAGAACATGCGGTGATGTTTGCCCTTTATCTGCGCCAGGCTGTAACCCATGCCGCTGAGAAAGCGCTCGTTGGCGTTCAGCACGTTACCGTTCAAATCGAACTCGATCACAGCGGTGGAACGCACCAGTGCACCGATCAGGTTTTCATGCTCGCGGGAGGCTTCGATCGTGCGGGTCAGGTCGCTGGAGAAGATCGAGATGTGCTTGATCCGCCCATCCGAAGAACGTACCGGCTGCACGATCGAACGCAACCAGGCCTCGTCACCGTTGCCACGCAGCAGTCGCACGGCACCAGCGAAATGCTCGCCGCGAGTCATGGCGTTCTTGAAGCGCTGATGGAACTCGTCGGTTTTCACATGGGCCGGCACGATGTCATCGATGGCCCGGCCGATCAGGTCATGGCTCTTGTAGAACATCTCGTTGAGGAAGTTCTGGTTGACCGACTGAACCCGTCCGTCCGGCTCGAGGGTCAGCACCATCATCTCGCTTTCCAGGCTTTCCTTCACTTGCACAAGGCTGGAGAGTTCTTCACGAAGAGCAGCCAGCTCTTGCTTCAAGCGTTTATTGAACATGGGAGAGCACCGATGGGCAGGGTGGAAAGCGGGATACAGCCTAACCATCGGCTTTGGACAGCTTTTCTGAAGAGCGATTGAGACTCGTCAGTCAAAAATAGTTCGGGCTCGGCGAGTCAGGCAGTTCCGGCAACCTGACATGGCCCCGTACGCGGCATCCGCGAGCCAAAATACGCCGCACTCAGCACACCCACTGCGCCCATCACCGCGCAGAAGATTACGCAGATCCACGGGCTCCATGGCATCAGACCGATCAGCAACAACGGCGTGATACTCGCCCAGGCGGCGTAGGCAATGTTGTAGGTGAAGGAAATGCCTGACACGCGAATACGCGCCGGGAACAACCCGACCATCACCGACGGCACTGCACCGACAACGCCGCAGGCAAGACCGGCCACGGCGTATGCCAGACCAAGCCAACTGCCGCCCATGATCAAGCAGCTGTAAAGCACGCCAATGCCCAGCGGCAGCAGCACGCTGTACAGCATCACCGTGCGCCAGGCACCGATGCGATCCACCAGCAACCCGGCGATCACGCAACCGATGTTGAGGAAGACGATGCCCAGGGCGCTGAGCGCAAAAGTGTGGCTGGCGGTCATGCCGAAGGTTTTCTGCATCATGGTCGGGGTGATGACCACGAACACCACCACTGCCGACGTCAGCACGCAGGTCAGCAACATGGCTGGCAGCATCGCCAGTCGATGTTCACGCAGCACTGTACGCAGCGGCAGTTCGACCCGCGCCTCGCGCTGCGCTTGCATCGCCATGAACACCGGGGTTTCACTCAACCAGCGGCGCAGATAGACACCGATCACGCCGAACACGCCGCCCAGCAGGAAAGGATAGCGCCAGGCGTAATCAAGAATTTCCGCCGGGGTGAAAACTTGTGCCAGGAACGTCGCGGTCAGCGCGCCGATCAGATAGCCGAAGGTCAAACCGGCCTGCAAGAAGCCCAAGGCATAACCGCGATGCCCGGTCGGAGCGTGCTCGGCGACGAACACCCAGGCACTCGGCACTTCACCGCCAACCGCCGCGCCTTGCAAGATGCGCAGCGCCAACAACAGCAGCGGTGCGAAATACCCGATCTGGGCGTAAGTCGGCATGATCCCGATCAGCAGGCATGGCAGCGCCATCATCAGGATGCTCAGGCTGAAGACTTTTTTGCGGCCCATCCGGTCGGCGAAATGCGCCATCAGAATCCCGCCCAGCGGCCGCGCCAGATAACCGGTGACGAAAATCCCGAAGCTTTGCAGCAGTCGCAGCCACTCGGGCATTTCCGGCGGGAAGAACAACTGGCTGAGGGTCAGGGCGAAGAATACGAAGATGATGAAATCGTAGATTTCCAGCGCCCCGCCAAGGGCCGCAAGGCCCAGGGTCTTGTAGTCGGAGCGGCTGAACGGCACCGGTTTGGCCGTGTTTTGGGCAGTCATGGCAAAGAACTCTGGCAGGCAAAAAACCAAGGCGCACATGGTCTACGCAAATGCGCCAATGGACAACCCGTTAGACCATAGTCCCGGTTTTGCAAAACCTGCTCACAAAGAAACGGCAGTTGATTTACTGTAAATGCCCGTCCTGCAGGGCGAACTCCACTGTCGGCGAGTCAAGCCGATACCTTGTAGGAGTGAGCCTGCTCGCGATGGCGTCGTCTCAGTCGATACACATGTTGAATGTAAAGACGCCATCGCGAGCAGGCTCACTCCTACAGGGGCTGTGCGATTCATCCCCTGGACCAAAAATAACCATAAAAAATCCGAGGTATTCCCGTGGCCGTTGATATCGAAGATAGCCGCTCTGCGCGCTTCGCCCTGCGCTGTTCAAGCTTTGCCGAACGCTGGTTTCCCGATTCGTGGGTATTCGCAGCGTTAGCCGTCATCATCGTTGCACTGGCCACATTGGCCATGGGCGCCAAACCCACTGCCGCCGCCATGGCATTCGGCGACGGGTTCTGGAGCCTGATCCCGTTCACCATGCAAATGGCCTTTGTGGTGATCGGTGGCTACGTGGTCGCCAGTTCCCCACCCGCCGTGAAACTGATTGACCGATTAGCACGCATCCCGAAAAACGGCCGCTCTGCCGTGGCCTGGGTCGCGTTGATCTCGATGGTTGCCTCGTTACTGAACTGGGGCCTGTCGCTGGTGTTCGGCGGTTTGCTGGTCCGCGCCCTCGCCCGCCGTACCGATCTGAAAATGGATTACCGTGCCGCTGGCGCCGCCGCGTATCTGGGGCTTGGCGCGGTGTGGGCGCTGGGTCTGTCATCGTCGGCGGCGCAGTTGCAGGCCAATCCCGGCAGCCTGCCGCCGTCGATTCTGTCGATCACTGGCGTTATCCCGTTCACCGAAACCATATTCCTCTGGCAGTCCGGCGTGATGTTGCTGGCGCTGATCGTGGTTTCGATCATCATTGCCTACGCCACCGCCCCCGGCCCGAACTCTGCGCGCAGCGCCGAGGCCTGCGGGATTGACCCGGCCTTCAACCTGCCGCCGCTGCAACCGCGCACGCGCCCCGGCGAATGGCTGGAACACAGCCCGCTGCTGATCATCGTGCTGGTGCTGCTGGCGGCAGGATGGCTGTTCCATGAGTTCTCGACGAAACCGGCGATTACCGCGATTTCCGGGCTCAACACCTACAACTTCCTGTTCATCATGCTCGGCGCACTGCTGCACTGGCGCCCGCGCAGCTTCCTTGATGCCGTCGCCCGCGCGGTGCCGACCACCACCGGCGTGCTGATCCAGTTTCCGCTGTACGGCTCGATCGCCGCGCTGATGACCACCGTCAAAGGCGCTGATGCGCAAACCCTGGCCCATCACATCTCGACGTTCTTCGTCAGCATCGCCTCGCACGATACCTATGCGCTGCTGATGGGCGTTTACTCGGCAATTCTCGGTTTCTTCATCCCGTCCGGCGGCGGCAAGTGGATCATCGAAGCGCCGTATGTGATGCAAGTCGCCAACGATCTGCAATACCACCTCGGCTGGGCGGTGCAGATCTACAACGCGGCGGAGGCACTACCGAACCTGATCAATCCGTTCTACATGCTGCCGCTATTGGGCGTGCTCGGCTTGAAGGCGCGGGACCTGATCGGTTTCTCGTTTGTGCAATTGCTGGTGCATACACCGCTGGTGCTGCTGTTGCTGTGGGCGCTGGGGACGACACTGGCGTATACGCCGCCGGTGACGCCGTAACCTGACGCAATTGCACCTGCCTCGCGGCAGGTGCAATCAGTTTTGAATGGTGGGGAGGACTTTCAAGAGTTCAGGCAACGCAACCATGACGGTTTCCCACACAACGTCCAGATTGATATCGAAGTACCCGTGCGCAATCCGGTTGCGCATTCCGCGCATCGCACGCCATGGAACCTGGGAATTCAGAGCGGTGAACTCAGGATAACGATCCATCACCTTGGTAGCTGCCTCGCCAATGATGATCAAGCTCATGATGACCGCTTGTTGCGTACGCTTGTCGTCGACGAACTCTTACTTGCTGAGGCCTTCGACAAAGATCAGCGCATCACTCGCGGCCAGGCGCATGTGCTCAAGATAATCGCCGAGCCGATTCTCAGTCATACGGGACGTGCCTGATCAAGGACCTGCTGTCGAAACTTCAGTGGCAGGTCTCCTGGCGTGAGCAGATCAACAGTCACGCCGAGCAAGTCTTCCAGTTCAACCTGAAGCCCGCCGAGATCAAACAAAGTGGCGCCGGGCAGCGGGTCGACCAACAGATCCAGATCACTTCCTTCAATATCAGTCCCCAATGCCGCCGAACCAAATACGCGGGGGTTGGCCACACGGAATCGGCCAACGACTTCTCGGATGGCGGATCGTTGCAGCTCAAGTGCAGTGGAAGGCTTCATTCTTCACCAACGCAAGATTCGATATGCCAGCAGTCTAGCTGAAAGTGCTACGCGAAGGCCCGCCATGGAAACATGGCAGCGATCACTTGAAGCCGGTAACGCCATGGGAGGCATTGACCAATGCCCGCACCTACAACTGATCCTGGCCTTTGTTCACCGTAGAATTTGCCAGTTAACACTTCTCCGAACAACAGCGCTGATCCAATATGAAGCACCCCAAAATCGGGGGAACCACGCTGAAAAGGATCTGAGCATGTTCAAACTCGCAGGACTTACCCTCGCCGCGCTGACACTGAGCGCCGCCGCCCACGCCGATGTCGACCTGAAGCTGGGCAGCACCGAGCGCGTCACACGTCTGTTCGCCTACCCCAACAACTGCAGCGTGATCTGCTTCCGCAACTGGACGCTGGAGCAGACGGTCGCGCATTACCTGACCCAGAGCGTGCAACGCGACGGCTATGCCAATGCGAAGGTTCTGGTGAAAACCGATAACGACCAGATCCATGCCGAAATCAGCGGCGTGCCGCAGGGCTACGACAAGCCGCTGTCGGCGCTGCTGGACGCGGGAGATCTGGCCTACACCGGCGCCAGCAAGCTCAACGCCGATGGCAAATGGGCGTATAGCTGGTATCTGTTCCTGCCGTTGGGCATGGCCCTGGAAAATCGCAAAAGCGTCGAATTGCTGCACTTTCCGCCGGATTACTCGCTGACCCAGGCTCAGGATTATCTGCGCTCCAATACCACCGACCGCTGGGCAACGCTGCTGACGGCCAATGGCATTCCCGCCGATCAGACCCCGGCCTATCAGACGATTATCGACATCGCCCCGATCGCCGCGCCGTCCAACGCCGGCAGTGATCTGGAGGGTGTGTATGACTACTTCAAGGACTACCAGACCACGCTGGTCAAGCAGTTCAGCCAGACCGTCAGCGGCACGACACTGCCGATGGTGGCTTTCGGTGCACCGGTACGCAACTGGATCAAGCAGCAATACGGGCCGACCGTGAACGTCCTCGGCCTGGCGACCATCAGCCCGAGCGCAGGCGTGAACGTGCCGGTGTTAGGGTCCAACCATCCGAGTTATATCTGGTACGCCGCCGACGCCAAAAGCTATACCGGCGACGATGCGCAAGCCAAGGCTGACGCGGCAGGCCTGAGGGTAATGGGGCAGGACTTGAGCGCCGCCTGCTGGCAGGCCGATATGGGCAGTAAACCGGGCAGCGATGCGCAGAGCACTCTCAGTCAGTGCACGCAGACCTGGCAAGTCACCCAAAAGGTCAAAACCTGCGAGTTGTTCTACACCTCGATTCGCGATCTGACCCCGGAGCAAGCCGCCACCCAGTGCGCCACCCCACCCGTCAAAGCTCAACTGCAACAGCTCAAAGCGCCTTTGCCAGCCACTGCCGTCCCTGCCCCACACCTGTAACCGTGCCGAAGATTTCCCGTGTCAGCCATGACTGACACGGGAAAGCGTCTATTTCGCCTGTCAGATCTGACAGTAGACCGTCTATACCTATTACGACTAGATTGGATCCAAAGAATGGTTCCGCCGTGCTGACAGGACGTCAGTTGAAGGAAGTCGTGCCCTCCTTGCGACAAGGACTGTTATGAGTACCCATGCGATTGCTGGATCGGTTCCACGCGATACCGAAGGCATCTACCCCTTCGCCGGCCTGCCGGTGCGCCTCGGGTTTCCGTCCAGCGCCGACTTCGAAGTCTTCCACGATGAGCATGGCACCCCGACAGGCGTCGCAGCGCGTCGGGAGTTTCAGCGCACCAGCCGTATGTGCAGGGTGTCTGGACAGTTGTTGCCCTATCGCTGTCGACAGACCCGGCAGCTATTGAACGGTATCCACGTCTACGATCCGCGCTTTTGCGGAGCGCTCGAACACGCCTGCGACCCGAACGTGTTTCTCGACATGAGCGAATTGTGGCTGTGGGCGTTGAAAGATATCCACAGGGGTGAGCGGCTGACCATGGATTACGCCGCCACCGAGGACAAACTGCTGCATCAGTTTGCCTGCGGTTGCGGTTCTGCACGGTGCCGCGGGTGGATCACCGGTTACAACGAACCACCGAGCATCGAGGGCCAGCACTTTTTACAGCGCTGGCGACGGCAAGGCTCACGCTGATCCGCGCGGGCAACTTTCGGGGTTACGGCGCCCCGACAGGACGCAAGCGATATTGCGGCGGCAGTTGCTCGAAACCGCTGATGGTCGCGTTCAGGCTTTTCCAGCGGCCATCCTTGATGCCGTAGATGCAACCGTGGATCGACAGGCTCTGCCCGCGATGCCAGGCGTTTTGCACAATGCTGGTGTGGCCGACGTTGGCCACTTGCTGGATCACGTTGAGCTCGCACATGCGATCGACCCGCTCTTCTTCGGTCGGCAGCTTGGCCAGTTCGTCACGCTTGTCGTAATAGAGGTCACGGATCGAGCGCAGCCAACCGTCGATCAGACCGAGCTGACGATCCTGCATCGACGCCCGCACTCCGCCACAGCCGTAGTGGCCAGTGACCAGAATGTGTTTGACCTTGAGCACATCGACCGCGTACTGGATCACCGACAGGCAATTGAGGTCGGTGTGCAGCACCACGTTGGCAACATTGCGGTGTACGAACAAATCGCCTGGCAACATGCCGACGATTTCGTTGGCCGGCACCCGTGCGTCGGAACAGCCGATCCACAGATACTCAGGGGTTTGCTGACGCGCCAGCTTGGCGAAGAAATCCGGGTCTTCCTTGGTGATCGCGTCAGCCCAACGCTCGTTGTTATCAATCAGGTCTTGTAAGTCATGCATGCTGTAAGGCCTCAAGAAAGATGCGCTGCTTTGACAGACGACCGTCGGTCGGGGTCACGAAAGGATCGCAAGTGTTTTTGTTGGAATTCTCGTGTGCCCGGTGAGTCCACCTTAGTAAGGCCCACACTATGAGGATTTGCCATGACTGATTCACGACGCCCTTACGATGCGGTGCAACCGGAACCCATCGATGATAACGAAGATCGCATGGGTTCGATGCATGAGCTGGACTTCGACGATGAACAGCCCAGCGCGAAGATCGGCGATGAACTGCCGGAACAGGAGCGCGAGCAACTGATGCCAGAGGAGCGCGTGCGTGAAGCGGGTCTCACTGGCGCGTCGACTGCCGACCATGAGCCGACCGACGATGACATGAGCCCGGAAACGCTGATTCGTGAGGATGGCGCCAGAGATGCCAGCGAATCCGGTGAAGACAATCCGGCGGACTGGGATTTGAGCGTGGTCGATGAAGACGATATCGGCGGCGGTAATGGCCTGGATGAAGCAGAGCTGGCACGGCGCAAACCGTTGGATGGCAATCGCTGATTACCTGCAGTAACGCCATCCCTGCTGATTACCTGCATTAACGCAATCCCTGTAGGAGCTGCCGAAGGCTGCGATCTTTTGATCTTGTTGTTCAACATCCAAAGCAAGATCAACAGATCGCAGCCTTCGGCCTCTCCTACAGAGGCTCAGCTATGCATCAGTGGGATCAGTCAACCAAGGTGCAGGCCATGACCACCGCATCTTCACGCCCACCCACCGCCGGATAATAATCCCGACGCCGGCCAATCTCATTGAAGCCATAACGCTCATACAAACGGAATGCCGACTGGTTGCTGTCACGCACCTCCAGAAAACACTCGCGCGCCTGGGCGGCATACGCCCGCGACATCAGATGCTCCAGCAATGTCAGCCCTAGCCCACGCCCCTGATTCTCCGGTTTGACCGTGATGTTGAGCAGGTGCGCCTCATCCAGAATGATTTGCACCACGCCGTGACCGACCTGCTGCTGACCTTCAAACATCAACCAGATCTGGTATTTGCCCAGGCCGTCGAGAAAAATCCCACGGGTCCACGGGTGACTGTACGCGGCGAATTCAATCTTCAGCACAGCGTCCAGGTCCGCCTCGGTCATCGGGCGGAACGTTACAGCGTCACTCATTCGATTCTTTCCAGCGCGCCATCAGCCGACGCATGGCTTGCCACACAGCGGCTTTGCGCTGTGGCTCTTCCATTAACAATTCCAGACCGGGAACGGCCCAGGCAGCGCCCAGACCTTCGATCTGCAATTCACGATTGAACGCTTCGGCGTCCGCCTCACCGGCAAAACGCACCGCCGGCAGGCCGATCAGCCATAGGCAGGCGCAGGGCGCCGCTTCCATTTGTACCGAGAGAAAACCTTGCACGAAGTCGCGCGCCGCTTCCGGGCCCTGATCCATCGTGCCGCGATTCAACCACGGCCAGCGCACCGGCTCGCCGACGATCTGCGGCGCATCCGGCAGACCGGCGGCACGCAACATGTCCTTGAGCAAGAGATACGCCGGATCGCGGCTCTGGAAGGATTCACCTGTGGGTAACTCCACCAGCAGCAGGCAACGCCCGGCGCGCAGCAATTGCAGGGCGAAACGCGGAGGGGGCACTGGCGCAGGTTTGGCGACCACTGGCGTGTCGTCGGTCTCCTCGACCGGTTTTGTGCTGGCCCGAGTACTCGGCGACGAAGGCCGCGGCACTTCGATCTTCTGTCGCTCGGCTGGGCGTACGGCAGGCTGCACCGGGGTTTCGGCCTGTGGCGCAGCCACAATCGGCGCCTCGATTTCGGGCTCGGGCATGTCCAGCAGCTCGGGCCGCGAAGGGGCGGCGAAGGGCAATTCGGTGCGCGGCAGCCAATTGACCACCTGCATGGCGTTCAAATAGGCGCGGCGGCGGGACTCGATAAGCAAAGGTCGGCCACTTGTGGATAACTGAAGTGCGCCGATTCTACCGCCCTTCGCTCAAGATCGCTTGCTGTTGATCGATAGTCTTGAGTCACGCTCTACCTTAGAAAAAGCGACAGCCCGTCCCGAGAGTGAATCGCATCCTTCGTGATGCAGTACAATCGCGGCTTTTAATCGCCAACCAGCCGGCCATTCCGATGATCGAACCCAAGCGCGTCTTGCGCGCCCTCGCTGAACACTGGGCACTTCTGGAGCCACTGTGCGAGCACTTCGACCAAGGCACACTGAGCCTCAACGAACTGCGCACGCAACTGGCCGCCCAACAACTGGACAGCACGCCGCAGGACATCACCAGCCTGCTCGACGTGTGGATTCGCCTCGACATTCTGGTGCCCGTGGCGAAAAGCCCGAACCGTTTCGAGCTCAATGCGCAGATTCACGACTTCCTCGCCTACCTGCGCCGTGAGCACCGTTTGGGCCTGTGCCTGGAAATCGAAGCCTATCTGCGGCATCTCGAGCGCCTGGCCGGTTACATTCAGGACGCGTTCGATATCCGCGATGGCCACGACCTGGCCCGCCAGCTGCGCTTGCTCGACATGCGCGTACGCGACGTGTTGAAGAAGCTCGACAACGACGAGCAGGCGCTGGTGGCCGTGGCTGAACGCGCGAAGACCAGCGACCGGCAGATTCCGCTGCGTCAGCGTTACGCCGAAGTGCTGGCGACCTGGGACGAATACGTCGAGCCGATGATCGATCTGGTCAACGCCGACGGCGCCTTCGAACAAGGCGTGCGCAAGGTCGAAACCGTGCTGCTGAAGATGCTCAGCGAACAGCAACGCCTCGGCCATCTGGTCGATGACGACATGCTGCTGCGCACCCACGCGCGCATCCTCGAAATGCAGACCAGCGCCCAACTGACCCTGCGTCATGCCCGTGAACTGCTGCTGCCGCTGCGTGAAGAAGCGCGCCGCCATAACGCCGTGACCCGTGGCGCCGCATTGGCGCTGGCAGCGATCCGCCGCAAAGGGATCGATGCCGTGCCGCAAGCCGCGATGCCGCTGTTCACCCGGCCGCAAAGTACCTTCCTCGGCAGCGCCAGTCAGGTCGAAGCCTATGTGTATGCATTGGCGCGTTTCGAGCCGAAGCCGGCGCGTTTCCCCAAGGCCCACAAAACCCAGAAAGGTGGCGAAGCTCCACGCGCGCCACGCACGGTGCGCGAAATGCTCGAGCGCTGCGAAGATGCCCTGCCGATGCCTGACCTGATGGTCTGGCTGCTGGAGCAGGAACCGGACGGCGCCACCGACGAATTGCTTTACTGGTTCTCGCGCCTGTCGCGGGAAAAACGCTTCAAGCGCGAGCGTCTGGAACGCCGCGAATACCACACTCACGAGCACCAGGTCAGCCTGCGCTCCTTCGCCCTGCTCTCGGCCCGCGACCCCGCCGCCGAGGATTCTGCGAGCATCCCAAATGCATCTTGATCTCTCCGAACTGTCCCAACTCGCGCCGATCTTCCGCGAACTGTTCAAGGGCTACCACGTCAGCCGCCGTGATCCGGAGCTGTACGCGCAACTGTCGAACTTCCAGGATCAGTACCGCACGCTGTTCAAGGCCCTGGGCTTTGAACTGGTCTGCGACACCCGTGGTTTCTACTACTTCGTGCCGGATCTGGCGGCTGCGGCGGTGAACAAGACTGCCCAGCGTCTGGCCCTGTTTACCTTCATCCTCGTCGAGCATCTGGCCGATCAGGGCCGCGACCCGATCGCTGTGCTTGATGGTGGCAGCCTCGGCCGCGAAGAGCTGCCGTCGTTGCTGGAGAAGTACCGCGATCTGTTTATTCAGGCCGAAGTACAGACCGTTGAAGAGCTGGAAGAAAAGATCATGCGCCGCATGACCCAGCTTGGCTTCGCTGGCGAAGAGAACGGCGTGTACCGTTTCCTGCCGCCGATGCACCGGTTCCTCGATGTGTGCCTGTCGGTTCAGCAAGACCGCGACCTGGCCGCCAGTGTGCACAGCGTTCTGCCGCTGCCAGCGCCAGTGTTGATCGACGAAGCCGCCGAAGCCAAATTCCTCGAAACCGACGATCCGCTCGATCTCTCGGAATTTGAAGAAGAGAGCGAAGAAGACGCACTGGCCCGCGCCATTGCCGAAGAACAGGAGACCGACGCATGAGCCAGGAACGCTACGGCATCCGCCGCTTTGCCCTTTTGAACACCGCCGGTTACAGCCTCGGCCTGTTCCCGCTGGAAGAACCGCTGTCGGTTTATGGCGCGAACAACCTCGGTAAATCGGCGTCGATCAACGCCTTGCAGTTCCCGATTCTGGCGCGCATGTCGGACATGAGCTTCGGCAAGTACAGTCTGGAACAATCGCGGCGCTTCTACTTCGCTACCGACACCAGTTACATCCTTGTCGAAGTCAACCTGCCCCACGGCCCGCACGTGATCGGCGTGGTCGGTCGCGGCCCGGGCGGTGGTTTCGGTCACCAGTTCTTCGCCTACGCCGGCAAACTCGACCTGGCCCATTACCAGAAAAACGACACTTGCCTGCGCCAGAAAGAGCTGTTCAGCAACCTTGAGAAAGAAGGCCTGAAAGCCTACGAACTCAAGCCTGACGAACTGCGTCGCTTGCTGGTGGGCGGTCACACGTCGATCCCGCTGGACCTGACCCTGATCCCGCTGCGTTCCACCAGCGAGCAGAGCCTGAAGACGTTCCGCGCACTGTTCATCAACCTGCTGCACATGCGCGAAATCACCGCGGCCAAGCTCAAGCAACTGTTCCTCGATGCGTTCGAGCACAGCTTGCGTTCGGGTAGCGTCGATTACATCGCCGCGTGCGAAGAAGCGTTCCGCGACGTACGCCGCATGGAACAGGACTACAACTCGCTGGTCGCCGCTGGTCCATTGGTCGAAGCCTTGGCCAACGGCGTGAAACAGCGTGACGTGCTGCGCGGCAAACTGCATCGCCTGTCGCCGCTGCTCGACTCCTTGCTCGGCACCTGGTCGGATTACGCCGGTGCGCGCAAGGAAGAGCTGACGATTCAGGCCGATCACTACCGCGGCGAGCAAGACGCACTGCAAAACAATCAGCGTGGCGGTACGCAAGAGCTGATGCGCCTGGAACGGGAAATTTCCGGCATCCAGCGCTGGCTCGGCGAGTTGTCGGTGTTGAAGAATCGTTTCGCGCTGGTCGATGACGTCAAAGTGCTGGAGCAACAGTTGCTCGCCGCCAAAGACGCTCACGACGAGTTGGCCGGTGCCTTGGCGCAATCGCGTCAGTTCAGCGCCGAAGATCTGGAAGAGCGTCTGCGCGATCTGGAAAAACGCCTGAAGTCGGTGAAACAGCAACTCGATCACGCCGACAACAACAGCTACGCCCGTCTGCGTGAAGAATTCTCGCAGCCTGACGTCGAGCGTTTGATGCGTCTGTTCAACAGCGCGCTGTTCAGCTTGCCGCTGGGCGAACACGGCATCACCCTCGACGACAATGGCGAGTGGGTCAAATCGGTTGAGCTGATTCTCGACGGCTTCAAAGGCGAGCGCTTCGAGGTGCCGGGCCTGTCGATCGACCTCTCGCACATCGAGCCGCCGGCCCTGCAAGCCTTGGCCGACCGTGCCGCGCTGCGTGATCAGAAAGAGCGTCTGGACAAAGAGCTCAAGCAACTGAAAACCCAACAAGCCGTGGCAGCCGACCGCACGGCGAGCAAGACCCAGACCGAAGCGCTGTATCAGCAGGTGCTGGATGCGCAGAAAGCCCTGGAAGACTTCCGTCGCAGCCAGACGCTGAGCGCCGAAGAAGGCGACAAGCTTGAGCAACTGGCGCAGATGGAAGGCGCGCAAGACGAACTCAAACGCTCCAGCGATGCGTTCACCGAACGCGTCCAGCAACTGTCGGCCAAGCTGCAACTGGTTGGCCGGCAGATCGCCGACATGGAAGCCAAGCAACGCACCCTCGACGACGCCCTGCGCCGCCGTCAGTTGCTGCCGGCGGACCTGCCGTTCGGCACGCCGTTCATGGATCCGGTCGACGATTCGATGGACAACCTGCTGCCGCTGCTCAACGACTATCAGGACAGCTGGCAAGGATTGCTGCGCGCCGATGGCCAGATCGAAGCGCTTTACGCGCAGGTGCGCCTCAAAGGCGTGGCCAAGTTCGACAGCGAGGACGACATGGAGCGCCGCCTGTCACTGCTGATCAACGCTTACGCGCACCGTACCGACGAGGCGCTGACCCTCGGCAAGGCGCGTCGTGCGGCAGTCACCGACATCGCCCGGACCCTGCGCAACATTCGTAGCGACTACGACAGCCTCGAGCACCAACTGGCGCTGTTCAACCGCGAGATCAACAAGCGTCAGGTGTCCAACCTGCAGAGCTTCCGTATCGTCCTCGCGCCGAACAAGGAAGCGCTCAAGCACATCGATCAGATCATCCACAGCGCCGGTCAGTACGAAGAAGGCGAAACCCTGTCGGTGTTCGACCTGAGCCAGAGCGCCGAGCAGGACAACAAGAACGAAGAGGCCAAGGAATATCTTGCGCGGTTGGTGGCGGCAAACCACAACCAGCTCGGCCTCAAGGACTTGTTCGAACTGGCGTTCGAGATCACCAAGGTCAACGGCCAACCGGTTATCCACACCGACATCGACGGCGCGGCGTCCAACGGCACCACCATGACCATCAAGGCGCTGACCAACATGTACTTGTTGCTGCACTTGATGGACCGCGATCAGGCCGGTCGCGTACGCCTGCCGTACTACCTCGATGAGGCAGCGGACATCGACGAAAAGAACCAGGCAGCCTTGCTGGAAACCAGCCTGCAACTGGGCTTCGTACCGATTCTGGCGAGCGTGAAGCCGCAGGTCTGCGCCAGTGTCGCCATCGACCTGGAAGGCGGCAGCGGCCCGGCAGGGATCTACATCGACGAGGCGGACTGGAAGTACATCCGTCGCCATGATGTGGTCAAAGCCACGGTAAATGTTGAAGCGGATGAGCCGGAGCTGGATGCGGTTTGATCGGCGTTAACTGAAGGCAATAAAAAGGGCCGCGATCTGACTGGATCGCGGCCCTTTTTTATGGCCTGGGGTTTTGTTGTGGGTTTTAAGGCCGCATCGCTGGCAAGTCGAATCGTCGCACCGCAGCTCCCACAGGTTTGGCGTCGAACACGGATTGTATGAGCACCGCCGACCCCTGTGGGAGCTGGCTTGCCAGCGAAGGCGTCCTCCCAGACACCTCATAATTCCCGGATTACTTACCGAGCTGGATTTTCGGCGCCCACGTCAGCCACTCATCCTCAAACTTGTCGAACAGCGGGAACGTCTGCTCTGCCCGAGCGGGATTGCCCATGCGCTCGCCATCCGGCGTGGCAAACGCGATACCGCCCTGAATCGCCGTCTCGAGCGATTCCGTGCGTACCGTCAAGCCGTTGAACAAGCCGATATCGAAACCCACACCACTGGTGTTCCAGAAGCGGCTGCCACTGCGCACCAACGGCGCATATTTCGGCTCGATCAGAATGTGCACCAACACGCGATCAGCGGTCTGGCCCAGTTCATAACCGGTGACTTTGCCCACGGTAATTTCACGGTAGGTCACTGGCACACCCGGTTTCAGCGAACCACGACGAGCGGCGCTCAATACCAGACTCAAACCCGCCTCTTGCTTGGCGACTTCCGGCGCATTGGCTAGTGCGACGAAGTTCTTCTGTGGGCCGAGGTTCTTCGCCGCTGGTTGCACTTCGATATATTGCCCGGTGACGAGAGTTTCCAGATTGGATGTCTTGATCAACCCCAACTCCGGTTTGACCACCCAGAACTGACTGCCGACCCGGGCAATTTTCTCTGGTACTTCAGTGATGCGTGCGGTGAGGATGACCGATTGCAGATCGTCGGTCAGATCGACACTTTCGATCTTGCCGACATCCAGCCCCTTGAATCGAACTGGCGTACCGCTGCGCAAACCATCGGCGCGATCAACCTTGATCGTCACGACATCGCCCTTTTGATTGGCGTCGTCATGGCTGGCAAACAGGCGGAAGCGCGGAATGCGTTTCTGCAATGGCGCCTTGGCCTGTGGCGTTTCGAAAGCAATACCGCCGGCCATCAGCGTCTGCAGTGATTCACTCTTCACTTGAATGCCGCCCGTCAGGCCACCGGTCAGCGTAATACCGCTGACATTCCAGAAACGGGTCGAGGCGTTAACCAGGTTCTCGTATTCCTTCTCGATGTGAACACCGATAACCACTTGCTTTCTGGTCCTGGAAAACTGGTAGCTCTGTACCGAACCGACCTTGACCTGTTTGTAAAGAATCGGACTGCCGACTTCAATCGAACCAAGGGCATCGGTGAACAACACCAGGTGCAGGCCCGGCGAACGCAGATCCAGAGGCGGCGCCTTTGGCCTGGCCTCGAATTCACGTTTCGGGGCAGCCCCTTTGTCACCCGGTCGCACGGCGATGTAGTTACCTTTGACCAGGGCTTCCAGCCCAGTGATACCGGCAAGAGAGATAGACGGTTTGACCACCCAGAATTGCGTGCCATCGACCAGATAGTCTTCGGCCAATGGATCAAGGGTGAGTTCGGCAGTGGCGCTGTTGAGATCCGGATCGACCTTCAGCGCTTTCAGATTGCCGACCTGAATGCCTTTGTACATCACCGGCGTACGACCGGCCTGCAGACCTTCGAAGTCACTTAGTTTGACCTTCACGCGGATCCCGGCAGCGGCGGCGTCGAAGTCTTCATAGAGGCGGAACGGCAGGCTTGGATCAGTCGCCGGGCTGTCCTTGCGATTCTCTGGCGTGGCGAAGGCGATACCGCCGGCGACAATACTCGCCAGCGATTCGCTGCGCACTTTTACCCCAGACAGGTTGGCGTCGATGCTGATGCCGCTGGCGTTCCAGAAACGTGTGTGTTTACGCACCAGTTTGGCGTAGGTCGGCTCGATAAAAACTTTGAGCTCGACCGTACTCTGGTCTTCCGAAAGCAGATAGCTTTTGACCTGACCGACCTTGATCTGCTTGTAGAACACCGGGCTGCCGCGGCTCAGCGAGCCGAGACGATCAGCCTTGATGGTCAGGTGCAAACCAGGCTTGGCATCAGACAGCGGCGGCTCTTCAGCCAGCGCCTTGAACTTGCGCAAAGGCTCGCCTTCGCCGGGACTGATGGCGACGTAGTTACCGGAGACCAGTGTTTCCAGCCCGGTAATACCGGCCAAGGTCACGCTTGGTTTGATCAGCCAAAAGCGGGTGCTGGTCTTGAGGTATGGCTCGACGTCTTTATTCATCTCGACCGTGGCGATCACTCCTTTGGAGTTGCCTTCATCGTCGAGCTTGAGCGTCTTGACCTTACCGACCGACATACCTTTGTACATGACCTCGGTCTTGTTGGCCTGGATGCCTTCGCCGCTCTCGAAACGAATCTGGATCTCGATACCGGTTTCGGAGTAAGCACGCCAGCCGAGCCAGCCACCGATGATCAGCGCGATCAAAGGCAGTACCCAAATGGCAGACCAGTTCGAGGCCGGTCGGGTTTTCGCTACAGGCAAATCAGTCATGGTCGTCATCCGACTCCGTGTTATCCCAAATCAGTCGGGGATCGAAAGTTACTGCGGCTAGCATCGTCAGAATCACCACAGTGGCGAAGGCGATGGCGCCAAGATTGGCTTCGACACTGGCAAGCCGGCCGAAGTTGACGACCGCCACCAGGATGGCGATCACAAAAATATCAAGCATCGACCAGCGGCCAATGAATTCGATGAAACGGTACATCCAGATGCGCTGACGCGCGGACAACGGCTGACGTCGCTGTACCGAAAACAGCAACAGCGCAATGCCCACCAGTTTGAAAGTCGGCACCAGAATACTGGCAATGAAAACGACCGCAGCAATAGGGATCATGCCGTGCTGCACCAACTGGATCACCCCGGACATGATGGTGCTCGGATCACCCTGCCCCAAAGAACTGACAGTCATGATCGGCAGCACGTTGGCCGGAATATAGATAATCGCTGCGGTGATCAGCAGTGCCCAGGTTCTGGTCAGGCTGTTCGGACGGCGCGGGTGAACAAGAGCCCCGCAGCGCGTGCAGGTCTGCTCGTCGGTGTCCGCTTCTTGCCTGTTCAACTCGTGGCATTCGGTACAAGTCAGAATGCCCGCATCAATCGCCCGCATGAGCATTCTCTCCAGATAACGCCTGCCAGATCTGATGCGGCGACATCACCACTTCCAGCCAGACCTGAATCAACAACAAGCCGATGAAACACGCCAGCCCGAGGCCGACGGTGATGGCTGCCATGTCCGCCAGTTTAACGATCGCCACCAGTACGCCCATGAGGTAGACCTCGAGCATTCCCCAGTCTTTGAGGTGGTGGTAAATGCGGTAGAGCAGCAGGCCGTAGCTGCGCCCAAGGTTCAAGCGGATCGTCAGCAGTACCGCCAATTGACACAGCAACTTGATTAACGGAATGGCCATGCTGCACAGGAATACGACGATCGAAACACCTTGCATGCCGGTGTTGAACAACCCCACAACGCCGCTCCAGACAGTGTCGTGCGACGACTGCCCGAGTAGATTGAGCTGCATGATGGGTAAAAAGTTCGCTGGCACGTAGAGCAAGAGTGCCGCGATGACCAAGGCAAGGCTGCGCTGCACCACATTATGGCGGTGGGCGTACAACTCGTAACCGCAGCGCGGGCACAGGGCTTTTTCGCCGTGGGCAAGTTTCGGCTTGCGCATCAGCAGGTCGCACTCGTGACAGGCCACCAGGTCTTCCAGCGGTAAATCTGACAGCCCTGAGGCGTCAACCGGATCTGACATAAAGGCTCTGGCTCCGAAAAAGTTGGGGCTATTCTAGTGTTCTGCTTCGAAAATAACTGTGCAAATTTGTTCACTGGCACAAAACAAAAACTTTCCTGCGGACAAAACAAAACCCCAACTGCTTTCGCAATTGGGGTTTCGGAATTTAATCTTGACGATGACCTACTCTCACATGGGGAAACCCCACACTACCATCGGCGATGCATCGTTTCACT
>NZ_JACVHB010000010.1:0-303683 GCF_020149425.1 Pseudomonas sp. P116 | reverse complement strand
GCCGGTAACCGACATGTACGCTGGTGTTGCCATGGGGTGCTCTCCTTGCGGATAAATTTAAGGTGCCCGGGAGGCGAAATCGCCCGGTGGGTGCCTGACTGTTATCAAGGAGCGTGCCAGGTTTTGCAAAGTCCCCGGAGCGCGGGGGGCAAAGTGCTCTGGACTGCGGTTGCGAGGGTTTTTTACACAGAATCGAAGGCGAAAGTGCGCAAGAAGTTGCGCAGTACTGCGCAACTTCTTGCGCACTTGGCTGCAGGCCTCGTGACGTATAGGCTGTAGCGCTTCAGAGGGGTGTTTTATTATGGGGTACTGCGCAACTTCTTGCGCAGTACGGCCGAAGGCCGTCACTGGCAGTGCGATGAGTCAAAAGCAAAAAGATCGCAGCCTTCGGCAGCTCCTACAGGAAAAATACATTCCAGATGTAAGAGCTGCCGAAGGCTGCGATCTTTTGATCTACCGACGACCTGCCGTTAGATTATTTTCAGGCCCAGCACTTGCGCGCATTCTTCAATCGAACGCCTCTGCGTCTCGGCATACAACCCCAACTCATCAATGGTCGGGCGCCCCAGCGCCTGTTCGAACGCCTGTCGATTGGAGTGCTCGCCATAGTGCGCCTGCGCCGCATCCCCAAGGTTCGACTGAAAAATCCCCGCCGCACTGACCGGCAGGAAATCTTCGTACACCAGTGGCTCAGCTTTCACATAGCCATCGCGCAACAAGCCCTCCAGCGAGGTATCACCGAGACTACCCGCCCCCAAGCCTTTTTCAGTAGTGAAATAGCGAAAGTACGCCAGGCTCTGTTCACGCATGCCGTCGACGCTGTCGGGAAATTCGCCAAAGTGTTGAATCATCAGCGTGTTGTAGCGTGAGGCATTGCCTTCGTTGGGGAAATCACCGAGCTCATCGCGGGCAGCATTCAGTAATCGGTCATACAGCGCCCGGCCCTTGGGGGTCAGCGCGGCGCCGCGTTGTTCGATTTCGCCGAAACGCGCGCTGTGGCTGCCTCGGGTTTCGCTCTGATCGGTGAATGCGATTGGCTCATCCAGCGCTTTGAAACTGGTCTGGCGCAGCAGGATCGGGCATTGCCGGCGAGGCGGGCCTTCGACCACCGCTTTGGGCGTGATGCCATGGGCGGGCATCTGTTCCTGGACGATGTCGATGTCCAGCGTGCGTGGGGTCAGGTGATTGATGTGTGGGCCTTTGAACGCCACGACATCAGCGATCAACCGGTGTTGGGCGCTCAACGTCTGGTACTGCGCAGCGGTAACAGTTGCGCTGTGATGCCAGCGAAAGGTTTCCAATGCCTGTAGGACGAATTCCTGCGATTCGGTTTCGTCGAGTCCGCCAGCCGTTTCAGCTTGGGCGATCAAACGCAGCGCCGCGTCGGTAAAGATCGAACGTTTGGCCAGGACTGACTCGGCGAAAGCGCGCAGCTCAGGGTCTTCAATCAACTCCAGCCGCAACAACGACGTGAACACCCGGAACGGACTGGTCTGCAGCGCATCTTCATGCACCGCGCGAAATGCCGTGGAGTGCACCGGCACGCCCGCAGGCGTCAGGTCGTAGTAACCCACCGGTTGCATGCCCATGACCGCGAACAAGCGGGCGAGGGTGGCCAGTTCCGTCGCGGTGCCGACGCGGATGGCGCCATGGCGTTCCATGTCCAGGCGTTCGATTTCGCCGGTGCTGTCTAGCTGCCGAGCGATGCCTGGCTCACGGGAAAGCACGTCACGGTTGGTCTGTTCCACCAGTTCCATCAGTGCGCCGTACAGAGGCACCTCTTCGCGGTACATGTCGGACATCGCTTTGGAGAAGCGTTGGCGGATCAGGTCGGGGCTGACGAAAGGCTGCACGGTCATGAAATTAATTCCTGCCACGGTCACGTAATGGATAGGAGAAAAGATCGCAGCCTTCTCCTGCGCGGGCAAACGAAGAATCCTACGAACTTCATTCTGCCAACGACTGATCCACCAGTTCGATCCAGTGCAAAACCGGTGTGCGTCCGGCGCTGGCCAAGTGGCTCTGGCAACCGATGTTGGAGGTGACGATCAGCTGCGGGCGGCCGCTTTCCAAGGCATTGAGGCGGTTGTCGCGCAGTTGCCGCGCCAGTGTCGGCTGGGTCAGGGAATAGGTGCCCGCCGAGCCGCAGCACAAGTGGCCGTCCGGCACCGCCGTCAGGTTGAAGCCGAGGCGGGTCAGCACCGCTTCCACCGCACCGCCGAGTTTCAATGCGTGCTGCAAGGTGCACGGGCAATGCACGGCGATCCGCTGTTCGCTGGCGGCGCAGACCTGCTCCAGCGGTTCTTGCGCGAGAACCTGCACCAGATCGAGGGTCATTTCGCTGATCCGCCGTGCCTTGTCGGCATAGACCGGATCGGCCTCGAGCAAATGCCCGTAATCCTTGATGAACGCGCCGCAGCCGCTGGCGGTCTGCACGATGGCTTCGGCGCCGTTTTGCAGATGTGGCCACCAGGCGTCGATGTTCTGCCGGGCGCGGTCGAGGCCTTTGGCCTGGGCGTCGAGGTGATAATCCAGCGCACCACAGCAACCGGCCTCGGCTACCGGGATGACGCTGATGCCGAGTCGGTCGAGCACACGCGCCGCGGCGTCATTGGTGTTCGGCGACAAACCCGGTTGCACGCAACCTTCCAGCAACATGACGCGGCGCGCATGCCGAGGGGCGGGACGCAACCCCGACGTCAGCATGGGCTGCGGCAGTTTGCTTTCAAACATTCGCGGCAACAGCGGCCGAAACGTAGCGCCCACCCGCAGCAAACCTTTGAACAATCGCGGATTCGGCGCCAGTGCGCGCAGGCCTTCACGCAACAAGCGTTGCGCCGCCGGACGCGGCACCGCTTGATCAACCACGGCCCGACCGATGTCGAGCAAGTTGTGATAGTCGACGCCGGACGGGCAGGTGGTTTCGCAATTGCGGCACGACAGGCAGCGGTCCAGATGCAGTTGCGTTTGTGCGGTCGCCGGTGCGCCTTCGAGCACTTGCTTGATCAGATAGATGCGCCCGCGCGGACCATCGAGCTCATCGCCGAGCAATTGATACGTCGGACATGTCGCGTTGCAAAAGCCGCAATGCACGCAGCTACGGAGGATCTTTTCCGCCTCGGCGGCGCGGGGCAACTGTCGGGATTGCTCGCTGAGGGTTGTTTGCATGGCTAAAACTCCGCGTACATCCGGCCGGGATTGAACAGCCCTTGCGGGTCGAGTTGCGCCTTGAGTTGCCGGTGATAGCGCAGCAGCGTGGCGGGCAATGGCTGGAACGGTGACGAGGTGGCGCCATGGGTGAAGCAGGTAGCGTGGCCGCCGAGTTCCTGGGCAAGGATATGAATGTGTTGGCTGTCGGATTTCAACCAGCGTTGCGCGCCGGCCCAGTCGATCAGTTGCGCGCCGGGCAGATCCAACGCGCCGAGACTGTTCGGCAGCGACAGGCGCCACAATGGCAGGCCTTCGTCAAAGAATGGCGAACGTTGCTCGTTCAAATCACGCCAGAACAGCGAGTCCAGTGGTTCACCGCCCAAGCGTTGATGCGCCGCCGTCACCGAGCCCTCGCCACCCTCAAGTCGCAGATACAAACTGTCGCCATCGTGGCACGCGGCGCTGATTGGCAGCGGTTGCTGGCCCCATTCGGCGAGATTGGCCAGTGCCCGGGCGCAATCGATATCCAGGCGAATGCTCAGGCATTGCCGGGGTTTGGGCAGGACTTTGAGCGAGACTTCGGTGAGCACGCCGAGGCAGCCGTAACTGCCGGCCATCAGCCGCGAGAGGTCATAACCGGCAACGTTTTTCATCACTTCGCCGCCGAAACGCAGGTGTTGGCCCAGACCGGTAATCACTCGTGTACCCAGAACGAAATCGCGCACCGAGCCAGACCATGGCCGCCGAGGGCCCGACAAACCCGTCGCAATCATGCCGCCGACCGTGGCGCTTTCACCGAATGCTGGCGGCTCGCACGGTAACATTTGCCCGGCGGCATCCAGTGCCGCGAGCAACTCGGACAATGGCGTCCCTGCGCGCACGCTGACCACCAGTTCGGTCGGCTCATAGCGCACGATGCCGCGATGCACGCGGATGTCGAGTACCTCACCGGCCACTTCGCGACCGAGAAACGCCTTGCTGTTGCCGCCCTGAATTCTCAGTGGCGTGGCATTGGCCCGCGCTACATTGACCTGATCGAGCAGGATGCTGGCGCCGTCGAAGTCAGCCATCAGAAGCGCTCCAGCTCGGGAAATGGCAGTTGCCCGGCATGAATGTGCATCGCGCCAAACTCGGCACAGCGGTGCAGTGTCGGGATGTTCTTGCCGGGGTTGAGCAGACCTTGCGGGTCGAACGCGGCTTTGACGGCGTGGAAAAGGCTCAATTCTTCGTTATTGAATTGCGCGCACATCTGATTGATTTTTTCGCGGCCGACCCCGTGTTCGCCGGTGATGCTGCCGCCGACCTGCACGCACAATTCCAGAATTTTGCCGCCCAGGGCTTCGGCGCGGTGCAGTTCGCCGGGCTGGTTGGCGTCGAACAGAATCAGTGGATGCATGTTGCCGTCGCCGGCATGGAATACATTCGCCACGCGCAAACCGTATTCCTCGCTGAGGCGGGCGATGCCTTGCAACACGCCGGGTAATTCGCGCCGCGGAATGGTGCCGTCCATGCAGTAATAGTCCGGCGACAAGCGGCCGATGGCCGGAAAAGCGTTTTTGCGCCCGGCCCAGAAACGCACGCGTTCAGCTTCGTCACGAGCCTGACGCACCTCGGTTGCACCGGCCTCGGTCATCACGTCGCGAACCCGTTGGCAGTCGTCGTGGACATCCGCTTCGACGCCGTCGAGTTCGCACAACAGAATGGCTTCGGCGTCGACCGGGTAACCCGCGTGAATGAAGTCTTCGGCGGCGCGAATGGCGAGATTGTCCATCATCTCCAAGCCGCCGGGAATGATCCCTGCGGCGATGATTTCGGCCACGGCGCGTCCGGCCTTTTCCACGGAATCGAAACTGGCCAGCAGCACTTTGGCGACCTGCGGTTTGGGCAGCAGTTTGACCGTGACTTCGGTGATGATCCCCAGCAAACCTTCGGAACCGGTGAACAGCGCAAGCAAGTCGAAACCAGGCGAATCGAGGGCTTCGGAGCCCAGGGTCAGGCGTTCGCCTTCAATCGTCAGCACTTCGATTTTCAGCAGGTTGTGCACGGTCAGGCCGTACTTGAGGCAATGCACGCCACCGGCGTTTTCGGCGACGTTGCCGCCAATCGAACAGGCGATTTGCGACGATGGATCCGGCGCGTAATACAGCCCGAACGGCGCGGCGGCCTGGGAAATCGCCAGATTGCGCACGCCGGGCTGAACCCGCGCAGTGCGGGCGGCCGGGTCGATGTGGAGGATGGTGTTGAAGCGCGCCATCACCAGTAACAGGCCTTTTTCCAGCGGCAACGCGCCGCCGGACAAACCGGTACCGGCGCCGCGGGCGACCACCGGAACGTTTTGTTGATGGCAGAGTTTAAGCAGGGTTTGCACCTGCTCGAGCCGCCGGGGCAGGGCGACCAGCATCGGCGTGGTGCGGTAGGCGGATAGTCCATCGCATTCGTAGGGTTTGAGTTCTTCCTCGCGCCAGAGAATGTCGAGGTCGGGGATGGCCTGTTGCAAGGCCTTGAGCAGACCGGCCTTGTTGACGTCAGGCAGCGGACCGTCGAGGCGTTCGTCGTAAAGAATGTTCATCTCAACCTCTCAACCACTCCCCCTGTAGGAGCTGCCGAAGGCTGCGATTTTTTGATCTTGCTTTTGATTCTTAAAAACCAAAGTCAAAAGATCGCAGCCTTCGGCAGCTCCTACAGGGGTGTGCAGGTTTTCATTTTTGCTTGCCCAAAAACTCTCGATACAAGCGCGCGGTGTCTGCGGGCTGTTCGACCATTGGCATATGCCCGACGTGGTCCCACACATCCACCTGCAAATTGGCGATGCCTTTGCTCCAGATCGGCACGCTGCTGACATCGATCAAGCGATCCTTGCGGCCCCACAGCAGCAGCGATGGGCATTTGATGTCGGCCAGTTTTGGCTCCATCGGCGGGCTGGCGCGGAAATCGCGGAAGATCTCTTCCAGTTCATCGCGCTGGTTTTCATAACGCTGGGCGATCGCATCCAGCACGGGTTTCGGCACCCAGGGCGGCGAGGCCATGGTCATCGCATAAAACTGCTGGAATTCTTCCCGGGAGTTGATCAGAAACGGGTTGTGCCCACGGGCCAGGTGGCGCTCCATGTCGCTGACCTCGGGGGCGGTGACGCCGGCCGGGTCAATCAACGCCAGCGAAGCGATCCGCTCCGGATACGTTGCCGCCAGCCAGGCGGCGATGTAACCGCCCATGGAGTTGCCGATCACGTGGACTTTCTCCACGCCGCAGACGTCGAGCAACTGGATCATGCGCTTGGCCTGAACCGCAATGTCGTAGCCGCCACCCGCCTTGAAGCCGGTTTCACCGTGGCCGGCCAGATCCGGAATGATCACCCGGTACTCGCGCACGAAATGCCGGGAGAAGCGCAGCCACAGGTTTTTGTCGCCGCTATAGCCGTGCAGCATCAGGATCGCACTGGGCGCTTCATATGGCCCGCCCTGCCAGGTCGAGACTGTCATCTCGGCGATCGGCACTTCGATCTTGTGCAGTTTGTACAACTTGGCCTCAATGGCCATGTTCAGGTCATACAGCCAATGGCCGACCGCCGGATAACTCAACCAGCTCCAGGCCACGAACACCGCGAGGGCGACAAACAGCAAAAGCATCGACGTCTTCCTTATACGTAGTCAGGACAAAATGTGGTCGGCCGGTTTCAGCGCCCGGGTCAAACGGTGATAGCTGAAACTGAAGCCGGGAAACATCGCGATCACATGACCGCTCTTGCTTTGATACCAACTGTGGCAGCCGCCGGACTTCCAGACCGTGCGCTCCATCTCCCGGTGGATAATTGCAGTGTAGGTACGTTCTGCCTCGGGGCGCACTTCGATGCTGCGCAGACCTTTGGCTTGCACGGTGCGGATGCAGTCGATGATGTAGTTCATCTGCGATTCGATGATGAACAGCGCCGAAGTGTGGCCAATACCGGTATTGGGCCCGGTGACGATAAACAGGTTGGGAAAGTCCGGCAGGCTGGTGCCGAGGTAGGCGCGAGGATATTCGGCCCAGACATCTCTGAGTTGCACGGCGTTCTTTCCGCTGACGGGGTAGGAAATAACGCCGTCGGTAGCGTCATAACCGGTCGACCAGACGATCAGATCAACATCGATGTGCTCGCCGTCCTGGGTGTTGATTCCGCTTTCATCGATTGACGCGATGCCCTGCTCGCGGCTGTGCAGGCTGACATTGGGCCGGGTCAGTGCCGGGTAGTAGGTGCTGGAGACCAGCACCCGTTTACAGCCGATGGTGAAGTCCGGCGTGAGTTTTTGCTGGAGCACGGGATCGGGCACTTGGCGTTTGAGAAAGCGCAGCGCCTGTTTCTGCACCATGTGAATCGCCGGTTTCGAGTATTTGAAGGCGATCACCCGTGTCTCGAACTGCCAGTAAATCAACCAGCGCAGCAGTTTGTAGGCCGGTTTCAAACCGAGTAACCAGCGCTGAAACGGCCCGAATACGCGATCGGCTCGCGGCAGCACCCAATGCGGCGTGCGTTGGAATACATGCAGTTGCTCAACCTGCGGGGCGATCACCGGGATTACCTGCGCGGCGCTGGCTCCGCTGCCGACGATGGCCACGCGTTTACCGCGATAGTCGTAGCTGTGATCCCAATTGTTTGTATGAAATGTCTTGCCCTGAAAGCGATCCTGCCCAGGGAAGTGCGGGATTACCGGTTGGCTCAATGGCCCGCTGGCATTGATCAGGAACTGCGCATGGAACGTGCCTTTGGTGGCGGTGTGGACGGCCCAGCGTTTTTCCGTGTCATCCCATTCGACGTGTTCGACGTTGGCTTGCAGCTCCACGCGCTCACGCAGGCCAAACGTATCGATCACGTGCTCGGTATAGCGATGCAATTCCGCTTGTTCGGCAAACATCTGTGACCAGCGGTACGGCGCGAACGACAGCGAATAAAGCGGAGAGGGCACATCCACCGCCGCGCCGGGGTAGGTGTTCTGGCACCAGGTGCCGCCAAAAAAGTCGCGCCGTTCGAGCAAGCGAAAATCGTCGATCCCGGCCTTGAGCAGGTTGATCGCCGCGCACTGACCGCCAAATCCGCTGCCGATGATCAACACTTGGTAAGTCTGCATGGGCCTCCTTCTTATAGTTGTTTTTCCGTTTTACTCCTTTCATGTATAGCCAAAAATTTGCACTGTGCCCGGTCGCAAGGGTTACCGCATCTTTCCCCATTCCTCCGTCCACCCCAAAACCCTGTAGGAGCTGTCGAGTAAAACGAGGCTGTGATCTTTTGATCTTGTTTTAAGGTTCAAGATCAAAGGATCGCAGCGTGCCGCAGCTCCTGCATTCAGGGCGCTGACCGGTGATGGCTATTTAACGTTGCCCTGTTAGACTCCGAACACATCCGTCCTGCATTTTGCAGGTTCCGTCGAGTGGTCGAGGCCCTTATGGGAAAAACGGGAGGTAAGGGACTTTCACTGGCCAGGAGGCTGTACACATCGAGAACCCTCGGGCTGTTGCTTGGGCTTTTATGTGTGTCTGTGTCGATGTACTCGCTCGATCCGCCGTTGTGGGTCTGGGCGCTGATGTTGTCCAATGGCCTGGTCTGGCCTCATCTGGCTTATCAGCTGGCGCGCCGCGCTCGGGTGCCTTTTCATGCCGAACATCGCAACCTGTTGATCGACGCCTTTTTCGGTGGCTTCTGGGTCGCCGCCATGCACTTCAATCCACTGCCTACTGCAACAACCATCTCGATGATGGCGATGAACAACGTTGCCATCGGTGGGGCGCGTTTTCTGCTGGCCGGTTCTGCGGCGCAGCTGCTAGGCGTCGGCGTTGGGTTGGTGGTGTTTGCCCCGGCGTTCATTCCGCAAACCACGCCGGCGCAGATGTATGCCTGTTTCCCGCTGCTGCTGTTGTACCCGTTGGCGCTCGGCTGGATCTGCTTTCGGCAGGCCTACACGTTGGGCGTGCATAAACGTGAATTGCTGGCGCTGAGCCGCACCGACAGCCTCACTGGCCTGCTCAATCACGGTGCGTGGAAGGATCAACTGGAAATCGCCTTTCAGCGTTGCAAACGGCAGAAGCAGGGCGCGGCCATTGCGTTGATCGACATCGACCATTTCAAGGCAATCAACGACACCTACGGGCATGTGGCCGGCGATATTGTGTTGCGACAGTTGAGCAAGATGCTCAAGCAGAACCTGCGTGCGACCGACGTTGCCGGGCGTTACGGCGGCGATGAGTTCTGCGTGATTCTCCCGGAGTTGCCGCTGTTCAATGCCGCCCAGGCCATGGAAGCGTTGCGCGAGCGTTTCGCGACGTTGGGTTATGAGCAGAATCCGGCGTTGAAAGTCAGTTTGAGTATTGGCCTGGCGGCGTACGATCCGGCGCACCCCGATGCGACCCGTTGGCTCAGTGATGCCGATCAGGCGCTGTATGAAGCCAAGGCGAGCGGACGGAACCGGGTGATTTGTAACAGCGATAGTTTGCCAAAGCAGCCGTTGCTGGACTCGGTCTGAGATAAATCCCCCCTGTTGGAGCTGCGGGAACCTCGTCGGATTTGTGGTGTGGCCGCCCCTCACCCTAACCCTCTCCCGGAGGGAGAGGGGACTGACCGCGTTGTTTGCAGTCAATGCAGATCAATTTGAATTCACGATTTCCATTCAGCGCAGTGCATCACGTCGGCGCCGGTCCCGAGCATCTCTCAATCAGTTCCCTCTCCCTCTGGGAGAGGGTTAGGGTGAGGGCTATTTCGTAGGAAAAGTGGTCCAGCCTCAACCTCAAAGGCATTTCAGACGTTGACCTGACGCGGGTCACCAGCGCGGTGCACCTGTTGATGCGGGAAGGGTGTGCAATTCTGGATGTGATTCAAGCGCGGGCGGCGCAGCGGGAAGAGGCTTACAAAACACCGGTGTAGCGGCTGGCCCCTTCGCTGGCAAGCCAGCTCCCACAGGGTTTTATGGTGACCGCAAGTTTGTCGCCAATCACATAACCTGTGGGAGCCTGGCTTGCCAGCGATGGCGTCAGCTCGGCCAGCACATCACTCCTTGACGCTCATATATTCCTTCGCCCAGAGAATGTATTCCTCCGGCTGGGTGTAGGTGTGCGTCAGTTCGGTCGCGCTCAGGTCGGAGGCCTGGGTAAAGATCTGCCGCTGTTCACGCAAGCTGTCGTATGTGGCCTTGATCGCCGCGAAGTAAGCGCCGTGGCCGTCGATGGTCACGCGCACACCCAGTTCGGCCAGACGCTTGTCGTCGCGCAGCGCCGGGTTGCCGTAGGTGACCAGCATCAGTGGCACGGTCAGGTGCTCGGCGATCTGCTCTAGCTGATCGAAGTCCTGCACGCCAACCATGCAAATGCCATCGGCACCCGCACCCTGGTACTGGCGGGTGCGGCTGATGATTTCCTGGATCGGCAGGATCCCGGCATTGGTGCGGGCGATGATCGCCATTTCCGTGTCAACCCGGGCTTCCAGCGCCGCGCGAATTTTGCCAACGCCTTCGGCCACGGTGATCAGGTCGGTGGATTTGCGCCCGAATTGCGCGGGCAACAAGGTGTCTTCGATGGTCAGGGCGGCGACGCCGGCGCGTTCCAGTTCGACGATGGTGCGCATCACGTTGAGGGCGTTGCCATAGCCGTGGTCGGCGTCGGCAATCACCGGCAATTGGGCGACGCGGCCGATGCGGGTGGCTTGTTCAGCGAACTCGCTGAGGGTGATCAAGGCAAAGTCCGGGGCGCCCAGCACCTGCAACGAGGCCACGGAGCCACCGAGAATCCCTACTTCAAAACCCAGGTCAGCGGCAATCCGGGCGGACATCGGGTCGAACACCGAAGCCGTGTGGTAGCAAGTGTCGGAGGCCAGCAGTTGACGGAAATTGCGGCGCAAATCTTGATGAGAAAGCCTGGTCATACGAGTTCCACCAATACCAAAGGAATGGAACGGCTTGAGCAAAGGTGTCAACGCCGAAGGATGAAAAGGCTATCACGCGAATGGGTCAAGGATCATGA
Organism: Pseudomonas sp. P116; assembly: GCF_020149425.1. Lineage (NCBI taxonomy): Bacteria > Pseudomonadati > Pseudomonadota > Gammaproteobacteria > Pseudomonadales > Pseudomonadaceae > Pseudomonas > Pseudomonas sp. P116. Next base: position 292,553 of record NZ_JACVHB010000010.1, on the reverse strand, counting down.
CGAATTTTCGAGGGGGGCATTTTCAGATGATCTTTAGCTGAAAGGATTCATCTTTGGTGCGGGGATTTGACTGTGGGGAAGGATTTATCTGTGGTGAGCAGATCTGTAAGGGCAGGGAATTTACCTGTGGCGAGGGGATTTATCCCCGATGGGCTGCGAAGCGGCCCCCTTATCCGCACAACTGATTTTCTTTCGGGTACATCGCGGTTACCGGTTTTGCGACTGCTGCGCAGCCGATCGGGGATAAATCCCCCGCCACAGGAGGTTTTCCATAACGGGGAGAATGTGATCCCCGAGGTTCAGGCAGCCACAGCCTGTTGCTGTTGATTGGGCAGCATCACCGCCCGCACCGAATTCCCCGGTTGCAGCTGCAGGCGTTTGGCCGTGAGACGGTCGATGACCAGGCTGCTGCCGACCCGGCGCGCCGGTGCGACGGTGATACGGCAGTTTTCCAGGCGCCGGTTGTGGATCAGCCACAGCGGTGCCTGTTCGTCCGGGCTGCCAAGGCTCAAGGACAATTCCAGGCTGTCACGTACCGTGCGGATGTTGCGGATCGGCGCTTCAATGACCGGCCCACCGTCGAAAATATCGATATAGCCCTTGTGGGCGAAACCCTCGGCCTGAAGGATTTTCAGCGCCGGCTCAGTGTTCGGGTGCGCCTGACCGATGGCCGCCTGTGCCTGTTCGGTGAGCAGGCAGGTGTACAGCGGTTGGCGCGGCATCAGTTCGGCGATGAACGACTTGTTGCCCAGCCCCGACAGGTGATCGGCGTGGCAGAAATCCATCTGGAAGAAGTGCCGGCCAAGGCTGTCCCAGAACGGCGAACAGCCCGTTTCATCGGCGCTGCCGCGCAGTTCGGCGATCATCTTCTCGCCAAACAGATGCGGAAACTCGGCAACGAACAACAGGCGCCCCAGCGACAGCAAGCGACCGTTGCTGCCGTGGCGATGGTCATGGCCCAGGAACAACGAGCACAGTTCCGATTGCCCGGTCAGTTCGTTGTTGAGGAACAGGGTCGGGATCTGCCGTTGAATGCCCAGATCCGGCGCCGAACTCACGGTCAACCCGACCCGATAGTTGTACCAGGGTTCACGCAGGCCGACCGCCCCGGCCAACGCACTGACACCGACCACACGCATGTCATCGTCTTCGAGCACGAACAGATAATCGGCGTCGGCACGCTCGACCTGCTCGGCGAACGCACGTTGTGCCCAGCGCACCCGGTGGGACAGACGATCTTCATTGACCGGCAGGGTGGTGAACCCCGGGCCGGCCTGTTCTACCAGCGCCATCAAGGCTCGCAGGTCGCTGATTTTAACCGGGCGGACAATCATGCTGTAACTCCTTCTGCGCGCCTGTTCGGGCACTGTCGTTGAGTGCGGAACCGGGCGTGGTTCACAGGGCGATCAGCCGAATCGGGCTGCCATTGGTCACGTTCAGCGCCGCACACATTGCAGGGGTGAGGGACAGGGGTTGATCGGGTTGATAATCCAGTTCGGCGACGATGGCGCGAAAACCGTGCAGCGCATCATTGCTCAGCAGGTAACGGCCACGGGCATCAATGTGGGGTTGTTGCTGCACAGGCGCGATCTGGCTGCGGACGATCGAGTGGATGTTTGTCGTGCGTGCATACAGTGTCGGTCCGGCGTCGAACAGGTCGATGTAGCTGTTGGTTTCAAAGCCTTCACGCTCAAGAATGTCGAACGCTTCCTGGCCGTCCGGATGAATCCGGCCGATACAGTCCTGAGCCGCTTGCGGCAGCATCGGGACATAAATCGGGTATTGCGGAAACAATTCGGCGAGAAACGCGCGGCTTTGCATTCCGCACAGCCGCTCGGCTTCGACGTAAGGCAGATCGAAGAAGTGCTTGCCCAGTGCGTCCCAGAACGGCGAATGGCCGGTTTCGTCGCTGTAGCCGACGATTTCGGTGATCACTGCGTCGGCGAAGCGTTGTGCGTGGGCCGCGATGAACAGCAATCGTGCCCGCGAGAGCAATTCGGAAAATGGCGTTCGCACCAGCGCGGCGTCGATATGGAAACCGCGCAGCAGCGTGTGGTCGTTGAGGTCGTGACACAACGACAGCGCCGGCACACCGTGCTCGATGTTCAATTCCCGCGAGGCACTGGTGAAGTGACGGTTGCGCAGGCTGTAGAACGGTTCGTCGAAGCCGGCGGTGGCGAGAATCTCCGAGCAGCCGACCAGACGTTGACTGTCGAGCTCTTCGAGCACGAAGAAGTAGTTCTCCGGGCCGTGGGCCGTGGCGTCACTGGCAAACGAGGCACAGGAATTGGCGATTTTCTCGCGCAATCGCTCGCTGTCGTCCGGCAGGGAGGTTACCCCCACTAGACTGTCACGGGCCAATTGTTGGAGCTGGGTCAGGTCAGTCTGTTCGACTGGGCGTAAGACCAGCATGGATGTACTCCTGTATCAAAAGGTTCGGCAAATTTGCCGAACCTGACTATCACTGTCGGTTTCCACGCATTAAATCGGCGGTCGCCTGATTTGTTGTCAGACGCCGCTCTTTTTCTTGTCAGCCGTTGCTCGGGTCAGGCAGCGCGGTAGTGGCGCTGAATTTGTTGAGGAAGAACAGGTACACCAGGCCCAGAGCGATCCAGATCAGGCCGAGTTTCTGCGCATCGACACCCATGTTGACCATGATGGCCGCGACGATGATGAAGCCGATCACCGGACAGATCAGGTGGCGCACAACCTGACCGGACTTTTGCCGACGCCAGTAGTAGTTGATCACTGTCAGGTGCAGCAGCATGAAACCGCTGAGCGCGCCGAAGTTGACCAGCGAGGTCAGGGTGTCGACCGAGTTGATGAACAGGTAGCAGATCACCAGCGACAGCACCGCCACCAGATAAATGCTCATGTACGGCGTGTTGTGTTTCGGATGAACCCTGGCCAGTATTTTTGGCAGCTTGCCGTCACGGGCCATGCCGAACAGCAGGCGCGAGACCGCAGATTGCGAAGTGACCGCCACAGCGATACCCCAAGACAGCGCCGTGGTGATTGCCGTCAGGGTCACCAGCCAGCTTCCGGCTGCGAGTTCGGCGATTTCATAGAACGCGGTGTCGGCGGACTTGAAGCCCAGACCTGCTGCCAGATCGGTAGCGATCCAGGTTTGCACGACGAAAATCGTGCCCATCACCACCAGCGTGATCAACGCAGCTTTGCCAACACTACGACCCGGGTCGCCCTTGATTTCTTCGGCGAGGGTGGAAATCGCATCGAAGCCCAGGAACGACAGCACGGCAATCGACACGGCTTGCATCAGCAGGGCGAAGTTGAAGGTTTGCGGGTTGTACAGCGGCGCCAACGTCAGCTCGCCATTGCCGCCACCGTTGTGCAGGGCAGTCCAGGCGTAGAACAGGAAGATGCCCAGCACGACCAGTTGCGCCAGCAGAAAGACAATGTTCATCCGTGCGGTAAACGTGATACCGCGCAAGTTGACGAAAGTAGCGCTGACAAGAAATGCCAGAATGAAGCCGACTTTCGGAATGTCCGGGTACAAGTGGTTGAGCGCCATCGCCGCGTACACGTACAGCAGCGGTGGGATCAGCAGGTAGTCAAGCAGCATCAGCCACCCGGCGATGAAGCCGACGTGTTGATTGAGGCCGCGTTGCGCGTAGGAATACACCGAGCCTGCAACCGGAAAAGCGCGGGCCATGCTGCCGTAGCTCAACGCGGTAAACACCATGGCCACCATGCCGATGATGTACGCCAGCGGCACCATCCCCGGTGCCTCGGCGTTGACGTAGCCATACACGCCGAACGGGGCGATGGGGATCATGAAGATCATCCCATACACCACCAGGTCGGTGAGCGTCAGGCTACGTTTCAACTCTTGCTTGTAGCCGAATTCTTCAATTTCCATGAAGCGCAACTCCTTGTAAGCCAATCAGTCGTTTTAGTTGTTATATCGGTCCATCGTTTACAGCTTCAGCAGTGTTTTCCATTACAGCAGTGGCGCGAGGTATCCAGCCCAGCGCGACACCGCTTCAGGACTGCGCAGCAAGTCGTTGCGCACCTCGATCAGCACCGAATCCAGGCCACGGGCATCGCCGTGTACCGGGACTGTCATGTCGCCCAGCGGATCAATCCTGTACGGCTGATTACCCGCGACTACCAGCGGATGTGCTTCGAGGCCGTCGAGCACTTGTTGGGCGTAGGCCTTGGCCTGGCCAAACAGCACACCGACTTCCATGGTGCGCGGCTGGCCGTAATACACCGGCGTAAAGCTGTGAATCCCGACTATGCGCACCGGTTGGCCCTTGGCAATGCGCGCGTCGATCAGTGTTTGCAAGCGCGTGTGAAACGGCTTGAACAGCGTCTGCCGGCGGTACTCGCGCGTGGCTTCGTCCAGCTCGCGGTTGCCCGGCACCTGATAGATCTCGCTCTGCGCCGGAATGCTGTCGGGGGCATGTCGTGGCCGATTGAGGTCGATCAGTAGCCGCGAATAGTTGGCGCTCAACAGCGTTGCGCCGAGTGTTGCCGACAATTGCTCGGCCAGTTCCAGTGCGCCGATGTCCCAGGCGATGTGCTCGCGGGCGGCTGTATCGTCCAGTCCCAGATTGTTCAGGGCCTCGGGGATGTAGCAACTGGCGTGCTCGCACACCAGAATCAACGGATGCGTCGAGTCGGCGCGGCTCAGGTTGTAGACCGGTCTGGTAAACAACCCCAGCTCGGCGGATTCAGTACACGCGTGCATAGTGCTCACAAAGTTCAGCGATCGAGAGCTGTTCCGTCAGCGCCAGTTCCTCGGTTTTAAGGGCGTAATAACTGTCGAGCAACGGTTTGGGCAGCCATTCGTTGAGGGCTGCACTGTCGCGCAGGCAATCCAGTGCCTGAGCCAGCGAGGCGGGCAGTGCAACGATGCCCCGCGCCTGACGTTGCTCGTCATTGAGTGAATCGGGAATTTCATTGGTGATTGCGTTCAGCGCCAGACGCTGTTCGATGCCCAGTCGTCCGGCGATCAGCAGCACAGCCATCGCCAGATGCGGCGAGGCGGTGGCGTCCATGGCGCGAAATTCCAGGTTGAACTGCTTCGCCACGGATTTGCTGCCCAACGTCGAGGTCGGGCAGATGCGCAACGCCGCTTCGCGGTTCTGTTGCCCCAGGCAGGCGTAAGAGGCGCTCCAGTGATGTGGCTGCAAGCGCTCGTACGAGAGCGGTGTCGGTGCGGTGATTGCACACAGCGCCGGCAAGTAATGCAGGATTCCCGCCGCCCAATGCTGGCCGAGGCTCGACAGACCATTGCTGGTGCCTGCGTCGTAGAGCATCGGCTGGCCGTCCAGATCAAGCAGGCTGACGTGCAGGTGCACACCGTTGCACATCGCCTCCGCGGCAGTCTTCGGTGCGAAGCTCAGGTCCAGGCCCATCTGCCGGGCGATCTCACGGGCGATTTCGCGCACGTTCACCGCGCGGTCTGCGGCCGCGACGCCCAGCGCTGGTCGGCAAGTGATTTCGAATTGATGCTTGCCGTACTCGGGCAGAAACATCTCCGGCTCGACGCCGCCGGCACGCAGAGCGCTGAGCAGCCAGCCGCCGAACTCGGCGCCCTGACGCTGGGCTTCAAGCGAGAACGCCGGAGGTTCGGCAAGGTCTGCATGCAGGTTGAATTCGTGTTCGAACGCGGCGTTGACCTGCAAGCCCAAATCGTCGCGGTAACGCTCGACCTCATCGCGCAGCAGCGTGCGCGGGCAGGCGCCGAATGGCTGGCCATCGGTTTCGCGAAGATCGCCGTGGATGAAGTCCAGCGGCGGGGCGTTCACATCCGGCCCGTTGCTCACGGTGACGCGGCTGCTCAGATCCGGAACCAGGCGCAAGTCGCCATAAGCGCCCCACGGGCTGGTCGAAGCGATGGAATCCTGCGGGGTCAGGGCGCTGTTGGCTGGCACCCAGCCACAACCGGGGGCTTGGTAATGCTCAAGTTCGTCGGTGGGGAACGAGCGGCCACGGGTAATGCCGATCAGGTCAGTGGTGACGATAGTGGTCATCGGCAGCGGCGTCAGACGGGCGCTCATGGCTGCATCTCCTGCAACCGCCCGAGCACGGTGTCGGTGTCGGTAATCCAGCAGTAACCCTTGATCGCGTTCAGGCAGGCGTGATGGCGTTCGGCAGTGCGGGTGGCGCAGGCGTCCTCGACCAGGGTCACCAGATAACCGCGGTCGGCAGCGTCGCGCACGGCCATGTCCACGCACTGATCGGTAACGATCCCGGCGATGATCAAATGGCGGGTCGCGAGGTTGCGCAGCACATAGTCGATGTTGGTCGAGTTGAAGACCCCGGACGAGGTTTTCGGCAAGAAGATTTCGTTTTCTGCGGGCGCCAGTTCGGCGATGATCTGTGCCTGCGGGCTGCCTTTGGGGACGTTCAGATTCGACAGTTTGTGGTCCAGCGAACGGTCGCGGCCATCGGCGGTAAGGCTCTCGATGACGGTGTGCAGCACGTTCTGCTGCGCCTCGCGAAAGCCATTCAGCAGGCGTTGTTGATTAGGCACGACCTGCGTCTGGACGCGGTTCAGAAAGTATTCGCCATCCGGACTTGTGAGGTGAGGTTCAAACTGCGGATCGAGCCAAGCGTGCTGCATGTCCACCAGCAACAAGGCCGTATGGTCGGTGACAAATGGCAGGTCTCGCGGCGAGCGGTGTGGAAGGGTGAACATCCTTATTTATCCTCCAGAAGGTGCGTATTGAAGTCGTTGCGCAGGGCGTCGATGCCTTCCAGGCGATCGGCCAGATTCGTGGTGCGCAGGGTCAGGCTGGCGATCAGTGCTTCGACTTGCGCCAGCGCCGGCACCATGGTGTCGAACGGCGAGGCCGACTCTACGGGGGCGCTGATAATCAGGTCGGCTAGTTCGCGCAGTGGCGAGGCGTAGATGTCGGTGAAGAGCACCACTCGCGCGTTGTTGTTTTTCGCCGCGCTGGCCACGCGCAGGGCCTGGGACTGGTAGCGGCGATAGTCAAACAGCAACACCACATCCTGGCGTTGCAGATCGAACAGGCGATCAGGCAGTTGCGCGTTGTCTTCCAGTGCAAAGCAGCCGGTGCGCAGCAGGCGCAAGTGATTGAGCAAGTAGCTCGCCAGCAGGCTGCTGAAGCGTCCGCCGAAGCAGTGCACCTGATGCCGGGTATCGAGTAGCCAATCCGTGAGGATGCGCACGTCTTCGGGTTGAGTCAGCGATTGCGTTTCAACCAGCAGGCGATGGCTGTCGGCCAGATAATGACCCCAGGCGTCGTCCTTGTTTTGCTGGGCACGAGGTTGCAGCAGGGTGCGTGGTGAGCGCAGGCGATGATCCATGTCGCTGAGCAGCGCATCCTGGAACTCGGCGTAACCGCCGAAACCGAGTTTTTTCACCAGGCGCACGATGGTCGGGTCGCTGACGCCGGCGTGTTCGGCCAGACGTGCCATTGGTCCCAGACCGTTGCGTGGGTATTGATCAAGCAGGGCGCGAACGACTTTGCGTTCTGACGGTGTCAGATCGAGGCCGGGATCGGTGATCAGGTCTCTGAGAGGGGGCATCCTGGCTCCTGCTGGATGGGTGTGTCGAATTCGTTTCACAATCCGTTAAAACAGTATTTATGTAACTGACGCTACATGTCTAGTGAATTTTTCAGTGTGTTGAAAAGGCCCTGAAATGGGGCAAGATGCTTGTGTAACAAGGGCTACACGGTTGGCGACAAGCTTTGTAGTCCATCGCCCATGGGCATGTCAGACATTGCCGATTTTTTGGCATCTTAAAGTGATAAGGCGATGCAGCTAACAGCCTTAAAGCCCTTGAAGTACGGCACAATTGCCCACTAACCGGCATTGCGCCGTTGTTTTTCATGACTCTCGACAGAGTGATTGATTGTGCACACCACCCGTTTGACCCTGATGTGCCATGCGCGAACCGTCGCACAAAAACTGGCGCGTTTTCCTACGAATGAGCCTGTTGAAAATATCGGCCTGGCTTCTGACGTATTGGCTGCGCGCTTCGACGCCTCACGGCGCCTGACCTGTGCTCCTGAACTGCGTACACGTCAGACCGCCGCGTGGTTGGGTGCCGACGCACATATTGATCAAGCGCTGCGCGATTGCGATTGGGGGCAGTGGCACGGGCAGGCGATCAAGGATCTGCAACGCTCGCACCCCGCGGCGCTACAGGAATGGCTGGAAGATCCGCACGCCACGCCCCATGGCGGTGAATCGATCGCGCAGGTGTGCGAGCGTGTGTCGAGGTGGCTGGTCAGTCTGCAAACCACGCCGGGGCATGTGGTGGCGGTCACGCATCCGTTCATCATCCGTGCTGCGTTGATTCACGTTATGCAGGGCTCGGCGTTTCATGACATTGATGTCGAGCCGTTGTCAGCGGTTGAACTTCGCTTCACCGGGCGCTGGCGGCTACGCTTGCCAGGTCACGACATTGAAGGAACACGCTGATGAAGCAGCTGCTGGTGATCGGTATCGGCGCCGGTAATCCGGACTACATCACGATGCAGGCGGTGAAAGCGCTGAATCGGGTGGATGTGTTCTTTTTGCTGGATAAGGGCCAGAGCAAGGACAAATTGATCGATCTGCGTCGCGAGATTTGTCAACGCTATATCACCGATCCAGCGTATCGCTTCGTCGAAGCCCACAGCCCGGAACGCGAGCGCGGCGACGTGGACTACATCGCCAGCGTCGATGATCTGAACCGCACCAAGCAGCAAACCTTCGAACGGCTGATCAACGACGAATTGTCTGACGGCGAGTGCGGCGGTTTTCTGGTGTGGGGCGATCCGGCGTTGTACGACAGCACCCTCCGCATCCTGCACGCGATTCTGGCCTCGGGCCGCTGTGCCTTCGAGTTTGAAGTGATTCCCGGGATTACCAGCGTTCAGGCGTTGGCCGCGCAGCACAAAGTGCCGTTGAATACGATTGGCCGCTCCGTTGAAATCACTACTGGCCGGCGCTTGGCGGCAGGGCAGGTAAGTGATGCCGACAGTTTGGTGGTGATGCTCGATGCCGAAGATTCCTACCACCACGTGGCTGATCCGCAGACAGAGATTTTTTGGGGGGCTTACCTGGGCACGCCGGATGAGATCTTGATCAGCGGCAAACTCGGCGATGTGGCGGATGAAATCGAGCGGGTGCGCAAGGCTGCGCGGTTGGAGCATGGATGGATCATGGATACTTATTTGCTGCGCAAGCCCTAGATCTTTGGTGCTTGAATGGGCCCCTTCGCGAGCAGGCTCGATCCCACATCGACCTCTGTAGGAGCTGTCGAGTGAAACGAGGCTGCGATCTTTTGATCTTGTTTTTCAAGAGCAAGATCAAAAGATCGCAGCCTTCGGCAGCTCCTACAGTTGATCAGTGTCGTACACAAATCTTGCGGCGAACATTGATCCCCTAAGGATCTGTGTGTTGGGGAGACAGCGAGCGGATGTCGTGGATCCGCCCGCGGTCGGTAGTGCTCTTTATGCGCGTTCCAGCGCCAGGGCCACGCCCTGTCCGCCGCCGATGCACAGGGTCGCGAGACCTTTTTTCGCATCACGCTTGATCATTTCATGCAGCAAAGTCACCAGCACCCGGCAACCCGACGCACCGATCGGGTGACCCAGCGCGATGGCGCCGCCGTTGACGTTGACCTTGTCCAGATCCCATTGCAGGTCCTTGGCCACGGCCAGCGATTGCGCGGCGAAGGCTTCGTTGGCTTCGATCAGGTCGAGTTGCTCGATTGACCAACCCGCCTTGTCCAGGCAGCGGCGGGTGGCCGACACCGGGCCGATGCCCATGATCGCCGGGTCAACGCCCGCGTTGGCGTAGGCAGCGATGGTCGCCAGTACTGGCAGGCCCAGGGATTTGGCTTTTTCGGCGCTCATCAGGATTACCGCAGCGGCGCCGTCGTTCAGCGACGATGCGTTGCCGGCTGTAACACTGCCGTCCTTTTTGAACGCCGGGCGCAGTTTGGCCAGCGATTCAGCGGTGGTCTCGCCACGCGGTTGTTCGTCGACCTTGAAGGCGACCGGATCGCCTTTGCGCTGCGGGATCAGGATCGGGGTGATTTCATCGACAAAACGCCCGGCCTCGATGGCGGCAGCGGCTTTGCGCTGGGAGGCGGCAGCGAAGGCGTCCTGCTGTTCGCGGCTGATCTCATATTTGTCGACGAGGTTTTCCGCGGTGATGCCCATGTGGTAATCGTTGAACGCATCCCACAGGCCATCGCTGATCATGGTGTCGACGATTTGCGCGTGACCCATGCGCAGACCTGTGCGCGCGCCCGGCATTACGTAGTTGGACAGGCTCATGTTTTCCTGGCCGCCGGCGATAATCACGTCGGCGTCACCGCAGCGGATCGCTTGCGCACCGAGGTGCAAAGCCTTGAGGCCCGAGCCGCAGACCTTGTTCAGGGTCATGGCCGGCACCGCGTGGGGCAGGCCAGCCTTGATGGCGGCCTGACGCGCCGGGTTCTGGCCGGCGCCGGCGGTCAGCACCTGGCCCATGATCACTTCATCGACCTGCGCACCGTCCAGACCAGTCTGTTCGAGCAACTGGCGAATCACCGCTGCGCCCAGATCAACCGCGGATACGCTGGCAAGGGAACCCTGGAAACTGCCGATCGCGGTACGCGTAGCGGCAACAATGACGACGTCTTGCATTTTCAAATTCCTCACTGGGCAGCGAACTGCATTTCCGGCACATGATCAGGCACGATCAGTTTACCGGCGGTTTTGGCCACGATCTCTTCAACACTGACACCCGGCGCGCGTTCTTTGAGAATGAATGCGCCGTTCTCGATTTCCAGATAGGCGAGGTCGGTCAGCACACGCTTGATGCACCCGGCGCCGGTCAGCGGCAGGCTGCAACGGGCTAAGAGTTTGGACTCACCGTCCTTGGACGCGTGGGTCATGATCACGATGATGTTGTCCGCACCGGCCACCAGATCCATCGCGCCGCCCATGCCCTTGACCAGTTTGCCGGGGATCATCCACGAGGCGATATTGCCTTCGACGTCCACCTCAAACGCGCCCAGCACGGTGAGGTCGACATGGCCGCCGCGGATCATCGCGAAGGATTCGGCCGAGGAAAAAATCGAAGCGCCGATACGCGCGGTCACGGTTTGCTTTCCGGCGTTGATCATGTCGGCATCGATGGTTTCTTCCGTAGGAAAAGGACCCATGCCGAGCAGGCCGTTTTCCGACTGCAGCATGACTTCCATGCCTTCGGGAATGTAATTGGCGACCAGGGTCGGAATGCCGATGCCGAGGTTGACGTAGTAGCCGTCCTGCATTTCGCGGGCGACGCGCTGAGCCATTTGTTCGCGGGTAAGTGCCATGTTGTTGTTCTCCGTAGGCCTGAATTATTTGCGGATGGTGCGCTGTTCGATGCGTTTTTCGAACGTGCCGCAAATGACCCGGTCGACGTAGATGCCGGGAGTGTGGATGTGTGCCGGATCCAGCTCGCCGGGCTCGACGATTTCTTCGACTTCGACCACGGTGATCTTGCCGGCGGTGGCGGCCAGCGGATTGAAGTTCTGCGCGGTATGGCGATAGATGACGTTGCCGAAATGATCGGCTTTCCAGCCTTTGACGATGGCGAAGTCGCCAGTGATGGACTCTTCCATCAGGTACTTGCGACCGTTGAATTCACGCACTTCCTTGCCATCGGCCACCGGAGTGCCGACGCCAGTCGCCGTGAAGAAGGCCGGAATGCCAGCCCCGCCTGCACGCATTTTCTCGGCGAGGGTGCCTTGCGGGGTCAGGGTAACTTCGATTTCGCCTTTGAGCAGTTGCTCTTCGAACAGCTTGTTTTCGCCGACGTACGAGGCGACGACTTTGCTGATCTGGCGGTCGGTCAGCAGCACGCCGAGGCCAAAACCGTCGACGCCGCAGTTGTTGGAGACGACGGTGAGGTCGCGTGTGCCCTTGCGCTTGATCTCGGCGATCAGGTTTTCCGGAATCCCACACAGACCGAAGCCGCCAGCGATAACGGTCATGCCGTCTTCAAGCCCGGCGAGGGCTTCCTCATAGGAACTCACGCGCTTGTCGAAACCTGCCATATGCACCTCTTTTATTATTTGCGGGCGGCTGGCTAGCCGAATGGTTGGAGTGTCTCGCTGAAGGATATATTTGTTAAGTTGATTTTTAAGGTTGATTGATAGATAAAACTCAATAATCGCTAAGCTCACTGAATCGACGATTTTGCCTAATGGCCGAATCGACGAAATCCTGTAGGAGCTGCCGAAGGCTGCGATCTTTTGATCTTGACCCTTGAACATTCAGAACAAAATCAAAAGATCGCAGCCTTCGGCAGCTCCTACAGTTTTAACCGCGTTTATCCAGGCAGCATCGCAGGAAGCTATCCAGTATGACCATCAAACAAATCCGTGCCTTTCTTGCTGTGGCCCAGAGCCTGAGTTTTGCCGTGGCCTGCGAGCGGTTGCACCTGTCGCAATCGGCGCTGAGCCTGACCATCAAAGCCCTGGAAGAGGGCTTGGGTGGACGGCTGTTCAGCCGCAACACGCGCAATGTGGCGTTGACCGCAGAAGGTGAATCCCTGCTGCCGCTGGCCCGACGCCTGATTGCCGACTGGGACAACGCCGAAGACGAAATGCGTCAGCGCTTCAGCCTGCAACGCGGGCGGGTGACGCTGGCGGCAATGCCGTCGTTTGCCGGCAACCTGCTGCCGCCGATCCTCAAGACCTTTCGCGCGCGCTATCCCAACGTCAACGTGACGGTCAACGATGTGATCAACGAGCAGGTGCTGGAGATGGTGCGCGACCGTCAGGTGGAACTGGGCGTGGCGTTCGAACCGATGCAGAACACCTCGATGACATTCACACCGCTTTACATGGATCGGTTCGTCGCGGTGGTGCCGCAGGATTCCCCGCTGGCCGCCCGTACCGAGATCGACTGGCAGACGTTGTTACAGGAACCGTTCATTACCTTGCAGCGGCCGTCCACGGTGCGGGTGATGCTCGAAGAGCACTTGCAGGCGCGGGGCATGAAGTTGCCGGTGGAGTTTGAAAGCCACCAACTGGCAACAGTCGGGCGGATGGTTGCCAGTGGGCTGGGCGTGAGCGCTGTGCCGGCGCTGTGTGCCGAGCAGATGCAGGAATTGGGTGCGCGCTGCCTGACGTTGAATGACTCGGTGGAGCGGGCGATTGGCGTGCTGACTGAACCGGGCAATGAACTGTCGGCGGCGGCGCAGGCACTCTTCGACATCCTCAGGGCTGAGTATTGAACGCTGCCGCAGGCTGCGATCTTTTGATCTTCGCCCGTTCTCAATCTTGATGGGGAAATATAAACACCTGTCTTAAATGTTAATTGCACCCCGCTCACAACTCACCGAAGCTATCCTTCATCAGCTCTCCCGCCGTCGAGATGGACCTCTATTCAATGCAGACCCCCAGCGTCACCAAACCCCTCTGGCAAACCTACCTGCTGTTTCTGGCGCCGATGGTGCTGTCCAACTTCCTGCAGTCCATGTCGGGTACGGTCAACAGCATTTACATCGGCCAGATGCTTGGCACTCAGGCGCTGGCGGCGGTGTCGGGGATGTTTCCCGTGGTGTTCTTCTTTATCGCGCTGGTGATCGGCCTCGGCGCGGGTGCGGGTGTGTTGATCGGTCAGGCCTGGGGGGCGCGTGAGCCGCACATGGTCAAGGCGATTGCCGGGGCGACGCTGTTGCTGGGTGTATTGATTGGTCTGGTCGCGGCGGTGTTGGGCAGTGTGTTTGCGCGGCAGGCGCTGACGGGGTTGGGGACGCCCGCGGATGTCCTGGACGATGCGGTGGCATACGCCCACGTGATGATGTGGATTCTGCCGTCGCTGCTGGTGTTTGTGCTGTTCACGCAGTTGTTGCGCGGGGTCAGCGATACGGTGTCGCCGTTGCTGGCGCTGGTAGTGTCGACCTGTGTCGGGCTGGCGCTGACGCCGGCATTCATTCGTGGCTGGTTCGGCTTGCCGCAACTGGGCATTCAGAGTGCAGCGTATGCGGGGCTCGCGGGTAACCTGGCGGCGATGGCGTGGCTGGCGTGGCGGCTGATTCGCAAGAACCATCCACTGGCGCCGGACCGCGAATTTTTTGCGGCGTTGCGGCTCGACAGGGTGATCCTTGGCAAAGTCTTGCGTATCGGTTTGCCGACCGGCGTGCAGATGATTGTGTTGTCGCTGTCGGAATTGGTCATCCTGGCCTTGGTCAACCAGCACGGCTCGCAAGCGACGGCGGCGTACGGCGCGGTGACGCAAATCGTCAACTATGTGCAGTTCCCGGCGTTGTCGATTGCGATCACCGCTTCGATCCTCGGCGCACAGGCCATCGGCGCGGGGCGACTGGAACGGATGGGTCCGATCTTGCGCACCGGTCTGTTGATCAACGTGTGTTTAACCGGCGGCTTGATCGTGCTGGGTTACCTGTTGTCGCACTGGTTGCTCGGCTTGTTCCTGACCGAGGATTCCACCCGGGCAATGGCCGAGCATCTGTTGCACATCATGCTCTGGAGCCTGTTGGTGTTCGGCTTCCAGGCGATCATCGGCGGCATCATGCGCGCCAGTGGCACGGTGCTGGTGCCGGTGGTGATCGCTATTGTCTGCGTGGTGGGCGTGCAATTGCCGGCGGCCTATTGGCTGGACGGGCAGTTTGGTTTGCAAGGTGTCTGGATGGCGTTCCCGGTGGCTTACCTGGGGATGCTGGTGTTGCAGACGCTGTATTACAAACTGGTCTGGCAGCATCAGAAAATCGAACGTTTGGTTTGATCTGTGTAGGAGCTGCCGCAGGCTGCGATCTTTTGACTTGAAGTTTTCAAAAGCAAGATCAAAAGATCGCAGCCTTCGGCAGCTCCTACAGGGTAGGTAGATCAGTTGGCGCAACTGCCTGATGTTTGGAGAATCCCATGTCGATCCGCTTGCTGCTCGCTGCCGCTTTTTGCCTGTGTGTCGCTCCTGTAGCGCAGGCGGTTGAATACACCCGGGTCAACACCATCGCCAGCCAGATCAGCTTCACCTACAACCAGATGGGCTCGCGGATGTACGGCACCTTCGGCAAGTTTGACGCGACGCTGGATTTTGACACCGACAACCTCGCCAACGCCCACACCACCTTGCACATCGACCTCACCAGCATTGACGCCGGCAGCGAAGACGCCAATACCGAACTGGTGAAACCGGCGTGGTTCGACACCGCGAAATTTCCCGTGGCAGTGTTCGAATCGAGCCATTTCACGCAGGTTTCCGAAAACCACTACCTGATCACTGGTCGATTGACCCTCAAGGGCATCAGCCGAGAAGTTGCGGCCCCGGTGGAGTTGAAAGCAGGCAACGCCATCGGCATTTTCGACGGCGAACTGGTGCTCAAACGCGACGAGTTCGGCCTCGGCGCGGGGGAGTGGGCTGATACCGTGGTGTCCAAAGATATCGCCATCAAGTTCAAGGTTGTGGCGCCTCAGCAGTGACACCCGCCCAACACCTCAATGACTGCCGAACAACTGACGGATCAGGTTCGGGGTGCTGCCGGTCCAGCGTTTGAATGAACGCCGAAAGTTCGCTGCATCGGTAAAGCTCAGGTATTCGGCCACTTCGTCGTTGCTCATGCCTTTGACCTGATACAGGTACAGCGCCACGTGTTTGCGCACCAGATCCACCTGTTGCTGGAACCCGCTGTCGTGTTTCTGCAGCTTGCGTTTGAGGGTCGCCGGGCTCATGGCAAATGCCTGTGCAGCCTGTTCCAGGCTCGGTGGCTGACGGACGTGATCCTGCAAGTGGCTGTAGAGGCAATCGGTGAAGCTGGCGGCAAAACCCAATTGCTCGATCTGCCGCGTGGCTTCCTGGCGCGCGACCTGACCGGCCGTGGCGGAGGCGCCGGGCCACGGTCGGGCGAGAAATTCGCGCGGGATGCGCATCAGGTCCAGCGGTCGCTTGAACTGTGTGTGCTCGCCCAGATGCACCCAATACTGCTCGACATAACGCGGCTCGGCATGACTGAAGCTGCATTCCCACGGCAGGCGCTGGCCGCTGAGCCACTGACTCATGGCGATCAGCGAGGTCATGCCAGCTTCCAGCAGAAAACGCCATTGCTCGCCAGCGCCGCAACTGTCCAGCCAGTACACGTAGGCAAAACTGTCATCGAGCAACAGACGCGGTGTCATCAACGGGCTGAGCAAGGCCTGTTGCTGCACCAGTGTGTCGAGCGCCTGATGCAGATTCTGGGCGTGGCGCAAGGCATGGCTGGCCGCACCGTAATGACCGGGCAGCAAGCGTTGGCCGAACAGGAAACTGCTGTCATCGGCGTCGAGCAAGCGCCGACTGTTGTCGATCAAAGCGAGAAACTGCTGCGGACTGAGGCGCGTCTGCCCCGCCAGAATGTCTTCATGAAACAACCCGGTGCCACGCAGCAGTCGATGGCTGTCGATGTCACGCGACAGCGCCAGGTCGATCAGCGTCGCCGGTTGGTAATGCCCGGGGATGAAACGGCTGTCGCTTTCGTACCAGTTGGTTTTGACGGTCATGGTCGGCCTCAGGCGCTTTTGGCCAAGGGCGACTTGGCGCGTGCCAGTGCCAGGTTCAAGCGTTTGAGCAGCGCTTCGGGCGTCTCGTCGAGGGCCATGACAGCCGCGGTACTGGCCGCCAGTTGCAGGCGCTCGCCGTGTTGACGGGTTTTGTGCGCCAGCGCTTGCACGGCGAACTGCAGTTCCTGCGCGAGCAGTTGCGCCTGACGTTCGCCCGTATTGGGCAGCAACACCACAAAGCGGTCGCCGGCCAAGCGACAGAGCAGATCCTGACGGCGCAGGTTGAGCAGCAGCAAATGGCTGAGGGCCTGCAACACGGCATCGCCTTCGGCATGCCCATAGGCCTGATTGATCGCGGCGAAGTTATCCAGATCCAGCACCAGCAAGGACAGCGGTTGCTGCTGGGCGATGCTCTCGCCGAGGCTGTCAGCCAGTTGCCGTTTCAGATAATCGGCGCCGCCCAGCGGGGTGAGTTTGTCGAACAGCCGATGCTCGCGGAACAGCCGCTCGCGTTTCTCCATCTGCGCGCTGATCGCCAGTTGTTCGCGGTGCCAGTGATAGATGCCGATGGTCAGCAGCACCATGCCCACCGGCATCGGCCCCGACTCCAGCCAGTGATCCCAGGTGATGCTGTCGGGCAGGCGGATGAACTCGTCGAGGCTGTCGATCCACCAGGAAAAGAAGATGCAACTCAGCCCCAGCGCCAAGTAGTTGGTGACCCGCCCGGCCGGGCGGCTTTTCAGCACCAGCCCCAGCCAGACCAGCGCCAGCAGCGCCGAACCGCCTTCGCCGATGATGTCCAGCCAGACCCATTCGCTGACCGCTTTAAGCTCGCCGCACGCCAGGTGCAACAGCAAACCGAGGTTGGCCGCCAGCAGCAGTGCAACGAGTTTCCAACGATGGGGTTTGAGCACTGAGAACATGGCCGTGATCCTTTGGCGAAGAAGCAATGCGCGCCAGCACAGCAGATATTTATGACAGTCGGGTGACGGGCGGGGGAGGTCGAATCAGCTCACCGGCCAGTGCAATATTTCTTCAAGAACACCACGTCCCCTGTAGGAGTGAGCCTGCTCGCGATAGCGTCAAGTCAGCCAATATTAATGGTGACTGGAAAAACGCAATCGCGAGCAGGCTCACTCCTACAAGTGCCGTGGTGGGTGGAAGAGGTCATTTCAGCTCATTTGCACAGACAAACCGCAGCAAATGCCCGGTTTACAGGGCTCGGCCGTTATCCCTGTCACAGAAGCGTCATCCTCCGCCCCTAGCTTGCCCTTCCAGTTGCCGGGCCATTTGCCTGGCCTGACCGGATTCTTTGGGGAGGACACACATGTACCAGCGCAGCAGTTATCCGCGCAGCGGCACCGTCGGGCTCTTCAGTTTCACCCTGACCGCTTTGGCCATGGCGATGGCCAGCGCGCAACTGCACGCGGCCGATGCCAGTGCCAATGTTGAACACGTCGAAGTGGTTGGTCAGGCGGCGAGTATCGACTCGGCGCTCAAGGAGCAGCGTCGATCCGACAGCATCAAAAGCGTGGTACACGCCGACGGCATGGCGCAGTTGCCCGATGAAAACGTCGCCGAAGCGGCGCAGCGCATGCCGGGTGTCAGCGTCGAACGCGATCAGGGCGAAGGGCGTTTTGTCAGCGTGCGCGGCCTCGGGCCGGATCTGAACAGCGTGACCATCAACGGTACGCTGGTGCCGTCGCCGGAAAGCGAACGCCGTGCCGTGGCGCTCGACGTGTTGCCTTCGGAGCTGGTGCAGTCGCTGTCGGTCATCAAGACCCTGACCCCGGATATGGATGCCAACTCGCTGGGTGGTACGGTCGATGTCAAAAGCCTGTCGGCGTTCGATCACAAAGGGCTGTTCTACACCGGCGGCACCGAGGCCAGTTACGACAAGAACTCCCATCAGACCAGTCCCAAGTTCTCCGGTGCGGTCAGCGACCGGTTCAGCCTGGGCGACGGCATCGATAACTTCGGTGTCGCGGCCGCGTTGAGTTGGCAGAAGCGTGATTTCGGTTCGGACAACGTCGAAACCGGTGGCGCCTGGGATTTCGCCCGTGGCGCGCAACTGGAAGAGTTCGAACAACGTGACTACGACATCAGTCGCGAACGCACGGGCGGCGGTCTGAACTTCGATTACAAACCCGACGACCTCAGCAGCTATTACCTGCGCACCCTCTACAGCCGCTACAAGGACAGCGAAACGCGCAACTCGACGAGCATCGAGTTTGCCGACCCACAGGCCGGCGGCGTATTGGGCGACGCTGAAGGCAAACGCAAACTCAAGCAGCGCGAAGAAACCCAGGAAATCCAGTCGTACGTGTTCGGTGGCGAACGCATGATCGGTCTGTGGACGCTCAGCGGTCAGGCCGGCTACAGCCGCTCCAGCGAAGACAGTCCCGGGCACATCGCCAACGCGGAGTTCGCTGGCAATGACGATTTCGCCGACAGCGGTTTTTACAGCAACGACAAGCCGCGGCCGATCATGGGCCAGGATTTCTACGACGCCAATAACTTCAGCCTCGACAAGGTCGACTGGGAAAAGCAGAACACCCAAGACACCGAGAAAAACCTGCGTCTGGATCTGGCCCGTGACTATGACTTGAGCGGCTACGCGTCGCAGGTCAAGTTCGGCGGCAAAGTCAGCCGCCGCAACAAGGACAACGACCTCGATGCCTGGGTATATGAAGATTTCGATGACCTCGGTTTCAGCGACGATCAACTCAACCTCAGCCGCTTCGCCAAGGGCTCGGTGGATTATCGACTGGGGCAGTTCGGGCCGGGAATCAGTGGCAGTGCGATCAAGAACCTGATCGGCGGGCTGAACCGCGACGATTTCTATGACCCGGTCGAATCAACCGTCAACGACTTCAAGATGAGCGAGGTCATCAACGCCGGTTACCTGATGAACACGGTCGATATCGATGACTGGCGTTTTATTGCCGGTCTGCGCTACGAGGGCACCGAGTTCGAAGCCAAAGGCACCGGCGCCACCGACGGCGACTTCGAGCCTACCGAGACCAAGCGCAGTTATCACCACTGGCTGCCGGGCCTGCATGCGCGCTATCAACTGGACAAAAACACCCAGGTGCGTGCGGCGTGGACCAAGTCTGTGGTGCGTCCGACCTTCGGCCAACTGGCGCCGGGCTTTGTCATCGATGGTGATGAGGCGACGTTCGGCAACCCCGAGCTGAAACCACTGGAGTCGAGCAACCTCGACCTCGGTATCGAGCACTTCATGGGCCATGCCGGCACGGTGTCGGCGTTTGTGTTCTACAAAGACATCCAGAACTTCGTCTACAACACAGACGTGGCCGGCACGGGTGCCTGGACCGACTTCTCCGAAGCGCACACTTTTGCCAACGGCGACAGCGCCAAACTCTACGGTCTGGAGCTGGCGTACTCGCAAAAATTCGACTGGTTGCCGGCACCGTGGAACGGTCTGTTGCTGGGAGCCAACACCACGTTCAGTCGCTCCGACGCCGAAATAAAAGGCTTCGATGCCGCCACTGGCACTAACCGCAAACGCAGCATCGATCTGCCCAGCCAGTCCGACACCGTCGGCAACCTGATGCTCGGCTGGGAAAACGACAAGGTCAGCCTGCGCCTGTCGGCCAACTACAAATCCGACTACCTCTACGAACTGGCTTCGATCAGCGACAAGGCCCACGACCTGCACGTCGATGCGCAGACCTTCGTCGATTTCAGCGCGCGTTACTCGCTGACAAAAAACCTGCAACTGAGCTTCGAGGCGCAAAACCTCACCGACGAGTCGTACTTCGTCTACACCGGCCACCGCGCTTACAACGGCCAATACGAAGAATACGGCCCGACCTACAAGCTCGGCCTGACCTTCACCCATTTCTAAGCCTCGGAGGGCGGCCGGGTGCCGCCGTCGATCCACGCACGACAAGGATTCTGCCGGTTCATGAGTATTTCTTTGCGACACAAACACTGGCTGCTCGGCGCCCTGATCGCCCTGACCGCCAGCCAGACGCTGGCCGCCACGCCGAGCCTGGCACTCACGCCGTGGGCGCCCAAGTTGAAATTTGAAGCGCTGGGTTTTTTGCCCGGTGATGCGCGCCTTGGAATTAGTGCCGCTGAAGGCTTGCTGTTGCTTGATGGCCAGGGCGCGCAACGGGCGCGTTTGCCCGGTTCCTTCAGCGGGCTCGACAGCCGCGCTGACGAGCGTCACGTGTGGGTTGCCAGCCTGGACAACGCCAGTCAGCGAGCGTTGGTGGTCGGCCTCGATCCGGCGCTGCGGCAATGGGGTGCGCCGCTGTATCTGCCGACCCGAGACTTCGCGGTATACGGCGTGTGCCTGTACCGCGACAGCGCCGATAACCTGTTTGTGTTTCTGGTCGGCGAGGAGGGCAAGGGGGAGCAATGGCTGGTGGGCAACGGCGTCACGCTCAATGCTCAGGCGCAACGGGTGCGGGGTTTGCCACTGCCGCCATCGGCGCAGTTTTGCCAGGTCGACGATGCCGCCGAGCAACTGGTGGTCAACGAAGAGAACGTCGGCTGGTGGGCGTACCCGGCGGCTGCCGAAGCCGAGGTAAAACGCTCGCCGGTGGCGCTGCGCGAGCCGTTCGGTCAGATCAAGGACGAGGCCGGTGCCATGGCGCTGGTGCCTGGCGGCGTCATCGGGCTCGATCCGAAAGCGGCGCAGTTGCACCTCTACCAGCAACAGGGCGAGGGCTGGACGGCGCAAGCGACGTTGCCGTTGGCAGATTTGAAAGAGCCGGAAAACCTGGCCGTGCGCAACACCGCCAAAGGCCTGCAAGTGTTGATCCGCGACGATGACGATGGCCGCGTCTACCAGGGCAATCTTGACTGGCAAGCCACGCCGGTGGCGTTGCCGCCGAAGCTGCCAAATATCGCGGCGCAAGCGCAGAGCGATCCGGTCGCACGGCAGGGCGATGCTGCGGACGACCCGGCGATCTGGGTGCATCCGCGGCAGCCATCCCTGAGTCGCGTGCTTGGCACCAATAAAAAACAGGGCCTGATGGTGTATGACCTGCAAGGCAAGCAAGTGCAGGAGTTGCCGGTCGGTCGCCTGAACAACGTCGATGTGCGGCCCAATTTCAAATTGGGCGCGCAGACGGTGGACCTCGCGGTGGCCAGCCATCGCGATCACAACAGCCTCAGCCTGTTCGCCATCGACCGCAACAGCGGCGAGTTGCGCGACATTGGCGAAGTGCCGACGCCATTGAAAGACATCTACGGCCTGTGCCTCTTTCAGCCGGCCAGCGGCGAGATTTACGCCATTGCCAACGACAAGGACGGCACCTTTCTGCAATACCGCCTCGGCGCCCCGAACGGCACGGTGCAGGGCGAATTGGTACGCCGCTTCAAGGTCGACAGCCAGCCCGAGGGCTGCGTCGCCGATGATCAGCGTCAACGTCTTTTTATTGGCGAAGAAGACGTCGGAGTCTGGGCGGTGGACGCCCGCGCCGAGCAGCCGGCGACCCTCACCAGCGTGATCAAGGTGGGTGGGCCGCTGCACGCCGACGTCGAAGGTCTGGCGCTGTATCAGAGCCAGGCGCGGGACTATCTGGTGGTGTCCAGCCAAGGCAATGACAGTTATCTGGTGCTGGACGCCGAGCCGCCATTTGCCGTTCACGGCGCATTTCGGGTCGGGCTCAACGCGGCGGCGGGGATTGACGGGGCGTCGGAAACCGATGGCCTGGAGGTGACCTCAGTCAACCTCGGCGGGCCTTGGAGCCAGGGCCTGTTGGTGGTGCAAGACGGCCGCAAGCGCATGCCCGAGCAAAGCCAGAACTTCAAGTTCGTGCCGTGGGCCGAGGTGACCAACGCCCTGAAGTTGCCCTGATCCGTCATCAATCGGTCATCACTTTTTCATCGAATAGCGGCACGGTCGTTGCCTCGGCAACCCCGGCCATTGCCCACAAGGAGTTTCACCATGCAGGCCACGCTCGAACACATGACAATCTGGGGGCTGATCAGCGACGCCAGCCTGTTGGTCAAAGCCGTGATGCTGACCCTGTTGCTGGCATCGGTGCTCAGTTGGTACTTGATCATCCAGCGCAGCCGCGTGCTGCAACGGCGCGACCGCCAGTTGAACGGGTTTATCCAGCGCTTTCGCCTGGCGCCCGAGCTGTTGCCGCTGTACCGCGAAACCGCCCAGGTGCAAGAACCCGAGGCCGGTATCGAACCGATCTTCAACGCCGGATTCGCCGAGTTTCGGCATCTCAATCAGCACCCCGGCAGCCAGGCCGATGCGGTGCAGGAAGGTGTCGAGCGAGCGCTGCATGTCGCCATCAGCGAACAGGAGCTGCAACTGGAAAAGGGTTTGCAGTTTCTTGCCACCGTCGGCTCGGTCAGCCCTTACATCGGTTTGTTCGGCACCGTGTGGGGGATCATGAATTCATTCCTCGGCTTGTCTCAGGTGCAGCAGGCGACACTGTCGACCGTCGCCCCGGGCATCGCCGAAGCACTGATTGCCACGGCCATCGGCCTGTTTGCGGCGATCCCGGCAGTCATTGCCTACAACCGCTTTGCGGCGCGTAGCCAGATGCTGCTGACGCGTTACTACGCCTTCGGCAACGAGCTGCAAGTGCGGCTGCATCGCCAGTTGCACGGCACGCCGATGAACCTCGCCGCTGCGGCCTGAACAGGAGAACCACGATGCTAGTCAGGCCACAACGCAAGCATGGGCCCAAGGCTGAAATGAACGTGGTGCCTTACATCGATGTGATGTTGGTGCTGCTGGTGATTTTCATGGTGACCGCGCCGATGCTGACTCAAGGGGTGAAAGTCGAGCTGCCGAAGATCGCCAGCGAAGCCTTGGCCACCGACACCCGCCAGCAGATTCTGACGCTGTCGGTGAAGGCCGGCGGCGGCTATTTCTGGAATCTGGGCGGGGAACTCGATACGCAGCATCAGACCGATAGCGCCGTGGTCCTCGACGAAATGCGCGCCAAGGTCGAGCAGATTGTCGCGCAGCGCCCGGATACGCAGGTGTATATCCGCGCCGACAAGGACGCCGGTTATGGCAGCGTCGTTGCCGCCATGGCCGCGTTGCAGCAGGGCGGTGTCAGCAATCTCGGGCTGGTGACCGAGGCCCCGCAATGACGGCGATGATCATGCACAATCCTCCAACCCTTGCAGCGCCGAAGCCGCACCACGACTTCTGGCAACACAGCCTCGCGGCGACGCTGGCGCTGGCGTTGCATGCCGGGGTGCTGGCGCTGTTGATCAACACCTGGTCGCCGTCGGCACCCGAGGTCAAACCACCTCGGGTGTTGACCACGCAACTGGTGATGGTCGCACCCCCGGTCCAGCCGCCTGCGCCTGCGCCTGCGCCTGCGCCTGAACCGACGCCGGCTGCGATTGCCGAGCCGGTTGTCGCGGCGCCGGTCGAGCCGGTGAAACCACTGGCCGAGCCGCAACCTCAGGCGCCAAAAGTCGAACAAGCGGCACTCGCACGCAAGCGAGTGGAGGAGCGCAAACGCGAGCAACAAGCCGAGCAACAGCGCCAGCAAACCGAGGAGCGCAAGCGGGCAGACGCCGCCACGCAGCAACGCCTGGCACAACAGCAAGCCGCACAGCAACAAGCCAATCAGGCTCAGCAACAGGCACAACAGGCCGAACGCGCACGCCAGCAGGCACTCGCCGACAGCCGTCAGTATCTACCGCTGAGCAAAGATGCGCCGGAGTATCCGGAGCGGGCGCTGGATAAAAACATCGAGGGTGATTGCTCCGTGGAATACACGGTCAACCCGCAAGGCCGGGTCGAGCATCCCAAGGTGCTGGACGGCTGCCATCCACTTTTCATTCGCCCGTCATTGGCGGCGGCGCAAACCTTCCGTTATCAGCCGCGGATCGTCGAGGGTGTCGCGGTGTCGGTGCCAGCGGTGCGCAATACCTTTCATTACCGGATCAAGTGACCCGGGTGACCCTCCCTGTAGGAGCTGCGGCAGGCTCGGGCCGCGATCGGACGATCTTTTGACTTTGGGTTTTTACAATCAACAGCAAGGTCAAAAGATCGCAGCCTTCGGCAGCTCCTACAGAGGCAAGTGCTGTGACAGGTTATGATGTCGCGGTTTTCCGCCGGAGTTCAGCCGCCATGCACCGCATCACCCACTACAAAACCCCTTGCCCCGAGGGCGTCAACAGCCAGATTCTGCAGATGGTCGTCGACTACCTGACCGACATCAGCGCCGTGGGCCTGGGCCCGAGCAACCTGTTGTACAACGTCTATCAGTACGCGGTTGGCTACGAAATGCATCTGTATCTGGAAGCGTTGAATGGCGAGAAGGGCACCGAGGTGGAGTTGCTGGTGGCAACTGATGAGCAAGATCCGGAGCAGGTGATCGGCTTCCTGTTGTACCTGCCGGTGCAGGGCGATTGGGAGGCGTGCAGCGTCGCCTACATGGCGGTGCGTGAAGGGCATCGGCGTCAGGGTGTGGCGCGGGCGATGATCGGCGAGATGGTCGGGCGCTATCCCCACGCCGAACTGGCGTGCACCGTCGGCAAGGTCCCGTATTTCGAGGCGCTGGGCTTTGAAGTGATCGGCCAACGCGAGACGCAAGTGCTGATGAGTACACGGCATTACCGCAGCAACGGCCTGCGCGGATTTATCGATACCACGCCCATCTACCGTTCGCTGGAGGTGCAGCAGATTCATACTTATCTGCTGAACAAGAACAGCAAGCGCGCCATGCTCGACGCCGAGAAGCAACGTGATCGGCATTTGGACCAGACCACGCGTCATACCGAAGAATTTGTCCGCCAGCGCCTGACCGTGCACTGATCAGTCATTGGCATTCCAGGCTGGGCTCACAGCACTTATGCCTACGCACCTCTGGTCGAACAAAGCCGCTGCGCAACTCCATCGTGAGAATCTGCGCGGGCGCTCTTAAGTACCGCTAGCCCCTCGCGCGACGGCTCGTCCGACCATCGCCATGATGGTTGCATACAGTTCATCACTGGCTTGTTCAGCGCTGATTTCGCCATTGGCGGCAGCGTTGGACAGCGCTTCAGCGGCGCCAAGCATTGCGCGTAAACCGGCTTGAGTGATTTGCCCGCCGTTGGCATAAAGCGACAGGACGCTGCGACATTTTTCCAGGAAGATCGCCTCGTACTCGCGCTTGATCCTCTCCAGTTCCGGTGTGCTGGCCAGTGCAGCAATCACCCCGGGAATCTCGTTGCCTTGCAGCAGAACGCAATCGACGTACGCCGTGGCGATCACCGTTGCGGTGCCAGTCAATGTCGGATCGCAATCGGCGATGGCGGCGTCCATGACCAGCGTCTGCCGCGTATCGAAATCCCGATACAGCGCAGCGAGCAAACCTGCGCGGGTGACGAAGTGGTCATAGACAACGGGTTTGGTCACACCGGCCTGCTCGGCGAGATAGCCGAGGGTCAGGGCGTCGGTGCCTTCGGCGCGAATAATTTGCCAGGCGACGTCGAGCAACTGGCGCAGACGGTCTTCGCGGGACAGGCGTCGGCGTGGTTGGGCGGGGGAATTGGGATCGGGAATTTCTGTGGTTGACATGGCTATATACCAAACGTAACTTACGAAGCGTAACTTACCAAGAGTATATAAGACTTGGTCAACAATCACCAATTGGAGATTTCCCATGCACACATTGATCGTTGTCGCTCATCACGATCCTCGTTCATTGACTCATGGCGTGGCGACACAGATTGCCGAAGGTCTGACGCTGGCTGATCCGCAGAGCACCTTTGAAATCGCCGATCTCTACGCCGAAGGTTTTGAACCGCGCTTCGGCGCAGCGGATTTCGCCGTGCATCACCGCGAGGCCAGGCCGCCCGCTGATGTCCTGGCGGAACAGGCCCGTATCGATCGCGCCGACACCTTGGTGCTGGTGTACCCGGTTTACTGGTGGTCGATGCCGGCGCTGCTCAAAGGGTGGATCGACCGAGTGTTCAGCAACGGCTGGGCATTTGATTTCAGTGGCGATCTAAAGCATGTGAAGCTGCTTCAGCGCATGCGCGTGCATCTGGTTCAGCTCGCCGGGGCTGATGCGCGTACTTATGAGCGCCATGGTTACGGCGCGGCGATGAAGGCGCAGATCGAACACGGGATCTTCGATTACAGCGGCGCGACAGTGCTGAGTTCGACGTTGTTGCCTGAGTCTGAGTTACGCGATCCCAAGCAGCAGTTGGAAGTAGCCCGCGAACTCGGCAGCCAAATGCACACATAACCCCGTGTAGGAGCTGCCGAAGGCTGCGATCTTTTGATCTTGTTTTTATGGCGCAAGATCAAAAGATCGCAGCCTGCGGCAGCTCCTACAGTGGATATTTGTAGTGTCAGGAGGTGCGTTGGAAGATCAGGGCTTTGAGGCCGCTTTCGGCGTCGATGTCCGGAAACTCCGGCGGGTTTTCCAGGCGCTGCTCGAAGCGCAGACTCGGCGCCTCTTGCGTCACCCCGTCGATCAAAAAGTCCGAGCCGAACGCCGGATCATTCATGCACGCCAGCACAGTGCCCTGCGCGGTCAGCAGTTCCGGCAGGCGGCGCAGCACGCGCTGGTAATCCTTGGTCAGCAGGAAACTGCCTTTCTGGAACGATGGCGGGTCGATGATCACCAGGTCATACGGGCCGCTGTTGATCACCTTGCCCCAGGACTTGAACAAATCGTGGCCCAGGAAGCTGACCTTGCTCAGGTCATGCCCGTTCAGCCGATGATTGTCGCGGCCGCGGCTCAACGCCGCGCGGGACATGTCCAGATTGACCACATGGCTGGCGCCGCCTTCAATGGCCGCCACGGAAAAGCCGCAGGTGTAGGCGAACAGGTTCAACACCCGTTTGCCGTTGGCCTGCTCGCGTACCCAATCGCGCCCGTAACGCATATCCAGAAACAGCCCGGTGTTCTGCTTGCGGCCCAGATCGACGCGGTATTGCAAGCCGCCCTCGACGATGGTCATTTCGTCGATCTCATCCCCCAGCAGCCATTCGGCAGTGCTTTGAGGCAGATAGCGATGCTGGATCAACAGGGTATGCGCGCCGGATTGCTGCCACTGCGCCGAAGCGGTCAGATCCAGCAGCAAACGCTTGAGGTCGTCAAGCTGCTCGGGGACAGGCTCCTTGAACAGCGACACCAGCACCACGCCTTGCAACCAGTCCACGGTCAGCTGTTCCAGACCCGGCCAGCAACGCCCGCGCCCGTGGAACAGGCGACGGGTTTCGCTTGGCGCCGCCGCGAGCGCGGGCAACAAATGGGCGTGGAGGGTGGCGAGGGCTTCAGGATTCATCGATCAGGGTCGGCAAGCAAAAGGGTCGGCATTTTAACCATAATTACGTCATCGCGAACGCCTGTCGCGAACAGCCAAATACGACCTTTCGGAAAAGAGCTGTATCAAAAATGAATTTCTGCAAAAGTCGCCGCTCATACCAGATAAGCAGCGGATTTGAGCCGCTAAATCGTTAATGCAATTCAGGGAGTGCAGTTCCATGTGCCCAACACCGATGGCGGACACGCACCTTCCTGACGGATTGATTCTGGTGGTTGAGGATGATCCGTTGATTCTGGAGTTTCTCTGCGAAATTCTTCAGGAGGAAGGTTTCAAGGTCGAGCCGCAAGCCAGCGCCGACGCGGCATCGATTTATCTTGAGCAGCACGCACAGCAAGTGGCGTTGTTGCTGACCGACATCACCATGCCCGGCATTCTTAATGGCGCCGATCTGGCCAATCTGGTCGGCGATCGCTGGCCGGAAAAACCGGTGATGGTGATGTCTGGCTATGAAACGCCGGAGACCTCCGGGGTCAAGCGTCCGGTGGCCTTCATCAAAAAGCCTTGGGCTATCGGTCAATTACTGGACACTGTGGACAGCGCGTTGAAGTCGAAGGCGCCGCTGGCGCACTGACACGCAGGGTGCAACGGCCGGGCAAAGTGCTACATTGCCGGGCCAACCTGCCTGCCATTGCCAGAGGATGCGACCCTTTTGTCCGCTCACACTAGTGTTTTCGACCGCGCGTTCGGCGCGTTCCTGTTCGACATGGACGGCACCGTCCTCAACTCCATCGCAGCTGCCGAGCGTGTCTGGGCAGCGTGGGCGGTACGTCATGGCGTGGACGTCGCGACGTTTTTGCCGACCATTCATGGCGCACGTGCCATCGACACCATCCGACGTCTGAACTTGCCGGGTGTGGACGCGGAGGCGCAAGCGGCGTTCATCGCGCAAGCGGAAATCGCAGACGTTGAAGGCGTTGTCGAGATTCCCGGCGCGAGGACTTTTCTCAATAGCTTGCCCGCCGAGCGCTGGGCGATGGTGACGTCGGCCCCGCGGGATCTGGCCTTGCGCCGGATGGCAGCGGCTGGCATTCCCGCGCCTGCATTGTTGATCACCGCCGAGAATGTACAGACCGGCAAGCCGGACCCCGCCGGTTACCTGCTGGCTGCCAGCCGCTTGGGAATTGAGCCCGGCGACTGCCTGATCTTTGAAGACGCTACCGTCGGCATCCAGGCCGCCGAAGCCGCCGGCGCAGCGCTGATGATCATCACCACGACGCACCAGCATCCGCTCGAAACGTCGCACGCGACGTTGGCCCGCTACGATGCAATTAGCGTCAAGATCGACAGCACTGGCCACCTCCACCTGCAAAAAACCTGACCCACACATTCCCCCTGTAGGAGCTGCCGCAGGCTGCGATCTTTTGATCTGGTTTTTAACAGGCAAAATCAAAAGATCGCAGCCTGCGGCAGCTCCTACAGAGAATTCAGAGAATCCGGATAAT
Source organism: Pseudomonas sp. P116 (assembly GCF_020149425.1). Taxonomy (NCBI): domain Bacteria; kingdom Pseudomonadati; phylum Pseudomonadota; class Gammaproteobacteria; order Pseudomonadales; family Pseudomonadaceae; genus Pseudomonas; species Pseudomonas sp. P116. The sequence continues at coordinate 263,354 of NZ_JACVHB010000010.1, read as the reverse complement.
CCGGAAATTCAGAGATTTCAGAGAGTGCCATCATTCCTGCGGGAGGGGGTGGGTCAGGACTTTCCGGAAGGTCTCCACCAACGGTCGCAAATTGATCCGGTGCCACGCCGCCCATAGCGGTGTGGTAAACGCCAGCCACGGCACTTCGCGCAGCACCACACCCGGCGGCGCGTTGTGGCTCAGCCCCTTCTGAATCATCGCAATCCCCAGCCCCGACGCCACCAGCCCCAGCGCGGTAAACGGCTCGGTGGCCTGCATGCGCACATCCGGAGTGAAGCCTGCGCGGATGCACGCGCTGACAAACTCGTCGTTTGCATCCTGGCGCGGCTGCACGCCGATCCATTCCTGATCGGCCAGATCCGACGGGTTCAGCGTGGTCTGGCGGGCCAGTGGATGCTGTTCCGGCAATGCCAGCAGCATCGGATCATCCAGCACCTGAAAGCCGAGCAGATCCGGATCGTCATCGGTCGGCGGTTCGCTCACCAAGGCGATATCGAGACTACGCTGACGCAGGCCTTCCAGTTGCTCGGCGGAGCTCAAGTTGTACAGCGCGACATGCACATTGGGCCGATCGACCCGCAGCACGCGCAAGGCGTTGGGCAGGACGCCGGCGTGCATGGCGTTCTCGATGTAGCCGATGCACAAGCCGCCTTCTTCGCCACGGCCCAGACGTTTGCCGAGGGATTCGAGGCGATTGGCATGAGTCAGCAGGGCACGGGTTTCAGCGAGAAAAGTCTGGCCATCGCGGGTCAGGCGTATGCGCTGCTGGCTGCGTTCGAACAGCGTCAGGCCGAGGCGTTCTTCGAGCTGGGCGATTTGTCGGCTCAGTGGCGACTGGGAAATATGCAGGCGTTCCGCTGCACGGCCGACGTGCTCTTCCTCGGCGACGGCGACGAAGTAGCGCAATTGGCGAATGTCGATCATGTCAGACCTCTGGGGACTCAAGTGCTGCGCATTATGTCTTGGACGGTCTCGTCGTCGCAATCTAGGATTTGCTCAACGGTCACGCAGACCACGAACGAATGAGGACAATCCAATGAGCTTGAAAGACAAACTGCCCGGCCAACTGGGCTTCGGCACCGCACCACTGGGCAACATGTTCCGCGCCATCCCCGAAGAAGAAGCGCTAGCCACCGTGCATGCCGCATGGGAGGCCGGCGTGCGTTACTTCGACACCGCGCCATTTTACGGCTCGGGTCTGTCGGAGATTCGTTTGGGTGAAGCACTCAAACAGTACAACCGCGATGACTATGTGCTCAGCACCAAGGTAGGCCGGGTCATTCTCGATGAAATCGAAGACGCTGCCGCCCGTGACCTGGGCGAGAAGAGCGGGGTGTTCGAACACGGTCGCCCGAACAAGATCGTCAACGACTACAGCGCCGACGCGACCCTGCGCTCGATTGAAGACAGCCTCAAACGTCTGCAAACCGATCGCCTCGATATCGTCTGGGTCCACGACATCGCTCAAGACTTCTACGGCGATCAATGGCTGGAATACTTCAATCAGGCCCGCACCGGCGCCTTCAAAGTGCTGACCCGTTTGCGCGAAGAAGGCGTGATCAAGGGGTGGGGCCTGGGCGTGAACAAGGTCGAGCCGTGTGAACTGACGCTGGACCTGACCGAAGCGCAGCCGGATGGCTTCCTGTTGGCCGGCCGCTACACGCTGCTCGACCACGAACGTGCGCTGCAACGCTTGATGGATTCTGCGTTGGCGCAAAACGTTGAAATCGTCGTCGGCGGGCCTTACAGCTCGGGCATTCTGGCGGGCGGCGCGCACTTCGAATACCAGAAGGCCAGCCCTCAAGTCATCGCCAAGGTCGAGCAGATCAAACGCATTGCTGCCGCTTATAACGTTGATGTGAAAGCCGCAGCACTGCAATTTTCTCTGGCCAATCCAGCGGTCGCCGCAGTGATTCCCGGGGCGAGCAAACCGGGGCGGATTGCTGAAGATGTCGCGGCACTGTCAGCGGTAATTCCTGCGGGGTTCTGGCAGGCCATGCGTGAAGCGAAACTGGTGTCCGAACGTGCACCATTGCCAATCGATGAGGTGAAAGCATGAAGATTGATCTGAGCGGGAAACTGGCAATTGTCAGCGGCAGCACCGCTGGCATTGGCTTGGGCATCAGCCAGTCGCTGGCCGAATCCGGCGCCACGGTGGTGGTGATCGGCCGCGACACGGCCAAGGTCGAACAGGCGCTGGCGAGCATTCGCCAGAAAGTGCCGGGCGCACAATTGCGCGGTCTGACCGCGGATCTGGGCACGGCGCAAGGTGCAGAAAAACTCTTCGCCGCGGAACCGAAAGCCGACATTCTGGTGAACAACCTCGGCATCTTCAATGACGTCGATTTCTTCGACGCACCGGACAGCGAGTGGACGCGCTTCTATGAAGTCAATGTCATCTCCGGCGTGCGTCTGGCGCGGCATTATGTGCCGGCGATGGTCGAACAGGGCTGGGGGCGAGTGATCTTCCTGTCTTCGGAATCCGGGGTGGCGACGCCGGCCGACATGATCAACTATGGCGTGACCAAAAGCGCCAATCTGGCGGTCTCCCACGGCTTGGCCAAACGTCTGGCTGGCACCGGCGTGACGGTCAATGCGATCCTGCCGGGGCCGACCTTCACCGATGGCCTGGAGGAGATGCTCAAGGATGCCGCCGCCGAGTCCGGCCGCAACCTGCGCGATGAAGCCGACGCCTTTGTGCGCAAGGCTCGTCCGACCTCGATCATCCAGCGCGTGGCCGATGTCGAAGAGGTCGCGCATCTGGTGACGTACATCGCTTCGCCGCTGTCCTCGGCCACCACCGGCGCCGCCCTGCGGGTCGATGGTGGTGTGGTCGACAGCCTGACTATCTGAATTTCTTGAGAGAGACGTTTTTTATGGCAACTGCATCAGCAACAATCGATATTCCGGCTTCGGCCGATCAGGTCTGGCAATTGATCGGCGGCTTCAACACGCTGCCGGACTGGCTGCCGTTTATTCCAAGCAGCGAACTGAGCGATGGCGGGCGTGTGCGCAGCTTGAAAACCGCCGATGGCGCGGTGGTGGTCGAGCGACTGCAAACGTTCGATAACGCTGGGAAGACCTACAGCTACTCGATTGAACAGGCACCGTTCCCGGCCACCGACTATCTGGCAACCATCAAGGTTGAAGCCCAAGGGCAGGGCGCGCGAGTCACCTGGTCGGGCCGCTTCAGCGCCAAAGGCGTGAGTGATGAGGAAGTGGAGGCGCTGTTCCAGGGCATTTACCAAGGTGGCCTAGAGGCGCTGCGCGCCAACTACCCGGCCTGATAGCCACAACATAAAACCTGTGGGAGCTGGCTTGCCAGCGATGGCGGTAGACCAGTCAAATTCATACCGACTGACCCACCGCTATCGCTGGCAAGCCAGCTCCCACAGGGTTTTGTGCTGTTCGCAGAGTGTGCTGGCAACCCAAAAAACTGTAGGAGTGAGCCCAATGATCAAGTCTGTGAAATCAGACTCTGCCGACAATCCAGCACCAGTTTCGCTCCGCCCACATCACTGCTGCCCACCGCCAGTTTGAAACCATGCAAGCTGACAATCGCCGCCACGATCGACAGCCCCAGGCCAAACCCGCCTTGCGGTTGCCCGGCCTCGGCGCGATAGAAACGCTGGAACACCGCTTCACGCTCGGCCTCCGGAATACCCGGCCCTGAGTCGTGCACTTCGATTCGCGTGTGCCCGGCATCATTCACCCCGCGCAAAATGACCGTGCCACCGGCGGGCGTGAATTTGATCGAATTGCTCAGCAGGTTCGCCAAAGCCTCGAACAACAACGCCCGATCACCATTGAGCGCAGGCAAGGTCTCCGGCATGTTCAGCTCAAAGCGCAGTTCGCCTTCCTCGGCCAGTGGCAGATAAAACTCGTGCAGTTCTTCCAGCAACGACACCGGATCGAGCTCGACAAAACCGGAACGGCGCTGACGATCCTCCAGTTCGGAAATCCGCAACAACCCGCGAAACCGCGCCATCAGGGTATCCGCCTCGGCCAACACCAGATCCAGTTGCGCCGCTTCTTGCGAGCCTTCGCCGGCCTGCTGTTGCATGCGATACAGCTGCGCGCGCAAGCGGGTCAGCGGTGTGCGCAAATCATGGGCGATGTTGTCGCAGACGCCTTTGACTTCGTTCATCAAGCGCTCGATGCGCTCAAGCATGGCGTTGACGATGGCGGCGAGCATGTCCAGTTCATCGCGGCGATTGGACAGCGGCAAACGGTGGGTCAAGTCCCCGGCCACGATGGACTGCGCACTCGCCTGAATCGCCCGGATGCGCCGCAACGGTCGCCGTCGCAGCAAGTGCCAACCGGCAATCCCCGGCAGAATCGTCAGCGACACTCCCCAGAACAACGCATGCAAAATGATCTTCGTCACCGCGAACAGCGAACCGTTATCGCGCAGCAACACCAGCCAGCGGCCGTCGCGGGTCTGGGTCGCGACGGCGTCGCAGCTGTCGCTGGGCAAGGTCGGATCATCGGAGTCGGCGCATTCAGCGAGCATGTGAATCTTGCCATCGAGCGGCAAGCCTTCGGGGATCTGCTGCAAGGCGCCGCTGAGGTAAACGCCTTGGGCATCGAACAGGCCGTAGGCGTCGATGCCGCGAATGTCGAAGGTCATGCTGGCGGCGAGGGCGTCTTCCAGTTGCTCACCGCGAAAGTGCGAAAACAGATGCTGGCGTTGCATCAGCGAATGTTTGGCGAGGTTGTCGAGGTAGCCGGAAACCTCGTAATACATGACCCCCATGAGGATCGCGCTCCAGGCCACGAACAGCGAACTGTACAGCGCCAGCAGGCGGCTGCTGGAAGAACGCCAACCGTCAGACGGGTTCGGCAATGACATAACCGGAGCCTCGTACCGTGCGGATCAGCGGCACATTGCCGGCCGCGTCGATTTTCTTGCGCAAACGGCCGATGTGCACGTCGATCAGGTTGGTCCCGGGGTCGAAGTGATAGCCCCAGACCTCTTCGAAAATCATCATTCGCGAGAGGATCTGGCCGCTGTTGCGCATCAGGAATTCCAGCAACTTGTACTCGGTCGGCAGCAGCGTCAGCACTTGTTCGGCGCGGCGTGCCTCGTGGCTGATCAGGTCCAGCTGCAGATCGGCGACCTGCAACGTGGTGGCCTGAGTAGCGCCGCTGTTCTGCCGGCGCAGCAAGACTTCGACGCGCGCCGCCATTTCGTCGGTGGCGAACGGTTTGGTCAGGTAGTCATCGCCACCGGCGCGCAAGCCGCGCACGCGCTCGTCGACATCGGAAAGGGCGCTGATCATCAGGATCGGCGTAGCGACGCCCATCGTGCGCAGGGTAGTGACGATGGCCAGGCCGTCGAGCTCCGGCAACATACGATCGAGAGTGATCAAGTCGTAGTTGCCGCTCACGGCACGGTCGAGGCCCTCGCGGCCATTGTCGACCCAATCCACATCGAGGCCGTGGCTGCTCAGTTCGGCGACAATTTCCCGGGCAGTCACGGCATCGTCTTCGATGGTCAAAATACGTGTCATAGGGCTGGCCTTGATCGGTTCAAACGGAATGGCAGCATTTTGCCAAGAAATTTCCGTGGCGCTTTAAATTAACTTTCATGTTGTAGCTGCCATTGGGCGGGGTCGAGGATTAATTTTCCGGAACATTGATATCATCTGGCCATAACCTCAACAGGGAGTGGTTCCGTGCGCATGTTCAATCGCTTTGGCTGGATGCCTGTTATCGCTGTGCTGCTGGCCTTGCTCAGCGCTTCGGCAGTCGCCGCCAATACTCCGTGCTCGGGCAAGAAAGGTGGAATTGATCGCTGCGACGGCGACCTGTTTCTGTGCAACGACGGCTCTATCAGTGGCTCGAAGAAAAGCTGTGCGGCGATGTACGGCAACCAGGGCCAGAGCCGACCGCAAACGCTGCTGCAAAGCGACGATGGATGCGCCTGTGGCACGGGTTCGTTTTGCACTGGGCCACGGGGTGGGGTGTACTGTCTTACCCCCAGTGGCAACAAGAGTTACAAGCGTAAGTGATCGTCTTTTGGCCAATGCATAAAACCCACCGAATTCAGCCACTTGTTGCAATTTGCAACGTCCTAAGAAGTTCAGATTTTCTAACGTGTTGAAATAAAAGGATTTATTAAATTCGCGCATCTGGCACGGTCGCTGCAATTCCTCTTCTGACGAGTTGTAACACCATTTTTCATGCCTGGAGCACTACAACAATGAATAGATCCTCTGATGGGTTTTATGCTGCCTACGAAGGAGAGTCGAGCAACGTCTCAGGGGTGTCCTGGGGCGCGATCTTCGCAGGTGCCGCGGCGGCCGCTGCACTGTCGATGATTCTGGTGCTGCTGGGCTTTGGTTTGGGTTTCTCTGCCTTATCACCGTGGGCCGGGGAGGGCGTGAGCGCCAAGGGCCTGGGTATTTCAACGATTGTCTGGCTGGCGCTGACGCAAATTATTGCTTCCGGGCTGGGTGGTTACATCGCCGGTCGCCTGCGGGTGAAGTGGGCGAACATGCACGGTGACGAAGTGTATTTCCGCGACACCGCCCATGGTTTCCTGGCGTGGTGTGTGGCGACTCTGGTCACCGCGATTCTGGTTGTTGGCTCGGTCAGCAGCGTGATCAGCGGCGGCGTGCAGGCCGGTGCCAGTGTTGCCGGTGGTGCAGCGAGCGCCATGACCCAAGCGGCCGGCACTGCTGCAGCCAATACCGATAGCAACCAGTACGGTTACTACATCGACAACCTGTTCCGCGATGACCGCCCAGCGTCCGTCAGCGATGACGCTGCACACGGCGCAGTGGCGCGGATCTTCACCCAGAGCCTGGCCAATGGTCAGCTCAGCGCTGAAGACCGCACTTACCTCGCCCAACTGGTTGCGCAACGGACCAACCTGAGTCAGGCCGACGCCGAACGTCGTGTCGATGAAGTCTATGCCCGCACTCAGAAAGCCATTGCCGACGCCAAGCTGAAAGCTCAGCAAGCCGCTGACACCGCTGCGAAAGTCGCTGCCATGACCTCGCTGTGGATGTTCGTCGCGCTGTTGGCCGGTGCGTTCTTCGCAAGCTTTGCAGCCATCTTCGGCGGTCGTCGTCGGGATGCGGTCGAGTACGTTGAAGTCGACACCTACACCACTACCTCCACACTGCCTCCAGTTCGCTAAACAGGGAGAATAACCATGCGCTCACTACTGCTGTTTTTCCTCGGTATCCCGATCCCGATCATCATCCTGATTGCGCTGTTCGTACACTGACCGCTTGCTCTATTGAGGCTCATGCCTCGGCCGCTTCTACCTTCGGGTAGAAGCGGCTTTTTAATGCCTGCACATTGACCTGTAGGAGCTGCCGAAGGCTGCGATCTTTTGACTTTGTTTTTAACAAGCAAGATCAACAGATCGCAGCCTTCGGCAGCTCCTACAGGGGGGGGGTGCAGATTTCACTGGCCTGGATCAATATTTCCGTTGGCGATATCGCCTAACGTAAATGATCCAGGCCTTTGCTAAAACATGAACTACATTGTTCTCGCGCGCACCTCGTTGCGCTGACGGAGTACCCCGCGAGCCCGCCCGAGCCAAGAATCAAACGGGCCGCCAGGTGTAGTGCAGCAAGGAGCTGACACAACCTCAACCGAACCTTTTCACGGATGAACATCGCAATGCACTGCCTAGAAAGAACCTTCGATATCCAGCCCTTGGCGCAGGCGGATATGACCGTGCACATCAACGGTCAGCCGGTCACTGCCGCCATCGGTGAAACCGTCCTCAGCGTTATCCAGTCCCTCGGCGTGCGCCAGATCGCGCGCAACGACCATGATCAGATCAGCGGCGCCTACTGCGGCATGGGCGTGTGCCAGTGCTGCCTGGTAAAAATCAATGGCCGGCATAAACGCCGTGCCTGCCAGACCGTCGTGCGCGATGGCATGCAGATCGAAACCCAGGTCAACCGGATCGCCGGGCAGGAGGTCGTATGAGCCTGCGACCGGTGATCGTCGGCGGTGGTCCGGCGGGGATGGCGGCGGCCATCGAACTGGCGCGCCATGGCGTGCGCTGCACCTTGCTGGAAGAGGCCTCGCGCCTCGGCGGTGTGGTCTATCGCGGGCCGCTGCGTGACGGCGTGCAGCTGGATTATCTCGGACCACGTTACGCCGAAGTGCTGGGCAAACTGCACGGCGAATTCCAGGAGCATTGCGGGTTGATCGACGTGCACCTGAACCATCGTGTGGTCGGCGCCGAAGGCACTCGCGCGCTGGTGGTGTTGGACGCCGACGAGCAACTGCACGAGATCGAGTATTCACAATTGTTGTTGTCGGCCGGTTGCCACGAGCGCAGCGTGCCGTTTCCCGGCTGGACACTGCCAGGGGTGATTCTGCTCGGTGGCCTGCAACTGCAAATCAAAAGTGGCGTGGTCAAACCGCAAGGCCCGGTGATTATTGCGGGGACCGGCCCACTGCTGCCGTTGGTGGCGACGCAACTGCATGCCTCGGGCGTCAAAGTTGCGGGCGTGTATGAGGCCTGCGCCTTCGGCAAGATCGCCCGCGAAAGCCTGGCGTTGCTGAACAAGCCGCAATTGTTCCTTGATGGCTTGAGCATGCTCGCCTACCTGAAACTGCACGGCATCGCCATGAACTACGGCTGGGGCGTGGTCGAAGCTCACGGCGAAGGCGAACTGAAAAGCGTCAGTGTGGCGCCGTACTCGCAGAACTGGACGCCGGACATGTCCCGTGTCGAGCGCTTCGAGGCGCAGACCCTGGCGGTCGGTTATGGCTTTATTCCGCGTACGCAACTCAGTCAGCAAATGGGCCTGGATCATGGCTTCAGTGATGACGGTTATCTGCGCGCCCATTCAAATGTCTGGCAGCAGAGCAACCAGCCTCGCATCCATCTGGCCGGCGACATGGGCGGGATTCGCGGTGGTGAAGCGGCGATGCTGGCCGGCAAGATCGCGGCGACGTCTATCCTGCTGCAGCGCAGTGTGCTCGACGAGGATCTGGCGCTGGTTCGCCGCGACCGCTATCTGGGCAAACTCAAAGCCATCGTGCGTTTTCGCGCGGCGGTGGATCGCTACACCGAACGCGGTGTTGGCCAGACAGCATTGCCGAACGCCGACACGGTGATTTGCCGCTGCGAACACGCAACCCGCGCCGACATCGATCTGGCGCTGGAGCAGGGCGTGCAAGACATTGCCAGCCTGAAAATGCGCACCCGCGTGAGCATGGGCGACTGTCAGGGGCGGATGTGCGTTGGCTATTGCAGCGACCGCTTGCGTCAGGCCACCGGACGCCAGGATGTCGGCTGGCTGCGCCCGCGTTTCCCGATTGATCCGATCCCTTTTTCCGCATTCCAGTCTGTCGGCACGGAGGCCGCTTCCCATGAGTAAGTTTTACGACGTGGTCATCGCCGGCGGCGGTGTGATCGGGGCGTCCTGCGCCTATCAATTGTCCAAACGCAAAAACCTCAAGGTGGCCCTGATCGACGCCAAGCGTCCGGGCAACGCGACCCGCGCGTCAGCCGGTGGTTTGTGGGCTATCGGCGAGTCGGTGGGCCTTGGGTGCGGGGTGATTTTCTTCCGCATGATGTCGGCCAACCGCAAGCGCGAAACCCAGGGCGCGGCGGTAGCGGTGGACGCCAGCACGCCGCACATCCTGCCGGAGTCGTTCTTTGATTTCGCCTTGCAGTCCAACGCGCTGTACCCGGCGCTGCACCGTGAGCTGAAAGACAATCACGGCATGGATTTCAAGTTCGAAAAGACCGGGCTCAAATTCGTGATTTATGACGATGAAGACCGGCTCTATGCCGAGCACATCGTCGGTTGCATTCCGCATCTGGCCGAGCAAGTGCGCTGGCTCGATCAAGCCGCACTGCGCGAAGCCGAGCCCAGCGTCAGTCATGAAGCACGCGGGGCGCTGGAGTTTCTCTGCGACCATCAGGTCAGCCCGTTCCGCCTTGCCGATGCCTACATGGAAGGCGCGCGGCAGAATGGTGTCGATATCCTGGTCAACACCAACGTCACCGGCGTGTTGCACCACGGCACGCGGGTGACCGGCGTACAGACGGCCGAGGAGGGCGTGTTCCACTGCAAGACGCTGATCAACGCCGGCGGTGCCTGGGCGGCGGACTTGAGCGAATGGGCGACCGGCATCCGCATTCCGGTGAACCCGGTAAAAGGGCAGATTCTGCTGACCGAGCGCATGCCGAAAATCCTCAACGGCTGCCTGACCACCAGCGACTGCTACGTGGCGCAAAAGGACAACGGCGAGATCCTCATCGGCAGCACCACCGAAGACAAAGGCTTCGACGTCACCACCACCTACCCGGAAATCGCCGGGCTGGTGCAGGGCGCGGTGCGCTGCTTGCCCGAGCTTGCGGACGTCAATCTCAAACGCACTTGGGCGGGTCTGCGCCCAGGTTCGCCGGATGAGTTGCCGATTTTGGGGCCGATGCGTGGGGTGGAGGGATATCTGAATGCGTGCGGGCACTTTCGTACCGGCATTCTGACCTCGGCCATTACCGGCGTGTTGCTGGACAAACTGGTCAACGACGAGCCACTGCCGCTGGACATCACGCCGTTTCTGGCGGATCGGTTTGAGACAGTCGCGGTCAAGCAAACACCGGAGTTAGAGCCGGCCTAAACCCAACCGCAATTACTGAAACACTGAATCACTGAACCCTGTAGGAGCTGCCGAAGGCTGCGATCTTTTGATCTTGCTTTTTAAAAACAAAGTCAAAAGATCGCAGCCTTCGGCAGCTCCTGCAGTGAATGTGATCGATCATTCCCGCGCAGGGTTTGGCAGCAATCAGGCTTTGCGTGATTCCTCTTCCAGTTGATCCGACTCAAACAAACGCGCCAGTTCCGCCCGGGCTTCCTGGGCGGTTTGCAGGACTTTGGCTGCGTCGTCGTACACCGCGTGTTGCGCCTCCAGCACCTGTTCGTCGTGGTGCTTGAAGCGTTTGATCCGCGCATCGGCCTGGGTCTGGGTCAGCCCGAGGCCAACCAGCGTGCGACGGCTCATTTCCAGACTTGAATAGTACGTCTCACGAATCGCCTCGGCGCCAACATCCACCAAGCGGTGAACGTGCTGACGGTTACGGGCCCGGGCGATGATCTTCATGTGCGGGTAGAGCTTGCGCACCACCTCGGCGGTCTTGATATTCGTCTCCGGATCATCCGTGGCGATGACAAAATATTCTGCCTCGCCGACCTTGGCCGCATGGAGAATTTCCGGGCGCATCGGGTCGCCATAGAACACCGGCACACCACCGAAACTGCGCGACAGTTCGATGGTTTCGACCGAGGTGTCGAGGGCGACAAACTTGATGTTCTGCGCCCGCAGAATCCGCGCAACGATCTGACCCATCCGGCCCATGCCGGCGATCACCACGCGCGGGGTATCCGTGTCGATGTCGCGGAATTTCTCGGGTACTTCCACCGGTTGCACTTTTGGGCTGACCAGCCTTGCGCAAATCAACAGCAACAACGGCGTCACCGCCATCGACAGGGTGATGGTCAGCACCAGCAGGTCATACAGCCGCGGCTCGAACAGCCCCTGATCGCGCCCGATCTTGAACACCACAAACGCAAACTCACCCCCCGCCGCCAGCACGATGCCGAGGCGAATCGCACTGACCTTGTTCAAGCCACCGGCCAGACGTCCCACCACAAACAGCAACGGCAGCTTCAAACCGATCAACAACAGCGTCAGCCCCAGCACGGTAATTGGCGCGCTGAGCAACAGACTCAGATTGGCGCCCATGCCGACACTGATGAAAAACAGCCCGAGTAGCAGACCCTTGAACGGTTCGATCTGCGCTTCCAGTTCATGGCGATATTCGGAATCGGCCAGCAGCAAACCGGCAAGAAACGCCCCCAGCGCCATCGACACACCGACCAGATCCATCAGCCACGCCGTGCCGATCACCACCAGCAGCGCAGTAGCGGTAGAGACTTCCGGCAGACCGGTTTTCGCCACCACGCGAAACACCGGGCGCAACAGATAACGCCCGCCGATCACCACCACGGCAATAACGCCGAGCACCTGCAGACTGTGCCGTATATCGTCGGCAGTGCTGGTGTGATGATCGACACCGGCAAGCATCGGCACCAGCGCGATCAACGGGATCGCGGCGATGTCCTGAAACAGCAGAATGGCAAACGCCAGACGCCCGTGGGGGCTGGTCAGTTCCTTGCGCTCGGCAAGGCTTTGCAGGCCGAACGCGGTGGACGACAGCGCCAGACCGAGGCCCAGCACAATCGCGCTGTTCAGCGGCTGGCCGAAGACCGACAACGCCAGAACGCCGATCACCGACGCGGTCAGCAGCACCTGCGCCATACCGACACCAAACACCGATTTGCGCATCACCCACAACCGTCGCGGCGACAGCTCAAGGCCAATGATGAACAACAGCAACACCACGCCCAGCTCAGAAATATGCGCCACGCTCTGCGGATTGCCGATCAGGCCCAGCACCGACGGGCCGATGATCACCCCGGCAAACAAATACCCAATCACCGCGCCCAATTGCAGACGCTTGGCCAGAGGCACGGTGAGCACCGCCGCGAGCAGAAAAACAACGGCGGCTTGCAACAGATTGCCTTCGTGGGGCATTGGTTTACTCCTGACAACGGTACGGCGGGGGCGACAAGGATAAGGGTTGAACCCACCTCAAACCAAATCCCCCTGATTCGGATGTTCAACACAATCCCCCATGTAGGAGCTGCCGAAGGCTGCGATCTTTTGATTCTGTTTTTAGAAGCAAGATCAAAAGATCGCAGCCTTCGGCAGCTCCTACATGGGGCGATTCAGATCTGTAACATATTGCATCAATTTGTTACATTTATAACCCAAGCGAATCAATCCCCGAGTCCCGCCATGGCCATCAACTTCGACCTCAACGACCTGCAAGCCTTTCGAGCGGTCGTTGAGCAGGGCAGTTTCCGCAAGGCTGCCGACACCGTGCGCCTCTCGCAACCGGCCTTGAGCCGACGCATCGAGAAGCTTGAAGACGCCCTCGGCGTGAAACTGTTCGAGCGCACCACGCGCAAAGTCAGCCTGACCCAGGCCGGGCGCGGGTTCATGCCGAGTGTCGAACGTTTGCTGGACGATCTGGACGTTGCACTGCTGGGCATCAGCGAAGTCGCCTCGACCCGATTGGGCCACGTCACCGTCGCTTGCGTGCCGTCTGCCGCGTACTACTTCATGCCGCGTGTGGTTGCGCGCTATCACCAGCAGTTTCCGCGAATCAGGATCAAAGTCCTCGACTCCAGCGCCCACGACGTATTGAGCGCCGTGGTCAATGGCGAGGCCGATTTCGGTTTGAGTTTTATGGGCACGCAGGATGCCAAAGTCGACTTCGAACCGCTTGTGCAGGAGTGCTATGTCGTGGCGTGCCGTCGCGATCACCCGTTGGCCGGGCGCAACAGCGTGACGTGGGACGAGTTCTACCAGCAGGATTACATCTCGCTGGACAAGACTTCCGGCAATCGGTTTTTACTCGATCAGGCCTTGAGCAGCGTGGTGCCGCAGCGTCAGAGCATCTGCGAAACGCGACATGTGACGACGATGATTGGCCTGGTGGAGGCAGGGTTGGGCGTAGCGGCGGTGCCGTTGATGGCGATGCCGGGGCCGGATCATCCGATCCTGACGCGGATACCGCTGACGGATCCGCAAGTGATGCGCAGCGTTGGCATTATCAAGCGCCGGGATCGCACGTTGACCCCGGCGGCACTGGAACTGGAGCGGCTGGTGGTGGAAATGAAAGTCCAGCCGCCGATTATCAACGCTTGACCGAATCCAGCCCGGTCGCCTGCACGTCAGCCTGTGCGGCCGGCGCAGCGAGGTAGGCGAGTAACGCTTTGGCCTCGACGGGATGTTGCGCGTTGACCGGAATACCCGCAGCGAAACGCGTCACCGATTGTACCGACTCTGGAATCTTCGCCACGAAACTTACTCCCGGCACGGGCAGCAATTCGCTGACCTGCTGGAAGCCCAGTTGATAATCGCCAGTGGCAACCACCGAGCCCACGGGGATTTTCGCGATCATCTTCGCCTTCGGTTTCAACTGATCTTCGATGCCGAGTTTCTTGAACAACTGCTGCTCGATGTACACGCCGCTGGCGCTGTCGGAGTAAGCCACCGATTGCGCGTCAAGCAGGGTTTTCTTCAGGCTCTCGACGTTGCTGATGTCCGGTTTCGGCGCGCCAGCGCGAACCACCATACCGATCCGCGAGTCCGCCAGTTCTACCCGCGACGCCGGGTCGACCTTGCCTTGTTTGATCAATTCGTCGAGGGCGTAGCCGACCATGATCACCACGTCGGCATGCTCGCCACGCGCGAGGCGATTGGGGATCGCCTCTGGCGCCTTGCCCATCGATGGGCCGAACTGGGTGTCGAGGGTGTTGCCGGTGGCGGTGGCGAATTTCGGACCGAGGATTTTATAGGCTGCCGTGAAGCCGCCCGAGGTCATCACGTTTACCTGTTCGGCGTGCGCCAGGGCGCTGAAAGCGAGGAGGGCGAGGGCGCCCAGATTCAACAGTTTTTTCATGGTGATGGTTCCTTATGCAGTAGCCGGTTGCAGACGGCCGCCCGCGCGGCGATAGAGGTAAAGCGTGGCGAGCAACGCGCACAGCGCGCCGATGCTCATCCAGTACCCCGGCGCGGCTTTGTCGCCGGTGTATTGGATCAAGAAGGTCGACATCGCCGGCGTGAAACCGCCGAAAATCGCTGTGGCCAGGCTGTAGGCGAGGGAGAAACCGGCGACGCGTACTTCCACCGGCATGATCTCGGTGAGCGCCGGAATCATCGCGCCGTTGTACAAACCGTAAATAAACGACAGCCACAACAGCGACAGCAGCATGTGGCTGAAACTCGGTGATTGCACCAGGTACGACAGCGCCGGATAGGTCGTGGCCAAGGCCAGCAGCGACATCGCGATCAATACCGGACGACGACCGATACGGTCGGACAACATGCCGCCGATCGGCAGCCAGAAGAAGTTCGACACACCCACCAACAGCGTCACCAGCAACGCATCGGACGTGCTCAGATGCAGCACGGTTTTGCCGAAGGTCGGCGCGTACACGGTGATCAGGTAAAACGCGGTGGTGGTCAGGGCGACCATCAGCATCCCGCCGAGCACCACGCCCCAGTTCTGGCCGAGGTTGCGGAACACTTCGCCCATGCTTGGACGGTGCTTGCGCGCGGCGAACTCTTCGGTTTCCGCCAGATTACGCCGCAGGAAAAAGATGAACGGGACAATCATGCAGCCGATGAAAAACGGAATTCGCCAGCCCCAATCGGCAACCACGTCCGGCGCCATCCACGCGTTCAGCGCGTAACCCAAGGCCGCCGCGACGATGATCGCCACTTGCTGACTGGCTGACTGCCACGCGGTGAAAAAACCTTTGCGGCCCGGTGTGGCGATCTCGGACAAGTACACCGAAACACCACCCAATTCCGCACCGGCCGAGAAGCCCTGCAACAGCCGCCCGATCAATACCAGCGCCGGGGCGAACAGGCCGATGGTTTCGTAACCGGGCACCAATACAATCAATATCGTGCCGCTGGCCATGATCGACAGGGTGACGATCAAACCTTTGCGCCGACCGACATCATCGATGTAGGCGCCAAGCACAATGGCCCCCAGCGGACGCATCAGGAAGCCTGCGCCGAACACTGCAAAGGTCATCATCAGGGAGGCGAATTCACTGCTCGCCGGAAAGAACACCGCCGCGATCTGGGTGGCGTAGAAGCCGAACAGAAAGAAGTCGAACTGTTCGAGGAAGTTACCCGAGGTTACTCGGAAAATGGCACCGGCTCGTGAGCCGCCTTGTGGGATTGAGGCTGTCATAGAAAAAACTCCACCGCTTTTATGACGTGCGCTACGGGGAGGCGGCGCACGGTTTTTATTGAGGCGGATGGTGGCGCAGATGTAACAATCTGTTAATTGCATTGTTGGTATGGATTGATGTTGAAAGTGGATCAATGCTGATCGGTTCTAGGCATGCACCTTTGTGCCTGAGAACAACACAAAATTTGTGGGAGCTGGCTTGCCAGCGATGACGACCTCTGGGCCGACCATGCTCTGGGTTGTTTTGGGTGAATATCCGGTTTTTTGGTGATGGCGACTTAGGGTTCCGCCCTTACGGCGGGTCACTTTTGGCAAACGCCCCAAAAGTAACCAAAAGGTCTGTGCCCTGACGTCCGGCCCGCTCGCTAGAGCTCGGGGTTCCTTCGCTCCGGAATCCATCCGGGGCATCGATTCCGGTTTGCTTCGCTGCACCTCCTTTCGATGTTCTCCCCGGATGAATCCCTGCACTCAGCCTCCCGACGGGCCTTCCAGATCAAGAGCTGCACTCGAGCTAACGCTCATTGTGTTGAGTGGTGAGAAGCGAGGGCGGTGGGGGTTGTGTTTTTGTTTTTCTGTGGGAGCTAGCCTGCTGGCGATGGTGGCCTGTCAGCCGACCTGTGTCTGTCAGGTGTACTCAAATCCCTGTGGGAGCTGGCTTGCCAGCGATGACGACCTGTGTAACGAAAGAAATCCCCCAGCCAGTCCAAACAAAAAACAAGGAATGATTTCGCCGCCGCGCAGTCGGAGTTCAGGTAGTACATATCTCTGGAGGTTCACCGATGAACAGCAAAACCCTAATCGCCAGCCTGGCCCTGGTCGCCGGCATTGCCGGGATCAGCCCGATTGTTCAAGCGGCGCAAACCTCGAACGACCCCTCCGTCCAGTCCCCCGTCAGCGATCGTGAACTAAAGATCAACGACCGCGCGCCAGACGTTTATCAACGCAGCGACAAAGCCTTGAAAAACTGGAAAGCGAAAGGTTTGAAAGCACCGGTTGAGCAAGCGCAGTGGGTGCAGATCAATGATCAGTACGTGATGGTGATGATCACCAACGGGACGATTGTCGAGATGCAGCCGGTAGAGCGTTAAGCCATTCGGTAACAATTGGCCAAGGAAGGCAGATTGCAATCGAGCACCGTTCGGGTAAAAACCTGGGGGTGTTTCGAGTGACGGGAAGTCAGGAGCAATGAGTTGGACAAGAAACCTCTTTATCGGAAAGAAAACACTCGTACTTGGGGTGTGCGTCGCAACGCGTTAGTCGCGCAATACCGCGATCAGCGTAATACCAAGAGCGAAAATCGCAGCGACGCCGTACGTGGTTCGATGCATGCAGGCAAACGCTACGGCATGGATTACACACCCTTGTTTCGCTTTCTTTTGTCTCGTGTTGGCGGTAACTGGGACGAGATTTTCAGCGAAGCGGTGTCGCGTCTGGATCGACCGGAGCCCGTATTCTGGATGGTCGCCATCTATGAGGAGGATCGCGAGGAAGTCGTACGATTGGGCGAGTCGAGTTACTTCAATGGTTTGTACGTCGATCAGCAAAAGCGCCTTCAAATTGTCAATCCGGCATTGAAAGCTGAGGACATGGCGCCGCGCTGTCAGTGCTGTACGCACACCTTTAACGGTGTGGTTTTTGGCCGGCGATTTGGGACTGACTGATTTCGTCAGGTGTTGGAATCCGTTTGAAACCGCGATTGGACCCATATCCTTGCGCTGAACTTTGTAGAATCTTGCTTACAACAACTGCCCCTTGTCCCAAAGATGCACCAGATCCCCCGGTGCCTGATCCTCCGGCACTTTCAGCACCATTTCCCCTGACCGGTAGCGCACTTCTATCTGATAGAAGCGCTGGTCACCGCGTCCGGTTTCAACGCTATCGAACGGCAGACACCCCTCCAGCACCGAACAGATGCGGCTGCGTTCGCTGATGTCGCATTGCGCAAATTCGATTTCACGCGGGCGGCTCAGGCTATGAATGGCCGCCACGCCACCCTGGCGTGATACCCGCACCACGGAATCGTCACCCAACTCGGGCAGAATTTTCATACAACCTCCACGACCAATTCGATACCGACCTGAGCCCAGGCCTCACGCACCGCAGTCACCTCTCTGGCACCGAAACGCTTGCCAGCGTTTTCGACCGTCAACCCGGCGAACGCCTCAAACGTTGCGTCCTGACTCAAGCGTTTGTCGCACAACGTGTCGTACCAGATTCGTCCGGCCTTCTCCCAGGCGAAGCCGCCCAATGCCCGCGCCGCCAGATAGAACGCGCGGTTGGGAATCCCTGAGTTGATATGCACGCCACCATTGTCTTCAGTGGTAATGACGAACTTACGCATGTGATCCGGTTGCGGATCCTTGCCCAATAACGGGTCGTCATACGCCGTGCCGGGATGCGACATCGAGCGCAAACCCTGTCCGTGGATTTGCGGCATCAGCAGATCGGCGCCGATCAGCCAGTCAGCCTGCTCCGCTGTGTGGCTCAGCGAATATTGCTTGGTCAACACGCCGAACACATCCGACAGTGATTCGTTAAGTGCACCCGATTGGTTCGCGTAAATCAGACCGGCCTCGCTTTCCGTCACGCCATGTGCGAGTTCGTGGGCGATGACGTCAAGCGAGCGGGTGAAACGCTGGAAAATTTCCCCATCACCGTCACCGAACACCATTTGAGCGCCATTCCAGAAGGCGTTTTCGTAGCCTTGGCCGTAATGCACGCTGCCGATCAGGGCAAACCCGTTGTTGTCGATCGAATCTCGACCTAACACCTTCCAGAAGAAATCATAGCTGGCGCCCAGCGCCTCATAAGCTTCATCGACCGCCGGATCGCCTGTCGCTGGCTGTCCTTCCACACGTACCTCAATCCCGGGCAGCAGCATTTTGTTTTGCGCATCATGCACACTGCGCTGAGCGATGCCGGGTTTGCTCGATGGAGCAAGAATGGCGCGAGTTTCCCGGCGCAAGGGCGCGCCGGGGTTGGGCAGCAGGCTGCGCACATGATTGAGGGTGAGCATCGCCGCGGTGCGCTGCGGCTGCGAACCATGAGCGATGATGCGGTTGAGGATGTACGGCGGAATAAAACTGCGCAGCAAGTGTGAGTCGGTCATCAGAGCTTCCCTGGCTGAATACGATGTCGATACTTATGTGAGCAGCGCCGCGTGTTTCGGTTCCATGCATTGCCATCGGCATCGAATTCTGCGAAAAACGCCGTCCGCGCCCCCAACGGGCCATCCTTTCTGAGTGAAGCGCCATGACCGACGAACTACAAATCATCGAGCTGCAACCGGGCGAGGGCAAAGCTGCCGTCAAAGGCGCGCTGATCACCACGCAATACACCGGCTGGCTGGAAGACGGCACCGAATTCGATTCTTCCTACAGCCGTGGCAAACCTTTCCAGTGCGTGATTGGCACTGGCCGCGTGATCAAGGGCTGGGATCAGGGCTTGATGGGCATGCAGGTGGGCGGTAAACGCAAACTGCTGGTGCCGGCGCATCTGGGGTACGGGGAACGGACCATGGGCAAAATTCCGCCGAATTCGAATCTGGTGTTCGAGATTGAGTTGTTGGAGGTTTTGACGCGGGAGGATTGAAGTGGGGGGGCTGAACTGTTTTGTTGTCAGGCGATCCTTAAAAATCTGCGAATAATTCGTAACATCATCGAGAAGCGATCCAACGGATGGCCCTATGCAGAATCCATGGAAACATTCCATTGCGGACGTTTACGCAAACAACTATGGCAACGTGGTGCAAGACTTTCTGTCATTGGTTGTCGAGCCTTCGCTCCACGCGCTTCTTCGGAGGTCTGATGAATTGATGGCAATCGCAGACGATGCGCTCTTTACCAAATCCTTTCAAATTGCTGATCACTTGGCGTTGGAGCAAAGGACGGCTATGGCGTTTTGTCTCGGCATCCAGTCTCTGTGGGAACAACAGATTCGCACTTACATGGCTGGTTGTACTCGTCAATTCTTCATTCCTGATGTACCAGAAGACCAAGTGGTAAAGGCAGTTGAGGATGAGATTGAGAAGATCCAAAAGGCCGGATGGGGTAGCGATTTCAACAAGCTATTTATGAAAGCGCGCGGGCTCGATCTTTCAAAGTTTCAATCCTATGATTCGCTCTGCCTGCTCATGCTTCTAGGTAACGTCTGCCGGCATGGTGAGGGAAGCGCGGCTAGAACTTTGCGGGAGAAACATAAATATCTTTGGGCAGCGCCTGATCCTCTGCTAGAAGAGGTTTTCGGTATACGCCCCGTGTCTGATATTCAGCTCCCGCTTGAGCTGCTCCGATCGTTTGTGCATGCGATTGTATTATTCTGGCGAGAGTTGGAGCGTCATGGCTTGCAAACCTTTATGGCCAGTGATGAGGTAGAAGCCCGACTAGCAAATCACATCCGTGATTGAGCGGGCTTTTTAAGTCAGATTTTAAATCCCGGCAGACCGTTAGCAAGACAGTAGTCACTCACTGTGCTTGTCACGCCAGCCGCTGAATCATCCTCGCCGGCTTCTGGATAGAACAGCAGGTCGCTTCCTGCAGGGTGGGGAACAATCTTGTTGAAGTGATCGACAAGTTCATCCCGTTCGTCTTCGGTCTTTGCGTCTTCAATAGCCTGAATCAGAGCCTTGAATTCCTGCTCGGTGTGGTCAGCCAGATTGCTTTTCAATCCCATTACTCAACTCCCCTGTGAATGTCGATATGGCGTCTTGGGGTGACGACATTGATGTTGTCGGTATCGTACACGGCACCACCATCCTTAATTAGCTCGATGTGGTGCAGCTCAAATGCAATCCGCTTTCCTGCATGTGAGTGCAGCAAAAGTTGTTTCAGTATCATTGAGAAGTGTTGGTCTAACGGGGAAATTCTCTCGTGAAAGCGCGCGCATCATATTTGTTAGCAGACGCATACGGGCAGCATCCTGCGGCGTGTCTTCCAGTGCATCCCAGACACTTGAGAAACGTTGGAAACCGGGGTGATGTTCTTTCATGGCTTAAGCCTTGCTGGGGGTTTGGCTTTCGGATAATCGATCGCAGAAAGAATGCTATCGCGAGCAGGCTCACTCCTACAGTTGATTGCGGTGGCTCATGGCAATGGAGTACACCGCAATCAACTGTGGGAGCGAGCTTGCTCGCGAACAGCGATCACGCGGTCAATCAGGTCCGATGCGCCATCTCGGCCAATGTGTCGGCCACGGTCCTTTGCAGTGATGGGAAGCGGCGTGTCACGCGGTGCAGTGCGGGTAGCACGGCGTCGACCTCCAATTCATCGAGTTGGGCGAGGGCGGTGACGGCGGAGGCGACGATGGTTTCTCGTTCGCTTTCGAATAGCACCAGACAGGCATCTTGTGCCCAGCGTCCTTCTCGTTCGTTGAATCCCATGGCCACCAAGGCTGCGACGACCTTTGCATCTGATTGTTTGGTCATGGTCATTGCCTCAGTGCGGGGTCGAGTTTGTCGAGGGCGCGGTTCACCGCGAGTTCGCCGAGCATGACCACTTGCTGGATGCCGAGTACGGTATTGCGGTAGGGCGAGTCGAGCAGGGCGGCGAAGTCGCTCAGCATGACGCTGGCCGAGGCCATGGATTCGCAGGCGTGGGCCATGAGGTCTTCGGTGCCTGTGTTCGGGTCAACGAGGAACATGGTGCTGGGTTTGCGCGGTGGCGCTGGGGGCGTGGGTTTCAGATAGTGATCGAGGGCGCGTTCGGCGGCTTCGTGGAGTTTTCTGGAGCCTGGCGTGGAATAGGGGGATGTTGGATTTGGATCAAGTTCCGCATCTGTTTCGGGCGGATTTGGCGTTATTTTGAACATATGCTGGGAAACCTCAATGAGGCTGACACCGTTCTGCGACTAAACATTAGGTGGCAGCTATACGCAGGTTAGTCGACCGGCATCCCAAGCATTACCGGCGCGCTCGAAAGCGCCCTGCGCACAGCCGCCATTGAGTGCAGGCATGGAAATGCCAGACTGAATAACAGCTTGCGAACTTGAGATAACACCGAGCGACTAAACCCGATCACTGAACATTCAGTGACGCGAACCAAGTTACCGGCGACCCCCAAGCCGCACAAGCCGGCGGATTCTGGCGTAGTTGTAGGCAAAGGCGCAAGGCGCTGTAGCCTCTTGGCTGATGTCGAAATGATGCTGCGTTTTACCGGGCGCTATCGCGAGCAGGCTCACTCCTACAGGAGGCACGCATCCAACCTGTAGGAGCGAGCTTGCTCGCGAAGGCGGCTTCAACATCAACTCAGGAAGTAGTTTTGAAACCCCGCCCAAACCGCTCCCGATACACCGACGGCGGCACTCCAACCACCCCGCGAAACGCCACCCGAAAACTCTCCACCGACCGATAACCGCAGCGCTCGGCAATCTGTTCGGTGTGTTGGTCAGTGCTCTCCAGCAACTCCCGCGCCCGCGCCAACCGCTCATGCTGCAACCACGCCTTGGGCGATTGCCCGCTGGCTTCGGTGAAACGCCGCAGGAATGTTCGCTCGCTCATCGCCGCTTCACTCGCCAGATCGCGCACCTCCAACGGCTCGTGCAAGCGCTCGCGCGCCCACTGCATCACGCGTGACAGATCGTTGCGCGGCGTCTGGCTGACGGGGGTTGGAATGAATTGCGCCTGGCCGCCGGTACGCTGCGGCGACATCACCAGTCGCCGTGCCACGGAATTGGCAACCTGAGTGCCAAAGTCGCGCGCCACCAGATGCAGGCAGGCATCGATGCCGGCCGCGCTGCCTGCCGAAGTGATCAACTGGCCGGAGTCGACGTAGAGCACATCCGGGTCGACTGCAATTGCTGGAAAGCGTTGCGCCAATTCCGCTGTGTAACGCCAATGGGTGGTGGCGCCGCGCCCATCGAGCAGGCCGCTGGCGGCCAGCACAAAAACGCCTGAGCAGATCGACAACAGCCGCGCACCCCGTGCGTGGGCCTGACGCAGCGCGTCAATCAATGCTGGAGGCACCGCAGCATTTCGGTCGCGCCAGCCGGGGATGATGATGGTGCGGGCCTCGGCCAGCAGCTCCAATCCGCCGTCAGCCAACACCTGAATCCCGCCCATGGCGCGCATCGGGCCTTGATCGACCGCCGCAATCGCGTGCTCGTACCACGGGAACTCAAACTCCGGCCGGGTCAGGCCGAAGATTTCTACGGCGATGCCGAACTCGAATGTGCAGAGGCCGTCGTAGGCCAGAATCGCGACCAAACCTGGTGAAGTAGGCATTTGGCGGAAAATTCCCGGTGAGTGTCTTATCCGCCACTGTAGCCATAAGCGTTCGCTGGATAAAGTCTGTTCACACCCACTCAGATGAAGGAGCAATACCTTATGCCCAGCCTGGTTTGCGAAATCCCTGCCGCCCCGTCGGCCATCGCCCTCATGCATTTCAGCAATCGTCTGACGTTTGAAACCGATTGTTCCGACGTGTTCAGCAGCCAGGAGGCCGGTGCGGTCGACTTTGTGCTGGTCGATGTTCGCGGGCCAGTGGCCTTCGAGCGCGGTCATGTACCGGGCGCGATCAATATCCCGAACCGGTTGCTGACGGCGGCGGAACTGGCCAGCTACCCGAAAACCACGTTGTTCGTGGTCTATTGCGCCGGCCCGCATTGCAACGGCGCGAACAAGGCTGCGGTGAAACTGGCGGCGCTGGGTTACCCGGTCAAAGAAATGATCGGTGGCGTGACCGGTTGGCTCGATGAAGGTTTTCAATTGAGCGTTAAGCTAGCCGCCAAAACCGCAATCGGCTGCGAATGCTGATCCCATTGTAGGAGCTGCCGCAGGCTGCGATCTTTTGATCTTGCTTCTAAAAAGCAAAGTCAAAAGATCGCAGCCTTCGGCAGCTCCTACACGAGATTTTTGGTACCGATTGAGGGCTTGTCCTACAGCCTTTGCACCACGACGGCGCACCTGTTGACCCCGGTCAATCAGTGCGCCGAACTTCTGTAAGTAATTGTCGCTTAAAAACAATTTGCCCTGTGCGCGCCGCCATAGACTGCCGACCACTTCGGTTTTTGCCGCTATATGGCCATGACCGGACGCTGAATCGAAAGCTGCCAATAAAAGCCTCCGCACACAGGAGTAATAAATGAAGAAGCTAGTGATGTTCGGTGCCCTGGCACTGTCGATGTTGTCCCTGACCGCTGTGGCCGAAGACGCCAAGCCGATCCGCATCGGTATCGAAGCCGGTTATCCGCCATTCTCGATGAAAACCCCTGACGGCAAACTCACCGGTTTCGACGTGGATATCGGCGATGCGCTGTGTGAGCAGATGAAAGTCAAATGTACCTGGGTCGAGCAGGAATTCGATGGTCTGATCCCGGCGCTGAAAGTGAAGAAAATCGACGCGATCCTGTCTTCGATGACCATCACTGACGACCGCAAGAAAAACGTCGATTTCACCATCAAGTACTACCACACACCGGCCCGTTTCGTGATGAAGGCCGGCTCCAATGTCACCGATCCGCTGACCCAGCTCAAAGGCAAGAAAGTCGGTGTACTGCGCGCCAGTACCCACGACCGTTTCGCCACCGAAGTGCTGGTACCGGCCGGGATCGATCTGGTGCGTTACGGTTCGCAGCAGGAAGCCAACCTCGACATGACGTCTGGCCGTCTGGACGCGATGCTGGCCGACTCGGTCAACCTCAGCGACGGTTTCCTGAAAACCGACGCGGGTAAAGGCTTCGAATTCGTCGGTCCGACCTACGAAGACGCCAAATACTTCGGCGGCGGCGCCGGGATTGCAGTGCGCAAGGGCGATGCGGCCCTGGCTGAGCAGTTCAACAAAGCCATCACCGAAATCCGCGCTAACGGCGAGTACAAGAAAGTGCAGGACAAGTACTTCGACTTTGACGTGTACGGCCATTAATACGCCGTAGAAAAAAGTGGCCCCGTTTACGCGGTGGCCACTTTTTTTGCACTCGAATAAAGATCAGAACCCTGTAGGAGTGAGCCTGCTCGCGATAGCGGTGTGTCAGCCAGAATATTCATTGAAGACAGACCGCTATCGCGAGCAGGCTCACTCCTACAGGGGATCTGTGTGATCCAGATATTGAGGAGTTACCCATGCAACGCATCGACCATCTTCTGCCCTGGAGCCACTTGGGCAGCGAACGTTCCCTCAGCGTGTTCCGTTACGGCGCGGGCGCCCGCAAGGTGTACATCCAGGCCAGCCTGCACGCCGATGAACTGCCGGGCATGCGCACTGCGTGGGAACTCAAGCAACGCCTGAGCGCACTTGAAGCGCAGGGTCGTTTGCAAGGCGTGATTGAACTGGTGCCGGTGGCCAACCCGATCGGGCTCGATCAGCATCTGCAAGGCAATCACATGGGCCGCTTCGAATTTGGCAGCGGCAAGAACTTCAACCGCGCGTTCGTCGAACTCAGTGCGCCGGTGGCAGCGTTGATCGGCGAGCGTCTGGGGGCTGACGCCGAAGCCAACATTGCGTTGATTCGTCAGACCATGGGCCAGGTTTTCGATGATCTGCCGGCCCCGGCCTCGCAACTGGAAGCC
This sequence comes from Pseudomonas sp. P116, assembly GCF_020149425.1. Lineage (NCBI taxonomy): Bacteria > Pseudomonadati > Pseudomonadota > Gammaproteobacteria > Pseudomonadales > Pseudomonadaceae > Pseudomonas > Pseudomonas sp. P116. The sequence goes on along the minus strand of NZ_JACVHB010000010.1, from coordinate 238,029 downwards.
CTGCATCGTTTGTTGCTGCGACACGCCTGCGATGCGGACATCAGCCTCGATCTGCACTGCGATTTCGACGCCGCAATTCACCTTTATGCGCTGCCGCAGCACTGGCCGCAGTGGCAATCGCTGGCGGCACGGCTGAAGGCGGGCGTGGCGTTGTTGTGTGAAGATTCCGGCGGCAGTTCGTTCGATGAGTCCTGTTCGACGCCGTGGCTGCGCCTCGCAAAAGCCTTCCCGAACGCGGCCATTCCGCCCGCCAACCTTGCGACCACGCTGGAGCTGGGCAGCATGGGCGATACTCGGGTCGATCAGGCGCAGGCCAATTGCGAGGCTATTCTCGGGTTTCTCGCCGAGCAGGGCTTCATCAGTGGTGAATGGCCGGCGGCACCAAGCGATTGCTGTGAAGGCATGCCGTTTGAAGGCACCGAATACCTCTTCGCGCCGCACCATGGTGTGGTGAGTTTTCTGCGCTCGGCGGGCGAGTGGGTAGAGAAGGGGGATGCGTTGTTCGAGGTGGTGGATCCGTTGAAAGATCGAGTAACTACCGTGCGCGCCGGAACCAGCGGGGTGTTGTTTGCGATTGATCGCGGGCGTTACACCGAGCCGGGGATCTGGCAGGCGAAAGTGGCGGGGCGGGTGGCGTTTCGGACGGGGAAGCTGAATAACGACTGACGGATCTTCGGCGTGTTTGCGGGCCTCATCGCTGGCAAGCCAGCTCCCACATTGTTCTGGGGCGTTCACAAAACCTGTGGGAGCTGGCTTGCCAGCGATAGCGGTATCAGCGGCACCTCAATATTTGGATCCTTGCTTCAGGATGTTAGGCTCCCCCCGAACCCTGCACCCTGTGAAGGAAGACTTATGTTGAAGGCGTTTGCTCTGTTGACCCTCCTGGCGTCCACCGCCGTTCATGCTCAAACCACGCTGCAATCCGATCTGCCACTCAAGTACATCGAACAGGTTCACCCTGACGCCGATCCACGTCCGTTGGTGATTTTCCTGCACGGTTACGGCAGCAATGAAGCCGATCTGATCGGCATGAAATTTCAGCTGCCGGCGCAGTACAACTACCTTTCGGTGCAGGCACCGCTGGCGTTGGGCGAAGGGCGTTTCCAGTGGTTTCGCAAGAAAGGCGAAGGCGCCTACAACGGTGAGACCGATGATCTGAAGGTCAGCGGCCAGAAACTTCGGGATTTTGTCGCGCAAGCGGCGAAGAAATATCACGCTGCCCCGGACAAGGTTTACCTGATCGGTTTCAGCCAGGGCGCGATGATGACCTACGAGGTGGGCCTGCGACCACCCGTGGCGGTGGGCGGTATTGCGGCGTTGAGCGGGCGTTTATTGCCGGTGTTGAAAGCAGACCTGAAGACCGGACAACAACCGCTGCCGCTGAACATCTTCATCGGTCACGGCACAGCCGATGATCCAGTGCCATATCACCACGGTACTGAGGCCAATGCATTACTCCAGAAACTGGATTACAAACCACAGTTTCACGCGTATCCCGGCGTCGGCCACAGCATCACTGCGGCCGAACTGCGGGACTTGAACGCCTGGTTGCAGCAGCTCAATCCTTGACGATGGTCTTCACCAGCGCATCATGACCTTTCTTGTCGCTGACCCGGGAGATCACCTGAACCAGCGCCATGCGTGTCCCGGAACCGGCCATCAACGTCGTGTTGAGGGTTTGGCCGCCACCCTGGCTGGCGGTGCTGTCGACCTGACGCAGGCCCAGGCCAGTGCCTTTCTGGGTCAGGCTTTTTTCGCTGAGTTTGTTGAAGTCCGGTAGCGCTTTGCGCTGGGCTTCGATGAAATCGGACACGCTGCCGTCCAGAAACTCGCTGTCGTTGTCCTTGACGTTGTTGCCTTCGGGGATCTGGTTTTCTGCGGCGATCACCACGGTTTTGCTGGTCTGGTTGGTGTACATCGTGCCCTTGGCACCGGTCGGGCTGGCCGGCAACGGTTCAGCAACGAAGCCTTTGGGCAAGGTGAAAGTGAATTTGCCGCCCAACATCGAGACCTTCTCGGTGGCGGTTTTTTCCTTGGCCGTGGCCGCTTGAGCGTTGATGGCGCCGAGGCCGGCGACCGCCGCCAGCAACAGGACGACGGCTTTCTTGCTCAACAATGTCATTCGAATCTCCGGGAAGTGGTCATGCCAGGTGGGCGATCATCCCACGCAGCGCCGTGGCACTCCAGCCCGGCTCGTCAGGCTTGTGGTTGCGGTGCCGGTTTGGCCAGCAGTTTGCGCGTGACGCCAAGCATGGCCACCGACACAGCGACGCCCAAGGCGAATCCGCTGAAGCCCAGGCTTGGCAATGTCAGTGCTGACACCAGACAAAACGCCGAAAACGAGTACATCCCGGTCGCCGTGGCTCGCAACAACGCCGCCGTAAACTCGGGGCCGCGGGTCTGCTGGGAAAACACCGCCATGACACTGCCGAGCACCGGAAACACCGCGAGCAGTCCGCTCCAGCGCTCGCCGACGGTGCTGGCCAGCATCGTCACCAACAGCGTCAACGCCGCGCCGGCGATCATCCGCCAGATCAGTTTGTCCGACTTTGGCGCCGGGCGATTCAGCACCGGTTGTACCTTGGGAAACAGGTAGGGGGCTGCCAATAAAGCTACTGCGGCCGCCCCTATAGAAAACGGCAGCGACGCCGGGATCAGCGACAAGACCAACGCCAGCGCCGCCCAGACAGCCAGCGAAGCGCTCAGTGCCCACGGCCAGTTCGCCCGCTGCGCGACCTGCGCGTATGTGATGCAGAAGGCGATCATGGCAAACATCGCCGACAACGCGGCCACCGCTGACTGCGCGGCAAATTGTGGCCCCTGTTCGATGGCGAGGAAAAACAGAATCGGCCCGACCACTACCGGCAACCCCGACAGCCACCCGGCCACACTTGGCCCCCAACGCTTGCCGGCCAATGAGATCAGCAGCAGAAAACCGGGAATCAGTAGGAGTTTGAGGATCAGCACGCAGGTGTCTCCGTCTGTGAGAGACGGCCACGGTAGCATTGCCGGACGTACATTGCTGCAGATGTGTGCGGTTTTTGTATACAAGATTTTCGATGTGGTACTCGGCTATGCTTTGATTATCAGGGCCAATGCCGGAGTCGATGCTGCGATGAACAGAACACTGAGGTTATGGCGTGGATGCTGCGGCATTGGCCTTTGGGCATTGCTCGCCACGCCGGCCTGGGCCAATTGGCAGGATGCGGTGCCGGGCGCGCAAATCATTGGCCGCGGCGAATTCAGCGTGTTCGGCTTCGATGTGTACAACGCACGTTTATGGAGTGCCTCGCGTCCGTTGGCGGACGGCCAGCCGTTCGCTTTGGAGCTTATCTACCAGCGCAACATTTCCCGGGACGATCTGGTACAGGCCAGCGTCGATGAAATCAAACGTCTGGCCGGCAATACTATCAGTCCTGCACAACTTGCCGCGTGGCAGGTTCAGATGCGGCAATCGTTCGTCGATGTGCAGGCTGGCACGCGTATCACCGGGGTCTATCTGCCGGGGCAGGGCGCACGATTTTTTGTTGGCCAGCAGTTGCAGCACGAGATAAATGATCCCCGGTTTGCCCGGGCGTTTTTTGATATCTGGCTGGACCCGCGTACGCGCAACCCCGAGTTGCGCGAGCAGTTGCTGGGTGCGAGCCGGTAAAGATCAAAGGACGGCAGGCTTCGGCAGCTCCTGAATTGCAATGCGCCCCCTGTAGGAGCTGCGGCACGCTGCGATCTTTTGATCCTGATTTTTGAAGACAAGATCAAAAGATCGCAGCCTCGTTTCGCTCGACAGCTCCTACAGAGGATTTGTGCATGACGTAGACCCGGTGTGGTCTCTCAGGCTGCGATCTTTGATCCTGATTTTTGAAGACAAGATCAAAAGATCGCAGCCTCGTTTCACTCGACAGCTCCTACAGAGGATTTGTGCACGACGCAGACCCGGTGTGGTCTCTCAGGCTGAACAGTGGAATTCGCCCATTGAGCGAAGGCCGGTAGTGCCAGTTCAGGCGATTCAGTTCAATGCCGTGATTGAGAATCTCCCTCACGGTTGCACTGGCAATGCTCATCGCCAAGGCTTGTCCCGGACATTGATGCCGCCCGCTGCCAAAACTGAAACTGCGCCGATTCGGGCGATCCCAGAGAAACTGGTCCGGATCTTCATTGAACGCCGGATCACGATTGGCCGCAGCGAGCAGTACAAGAATCACCTCGCCAGCCTCCAGGCGCACACCGTCGATGTCGCAAGCGGCAGCGACAAAGCGCCGGGTGTTCTGCACCGACGGGTCGAAGCGCTGGACCTCCGCCAACAGCGCGTCCATTGGTGCTTCCCGTATTTCAGGTTGGCGCCGCAACGCCAGCAGCGCATTGCCGATCAGTCCGGCGCAGGCCTCGAATGTCTGCGAGCAGAGGCCGATCAGATTGGCGATGAGGATCTCCTTTTCGCCGTCAAAGCGCTGGCCGATCCCCGCGAGTAATGCGCTGTGCACATCAGGCTCTGCCAGCAACTCAGTGAAATGGCCGTGTAATTTTTGCGCCGCGACGTCGGCCGCCACCAGTTGCAATTCGTTGCTCAATGGCGACAGGCACGCCGCGAAATCGGCCGTCAGCGCACTGATTGTCCGTGCCTGTGCCGGGGTGAAACCAAGCAACGCCGCGACCACGCACACCGGGCCGCGGAACATGGCGCTGTATAGGCCATCGGCGTCTGTGGTTATCAACCGTGCGCTCACCCGGGCGCTGACGTCGTCCTGATCGATCAACCCCAGCGCCGGTTCAAACGCCGATCGTGGGCAGCGCTGGCGTTCGCCGTCGTTCATCCGCATCAGTTGGCCGAAGACCTTGCCGGCCATGCCTTGGGAGATCGCTTTGGGTATCGGCTCCAGCGCTGGGCGCACGTGGCAGTCCGGGTGAACCAAAACCGCGCAGACGGCGCGAGCGCTGCTGGCGACCCACAATTTCAGTTCGGGATCAAACGTCAGTCCACCCATGCCGCGTAGTGTTGCGTAGTAGGGATAGGGATCGGCATGAGTTGCAGCGATGATCGGGTCCATGGTTCGCAGCCTTGTCGATAGGGAAAGTGTTGCTACTATCTGCAGTCCGTAACGGCGATGATTCGTCCGGGAGCGAAATATGCACGCAGAACATCAAGACATCGGCGTCTCGCAGGTGGCCGCGGCCATCGCCGAGCCGGCGCGCACGAAAATCCTCTGCTCGCTGATGGACGGCCACGCCCGCACCAGCACCGAGCTGGCAGCCGTTGCTGAAGTCAGCGCCTCCACCGCCAGTGCGCACCTGGCCAAACTCAAGGATCTTGCGCTGGTGCGTCTGCATGTTCAGGGCCGCCATCGGTATTACAGCCTCGCCGACAAACGTGTCGCACAGGCGCTGGAAGCGTTGATGGTGATCGGCCAGAACGCCGCGCCAACCTTCAAGCCGCACACACCGGATCGCCTGCAATTTGCCCGCACTTGCTACGACCACATGGCCGGGACACTGGCGGTGATGCTGCACGACCGCTTGCTCGAAGCGGGGTGGTTGCTGGCGACCGACGAGCAGGCGTATCGCTTGAGCGACAGCGGTGAGGCGCTGTTTGCGGGGTTGGGCATTGAGGTCGAGGACTTGAATGCACTGCGGCGCAAATTTGCCTGCCCGTGCCTGGACTGGAGCATGCGCCGGCCGCATCTCGGTGGGGCACTGGGGGCGGCGTTGCTGCAAACGGCGTTGAAGCGCAAGTGGGTGACGCAGGATCTGGACAGTCGGGCGTTGGCGTTGACGGCGGTGGGGCGCAAGGAAATTCGTGCCAAGTTTGGTATCGAATTGACGATTGAGAACAGTCAGATCAACAGATCGCAGCCTTCGGCAGCTCCTACAAAGAGCGGTGATCACGTGTAGTGCGATCTTTTGATCTGCCGACGAAGGGCACGCTTACACCTTGAACCTGACAGGTCGACCCTATACTGTATATGCAACCAGTAAAGGGCCCGCGCCATGCAAATCATCGACAAGCTCAGTATTCTCGCCGACGCCGCCAAGTACGACGCCTCCTGCGCCAGCAGTGGCGCGCCCAAGCGCAGTTCCGAGGGCAAGAGTGGTCTGGGCTCGACCAATGGCATGGGCATTTGCCACAGTTATACGCCGGACGGGCGCTGCGTCTCGCTGCTGAAAATTCTGCTGACCAATTTCTGCCTCTACGATTGCCAATACTGCGTCAACCGCCGCTCCAGCGATGTACCTCGCGCGCGTTTCACGCCCGAGGAAGTCGTGGCGCTGACCATGGACTTCTACCGCCGTAACTGCGTCAGCGGGCTGTTTCTCAGTTCGGGGATTATCCGCTCGGCGGACTACACCATGGAGCAGCTGGTTCGAGTGGCTAAACTGCTCCGCGAAGAGCACGAGTTTCGCGGCTACATCCACCTCAAGACCATTCCCGAAGCCGATCCGGCATTGATCGCGGAGGCTGGGCGTTATGCCGATCGCCTCAGCGTCAACATCGAGCTGCCGACTGATACCAGCCTGCAAATCCTCGCCCCGGAGAAAGACATCGGTTCGATCAAGCAGGCGATGCAAACCATCTACACCGGCGAGCAGACCGTACTCAACGAGCCACGAGCGCCAAAGTTCGCGCCGGCCGGGCAAAGCACGCAGATGATTGTCGGCGCCGATGACACCGACGACAGCACCATTCTCCATGGCGCCCAGGCCTTGTACGGTAACTTCCGGCTGCGCCGGGTCTACTACTCGGCGTTCAGTCCGATCCCCGACAGCCCGAAAAGCGTGCCGCTGGCCGCGCCGCCGCTGATGCGCGAGCATCGCTTGTATCAGGCTGATTTTCTGTTGCGCAGCTACGGCTACAGCGCTGGCGAGTTGCTCAAGGGGCCGGGAAACCTGGCGTTGGACATCGACCCGAAACTGGCGTGGGCGCTGCAGAATCGCGAGGTATTCCCGCTGGATCTGAACAGTGCCGAACCCTCGTTGATCGCGCGCATTCCAGGCATTGGCCTGCGCACCACGGAGCGCCTGGTGGAGTTGCGCCGGCAGCGGCGCATCCGTTACGAAGACGTGGCGCGCATGCGCTGTGTGCTGGCCAAGGCCAAGCCGTTCATCATCACCAGCGATTACCACCCGCAGCAGGCCGAGGTCACCAGTCAATTGCTGTATCAGCAATTGCGCGACCGGCCGATGCCGCAGCAGATGGGGTTGTGGGGATGATCAATCTCGATTGCGACGACCTGTTCGACACCTGGCGCCAGCAGGCACGCTGGCTGCTTAGCCATGAAGTCGACCCGAGTGTGGTGAGTTGGGCCAGCGAGGGCGTCAGTGATCTTTTTGCCAGTGATCATCAAGTACCCGAAGGGCAGGGGCCATTCCAGGCGCGGATCCCGCGAGCATTGCTCGATACGCTTGGGCAAGCCGCACAATATCGCGGCGACCAGCGCTGGAGTCTCTTGTACGAAGTTCTATGGCGGGTCAGCCACGGCGATCGCACGGCGATGATGGCTGGCGACAAACTGGGCAGCGAGTTACAGCGGCGGATCAAGCAAGTACGCCGCGAAGCCCATCACCTGCATGCTTTTGTGCGCTTCATCGAGCGCCCGAAAGATTTGCCAGGTCCGCAATATGTCGCCTGGCATGAACCGGCCCACGACATCCTGCACAGCGCCAGCGAGCATTTCGTCGCGCGCATGGGCCGGCACCGTTGGCTGATCGCGACCCCGCGTGATGGCGTTTATTACGATGGTGAACAACTGATCCATGAGCGCCAATGCCCCGTGGAATGGCAGCAAATGGCACAGAACGTCGACGATCCGCACGGTGATCTGTGGCTGACCTACTACAGCCACATCTTCAACCCGGCACGGCTCAACCCGAAGGTGATGCAAGGTCATTTGCCGGTGCGGTTCTGGAAAAATCTGCCGGAGGGGGAGTTGATCCCCGGGTTGATCATGCAGGCGCGGATGGGCAAACAGCAGAATGGGCAGGCTAGCGGGATTGCCGGGCGTTCCGGGAAGCGGATTGCGCTTAAATAAAAGATCGCAGCCTTCGGCAGCTCCTACAGGGAAGCGTGAACACCCGATACACAAATGTCCCAAGCATACTGAGTCACTGTAGGAGCTGCCGAAGGCTCGGGCCGCGATCGGACGATCTTTTGATTTCGCTTTAAATAAAAAGCCCCCACCGGTTTCCCGGTGGGGGCTTTCGTACATCAGCAGCCGTCAGATCAAACCTTGACGATCCAGCCCGCTGGCGCTTCGATGTCGCCGGTTTGCACGCCAGTCAGCTCTTTGTAGAGCTTCTGGGTAACCGGGCCGACTTCGGTTTCGCTGTGGAACACATGCAGATGGTCGTTGTAGCTGATGCCGCCGATCGGGGTGATCACCGCAGCAGTGCCGCAGGCGCCGGCTTCCTTGAAGTCAGCCAGTTTGTCGATCAGCACGTCGCCTTCAACCACTTCCAGACCCAGACGCGTTTTCGCCAGCTCGATCAGCGACAGACGGGTGATGCCCGGCAGTACCGATGGTGAGCTCGGGGTCACGAACTTGTTGTCGTGGGTGATCCCGAAGAAGTTGGCCGAGCCGACTTCTTCGATTTTGGTATGGGTCATCGGGTCCAGGTAGATCGCGTCAGCGAAGTTGGCTTTCTTCGCTTTCGAGCCCGGCATCAGGCTGGCCGCGTAGTTGCCGCCGACCTTGGCTGCGCCGGTGCCTTGTGGGGCGGCGCGGTCGTAGCTGGAGATCTGGAAGTTGTGCGGGGTCAGGCCGCCCTTGAAGTAGGCGCCGACCGGGATGCAGAAGATCGAGAAGATGAACTCGGGCGCGGTGCGCACGCCGATGTTGTCACCCACGCCGATCACGAACGGACGCAGGTACAGCGCGCCGCCGGTGCCGTATGGCGGAATGAAACGCTCGTTGGCGCGAACCACTTCTTTGCAGGCTTCGATGAACTGCTCGGTTTCGACCATCGGCATCAGCAGACGCGCGCAGCTGCGTTGCATGCGCAGGGCGTTCTGGTCCGGGCGGAACAGGTTGATCGAACCGTCCTTGCAACGATAGGCCTTCATGCCTTCGAAGCACTGCTGACCATAGTGAAGGGCAGTCGAGCCTTCGCTGATGTGCAGCACGTTGTCAGAGGTTAAGGTGCCTTTGTCCCACTCGCCATCGCGAAAGTACGACAGATAGCGCTTGTCGGTCTTGATGTAGTCAAAACCCAGCTTGTCCCAATTGATGCTTTCGTTACCCATGACACCCTCTATCACTGAACAACCGCCGAAACGGTTCAAGGCTTCTGACGTTTTTTGGATGGGCACAACAATACTTCATTCTTGAGCGGTTTCGCAGCCCGGACTATCGGGAGATAGCAGATTTATAGCCTGCTTATGAAAATCCGCATCTACCATTAAAAGATCGCAGCCTTCGGCAGCTCCTACAAAAACTCAGCGAAGCCCTGTAGGAGCTGCCGAAGGCTGCGATCTTTTGATCTTCATAGATGAAGCGCATGCCCCAAAGCACGCAATGCCGCTTCCTGCACCGCTTCACCCAAGGTCGGATGTGCGTGAATGGTGCCGCCGATGTCTTCCAGCCGCGCGCCCATTTCCAGGCTTTGCGCAAACGCCGTGGACAATTCCGAAACCCCGACACCCACTGCCTGCCAGCCGACAATCAGATGATTGTCGCGACGCGCGACCACGCGTACGAAGCCGGTTTTCGATTCCAGCGTCATCGCCCGGCCATTGGCGGCGAACGGGAAGCTGGAAACGATGCAGTCGAGCCCGGCAGTCTTGGCCTCGTCCGGCGTTTTGCCGACCACCACCAGTTCCGGGTCGGTGAAGCACACGGCAGCGATGGCGGTCGGGTTGAATTCGCGGGTTTTGCCGCTGATCAGCTCGGCAACCATCTCGCCTTGCGCCATGGCGCGGTGGGCGAGCATCGGCTCGCCGCTCAGGTCGCCGATCGCGTAGACATTACGCATGCTGGTCTGGCAGCGGCCGTCGATCTTGATCGCCGAACCATTCATGTCCAGATTCAGCGCTTCAAGGTTCCAGCCTTGTGTATTCGGTTTGCGACCGACGGCCACCAGCACCTGATCGGTTTCCAGATTCAGGGTGTCGCCGTTTGGATCACGCACCTGCAACGTACCGTCGAAACCCTGCACGCTGTGGTTCAGATACAGTTTCACGCCCAGTTGCTTCAGCGCTTCATGCACCGGTTGCGTCAGCTCAGCGTCATAGGCCGGCAGAATGCGCTCCTGCGCCTCGACCACGCTGACTTCAGCGCCGAGCTTGCGATAGGCAATGCCCAACTCCAGACCGATATAGCCACCGCCAACCACGACAAGGCGTTTCGGCACGCTTTTAGGCGCCAGCGCTTCGGTGGAGGAGATGATCGGCCCGCCAATTGGCAGGATCGGCAGATTGACGCTGGTCGAACCGGTGGCCAGCACCAGATGCTCGCACTGAATGCGCGTGTCGCCGACTTCCACGGTTTTGCCGTCGATGACTTTGGCCCAGCCGTTGATGACTTGAATCTTGTTCTTCTTCAGCAGGGCAGCCACGCCAGTGGTCAGGCGATCAACAATGCCGTCCTTCCACTCGACGCTTTTGCTGATGTCGAGGGTCGGCGCCGAAACGCTGATACCCAACGCCGAATGCTGGTTGTGCTGCTGGGTCTGATGAAACTGCTCAGCGACGTGGATCAGCGCTTTCGACGGGATGCAGCCGATGTTCAAGCAAGTGCCGCCCAGCGATTGGCCTTCGACCAGAATGGTCTGAATGCCCAGTTGCCCGGCGCGAATCGCCGTCACATAACCGCCAGGACCGCCGCCGATGATCAGCAGCGTGGTGTTCAGAGATTGCATACGAGCCTTACTCCACAAACAAAGTGGCGGGTTGTTCGATCAAGCCACGAATGGCCTGGATGAAGAGCGCCGCGTCCATGCCATCGACCACGCGGTGATCGAAGGAGCTGGAGAGGTTCATCATCTTGCGGATCACTACCTGGCCTTTGACGACCATCGGGCGCTCGACGATTTTGTTGACGCCGACGATCGCCACTTCCGGCAGATTCAGCACCGGCGTACTGACGATGCCGCCCAACGCACCGAGGCTGGTCAGGGTGATGCTCGAGCCGGACAGTTCATCGCGGCTGGCCTTGCCATTGCGGGCGGCGTTGGCCAGGCGCGAGATTTCTGCAGCACTGTCCCACAGGCTGCGCGCTTCGGCGTGACGCACCACCGGCACCATCAAGCCGACATCGCTTTGCGTGGCGACCCCGACATGCACAGCGCCGAGGCGAGTGATTACCTGGGCTTCGTCGTCGTAACGGGCGTTCATCTGCGGGAAGTCGCGCAGGGCGACGACCAGTGCGCGGACGAGGAACGGCAGCAAGGTCAACTTGCCACGGCTGGCGCCGTGTTTTTCGTTCAAATGCGCGCGCAGTTCTTCAATCGCGGTGACGTCGATTTCTTCGACGTAACTGAAGTGCGCGGCACGCTGGGTGGCGTCCTGCATGCGCTGGGCGATCTTGCGGCGCATGCCGATCACTTGAATCTGTTCTTCGTCGTTGCGCTGGGCATAAGCCGCTGCCACTGGCGCTTGAGCGTTGGACTGACCTTGCGCCAGATAGGCGTCGAGGTCTTCGTGCAATACGCGACCGGCCGGGCCACTGCCACGCACGAGGCGCAATTGAATGCCCAGATCCAGCGCGTGTTTGCGCACGGCCGGAGAGGCCAGCGGACGTTCATCCGCCTCACGGGCAACCATCGGGCCCTGGCAAACGGCAGCCGAACGCGGTGCAGCGGCGGCGGGTTTGGTTTCTACGACAGCTTCGACTTTCGGTGCAGCAGGTTCCTTGGCAGCAACCGCAGCCGGCGCAGCCGATTCTTTCAGATTGCCCGCGCCTTCCACTTCAATGCTGATCAGCACGCTGCCAACCGCCATCACTTCACCCGGCTGACCGCCAAGCGCAATCACCTTGCCGTGCACCGGCGACGGAATATCGACCATCGCCTTGTCGGTCATGACATCCGCGAGTACCTGATCTTCAACCACCAGATCGCCAACCTTGACGTGCCACTGCGACAGTTCTACTTCTGCGATGCCTTCGCCAATGTCCGGCATCTTGATAACGTGCGTGCCCATTCAGACCTCCATAACCCGTTTCAAAGCCGCGCCCACACGGGACGGGCCAGGGAAATACGCCCACTCTTGCGCGTGCGGGTAGGGGGTGTCCCAACCGGTGACGCGTTCGATCGGCGCTTCCAGGTGATGGAAGCAATGCTCTTGCACCAGCGATACCAACTCAGCACCGAAACCGCAGGTGCGAGTGGCTTCGTGAACCACCACGCAGCGACCGGTTTTCTTCACCGATTTGACGATGGTTTCCAGGTCCAGCGGCCACAGGCTGCGCAGGTCGATGACTTCGGCATCGACGCCGCTTTCTTCAGCGGCCACTTGCGAGACATACACGGTGGTGCCGTAAGTCAGGACGGTGACGTCCTTGCCCGGACGGGTGATCGCGGCGACGTCCAGCGGCACGGTGTAGTAACCGTCCGGCACTTGCGCGGCAGGGTGTTTCGACCACGGGGTTACCGGGCGGTCGTGGTGGCCGTCGAACGGGCCGTTGTACAGGCGTTTTGGCTCGAGGAAGATCACCGGGTCATCGTTTTCAATGGAGGCGATCAGCAAACCTTTGGCGTCATACGGGTTGGACGGCATGACCGTGCGCAGGCCGCAGACTTGAGTGAACATCGCCTCGATGCTCTGGCTGTGGGTCTGGCCACCGTAGATGCCACCACCGCACGGCATGCGCAGGGTCATCGGTGCGGTGAACTCGCCAGCCGAGCGATAGCGCAGACGCGCCGCTTCGGAAATGATCTGGTCGGACGCCGGGTAGACGTAGTCGGCGAACTGGATCTCAGCCACCGGACGCAAACCGTAAGCGCCCATGCCGACGGCGACGCCGACGATGCCGCTTTCGGAGATCGGTGCGTCGAACACCCGCGAGGAACCGTATTTGGTCTGCAGGCCTTCGGTGCAGCGGAACACGCCACCGAAGTAACCGACGTCCTGACCGAACACGACCACGTTGTCGTCGCGCTCAAGCATCACATCCATGGCCGAGCGCAGGGCCTGGATCATGGTCATGGTGGTCGTGGTCATGGCGGTTTCCAGCTGAATATTGTTGTTGTGATCGTTCATCTCAGACCCCCAACTGCTGACGCTGGCGCTTCAAGTGCTCCGGCATCTCTTTGTAGACGTCTTCGAACATGGTCGCGGCGCTTGGAATCTGGCCGCCGGCGAGGGTGCCGTACTGCTCGGCCTGTTTCTGCGCGGCAATCACTTCGGCTTCGAGTTCGGCGCTGACGGCGGCGTGCTCTTCATCGGACCAGTGGCCGATCTTGATCAGGTGCTGTTTGAGGCGCGCGATCGGGTCGCCGAGCGGGAAGTGGCTCCAGTCATCGGCCGGACGATATTTGGACGGATCGTCGGAGGTCGAGTGCGGGCCGGCGCGGTAGGTGACCCATTCGATCATGGTCGGGCCGAGGTTGCGGCGGGCGCGCTCGGCAGCCCAGGCAGAAGCCGCGTAGACCGCGTAGAAGTCGTTACCGTCAACACGCAGCGAGGCAATGCCGCAACCGACGCCGCGTCCGGCGAAGGTGGTGGCTTCACCGCCAGCGATGGCCTGGAAGGTCGAAATCGCCCACTGGTTGTTGACCACGTTGAGGATCACTGGCGCCCGGTAAACGTGGGCGAAGGTGAGGGCGGTGTGGAAGTCCGATTCGGCGGTGGCGCCGTCGCCGATCCAGGCCGAGGCGATTTTGGTGTCGCCCTTGATCGCCGAGGCCATGCCCCAGCCCACGCCCTGAATGAACTGGGTGGCGAGGTTGCCGGAAATGGTGAAGAAGCCGAAGTCCTTGACCGAGTACATGATCGGCAGTTGACGGCCCTTGAGCGGATCGCGCTCGTTGGACAACAACTGGCAGATCAGGTCGACCAACGGCACGTCGCGCGCCATCAGAATGCTTTGCTGACGGTAGGTCGGAAAACACATGTCGTCGACGTTCAACGCCAGCGCCTGGGCGCTGCCAATGGCTTCTTCGCCAAGGCTCTGCATGTAGAACGACATTTTTTTCTGACGCTGGGCGACCACCATGCGGTTGTCGTAGATGCGCGTCTTGAGCATGGCGCGCATGCCTTTGCGCAGGATCTCGACCGGCACGTTTTCAGCCCATGGGCCGAGGGCGTTGCCCTGATCGTCGAGCACGCGAATCAGGCCTCGCGCCAGGTCGGCGGTGTCGGCAGGTTCTACGTCGATGGGAGGTTTGCGCACCGTACCGGCATCGGTCAGATGCAGGTAGGAAAAATCAGTTTTGCAGCCTGGACGGCCCGAGGGTTCAGGGACGTGCAGACGCAGCGGTTCGTACGCTTGTGTCATGGCTTCTACGCTCGATCTTGTGAATTTCTTGTAGTGAGCTGGCAGTCATTCTTCGGTAGAAGAAATCTTGTCCTACAACAATCATAGGCGCGGGCAAGAAGAATATTTCTCTCTGTTTCGTTGCGCTGGAGACGATTTGCAGATAAAAAATCTGCATAAACATAAAAAACAGGTGGTTTTGTCTCATGCGCAAACTGGACCGTACCGATATCGGCATTCTCAACAGCCTTCAGGAGAATGCGCGCATCACCAACGCCGACCTCGCACGCTCGGTAAATCTGTCGCCAACACCGTGCTTTAACCGGGTCAAGGCCATGGAAGAATTAGGCCTGATTCGCGAGCAAGTCACGCTGCTCGACGCCGATTTGCTGGGCCTGCATGTCAACGTGTTCATCCATGTCAGCCTGGAGAAGCAGGTCGAGGAGGCGCTGCAGCATTTCGAAGAGGCGATTTCTGATCGCCCTGAGGTAATGGAGTGCTACCTAATGGCCGGAGACCCGGATTACCTCATCCGGGTCCTGGTGCCGACGATTCAGTCGCTGGAACGCTTCATGATGGACTTCCTCACCAAGGTTCCCGGTGTGGCGAATATCCGATCGAGCTTTGCGCTCAAACAGGTGCGCTACAAGACGGCGTTGCCGCTGCCGGTCAACGGTCTGATTCTGGGCGCCTGATTGCGGCGCCATCACTCAAGTCATACCGATAATCAAGTGCCTCCGTGTCGAGGACCTGTCCAACCTTCCAGGTTCTTTGCCAAGGTGCAGGCTCGATGTCCGGATGAAAGATCAGGGTGACATCGAGCATGTCCTGGGAGGCGTCATCGGCAAACGCGATGGCGGGTTCGGCAGGGTGCTGACGCTTCCACCGTTCCCACAGGTAATCGAGGTGGCAGTGGTGCAGAAAGAATATCGGGTCGTTCGGCGATGTGGCTGTACCCATGTTGCCGCCCACCCACGAATGCACATTGTTGTGCATCTGCTCAATAGTGTTTTCCCACCCTTCAGGTTCAGACCAGTAGGGTGTTCGCATCATGACCGACTCGATTTCTTGCGCGTCAGGCAGTGGCGAGCCGTCCGCGCCGAAGTCGCGCCTGAGTTCCGGAGCTCCTTCGTCACCATTCCAGACCCTGACGTCAAAGGCGCGACCCTTGAAAGCAAATGGCCCGAGGGTTACACGCTGGTTTGACTGGGGATCGCCATCCCTGCCCATGAAGTCATCATTGAAGGGATTGTCTGCGCCGCTCATGCTCCAGTTCCAGTAAGGCAGGGTAATGCCGGGGTCGTCAGCCACGACTTGCAGTTCCCACTCGAATTGGCGAATCAGGATCCGGTGCCAGGGAAAAAACAGCGGGTTGCGATGGGGGTTGGGGGTGATCGGATTGCCCAGCCCCATGGAGTTCTTGTGAATCTGTACAAAGTCATCGTAGCGATACTGCTCGCCGGGCCGCAGAATGCTGGGGGTATGATTCTTCAGAATCAGGATCGCCCTGATGAACGCGGCTTTCTGTGCCGCTGACATGTCACGGTGATTACGACGAATATCCATATTGCGAAAACTCCATTGAATGTTTGTTCAATGGAGTTTGCTCGCTGAGAGGATTTTCACCAGTTCATCGCTATCGCCAGCGTTCGTAGGAAAAATAAGCTGGTGATGGTTCGAGTGACGGGTTCCTATAAAGAATTGAGCGGAATCTTCAGGTACACCACACCGTTGTCTTCCGCCGCCGGAAAATTCCCCGCGCGCACATTCACCTGAATCGCCGGCAGCAACAGCGTCGGCATGCCCAACCCGGCATCACGCTTGGTACGCATCTCGACGAACGCCGCTTCATCAATGCCGTCATGTACATGAATGTTGCTTTTACGCTGTTCACCGACGGTAGTCTGGCAGTGGGCCTCGCGGCCCTCAGGCGGGTAGTCGTGGCAAACGTAGAGTTTCACGCTGGCAGGGAAGGCCAGCAGTTTGTGAATCGAGTTGAACAGTTGATGGGCATTGCCGCCGGGGAAGTCGCAGCGCGCCGTGCCCACATCCGGCATGAACAGCGTGTCACCGACCAGAATCTGCTCGCCGTCGATCAAGTAAGCCATGTCTGCCGGTGTGTGCCCCGGCACATGCAGCGCCGTGGCTTTGAGGTTGCCGATGGTGAATGACTCGTTTGGCGCGAACAGGTGATCGAACTGCGAGCCATCGACACAGAATTCCGGCTCGAGATTGAACAACGCCTTGAACACGTTCTGCACTTTGCTGATCGACTCGCCAATCGCGATCTTGCCGCCAAGCTCTCGGCGCAGATACGGCGCGGCGGACAGGTGATCGGCGTGGGCGTGGGTTTCCAGTAGCCATTGCACTTGCAGGCTGTGTGCCCGCACAAAAGCGATGATCTTGTCGGCCTGAGCGGTGCAGGTGCGGCCGGCGGCGCCATCGTAGTCGAGCACCGGGTCGACGATTGCGCATTGTCCGCCGTCGGCCTCGTAGACCACGTAGCTGTAGGTCGAGGAGGCGGGGTCAAGAAAGGCTTCAATCAACGCGGGCATGGACATGAACCTGTGCAAGGGTGGAAAAGTCAGTTGCAACACTTTATGTAAAAACATAATGTTCGCAGCTTAAGTGACGTTGAAGGCATCATGCAAATGCAATCCAGTCTGACCGAATGTGAAGTCGCCCAATTGCGCGCCTCGGCCTCCAAGGCCTGTTCGCTGCTCAAGGCCATGGCCAATGAAGATCGCCTGTTGATCCTCTGTCAACTGACGCAGGGCGAACGCAATGTCGGCGAACTGGAAAAGATGACCGGCGTGCGTCAACCGACGCTGTCCCAGCAATTGGGCATCCTGCGCGATGAGGGATTGGTCGGAACCCGTCGTGAAGGCAAGTACATCTTTTACGGCCTGGCCAGTCCTGAAGTGATTCAGGTGATGAAGACATTGTCCGGGCTCTACTGCGGCGCTGTGCTGAAAAGCCTGGGTCACCAATAAATATCCGCCCACACACAGAACCTGTAGGAGTGAGCCTGCTCGCGATAGCGGTGGGTCAGTCAATGAAGATTTCGGCTGAACTACCGCTATCGCGAGCAGGCTCACTCCTACAGTTTGTTTTGTGTGGTGGCTGAGAAATCCTTGCGTGCAGCTAAAAGGAACAAGCAATGAACGATCAACACTGGGGCCCATCCATCAGTGCAGATATCGTGGTCATCGGCGGCGGCACTGCCGGTATCGCCTTCGTCGCCAGCCTGCTCAGGCGCGATCCGCACTTGAACATCACCGTCATCGAACCGAGTTCCCAGCATTACTACCAACCGGCGTGGACGCTGGTTGGTGGTGGCGCTTATGACGTGAAAGACACCGTTCGGCCGATGAGCAAAGTCATGCCGCGCCAGGCCACCTGGATTCAAGCGGCGGTTACCCAAATCGACGCGGACAACCGCCAACTCACCCTCAGCGATCAACGCAATATCAGCTATCAAAACCTGATCGTCTGCCCCGGCCTGCGTCTGGCCTGGGAGAAAATCGAAGGATTGCAGGACAGCCTCGGCCAGCACGGCGTCACCTCCAACTACAGCTATCAGCACGCGCAGTACACCTGGGATCAGGTGCAGAAACTACGCGGCGGCAAGGCACTGTTCACTCAGCCGGCAATGCCGATCAAATGCGCCGGTGCCCCGCAAAAAGCGCTGTACCTGTCCTGTGATCACTGGCTGAAAAGCGGCGTGCTGAACAACATTAATGTCGAATTCAATCTGGCGGGCGCCGCGCTGTTCGGCGTGGCCACGTTCGTGCCGCCGCTGATGAAATACATCGAGAAGTACAACGCACAACTGGCGTTCAACGCGAATCTGGTCAAGGTCGACGGCCCGGCGAAAACCGCGTGGTTCGAGGTCAAGGACGCCGAAGGCAACGTCACCCGCGAGGCAAAGACCTTCGACCTGCTGCACGTTGTACCGCCGCAGGTTTCGCCGGACTTTATCGCGCAAAGCACATTGGCCGACGCCGCTGGCTGGTGCGAAGTCAATCCGCACAGCCTGCAGCATCCACGTTATCCCGAGGTGTTTGCACTGGGCGATATCTGTGGCACCAGCAACGCGAAAACTGCAGCGGCGGTGCGCAAGCAAGTTGTGGTGGTCGCCCAGAACCTGCTGGCCCTGCGCAAGCAACAACCGTTGCCGCTTAAGTACGACGGCTACGGTTCCTGCCCGCTGACGGTGGAGAAGGGCAAAGTGATCCTCGCCGAGTTCGGTTATGCCGGTAAATTGCTGCCGACCTTTGCCCTGGACCCGACCGTGCCACGTCGTTCGGCATGGTGGTTGAAGGCAACGCTGCTGCCGTGGTTCTACTGGAACGGCATGCTCAAGGGTCGCGAATGGCTGACCAGCCTGTCCAAGGTCGATTGAGAAAACCCTATGTTGCTGGCAAGTCTGTTTGGCGTGGTGATGGGGTTGGTCCTCGGGTTGACCGGGGCCGGCGGCGGGATTCTCGCGGTGCCGGCGCTGGTGCTCGGGCTCGGCTGGACGATGACGCAAGCGGCGCCGGTGGCGTTGTTTGCCGTCGGCAGTGCGGCGGCGGTCGGCGCTATCGATGGCTTGCGTCATGGTCTGGTGCGTTACCGCGCGGCGCTGTTGATTGCCGCACTGGGCGCGGTGTTTTCGCCGCTGGGGATCTACTTCGCGCATCAGTTGCCGGAGAAAATCCTGATGATTCTGTTCAGCCTGCTGATGGTCATGGTTGCCTGGCGCATGTTGCGGCGCGAGCGTGAGCAAGCGGGGCCGAGTGATCATGGCCACGCCAGTTGGGGGCAGAAGAATTGCATGCTCGATGAAGAGACCGGACGCTTCGACTGGACGGCCAAATGCACGGCAACCCTGGCGGCATTGGGTGCGGTGACGGGCGTTGTTTCAGGGTTGTTGGGCGTGGGTGGCGGCTTCTTGATCGTGCCGGCGTTCAAGCAACTGACCGACGTGCAGATGCGCGGCATCGTTGCCACGTCATTGATGGTAATCAGCCTGATTTCGGCGATCGGTGTGATCGGCGCGTTTCATGCCGGGGTGCGGATCGACAGCCTGGGCGCTTCGTTTATTGTCGCCAGCGTTGTCGGCATGATCATCGGGCGCAAGCTTTGCGCGAGGGTGCCGGCCCGGGCGTTGCAGGTGGGGTTTGCGAGTGTATGTCTGGTGGTGGCGGGGTACATGTTGTTGCGGGCTTGAGCGCATGAAGGTCAAAAGATCGCAGCCTCGTTTCACTCGACAGCTCCTACATTGGAATGCGCTTCCTGTAGGAGCTGCCGAAGCTGCGATCTTTAGCGGCTTACAACACCAGATGCGGCAGCCACAGCGAAATAGCCGGTACGTACGTCACCAGCATCAACACCATGAACAGCACGGCATAGAACGGCAGCAGCGCTTTCACGGTGCTCTCGATGCTGACCTTGCCCACCGCCGAGCCGACAAACAGCACGGCGCCCACCGGCGGTGTTATCAATCCGATCCCGAGGTTGACCAGCATGATCATGCCGAACTGCACCGGGTCGACGCCAATGCCGAGAATCACCGGCATCAGGATGGGCGTGAGGATCAGGATCAGCGGCGCCATGTCCATCACTGTGCCGAGCAACAGCAGCATGACGTTGATGCACATCAGGATCACGTAGCGGTTGTCCGACAGGGTCAGGAACAGCGTGGTGATCTTCGCCGGAATCTGCATCAGGGTCATGATGTAGCCGAAGCTCGCGGCGAAACCGATCAGGATCATCACGATCGAAATCGTCCGCACGGTGCGATGCATCAGCTTGGGCAGTTCACTCCACTTGTAGTCGCGGTAGATGAACATGGTCACGAAGAACGACCACAGCACTGCGATGGCAGCTGATTCGGTGGCAGTGAAAATTCCTGACAGGATGCCGCCGAGGATGATCACCATCGCCATCAGACCCCACAGCGCTTCGCCGCAGATTTTCAGGGCCTGGCGCATCGGGATGACTTCGCCTTTGGGATAGTCGCGTTTACGCGCGAAAATCAGGCAGAGCACCATCAGGCACGCGCTCATCAACAGCCCGGGCACCACGCCGGCCATGAACAGCGATGCGATGGACACGGTACCGCCAGCGGCCAGCGAGTAGAGCACCGAGTTGTGGCTCGGCGGGGTCAACAGCGCTTGCACGGAACCGCTGACGGTCACCGCCGTGGAGAAATCACGCGGGTAGCCTTTGCGCTCCATTTCCGGGATCAGCACCGAGCCCACGGAAGCGGTGTCGGCTACCGACGAACCGGAAATGGCGCCGAAGAACGTCGAAGCCACGATGTTGACCAGCGACAGGCCACCACGGACGAATCCGACCAAGACACCGGCAAATGCCACCAGCCGCCGCGACATGCCGCCCTCGGCCATGATCGCCCCGGCCAGCACAAAGAACGGAATCGCCAGCAGCGAGAATTTGTTCACCCCGCCCGCGACCTGAATCATCAAGGCCTGGAACGGAATGTCGATCCACCACGCGCCGATCAGCGCCGACAAGCCGAGGGCGTAGGCGACCGGCATGCCGATCAGGATCAGTGCGATAAAACTGCCCAGCAGAATCAATGCGTCCATCAGGCAGCCCCTTCGTTTTCTTCAACCAGATCGAACCGCACCACGCGGCGATTGCTCTGGTCACCCAGCAAGAGTTTTTCGATGACGAAAATCAGTGTCAGCGCGCCGCCAACCGGGATCGGCATGTAGGTAATGCCCACGCGCAGGGTAGGCAGGGCGCTCATGAACTGGTTCCAGGTCGACATGCACAGCTTGGCGCCCCAGATGGTCATGAACAGGCAGATGATGCCCATCAACACCTGGGAAACGATGCTCATGGTTCTGCGCATGTTCGGGTTCAGGCGATCAGTGACCATGGCCACGGCCATGTGTGCACCCGCACGGTAACTGGCGGCAGCGCCGATGAAGGTGAACACCATCATCAGCAGAATGGCGGTGGGCTCCGGCCAGCTCGAACCGGTGCCAAGGATGTAACGGGCGAACACGCCCCAGGGGATGATCAGGGAAATGGTCAGCACCGACAGACCGGCGACCCAGATGCAGGCCATGTAGATCCGGTCATTGATGCTCAGCAGCAGATTCTTCATCGGGTTCCACCGTAACCGGGCAGGCGCTGACACCAAACGAGGTCAGCGCTGCCGGGCCTTTCATTGAGGACAGAGAGTTACTGAACGGCTTCGATGCGCTTGATCAGGTCGGCGTAAGGCGCGCCGTACTTCTCGCGGACCGAGGCGGTGGCCTCGTAGAACGGTTTTTTGTCGACGGTGATGAACTCGACGCCGGCAGCCTTGAGTTTCTCTTCACTGCTGGTGGACTTGGCGTCCCACAACGTGCGTTCCTCGGCCTGCGCGGCTTTGGCTGCTTTCTTGACCAGTACTTGTTGATCGGGAGTCAGTTTTTCCCAGGTGATTTTCGACATCACGATGGGCTCGGGCAGGATCAAGTGACCGGTCAGGCTGTAGAACTTGGCGTTCTGGAAATGGTTGTGTTCGAGCAGGGTAGGCGGGTTGTTTTCCGCCCCGTCGATCACGCCGGTTTGCAGGGCACTGAAAATCTCGCCAGTGTCCATCGCAATGCCGTTGCCGCCCATCGCATTGATGGTGTCGATGAACATCGGGTTGCCTTGCACGCGAATCTTCATACCCTTGAGGTCTTCGAGTTTGCGCACCGGTTTCTTGGTGTAGATGTTGCGCGTGCCGCCGTCCATCCAGGCCAGGGCTACCAGGCCGAATTCGGAATTGGTGATCTTGTCGAGAATCGCATCGCCGACTTCGCCGTCAATGACTGCGCGCATATGCGCCTGATCGCGGAAGATGAACGGCATGTTGAACACGTTCACATCCGGTACCACCGGACCGACGATGCCGAGACTGACGCGGGTCATCTGGATCGCGCCGACCTGCGCCTGTTCGATGACCTCTTTCTCCGAGCCGAGCACACCGCCCGGGAAATACTTGAAGGTCAGGTCGCCATTGGTTTCCTTGGTCAGGGCTTCGCCCATGCTTTTTTCGGCGACTACCGTTGGATAACCGGCGGGGTGGATGTCGGCGAATTTGATTTCCAGGGCCTGAGCGGCTCCGGCAAAGGTGAACATCAGAGGAAGTGCAGCGGCGAGCAAGGTGCGTTTGAAGTCCATGGGGGTGTCTCCAGTCTTGTTATTTTTGTGTTCAAGGCACAGCGGTGCAGCAGAGGCGGGTTAAAGCAAATCGTCGAAAAGTGGTTCCGGCAGGCCTTTGACGCCGGGGTTCAGGGCGAACACGCCGCCGGCCAGAGACTGCGGGTCGTGGTCATCGCCGGGGCGAATCGAAGCGACAAACAGGGTGTCCATTCGGGCGCCACCAAAGGCGCACATGGTCGGTTTTTTCACCGGCACCGGCAGCGAGTAATCAAGGCGACCATCGGGGGTGAAACGGTGGACGAGGCCGGCGTCGTTGGCGCAGATCCAGTAGCAACCGTCGGCATCGACCGCCGCGCCATCGGGGCGACCGCAGTGCTGATTCATGTCGACGAAGACTCGGCGGTTCGACGGTGTGCCGCTGGCAGTGTCGTAATCGAACGCCCAGATCAGTTGCACGTTGGGATGCGAATCGGACAAATACATGGTTTTGCCGTCGGGGCTGAAGCCGAGGCCGTTGGGCACGATGAAACCGTCGAGTTGCGCGTCGATCACTCCAGACTCGGTGGCGCCGTAGCGATAGAGCCGACCTTCGGGCGCGTTCAAACCCATGTTCAGCACCATGCTGCCCGCCCAGAAACGGCCCTGGCGGTCGCAACGACCATCGTTGAGGCGCATGTCTTCGCGGCTGTGTTCGACCGTGGCGAGCAATTCGCTGTCGAGGCTGCCGTCCGCGTTTGGGTGCAGGCGGAAAAAACCGGTTTCCATGCCCGCGACCCAGCCACCTCGGCTGTGAGGGGCGATGCAGGCAAGCATTTGCGGGGCTTTCCAGGCGTGAACATGCCCGGTGTCGGCGCTCCAGCGCTGCAGGCCGCCGTTGGGAATATCCACCCAGTAGAGGGCATTCTCCTGCGGCACCCAGACCGGGCTTTCACCGACCGCGTTGCGGGCGTCGACGATCAATTCGGCTTGCATACTCATTCCCTTGGTTCTTATTGGAGGGGGATCAAGTGGACAGGTCAGTCACCAAACGGGCCGGCCGCAACGAAGGCGCCGCCCTGATAGATGCGCGCCGGGTCATCGGCGGCCGGCATCGGTTGCGCCTCGACTTTTTCGCGGAACACTTCAGAGCTGTCCTTGGCTTCGAAGCCGAGGTGACTGGCGAAGCGGTTGTCCCACCAAACGTCCTTGTTGTCGGACATGCCATACACGATGGTGTGGCCGACGTTGGGGGTGTACAGCGAGCGTTCGAGCAGTTGCGTGAGGTCGTCGAAGCTCAGCCAGGTGTGCATCATCCGGCGATTCTGTGGTTCCGGGAACGAGGAGCCGATGCGAATGCTCACGGTCTCGATGCCGTAGCGATCGAAGTAAAAACTGGCCATGTCCTCGCCGTAGGACTTGGACAAGCCGTAGTAACCATCGGGACGGCGGGCGGAGCTGGCGTCGAGCTGCTCGTCCTGTTTGTAGAAACCGATGACGTGGTTGGAACTGGCGAAGATCACCCGTTTCACGCCATGCAGGCGTGCGGCTTCATAGATGTGGAAGACTCCGCAGATGTTGGCGCCGAGAATCTCTTCGAACGGTCGTTCAACGGACACGCCGCCGAAATGCAGGATCGCGTCGACGCCTTCGACCAGTTGATGCACGGCGTTTTTGTCGGCGAGATCGCACAGCACGACTTCTTCACGATCATCCACGGCCGGGGTGAGGGCGGCGATGTCGGACAAACGCAGCACATTGGCATAAGGCCGCAGACGTTCGCGCAAGACTTTGCCCAGGCCGCCGGCAGCACCGGTCAGCAGCAGGCGATTGAATGGAACGCGGGTGGTGGAGGTAGACGTCATGGCAAGCCCTTACACGTATTGTTTTTAGGGTTGTTGTAGGTTGTCGTATGACTGCGCTGAAGTATCGGTAGGGTTTCCGGATCTTGTCAACGCGACTTTCGGTGTAAATGACGGAAGGGCTGATTACCCGATTCTCGCCTGACAATGCGATCCCTGTAGGAGTGAGCCTGCTCGCGATGGCGCAGTGTCTATCAACATCAATGTTGAATCTGCCGCCCTCATCGCTGGCAAGCCAGCTCCCACAGGTATCAAAGGCACGTACGATTCCTGTATTCACCACCAACACTGTGGGAGCTGGCTTGCCAGCGATGAGGGCGGTGTAGGCAACATTTGCATTGACTGACATGACGCCATCGCGAGCAGGCTCACTCCTACAGGGGGTGGCGGTGACCCAGTGAGTTACAACAACGAAATCGGATAGCTGATAAAGAGCCGGTTCTCATCAAACTCGTTGGTGCTGAAGTCTCGGCGAATTGTCGCGTTGCGCCATTTCACGTTGAGATTTTTCAGCGGCCCGCTCTGTACGGTGTAGGCCAGTTCCGATTCACGGCCCCATTCCTTGCCATCGCTGGTGGTAGCGGTGTGGACGTTATCGCCGCTGATGTAGCGGTTCATCATGGTCAGACCGGGAACGCCGAGCGCGACGAAATTGTAGTCATGGCGAACCTGCCAGGAGCGTTCCTTGGCGTTGTCATAACTGGCGTTGTAACTGTCGTTGGCCAGGGTGCCGCCGCTGGTGCCGTTGACGCGCATCCACGCATCGTCGCCGCCGAGTTTCTGCAGGCCGACGTAGAAGGTGTTGCCGCCGTATTTGGCCGAGAGCATGGCGAATGCGGTTTTGTTGTCGAGATCGCCTGCCTGCGCGCTGCCGTCCTCCTTGCCGGTGAAGAAACCGAGGTTGGCGCCCAGCGTCCAGTCGCCGATTGGCTGGCTATGGCTGAGATTGAAGTATTGCTGCTGGTAGATGTCGGTGAGTTCGGCGTACCACACGCCGACCAGGGTGCGCTTGTCGTTGAAGGCGTATTCACCACCGCCGAAGTTGAAACGGTCGGACGTGAACGCGCCGCGGCCGTTCATTGACATGTCTTCCATGCTCGCGTCGTTGCGCGGGCTGTTGCCGCGAAACTGGCCGCCGTACAGGCTCAAGCCGTTGATCTCGGTGGACGTGATCTGGCCACCGCGAAAGGTTTGCGGCAGGGAGCGGCCATCGTCGGAACGCAGGATCGGCAGCACCGGCATCCACTCGCCGACCTTCAGTTCGGTCTTCGACACTTTGGCTTTCAATGCCACACCGAGGCGACCGAAGTTTTCTGCCGGGCGCCCGTCATCGTGGATCGGCAGCAGCTGTGTACCGCCGGTGCCTTTACCGCCATCGAGTTTCTGCGAGTACAGCCCGAGCATGTCTATGCCGAAACCCACTGTGCCTTGGGTGAAGCCGGACTTGGCATCGAGAATGAAGCTCTGCGTCCACTCTTCAGCCTTGCCCTGCGCATTGTTCGGGTTGGTGAAGTTGCGGTTGAAGTAGGCATTGCGCAGGTTCAGCGTGGCTTTGCTGTCTTCGAGAAAACCTTCAGCAGCGGCGCTCATTGGCAAGGCAAAGGCGAGGCTGCTGCAGCCGATCAGACTTAAGGTGAGGCGAGGGCGGGTGACAGAAAATCGGAAAGGGCGGACGGAATTGCAGACGAGTGTGCTCACTGGGTCGCTCCCTGTATCAGTTGTTGTTTTTATTATTTGTTATACGTCGTCGTACAACATGGGTGCGGATATTTCCTAGGTTTCACTGGAAAGTCAACAGGAAGTTATACGATGACTTCACGCCAGATGTCCCTGTAGGAGCTGCGGCACGCTGCGATCTTTTGATCTTGTCTTTGAAATCCAAATCAAAAGATCGCAGCCTCGTTTCACTCGACAGCTCCTACAGGGCTTTTTGTTGTCCATGGAAATGTGTGTTGCGGCAACTTTTGCGGCAAACTTCGTTCACCTCCCGCACAAGGCCTTTCAATGGATCAATACGCCCCGCGCAACTGGCAGCCTCACGAGAAGCCCAGTTTGCCCGGTTCCCCCTCGACGCCACTGCACTCCAATCCCAAGCGACTGGCCTATGCGCTGGTGGGTTTGCTGGTGGCGTTGACCGGCGGTTTGGGCAATTCGCTGGTGGTCGCCAATCTGATTTACCTGCAGGGCGCGCTCGGTGCGACCACGGCGGAAATGGCCTGGCTGCCGGCGGCGTATGTGATGACCAACGTGTCGATGAACCTGCTGCTGGTCAAGTTTCGTCAGCAGTTCGGTTTGCGTGCGTTCACCGAGGTGTTTTTGGTGCTGTATGCGCTGGTGACCTTCGGCCATTTATTCGTCAACGATTTGAACTCGGCAGTGGCGGTGCGTGCGGCGCACGGCATGGTCGGCGCGGCGTTGAGCTCCCTGGGTCTGTATTACATGGTCCAGGCATTTCCGGCGAAATGGCGGATGAAAGCGCTGGTGCTCGGCCTCGGCAGCTCGCAGTTGGCTTTGCCGCTGGCGCGATTGTTTTCCGAAGATTTGTTGCAGATTGCCGAATGGCGCGGGCTGTACCTGTTCGAACTGGGCATGGCACTTCTGTCGCTGGGTTGTGTCTTGCTGCTCAAGCTGCCGCCCGGAGACCGCTTCAAGACTTTCGAAAAACTCGACTTTCTCACCTTCGCGATTCTTGCCAGCGGTGTGGCGTTGCTCTGCGCGGTGCTGTCGCTGGGGCGGATCGACTGGTGGCTGGAGGCCGACTGGCTCGGCGTCGCCCTGGCCGGTTCGATCGCGTTGATCCTCACGGGCCTGGCCATCGAGCACAACCGCAGCAACCCGATGTTGATGACGCGCTGGCTCGGCAGCGGGGTGATGATTCGTCTGGCGCTGGCGGTGATCCTGATTCGCATGGTCACCTCCGAGCAATCCACCGGTGCCGTTGGCTTCATGCAATACCTCAACATGAGCAGTCAGCAGTTGTACAGCCTCTACGTGGTGATGATGATCGGCAGCGTCGCGGGATTGTTGACCAGTGCGCTGACCATCGACCCAAAACATTTGTTGATGCCGTTGATCATCTCGCTCGCATTGATGGCGACGGGTTCCGTGATGGACAGTTTTTCCAACAATCTGACCCGCCCCGAAAACCTGTATTTCAGCCAGTTTTTGCTGGCGTTCGGCAGTACGTTTTTCCTCGGCCCGACCATGGTTTTAGGCACGCGCAACGTGCTGACCAATCCGCGTAATCTGGTGAGCTTTTCCGTGTTGTTCGGGATCTGCAATAACCTTGGCGGCTTGATTGGTGCGGCGTTGCTCGGGACGTTTCAGATCGTTCGCGAGAAATTTCATTCCAGCCAGATCGTCGAGCACCTGACGCTGTCTGATCCGTTAGTGGCCGCGCGGGTGCAGAGCGGCGGTTCAGCCTACGGCTCGTTGCTGGCCGACCCGAACCTGCGCAATCTGGCCGGGATTCGCAGCCTGGCCAATGCCGCGACGCGTGAAGCCAATGTGCTGGCCTATAACGACGTGTTCATGCTCATCGCGGTGATCGCGGTAGCGACCATGATCTGGTTAACCATTCGTGCGCTGTGGCTGATGAGTACCACCAAAGCCGTCGCCGCTCCTCCCGATAAGCCTTCCGTACCTGACAGCGGTGCCATTTCTTCATGACCGAACCGACCACTACCACCACCACCAATGCCATTGCTGCCACGCCCGAGGGTGTGGCGCCGCCGTCATCGCCGAACACCGAGCCGCGTTCGCTGCGGGTGCGGATTATCTCGTCGTTAGGCTTTGCCGCGATTGCCATCGTCGGCGTGTTGATCGTGCTGTATGCCTGGCAATTGCCACCCTTCAGCAGCGCCGTCGAAACCACCGAAAACGCCTTGGTGCGTGGGCAGGTGACGATCATCGGCCCACAGCTCGCCGGCTACGTTTATGAAGTGCCGGTGCAGGATTTCCAGTATGTGAAGGCCGGCGATTTGCTCGTGCGTCTGGATGACCGCATTTATCAGCAACGCCTCGATCAATCGCTGGCGCAACTGGCCGTGCAGAAAGCCGCGCTGGCCAACGTGGTGCAGCAACGCAACAGCGCCGAAGCGACGATCAAGTTGCGTCAGGCAGTGGTCGCCGACAGCGAGGCGCAGTTACGCAAAAGTGCGGCCGATCTGCGTCGTAACAAGGAACTGGTGAGAGACGGCTCGGTGTCAAAACGTGAGATGGACGTAGCACTGGCGGCCGACGCACAAAGTATCGCGGCCGTCGCCCAGGCCAAGGCCAATCTGGAAATCGCCCGTCAGGATCTGCAAACAGTGATCGTCAATCGCGGTTCGCTGGAGGCCGCGGTGGCCAGCGCCGACGCCGCCGTGCAACTGGCGCGGATCGATCTGTCGAACACGCGCATCGTCGCCCCGCGCGACGGCCAGCTCGGGCAGATCGGCGTGCGTCTCGGCGCGTACGTCAACTCCGGGGCGCAGTTGATGGCTTTGGTGCCGAACCAGAAATGGGTGATCGCCAACATGAAGGAAACCCAGATGAACAACGTCCGGGTCGGGCAACCGGTGCACTTCACCGTCGACGGGTTGAACCACCGCAAATTTACCGGGCATGTGCAGCATATTTCCCCGGGCACCGGCTCTGAGTTTGCCTTGTTGCAGGCGGACAATGCGACGGGCAACTTCGTCAAAATCGCCCAGCGGGTGCCGGTGCGCATCACCATCGATCCCGATCAGCAGGAAGAGGAACGGTTGCGGCCGGGGATGTCGGTGGTGGTAAGTATTGATACGGCGGCGGGGGATACCCAGCCGCATTGACCAACACTCTTCGAAAACGTTGTTGCCAGGGAGCCCACATGGGCAATCACAAGATCGAGATTCGCCGCAGTAACGTCGAAAAAATCCTCCTCGCCGCGGAAAAAGTCTTCGCCGAAAAAGGCTTCGGCAGCACCGCCATGGCTGACATCGCCGCTGAGGTGCAACTGCCGCGTTCCAATCTGCATTACTACTTCAGCACCAAGAGTGAGCTGTACAGCGCGGTGCTGTTTGATCTGCTGGAAGTGTGGAAGCAGGACGCGTTGTGCTTCGAGATGTTCGATGACCCGCGGGTGGTGCTCAGCAGCTATATCCGCGCCAAGATGAACCACTCGCGCAGCCGGCCGTATGGCTCGAAAGTCTGGGCCAATGAGATTATTCATGGCGCGCCGACGTTGGGCGAGGCGCTGGATGTCAGCCTGTATGACTGGGCGAAGATGAAGGAAGCGAAGATCCGTCAGTGGGTTGAAGACAAGCGGATCTTGCCGGTAGAGCCGTCGAGCCTGCTGTACATGATCTGGGCGTCGACCCAGCATTACGCCGACTTTGATCATCAGGTGAATATCCTGAACGATCACCAGCCGCTGTCGGACATGCAGTTCGAGCGGGCGGTGCAGACGGTGACGAGTGTGATTTTGCGCGGGATCGGGTTGGAGCCCTAGCGCAAAAGATCACAGCCTTCGGCAGCGCCTACAGAGATTGTGTAGGAGCTGCCGAAGGCTGCGATCTTTTGATCTTGAATCAGACCGCAACGTGATACGGATTCCTCGGATCATGATTCCAGTCGAGAAACGGCTTCCCCGTCTCCATCGGCACCATCTCGATGCAGTCCGCTACCGGGCAGGTGATCTGGCAAAGATTGCAGCCCACGCACTCATCATCGATCACTTCATATTTATGCGTGCCATCGGCCTCGCGAACACTGCTGATCGCCTGATGTGAAGTGTCCTCGCAAGCAATGTGGCATCGCCCGCAACCAATGCACGCCTCCTGGTCGATCTTCGCAATCACCTGATAGTTGATGTCCAGGTACTTCCAGTCCGTGGTGTTGCCCACCGCACGCCCGGAAAACTCACTGATGCTGGCGTAGCCCTGACTGTCCATCCATCGCGACAGCCCATCCTTCATCTCCTCGACAATCCGAAAGCCATGCAGCATCGCCGCCGTGCACACCTGCACCGCGCCGCTGCCCAGCGCCATGAACTCCGCGGCATCACGCCAACTGCCGATGCCGCCGATGCCACAGATCGGCAGGCCCTGGGTCAGTGGATCGCGGGCAATTTCCGCCACCATGTTCAGCGCAATCGGTTTCACCGCCGAGCCGCAGTAACCGCCGTGGGTGCTTTTGCTGCCGACGGTGGGCAGGGCGACCATGTGTTCCAGATCGACGCTGGTGATCGAGTTGATGGTGTTGATCAGCGACACCGCATCCGCGCCACCGCGATGCGCTGCGCGGGCGGCGACGCGGATGTCGGTGATGTTTGGCGTCAGCTTCACGATCACCGGCAACGAGCAATAAGTCTTGCACCAGCGCGTCACTTGTTCGACGTACTCGGGCACCTGGCCGACCGCCGCACCCATGCCGCGCTCGGGCATGCCGTGGGGGCAGCCGAAGTTGAGTTCGATGCCGTCGGCCCCGGTGGCTTCCACCAGTGGCAGGATGTGTTTCCACGATTCCTCTTCGCACGGCACCATCAGCGATACGATCAGCGCGCGGTCCGGCCAGTCCTTTTTCACCTGGGTGATTTCGCGCAGGTTGATCTCCAGCGAGCGGTCGGTGATCAACTCGATGTTGTTGATGCCCAGCACTTCGCGGTTGTTGCCGTAGTGCGCCGAGTAACGCGACGACACGTTGACCGCCGCCGGGTCCTCACCCAAGGTTTTCCAGACCACGCCGCCCCAACCCGCCTCGAAGGCGCGGACCACGTTGTAGGCTTTGTCGGTCGGCGGCGCGGAGGCCAGCCAGAATGGGTTAGGGGCTTTGATGCCGGCGAAGACTATCGAGAGATCGGCCATTTACGCAGCCTCCACGTTAAGCATCAGTTGAGCATTGATCGCCTCGGCGGCGAGCTTGCCGTGTTGCACCGCTTGCACCGTCAGATCCTGATCGAGGCTGGTACAGTCGCCACCGGCATACACGCCGGGAATGCTGGTGCGCAGGTTTTCATCGACCTCGATACGTTCGCCCCGACGCTTGAGTTCACGGGCCATCGGGTCGGCGAGGGCGCTGCCGTCGAAGGACTGACCGATGGCTTTGAAGATCGCATCGGCCGCCAGGTCGAAGGTTTCCCCGGTGGTTTGCAGACGGCCGTCGACCAGATCCGTGCGGGCGAAACGCATGCCGCGCACGCGGCCCTGATCATCGAGCAGCACCTCTTCCGGTTGCGCCCAGGTCAGCAGGCGCACCTGATTGGCTTTGGCGATGTCTTGTTCGTGGCCGGTCGCGCCCATGTCCGCCGCGCCACGGCGATACACCAGATTCACATCGCGGGCACCGAGACGCGCCATTTGCACCGCCATGTCGATCGCGGTATTACCGGCGCCAAGGACGATGCAGCGCTCGGCCAGCGGCAGTTGCGTCAGGTCGTCGGCCTGACGCAGTTCGCGGATGTAATCGGTGGCCGCGAGCAGGCCGGGGGCGTCTTCGTGGGCCAGGCCAAGTTGTTTGCTGGCGTTGAGGCCGAGGCCGAGGAACACCGCGTCGAACTGTTGATGCAATTCGCTGAGGGTCAGGTTTTCGCCGAGTTTTTGCCCATGGCGGATTTCAATGCCGCCGATTTGCAGGAGGAAATCCAGCTCTTTCTGCGCGTAATCGTCGACCAGTTTGTACTTGGCGATCCCGTATTCATTCAGCCCGCCAGCCTTTTCCCGCGCTTCGAAAATCACCACATCGTGACCGTGCATGGCGCTGCGATGGGCGCAGGACAAACCCGCCGGCCCGGCGCCAACCACCGCGATGCGCTTGCCGGTGGCAGTGGCGCGTTGGAACGGATGTTCGGTGAAGTGCGCGTTGTCCACGGCGTAGCGTTGCAACAAGCCGATCAACACCGGCGCGCATTCCTGAGCGTTGTTGCGCACGCAGGCTTGCTGGCAGAGGATTTCGGTCGGACAGACCCGTGCACAACTGCCGCCGAGGATGTTCGCCGAAAGGATTTTCTGCGCGGCACCGGGCACGTTGTCCTGATGGATGTTGCGGATGAACGAGGGAATATCGATCTCGCTCGGGCACGCATTGACGCATGGCGCGTCGTAGCAATACAGGCAGCGCGACGCTTCCAGATGGGCCTGACGATCGTTGAGCGGCGGCGCCAGATCGGTGAAATGACCGGCGAGGGCGGCCGCGCTTTCGTGCGGGTGGGGGAGATGGTTCAGGGTCTCGATCACGGTTTTTTGCCTCACGGTTTGCTGCCTCTGACGGGCATTGGTTTTTGTGGCGTTCGGGATGGCCTCATCGCTGGCAAGCCAGCTCCCACAGGGATCTATGGTGCTCACATAACCTTGTGGGAGCTGGCTTGCCAGCGATAGGCCGAAGGCCGCTTTCAGCGTTTCACAGCAACTGGCTTATGTTGCTCGGCCCGCTTGCTCAGCAAATCAAACACCGCCGGATACGCCGGTCGTTCGATGTACCGTCCGGCACCCCGTTCGGCGCGCAAGTCGCCATCGGCCCAGACCACCCGGCCCTGGCTGACGGTATGGCTCGGCACACCGCGCGCGGTCTTGCCTTCGAAGATATTGAAGTCCACCTGCTGATGGTGGGTCTTGGCGGAAATGGTCCGCGTGCCTTGCGGATCCCACAGCACCAGATCGGCATCGGCGCCGACGCGAATCGCGCCTTTGCGTGGGTAGAGATTGAAGATCTTCGCGGTGTTGGTGGAGGTCAGCGCGACAAAATCCTGCATCGAAAAACGCCCGGTATTCACCCCTTCATCCCACAACAGCGCCATGCGGTCTTCGATGCCTGCCGTGCCGTTGGGGATCTTGCTGAAATCGTCGCGCCCGGCGGCTTTTTGCTCGGCGCAGAAACAGCAGTGGTCAGTGGCGGTGGTGTGCAGATTGCCGTTTTGCAGACCCTGCCACAGCGCTTCCTGATGGCCGCGTGGACGAAACGGCGGACTCATCACGTAACCGGCGGCCGTTTGCCAGTCCGGGTGCTGATAGACACTGTCATCCAGCAATAGATGGCCGGCCAGAACCTCGCCGTAAACCGGTTGGCCCTTGCTGCGCGCATAGGTGATTTCGTCGAGGGCTTCCTTGGTCGAGACATGCACCAGGTACAACGGTGTGCCGATTGTTTCGGCAATGCGAATGGCCCGGCTCGCGGCTTCGCCTTCAACCTGCGAAGGACGCGACAGCGGATGCGCTTCCGGCCCGGTGATGCCCTGGGCCATCAATTTGCGTTGCAGGTGATAAACCAGCTCGCCGTTTTCCGCGTGCACAGTCGGCACCGCGCCGAGTTCCAGACAGCGCTCGAAGCTCGCCACCAGCGTGTCGTCGGCGGCCATGATCGCGTTTTTGTAGGCCATGAAATGTTTGAAGCTGTTGATTCCGTGATGGCTGACGAGCTCGGCCATTTCCTCGCGTACCTGCTCGCTCCACCAGGTGATCGCGACATGGAAGCCGTAGTCCGAAGCCGATTTTTCCGCCCAGCCACGCCACTGATGAAACGCCTCCATCAACGACTGCTGCGGATTGGGAATCACGAAATCGATGATCGACGTGGTGCCGCCGGCCAGACCCGCAGCGGTGCCGCTGAAGAAGTCCTCGCTGGCCACGGTGCCCATGAACGGGAGTTGCATATGAGTGTGTGGATCGATGCCACCAGGCATCAGGTATTGACCGCTGCCGTCGAGCACTTCGGCGCTGGCGGGAACATCAAGGTTTTCACCGATGGCTTTAATCACGCCGTCAGCGCAATAGACGTCGGCGCGATAACTTTCATCATGGGTAACAACGGTGGCGCCACGGATCAACAGAGACATTCCGAGTTCCTCGCAGGCATGACCGACTTGTGCCGGTTCTAAATGTTTTATTGATGTACAGCGGTGAAGGGCGTATTCCTGTCAGCGCTGTCAGGAATAGAAACTAGTCTCAGTTTTGCAATAGATCAAGATTATTTTTTATAAGCTTATATCTGATTTAAGTAATTGAAAAATAACGATAAAAACTATAAATCACCAAAATGGTGAGCCCGCTCACCATTTTGACGCACTTGACAGGATGGAAATATGGTCAAGATTTCTTATGTGAAATCAGCCGCTTGAAGTTGAGCTGCGGTTGATCGCTCACAAACAAAAAAAGTGCAGTGCACCAGTTTGAGTCCTGTCTGTTCGGACAACTTGCCAGGCGTTTAGCCTGAGCGCCCAGACAAGTTTCCGAAGGTTCACCCGGTGAATAATTAAAATCGAGCAATATCAGAAAGTTGCAATGCGTTTAATGCACGGCCCGAGCGCTGAGCGGAACACCCGGCACGTTTATTGATGCCGCCGCTGACACCATGGCCGGTGCATGAAAGTTGTCAGTTCCTCCGGCCATCGTCCGGCTCGCGCCCCATGCGCCAGCCGCCTGATGAGCAAAAAAATAATCAGAAGAACAGTGGAGCGGCCATGCAACAGATCAGATCGCAAGTGACCGAGCGCGACGGCTTGTTTGAGCTTGAAGCCGGCAGCGACGTCCTCGACAGTCCCCGTTACAACCACGACATGGCACCGACCAAGGTGCGCGAACGAACCTGGAACAAATGGCACATCACCGCATTGTGGGTAGGCATGGCTATCTGCGTGCCGACCTACACCCTGGGCGGCGTGCTCACGGCGTATTTCGGCCTGAGCGTCGGTGAAGCGTTGTTGGCGATTCTGTTCGCCAACGTCATCGTGCTGATTCCGCTGACGCTGAATGCTTTTCCCGGCACCAAGTACGGCATTCCGTTTCCGGTATTGCTGCGCTCCTCGTTCGGCATTCTCGGTTCCAACGTGCCGTGCCTGATCCGGGCGCTGGTGGCGTGCGGCTGGTTCGGCATTCAGACGATGTTTGGCGGATTGGCCATTCACCTGTTTCTCGGTTCGGTGTTCGAGGGCTGGAAATCCCTTGGCGGCACCGGCGAAGTGATTGGTTTCATGGTGTTCTGGGCACTCAACCTGTGGGTGGTGATCCGCGGTGCAGAGTCGATCAAGTGGCTGGAAACCTTGTCCGCGCCGCTGCTGGTCGCGGTCGGTATCGGCCTGCTGGTGTGGGCGATGCCCAATGTGTCGATGACCGAACTGCTGGCGATCCCGCCCAAGCGCCCTGAAGGCGCAAGCGTGGTCAGTTACTTCGCCGCGGGGCTCACCGCGATGGTCGGCTTCTGGGCCACGCTGTCGCTGAACATTCCTGACTTCAGCCGTTACGCCAAGAGCCAGAAGGATCAGATTGTCGGGCAGATCATTGGCCTGCCGCTGACGATGTTCCTGTTCGCCTCCCTCGGCGTGATCATGACGGCCGCGTCAGTGAAACTGGTCGGTGTGACCGTCTCCGATCCGGTCACCCTCATCGGTCACATCCAGAGCCCGGTATGGGTCGCGGTGGCGATGGCGTTGATCATCATCGCGACGTTGTCGACCAACACCGCTGCCAACATCGTCTCGCCAACCAACGACTTTCAGAACATCGCGCCGAAGGTCATCAACCGCACCAAAGCAGTGTTGCTGACCGGGCTGGTGGGGCTGGTGTTGATGGCCCATGAACTGTTGAAAAAACTCGGTCTGATCGTCTCCGACGTCAGCCTCGAAACCGTGTATTCGAACTGGCTGCTGGGCTATTCAAGCCTGCTCGGGCCCATCGCCGGGATCATGGTGGTGGACTATTTCCTGATCAAGAAACAACAACTGGACCTGGCCGGGTTGTACCGCGACGACGTTTACCCAGCGTGGAACTGGGCCGGGTTCGTCGCGTTTGGTGTGCCGGTGGTGCTGACATTGCTGTCGCTGGGCAGTGATGCGTTCAGTTGGTTTTACAGCTACGGCTGGTTCACTGGTTCGGCGCTGGGTGGAATCATTTATTACGGGTTGTGCGTGATGCGTGCGCAGCCTTCCGGCGTGAAATCGGCGGTGTAGCGCAGGGCCTCATCGCGAGCAGGCTCACTCCTACATTTTGGAATGCGTCCCCCTGTAGGAGTGAGCCTGCTCGCGATAGCGGTTCACCCGACACCAGAAAAATATCCATAAGAAAAGCAGCCTGAGGAGATCCCCATGAACGCAGCTGTAGACGTTCTGCAATCGACCCATCAGCACATCAACCGCGACCGCTTGTGGGCGTCGCTGATGGAACTGGCCAAGCTCGGCGCCACGGTCAAGGGCGGTGTCTGTCGCCTGGCCCTGACCGACCTCGACCGGCAGGCCCGCGACCTGTTTGTGCAGTGGTGCAAGGACGCCGGATGCAGCGTCACGGTCGATGAAGTCGGCAACATCTTCGCCCGTCGCCCGGGGCGCAATCCGAGCCTGCCGCCGGTGATGACCGGCAGCCATATCGACACGCAACCCACCGGCGGCAAGTTCGACGGCTGCTTCGGTGTACTCGCCGGGGTCGAAGTGTTGCGAACGCTCAACGACCTCGGCGTGGAAACCGAAGCGCCGCTGGAAGTGGTGGTCTGGACCAACGAAGAAGGCTCGCGTTTCGCCCCGTGCATGATGGGTTCTGGCGTGTTCGCGGAAAAATTCACCCTCGAAGAAACCCTCGCCAAAGTCGATGCCGATGGCGTCACCGTTGGCCAAGCGCTAAATGCGATCGGCTATGCCGGACCGCGCAAAGTCAGCGGGCACAAGGTAGGCGCCTATTTCGAGGCGCACATCGAACAAGGTCCGATTCTGGAAGACGAACAGAAAACCATCGGTGTAGTGCTCGGTGCATTGGGGCAGAAATGGTTCGACCTCAAGCTGCGTGGCGTCGAAGCCCACGCCGGTCCAACCCCGATGCACCTGCGCAAGGACGCATTGGTCGGCGCCTCGGTCATCGTCGGCGCCGTCAACCGCGCCGCCCTCGGCCATCAACCCCACGCCTGCGGCACGGTCGGTTGCCTGCAAGCCTATCCGGGTTCGCGCAACGTCATCCCCGGTGAGGTGCGCATGACGCTGGACTTCCGCCATCTGGAACCGGCGCGCCTGGACTCGATGATCGCCGAGGTGAAGCAAGTCATCGAGGCGACCTGCGAAGAACATGGTCTGAGCTATGAACTGACCCCGACAGCCGACTTCCCGCCGCTGTACTTCGAGAAAGGCTGCGTCGACGCCGTGCGCAGTGCCGCCAATGGTCTGGGCTTGTCGAACATGGACATCGTCAGTGGCGCCGGCCACGACGCAATTTTCCTCGCCGAGCTGGGGCCTGCCGGGATGATCTTCGTGCCGTGCGAAGGGGGCATCAGCCACAACGAAATCGAAAACGCCGCACCGGATGATCTGGCGGCGGGGTGTGCGGTGTTGTTGCGGGCGATGCTGGCGGCTTCGGCGATGGTGGCGGGGGGACAACGCGCGGCTTGAAGATCAAAAGATCGCAGCCTGCGGCAGCTCCTACACGGGAGATACGAATCCTGTGTGGGCGCTGCCTTCGATTCTGCGCAAGGAGCTTTTGAAACTGGGTTTATCAGCATCCATAACTGATGTGCCGCCAATTTGCTCGGCGACGATCACGGCGCGCCAAACAGCATCGTCCAGTAAGTCCCCTCATCGCTGCGCGCCTCACTGGCAAACCCCGCGCCGACCTGAGTAAATATCGGGTTCATCAAGTTAGCGCAGTGCCCGGGGCTGGCCAGCCATCCCGCCATCGCCTTGCCCGGAGAACTCTGCCCGGCCGCGATATTTTCGCCGATCTGCCGACCCCGATAGCCCGCCGCCCGAGCGCGATCAGCTGGCTGGTCGCCGTCCGGATCGCGGTGGGCGAAATAGTTGCCGTAGGCCATGGCTTTACTGTGGCCTTGTGCGGCAGCGCCGAGCGCGGCATTCCAGCTCAACGGCCGCGCCGCAGCGAAACGCTGGCGCCCGCACAGTCGTGGCCGGGCGCGGGCGGCATTGACCTCGGCCAACAGGGCTTTACCGACGCTACGATTATCGCCGACACGGCTGTCGAGTACCGGTCGTGCCAAGACCACTTGCCATTCACTGAGCGCACGGCTGATGCCGATGTCGGCGTACTGAGCGTCCAGCAACGCACCGCAGTAGTCGCTTTGCAGCCTGTCGAAAGCTTCTTCGGCATCCTGCGCGCCGACAATGCGGATGCTGCGCACTGTCACCGCCGAGTAACCAGACGACTTCAACGCATCGCGCAAGCCACCGCCGTAACGATGACCGACCGGTAGCGCCAGGTTTGACTTCAAGGCCAACGGCGCCATGCGTTGCGCGGAGCGGCGATCGCAACGTTGCGGGTGGGCGCGGTAGTCATTGATGGCAGCCAGCAGTCGCTGCTCCGCACCGGCGTGGGCGGACTCGGCGAGCAGGGGGGAAAAGATCAGCAGGCACAGCGAAACGAAGCGAGACGAACGGACGGCGTGGCGCATGGGGCGAACAGCTCTGAAGAAGTACAGCGCTAGAGGTGGGTTGGCCGCAGAAAACGGCGCGACTAGGACTGGGTTTTTGCCACTTGGTTCAGCGGACCGCCCCCTTCGCGTGCAATTGCCCCGACAAACCCTGTAGGAGCTG
Organism: Pseudomonas sp. P116; assembly: GCF_020149425.1. Taxonomy (NCBI): domain Bacteria; kingdom Pseudomonadati; phylum Pseudomonadota; class Gammaproteobacteria; order Pseudomonadales; family Pseudomonadaceae; genus Pseudomonas; species Pseudomonas sp. P116. Next base: position 199,165 of record NZ_JACVHB010000010.1, on the reverse strand, counting down.
TCGAGTGAAACGAGGCTGCGATCTTTTAAAGATCAAGATCAAAAGATCGCAGCGTGCCGCAGCTCCTACAGGATTACCGTGCGATGGAGTCAGCGATTCAACACATCCCCCATCCACTGTAAATACTCCCCCCGCTCGGAAATCGAGTTGTGCCCCGAAGCCGGCACAACCTTGAGCAGCGCAACACCTTTGGGGAAAATGCCCAGCAGTCGCTCGGTGCTGGCGCGGGGAATCACCTCGTCATCACTTGCCGCCAGCAACAACGTCGGCACGCGGATATGCGCGGCGTATTTGCCTGACTCGAAGCGATCCTTGAGCAGCCACTTCACCGGCACCCACGGATATTGCCGCGTGGCGATTTCTTCGAGGCTGTTGTAGGGCGTGACCAGAATCAACTGCTGCACCGGACGTTGACTAGCCAGGCGAACGGCGACACCCGAGCCCAGACTGCGTCCAACCACAGCAATCTGCGCATGGCTGGCATACACCTGATCGAACAGTGCCAAGGCATCTTCGGCAATCGCCTCTTCGGATGGCGAACCACCGCTGCCGGCGAAGCCTCGGTAATTGAGCAGGTACAACGCGTACTCGGGAAATGCTTCAGCGAACTCCGGCAAGTTGCGCGACACGTCCTCGGCATTGCCGCCGAAATAGATCAACGCACGCGGGCCGACGCGTTCGCGGGTGGTGACCCAGATGTCCGCGTCCGGCATCGACAGTTTCAGCCGCGAATCCAGCGAATCGACGGCGCTCGGCTGCGGAAAATAGATCAGCGAGCGCTGAAAAACGAACAGCGCCGCGCACAGCACCAGGTAAGCGCCGACAATCAATGCGACGAGTGACATCAGGGTTCGGGACATTCGGCTACTTTTAACGGGGTGGGCAGGTTCGCTGTCGCAGTGTAGTCCAGCGCTGGCAGGCGGCAGCCTGCGCACACAACGTGCAACAGATCCACGCAGCAGGGGAACCAGCATGAGCCACACTGAGGGTTACTCTCGTCGCCGATTGCTCACGCTGGCTGCCGGCGTTTCGGCGGTGTTCACCTTTGATCGGGCGTTGGCCAATGCCACGTCGTCCGCCGCTCCCGGAGGCCAAGCCATGCAGACCCGTGCCATCCCATCCAGCTCCGAGTCCCTGCCCATGGTGGGTCTGGGCACCTATCGCGGCTTCGACGTCGCGCCGGGCGATCCGGCCTATCGGCAACTGCCGGCGGTCCTCGACGAACTGTTCGCCAAGGGTGGCACGGTGGTCGACAGCTCGCCCATGTATGGCCGCGCCGAAGAAACGACCGGTGAACTGCTGTCGATCCACGAACCGCGCTCGCCGGCATTTTTGGCGACCAAGGTGTGGACGAGGGGGCGTGAGGAAGGCATCGCGCAGATGGAGCAGTCGTTCAGTCTGTTGCGTACCGAGCGTATCGACCTGATGCAGATTCACAATCTGCTCGACTGGCAAACCCACCTGCCAACCCTGCGCGAATGGAAGGCGCAGGGACGCATTCGCTACATCGGCATCACTCACTACACGTCGTCCGCTTATGACGAAGTCGAAGCGGTGCTGAAAGCCGAGCAACTGGACTTCCTGCAAATCAACTACGCCCTCGATGACCGTGGCGTGGAAAAACGCATCCTGCCGCTGTGCCGTGAGCGTGGGGTGGCAGTGATTTGCAATCGGCCGTTTGGTGGTGGTGGCTTACTTGCCCGGCTCAAGGGCCAACCCCTGCCAGCCTGGGTGTCGGACGTGCAGGTCAACAGTTGGCCGCAGTTGGCGCTGAAGTTTTTGCTGGCGCACCCCGCGGTCACTTGCGTGATTCCCGGTACCGGTAACCCGCGCTACATGGCGGATAACGTCAAGGCCGGGTTCGGGCCGATGCTCACCGATGCGCAGCGGCATCAGTTGATTGCGTTGGTGCGTTAGTTTTCACCGCGAAACCGCAACGCCTCCAGCAACAACGCAAACGCCGGTGCCGCCTGCCGCCGGCTCGGGTAGTAGAGGTGATAACCGGCAAACGTCGGGCACCAGTCTTCCAGCACTTGCACCAGACGACCCTCGGCCAGATGTTGCGCGACGAGGTTTTCCGGGATGTAACTCAGGCCGAAGCCATCCAGTGCTGCATCGAGCAACGGGTAGACGCCGTTCAAGGTGATTTGCCCGGACACCCGCACGTTCAAGCTTTCGCCGTCCTTTTCGAATTCCCAGGTGTACAGCCCGCCGTTGGTGGGCAGGCGCAGGTTGTTGCAGGCGTGCTCGGTCAGATCGCGCGGGGTATTTGGCGCTGAACGAGTGGCAAAGTAGGCCGGCGAACCGACGACGGCCATGCGCATGTCCGGGCCGATGCGCGTGGCGATCATGCCTTGCGCCACGTCTTCACCCAGACGTACACCGGCATCGAAACCCTGGCCTGCGATATCGACGAAGCCGTAGTCGCAGCAGATCTCAACGGAAATGTCCGGGTATTGCGGCAGGAATGTCTTGAGCACCGGGCGCAGCAGCCAGTCCAGCGAATGGTCGGTGGCGCTGATGCGAATCTTGCCGGCCGGGGTGTCGCGCAGGTTGCTCAGGGCGGCGAGTTCCTGCTCGATCTCTTCGAAGCGCGGGCCCACGGTTTGCAGCAGATGTTCGCCGGCCTCGGTGGGGGAGACGCTGCGGGTGGTGCGGGTCAGCAGGCGCAAGCCGAGGCGTGCTTCGAGTGCGCGAATGGTATGGCTGAGCGCCGACTGCGAGACGCCGAGCTTGGCCGCGGCTTTGGTGAAACTGCGCTCGCGCGCTACGGCGAGGAATGCGAGCAGGTCGCTGGCGTTTTCACGAAGCATTGATCAGTTTCCTGCATAAGTTTTTTCGAATTCTAGTCGATTATCTAAACAGTACGGCCCGGTAAAGTGAACGCACGTCTCGTGTAGGCGCTGGCGCAGGCTGCGATCTTTTGATCTTGCTTTTCTGCGGGTCAAGATCAAAAGATCGTCCGATCGCGGCCCGAGCCTTCGGCAGCTCCTACAGGGGGGATTGAATCATTTTTCTGGAGAATGTCATGAACCCGATTGCTGCCTCTGCGCTGACTCTTTCCTTGCTCGCTGGCGATGTTCAGGCCAATGAACCCGCGCGTGTGACCGTGACTCCCAATGGCTCGCAACCTTCGGCCAAGGGACCGAGTGACTGGTTTGTCGGCACGGTGCGCGTCGATGCGCCGTTCAAGGGCACCGACGAGGCGCGAGTCAGTGGCGCCACGGTGACCTTTGAACCCGGCGCACGCACGGCGTGGCACACCCATCCGTTGGGTCAGACGCTGATTGTTACTGCCGGTTCAGGTTTTGTGCAGGAATGGGGCCAGCCGATTCGCGCGATTCGGCCCGGCGACACGGTGTGGATTGCACCGGGGGCCAAGCATTGGCATGGCGCAGCACCGACGACGGCGATGACGCATATCGCCATTGCTGAAGTGTTGGACGGCAGTGTGGTGGAGTGGATGGAGCAGGTGAGTGAGGCGCACTATCCGCGCACCGAGTGACCCGATGACCCTCACCCCAGCCCTCTCCCGGAGGGAGAGGGGGCCGACCGAGGTGTCTGGCGCTATGCATCGACCTGAAACAACGATGTCGATTATGGATTCACAGATGAACGTTCAAGTCGGCGTACCTCTCGAACATCCCCGAATCGGTCCCCTCTCCCAGTGGGAGAGGGTTAGGGTGAGGGGCTCTTCAGGTCTTCAGATCATCGCCGGCAACGAATCGAGAATCTTGTCCAGCGTGATCGGATACTCGCGCACCCTTGCTCCGGTGGCGTTGTAGATCGCGTTGGCCACCGCCGCACTCACCCCGCAAATCCCCAACTCACCGACACCCTTGGCCTTCATGGGCGAGGAAATCGGGTCTGTTTCATCAAGGAAAATCACCTCCTGATGCGGGATGTCGGCATGCACCGGCACTTCGTATCCGGCCAGATCATGGTTGACGAAGAAACCGAGTTTTTTATCGACCGCCAATTCCTCCATCAACGCCGCGCCAACGCCCATGGTCATCGCGCCGATCACCTGACTGCGCGCCGCTTTCGGATTGAGAATCCGCCCGGCCGCGCACACCGCGAGCATACGCCGCACGCGGACCTCGCCCGTCGCCGCATCCACCGCTACTTCGACGAAGTGCGCGCCAAATGTCGACTGCTGATACTGCTTCTCGAGGTCGGCGAATTCGATGCTGTCTTCAGCCACCACCTCACCATTTTTCGCCGCATCACGCAGCGCGACGGTTTTGCCGCCGACCCGCACCTGACCGTCAACAAACTCAGCCTGATCTGCCGCCATGCCCAATTTTCCAGCGATCGCCTCACGCAATTTCACGCACGCGGCATACACGCCGGCAGTCGAGCAATTGCCGCCAAACTGGCCGCCGGAACCCGCCGACACCGGGAAATTTGAATCGCCCAGCCGCACCACGACATCGTCAATGCCTACGCCCATCATTTCCGCAGCCGTCTGCGCAATGATCGTGTAGCTGCCGGTGCCGATATCGGTCATGTCGGTTTCTACAGTGATCTTGCCATCACGCTCCAGCCGCACCCGCGCGCCGGACTTCATCAACAGGTTGTTGCGGATCGCCGCGCCGACGCCCATGCCGATCAGCCAGCGACCTTCGCGACGGCTGCCGGGTTTGGCGTTGCGCTTGTCCCAGCCGAATTTCTCGGCGCCGGTCTGCAGGCACTCGATCAAGCGCCGTTGCGAGAACGGACGCTCGGTTTTCACCGGATCAACCTGAGTGTCGTTGAGAATGCGGAACTGCACGGGATCAAGTTTGAGCTGTTCGGCCATTTCGTCCATGGCGATTTCCAGTGCCATCAATCCCGGCGCTTCGCCGGGGGCACGCATGGCGTTGCCCTCAGGCAGATCCAGCGGTGCCAGGCGCATGGTCACCAGACGATTTTGCGCCGCGTACAGCAACTGACTCGGCTGCGCCGCGACTTCGACCTTGCCCTCCGCGAGATTGCCCGACCAGCCTTCATGCGCGATGGCGGTGAGCTTGCCGTCCGCCGTGGCGCCCATGCGGATACGCTGGATGGTGGCGGGGCGATGCGTGGTGTTGTTGGCGACCTGCGGGCGGGCGAGGGCGACTTTCACCGGTCTGCCGGCCATGCGCGCACCGAGGGCCGCGAGGATCGCGTCGGCGCGAATAAACAGTTTGCCGCCGAAACCGCCGCCGATGTAAGGCGAGATCAAGCGGACTTTTTCCTTGGGCAGACCGAGGGTTTCGGCGATGTCGCCGACGCTCCAGGCGATCATCTGGTTCGATGTCCACAGCGTCAGTTGATCGCCTTTCCACGCGGCCAGCGTCGCGTGGGGTTCCATCATCGCGTGGGACTGGTCGGGGGTGGTGTAGGTCTGGTCGAATTGCACCGGGGCGCCGGCGAAAGCGGTCGCGAAATCGCCGTGGGTGACGTCGGGCATTTCTTCTTTCTGCTCGACGCCTTTGTCACGCACGCTGGCCAGATCGAACTCGCCTTTGCTCGCGACGTAATCGACCTTGACCAATTGTGCGGCGGCGCGGGCCTGCTCGAAGGTCTCGGCAACCACCAGTGCAACGGCCTGGTGATAGTGCTGAACCTCGGGCCCCGCCAACAAGTGCGCGGCGTTGTACTGGCCCTTGCCAAGCTTGCCGGCATTGTCGGCGGTGACGATGGCCAACACGCCGGGCGCAGCTTTTGCGTCAGCGAGCTCGATGTGGCTGATGCGACCTTTGGCGATGGCCGAACCGACCATGAAACCGTAGGCCTGATTGGCCACGGCTTCATGCTGTTCGTAAGCGTAAGGCGCTTGACCGCACGTTTTCAGCTTGCCTTCGATGCGATCGGTCGGCTTGCCGATCACCTTCAATTGATCAATCGGATTGGTCGTGGCGGGCGTGTCGAATTTCATGCTTCTTCCCTCGCTTGCGCCAACACCGAACCGAGCGTGCGCTCGACCAGAGTCAGTTTGAATTGGTTGTCGTGGCTCGGCGTGGCACCGTCGAGCAGGCGTTCGCTGACGGCTTTTGCACCCTTGGGCAGCAATGCGTCAGCCGCTTCCACTCGCCACGGTTTCGGCGCAATACCGCCGACTGCGACGCGACCGCTGCCGTCCTTTTGCAGGATCAAACCGACGGACACCAGAGCAAACGCGTACGACGAGCGATCACGTACCTTGTGATAAATGTGGGTGCCACCCACCGGCGCAGGTAACGTCACGGCCGTGATGAATTCGCCGGCGCCGAGGCTGGTTTCGATGTTCGGCGTGTTGCCCGGCAACAGATGAAAATCCGCCATGGCGATGCTGCGGGTGCTGCCATCGGGTTTCACCGTTTCAATCTGCGCATCGAGCGCGCGCATGGCAATCGCCATGTCACTCGGGTGCGTGGCGATGCAGGCATCACTGACGCCGATGATCCCCAGTTGCCGGGTGACCCCGCCAATTGCCGAACAGCCACTGCCAGGATTGCGTTTGTTGCAGGCCTGATTTGTGTCGTAGAAGTACGGGCAGCGGGTGCGTTGCAACAGGTTGCCGGCGGTGGTCGCCATGTTGCGCAACTGTCCGGAAGCGCCGGCGAGCAAGGCGCGGGACAGCAGTGCATAGTCTTTCCTGACCCGGGCGTCGGCCGCCAGATCGGTGTTGCGCACCAGCGCGCCGATGCGCAAACCGCCCTCGGGTGTGGCTTCTATCGTGTCCAGGCCCAGGTGATTGACGTCGATCAGGTGCAGCGGAGTTTCGATGTCGAGTTTCATCAGGTCGAGCAGGTTGGTGCCGCCGGCGATGAACTTCGCGCCCTCGATCTGCGCCGCTTGTGCAGCGGCGGCGGGGGAGTCGGCGCGTGTGTAATTGAACGGTCTCATGCCGGCACCTCCGCGACTTCAGTGATGGCTTCGATGATGTTCGAGTAGGCGCCGCAGCGGCAGATATTGCCGCTCATGCGCTCCTGGAATTCGGAAGCAATCAGCTTTGGCGACTCGGTCAGGCTGGGGCTGACGTGGCTGGGAATGCCGTCGCGGATTTCCTTGATAACCGCGACTGCGGAGCAGATCTGCCCCGGCGTGCAGTAACCGCATTGATAGCCATCGTGCTTGATGAACGCGGCTTGCATCGGGTGAAGGTTGTCCGGCATGCCGAGGCCTTCGATCGTGGTGATCGCACTGCCTTCGTGCATCACCGCCAATGTCAGGCATGAGTTGATCCGCCGACCATCGGCGATCACCGTGCACGCACCGCACTGGCCGTGGTCGCAGCCTTTTTTGCTGCCGGTCAGGTGCAGGTGTTCACGCAGCGCGTCGAGCAGGGTGGTGCGGTTGTCGACTTCAAGGGACTGGGGTTTGCCGTTGACTTGAAGGGTCACTTTGTTCATGGCCGGTTGCTCCAGGTTGGCGGCGTAGGCCTTGAGGCTGATGAATGGCGGCATCGCGAACGCCGTTGCGGTCACGGCGCCGAGAATCAAAAATTTACGTCGGGAAATCGGCATGGTTCGATTCCTTTTTCTCTCAATCAGGCGGCAGGGCTGTGAATGGCCCATAGGGGCTTGCCGGCATGTTTGCCAGTCTCGTTCTAGGAGTGACCGCTGGAGAGAGGAAAAGGTTTTTGCGGATTTTCGCTATAGAGTTATTTGCTCAGCTCATGAATCGCCAGATACGCAAAATCCCCTGTAGGAGCTGCCGAAGGCTGCGATCTTTTGATTTTGCGCTTTTAAGATCAAAAGCAAGATCAAAAGATCGTCCGATCGCGGCCCGAGCCTTCGGCAGCTCCTACACACGGGGTGCGTTCAGTTCCCGCCGACGACCATGTGGGTGAATGGTGAAACGTAGGCCTGCAACGTCACCAATCCACCCACCAGAATCGCCAGCACAATCGAATGGAAAAACACGTAGCGCAGAATCTCGCCCTCATGCCCATACCAACGGGTCGCGGTCGAGGCGACCACAATCGACTGCGCATCGACCATTTTGCCCATGACCCCACCGGAACTGTTGGCCGCCGCCATCAGTACCGGGCTGATGCCGAGCTGTTCCGCCGTCACCCGTTGCAGTCCGCCGAACAGCACGTTGGACGCGGTGTCGGAACCGGTCAACGCCACCCCTAGCCAGCCGAGCAGGGTGCCGAACATCGGGTAGAAAATCCCCGTCGCCGCGAACGCCAGGCCCATGGTTGCGTCCAGGCCCGAGTAGCGCGTGAGAAACCCCAGCGCCAGCATCGCCGCGATGGTGATCAGCGAAAAACGCACCACCCACAGCGTGCGCAGGTATTGCTTGATCAGCTGCGGGATCGAATAGCCCATCAGCAAACCGCCGACGATCGCCGCCAGCAAAATTCCGCTGCCGGTGCTGGTCAGCCAGGTGAACTTGTAGACTGCCTCTTCGGTTTTTGGCGTCGGCACCACGGGTGGCACTTTCTCGACTTGTTGATGCAGCGTCGTGAACACGATGGCCGGGGCGAAGATCGGGTTGGCCTCGCGCATCGGCTTGCCTTGCGGATCGAGCTTGGCCGATTGTGTGACCGGATCAATCGCCGGCCGGGTGTCAAACAGATTTTTGAAGCCCTGCGTGCCCCAGGCAAACACGAACACGGTGAGAATGAACCACGGCATCCACGCGCGCATCACGGCCGGGCGCGCCTGATCGCTGAACGCGGCGCTGGCGGTGACTTTTTCTTCATCGACTTTGGAGTTGTCGACCCTGCCCGATAGCGCCGCCGAGGTGTGAATGGTCGCCGGTTTCCAGACCTTCAGGAACAGCGTCAGGCTGGCCATGGAAATCAGCGCGGCGATCACGTCCACCAGCATCGGGCCGTGGTAGTTCGATACCAGAAACTGCGGCACGGCGAAGCTGACGCCCGCGACCAGAATCGCTGGCCAGACCTCGAGCATCTTGCGCCATCCGGCGAACGCCCAGATCAGCCAGAACGGCACCAGCACCGAGAAGAATGGCAGTTGCCGACCGACCATCATCGACAGCTCCATCTCATCCAGACCGGTGACTTTGGCGAGTGTGATGATCGGTGTACCGAGTGCGCCAAAAGCTACCGGTGCCGTGTTGGCGATCAGTGCCAGGCCAGACGCGGCCAATGGCGAAAAACCGAGGCCGATGAGGATCGCCCCGGTTACCGCCACCGGTGTACCGAAACCTGCCGCACCTTCGAAGAAAGCACCGAAGCAAAAAGCGATCAGCAACAGCTGCAAGCGGCGATCATCGGTGATCCGCGCCAGCGAATCCTGCAGCACTTTGAACGAACCGTTCTCGGTGGTCAGGCGATGCAGAAAGATGATGTTGAGCACGATCCAGCCGATTGGCAGCAAGCCATTGGCGGCGCCGAACAGTGCCGCCGACCCGGCCATGGAGGCGGGCATGCCGAACGCGAAGATCGAGATCAGCAGCGCCGATGCCAGCGCCAGCAGCGCCGCCAGATGCGCCTTGACGTGAAAGAACGCTAGCGCCGCCAGCATCACCACCACCGGGACGGCGGCCATGAGCGTGGAAATCACCGGATTGCCGAACGGGTCGTAGATTTGCTGCCAGACCATGGTCCACCTCTGCTTGTTGTTATTGAGGGTGCAGATCCATTGCATGGGGTTGGGCTGCAAGCAGTATAGGTGGCATTTCGCCGTCGTTCGGGATGGGCGGGCGAGGCGATAAACGGTCATTAGTGGCCACTGAATCATCGCTGTTTTACCCGGTCGTATTGACGGCTGCGCGCACCGCGTCCTGAAGGCGAGGGCAGCGTGGCCGATTCCGTCGTCAAGACCTTGGTTTTAGGGAAGTGTTGAATGAAGCGCGCTACAACGATGCTGCTGACCGTTACCGCCGCCGTATTGCTCGGCGGCTGTGTGGCGGATTTTGATAATGACCACCGCCACGGCCGGCATTACGACCGCGACCATGGGCGCCATTACGACAATGATCGGCGCTGGGATGACCGCGATGACGACCGCCGCGATGGCCGTCGCTATCACCGCGATCGGGATGATGATTGATTGAACACAAGAGGGCGTTCCCGCAAAGGAACGCCCTCGTTCATTAGCCCTCGGTCATCAAATAAAACGAGCGCTCGCCTGGACGCGGGAACGCGCAGGCACAGAGGCCTCGAGATCCAGCAAATGGGTGGCGAGGATGTCGCTCAGAAAGCGGAACTGATCGTTGATGCCGACCACTTCATTACTGAAATGATTGGTCGCGGCGGGCATCAGCAGATCTTCGAAATCTTCGTTGAATACCAGTGATTGTGCCTTGTGCGACACAACTTGCTGGTCGTAGTAGTTGCTGCCGAACACCGGAAAACTCACGGAGAGTGCGATGGTGTGAATCATGATGTGAACTCCTCGTTGCGGTTCGGATGTGGCAATCGTGCCCTTCGTGGGCGGCAGACGGAAGGTGATCGTGGCGATGGTGAATATCGACGGCATTGATGGTCGAGTTTTGCGGCGCTTTGGCTGGCCCCATCGCTGGCAAGCCAGCTCCCACAGTGATCTTCGGTGAACACAAATTCAGGAACGACGCGAAACCTGTGGGAGCTGGCTTGCCAGCGATGAGGCCGGAACATCCAGCAACACCGCTGACTGACCCACCTATACTCAAATGTGCTCCCTCCTCAAAAGGACACCCCCACCGTGAACCTGCGTGCGCTGGTCGTCGCCGCACTGTTTCTGCTGGCCGGTTGCACCACGTCGCCCCGGGCTCCGGTGACTGCTGCTCCAGCCGTCGTGGTGTCGCCCGCGACTTGGCAACAGATCGACCGGGAGATCGTCAGCGCCTCGCAACAAGCAACTGAGCAGGTCAAGTTGTTCGCCCGTGGCTCGATGGAACATTGGCGCACTCGCGTCTATCAGCAAACTGAAGAAAATTTCATCCCGTGGTTCAGCAGCTACTGGACCCAGGAATGGCTGTCGATGAAGGTCAGTTGGTACACGATCAGTGCCGGTGGCGAGCAGGATGCTTCGGCCAAGCGCTTGGCGACGTATCTGCTTGATCAGTATCAGAAAAGGGTGCTTGCGCCGGTCGCGGTGGAGGTTGATCCGGACGCGATCCTCGGCCAGGCCACGGCGTTCTATGCAGAGCTGATGGCTCGGCAGATGCCGCTCATCGCCCAGCGCCACCGCGTGCCGGTTGCCCAGCTCAACGGTCGTTTGCAGAAGATCCCGGCCATTGCCCTCGGACCACCGCCGGCGCGGGATGCCTCGTTGTACAAAGTCATCAGCACCGAACCGTTGACCACACTGCCGGCCTACGCGGCACTGATAGATAAAATTCACACCGACGGCGGCGCCAAAGGCATTGGTTCGACGGATGCCGGCATGGCCCCGGTAGCCAAGCGTGCGAGCCAGCGAATGGAGGCGGAAATGGCCCCGCGCGGTGCCGCCAGTGCGGTGGCAGCAGCGGCGGGCAAACTGGCCGGGGCGATGATTTCCGTCGGCGTGATGGGCATCCGCGCGATCCTCCAGGCCAACGACCGGCCCGACAGTGAGGCGCTGATCCGCAGCAGCCTGGGCAACACCTTCGACAAGGCCTGGCTGAAACTGGTGCAGAACCCGACCACTGGCGTGATGGCCGGCACGCTGCACATGGCCGGGCAGGTGGAGCGCAATTTGGGAGCGGGCGAAGAGCCGTCGGTCGGGTTTGGGGCGAATCGTGTCGAATGGCATCCGCCGGAATCGACTACCCAGCAGATCGAACCCAACGTACCAGGAGAATGATCATGGCTTACATCGATATTTTTGTAGCGCCGGTCCCGACTGCCAATCGCGAGCAGTACAAAAAGCACGCTGAAATCGCAGCAGTGATCTTCAAGGAATACGGCGCCCTGAGCGTCGCTGAATGCTGGGGTGATGATGTCCCGGACGGCAAGCTCACGTCGTTCCCGATGGCGGTAAAACTCAAGGAAGGTGAAACCGTCGCGTCCGGCTGGCTGATCTGGCCGGACAAAGCCACTCGCGATACCGGCATGGCGAAAATGATGGAAGACCCGCGCATGCAACCGGACGTCAACCCGATGCCGTTTGATGGACAGCGGATGATCTTCGGCGGCTTCCAGTACCTTATCGAACCTGAATAAATCCTCTGTAGGAGTGAGCCTGCTCGCGATTGCAATGTGTCAGTGATCACATATGTCACCTGACCCACCGCTATCGCTGGCAAGCCAGCTCCCACAGGTTTCTCGGGTGTTAACAGAAATACAAAATCCATCAAAATCCCTGTGGGAGCTGGCTTGCCAGCGATTTGACCCGCAAATCCTGTATCTGTCTTGGCTGACCCACCGCAATCGCCAGCAGGCTAGCTCCCACAGGTTTCTGTGTGATGGTATCGATGGTGAATACACCGCAGATCCCTGTAGGAGCTGCCGAAGGCTGCGATCTTTTGATCTTGCCCTAAAAAACAAGATCAAAAGATCGCCGCCTCGTTTCACTCGACAGCTCCTACATGGAGGGCGGGGCTTGGGGTCACTCTGCGGAGGGGGTGATCCGACAGCCTTTGCGGTTGCGGATCTGTTCGTCCGTCGGGCGTTCGCGGACGAATTCAAAACGCGGCTCACCTTCGCTGTAATGCACCAGCCAGCCCCATTCCAGCTCGGTTTCATCTTGCCCGGGATTCGGTGGTCGGGCCCACCACGGTTCTTTGCTGAGGATCTCGCGCATGGCGGCCTCCGGTCGATGGCAATCCTTGAACTATAGCCCGGTGTCGCGAGTCGTCAGATCAGGCTGTGTAGAATCACGCCGATCACGAGGAACGAAGGAGCCCGGCCATGACCGATGACGCGTACAGGGATGAACCCTCCAAACGATTGTTCTTCGCGCTCGACTGCCCGCCGGCGCAGCGCAAGGCAATTGCCCAGTGGCGCGCGGAGTTGGGCCTGAGAACCGGCAAGCCCGTGCCGGCGGATAACTTTCATCTGACGCTGCTGTTTCTCGGCGCCGTGCCACTGGCGCAGATCGGCGAAGTCTGCGAAGCCGCTGGCAAAGTACGTACACCGGGGGAGAGGTTGCAGATTTCACTGGATCGCTTGCAGGTCTGGCATCGCGCCGGGGTCTTGTCGTTGGCGCCGGAGCAGGCACCGCAGTCGTTGCTGCGATTGGTCTATGCACTTGAACAGGCCATGTTGCCATTCGGTTTTGAAGAGACTGCCCACGAGTTTCGCCCGCACCTGACCTTGGCCCGTGACTACCGAGCGCCGGAGCCGGAATCGGCCACGCCGCCAGAGTTTTTCCTGCGTGCCGAGCGCTTTGCGTTGTTTGAATCGCACAAGGGTCGCTATCGGATTCTGCAGGATTGGCCACTGAATTGAGCCACAAAAAAAGGCGTCCGAGGGCGCCTGAAATTCACCTGAGCCGAGGGAGCCAGGTGAGGCCGTTCATATGCAGGGTGCAGCGGTGGTAAGGCGCTGCGTGAACGGGAAACCATCAAATTCTTTTGCACATCACACCGATCCATTGTAGGAGTGAGCCTGCTCGCGATGAGGCCAGCACATTCAACATCACGGGCGCCTGACACACCGCTATCGCGAGCAGGCTCACTCCTACATTTGGATCGATGGTGTTCTTATTTACCGAGTTTCACTCGGGTCCAGCCGCGGGTCATGATCCGCTGGGTCGCAATCGGCTGATCCGGCACCGCATACAGTGTCGCCATCACCGCTTGCGAGGGGTACGAGCCCGGGTCGTTGCGGATCGCTTCGTCGACCAATGGCGTCGCCGCCGAGTTGGCGTTGCTGTAGCCGTTGCTGTTGGTGATCTCGGCGATGATGTCAGGGCGCATCAAAAAATCCATGAACAGATACGCGTTGTCGACGTTCGCCGCATCACGCGGGATGGCGACCATGTCGTAGAAACTGCCGGCGCCTTCCTTGGGAATGCTGTAGTCGATCTTCACCTTGTTGCCCGATTCCATCGCGCGGGCCTTGGCCTGCAGGACGTCCCCGGAGTAGCCGACCGCCACACAGATGTTGCCGTTGGCCAGGTCCGAGATGTACTTAGAGGAGTGAAAGTACGCCACATACGGGCGGATCTTCATGAACAGCGCTTCGGCTTCCATGATGTGCGCCTTGTCCTTGTCGTTCACCGGGTAACCCAGGTAGTGCAGGGCGGCCGGGATCATTTCGGTCGGCGAGTCGAGGAAACTGATGCCACAGGCCTTCAGCTTTTCCGCATTTTCCGGTTTGAACAGCAAGTCCCAGGAGTTGGTCGGAGCGTCGGCACCGAGCACTTCCTTGACCTTTGCCGGGTTGAAACCGATGCCGATCGAGCCCCACATGTACGGGAACGCGTGAGTGTTATCCGGATCACTGGCGGCAGCATTTTTCAGCAGCACCGGGTTGAGATTCTTCCAGTTGGGCAGCTTCGATTTATCCAGCGGCTGATAGACGCCAGCCTTGATCTGCTTGGCCAGAAAACTGTTGGATGGCACGACGAGGTCATAGCCGGATTTGCCCGCCAGCAAACGCGCCTCGAGGGTTTCGTTGCTGTCGAAGACGTCGTAGGTCACGCGGATACCGGTCTCGTCTTCGAACTTCTTGACGGTGTCCGGCGCGATGTAATCGGACCAGTTGTAAACACGCAGCACTTTGTCGTTGGCCTGGGCGCCCATGACGATTGCGCCCATTAAGGACAGTGTCAGCAGAGTCCTGCCAAACATTTTCATCGGTACAACTCCATTTTTTTTATTCAAAAACACAAACCGGGTGTGCATAGAACTTTGGGAGAGAGCTTCTGTGGCGAGGGGATTTATCCCCGATCGGCTGCGAAGCAGTCGCAAAACCATTGCATGCGGTGTTCCTGGTAAACCGCAAGTGCCTGGTTTAGGGCTGCTCCGCAGCCCATCGGGGATAAATCCCCTCACCACAATGGATCTCCATCAAGACGTCAAGCAGTTGTGGCCGCGCGCTGAGGCTGCCACGACTCATTCGCTGTCTGATCCATCGCTTCCTGAATCGCCCGCTTGCGGTTGGCTTCTGCCTTGCGGCCGAAGTACCAGACGAGGAAGGTCACCAGCGACACCGCCAGCAGAATAAGACTCGCCACCGCGTTGATCTCAGGCTTCACGCCCAGACGCACCGCCGAGAACACTTCCATCGGCAGGGTCGTGGAGCCTGGGCCGGAGACGAAGCTCGCCAACACCAGGTCATCCAGCGACAAGGCGAACGACATCATCCCGCCCGCCGCCAGCGACGGCGCGATCATCGGAATGGTGATCAGGAAAAACACCTTGAACGGCTTCGCGCCCAAGTCCATCGCCGCTTCTTCAATTGACAGGTCCAGTTCACGCAGGCGGGCGGAGACTACTACCGCCACATAGGCTGCACAAAACGTGGTGTGGGCGATCCAGATCGTGACGATGCCACGTTCCTGTGGCCAGCCGATCAGTTGCGCCATCGCCACGAACAGCAGCAACAACGACAGGCCGGTGATCACTTCAGGCATCACCAACGGCGCGGTGACCAGGCCGCCAAACAGCGTGCGACCCTTGAAGCGTGTTACCCGAGTCAGCACGAACGCAGCCAGAGTACCGAGTGCCACAGCCGCAACGGCGGTGTAGCAGGCGATTTCCAGCGAGCGTCCCACCGAGCCCATCAGTTGCGTGTTGTCGAGCAAACCGGTGTACCACTTGATCGACCAGCCGCCCCATACCGTCACCAGCTTGGAGGCGTTGAACGAGTAGATCACCAGGATCAGCATCGGCAGATAGATGAACGTCAGGCCGAAGATCAACATGAATTTTGCAAAACCGAAGCGTTTCATCCCCGTGCCTCCATCTCTTTGGCCTGGCTGCGGTTGAACAGCAGAATCGGCACAATCAGGATCAACAGCATCACCACCGCCAGGGCAGACGCCACCGGCCAGTCGCGGTTATTGAAGAACTCTTGCCACAGCACGCGACCGATCATCAGCGTTTCCGGGCCACCCAACAGTTCGGGAATCACGAACTCGCCGACCACCGGAATGAACACCAGCATGCAGCCTGCGATGATGCCGTTCTTGGCCAGCGGTACGGTGATTTTCCAGAAGTTGTTGAAGTTGCTCGACCCCAGGTCCGACGCGGCTTCCAGCAGACTGCCGTCGTGCTTCACCAGGTTGGCGTACAGCGGCAACACCATGAACGGCAGGTAGGCATAAACCACGCCGATATACACCGCCGTGTTGGTGTTGAGGATCTCGATCGAGTGATCGGTCAGGCCAGTCCACATCAGGAAGCTGTTGAGCAAACCGTTGTTGCTGAGAATGCCCATCCACGCGTAAACGCGGATCAGGATCGCGGTCCAGGTCGGCATCATGATCAACAGCAGCAGGACGTTTTGTGTTTCCTTGCCGGTCTTGGTGATCGCGTAAGCCATCGGGAAACCGATCACCAGGCACATCAGCGTGCTCAGTGCCGCGACCTTCAGCGAACCGAGGTAGGCCGACAGGTACAACTCGTCTTCGCCGAGCATGGCGTAGTTGCCGATGTTCAGCAGCAGCTGGAATTTCTGTTCGGCGTAGGTGTAGATCTCCGAGTACGGCGGGATCGACAACGCGGCTTCCGAGAAGCTGATCTTCATCACCAGGAAAAACGGCAGCATGAAGAACAGGAACAGCCAGATGAACGGAATACCGATCACCAGTTTTCGGCCACTGGGCACCAGGCGCAGGAATTGCTGATTGAAGGTTCTCATGAGCGCAGTACCACGCCGCTGTCGTCTTCCCACCAGACGTAAACCTTGTCGTCCCAGGTCGGTCGCGCGCCACGGCGTTCAGCGTTGGCCATGAACGACTGGACGATTTTGCCGCCCGGCAATTCGACGTAGAACACCGAGTGGCCGCCGAGGTAGGCGATGTCATGCACTTTGCCTTCGGACCAGTTGTAGCGGAACTCGGGCTGGGTGGTGCTGACGAGCATTTTTTCCGGGCGGATCGCGTAGGTGATCGATTTGTCCTGCACCGAGGTGCTGACGCCGTGACCGACGTAGATCTTCTGCTGCAAGTCCGGGCTGTGGATGATCGCGTGACCTTCAAGGTCTTCCACCACGGTGCCGTCGAAGGCGTTCACGTTGCCGATGAACTCGCAGACCATGCGGCTGACCGGTGCTTCATAGATGTCGATCGGGCTGCCGATCTGCGCGATCCAGCCCAGGTGCATGATCGCAATGCGCTCGGCCATGGTCATGGCTTCTTCCTGGTCGTGAGTCACCATCACGCAGGTCACACCGACGCGCTCGATGATCTCAACCAGTTCCAGCTGCATTTGCGAACGCAGCTTTTTATCCAGCGCACCCATAGGTTCGTCGAGCAGCAACAGCTTCGGACGCTTGGCCAGCGAGCGGGCGAGGGCGACACGTTGGCGCTGACCACCGGACAACTGATGCGGTTTGCGTTTGGCGTATTGGGTCATGTGCACCAGACGCAGCATTTCTTCAACGCGGGCGTCGATTTCACTGGCTGGCAAACGGTCCTGCTTGAGGCCGAAGGCGATGTTCTGCGCGACGGTCATGTGCGGGAACAGCGCGTAGGACTGGAACATCATGTTGATCGGCCGCTCGTACGGCGGCATGTCGGTGATGTCCACGCCGTCGAGCAGAATCCGCCCTTCAGTCGGGCGCTCGAAACCGGCAAGCATGCGCAGCAGGGTCGATTTACCCGAGCCGGAGCCGCCGAGCAGGGCAAAGATTTCGCCCTGATGGATCTCCAGGGATACATCGTCCACTGCGGTGGTTTCGTCGAACTTCTTGGTGACACGATCGACTTTCACCAACACCTTTTTCGGTTGCTGATGACCTTCAAGTGCCTTCCTGTAAGTGCTGGAGGCGTTTGCCATGTGAAACTCCCAACAGGTTTCAGTGCCTGGCCAACGTGGCCTGGCTTAAGTGGATTGCAAGCCTGGAAAAACAATTCCCGTCATCACACGGTCCCTGTAGGAGCTGCCGAAGGCTGCGATCTTTGGATCTTGATCTTTAACAACAAAGTCAAAAGATCGCAGCCTTCGGCAGCTCCTACAGGGGACTGCGTCTGTGGCAGGTTGCTCCGGCTTGTTCGGCGCCGCCGTCCTGGCTGCCTGGGTCGTACTTGTTGTTATTACGGGTGTTGTTTTTCACGAATGACGGATGCGCGCAGGCACACCCGACTTGCGTGGGGGCAGTAAATCGTTACGTATTCTTTGGTTGTGTCAGCGCTGGTTACGCCGCGCCGCACGCTGGCGGCAAGCCTCACCGAAGGCCTGGAAAATCTTCAGGTAGTTCGGGTTGTCGAGCACTTGCCACTCCGGGTGCCATTGCACGCCGAGGGCAAAGGTCGGGCTGTGCTCCACCGAGATCGCCTCGATCAGACCATCCGGCGCCACCGCTTCGGCACGCAGGCCGGGCGCGAGGCGGTCGATGCCCTGACTGTGAATCGAGTTGACCTGAAACTCGCCCGGCAACTCCAGCGCTTCGAACACACCACCGCCAAGCACAGTGACCGCATGAGCCGGTGCGTATTGCACGGCCAAATCCGGGCTGTCCGCTTCACGGTGATCGAGCATGCCCGGCAGCTCATGGACCTTCTGATGCAGGCTGCCGCCGAATGCCACGTTCATCTCCTGGAAGCCGCGGCAAATGCCCAGCACCGGAACGCCCGCCGCAATGGCTGCACGCAATAAAGGAAGGGTGGTGGCATCCCGCGCCGGATCGTGATCCGTGCCGGGAGTGCTGGCCGGGCCTTGATAGTGGAAGGGTTCCACGTTGGAAGGCGAACCGGTCAGCAACAGACCGTCGAGTTGACCGAGCAGGTCCTCGATTTCAGTCAGGTTGCCAAGGGAAGGAATGACCACTGGCAGCCCCTGAGCGCCAACGCTGACAGCACGAACGTACTTGTCGCCGCTGATGTGATAGGGGTGCAGGCCAATCTGTTTGACGCACGCAGTAACGCCGATCAATGGCTTGAATGCCATTTTTATTCACCTCGAGTCTGACACTTGAACGAGCTTTTCCGGAGCTTAGCCTCGTTGATTTTAATTAACAACTGCCATGTAAAAAATTCTAAACGCCTTTCATCAAATCTTCATGATTGGCGGGCATCTGGCGCCTGTTTTGGCACGCAGGTGTCAAGAAAAGCCCTAAAAATAAAGGCTGAGCGGCAGGGTGTTCGCTATTGACTTCACTTTGCCGTTCGGGTTGACTGGCTCGGCGAAACAGCAGTGAACATAATAATTAACAGCTAAATAGGTGCATCATGTCGGTCCCTCTGCGTACCGTTCAACTCAACGAAGCAAACGCATTCCTTAAGAAATATCCTGAGGTTTTGTACGTCGACCTTCTGATTGCGGATATGAACGGTGTGGTGCGCGGCAAGCGCATCGAACGCACCAGTCTTCATAAGGTTTACGAGAAAGGCATCAACCTGCCGGCTTCGCTTTTCGCCCTCGACATCAATGGCTCCACGGTGGAAAGCACCGGCCTGGGTCTGGACATCGGCGACGCTGACCGCATCTGCTACCCGATCCCCGGCACCCTGAGCATCGAGCCGTGGCAGAAGCGCCCAACCGCACAACTGTTAATGACCATGCACGAGATCGAAGGCCAGCCGTTCTTCGCTGACCCGCGTGAAGTGCTGGCCAACGTGGTGCGTAAATTCGACGACCTCGGCCTGACCATTTGCGCAGCGTTCGAACTCGAGTTCTACCTGATCGACCAGGACAACGTGAACGGCCGTCCGCAGTCGCCACGCTCGCCGGTTTCCGGCAAGCGCCCAGTGTCGACTCAGGTCTACCTGATCGACGACCTCGACGAATACGTCGACTGCCTGCAAGACATCCTCGAAGGCGCGAAAGAGCAGGGCATTCCTGCTGACGCCATCGTCAAGGAAAGCGCCCCGGCGCAGTTCGAAGTCAACCTGCATCACGTCTCCGATCCGATCAAGGCATGCGACTACGCCGTCCTGCTCAAGCGTCTGGTGAAAAACATCGCCTACGACCACGAGATGGACACTACCTTCATGGCCAAGCCGTATCCGGGCCAGGCGGGTAACGGTCTGCACGTGCACATTTCGATCCTGGACAAAGAAGGCAACAACATCTTCGCCAGCGAGGATCCCGAGCAGAACGCCGCGCTGCGACACGCGATCGGCGGTGTGCTGGAGACCCTGCCTGCGCAAATGGCCTTCCTCTGCCCGAACGTCAACTCGTACCGTCGTTTCGGCGCACAGTTCTACGTGCCGAACTCGCCGTGCTGGGGCATCGACAATCGCACTGTGGCGATTCGTGTGCCGACCGGTTCTGCTGACGCCGTGCGCATCGAACATCGTGTAGCCGGTGCGGACGCCAACCCGTACCTGCTGATGGCTTCGGTGCTGGCCGGTGTTCACCACGGCCTGACCAACCAGATCGAGCCGGGCGCCCCGGTCGAAGGCAACAGCTACGAGCAGAACGAACAAAGCCTGCCGAACAACCTGCGTGACGCATTGCGCGAGCTGGACGACAGCGAAGTCATGGCCCGCTACATCGACCCGCTGTACATCGACGTGTTTGTCGCGTGCAAGGAAAGCGAGCTGGCCGAGTTCGAGAACTCGATCTCTGACCTTGAGTACAACTGGTATCTGCATACCGTTTAAAGCCCAGCACCATTCCCTGTAGGAGCTGCCGAAGGCTGCGATCTTTTGATCTTGATCTTGATCTTGAAAAAACAAAGTCAAAAGATCGCAGCCTTCGGCAGCTCCTACAGGGGATCGGGTTACCAGATTTTGATCGGCGGCGTTCGTCCGCTGCTCACCACCCCCTCGTCGAGCCATAACAATGACAACGACCCGCAACGACTGGGAACAACGCTTCCAGTCCCTGACCATTGAATCCCGCGCGTTCATCAACGGTGAATACCGCCCGGCGATCAGCGGCGACACCTTCGAATGCCTGAGCCCCGTTGACGGCCGTTTTCTGGCCTCCGTCGCCAGCACCGATGAAGCCGACGCCAACCTCGCCGTCGAAGCCGCACGCCAATCGTTTGAATCCGGCGTGTGGGCCAACAAAGCCCCGGCCGAGCGCAAGCGCATCCTGATCCGCTTTGCCGATCTGATCCTGCAGAACCAGGATGAACTGGCGCTGCTGGAAACCCTCGACATGGGCAAACCGATCAGCGACTCGATGAGCATCGACATCCCGGCGACTGCCAACGCGATCCGCTGGAGCGCCGAAGCCGTCGACAAGATTTACGACGAAGTGGCCGCTACTCCGCACGACCAACTTGGCCTGATCACTCGCGAACCTTGCGGCGTGGTGGCGGCCATCGTGCCCTGGAACTTCCCGCTGATCATGGCCAGCTGGAAATTCGCCCCAGCGCTGGCCGCTGGTAACTCGTTCATCCTCAAGCCTTCGGAAAAGTCGCCGCTGACCGCGATCCGCATCGCCCAGCTGGCACTGGATGCCGGCATTCCGAAAGGCGTGTTCAACGTCCTGCCAGGCTTCGGCCACACCGTCGGCAAGGCGTTGGCGTTGCACATGGACGTCGACGTGCTGGCCTTCACGGGTTCCACGGCGATTGCCAAGCAACTGATGATTTATGCCGGTCAGAGCAACATGAAACGCGTCTGGCTCGAAGCAGGGGGCAAGAGCCCGAACGTGGTGTTTGCCGACGCACCGGACTTGCGCGCCGCGGCACAAGCAGCGGCCGGCGCCATCGCCTTCAACCAGGGCGAAGTCTGCACAGCCGGTTCGCGCTTGCTGGTCGAGCGTTCGATCCGTGAGCAGTTCATTCCGCTGCTGGTGGAAGCACTGCAAGCGTGGAAACCCGGCCACGCCCTCGACCCGGCGACCACCGTCGGTGCCGTGGTCGATCAGCGTCAACTCGACAACGTGCTGCGCTACATCAGCATCGGTCGCGAGCAGGGCGCCGAGCTGATTGCCGGTGGCCAGCGCACCCTTGAAGAAACCGGTGGCCTGTACGTGCAACCGGCGATTTTCGACGGCGTGACCAACGCCATGACCATCGCTCAGGAAGAAATTTTCGGCCCGGTGCTGTCGCTGATCACCTTCGACACCGTTGAAGAAGCGCTGCAGATCGCCAACGACAGCATCTTCGGCCTCGCCGCCGGCGTCTGGACCAGCAACCTGAGCAAGGCGCACACCTTCGCTCGTGGCCTGCGTGCCGGCAGCGTCTGGGTCAACCAGTACGACGGCGGCGACATGACCGCGCCGTTCGGTGGCTTCAAACAGTCGGGCAACGGTCGCGATAAATCGCTGCACGCATTCGACAAGTACACCGAGCTGAAAGCGACCTGGATCAAGCTCTAACTCTTTTACAGCGGCGGTTGCTGGCGTGTGCTGGCGACCCTCGGAGAACCCTATGAAACAACAACACGTAAACAGCTACTACGCCGCCACTCGCAACGAAGTCATCGACTTCCCGACCCTTGAGGAAGCGGTGGATTGCGACGTCTGCATCATCGGCGCCGGTTACACGGGCCTGTCCTCGGCACTGTTCCTCGCCGAGGCTGGTTATAAAGTCACGGTGCTGGAAGCGGCGAAGGTCGGCTACGGCGCGAGCGGCCGTAACGGCGGGCAACTGGTCAATTCGTACAGCCGCGACGTCGACGTGATCGAAGAACGCTACGGCGACAAGACCGCGGAAATTCTCGGCAGCATGATCTTCGAAGGCGCCGACATCATTCGTTCGCGCATCAAGCAATACGACATCAAATGCGACTACCGTCCGGGCGGTATCTTCGCGGCGATGAACAAGAAACAACTGAATGGCCTGGCCGAGCAGAAGAAAAACTGGGAACGCTACGGCAACCGCAATCTGAAGATGCTCGACGCTGCGGACATTCGTCGCGAAGTCGGCTCGGATGCGTACGTTGGTGGCTTGCTGGATTTGCAGGGCGGCCACGTTCACCCACTGAACCTGGCCCTCGGTGAAGCCGCAGCCATCGTCAGTTTGGGCGGCAAGATCTACGAACAATCGGCCGCGGTGGAAATCACCTACGGCGAGCCCAATGTCGTGCGCACCGCCAAAGGCCTGGTCCGCGCCAAGTACCTGTTGATCGCCGGTAACGCCTACCTGCCGCAAGGCCTCGACAACCGCGTGACCGCGAAAAGCATGCCGTGCGGCTCGCAGATCGTCGTCACCGAACCGTTGACCGAGAAGCAGGCACGCAGCCTGATCACTAACAATTATTGCGTCGAAGACTGCAACTATCTGCTCGACTACTACCGCCTCACCGCCGACAACCGTTTGCTTTACGGCGGCGGTGTGGTCTATGGCGCGCGTGAGCCGGACGACGTCGAACAACTGATCCGCCCGAAGATCCT
Source organism: Pseudomonas sp. P116 (assembly GCF_020149425.1). Taxonomy (NCBI): domain Bacteria; kingdom Pseudomonadati; phylum Pseudomonadota; class Gammaproteobacteria; order Pseudomonadales; family Pseudomonadaceae; genus Pseudomonas; species Pseudomonas sp. P116. The sequence continues at coordinate 175,933 of NZ_JACVHB010000010.1, read as the reverse complement.
CAAGACCTTCCCGCAGCTCAAAGACGTGAAAATCGACTACCGCTGGACCGGCAATTTCCTGCTGACCATGTCACGCATGCCGCAATTCGGCCGCATCGAGAAAAACGCTTACTACATGCAGGGCTACAGTGGCCACGGCGTCACTTGCTCGCACCTGGCCGGCAAACTGATCTCGGAAATGATCCGTGGCGATGCCGAACGCTTCGACGCTTTCGCCTCCCTGCCACACATGCCAATGCTCGGCGGCCGCACCTTCTCAGCCCCACTGACCGCACTCGGCGCCGTCTACTACTCACTGCGCGACCGCTTCGGCATCTAAGTTACCTCCCCGGCGGCGGCCCCAAGACCCCGCCGGTTTTTCTTATCGCAACACCGCAGATATCCAAATGTGGGAGCTGGCTTGCCAGCGATGGCGCCTATAAAGACGCCATAACTCCCACTGACACACCAATGATCAAATTGTAGGAGTGAGCCTGCTCGCGATGAGGCCAGCCCAGTCACCATCCTTCCCACAGAAACACCCCAATCCCTGTGGGAGCGAGCTTGCTCGCGAAGGCGGTCATCCAGTCAAAAATAATGGTGAATGTGCCATCCAATCGCGAGCAGGCTCACTCCTACAGGTCCGTATTACCAAGGCAAGAAGGACTTTTGCCGCACCACCCATCGAACCTGCTGAGCAACACCACCAAACGTGATTTAATAGCCGCCTTTCACGGTTCCGGGACACGGGAGCAACGTGACCCGCGCCCCGGCGCGTCACCCGCCACCCACCCCCATTACCCTTAAGTACCTCAACATAAGGCAGTCATGGATACGGGTTCTCGACTCAAACTAGTACGCGAAAGCTACAAACTCTCCCAGCGCGAGCTGGCCCGGCGTAGCGGCGTGACCAATGCCACCATCTCCCTGATCGAACAGAATCGCGTCAGCCCCTCCGTCAGCTCATTGAAAAAGCTGCTCGAAGGCATCCCGATGTCCCTGGCCGACTTCTTCACTTTCGACCAGCCGCCACGCGAACATCAATACGTCTTCCGTGCCAACGAACAGCCCGACCTCGGCCGCCACGGCCTGCGCCTGCTGCTGATCGGCGCCTCAGTCCCGAGCCGCCAGATGCGCCTGCTGCGCGAGCAATACGCACCGGGCGCGAGTTCCGGGGAAGAGCCGATTGTTCACTCGGAAGGTGAGGAGTGTGGGTTGGTGACGCGCGGGACGGTTGAGTTGACCGTGGATGGCTCGGTGAGCGTGTTGAATGCCGGGGATGGGTATTACTTTCCGACGACGTTGCCGCATAAGTTTCGCAATATCGGGGCGGATGAGGCTGAGATTATTAGTGCGAATACGCCTGCTAACTTCTGATTGATGCTCTAGGTAAAAACCATACGCTGTAAGTAAATCCGACGCCTTGTTGAAGGGCGTCGGATTTTTTTTGAGTCGAGGAAAGGTTTGTAGGTTTGAGGGTTTTCATTTGTAGGAAGGCTCTGAATGAGTGCGTGATGATGCAGGGTTAATGGCGTGATGAATTATCTCGCATGTTTACATTGCTTCGCGCGATTTTTTTAGGGCGAAGGTGTGGTGGGATTATGAGTGTTCGGGAAAAATGTCTTGTTTCGCGCTCAATGATAAAGGGGTGCCATATGACGTTCTTGAGGCGTGTGAAGTCATGACGTTAAGATTCATAACTCAAACAATATTTTTATTTTTCTTGACTGTTGCTTTGAGTGGTATTGGCGCGTTAGTGCAAGTGAATTTTTTCAGTGGGATTTTTTTATTGTTGAAGGATGTAAAAGAAATTGTAAGTGGTCTGATTTGCGTATTGCTTCTATATGTTAATTTTCGCTACTGCTTTCCTGATCAGCTGGCTGAGTTGCGAGGGCGAAACGTCCGAAGTGATCGGTATCCTGTATGGGTGAAGCAATATATTCTCTTTAATTGTGCGTTGTTTGTTGAGGAGGTTTTTTATTACACGATTAAGGATTTGGTGAGTCTGTCTGAAGTTGTTTATGGGTTGTTAGGTTTTGTGGTTTTTGCTTCTTTTTATGCGTACATGATGTCTGGTGATGAGTTTAAGATAAAGAAGTAATTTAATTATCTTGTCGAAATTCTATTTCTTTGTTTATGTTTTTGACTGTTATGCTGTCGGTCATTAGTTCGAGTGCCAAAGCCAGACTTCCCATTTGATTATAAGCTCGTTCATAATTAATAGGGTCGTGATTGAATAACTCCATTGAGCCTGGTTTTCGCACGTGCTGCAGCATGCCAAACCCGGAAAGAATTAAGTCTACGCTGTAGTAAGCAGTGTTTCCTAAATGTATGTCGTTTGCCATAAATTGATAAAATTTACGAATCGGACCCACTGTGCTTTGAGCATCAGGGCCGTTGTAGATATTTACTACCCCTTCATGAATGTTGTTGATGCCGTGCGCCGAATAGAGTGCTCCTGCAAATATACCTTGTGGGCTTTTGCTGGAGAATTGTATGGCACCTATGTGCAATTGCATCATCCCCGCTGCAACACCTACACCGTTTTGAGCATAAAACGATACTTTGTTCAATAACTCAGCGTGTTCCTCCCTAAGCTCTTGCAACCCCTGCTTGGCACTAATAATACCTTCATCAACAGCCCGAATAATTTCATTCGCATAGGACGAAACGATCTCGCTAAATCGCAGCTGATTGAAACTGTCATACAGTTGAGTCGCGCCGATCTGGCACCCGAATGCGACCAGATCGGAAGCAGCCCGGGTAACGTCGTTGATGTCACACGAATCCTCATTCATCGTCATTTCCCCAAGTGCTGAAACCGCACGTGCCTGCCTGGATATGTGTCCAGCTGATTTCGCGATAAGTAAACGACACCAATTCTTGCGGCTGGGCGTCGTTCAAATGGATGGCGTGGGGAACCTGGAGGTTGATGTGTGCGATTTTTGCGCCGGTTATGTGGATTTTGAAGTATTTGTCCTGCGTGCCAGCGGGGGAGGTTCGGTAGAAGAAGATTGTGCAGTCCAGCACTTCACGCTCATGAAGTGCGGCGGACAGTAGTGGTGAGGATTTGTCGATGTTCTTGGTGATCATGATCGGCAGGTGTTTGCCACGGTCAGCGGTAACGCCGCTGTTATTGCCGGTGGTCATGTTATGCGAGTAGGCCAGTACCATTATTTCGTCAAGGTGACCCAGTTGGCACTTGTTGCCGATGGAATTAGTGTCGGAACAACCGGCGGAGATCAGTCCTTGTCGGTTTCCGGTAATGCTCATGTAACTGTGGTTGGCCATGGATGCTCTGCTTTATTGAATGGAAAACTCTTGTTTGAAGAGTAACCGTCAACTAAAGCCGGAACAGTGAGGCGTCGGTTCGCTGTTGATGATGTTCAGACGCGTCTTACAAGGGGCGCGGAAGTCAGGAGGTGATTATTCCGAAGTGTCAACGAGGTTGATGAGTAGGACGAGGTTGTCGGTGGCGGGGTGGGACATGTGGGCGTAGTGGTGGAGCGGTTTGTCTGTCGGTATAAGTAAAACTTCCTCGTATCTTTGAGAGAAGCTACTGCCATTCGCTGCGAATCGAAGGGTGGTAGCTATGTGCGGGTTCGCAGACCGAGGATACGAGGAACCCGGCAGATCCGAAGATCTCCCACACACAGCCACCATTGAACGGATTTCGGACGCGGGTGCGACCGCCACCGTTTTTTGGGGCGCTAGGTTACTACACGTATCGTCAGGGCTGCGAAACCCTGTTGCTGAAAATCTTGTCAGCGACAGCCCAACTCTAGGCAGCAATTGCAAAAGCCACAACCGACCTGTAGGACGCAACCAGCACCCTGTGGCGAGGGGATTTATCCCCGTTCGGCGACGCAGTAGTCGTAAACCGGCGCCCACGGTGTGTCAGAAGAATCTGGCTCACGAGTTTGGGGTCGCTTCGCTACCCGTCCGGGATGAATCCCCTCACCACAAGGGGTGTTTTCCTACGCGCTTTTCAGACTTCAAATTCGGTCAAATCTCAAATCATGGCTTTGCATCCCGTTCGGAACTTTCCTTAAAAACGATGTCAATTTGATGGCGTGTCGCGACGCTCATTTTGAACGGATCAAGCAGTGCCAGGCTGATTCCTGGCAATCCAAGGAAGTGTGAGATGAAACTGATTTTTGCGATGTTGTTGATGTTCAGCGGTTACGCTTTTGCCGGTTGCGGCAATATTGATGACCATGACCAACGTGCCTATTGCTATGCGCGCGAGAGCGGTGGGAGTTGCGGCAACATTGAGGATCATGATTTGCGTGAACGCTGCAATGCGGAAAATGGCAATGGCTCGTGTGGCAACATTGCTGATCACGACCAGCGAGCCTATTGCAATGCCAGAAAGAGCGGTGGCAGTTGCGGCAATATCGATAATCATGATTTGCGCGAGCGCTGCAACGCCGAAAACGGCAACGGCTCTTGCGGCAACATTGCTGATAGCGACCAGCGTGCTTTTTGCAACGCCATGAAAGGCAATGGCAATTGCGGCAATATCAGCAACCACGACTTGCGGACACAGTGTGATGCGAAGCGTTGATGGGGTCATTTTGACCACGAGTGGTGCTTTCTAAGAAATAGCCCGGCATTGCGCTGGGCTTTTTCGTATTGAGTACTGCGGTTATTTCTTTCGAAGCAGTTACTTCGCCTTCCAATTCCCCCCACCACTTTCACAATCAATCTTCGCCTGCCCCAAATCCTCCGCGCCGTAGTAATACGTGGTCACCTGCGCACCATCCGGAATGTTCAACGCCTTGGCGTTTTTGTCCTTGCTGGTGGAATGCGGGTTGGCGAGCGATTCCTGGGTGAGGGTGGCGATGCAAGTGGCCTGGTAATGGTCGTCGCATTGCTGGACCTTTTTCTTGACGGCGTTAACCATGTCTTTGCTTTCGTTGCTGCACGACCAGTCGATGGCGTTGACCGGCGTGCCTTCGTATTCATAGCAACTGTGTCCGGATACTGCCGGCACGGCGGAGCTGGAAGAACGGGTCTGGACGTCGCAGCCTTCGGCCATGACGCAGGTGGGAATGACGCTAAAGGTGGCGACCAGAAGCAGGAATCGAATGTTCATCGGTGTTTCCTCTTCAATGGCGCCGGTTCTGAGCATTCAGTTGGCGCTATAGGGTTTCGAGAGGGCGTAGATGACGGAGGTTCAATCGGGTTTTTCATTTGCACGGTTCGCGTAGACTGCGAAACAATCGGAAACATTCGACGCGCCCAAGGAGTGGAAATTGCCCATGATTGAAATCAGCAGTCGCAACGACTCTCCCGCCCCGCACCAACGGAGATGCTCATGACTCAAACACTCGAACGCGCTATAGCCATCGCCGCAACGGCTCACGCCGGGCAGGTGGACAAGGGTGGGGCGCCGTACATTTTGCATCCGCTGAAGGTGATGCTGCGCATGACCACGCTGGAAGAACGCATCGTCGCGGTGCTGCACGATGTGGTCGAGGATTGCGAAATCAGTCTCGATGACCTTCGCAAGGAAGGTTTCAGCGAAGGCGTGCTTAGCGCGATCGAATCGGTGACCAAAGTGCCTGGCGAGTCCTACGAGGATTTCGTCGAACGCGCCGCGCAGAACCCGATCGGTCGCGTGGTGAAATTGGCTGATCTGGAAGAGAACAGCGACCTCTCGCGGATAGCCTCGCCGAGTTGGGAGGATCTGGAGCGGATCGAGAAGTATCGGCGCGCGATTGGCCGGTTGCGTTCATAAAACCACGCAATCCCCATTTAGGAGCTGCCGAAGGCTGCGATCTTTTGATCTTTTTAAGAGCAAGATCAAAAGATCGCAGCCTTCGGCAGCTCCTACAGGGGATCGAGTTTAATTGCCAGGAAGGCATCTATGAAATCCATTCTCTGTTTGTTGATCGCCGCCGGGTTTGGCGCGGTGTTGCAGTCCCTCGGCGTGCCTCACGGTTTGCTGTTGGGCTCGATTCTTGTCACCGCATTGGTCGCCACTAAATCAGGTTTCGCACCCGTGACGCCTTATGGCTTGGGCTACATACAGGTGGCGCTGGGAATCGCCACAGGGCTGATGTTCGAGGCGTGGGACAGCGCGACGGCATCGGCCATGTTGCCGAGCCTTGGCGTGTTGCTGCTGTGTCTGATCGTGCAGATTACGTTGGCCGCGCTGTGGCTGACGCGCGGGGCAGGGTGGAATCGCACTGATGCATTGTTGGCGGTATACCCGGGCGCATTGGCAGCGGTTTTCGATTTGCTGGAGTCGGAAAAGGCCTCAAGCAAAGTCATCATCGTGCACCTGATGCGGCTGTTGCTGATCACCGTGCTGGTGAGTTTTTTGATTCCGGGACAGGCATCGGTGGTGGTGATTGAAAGCGCTCCGTTGACGACCGGGATGGCACTGACCGTGTTTGCGGTGATCGGCTTGAGTGTCGTGCTTGGACGCTTGCTGCTGGTGATCGGCGTGCCGGCGCCGTTTATGCTCACGGCGATCATCATCACGGCGGTTTTCGTCAAAGCAGGATGGCTACACGGTTTTCACATGCCGGACTGGAGCTTGAATCTGGCGGCACTGATTCTGGGTGTACGAATCGGCTCGCGATTTCAGGGATTGGGCGTCAAGGAGTTGGGCCGGCATGGCCGCACGGCGCTGGTTTCGGTCGGGTTGATGATCGTGGTCGCGGCGGCGTTTGCCGAAGTGGCGGCGCGATTGTTGGACAGTGATCCGCTGTCGCTGTGGCTTGCGTACATGCCGGGGGCGATCGAAACGATTGCGATTGTCGCGTTCGCGGGCGGACTGAATGTGGTGTTTATCCTCACCCACCATTTGGCGCGGATGGTGCTGCTGCATTTTGCGCCGGCGTTGTTGGTGCAGGTGCGGCGGGTGCGTGAGGGGGCCTGAACGAATCAATCATCGCTGTACATCAACTCCAGTTGTTCTATCCACTCGGCGCTGGCATTGAATCTTGCGTAATAGCGCTGTTTTTCTGCGTCGCTCAAACAAGTAAAAAACGGCAGGAAATAGCGCTCGTTGTAGAAACCTTGGGCACCTTGCATATTCCCTCCCCACCACGAAGGGTTATAACTCTCGAAGGCAACCCACGGTGGGGGGACAGCGATTTTTTCGCGGCTCAACAAGTCAAGAAACCTGACGCTGTTTGTTACCAGCTGAATAGAAACGGCGTTGAACTCTTGGTTTGAGGTGAAAAATATCAGACGCTCGTTGCTCAGGGGCTCTTCATATTCAAACTTCGTTAGACCGTTGAATGCGCTTTCCTTGACCTTTCGGAAGGACGAGTCGACCAATCGTTGGAAACTACTGGCGTCTTTGATTTCAGTCAAAAGTGAGATGTGGTAGGCAGATACTTCGGATTGCTCCAGCGATGTGATCCCAGACAGGTTTGGCAGCTTGATGGACGATAACGGTGTCACAAAGTACGACTGAAGGGCTTTTAGGTTGTATCCGGCAAAAATTGGCCTGGCTTCAGGCTTGATGAGTGCGGTGATTCGGCTGAGTAAACGACGCATCGAGATCCGTGAACTAGGAAAATGAAGGTGTATTGATGGTATCCATCACTGTGAGGGGTGTCAGTCAGATTCGTCGCCCCTCAAGAATTCTTCCTCGGCACCATGAACTACACTTCCTCATTACCCCGCATCACCGCCAACCCCAGGCCCCGCCGGAGGTAATCATGAATCGCCTAACGTCCATCGCGCTGATGATCGCTGCCCTGTACGCCACTCACGTCAGCGCCGAATCCATCGTCCCGCTCAAAGGTCAGACCTCCCAGCAAACCCAGATCGACATCAACGACTGCCACTCCATCGCATCGACTTCAACGACTTCAACACCCCAGGCGGGTGGGCGTCTGAAGGGGGCCGCTGTCGGTGCCGCCGCTGGAGCCGCAGGTTCTGAAGTCCGCGGTCGTCAACACGATGAGGTTTACGACCGCGTCGACGATGATCGCAAGCAGGATTACCGACAGAACCGTGCCCAGCAAACCGCTGCGGCCGGTGCGGTAGTCGGCGGCTCTCGACAGCGGCAAGAGCGTCGCGCGCAGAGCAAAACCGATGCCGCGGCCAGTTCCAGTGCCTACACCGGGTGTTTGCAAGGACGCGGCTATCAGGTCACGCCTTGACGGCGGGTTCTGTGCCCTTGGAGCAGGTGCATCATCAAAACGCCGTAAAGCGTTACCAGGATAAACAGGCCCATGCGCACGGCAAACGCTGTGTAGACGTCTTTGCCTGCCGCGCTGTCCTGCACCGATTGGCCGAGCAGGATGATCATCGTTATCAGGGTGTTGAGCCAGAACCCCGGGCTGAACTGCGTCGGGCTGAGGCGATAGAGTTTGCGCGCCAGCCATAGCCCGATCAGCAGCATCCACAGGAAGAACATCCACAGGTGCACGAAAAGGCTTAATCCGCACCACACCAGCACCGCCAAAACGCCGGCGAGCAGGGTCGAACCGACCAGTTCGCGTCCCGCTTGATGAGTGTTGGTCGTGGAGCTTTGTTGGCCGAGGCTGACGGCTTTGAGGATGATCGGCATGTAGCTGGCCGGGTCGCTCAGGGCCAGCAAAAAGGTTGGCAGCACGATCAGCGTGGCGCGCAGGGCCACGCGCGGTACCTCGTCGGCGGGCATGGCGGGCGGCTTGGGCGGGACGGGGCTGTTTGCCGGTTCCGGGAATAATGCGTGGCTGACGCCGACCACCGCGACTGCCAGCAACAGGCCTTTGACCAACGCACCAATCACCGCTATCGCCAGATCGAATTCAGCGAACCCGGCGGCGGAGATCATGGTCATGCCGATCACCAGAAAGGTCACGATCAGCGGGTTGCCGCCGCGCAAACCAAAGCGGAACACCAGAAACAAACCGAGGCCGATCAACAACACGCCACTCACCGGGTAGTAACGCAGCAGCGGCATCAGCAGCAGGCCGATGCTGGTGGTGAGCGCCGCGACCAACGCCAGCACCAGCGCACCTTTGAGCGGCAATGGTCGGGGCAGACTGGCCAGCAGCAGCACCGCCAACACTGGCGAGATAAACGCCAGCGGCAGCGCCAGCGCATAACTGACGGCGGTGCATAGCGCGGTGCCGAACGCCAGGCGCAACGCCCGTTGCGCCGGGACGCTGCGCTCAGTAGGCATACGACAGCCAGCTCATCAGCCCGACAAACAGCCGCCCCAGCGGATTGAGCGGGTTGCCTTCGGTGGGGAAGGCCATGACTTCAGCCTGACCACCGGCACGGATCGCGCGGTTGTCGACCAGGCGTTTTTTCGCCTCCTCAGTGAGCTCGATAATCACCGGAAAACGCTGCGCCGGACGCAGCCAGTCACGGCTGTTCTGGATGCTTGGCAAGGTGCCGGGCGCGGATGTCTGGCCGACGCTGACGCCATAACCGACGCTGCGCACTCGGCCATCGAGGACTTCGCCGGGCAGCGCGTCGAGGACGATGGCCACCGGCGTTCCGGGCTGCACGCGGCCGAGGTTGTTTTCGGTGAGGTCGGCGCTGATCCACACATCATGAATGGCGATCAGGGTCATCACCGGGCTGCCGGCAGCGGTGAACTGGCCGACGTCGGTGCGCAGGTCCGTGATCAACCCGGCCGAACGTGCGCCGATGCGAGTGTTGGCCAGATCCAGTTCGGCTTTTGCCAATGCCGAGGCAGCGCTGCGCAGCTGCGCGTTGGTGTCGGTGTTGCCACCTTCCTGCTCCTGCGCGCGCTGCACTTCGGCGCGGGCGGCGGCGACTTGGGCGACCGCTTGTTCGCGGTTGGCTCGCGATACTTCAAGCAAGCGCACGGAGATGGTGCCCGGATCCTGTTTGTATAAACCTTCGAGGCGTTGATTGTCTTGCCGCGTCTTGAGTTCGTTGGCTTGCGCGGCGCGCAGCGAGGCTTGCGCCGAAGCGATGCCGGCGGTGCTGGCGCCGACCTGACGGCGGGTCGACTCCAGATCGGCTTTCGCCCGATCCACGGCGATTTGCAGCGGCTGCGGGTCGAGTTCAAAGAGCACGTCGCCAGCCTTGACGTCCTGATTGTTGCGCACGTTGACCCGGATGACCCGACCGGCGACTTCCGCCGCCACCGGAATCACGAATGCGCCGACCCGCGCCTGCTGGGTATAAGGCGTGTAGCGGTCGGCGAGCAGATACCAGGCCAGGCTCAGCACAATCAACAGCAGCACCCAGCGGATGCCTTTTTTGGCCGGATCGGTCGGGGCTGACGCGGGAGTCGGAGCCGGGGCGGGAGGTGCGGCGTCAGTCATGGCGGCTGTCCTGCGACGGGAGTGGATACAGCGGTTGGGCGGGCGGCGCGGTGAGCAAGTCGCCCCAATTTGTGCGTTGTTGCATCTGTTCGCGGGTCGGTTCATCGATCTGCGGCGAAGTGCTTTGCCAACCGCCACCCAGGGATTTGTAGAGGGCGATCAGGTTGCTCACGGCGTTGCTGCGACTGACTAGATAGTTGTCCTGCAATTCCAGCAGCGCGCGTTGCGCGTCGAGCACGCGCTGGAAGTCCGAATAGCCTTCGCGGTATTGCGTGTTGGCCAGCACCAGTGAACGCCGCGCGGCGCCTTCGGCCTCACGCAGAATCCGCTCGCGTTCCAGAGCTTTGCTCAAGCCACTGGCGGCGTCGTCGGCCTCGCGTGCGGCTTGGCGGACCTTGTCGCGATAGGCTTCGATCAGTTGCTGCAAGCGCGCGTCCTGCACCCGTATGTTGTTGCGGATGCGCCCGTAATCGAAGATGTTCCAGCGCAGGCTCGGCCCACCGATCAGGTCGAGGCTGCGCGGTGTGGCGCTGAGGGAGTCGGTAGACCAGACGATGCTGCCGAGCAAGGTCAGCGATGGGTACAGATCGGTTTCAGCGACACCGACCAGCGCCGATTGCGCAGCGACGTTCAGCTCCGCCGCGCGCACGTCCGGACGGCGTAGCAGCAGGTTGGCCGGGACGTCTTGCAGCACGGCGCGATCAACCAACGGAATCAGCCCCGGTTGTTCGGCCAGCAACGCCGCGCCACCGGGCGGCTGGCCAACCAGCACCGCCAGCGCATTGCGCGTGCGCAGCAACTGATCTTCGAACGCCGGGATGCTGCTCAGCGTGCCGAGGTATTGGGTTTTCGCCTGTTGCAGATCGAGTTCGGCGCTCTGGCCGCTGTTGAAGAGTTGTTCGGTGATCTCGAAATTGCGCTTTTGCTGCACAGCATTTTCCCGGGCGACGCGCAGCCGCGCTTCGGTGGTGCGCAGGGAGAAATAGGTGTCGGCAACTTGTGCGCGCAGCAATACAAGGGCGTCTTCATAGTTGGCTTGCGCGGCGAAATATTGCGCATCGGAAGACTCGATGGCGCGACTGAAGCGGCCCCAGAAATCCAGTTCCCAGCCAACATCAAACGCGGCGCTGTGCTGCCAGAAGTGCAGATCCTGCGGATTGTTGCCGCCGGACTGGTGACGGTCGACATACAGGCTGTCGACGCCGACCTGTTGCAATTGCGGGTAGCGACCGCTTTCGGCGATGCCCAGTTGTGCGCGGGCTTCGAGCACGCGCAGGCCAGCGATTTTCAGGCTGCTGTTGCGCGCATCGGCTTCGCTGATCAGGCGATCCAGCACCGGGTCGGCGAAGACCTGCCACCACTGGCGCAGATCCGGTTGCGCGGCGCGCTCACTGGCCTGCTCCAGAGCCGTGCTGTTCCATTGTTTGCTCCACGCTTCGCCTGGCGGCTGAAAATCAGGCCCCAGGCGCACGCAGCCGCTTAAGCTCAAGGCGCCAAGTAATAGCAGGTGACCGGGCCGCGTGAACAGGGTTGTTGTTGCAGGCATTACGCGTTTCCCAGGCCGCAAATATCACTGGAGCATAGACCGAGGATTACAGGTTGCTCGGGCGAATCTGCTGCTACGCTTTGCAGGCAACGGAACTCCACCCAGACAGGTAAGAAACCATGGACACTGCCCAAGATCCGCTGACCCCGCCGGCTCCCGCAACCTGGCGCTTCAAGGTTGGCGTGGGGATCATTTGCCTGATGCTCGGTTCGTGGCTGATGGTGCCGCTGGCGGCCGCGCTTGATGTGCCTGGCTCGAAAGTCGCCGCGCTGACCGGCGTGCTGTTTATCAGCAACAAGGTGTTGTTGCTGGTGGTGATCGCGGTGATGGGCAAGGCCGGATTCGCCGAGCTCAAGCGTACGATCGGGCGTTATGTCTCGGGGATCATTCCAGCCCCGGTGGACGAGGTCGGGCCGACGCGACATCGCATCGGCGTGGTGATGTTTTGCCTGCCGTTGCTGTCGTCCTTTCTGGAACCGTATTTCGATAACTTCTGGCCAGGGTTGCGGCCCAATCTGTGGCAGATGCAGTTGCTTGGGGATTTGATGTTTGTTGGCAGTTTCTTTGTGCTGGGGGGGAATTTCTGGGACAAGGCTCATGCGCTGTTTGTGCGTACCGCCAAAGTGGTTTCGCCTTGATTTTGAATTGGAATTTATTGTGGCGAGGGGATAAATCCCCTCGCCACAGGTTTGCATGACACTCTATTTAATATGTGCAGCAAACCCGATCAGATCCGGTGCAACATCGTCTTTCAACGTCAGCGCCGGAATCTCGTAATCCCCCGCATTTTGCTGCCGAAACGCAATCGGCCGCGTGCTCCACAACTCATCCAGTCGCCGTCCCAGTTCATCAGTTGTCTCGGCATAACGCGTTTCATCCATGCGGCTGGTGCGATAGACAAGGAAGGGCGGTAGCACGTCAAAACCGGGGTAGTGGAGTACCCCGTGCTGGATCGGAAACAGCAGGTCATCAATCGGCCCGTTGATCCCTCGTGGGTTGTAGTGCGACTCCCAGCCTCCGGTCGTAACCATCAACATCGCCCGTTTGCCGCTCATTTTCCCTTCGCCATAACGCTCGCCCCAACGGCTGTCGGAGTGTTCGCCGACGCCGTAGGCAAACCCGTAGGCGTAGACACGTTCGACCCAGCCCTTGAGGATCGCCGGCATCGAGAACCACCACAGCGGGAATTGCAGAATCAGCGCGTCGGCCCACAGCAGTTTCTCCTGTTCGGCGGTGATGTCGGCGGCTTGGGTGCCTTGGGCGTAGGCGAGTTTGGAGTCCAGCGATGGATGAAACGGCTGGCTGTCGTCGCGGGCGGGGGCATCGTCGGCGTCGAGTGTGGTTTTCCAGTTCATTGCATAAAGGTCGGAAACCTGCACGGTATGCCCCGCAGCTTGCAGGCGCTGGACGGTGAAGTCCCTGAGTGAGCCATTGAGCGAGGTGGGTTCGGGGTGGGCGTAAACCAGTAGTACTTTCATGTTGAAGCTCCGTTGCTGAGTGAGGGCAGGATCGGCGTTCAACAGGTATATTGGAAATGAATGTCTGACATATCTGGTATAGAGATGAATAATTTACGGCGACTGGATATCAATCTGCTATTGACCCTGGACGTGTTGCTGGCAGAGCACAACGTCACCCGCGCCGCGCAACGGTTGAACCTGTCGCAGCCGTCGGTGAGTGTTCACCTGGCCAAGTTGCGCGACATCTTCGCCGATCCGCTGTTGTTGCCCGGCCCCCGAGGCATGCGCCCGACGGCACGTGCCGATGAATTGCGTGAGCCGTTGCGCGAGGCGCTAGAGGCACTGGAACGCGCGGTGGCGCCTGCCAGTGCGTTCGACCCGGCGCAGGCGGTGCACACCTGGCGAATCGCCGCGACGGACTACGGCGAATCGACCATCGTCCTGCCGGCCCTGAGCGGGTTACGGGCAAAGGCGCCGGGCACGCGTTTGGCGGTGATCGACCTGACGCCGCCGCAATTGGTCAAGCAAGCCGAGCAAGGGGTGTTTGATCTGGCGCTGCACATCACAGAAGAGGCGCCGCTGGAGCTGCATCAACGCGTGCTGTTCACCGAGCACTACGTGTTGGCCGGTCGAATCGGGCATCCGAAGCTGAAGCGTAAACCGAGCCGCGAAGAGTTCTGCGCGCTGGAACACGTGATGGTTTCGCGCGAAGGCGGGGGCTTTTTCGGGGTGACTGACAAGGCGCTGGCCGATGTCGGGCTGCAGCGCAAAGTGGTGTTATCGGTGCCGCACTTTCTGATGGTGATGTCGATACTGGCGAGCACCGATCTGGTGGCGATGCTGCCGTCACGCTTGGTGCGCGGCAACCCGGCACTGCAAGTGGTCGACGCGCCGCTGGAAGTGCCGGGCTACGAGATGGCGATGTTCTGGGGCGAACGGCTGCATCGCGATCCGGCGCACAAATGGTTTCGCGAGCATTTGGCCGCGACGGTGTGACCGTCAGGCATGGCCGAGGGCAACCGCGAACGACACAACGATCATGCAAGCGAAGGCAAAATTGAGATTCATGCGGGGTCCATCCTGGCCTATTTAGAGTGGGTGAATTCTGAACAGGTTGAATGCAAAGGAAAAATTCGGCTTGTCGATTCCAATGATCGAAGCAATCGATAGCTGCCTGTTTGTGTTTGCCCAACGCTTTCGCTAATCTGCGTGAAACCTGCAACTACAAGCACAAACAGGCAGAATCATGCACGATCATTCCGTCACCGAGCTACCGTCCCTGCGCCGACAGAAAATCCTTTTGATCCTGGAACGCGACGGCAAGGTCATGGCCTCCGAGCTGAGCCAGCATTTTGCGGTGTCCGAAGATACGATCCGCCGCGATCTCGCCGAACTCGACAACGCCGGGCTGGTGCAGCGCGTACACGGCGGGGCGTTGCCGCGGCCCAAAGACACCGGCAAGGATTACTTCACCCGCATCAGCGAAACCGATGAAGTGAAGACCCGCCTGGCGCAGCTCGCTGCCGGACGGGTCAAGGACGGCCAGATCGTGCTGTTCGATTCCGGCACCACCACGTTGCAGATCGCGCGCTCATTGCCTGCGGACATCCGGATCACCGCTGTTACCACGTCGCCAATGACCGCGATCACACTCGCCGAATACCAAGGCATCAAGGTGATTCTTGCGGGCGGGCAACTCAATCTGGCGACGATGTCAGTCAGCGGCCACGAAACCGTACGGCTGCTGCAAAGTATCAAGGCTGACGTGCTGTTTACCGGGGTCTGCGCGATTCATCCGGAAGTCGGGTTGAGCTCGCTGTATTTCGATGAGGTGCCGGTGAAGCAGGCATTGTTCGAGAGCGCTGCGCAGGTGATTGCTGTGACCACGGCGGACAAGCTAGGGGCGGTCGAGCCGTTTGTGGTGACGCCGTGCAATCGCGTGCATACGCTGATTACCGAGCAGCATCTGGCATCGGGCAGTGTTGAGGATTATCGGCGGTTGGGGATTGAGGTGGAGCAGTTGCCTGACTGAGTTTTGTAATCAGCGCTCAACCCTGTAGGAGCTGCGGCACGCTGCGATCTTTTGACTTTGATTGTAAAAAACAAGATCAAAAGATCGCAGCCTGCGGCAGCTCCTACAGTGACCGTGGCCGATCAGGAATGCGCACGCGGCGGGCGGGTGGCAGTGCAGTCAACGCAATTTTTCAAGCATCTGGTAATACCACATCCCCGCCGCCAGCAACGGATTGCCGAGCAAATCCCCCATCGGCACGCGAATGTGCTGACATGCCGCAAACGTATCGTACTGCTCCATCTGCCCGGTAATCGCCCGGCTCATGATTTCGCCCATGATGTGCGTCGTGGCGATGCCATGCCCCGAGTAACCCTGGCAGTACCAGACGTTGTCCGAGAGTTTCCCCAGTTGCGGGATGCGGTTGATGACGATGCCCATCGCGCAACTCCACTGATAATCGATCTGCACGCCTTTGAGCGCCGGGAAAGTCTGCTCGATGCACGGGCGCAGTTCGGCAGCGATGTCGCGTGAGTCCTTGCCGCTGTAGTTGGCGCCGCCGCCAAACAGCAGACGACCGTCGGCGGTGAGACGGTAGTAGTCGAGGACAAAGCGGCAGTCGTACACCGCGAGGTCTTCGGGGTTGATTTGCCTGGCCAGATCGCCCAGTGGTGCGGTGGTGACAATGCCGCCCATGGCCGGGAAAATCTTGCCTTTGAGCTGGCCGGGTTCGAGCTTGTGATAGACGTCGCCGGCCAGCATCACCTGGTTGGCGTCGATCTGGCCGTGGGCAGTTCTCACGCCTGGTGTGTCACCGTGAATGATCTCCAGCACTTCGCTGTTTTCGAAGATCAGCGCACCGAGACTTTCCGCCGCCCGCGCTTCTCCGATGCACAGGTTGAGCGGGTGCAGGTGCATGTTGCGGGTGTTCTTGATCGCGCCGTGGTAGAGGTCGCTTTGCAGCAGATCGCGCACCTGGCTGCGGTCGAGCAGGCTGACCTCGTCACCCAGACCGCGACGCACGGCTTCTTCGTAGTCCTTGCGCAGATCGGTCATGTGGCTTGGCTTGTACGCGGCGTGCAGGTGGCCGTGTTTGAGGTCGCACTGGATGGCGTATTTTTCCACGCGCTGTTTGATGATTTCATGCCCGCGCCAGCGCAGGTGCCAGATGAAATCGTCGACCTCGTCACCGAGTGTCGGGCGCATCTGTTTGCGCATCGCGCCGTCGCCGGAGAGGCTGCCGGTGACCTGCCCGCCATTGCGCCCGGTGGCGCCCCAGCCGATTTTGTTACTTTCGACGATGGCGACCTTCAAGCCTTTTTCGGCGAGTTCGACAGCGGTGGCGACGCCGGTGAAGCCGCCGCCGATGATCACCACATCAACCTTGTGCCGGCCCTGCAGGGTCGGGTAGTCGGTCTCGTGGTTGAGGGTGGCGGTGTAGTAGGAATTGCAGCGATTGGTCATTTTAATGTCCACACAAATTCGGGAGACAGGATGCAGTCCCCTGTGGGAGCTGGCTTGCCAGCGATAGCGGAGTGTCAGTCACCAGAGATGCTGAAGGTGCCGACCCCATCGCTGGCAAGCCAGCTCCCACAGGTTGCAGTGGTGTAATCAGGCCTCGGTCAGATACCACCGCCAATCCTGCTCACCCACTTCAGCCATGAATTGCCGATATTCGGCACGCTTCACCGCCAGATACACCCCGAGAAATTCCTGGCCCAAGGCATCGCGTGCCCACACCGAATTTTCCAGTGCCTGCAACGACGTCAGCCAATCGGTTGGCAGCAATTCCTTGGCTTGCGCATAGCCGTTGCCCTCAACCGGCGCGCCCGGATCAAGGTTCTCCCGAATGCCCCGATGGATGCCGGCAAGAATCGCCGCCGCCGCCAGATACGGGTTGGCGTCGGCGCCGCAGATGCGATGCTCGATGTGCCGGGTGTTGGCCGGGCCGCCAGGTACGCGCAGGCTGACGGTGCGGTTGTCGACGCCCCAGGTCGGCGCCAGTGGCGCGTAGCTGTTGGCCTGAAAGCGTCGGTAGGAGTTGGCGTTCGGGCAGAACAGCAGCAGCGAATCGAGCAACGAGGCGAGCATGCCGCCAATCGCCGTGCGCAGCAGCGGCGTGCCGGCCGGGTCTTCGGAGGCGAACAGGTTGCGCCCCTCGCCATCGGCGAGGCTGACATGCATGTGCATGCCGGTGCCGGCCAGATCATCGAACGGCTTGGCCATGAATGTCGCCTGCATGCCGTGCTTGTGCGCCACGGCTTTGACCAGTCGCTTGTAGCGCACCGCCTGATCCATCGCCTCCAGCGCATCGCCGTGTTCGAGGGTGATTTCCACCTGACCCGGTGCGTATTCCGAGATTGCCGTACGCGCCGGAATGCCGTGCAGTTTGCAGGCGCTGTAAAGGTCGGCGAGGAACGGTTCGATCTGTTCCAGCTCGCGCAAACCGTAGACTTGGGTATGTCGCGGTCGACCACCGTCAGCATCGAGTGCCGGTTGCGGACGACCGTTGTGATCGCGTTTGGCGTCGAGCAGATAAAACTCCAGCTCGCAGGCCATCACCGGGTTGTAGCCCTCGGCCTTGAGGCCGTCGATGACCTTGATCAGTAGGTGTCGCGGGTCGGCAATGCTGGCGGGCATGCCCTCGGTCGGGTGCATGCTGACCTGCACTGCAGCGGTCGGAATCTTGCGCCACGGCAGGCGCACCAGACTGCCTTCCAGCGGATAGGCGCGGCAGTCGATATCGCCGACATCCCAGACCAGGCCGGAGTTCTCGACGTCCTCACCCTGCACGGTCAGACCGAGGATAGTGCTGGGTAGCGGGCGACCGCTTTCATACACGGCGAACAATTCTTCGCGGTGCAACAACTTGCCGCGCGGCACGCCGTTGGCGTCGAGGATGAACAGCTCGATCATGTCGATGTCGGGGTTTTGTTCAAGGAACAGGCGTGCGTCTTCAATGGCTGCGAATTTCATGGCAAACACTCACGTTGGCGCCGCACAGGCGCGCAGGTTCAGGCCGGACGCGGCGCGAGAATAGGCGCGGGCGTCCTGGCAGGGAATATCAGGGAGCAGGGGGCTGTCGCGGGTTTTAAACGGGCGCGATCAGAGCGTCCGGGCGATATCCGGCGGGCGTGCGGAGTGACGCAGCTTGGAACGGCGCAGGGCCATGGGGAGATTGACGATACGATTCATACGCCGCCCCTGTGAGAGAGGGCGCGCTGAGTAGAGACGGTCAACGATTCTGGTTGTTGTAGTGACGTGCTCATAACGCATGTTTCCGTTGGCGGAAAACGTCGGCGGCGGGACTGACCCGTCGACCGGTGTGCCCGGATAGTAAGGGGGAATCTGCGGGCGTGTAAACGACTGTTTCCGGGATGCGCTGTGACCGGTTACTCAGCGCAGCAGACGAACGCCCGGTCTCACGGAGACGCAAACGATCAACATGACATGGCTCCCGCGCTTGGGAACGGGGTGATCAGCTCAGGACATAATCGACCGGCTTCAGCGGCGGCGGAAGATCCGCCACGCCGAGTTCGGCGAGAATGTCGCGCTCGATCGTGCGCACCAGCGCGTCGGTCGGCAGATCATTCTCATCGCGGCCAAACGGGTCTTCCAGTTCATCGGCAATCGCGTCCAGACCAAAAAAGGTGTAGCTGACAATCGCGGTAAACAAGGGCGTCAGCCAGCCCAGCGGTTCGGCCATGGCGAACGGCAGCAGAATGCAGAACAGGTAGATCGTGCGGTGCAACAGCAGCGTGTAGGGAAACGGCAGTGGCGTGGTTTTGATTCGCTCGCACACGGCTTGCGCTTGCGTCAGGCTGGTCAGGTGATTGGCCAGCAGCATGTAGCGCCACTCGCTCAGCTCACCGTTTTGATGCAGATCGGAACACTGCTGGCCGACCTGTTGCAGGATCCGCGCGCTGTAATCCGGCACCCCCGCATCGTGTTTTGGGGTGATCCACTGACGGCTGGCGTCGGCTTCACTCTCCTTGCGCAACCGCGCATTGAGCGCATGGGCAAACCCGCACAGGTTGAGCAGCAGCGGTTTGCGTTCTGCGGATTCGCGGATGACATGGGTTTCGCGGATGACCGACCGAATGTGCACGATCACCTCACCCCAGGCCTTGCGTGCCTCGTACCAGCGGTCGTAACAGGCGTTGTTGCGAAAGCTCATGAAGATCGACAGCGACAAGCCGAGCAAAGTGAACGGCGTGGCGTTGACCTTGGTGAAACTGCTCGGATGAAGGATTTCGACCAGCACGATGGCCGAGGCCAGCAGCGTGACCATCAAGGTGCGCAACGCGATGCGCTTGGCAATCGAGCCCTTGAGGGTGAAGAGAATGGCGAACTGGCTGACCTTGGGTCTGATGATCATGCAGAGCGGTCCCGATAACGCAGGAAAGCGGCGGATCAGCCGCCGGTCATGTTCATGAAGCGTACGACCTGGACGTCGTCGTTGATTTCGAAATTATGCCGATACGGTTTGATTTTCATCGCCTCGATGATGGCGTTCTCCAGACGTTGCGGATGCCCCGGATGAGCGCGCAGCACTGCTTTCAAATCCACCGAATGTTCGTTACCCAGACACAGTAGCAGACGACCTTCGACAGTGAGCCGCACCCGATTGCAGGTGCCGCAGAAGTTGTGGCTGTGCGGCGAGATAAACCCCAGGCGAATCTGCGGAGCTTCGGCCAGACGCCAATAGCGCGACGGGCCTTGAGTCGATTCCGTAGAGTCGATCAGCGTGTAGCGCTCGGCGATTTTTTCGCGGACCTGCACGCTGGAAAAAAACGACTCCGCGCGGCTGTGGTCGCTGATGATCCCCAGTGGCATTTCCTCGATGAAAGAAATATCGAGCTGACGGTCGATGGCAAAACTCACCAGATCATTGATCTCGTGATCGTTGCGGCCCTGCATCACCACGCAGTTGAGCTTGGTGCGGGTGAAACCGGCCTGGCGCGCGGCATCGATGCCGTCGATCACTTGCGCCAGATCGCCGGTGCGGGTCATCTGCTTGAAGCGCTCGGGATCGAGGCTGTCGAGGCTGATGTTCAGGCGCTTGACCCCGGCGTCGAAAAGCGGCGCGGCGAGTTTGCCCAGTTGCGAGCCGTTGGTGGTCAGGCACAGTTCACGCAGGCCGGGCAGCGCGGCGATCTGTTCGCACAACTGCACCACGCCGCGACGAATCAGCGGCTCGCCGCCGGTGAGGCGAATCTTGCGGGTACCGAGCGCGACGAAGCTCTGCGCCAGTTGAAAGATTTCTTCCAGCGTCAGCACTTGCTGGCGCGGCAGAAACTGCATGTCTTCAGCCATGCAGTAGACACAGCGGAAGTCGCAACGGTCGGTCACCGACATGCGCAGATAGTCGACCCGGCGGTTGTGAGCATCGATCAGGACGCGCTCTGTCATGACTGCCTCGCAGTATTGAAACCGCTGATGAACGGGTTTGGACGGGCAGGGTAGGCGTAACTGCCACAGGCGTCCAATCAGTGAAAGTTAACGGCTGATTGATCGCGTCGATGATCAAGTGTGGGAGCTGTGTTGGTCGAAAATCCGTGAACACCGCAAGACCCTGTGGGAGCTGGCTTGCCAGCGATGAGGGCCGCACAGTCGACATTGATGTTGGCTGACCCACCGCCATCGCTGGCAAGCCAGCTCCCACACATTTTGTGGTGTGCACAGAATCAGTACACATCACCGAACATTGCAGGCGTGAGCCTGAGGGTTATTGCGCACCAAACATCGCGGTCCAGTAAATCCCCGCATCGCTTTTCGGATCGGTCGCATAAGCGGCCCCCAGTTCCTTGTATTGCGGGTTCATCAGGTTGGCGCAGTGGCCGGGGCTGGCGAGCCAGCCGTCGACGACTTTACCCACGGTGTCTTGGCCGGCGGCGATGTTTTCGCCAACCAGTTGCCCGCTGTAGCCCGACAGCTCAGCGCGATCGCCGGGGGTGCGGCCGTCGCGGTCTTTGTGGTCGAGGTAGTTTTTGTTGGCCATGTCGCGGCTGTGATCCTGAGCGACAGTGCCCAAGGTCGCATTCCACGCCAGCGGTGCGGCGGCGGCAAAGGCCTGGCCGCCACACTGGCGTGGCTGGCTGCGTGCGGTGTTGAGTTGTTCGAGCAATTTTTGCCCTTCACTCTGCGCGTCGCCAAGTTTGGCTGACAGCAGCGGCCGCGCCAGCACAATGCGCCAGTCGCGATCGGCGCGGCTGACGCCGACATCGACAAACTGCGGATCCAGCACCACCTGACAGAAGCTCTCCTGAATCGCCTTCATCGCCGACGCTGCATCGCGCGGGCCGTTAAGGGTGATCGCCTGTACGTTGACCATCGGGTAACTGGCGCTGGCCATGGCTTGCTGCAGATTGACGGCGCCGCTGGCCGGCAACCTCAGGCGTGGATCAGCCGACAGGGGCGGCAACTCACTGGACGCCTGCGTGCCACAACGTTGCGGCTGGCTGCGATAGCTGTTGATCGACTCGATCAGTTGCAACTCGTCGGTGGCCAAGGCCGAGGCGGCAAACATCAGGCCTGCGGACAGCGCGGCAAATCGCAAAACGGACGGCATGAAGCGCATGGAATTCTCCCTTGAGCTGAATGCGCACATGATGCGCGAAACGCCCCCGGTGGGTGCAATGTCTTTTTCTTCAGTCGACGGTTTTTTCTACGGAACGCTGTGCGCGATTTCGCCGTCTACACTCAGCCAAGACCCCGGGATCCGGGCGTCTCCCCGACGTAACACCTTGCCCGCACCGGGCCCTGCCGGAAGAATTCACATGGGATTGAAATGGTTGGCTGGCTGTTTCGCATTCACTCTGTTGGCCAGCGCTGCCTGGGCCACCGATCAAGCACCGATCAAAGCCAAGGCTGAAGAGAAAGCCCAGGTGCTGGAAGAAAAAGCCGCCGATAAAGTCAGCGCGGCACCGGCGCCGAAATCCGAGGCGATCACCCCGAAGGAAGTGCAAGCGGTAGACCCTGCCGGCGCCGCGCCGCTGGATGATCCGATCACTTGTCTGGCACGCAGCATCTACTGGGAAGCCAAAGGCAAGGACACGCCGGAAATGGAAGCCGTGGCCAGTGTGGTGATGAATCGCCTCGGCCACGAAGGTTTTCCAGACACGGTGTGCGCCGTGGTCAAGCAAGGTTCGGAAACCAGAAGCTGCCAGTTTTCCTGGTGGTGTGACGGGCGCCCGGATCAGGTCCAGGAAGACGCCGAGTACGCGCTCACCAAGGAAGTTGCCGGCAAAGCGCTGAACCGTCAGCTCAAGGATCGCACCAACGGCGCGCTGTATTTCCACGACCGCAACGTCCACCCGAGTTGGGCCAGGGAATACCGGAAAACCGCCGAGACGAAAAAATTCCTCTTCTATAAACCCGCCGGCGGCGATGCGCGCTAGGCGCAGACTTCCCGCACGCAATCGCGCAGCCAGCGATGCGCAGGGTCCGCATCCATGCGCGGGTGCCAGAGCATCGACACGCTGATCTGCGGCATCTTCAACGGCAGGTCGAAACTGTGCAGGCCCGTGCGCAGTTTGCTGGTGTGACGCTCCGGGACGGTGGCAATCAGGTCTGATTCACGCACCAGCGTCAGTGCCGCCGAAAACCCGCCGAACGACGTGACGATGTCCCGTGTCAGTCCGCACTCGAGTAGCGCTTCGTCTACCGGGCCGCTGCTGCGCCCGCGCCGCGACACCAGAATATGCTGGCCTGAGGCAAAGCGTTTGGCGCTGACTTTGCCTGCGCTCAAGGGATGGCCCTCACGTACAACACCGATCCAGTGATCGTGAAACAGGATGCGGCTGTGCAGCGTCGGGTCGGTGCTGTCGTCGACCACACCGGTCTCCAGATCTACCCGGCCTTCGCGCAGCAGCGTGCTGTCCTTGTCGGCTTTCTGCAAAAAACGCAGACGCACGTTGGGCGCCTCGGCGGCAATGCGGGCGAGCAGGGCGGCAGCGAAGGTTTCAACAAACCCGTCGGTATTGCGCAAGGTGAATGTGCGTTGTAGCCGGGCGGGATCAAGCACTTGCGCGGGGCGCAAAACCGCCTCGGCTTCCTGCACCAGGTGACTGACCCGTTCGCGCAATGCCAGCGCGCGCGGCGTTGGCACCAGGCCTCGACCGGCGCGCACCAGCAAAGGATCTCCGGTGGTTTCGCGCAGACGGGCCAGGGCACGACTCATGGCCGAAGGGCTCAACCGCAGGCATTTGGCGGCGCGGGCGACGCTGCCTTCACGCAGCAGCACGTCGAGGGTGATCAACAGGTTCAGATCCGGCGTGGTCATGACATGGCGTTCCATGCAGGTATTGAGTGCAAAGCATGCGTCTTGCGCCTTGTATTGTCCAGGCTCAGGCTATGGCGCATGTCCTTTGTACAGTGAGCACACCATGCCCAGACAACCCCTCAATACCCAAGCCCGCTGGGCGCTGACCAGTCTGGCGTTGTCGATGTTGATGCCGTCGCTGGACACCAGCATCGCCAACGCCGGGTTGCCGACACTGGCGGCGGCGTTTGATGCGACGTTCCAACAGGTGCAGTGGATTGTTCTGGCGTACCTGCTGGCAATCACCACGTTGATTGTCAGCGTCGGACGTCTGGGCGATGGCTTTGGTCGGCGGCGCTTGCTGTTGATCGGGATAGGCATTTTCACCAGTGCTTCATTGTTTTGCGCGCTGGCCCCGGGGCTTGGCTGGCTGATCGGCGCGCGGGCGGTGCAAGGCGTTGGCGCAGCGATCATGTTTGCGTTGACAGTCGCACTGGTCGCCGATGCGGTGCCCAAAACGCGGGCGGGCAGTGCGATGGGGTTGCTGGCGACGATGTCGGCCACCGGCACCACCCTCGGTCCGTCGCTGGGTGGGTTATTGATGGCGCATGTTGGCTGGCAATCGATATTTTTACTCAACGTGCCATTGGGACTGCTCAATGCGTGGCTGGTGTACTGCTATCTGCCCGCAGATCGGGCCGCAGGGCCGCGAGTCGCGTTTGATTATCTCGGCAGCGGGGTGCTGGTGTTGACGCTGGCAACCTATGCGCTGGCGATGACGCTTGAGGGTTTCACGCTGACGTTGCTGTTGATCAGCCTGTGCGGCGCGGGATTGTTCATCGTGGTCGAGATGAAAGCCAGGGCACCGCTGATTCGCCTGTCACTGTTCGCCGATCTGCGCCTGAGCGGCAGTCTGGCGCTGACGTTGCTGGTGACGACCGTGATGATGACCACGCTGGTGGTCGGGCCGTTTTACCTGAGTCGCGGTTTGGGTCTCAGCCACACCGTGGTCGGGCTGGTGTTGTCGGTTGGGCCGTTGCTGGCTGCGCTCGGTGGCGTGCCGGCCGGACGGCTGGTCGATCGTTTCGGCGCACAGCGGGTGGTGCCGGGCGCCTTGCTCGGGATGGTTTGCGGTTGCGGGTTATTGGCGCTGCTGCCGATGAGTTTCGGATTGCCTGCCTACGTGTTGCCGATGACGGTGATCGCCGGCAGTTACGCGCTGTTCCAGGCGGCCAACAATACCGGGCTGATGGCAGCGGTCAGTCAGGACCAGCGCGGCGTGGTATCGGCGCTGCTCGGGCTGGCCCGCAATCTGGGATTGATCACCGGCGCGGCGGCGATGGGCGCAGTGTTTGCCGTGGCCACCGGCAACCCGACCCAGGCGCCCGCCGCCGTCATCGGCAGTGGCATGCACATCACCTTCGGCGTTGGCACGGCGTTGATGGTCATGGCCCTGATCATCAGCCGAATGCAGATCAGCGGCAGGATTGAGCCTGCTGGCGATGGCATTGGTACAGCCAAAGCATCCGGTGACTGAGACTGCCTGGGCCGAAAAATTATGGACACCACAAATCCCTGTAGGAGCTGCGGCACGCTGCGATCTTTTGATCTTGATCTTTGAAAAAGCTGAATCAAAAGATCGCAGCCTCGTTTCACTCGACAGCTCCTACAGGGGATTGAGTAGGGTTTTAGCTGGCGTGGGTACTGATGATGCTCGCCACTTGCTGCGGCTGGCAGTTGAGATACGGCGACTTCCTCAGCCAGCGCTGATCCGGGTACCACGAGAACATGAACTGGCCGTTTTTCAGTTTGTCGATCACCTGTTTCGCAATCTGCGGGCGGACGGCCGGGCAGCCCTGGCTGCGACCGATGCGGCCCTGACGCTTGCTCCACAACGGATTCACGTAATCGGCGGCGTGAATGACGATAGCGCGATCACGCGCCAGATCATTGAAGCCGGGCTCCAGACCATCCATGCGCAGCGAGTAACCATGAGTGCCGCTGTAGCTTTCCTGGGTGCGGAACAAGCCGAGGCTGGACTGATAGCTGCCTTCGACATTGGAAAACTGCGTGGCGAAGTTTTCCCCGGAGTTGGAGCCGTGGGCGACCAGATCGCGCAGCACCAGTTTTTTCCGGTTGAGGTCAAAGATCCACAGTCGGCGTTCGGTGGACGGCTGCGAATAGTCGATGATCGCCAGGTGGCGGGACGGCTTCGCACCGTTATTGACCGCACATTGCATGGCGCTCAAGGCACCTTTCAGCGCTTGGGGATTGAGTTCTGGCGCGGCGTGCGCGAGGCTGGTGAAGAGAACCGGCGATGGTTTGCCGGCGGCAAAAGCTGGACTGGTCACGGCGACAAGGGTCGCGGTGGTCAGCAGAAGTCGGCGCAAATACGTCAACATTTATAAAGTGTCCTCAACTTGCTACTTATTTGGCACTTTGGCTCCTGACGTCCAGTCGTAACCTGCAAGCCCGAAGTTCGAGCCTGACTGTTCAGCGCACCTGATGTAAGGTTGGCCATCATCAAGGTGGCCATGGATTGGAGTAAAGCAGTTGTTCAAAAAGTACGCATGCTACTTGAGCATTTGTTTGCTCGCAGCGCCGTTTGTCGCTTGTGCCGATGAATCACTGCCGCCGTTGCAGACGCTGCCGACGCCTCCTGCCGAAATGCCGGTCGAGTTGCAAAGTCCATTGCATGCCGTATTGATCGGTCTGCCGCAGACCTGCCCTGCGCTCGCAAAGCAGCTCAGCGGCCCGTCGTTGCAACAGTTGCAAACCTTCTATCAGCAGCAGGACTGGATGCCGGTGTGGGCCAGCGAATCCGGGCGATTGCAGGCCTTGCAGGCGCAATTGCCTTTGTTGGCCGACGATGGCCTCAGTCCGCAACGCTATCCGGTCGCGATCACCGCGCCGCAGGATGGCGAGTTGTGCGCCGATATCGACATCAGCCGCTATTACCTGCAAGCCCTGCAGGATCTGCATTACGGCCGTCTGCTGCAATCGCACTTCGAGCCGTTGTGGCATGCCGATGACTCCCAGCGTGATCGTCAGGCCGAGCTGCTGGCGATTGCCGTGCCGGGTATGCATGACATTCCTGCTGCGTTCGACCTGGCCCGTCCGCGTCTGGCGCAATATCAGAAACTGCGCCAGCTCTACGCCGCACAACGGCTCACAGCCTTGCCGAAATGGCAGTCGGTGGGCAGCGGGCCGCTGTTGCGCCCGTCCATGGAAGACAAACGCGTGCCGGAACTGGCCCAGCGCTTATACAGCGAAGGCTATCTGAGCCACGCGGTCGGCACCACCGACATTCTTTACGAAGGCGCGTTGGTGGACGCGGTGAAAAGCTTCCAGGCCAATCATTCGTTGCAGGCTGACGGTGTGGTCGGGCCGGGGACGATTGCCGAACTCAACATCAGTCCGATGGCCCGCCGCGAACAGCTGCGGGTCAACCTGGAACGCTTCCGTTGGCTGGCCCAGGACATGGAACCCAATGGTTTGCTGGTCAATGTCGCAGCGGCGGAACTGACTTTGTATCAGGGCGGCGAACCGGTCTGGCAGACTCGCACCCAAGTCGGCCGTGCCGAGCGCCAGACGCCGCTGCTCAAATCCCGCGTCACGCGGCTGACGCTGAACCCGACCTGGACCGTGCCGCCAACCATCTGGAAGGAAGACAAACTGCCGGAAATCCGCAAGGACCAGACCTTCCTCAGTCGGCATAATCTGCAAGTGCTGGATGCCAACGGTCAGCCGTTGGCAGCCGCAGACATCGACTGGGACCACCCCGGCAACATCCTTTTGCGCCAGGACGCGGGGCCACGTAACCCGTTGGGGCAGATGGTCATTCGCTTCCCCAATCCGTTCTCGGTGTATCTGCATGACACGCCGAGCAAGGCGCTGTTCGAAAAAGGCCCACGGGCGTTCAGCTCAGGCTGCGTAAGGGTCGAGCACCCGATGCAACTGCGCGATCTGTTGCTCAGCCCTGCGGAAAGGGCGCGCACCGACACCTTGCTCGCCACCGGCACCACCCATGAGTTTCGCTTGTCGGCGCCGGTGCCGATCCTGATGACCTACTGGACGGCGCAGGTCGACAGCGCCGGTCACGTGCGTTATTCGCCAGACATCTACAGTCGTGACAATGCCTTGTTGGTGGGCCTGGATCGCGCGCATTGAGGTTCAGCGGTCGCGGCGATTCCACAACACCCGCGCCAGCCACGCATCAATGCTCAACTTGCCGGCGCCGGCGAATACCAGCGGCACCAAAGCTGCCAGGTAAATCGCCGGCAGCTTGAAGTTGCCGAAGCCTTTGTTGGTGATCGCGTAACCCTGCGCCAGTTCGCCCAACGACGACCAGTCGGCGGGCCAGTGCACGGCGGCAGTAGCGACGACGGTCACCACGATCAGCGAAATGGCCGAGATTCGCGTGCCGAAACCGATGAGAATCGCCAACGCGCAGATCAGCTCGGCCCACATCGACAGTTCCCAGTTCAGCGTCGCCGGCAGGTGATCGAATGGGAACGGGAATTTGTCCTGAATGTCTTCGAACCAGTTCTGCCCGTTGAACTTCTCAAGCCCCGACTCGAAAAATTCCCAGGCGATAAACACGCGCAGGGTCAGCGGCGCCAGCCAGGCACCGGCGCGGTCAAGGTTCAGGTGCAGGCCTTTGACGGCGCTAGATAGGGTGGTGGTCATGGGGAATCTCCGGTGGATCGGGTGAGTGGGATCGACCGGGTGATTTGAGCGTTGGGGTGTATCGTTGGTGTGTCGCCACTGTGCGGATTTGTGCATTGGACGTGTCTGCCGCCTGTCGGTACACAGTGCGATACAGTCCACCGCATTCCCCTGTAGGAGCTGCCGAAGGCTGCGATCTTTTGATTTTGTCTTTAAAAAAACCAAATCAAAAGATCGCAGCCTTCGGCAGCTCCTGCATTGGGGTAGTGTCTGGTCTTGGAACATGTGCGGAACGTGTAGACGCCATCGCTGGCAAGCCAGCTCCCACAGTGTCTGGCGGCGAACACAAGTTTTCCATCCGACACAAAACCTGTGGGAGCTGGCTTGCCAGCGATGAACGATGATGCGGTCTACAGCTTGGGCACCCGCCACAAATACCAGGCCGCCACCGTCCGATACGGACTCCAGCCCAAACCAATCTCAACCATCTGCTTACGGGTCGGCTGCACCTCTAACCCCTTCAACCGTCGAAACCCCTCGCGCACGCCAAAATCATCCGCCGGCAGGATATCCATCCGCTCAAGGCTGTAAATCAACAGCATCTCCACCGTCCAGCGCCCGACCCCGCGCAGGCTGACCAGTCGCTCGATCAACGCTTCATCATCCGTCGCCAACGCCGTGGCGTAATCCGGCACCACGCCATCCAGCGTCGCTTGGGCGATCCCCTGAATCGTCGCAATCTTGCCCGCCGAAAACCCACAGCTGCGCAATTGATCAAACCCGGTGGCGAGGATTTGCTCCGGTCGCGGAAACGATTGCCCGGGAAACAACCCGACCAACCGAGCGACAATCGCATCTCCAGCCTTGGCATGCAGTTGCTGATAGGCAATCGCCCGCACCAGCGATTCGTACGGGTCGCGCGCCGGATGCGGTTGATGCAGGCAAGGGCCGACAGCGGCGATGTGTCGTTGCCAGTCGGCATCGAGCGCGGCCAGAAATGAGCTGGCCGCCTGATAAACATCGGTCATGTTATTTCAGCAAACCGTTGACTTCGCCGTAGGTGAACCCCTTCAGGTCGTGGGTATCGAGTTTGCCGCTGGTGAGGAAACTCTTCATCAGCCCACCCATTGCGCCGTACAGGAATTCAGCGATGCCGGAGCCCGCGCTCAATCGGCGCACGCCCAGCGCTTGCAGCTCGGACGGCGAGGGCAGACCGGCGAACCCCAGCACATTCACTGGCAATGAAGTGCCCTTGCAGATCGCTTCGATCTCGTAGGCTGCCGTGACGCCGGCGGCGAACAAACCATCGGTGCCAGCCGCTTGATACAGCGCGGCACGGCGCAGCGTTTCGGCGACGCGATCTTCGGCCGGCACCAGAGCGCGCAGGTAGACGTCGGTGCGCGCGTTGATGAACAACTTTACATCGCGTTTGTTGGCGACCGTTCGGGCCAGTTCGATCTTGCGCGCCAACAGGTCTGGATCAGCCGAGCCGTCTTCGATGTTGATCCCGACAGCGCCGGCCGCGATCACTGCATCGAGTACTTCGGCAACGCGCCCGAGGTCATCGGAATAACCCGCCTCGACGTCTACGGTCAACGGTACGTTGATCACCCGGACGATCGATTCCACGGTCGAAATCAGCCGTTCGAGAGGCAGGGCGTTGCCGTCCGGATAACCATGCGCCCAAGCGACTGCAGCGCTGCTGGTGGCGACGGCGTTGCCGCCCAGCTGTTCGACCAGTCGTGCACCGGTGGCGTCGGCGACGTTGGTCAGGATCAGCAAGTCCTGTTGGTGCAACTGGTGAAACCGAGTGTCGAGCGCGTCCATCGAAATTCCTTTTTTGCAGGTTGATTCAAGTCGTCAGAAAGCCAGTTGTTGCGTGAGCTGTACGGCGGCGTTTTCCAGCCTCAACAGGAACGCCTTGCGCGGCTGACCTCCACCATAGCCGGTGAGCGAGCCGTCCGCGCCGATCACCCGATGACAAGGCACCACAATCGATAGCCGATTTTGACCGTTGGCCAGGCCCACCGCGCGACTGGCGCCGGGTTTGCCCAAGCCTGCGGCAACGGCGCCGTAGGTGCTGGTGTGACCGTAAGGGATTTGCTGCAGGGCCGACCAGACTTGCCGGGCGAACTCACTGCCGGGCAGGTGCAAGGCGACGGTAAACGCGGTCAAGCGGCCGGCGAAATACTGCGCCAGTTCACGCTCGATCTGCTGCAAATGCGCGTTATGCCCCGGTGCGACCACGTAGCCATAGCGGTTTTGCAATTCCTCGACTTCCCGGGTCAATGCCGGCCGGTCGAGGAACTCCAGCAGCACCAGACCGCGTTGTTCAGCCATGGCAATCATCGGCCCCAGCGGCGTGGTCAGTCGGGTAAACAACAGCGGCTCACTGTGGGCGGTGCGGCCCGGGGTGATGTGGAATGACTTCTGAAAGGCATCGCGAAACCCGCTGAGCGATTCATACCCGGAATCGAACGCCGCGTGGTCGATCGAAGTGCCTTGCTTGATCCCGCCCAGTGCCATGCCCAGGCGCCGGGTGCGCAGCCAGGCATGAAATGTCATGCCGAAATGCTGCTTGAACCAGCGCCGCAGCTTCAGCGGTTCGATGCCTTCGGCGAGCAATTGCGCATCGCTCCAGCGCAGCTCGGGGTCCGCGTCGACGGCCGCGAGCAAACGCTGTACCCAGTCCGGCGCGATGGCCGCAGCGTCCAGCGGTTTGCAGCGCAGACAGGCGCGGTAACCGGCGCTCATGCATTCATCGGCATGGGCGAAGAACTCGACGTTCTCCGGTTTCGGTTTGCGCGCCGTGCAACTGGGACGGCAGAAGATCCCGGTGGTTTTCACGGCCGTGAAGAACACGCCTTCATAGGCAGTGTCGCGTTCGAGCATGGCGCGAACCATCTCGGCGTGGGGCGGCAGGGCAGCGGTTTGTATGTTCATGGGGTGAGAGTAAAACCAGATTCTCGATGGCTCCACCGAAAAATCGACAATGAATTCCGGCTAACGCTGAACTATTGTAGGAGCTGCCGCAGGCTGCGATCTTTTGATGTTGATCGTGAAAAAACAAGATCAAAAGAACGCAGCCTGCGGCAGCTCCTACAGTTTGTTGAGGTCTGCCCATGCATCCGTTTGTAATTCAGCACATTGATCACATCGTCCTGCGCGTCGCCGACTTGCAACGCAGCATCGATTTCTACGGCCAGGTGTTCGGTGCTGAAGTGGTCAAGCGCAATGAACCGCTGGGGCTGGTGCACTTGCGCGCCGGGACGTCGATGATCGATCTCGTTGACCTTGCGGGCGACATCGGCCGCCAGGGTGGTGGGGCGGCGGGTGCGGAGGGGCGCAACGTCGATCACTTCTGCCTGCGCATCGAGCCATTCGATGAAGCGGCGCTGATCGAGCATTTGCGGGCGCACGGCCTTAGCGTGGAAAAAGCCGCCACCCGCTTCGGTGCCGAGGGCAACGGCTTGTCGCTGTACTGTTTCGACCCGGATGGCAATCAGGTCGAACTCAAAGGTCCGTCGCAGGCTTAAGCCCGTTTCGCAGGCCCATCCAGTCAGGCGGTGCTGTCGCGGTACAGCAACCGCAGGTGCGTCAAGTCGGGTCGAACTTTTTGCGTCAGAAGGAACTCTGAAATGTCCGAGGGCTGTGGTTTCGTTAGAAAAAACGATCTGCGCGGTCAGAAATGTCGTTTGACGTGTAAAATTTCACGCGACGTTTTTACACCCCGAATGGCCCCAGGCGGCCTCACCAAGAGCGACATACATGCAAGCAAAGGCCCGTGAGGTTTATGTGCCACCGGTGCTGCAAGATTTGCGGGCCGGTACTGCCGAACTGCACATCGCACTGGAAAAACGCCTTCCTTTTTTCTCCGATACGCTCGATATACCTGCTTTTGAGCGCTTGATGGCGGCCTATCACGGCTTCTATTTTCCGCTGGAAAGCGCATTGCAGCGCAGTGGTTCAGTCCCCGACGATTTCGACCTGACGCCACGCCTCAAAACCTCGACATTGCGCGGCGATCTGCAAGCGTTGGGGTTAGCGCCCGCTTCGCTGGAAAACCTGCCGATCTGCGATCAGTTGCCCGTGATTGATTCGAGCGCCGCGTGCCTGGGTGTGCTGTACGTGCTCGAAGGCGCAACCCTCGGCGGACAGATCCTGCGTCGAGAAATCTCCGCACGGTTGGGCCTTGAAGCAGACAACGGCGCTGCCTTCCTCGATGTCTATGGCGCTGCCACCGGCCGTCGCTGGCGCGAATTTATCGAGTACCTGGGCAATCGCCCGATGGACGCCGATGAGCGCGAAGCCGTTGTGATCGCGGCGCAAACCACATTCAGTTGCTTCGAGCGCTGGCTCGATTGCCAGGAGGTATTGGCATGAACCCGCAAGACAAGAAAGATTTTGAAGAGCTGCTGGCCAACTGTGCTGACGAGCCGATCCGCTTCCCCGGCGCAATCCAGCCTCACGGGTTGCTGCTGACGTTGAGCGAACCGGCGCTTGAGATCATTCAGGTCAGCGCCAACGTCGAAACCTTGCTGGGCCGTGCGCCAGAGGCGTTAATTGGCCAGCCATTGGTGGATTTGCTGGGTGAAGTGCACACAGCACAGGTGCGTGAGGCCTTGCAGCAAGCGGCGTTCTTCGACGCGCCGCGGTTGTACCTCCACCTCAATGGCACCGCGTTCGAGGGGTTGCTGCACCGACATCAGGGCGTGTTGATTCTTGAGCTGGAGATTCACGTCGAAAACTTCCAGCCGCGCAACGTCGCCGGCAATCAGACAAACCTGGGGCGCATGCTCCAGCGTCTGCAAGCGGCCACGACTTTGCAGGCGCTGTACGACATCAGCGTCAAGGAAATCCAGGCGATGACCGGTTACGACCGGGTGCTGATCTATCGTTTCGAAGAGGAGGGCCACGGTCAGGTCATCGCCGAAGCGTCCGATCCGTCGATGGAAGTCTTCAACGGCCTGTTCTTCCCGGCCTCGGATATTCCCGAGCAGGCGCGCGAGTTGTATCGCACAAACTGGCTGCGCATCATCCCCAACGCCGACTATCAACCGGTGCCGCTGGTGCCGAAGTTGCGTCCGGATACGCAGACGCCGCTGGATCTGAGTTTCGCGACACTGCGCAGCGTGTCGCCGATTCACTGCCAGTACATGAAGAACATGGGCGTGCTGTCGTCGATGAGCATTTCCCTGCTCAAGGGCGACAAGCTCTGGGGCTTGATCAGTTGCGGCAACCGTCAGCCGCTGCATGTACCGCATGAATTGCGTATCGCGTGCCAGACCATCGGCCAGGTGCTGTCGCTGCAGATCAGCGCGATGGAGGCGCTGGAGGTCAGTCGCCAACGTGAAGAGAAGGTCGAAGCGTTGGCGCTGCTCAATCAGGCAATGATCGATTCGCCGCAAAATGTCTTCGACGGCCTGGCCAATCAGCCACAGGTTCTGATGGCGCTGGCCAATGCCGGCGGTGTCGCAATCATTGAAGACAAGCAGTTGCATCGTTACGGCAACTGCCCGGAACCGGAAGAAATCCGCGCCCTGCACAAATGGTTGCAGGACAGCGCTGAGCCGGTGTTCGCCAGTCACCATCTGGCCAGCGTTTATCCACCCGCCGCGCAGTTTCCCCAAGTGGCCAGCGGCGTACTTGCCATGAGCCTGCCGAAACCGGTGGACAACGGCGTGCTGTGGTTCCGGCCGGAAGTGAAAGAGAACATCAACTGGAGTGGCGATCCGCGCAAGCCGCTGGATCTGGAAAATTCTGATGCGGGCATGCGCCTGCGTCCGCGCACCTCGTTCGAAATCTGGAAGGTCGAGATGGCCGGGATTTCCGCCAAGTGGAGCCATGGCGACTTGTTTGCGGCCAACGATTTGCGTCGTTCGGCGCTGGAAAACGATCTGGCCCGTCAGGTACGGCGTGAGCAGGAGGCCGTGCGTGCCCGCGATGAACTGGTGGCGGTGGTTTCCCACGACCTGCGCAATCCAATGACGGTTATTTCGATGCTCTGCGGCATGATGCAGAAAGCGTTCAGCTCCGACGGCCCGCACACCTCGCGGCGAATCTCCACGGCCATCGACACCATGCAACAGGCGGCCGGGCGTATGAATACGCTGCTGGAAGACTTGCTGGACACTTCCAAGATCGACGCCGGGCGCTACAGCATCACACCGCAGAAACTCGACGTCAGCCAGATGTTCGAAGAGGCGCAAGCCTTGCTCGCGCCGCTGGCGCTGGACAAGGACATCAGCATTTCCTTCGCGGCTGATCCGGATCTGCGCATCCATGCCGACCCGGAGCGGCTGTTCCAGGTGTTGTCGAACCTGGTGGGCAACGCCATCAAGTTCACCCCGCGTCTCGGCACGGTGGGCGTGCACGCGAAATCAGTTGGCAATCAAATCGTCTTCACCGTGCGCGACAGTGGCGAAGGTATTCCCAAGGAACATCTGCCTCACGTGTTCGACCGTTACTGGACGGTGAAAGAAGGTAATCCGACTGGCACCGGCCTGGGTTTGTACATCAGCCAGGGCATCGTCGAGGCTCATGGCGGCCGGATCTTCGCCGAGAGTGAACCGGGGCAGGGCAGCGAGTTCCGCTTCACCGTGCCCCGCCTCGACTGATCCAATTGCCTGCACTTCGCCCCTGTAGGAGCTGCCGAAGGCTGCGATCTTTTGATCTTGATTTTAAAAAACAAAGTCAAAAGATCGCAGCCTGCGGCAGCTCCTACAGGGGTTAGTCGTTTCAGTTTCAGGGTGATTTTCTTCAATACCGCAAATAAGACGCTGGTTACCTTGAGCACCTTGTTCCTCGATTTGAAGCAGGTGTGCGATGAGTCTTGTTCTTTCGATGGCGGCGTTTGCCTTGGCGGCGTCCATTACTCCCGGTCCGGTCAACATCGTGGCGCTGAGCTCCGGTGCGCAGTTCGGCTTTCGCGCCAGTCAGCGACATGTCGCCGGGGCGACGTTGGGGTTTGTGCTGTTGCTGGTGCTGATGGGACTGGGCCTGCACGAAATCCTCAAGCTCTGGCCATTCATGACCCGCGTGGTGCAACTGGCCGGGGTGGCGTTTCTGCTGTTCATGGCCTGGAAGCTCGCGACCGATGACGGGCAACTGAATGCCGGCGACTCGGGGCGTGCGCCATCCATGCTCTATGGCGCCGTCATGCAATGGCTCAATCCGAAGGCCTGGCTGGCTTGCGTCGCCGGCATGGGCGCGTTTGTTGCTGATGGCGAGGCACGATTGGTCTGGCAGTTTGCGGCGGTGTATCTGGTGATCTGCTATGTATCGGTGGGCTGCTGGGCGTATGCCGGTACGTTTTTGCGTGGGTATCTGGGCAATCCGGCGGGGATGCGCCTGTTCAATCGGCTGATGGCGGGGTTGTTGGTGGTGAGCGCGGTTTATCTGTTGCTGCCGTAGTTTGCTTGAGGATCAAAAGATCGCAGCCTTCGGCAGCTCCTACACCGATCCCTGCAGGAGCTGCCGAAGGCTGCGATCTTTTGAATTTAAACGACCCGGTCAGCCGCGATACTGGCCGGGCGTCGCCGCCAGATGCTGCTTGAACGCCCGTTGGAAATGCGCCTGATCGGCAAACCCCGCCTCTAGTGCCACATCGGCAATCAACTGCCCGTTGCGTAACCGCTCGCGAGCGAACTGGATGCGTTGGTTGACCAGAAAAGCATGGGGCGTCATGCCGAAATGTTGCTTGAAGGCGCGGATCAGGTAGGACGGTGACAGCTGCGCCGCGCGACAAATGTCATCCAGGCTCAGCAGATCGGTGCAGTGTTCACGGATGTAGTCGGCGGCGCGTTCAAGCTTGAAGTTCGGTTCGCGCAATGGCGGTTGCGCCGGGTTCAGGCGCAATTGCAGATCGCTGAAAAACTCCACCGCTGCGCTCTGTTTGCGCAAGACATCCTGCTGGTTATCGACCAGTACCTCATACAACCCGTTGAGATCACGGAACAGCCCGGCGTCGTCGAGATGGGTGGTCGCGAAACGCCGGAACTCAAGCTCGGCGGCAAACCCCAGTTGATGCTGCAAGTCCGTCAACCACGGTGTCTCGACGTAAAGCATCACGTACGACCACGGCTGATCATCGATCGGATTGCACGCATGCACATCCCCCGGATTCATCAATACCACGGTGCCCGCCGCCACCTCGAACTGCGCCTGTTCATGCACATACGTGCTGCGCCCGGCAGTGATCGCACCAATGGAAAAATGCGCGTGGGAATGCCGCGCGTAGCACACCTCGCGACCATCGGCGATGGCCCGCGCTTCGATGAACGGCAGGGCCTCATCTCGCCAGAAGCGCGGGGCTTTTTCAGGGTTTTTGGCGGCAGCGTGTTTCATCATCGTCCTTCCCGGCGGGCCAGCGTCCGAGTGTATTAGCTCCGGCCGGCAAAGGCTCGTTCCAGTTCGGCGATGTCGAGTTTTTTCATCGTGAACATTGCCTGCATTGCCCGTTGCGACTTGCTGGTGTCCGCATCCAGCATCATCTGCATGAAGGCCACCGGCACGATCTGCCACGACACGCCAAACTTGTCCTTGAGCCACCCGCATTGCTGGGCTTCTACGGGGCCTCCGGCAGAAAGGTTGCCCCAGAAATGGTCGACTTCTTCCTGATTCTGGCAGTTGACCTGGAACGATATGGCTTCACTGAACTTGAACAGCGGCCCGCCATTGAGCCCGGTAAAGGTATGCCCATCGAGTTCAAAACTGACGGTCATCACGGCACCTTCCGGCTGCCCGTGAAACTCCTGGCCGACCTTGCTGTAGTGGGTCAGACCGGTGATTTTCGCGTGATCGAAGATCGAGCAGTAGAACTTCGCGGCGGCTTCAGCCTGATTGTCGAACCACAGGCACGGGGTGATTTTTTGAAAGCGTTGCATGGCAGTCGTCCTCGGCAGGTAAGACATGCTGGATTAACAGCGTAGTCAGTCCTTGGTCGATTAGTGGTGCCGTAGATCGGTTTAAACTGGCTTGCGGGAATGTGTTTACGCACGGTACACACAGGTGAACAGAGGAGACCCACCATGGACCGATTCACTGGCGGCTGCCTTTGCGGCGACATCCGTTTCGAAGCTTCAGGCCAGCCCTATCGCGTGGGGCTTTGTCACTGTCTTGACTGCCGCAAACGCCATGGAGCGTTGTTTCACGCGTCGGCGATTTTTCCTGAAAGCGCAGTGACGGTTACCGGCGAAACGCGTGACTACAACGGGCGGTTTTTTTGCCCGCGCTGTGGGTCTCCGGTGTTTACGCGTTCGGCTGATGAAGTTGAGGTGAACGTGGGATCGCTTGATCAGCCTGATCAATTGAAACCCACTTATGAGCTCTGGACGATTCGGCGTGAGTCCTGGTTGCCGGCGCTGCCCGTTGCTCACCATTACGAGCGGGATCGAGAGAGTAGCGGGCGTTCTGAGGATTAGTCGGTGACAGGTCAATTGCAGGCTTTTAGCTGAGCTTTTTTGGGTTTATTTGGGTGTATATCCGTTTTTTTGGTGATGGCTTCTTAGGGTTCCGCCCTTACGGCGGGTCACCTTTTCCAAACGCCGAAAAGGCAACCCAAAAGGCTTTGCCCTGACGTTCGGCCCGCTCGCTGGAGCTCGGGGTTCCTTCGCTCCGTGATCCATCCGGGGCATCGCCTCCGGTTTGCTTCGCTGCACCTCCTCTCGATGTTTCCCCCCGGATGAATCCCGGAACGAAGCCTGCCGACGGGCCATTTAGATCAATAGCTGCAGCCGAGCTAACGCTCATCCTGTGGAGTGGTGGAGGAGCAGAGCGGGGCGGTGTGTTACTTGTTTTGCTTTTTTGTGGGAGCCAGCCTGCTGGCGATGACGGCCTGATAGTTGGCCAATCTCGACAAAATGTACTCAAACCTTGTGGGAGCTGGCTTGCCAGCGATGAGGCTGGCGGCCTCGACATCGATAGTGCCTGACCTGATGCCATAGCTGGCAAGCCAGCTCCCACAGGGTCGGGTGTGTGGCTCGCGCAATGATCACTCGCGAATAAACGCCAACAAATCAGCATTAATCGTCGCCGCCTCAGTCGTCGGCATCCCGTGCGGGAATCCCGGATACGACTTCAACGTGCCATTTGGCAGCAATTTCGCCGACAAAGGCCCCGAGTTCTCATAGGGAACAATCTGGTCATCTTCGCCATGCATCACCAGTACCGGCACGGTTACGCGCTTCAAATCCTCAGTGAAGTCGGTCTGCGAGAACGCCACGATGCCGTCGTAATGCGCCTTCGCGCCGCCAATCATGCCCTGACGCCACCAGTTGGCGATAACACCTTCCTGCGCCTTGGCCCCCGGTCGGTTGTAGCCGTAGAAAGGGCCGCTCGGTACATCCCGATAGAACTGCGCGCGATTGGCCGCGAGTTGCGCCTGCAAGTCGTCGAACACCGATTTCGGCAAACCACCCGGGTTGCTTTCAGTCTTGACCATCAGCGGTGGTACCGCGCTGATGATCGCGGCCTTGAGGACTTTGTCCTGGCCATGGCGAGCGATGTAGTGGATGACTTCACCGCCGCCGGTGGAGTGGCCGACGTGCACGGCTTTTTTCACGCCCAGATGGTTGACCACCGCCAGCACATCATCGGCGTAGTGATCCATGTCGTGACCGTCCCAGACCTGGCTCGAGCGTCCGTGGCCACGGCGATCATGGGCAATCACCCGAAAGCCTTGCCCCAGAAAGAACAGCATTTGCGCATCCCAGTCATCGGAGCTGAGCGGCCAGCCATGGTGAAAGTGAATGACCGGGGCGTCCTTCGGTCCCCAGTCCTTGTAGAAAATTTCGACGCCGTCTTGGGTGGTGACAAATCCCATGTTCGCTACTCCTGACCAATGTGGAGGGGCGACCCGCGAGGTGTTCGCGAATCGGTTCGCTGGTACGCGTGTTGCGGTGGCGGCGCAGTGCGAGCCGTTATCAACTGTAGGATTAAAGACGACATGTGCATGACCGGTGGTCGCAACATCTGGCTTGAAGCGCAATTTAGGCTTTGCTGAAAGGGATAAGCCGAGGCGCGCGCAGGCTTTTATGGCCGCAGTGACGCCCCTTCAGAACACCGTGAGTCTGAGGAAAACCCCGATGCTGACTTTGAATATCAATGGCAAGGATCAAGAGCTCGATGTCCCCGCGGACATGCCGTTGCTCTGGGTCCTGCGCGATGTCGCGCACCTGACCGGGACCAAATTCGGTTGCGGCATGGCGCAGTGCGGCGCGTGCACCGTGCATGTCGATGGCGCGCCGCTGCGTGCCTGTATCACCCCGGCCACGGCCGTCGCCCACGGGCAGAAAATCCTCACCATCGAAGGCTTGTCCACGGATGGCTCGCACCCTGTGCAGCAGGCCTGGGCCGAACTCGATGTGGTGCAGTGCGGTTACTGCCAGTCCGGGCAGATCATGTCGGCCGCTGCATTGCTGGCGAAAATCCCCAAACCTACCGACAGCGATATCGATCAGGCGCTCTCCGGCAACATTTGCCGCTGCGGCACCTACCCAAGAATTCGCGCAGCGGTCAAACGTGCGGCCGAGATCGGTTGAACCCGACGGGGAGAGAGACGATGAACAGTCCCGTATCGCGTCGGGGTTTTCTTAAAGGCAGTGCCATGTTGGGCGGCGGTCTGGTGGTGGCGTTTGCCGTGCCCGGCGGTCACCGGTTTGCCATGGCGGCTGAGAATGAGGGCAAGGTCTTTGCGCCGAATGCCTTTCTGCGCATCGGCGCCGACAACAGCGTCACCGTACTGCTCGGGCATTCGGAAATGGGCCAGGGCATCTGGACCGGCCTGACCATGCTGATCGCCGAAGAACTGGACGCTGACTGGTCGACCATCCGCGTCGAACATTCGCCCGCGTCGGCGGCGGATTACGGCATGCCCGCTTTTGGCGGCATGCAGATTACCGGCGGCTCGACGTCGACCTGGATGGAGTTCGACCGTTATCGGTTGGCCGGTGCAACGGCCCGGCAGATGCTGGTCGAAGCGGCGGCCAAACGTTTTGACGTCGCGCCTTCGACGATTCGCACCGAATCGGGTGTGGTGATTGCCGGCGATAAACGCGCGACCTACGGCGAATTGGCGGACGCTGCCGGGCAACTGCCGGTACCGGATCCGAAATCCATCACGTTCAAGGAGGCCAAGGACTGGAAAGTCATCGGCAAACCGACAAAACGCCTCGACACCCCGGAGAAAATCACCGGCCGCGCCAAGTTCGGCATGGACGTGCAATTCGAGGGTTTGATGACCGCCATGGTCGCCCGAGCGCCGGTTTTTGGGGCAACGGTCAAATCCTTCGAAGGCGCCCAAGCATTGGCGATCCCGGGCGTACATAAAGTGCTGCAGGTGCCGACTGGCGTGGCGGTGATTGCGCAGCATTACTGGGCGGCGAAGCTGGGCCGCGATGCGCTGAAAGTCGATTGGGATCTGGGGCCTCACGCGGATCTGAGCAGCGAAAAACTACTGGAAAGCTTTCGCAAACTGGCCACCACACCGGGCACTTCCGCCAGTCAGGCCGGGGATGCGAAGGGCAACTTTACCAACGCGGCGAAGAAGATTGATGTCGAGTACAGCGTGCCGTATCTGGCGCACGCGCCGATGGAGCCTTTGAACTGCACGGTGAAAATCAGCGCGCAGAAATGCGAAATCTGGACCGGCACGCAGTTTCAGACGCTCGATCAAATGGTCGCCGGCAAGATCACCGGATTGAAACCCGAGCAGGTGGAAATCCACACTGAATTTCTCGGCGGTGGGTTTGGCCGCCGGGCCAATCCGACGTCGGATTTTGTCGCTGAAGCCGTGCAAGTGGCGAAAGCGGCGGGTCTGCCGGTGAAAACCGTGTGGTCGCGGGAGGACGATATCCGCGGCGGTTATTACCGCTCGATGTTCCTGCATCAGGCGCGAATCGGCCTTGGCGCGGATGGTCTGCCGCTGAGCTGGCAGCATGTGCTGGTCGGGCAATCGATCATGACCGGCACGCTGATGGAAGCGACCATGGTCAAGAACGGCATCGACCCAACGTCCGTCGAAGGTGTCAGCGACAGTCCGTACGTCAAAGGTCTGGCCCACCATCAGGTCGATCTGCATTCGCCGCAGACCGGAATCAACGTGCTGTGGCTGCGTTCGGTGGGGCATAGCCACACGGCGTTTGTCATGGAATCGCTGATTGACGAAATGGCCACGGCGGCGGGCAAGGACCCGGTCGAATACCGGCGAACATTGCTCAAGGAGCATCCGCGGCATCTCGGTGTGCTCAATCTGGCGGTGGAAAAGGCCAACTGGACAGCGCCGCTGCCGGACGGCCATGCCCTCGGTGTCGCGGTGCACGAATCGTTTGGCAGTTATGTGGCGCAGGTCGCGCAGGTCTCCCAGGACAATCTGGCGATTCGCGTGCATCGGGTGGTGTGTGCGGTGGACTGTGGCATTGCGGTCAACCCGCAGAGCATCGCGGCGCAGATGGAATCGTGCATCACCTTCGGTCTGGGCATGGCGCTGCACAGCAAGCTCACGCTCAAGGACGGTGCGGTCGTGCAGTCCAACTATCACGATTATCAGGTGCTGCGGCTCAACGAGATGCCGGTGGTCGAGGTGCACATCGTGCCCAGCAGCGACAAACCCGGCGGCATCGGTGAGGCCGGTGTGCCGCCGACCGCGCCGGCCGTGGCCAACGCGGTGTATGCCCTGACCGGGCAACGCTTGCGCGAACTGCCGCTGCAACTGTCGGGGGTGTGAGATGAAACGACATTTAGTCTTGGGAACGCTGGTGTTGGTCGGTCTGGGCGGCTATGCCTCGGATTTGTTCGCCGATGATCAGGAGGCCCTGAAAGCCTTCGGCACGGTGCAGAAGGTATTCCAGAGCCCGCGCTGCCAGAACTGCCACATTCCCGGCGATTCGCCGCTGCAATTCGACGCCGGTATCCCTCATGCGATGAACGTGGTGCGCGGTATGGACGGCAAGGGCGCCGCCGGTTTGCCTTGTGCCACGTGTCATGCTGACAACAATCCGCCGGCCAGTTACGGCCCCCATGCCCCTCCGGGGGCGCCGCACTGGAGCCTGCCGCCAGCGGCGCACAAAATGGCCTGGATCGGCCTGCCGCCAGACAAACTCTGCGCGATGATCAAGGATCGTTCGAGCAACGGCGACCGCGACTTCGCCGCACTGCTCAAACACGTCAGCGAGGACAAACTGGTGCTCTGGGGCTGGAACCCCGGCACAGGGCGCGCGCCAGTGCCGGTGCCGCACGACATATTCGTCAACCAGTTCAAGCTCTGGGCCGATGCTGGAGGGCCATGTCCGGTGGTGGGTGGTTGATTGAGTGAGTCCGGGTAGATTTAGCGCTACTCTTAGGAACATTGATGCCAATGGAGTGTGTGATGCTGGTTCCCGGAAAACCTGCCAACGAAGAGGCGCGCATCCAGGCGCTGCGTGGCCTCAATCTTCTCGATTCGGCTCCCGAAGAGCGTTTCGACCGACTCACGCGGTTGGCCAAACGCCTGTTCAATGTGCCGATCGCGCTGGTGACACTGGTGGACAAGGACCGTCAGTGGTTCAAATCCTGCGTCGGGCTCGATGCCACGCAAACATCGCGGGATGTCTCGTTCTGTGGTCACGCGATCCTCAGTGACGACCTGCTGCTGGTGCGTGATGCCCGCGAGGATGAGCGCTTTCATGACAATCCGTTGGTGATCGGCGAGCCGAACATTCGTTTTTACGCCGGCTATCCGCTGACCGTGCCCACGGGCAATAAACTTGGCACGTTGTGCCTGATCGACACCAGACCCCGTGATCTCGACGAAGAGGAGCGTGCACTGCTGCGTGACCTGGCCGAAATGGCCGAGCAAGAGCTGACGGCGGTGCAGATGGCGAGCATGGACGAGCTGACGCTGCTGTCCAACCGTCGCGGCTTCAAGCAGCTGGCCCAGCATGCGCTGGACGCCTGCGCACGCCTCAAACGGCCGGCAACGCTGCTGTTTTTTGACCTCAATGACTTCAAGCAGATCAACGATCTGTACGGCCATGCCGAGGGCGACAGTGCACTCAAGACCTTCGCCGATGTGCTACGCATCGCCTTTCGCGAGAGCGACGTGGTCGGGCGCTTGGGCGGCGATGAATTTGTCGCGCTGCTGACCGGCTCCAGCCATATCGAAACCACAGCGGTCATGGCACGCCTGAAGGAAATACTCGAAGAGCGTAACGCCACGCTGCACCGCGGCTACGCCATCCGCTTCAGCGTCGGCCAGATCGAATACGACCCGAAGCGCCATGAAACCGTGGATCGATTACTGGCCGATGCGGATGGCGCGATGTATGCGCATAAGCAGGCGTTGAAGGGTAGTTGAATCGGAAACAGCCACGAGCAGGCTTGCATTCACGTAATTGCCTGCTCGGATATTGCGTGCAAAGGGGTTACGCATACCGATGGACTAAGAAAGTCGATGTGAAAGCCTGATGAACCGTCACCGATCGCTAGATGAACGCCGTTGATACCTTCATTCATTTGGGAATTTATTTTGTAGTCAATGTCTGGCGCAATAGCTTCATTCACTCCGATGGCAAACTCCGTCAATTTCAGGCCACGAATGCCGGCAGCAAGATCAAGGAGTTTTATTTGTTCCTCGTCGTTTGTCTTGAATGAAATTATCGTGTTGTCTTGTATCGATAGAAGTGCACCCTCTTGAGCGATGCGATCACTCAGCCATCTAAGTGAGGATTTCAAGCCCGCTGGTAATGTTGGGTTTGGCTTTCTGAGTACCGTCAATATTCCTGCGACTCTTAATGTGCCGGTAAAAGAAAATGGGCTGGGTTCTTCAGGGTGCATATGTGCGTAGTGGACTTCAAAGAACTCCGCAACGGACTGAACAAAATTGCCAGATATATCTTCCGGCAGCAGCGCGTAAGGTTTTGCGTGAGAGTGAATCGAAACTGAGGCTGTGGCGTTATTACCAGACAGGGAGAATTCCTGGTTGGAGTTCAACATGCTCAGCACCGATCGTTGCATCAAGAGGGAATGTTCAAAATTGCTGCGGAGCAGAAGTTTGAGACTGTAGATTGCCGCAGTCACGGTGGGCTCGAACACTTGAGTCGCGCAGAAAATACTCTTTTTGCTATCTGTGACTTTTGCGATTTCAAACATCGCTCTTGCAGCTCGGTTGCTAAATGAAAAAACGATTGTGTTTTTGGGTAGTTTCGTCAGCTCAAAAATGTTAGCCGTTTTGAAACCCAGGAGTGCACATTCTGTAAGAAAAACATCCGAGTCGGCGATGATTGAAAATCCCTCATGGCCGAAGAGTGTCGATATCATGTTTGAGGTTGACATGGAACTCTCCTGATGGACAGGCGCGCGGCGTGAGTGTCGCCACGCGCTATTTTTGTTTAATCTTCAGAGTTGGCCCAAGCGAGTGGGGCCCATCCGAAATTTTCAGGTCCAGAAGTAATTCGCTTGAGTTTTTCGTTGATGGTTATTTCGATGCTCATTTGATTTTCCTTTTTTAGTTTTTGTTTTTTACTCCCGGAACTGCTGGGGAGGGATGAATTAGTACCTGAGTTTTTTGACGTGTTAAATGGTTCATTTGATTTTTTTAAGAATAATTTTATCTATCTGTTTTGTCGGTGGCGTGTTTTAGTTATTTGTCTGGGTTCTGGCTGTAGTACCGATCTGAAAATTGAATATCAGTGGTTTTTGTTGTTGTGAGGGGTGAGTGTTTTGTAGTTAGGTCTATTTATGGTTTTTGGGTTTATATAAAA
Source organism: Pseudomonas sp. P116 (assembly GCF_020149425.1). Lineage (NCBI taxonomy): Bacteria > Pseudomonadati > Pseudomonadota > Gammaproteobacteria > Pseudomonadales > Pseudomonadaceae > Pseudomonas > Pseudomonas sp. P116. The sequence continues at coordinate 131,011 of NZ_JACVHB010000010.1, read as the reverse complement.
CTTGGTCGGAGGGAAGCACAGTGCACGTATCAAAGAAATACCTGACAGAAGCATCTGTTCACGAGGCTTTGCTGTTGGACGATTTAACTGAAAAAAGCAATCCTGACCACGCTGTACGGCTATTGCTCGATGAAGTTCTTCTGGGGCTTGCCGAAAATGGCTGGCCTCAAGCCCAGTTGCAAGTGGGACCACGGATCGTCTCCGCTGAAGAAAATTACGGATTACTTGGATACGACCCGAAAGAGATCACGCTGGGTAGTGAACACACTCGATGGGTCGATGAACACTTCCTCTTGCGAACCCAAACCACGAGTCAGATCCCCAAGGCGCTTCAACTAGCCGCTCAGGTTCGACAACCGGGGCAGACGATCTTGTTGGCTGCGCCGGGAATAACGTTCAGGCGTGATAGCCGGGATCGCTGGCATTGTGCGGAGCCTCATCAAATGGATATCTGGGTATTGGGCGATCCAGAACTGGCATCACATGAAAATTTATTGCGTCTGATCGGCGATATTCTCAAAGTTGCTGCTCCCGAAAAACCCTGGATTTACAGCGATAGCCCACATCACTACACCGAGGGTGGAATCGAAGTGAACGTTCTCATGGACGGTACGCCGGTGGAGGTCATTGAGTGCGGCCTTATAGCGAAGTCTTTGCTGGAGCGTTTGAATATTGACCCGCTGCGACATGGCGGGCTGGCGCTTGGGATGGGGCTGGATCGCCTCACGATGTTACGAAAAGGAATTCCTGATATTCGCTTGTTGCGCGATCAGAACGTGCGCGTGCAGGCGCAAATGCATGATCTGAGTCCATGGACTTCGGTATCGCGCCTGCCTTCAATTGCACGGGATATATCATTGGCGATAACGCCAGGCCTTAGTGAGGAAGTGCTGACTGAAAGGATGTTGCAGGCGGCGGGGGATTGCGCTGACTGGATTGAAGAGATGCAGATAAAGGGACGTTGGCCGTATGCGGATCTTCCAGTCCAAGCCATTGAACGGCTCGGCCTGCTGCCGGGGCAGGAAAATGTGCTTTTGCATGTGGTTTTGCGCGATTGTTCGCGATCAATCACTACCGCCGAGGCGAATGCCTTGTACGCCGAAATTCAGGCGGCAATGCATGAGGGCGCCCCCGGTGCAGGATACAAAATGGATCTGTCCAAGGCGTGACATGTACTGACCACAACCGATACACCACGGACCATGTAGGTGTGAGCCTGCTCGCGATGACTCAGTGTCAGGTGGCAAGGATTCAAAAAGTGCCACCGCCATCGCGCGTAAGCCCACTCCCGCAAGGGCTATGGTGTACTCGGATTTCAAGCATTCCAGAAGATTCTGCATGAGTGAAATTTCATCACTCCGACGGACTCAACGCCTGATAAAACGCCATCCACGTCGAGTGGCAGGTTTCGGTGTCCTTAAGATCGACGGCGGTCATTGCACGTTCCAGCGCCGCGGCTTCGTGCACTTTGTACAACTGGTTGACTGCGGCTTGGGCGATGGCGTTGACCTTGGCGGATGAAAAGGTGTCGGGGACCGTTACGGGCTGTCGTGCGAATGGCGCTCCCTCGACGGTGAGACGTTCAATCCTGACCTTGCTGCTTGCCGGGTTCTTGGGGCGAGTTCCTCGCAGGTATGCGTCCCCGTCGATTGCCAGTGAAGGCGGTGGCGCGCTGTCGGCTGTTGGCGCCAACAATCTCCAGTCGATATCCCTGCGCAACTGAACCTGCGAGTGTCGGACGAAGACTTCGAAGACCCGGGGCGTGTAGTCGCGTAGCAGCGCGATTATGGCGAACGGCCCCGTGTCGTTCCTCGGTTTGACTGCCGCGCCTGGCTGCGGCACCGGACTCAGTGCAAACAGCTCCAGTGTGGAATCTTCGATATCAATCCGTTGTTGCAAAGGTAGCTCGCAAAACGCCTCCTTGATCAAGGCCAGGCTGGCTTTTTTCATTTGAGCCAAGCGGTTGGTGAGGACGAAAGAGAACTGCTCGCAGACCTTCTTCAATCTGGAAAACTGCGGCGTCATTGTTTCCAGATTCAATTGGGCAAGCCTGGAGTTCCAGCCCGTCATGTCGGGCATCAGTCGGTTGGCCATGTGCAGATCCACCAGGGAATATTGCGGCGGATCGGTTTGCGGTACCGCGATTGCGTCGGTCCAGACCAGCACCTTGTCTTCGAGGTGACGGTGATTGGGGAAAATGCTGCGCAGGTCAGCCAATGCCACCGTATAGGGAGTGGGAAAGACCGGGTGAAAACCGTCACGGCACAGTTGGTCCAGCTGTTGAGTGTGCGCGCGGAAGGCCGTGCCGGCCTTTTCCAGCGTGGACGAATCGTAGGTGCTGACATCAAGGTCGGGCTCTGACCGGATCAAGCCTCTGGCGATGGCCCATTCGACCAGCACCAAAGTGCACGCGTGCCCGGCCCGAAAGGTCTGGAATTGAGGGGGTGGATGTTTGGCCAGAGTCATCAGTTGTTCGAATGTGAGCACCCGCGCCAGTCCCGCTTTTAACTGTTCGACGTACAACACCATCTGTTTGAGCATGACCCAACGGCACGAACTCATGTAGCCGACGGACTGGGGAATATCCCGAACCAGAAACTCTGGCGCTATGCCCGATAGCATCAGGTGTGTGGCCAGTACTTTGTTTCTGACTTGCGTCAGGTCGGGTTGACCGTCGATAAAGCGGCGTACTTCGCTGAAACTCTCGCCCCAGAAAAAGCGGTCGTTCAAGGGTTGGCCAATGACCTGTCGGGTGTGTTTTCCCATACTCGGGTCGAGACTCAATATCAGGGCAGCAAGGACCAGGCGTTCGCGGTTTATCGCGTCGAGTGCCTTTGCCATGTCAGTCAATCTGAATTTGCTCAACAATTGGTTGCCAAGATCCTGAGCCCGGGGCGCGCTCAGGATCTGGTTGAACAGGTAATCCGCTTTCGCGCGCAGAGCGGATCGGGGCAGGTCGGTTGCAATGCCTTCGTTCAAATAATCGATCAGCGGGGCTGAGCCTGATGGAAGAAACGCTGCAGTGGTGTCGATGATGAGCTGGCGTTCCTGCGAGGTGAACTGTTCAGTTTCATTTCCGGGAGGGCCCAACAGATACCAGTGGTCCATGTGCACCGGATGCAGTATCAGAAGGGTTTTTTCCCACTGCGCGGTGGTGCGGGCGGCGCCGACGTTTTCAGGTACGTCCATTTCGTAGTAGCGCATCATCTGTACCAGGCTGACTTTACCGTTGGTACGTATCTCTCCTCCTGCATCGCCCGCCAGGGTTTTTAGCTGCTCAAGCAACACTTTCAGTCCCGCGTGTCGCTCGACTTGCCGCTTCAGGGCAATCCACTTGTGGTTGTTGTCAGCGGTGCCTACCCGACCTGATTCGGTCACAAGCAATTGACTGTCCGGCGGGAGGTTTTTGCCTTTGAGAATCGCCTGAAAGGCCGGATTGGACCTGAACTTCAGCAGTGACTCCATGTGCCTCGCCACCAGTCGGCCCAACGTCGATGCAGGTTCCGGTCTGCTGAACTCCTCCAGACTGATCGCCTGGGAGCTTTCCTTGTTCCAGCTCAGCGCCTCCAGGCGCCCGATGATGTACTGACAGTTCTCGATGTCAGCAAACGCTTCCTGGTAGTGCCTGATGAGCAGATTGGTCTGCACGTAGCCACTGACAAAGGGCGGGAGTGGCCATTTTGCCTGGCGCAACTGCAGGATCAGCTCGCGGGTGTCCTTGGCATTGGCCGGCAGTTCGAAGCCATAGCGCGTTATGACGTAGCCGAGGTTGAGTTCAGACTCTGTCCTGGCAATTAAAGAGTCGGAGGTCAGCGATACCGACGTTGCGGCAATGCGAAACTGGACGAAAGGCTGTTTGCGCTCCTCTGCGGTCTGCAGGGCCTGCTCCAGTTCTGCCGCGATGACGCGATAATCTTCAAGCTGCGCGGTGCGCTCTTTGATCACCGCAGACGCCGTGTAGCCGTCGTTGTTGATCGGGGCAATTGCGCTGCTTTTCAGCTCATTGACAATCACCTGCGCCTGCTGGGTGTTTTGCGGTTCTGGATAGCCGTAGAACGCCAGCACCAGCCGGCGCGGAAAACGGGACTGCGGGTTGGCGGATTTACCGCCAATACAGGGCAAGCCGATCCCGGCCGGATCGATTCGTTGCGAAATCGACAACAGGACCGGCGCCATTTGCCACCAGCCGGAATCATCTTCCAGGGTGAATATCCTGAGGGCAGGCGTCGTTAGCGACGCAGTCAGGGCCTGCAATGTCTCGCCTTTGGGGCTGAACGTGTCGAGGTTGAGGTCGAACTGGCTGGCCCAATAGAGAAAATCCGGACGCTGCAGAGCGGTCCAGTAGAGTTCGGTCCACTCGCGCAACAGGCAGCCGCGCGGAATCTCAAGGGTGCGCGAGGGCGCCGTGGCATTTGCGACGGGCACTGCGGTCAATTCGTCGATCAGGCATTGGATCAATGCCTGATCGCCCTGGTCGGCAGCTGGATCTGATTCGGTTTCGTCCATCAGTGTTCTCCTATAGGCGGTTGAAAACCGCTGAGCGCCGATTGTCGAACGACGGGGAGAATCTCCGGTGGTACATAGTTATTGCCCGTGCGCGACTTTTGCGCAGGCGAAAAAAAACCGCCTCGAAAGGCGGTTTTTTTCTACATCGAGATTACTCTTCGATGTTGCCCATGGCGGTGGTGTTGAAGCCGCCGTCCACGTACATGATTTCACCGCTGATGCCCGACGCCAGGTCAGAGCACAGGAACGCGCCGGCGTTGCCGACTTCGTCGATGGTGACGTTGCGACGCAGTGGGGTTTGCGCTTCGTTGGCGGCCAGCATCTTGCGGAAGTTCTTGATGCCGGAAGCGGCCAGCGTACGGATCGGGCCAGCCGATACGCAGTTGACGCGGGTGCCGTCCGGGCCCAGGGAACCGGCCAGGTAACGTACGCCAGCTTCCAGCGAAGCCTTGGCCATGCCCATCACGTTGTAGTTAGGCATGGTGCGCTCGGCGCCCAGGTACGACAGGGTCAGCAGGCTGCCGTTGCGGCCTTTCATCATTTCGCGGCCGGCTTTGGCCAGGGCCACGAAGCTGTAGGCGCTGATGTCGTGAGCGATGCGGAAACCGTCACGGGTGGTGGCTTCGGTGAAGTCGCCGTCCAGTTGGTCGCCCGGGGCGAAGCCAACGGAGTGCACGATGCAGTCCAGGCCGTCCCACTTCTTGCTCAGTGCTTCGAAGACCTTGGCGATTTCTTCATCGCTGGCCACGTCGCACGGGAAGCACAGCTCAGGGCTCGAACCCCAGCCTTGGGCGAATTCTTCAACACGACCTTTCAGTTTGTCGTTCTGATAAGTGAAGGCAAGCTCAGCGCCCTCGCGATGCATGGCGGCAGCGATGCCGGATGCGATGGACAGCTTGCTGGCGACACCGACGATCAGTACGCGCTTACCGGCGAGAAAACCCATGTGTTGCTCCTCTTTCAGGTTATTGCGCAGTGGCTGGTGCCAAAAAAGCGGCTTCCAGCAACTGCTGTGTATACGGATGTTCAGGGGCGGCAAAGATTGCTTGCGCGTCTCCCTGTTCGACCACTTGGCCATGCTTGACCACCATCAACTGGTGGCTCAGCGCTTTGACGACAGCCAGATCATGGCTGATGAACAAATACGTCAGGTTGTACTTGGCTTGCAGTGAACGCAACAGCTCCACCACTTGCCGCTGCACCGTCCGGTCGAGCGCCGACGTCGGCTCGTCCAGCAGGATCAGCGCCGGTTTAAGCACTAACGCTCGAGCAATGGCGATGCGTTGCCGTTGCCCACCGGAAAATTCGTGAGGGTAGCGGTGCCGGGTTTCCGGATCCAGACCTACCTCCTTCAATGCCGCAATAATTGCCGCTTCCTGTTCGGCAGCGGTACCCATCTTGTGAATCCGCAGGCCTTCACCAACGATGTCGCTGACGCACATCCGCGGGCTCAGACTGCCGAACGGGTCTTGAAACACCACCTGCATCTCCCGGCGCAACGGGCGAATCTCGTTCTGCGTCAGGCAGTCTAGCTGCTTGCCTTCAAAACGGATCGCGCCTTTGCTGCCGATCAGCCGCAAAATCGCCAGACCCAGCGTGGATTTACCGGAACCGCTTTCGCCCACAATCCCCAAAGTCTGACCTTGAGGCAGGCTGAAATTGATGCCGTCCACTGCCTTGACGTAATCCACCGTGCGCTTGAGCAGGCCTTTCTTGATCGGGAACCAGACTTTCAGGTCCTCGACCTCAAGCAGCGGCGCCCCGATTTTATTGGTCGCCGGGCCTCCGCTGGGCTCCGCGCCGAGCAATTCCCGAGTGTACGGATGCTGCGGCGAACGGAACAGCTCTGCGCACGATGCCTGTTCGACGATGCAACCGCGCTGCATGACACATACACGATGCGCAATTCTTCGCACCAGGTTCAAATCGTGACTGATCAGTAGCAACGACATGCCCAATCGGGCCTGAAGTTCCTTGAGCAAATCGAGGATTTTCAGCTGAACGGTCACGTCCAGCGCCGTGGTCGGCTCATCTGCGATCAACAGTTCCGGCTCGTTGGCCAAGGCCATCGCGATCATCACCCGCTGGCGCTGGCCGCCGGACAGTTCGTGGGGCAGGGCCTTGAGGCGCTTGTGCGGCTCGGGGATGCCGACCATCTCCAAAAGCTCCAGCGTGCGCTTGGTCGCGACTTTGCCGGTCAGGCCCTTGTGGATGCCGAGCACCTCGTTGATCTGCTTCTCGATCGAGTGCAGCGGATTGAGCGAGGTCATCGGCTCCTGAAAAATCATCGCGATGCGGTTGCCGCGGATGTGGCGGATGGTTTTCTCGCTCAGGTTCAGCAGGTTTTGCCCGGCGTAATTGATGCTGCCGGCCGGATGCCGCGCCATCGGGTAGGGCAGCAAACGCAGGATGGAGTGGGCGGTCACCGATTTGCCGGAGCCGGATTCGCCAACCAGCGCCAGGGTTTCGCCGCGTTTGATGTCGAAGCTCACGCCCTCGACCACCCGGTGCAGGCGCTCGCCGAAACCGAATTCGACGGCGAGGTCGCGCACTTCGATCAGATTGTCCTGATTCATTTCACTTCCTCGGGTCGAAGGCATCGCGAGCGGACTCGCCGATAAACACCAGCAAACTCAACATCAGCGCCAGCACCGCAAACGCACTCATGCCCAACCACGGCGCTTGCAGGTTGGATTTACCCTGAGCCACCAGCTCGCCCAGCGACGGGCTGCCGGCCGGCAAGCCGAAACCGAGGAAGTCCAGCGCGGTGAGGGTGCCGATGGCGCCAGTGAGGATGAACGGCATGAAGGTCATGGTCGACACCATGGCGTTGGGCAGAATGTGGCGGAACATGATCGCCCCGTTCTGCATGCCCAGCGCCCGCGCTGCGCGCACATATTCGAGGTTACGGCCACGGAGGAACTCGGCACGCACCACATCAACCAGACTCATCCACGAAAACAGCAGCATGATCCCCAGCAGCCACCAGAAATTCGGCTGGACGAAACTGGCCAGAATGATCAACAGGTACAGCACCGGCAAACCCGACCAGATCTCCAGAAAACGCTGTCCGGCCAAGTCGACCCAACCACCATAGAAGCCCTGCAAGGCCCCGGCGATCACGCCGATGATCGAACTCAGAATGGTCAGCGTCAGGGCAAACAGTACCGAAACGCGGAAGCCGTAAATCACCCGCGCCAGCACATCGCGACCTTGATCATCGGTGCCCAGCAGGTTGTCCGCCGACGGCGGGGCAGGGGCCGGGACTTTCAGGTCGTAGTTGATGCTCTGATAGTTGTACGGAATCGGCGCCCACAGCACCCACGCATCCTTGGCCTTGAGCAGTTCGCGGATGTACGGGCTCTTGTAGTTGGCCTCCAGCGGAAATTCGCCGCCGAAGGTGGTTTCCGGGTAGCGCTTGATCGCCGGGAAGTACCAGTTGTTGTCGTAGTGCACCGCCAGCGGCTTGTCGTTCGCGATCAATTCGGCGCCCAGGCTTAGCCCGAACAGGATCAGAAACAGCCACAGCGACCACCAGCCGCGCTTGTTGGCCTTGAACAGTTCGAAGCGGCGGCGGTTGAGAGGGGACAGGTTCATCTCAATGCTCCCGGCTTTCGAAGTCGATACGCGGATCGACCAGGGTGTAGGTGAGGTCGCCGATCAGTTTCACCACCAGCCCCAGCAGGGTGAAGATGAACAGGGTGCCGAACACCACCGGGTAATCGCGGTTGATCGCTGCTTCGAAACTCATCAGACCGAGGCCGTCGAGCGAGAAGATTACCTCGACCAACAACGAGCCGGTGAAGAAGATACCGATGAATGCCGACGGAAAACCGGCGATCACCAGCAGCATGGCGTTGCGGAAGACATGGCCGTAGAGCACGCGATGGCGGGTCAGCCCCTTGGCCTTGGCGGTGACCACGTATTGCTTGTTGATCTCGTCGAGGAAGCTGTTTTTGGTTAGCAGGGTCATCGTCGCGAAATTGCCGATCACCAATGCTGTCACCGGCAGCGCCAGGTGCCAGAAGTAATCGAGGACCTTGCCGCCCATGCTCAGTTCGTCAAAGTTGTTCGAGGTCAGTCCGCGTAACGGGAACCAGTCCAGATAACTGCCGCCGGCAAACACCACTATCAGCAGGATTGCGAAGAGGAACGCCGGGATCGCGTAGCCGACGATGATTGCCGAACTGGTCCAGACATCGAAGTGACTGCCGTGCCGCGTGGCTTTGGCGATCCCCAGCGGGATCGACACCAGGTACATGATCAGCGTGCTCCACAGCCCCAGCGAGATCGATACCGGCAGCTTTTCCTTGATCAGGTCGATGACCTTGGCGTCGCGGAAGAAGCTGTCGCCAAAATCCAGCGAGGCGTAGTTCTTGACCATGATCCACAGACGTTCCGGGGCCGATTTGTCGAACCCGTACATGTGCTCGATTTCCTTGATCAGCGCCGGGTCCAGGCCTTGCGCGCCGCGATAGGCGGAACCGGCCACCGACACTTCGGCACCGCCGCCGGCGATGCGACTGGTGGCGCCTTCGAAGCCTTCGAGCTTGGCGATCATCTGTTCCACCGGCCCGCCGGGCGCGGCCTGAATGATCACGAAGTTGATCAGCAAAATGCCGAACAGGGTCGGGATGATCAGCAACAGTCGCCGAAAAATATACGCCAGCATCTGATTACTCCGTGCCCGCAGGGTCGGCTTGCAGTTTGGTTTCGACTTCTATTGCCGGTTTTGCGTCAGGTTTGACCCACCAGGTATTAATCCCGATGTCGTACTTGGGCGAGACTTTCGGGTGGCCGATGTGGTTCCAGTACGCAACGCGCCAGGTCTTGATGTGCCAGTTGGGGATCACGTAATAGCCCCACTGCAACACGCGGTCGAGCGCGCGGGCATGGGCCACGAGGCTTTTGCGCGTATCGGCGTTGATCAGGTTTTCGACCAGTTGATCGACGATCGGGTCTTTCAAGCCCATGGTGTTGCGGCTGCTCGGCTTGTCAGCGGCGGCACTCATCCAGAATTCGCGCTGCTCGTTACCCGGTGAATTGGACTGCGGGAAACTGCCGACAATCATGTCGAAGTCCCGCGAACGCACGCGGTTGATGTACTGCGAGACGTCGACACGGCGAATCACCAGATCAATGCCGAGGTCGCTGAGGTTGCGCTTGAGCGGCAGCAGCACGCGTTCGAAGTCGGTCTGCGTCAGCAGAAATTCGATGACCACCGGTTTGCCATTAGCGTCGACCATTTTGTCGTCGACGATCTTCCAGCCGGCCTCTTGCAGCAGTTGATAGGCCTCGCGCTGCTGCGTGCGGATCATGCCGCTGGCGTCGGTTTTCGGATTCTCGAAGGCTTCGCTGAACACCTGCGCCGGCAGTTTGCTGCGGAAGGGCTCGAGGATCGCCCGCTCATCGGCGTCAGGCAGGCCGGTGGCGGCCATTTCCGAGTTCTCGAAATAGCTGCGGGTGCGCGCATAAGCGCCGTTGAACAGTTGCTTGTTGGTCCATTCGAAATCGAACAGCAGGCTCAAGGCCCGTCGCACGCGCATGTCCTGGAACACCGGGCGACGCAAGTTGTAAATGAAGCCCTGCATGCCGGTCGGGTTGCCGTTGGCGATCTGTTCCTTGATCAACCGACCTTCGGTGACGGCCGGGATGTTGTAGGCGTTGGCCCAACTCTTGGCGGTCATTTCCAGCCAGAAATCGAATTGGCCGGCCTTCAGTGCTTCGAGGGCGACGGTGTTGTCGCGGTAGTAATCGGTGGTCATCGTGTCGAAGTTGTAGAAACCGCGATTGACCGGAAGGTCCTTGCCCCAGTAATCCTTGACCCGTTCGTAGCGCACCGAACGCCCGGCTTTCACTTCGGTGACCTTATAGGGGCCGCTGCCGAGCGGAATTTCCAGGTTGCCCTTGTTGAAGTCACGGCTGGCCCACCAGTGTTTCGGCAGCACCGGCAACTGGCCGAGGATCAGCGGCAGTTCGCGGTTGTTGGCGTGCTTGAATTTGAACAGTACTTTCAACGGGTCTTCTGCGATGACTTCGGCAACGTCATTGTAGTAGCCGCGAAACAGCGGTGAGCCTTCCTTGGTTAGCGTCTCGAAACTGAACACGACGTCGTCGGCGCGTACCGGGTGGCCGTCGTTGAAACGCGCTTCGGGACGCAGATAGAAGCGTACCCAACTGTTGTCCGGGGCCTTTTCGATCTTGCCGGCGATCAGACCGTATTCGGTGAACGGCTCGTCGAGGCTGTGCTTGGTCAGGGTGTCGTAGATCTGGCCGATGTCATCGGCAGGCACGCCTTTGCTGATGAACGGGTTGAGGCTGTCGAAGCCGCCGGACCCGGCCTGGCGAAAGGTCCCGCCCTTGGGCGCGTCGGGATTCACATAGTCGAAATGCTTGAAATCGGCCGGGTATTTCGGCGGCTCGTTGTACAGGGTCACGGCGTGTTGCGGGGCGGCAAACACCAGCCCGGCGAACAGCAAGCCGCTGGCCTGCACGAGCAGGGCGCGGATCGGTTTCATTGATCTTTCTCCGAAGACTTCAGCCACCACGCGCTCAGGCCCAGGGTGTAGGGCGGCGTGGTGACAAAGGCCAACCGGTTGCGGTAGGCCAGACGATGATAATTGAGGTACCAGTTGGGAATGATGTAGTGCTGCCAGAGCAGTACGCGGTCGAGGGCCTTGCCGGCGGCGACCTGCTCGTCGCGGGTGCGCGCCGCAAGCAATTGTTCGAGCAGGTGATCGACCACCGGATTGGCGATGCCCGCGTAATTCTTGCTGCCCTTGATCCCGACCTGGCTGGAATGGAAGTACTGCCATTGCTCAAGGCCCGGGCTGAGGGTCTGGTTGAGCGTCATCAGGATCATGTCGAAGTCGAATTGATCGAGGCGTTGTTTGTACTGGGCGCGATCCACGGTGCGCAGGCGCGCGTCGATACCGATGCTTTTGAGGTTCTCGATGTACGGCTGGAGGAGGCGTTCCAGGTTCGGATTGACCAGCAACAGCTCGAAGCGAAATGGCTGGCCAGCGGCGTTTTGCAGGCGTTGGCCATTGAGCTTCCAGCCAGCCTCGCCGAGCAACGCCAGTGCCTTGCGCATGGTGTCCCGAGGGACGCCGCGCCCGTCGGTCTGCGGCAGGGTGAACGGCTCGGTAAACAGCTTGGCCGGCAGTTGCTCCTTGTACGGCTTGAGCATCAGCCATTCGTGCCCGACTGGCAGGCCGCTGGCGGAAAATTCGCTGTTGGGGTAGTAACTGGTGGTGCGCTTGTACGCATTGCTGAACAACGCGCGGTTGGTCCACTCGAAGTCGAACATCAGGCCCAGCGCTTCGCGAACCCTGGTGTCAGCGAAGGTCGCTCGCCGGGTGTTCATGAACAGGCCCTGACTCTGGGTCGGGATCTGATGCGCGATCTGCGCCTTGATCACCTCGCCACGGCGCACGGCCGGGAAGTTGTAGCCGTTGGCCCAGTTCTTCGCCTGGTGCTCGATGTAGATGTCGAACTCGCCGGCCTTGAAGGCTTCGAAGGCGACGTCGCTGTCGCGGTAGAACTCGACTTCCATGCGATCGAAATTGTACTTGCCGCGATTGACCGCCAGGTCCTTGCCCCAGTAATCCTTGACCCGCTCGAAGATCAGCTGGCGCCCCGGCGTCACCGAAGTGATGCGGTACGGGCCGCTGCCCAGCGGCGGTTCAAAGGTGGTGGCCTTGAAATCGCGGTCTTTCCAGTAGTGTTGCGGCAGCACTGGCAGCTCGCCCAGGCGCAGGATCAATAGCGGATTGCCCGAGCGCTTCATCACGAAACGAATGCGCTGCTTGTTGAGGATGTCGACCCGCAGCACTTCCTGCAGCGCGGTGCGATACAGCGGATGACCTTCCTTGAGCAGCAACCGGTAGGAGAACGCGACGTCGTAGGCGGTGATGGGGGTCCCGTCGTGGAAGCGTGCTTCCGGGCGCAGATTGAACACTACCCAGCTGCGATCTTCGCTGTACTCCACCGATTGCGCGATCAAGCCGTAGCTGGATGCCGGTTCGTCACCGGATGGCGAATACTGGCCGGTGCCGACCATCAACGGTTCGTTCAGCTCGTTGATGCCGTACTGGAGGAAATTCCCTGTGGAAACCGGGCTGGTGCCTTTGAAGGTGTACGGATTGACCGTATCGAAGGTGCCGAACGCCATTACCCGCAACGTACCGCCCTTGGGCGCTTGCGGGTTGACCCAGTCGAAGTGGGTAAATCTGGCCGGGTACTTGAGCGTGCCGAACTGCGCATAACCGTGACTTTCGGTAATCGTCGCGCTTGCGGATGAGCTCAAGGCCAGGCTGATCAGGAGCAGGAGGAGGGGACGCTTCAAGTCAGATCTGATCCAGGCGGCTTGGGCTTTGTGGGCCGTACAGTAACAGCTTGTCTGGGCAGGAAAAAGATAGCGGGTTAATGCGGGGTTAATCGTAGCTCCCTGAGTAGTCTTTTTCCCCTGTGGCGAGGGGATTCATCCCCGTTGGACTGCGCAGCAGGCCTGCCTTTTGGGGATCAAAAGAGGGGCCGCTGCGCGCCCCAGCGGGGATAAATCCCCTCGCCACAGAATTCCCTGGGCATAAGAGCCCCTCAATATTTTTTCATAAAAAAAAAAGCCCCTGAATTTCAGGGGCTCTTTCATCAATCAATGCGGCGAATAAACCGTGAGCATCTGCCCAGGCTTCAGCGCCTTGCCGGCGCCCGGGTTCCAGCGTTTGAGATGTTGCATCTCTACGTTGAAACGCTTGGCCACCACATACAGCGTGTCGCCGCGCTTGACCTTGTACTTGGTCTGCTGGGCGCTCTCGGCCTTGCCTTTGGTCTTGCTGTTGGCCGCGATTACGGTGTTGACCCGGCCACTCTTGCGCGCAGGGCTGCGCTTGGTGTTGTCCTGCATCACCAGGGTCTGGCCGACCTTGAGATTCTTGCCGGTCAATTTGTTCCAGCGCTGCAGATCCTTGACTTCAACCTTGTTGGCCTTGGCGATGGTGCCAAGGTTGTCGCCGCGCTTGACGCGATAGGCGCGCTTGAGTTGCGCCACTTCGGTCGGGTCGGCACCTTCGAATACCGGCTTCAGCGAACGCGGGCTGATCAACTCGTCAGGTCGCATGGTTTGCAGGCTGGCGGTCAGCAGTTGCGCCTTGGACGTCGGCACCAGCAAATGCTGAGGGCCGTCGATGGTGGTGCGCTGCTTGAAGGCCGGGTTGAGCTGGAACAGTTCGTCTTCGTCGATGTTGGCCACCGCAGCGACTTTCGACAAATCCATGCGCTGGTTGATTTCGACGACCTGGAAGTACGGTTCGTTGGCGATCGGGTTGAGGTTCACCCCGTAGGCTTCCGGCGCCAGGACTACTTGCGACAGGGCCAGCAACTTTGGCACGTAGGCCTGGGTTTCCGCTGGCAACGGCAGGTTCCAGTAGTCGGTAGGCAGGCCGAGCCTTTCGTTACGCTCGATCGCGCGGCTGACCGTGCCTTCACCGGCGTTGTAAGCGGCCAGCGCCAGCAGCCAGTCACCGTTGAACATGTCGTGCAGACGGGTCAGGTAGTCCATGGCAGCGGTGGTCGAGGCGGTAATATCACGACGGCCATCGTAGAAACGGGTCTGACGCAGATTGAAATAACGACCGGTAGACGGAATGAACTGCCAGAGACCCACCGCGTTGGCCCGGGAATAGGCCATCGGGTTGTAGGAGCTTTCAATCACTGGCAGCAGGGCCAGTTCCAGCGGCATGTTGCGTTCTTCGAGGCGCTCGACGATGTAATGAATATAGAGACTGCCGCGCTCGCCAGCGCTCTCGAGAAAAGAGGGGTTACTGGCGAACCACAGGCGCTGCTGCTCGATGCGCGGGTTCACACCCAGGCCTTCCTGCAACTGGAAGCCCTGGCGCATGCGCTCCCAGACATCCTGAGGAACCTGAGGGGTGGGCTTCTCGGTCAGCCAGATCGGCTTCTGCTTGGCTCGCGCAGCAATGTTCGGCGTATGGGTCGCTTCAGGCTGCGGAGCATGGCTGGAGCAGCCCGCCAGCGTGGCGGACACAGCCACCGCGATGGCTTGTGCCAGGCGGGTCAGCGCGTCTGAATTGACGGACTTACGTATGGATGACGACATTGGCTGGAAGTAAGTTCCGGGCGAAAATGTCGGGCGATTCTAGAAAGCGCACCCCTTGCGGTCAACCATTCAGAATATTTGTATCAGGCGATGGGGTACTTAGAACGTATCTTTCCATGCTCGCAGAGCCGCAAAAACCTCGCTCGGCGCCCGGTTTTGAGCGCCTTCCCGTTCGTCCACTTTTTGTGTAACTAATGTTTCAGCGGTGCGCAAAAACGGATTTGTGAGCTTTTCCAAGGCCAGAGTCGAAGGCAGCGTCATGACCCCGTTCTGCCGTTGCTGGGTGACCTTTTCCAGACGGGCGGCAATGTCTGCGTTGCTCGGTTCAACCGCGGCGGCAAACTTTAGGTTGCTCAGGGTGTATTCGTGGGTGCAATAGACCAGCGTATCCTCGGGCAGCGCGGCGAGTCGACTCAGCGAGTGGTGCATCTGCTCGGGCGTGCCCTCGAACAGGCGGCCACAACCGGCGGCGAACAGTGTGTCGCCACAGAACAGCAAGCCGTGGTGATAATAGGCAATGTGTCCCAAGGTGTGACCGGGCACCGCGTAGACATCGAAGTCCCAGCCGAGCACGCTGACGCTGTCGTTGTCCTTGAGGGCCACGTCCCGTGCCGGAATGTTTTCGCTGGCCGGGCCGTAGACGGTGGCACCGCTGGCCTGCTTCAGGCGCTCGACGCCGCCGACGTGATCGTGATGATGGTGGGTGATCAGGATATCGCTCAGCGTCCAGCCAGGATGGGCGTCGAGCCACGCCAGCACGGGCGCGGCATCGCCCGGATCGACCACCACGCAGCACTGGGTGCGGTGATCCTGTAACAACCAGATGTAGTTATCGGTGAACGCGGGCAGGGCACTGATCTGTATCATCGTCGGAATTCGCCAAGCGGAAAACATTGGCGCATCTTAGTAGTTCCTGGCGCGTTGGAGAATGACATGACCGATAAAGCGTTCGCTCAGGCTGATCCCGACTGGCTGGCGTTGATCAGCGCCGCCCGTGAATGGCTGGCGGGCCCGCTCGGGCAATTTCTGCTGGATGAAGAGCGGCGCATGCTCGAAGACGAGCTGGGCCGGTTCTTTGGTGGCTATCTGGTGCACTACGGCCCCTCGGCCGAAACCCCGCCGTCAGCGCCGCAAGTGCAGCGCAATGTGCGACTCGGTGCGCCGCTGCCGGGTGTCGAGATCGTCTGCGAAGAGCAGGCCTGGCCATTGAGCGAGCACGCCGCCGACGTGGTGGTGATGCAACACGGTCTGGATTTCTGTCTGTCACCTCACGGCCTGTTGCGCGAAGCGGCGAGCAGCGTGCGCCCAGGCGGGCATTTGTTGATTATCGGAATCAATCCCTGGAGCACCTGGGGCCTGCGCCATGCGTTTGCTCATGACGCCTTGCGCAAGGCACGCTGCATCTCGCCATCGCGGGTTGCCGATTGGCTCAATCTGCTGGGCTTTGCGCTGGAGAAACGCCGCTTCGGGTGCTATCGTCCGCCGCTCGCGTCGCCCAAGTGGCAGGCCCGTCTGGCCGGCTGGGAACGCAAGGCCGGTGACTGGCAATTGTCGGGAGGCGGTTTCTACTTATTGGTGGCGCGCAAGATTGTGGTCGGGCTACGGCCATTGCGTCAGGAGCGTCGCGAGCCGATGGGCAAGCTGATTCCGCTGCCGATGGCCAAGGTCAACCGCCGCCGCATCGAACCGTAAACCTTCTTTTTATAGTGGCCGGACTTGCTTCGGCCGCGGTCATCGTCGATCCGCGATTGGCGAGGCACGCATTTTTTCTGGATAGATTGGCATGAGCGAAAGCGTCGAAAGCGTAGAACTGTTCACCGATGGCGCCTGCAAGGGCAATCCCGGCCCGGGCGGCTGGGGCGCCTTGCTGGTGTGCAAGGGCGTCGAAAAGGAGCTGTGGGGCGGTGAAGCCAACACCACCAACAACCGCATGGAACTGCTCGGCGCGATCCGTGGCCTCGAAGCCTTGAAGCGGCCCTGTGAAGTGCTGCTGGTGACTGACTCGCAATACGTGATGAAGGGCATCAACGAGTGGATGGTCAACTGGAAGAAGCGCGGCTGGAAGACAGCTGCCAAAGAGCCAGTCAAGAACGCTGATCTGTGGAAAGAGCTGGACGAACAGGTAAACCGCCACAAGGTCACCTGGAAGTGGGTGCGCGGGCACATTGGTCATCACGGTAACGAGCGCGCCGACCAGTTGGCCAACCGTGGGGTTGATGAGGTTCGCGGGTACAAGCAGAGCTGATTTCTCCTGATGCACCGTGGAGGCCCAATCGCCAGCAGGCTGGCTCCCACAGGGGATCTGTGAATGACATAGATCTCGTGTGGGAGCCAGCCTGCTGGCGATGGCCGCGCCACGGTCTGACTGAAACACCCCGTCGAGCGTGTTAACATCCGCGTTTTTGCACGATAGACCCGTTGAGAGCTGAGCACTGATGGCCACCAGATCCGTTGTACTCGATACCGAAACCACCGGCATGCCGGTGACCGATGGTCACCGGATTATCGAAATCGGTTGTGTCGAACTGATCGGTCGGCGCCTCACGGGCCGACACTTTCACGTCTACCTGCAACCGGATCGCGAGAGTGACGAAGGCGCCATCGGCGTCCACGGCATCACCAACGAATTCCTCGTCGGCAAACCGCGTTTCAACGAAGTCGCTGATGAATTCTTCGAGTTCATCAAAGGCGCACAACTGATCATCCACAACGCGGCGTTCGACGTTGGCTTCATCAACAACGAATTCGCTTTGATGGGTCGACAGGATCTCGCCGACATCACGCAACACTGCTCGATCCTCGACACCCTGATGATGGCCCGGGAACGTCACCCGGGTCAGCGCAACAGCCTCGATGCTTTGTGCAAACGTTATGGCGTCGACAACTCCGGTCGTGAACTGCACGGCGCCTTGCTCGACTCGGAGATTCTCGCCGACGTTTACCTGACCATGACCGGTGGCCAGACCAGTCTGTCGCTGGCCGGCAATGCCTCCGACGGCAACGGCACGGGCGATGGATCGGACAACTCCGCTACCGAAATTCGCCGCTTGCCGGCTGATCGCCAGCCAGCACGGATTATTCGTGCGACTGAAGATGAACTGGCTGCGCATCTGGTGCGGCTGGAGATCATTGCCAAATCGGCCGGTGGCCCGGCGTTGTGGACGCAGATTGCCGAGGCTGACGCCCAAGCCTGAAGATCAAAAGATCGCAGCCTGCGGCAGCTCCTACAGGGGATTGCATTCCAATGTAGGAGCTGCCAAAGGCTGCGATCTTTTGCTTTTGGCGCCATGAAGCCAACTGGCCACCCTCGCCACTTTCGCTGCAACCCTCTACCCTGAATGCATTGGCAGATTTGAATCCGCCGCCTCAGGACACTGAGCCCCATGTACAAAGATTTGAAATTTCCGGTGTTGATCGTCCATCGCGACATCAAGGCCGACACGGTCGCCGGCGATCGTATCCGAGGCATTGCCCGGGAGTTGGAGCAGGAAGGTTTCAGTATCGTTTCGGCCACCGACTACGCGGAAGGGCGTCTGGTGGCTTCGACCCATCATGGTCTCGCGTGCATGTTGATTGCCGCCGAGGACGCCAGCACCGACTCGCATCTTTTGCAGAACATGGCCGAACTGATCGGCCTCGCGCGGGTGCGGGCGCCGGATCTGCCGATCTTTGCCCTGGGCGAGCAAGTCACCCTGGAAAATGCCCCGGCCGACGCCATGGCCGAGCTCAATCAACTGCGCGGCATCCTTTATCTGTTCGAAGACACCGTACCGTTCCTGGCCCGGCAAGTCGCGCGGGCGGCGCGCAAGTATCTCGATGGTCTGCTGCCGCCGTTTTTCAAGGCGCTGGTGCAACACACCGCCGACTCCAATTATTCCTGGCACACGCCCGGCCATGGCGGCGGCGTGGCGTATCACAAGAGTCCGGTGGGGCAGGCGTTTCATCAGTTTTTCGGTGAAAACACTCTGCGCTCCGACTTGTCAGTGTCGGTGCCGGAACTCGGTTCTCTGCTTGATCACACCGGTCCGCTCGCCGAGGCAGAAGCCCGCGCAGCTCGCAATTTCGGAGCCGACCACACGTTTTTCGTGATCAATGGCACCTCGACCGCCAACAAAATTGTCTGGCATTCGATGGTCGCTCGCGATGATCTGGTGCTGGTGGATCGCAACTGCCACAAGTCGGTGCTGCACGCGATCATCATGACCGGCGCGATCCCGTTGTACCTGTGCCCGGAGCGTAATGAACTGGGGATCATCGGCCCGATACCGCTTAGCGAGTTCAGCCGCGAATCAATCCAGGCCAAGATCGACGCCAGTCCGCTGACCAAGGGGCGCGCGCCGAAAGTGAAACTGGCGGTGGTCACCAATTCGACCTACGACGGGCTCTGTTACAACGCCGAACTGATCAAACAAAGCCTGGGCAATAGCGTCGAAGTGCTGCATTTCGACGAGGCCTGGTACGCCTATGCGGCGTTTCACGAATTTTTCGCCGGGCGCTATGGGATGGACACTTCGCGCAGCGAAGACAGTCCACTGGTATTTACCACCCATTCCACTCACAAGATGCTGGCGGCGTTCAGTCAGGCTTCGATGATTCATGTGCAGGACGGCGGCGCGCGGCAACTGGATCGTGATCGTTTCAATGAAGCATTCATGATGCACATCTCGACCTCGCCGCAGTACAGCATCATCGCCTCGCTGGACGTGGCCTCGGCGATGATGGAAGGTCCGGCCGGGCGCTCACTGTTGCAGGAAACCTTCGACGAAGCCCTGAGCTTCCGCCGCGCGCTGGCCAATCTGCGTCAGCATATCGCGGCGGATGACTGGTGGTTTTCGATCTGGCAGCCGCCGGGTGTCGAAGGCATCGACCGCGTGCACACCGAGGACTGGCTGCTGAAGCCTGACGCCGACTGGCATGGTTTCGGCGAGGTCAGCGACGATTACGTTTTGCTCGATCCGATCAAGGTCACGCTGGTGATGCCGGGCCTGAACGCCGGTGGCGCGTTGAGCGAGAAGGGCATCCCGGCGGCGGTGGTCAGCAAGTTCCTCTGGGAGCGTGGGCTTGTGGTGGAGAAGACCGGGCTGTATTCGTTCCTGGTGTTGTTCTCCATGGGCATCACCAAAGGCAAATGGAGCACGTTGCTCACCGAGTTGCTGGAGTTCAAGCGCAGTTACGACGCTAACGTCAGTCTGGCGACGTGTCTGCCGTGTGTCGCCCAGGAAGACACCGCGCGCTATCGCGGCATGGGCCTGCGGGATCTGTGTGATCAATTGCACGCCTGTTATCGCAGCAATGCCACCGCCAAACATCTCAAGCGCATGTACACGGTGCTGCCGGAAATCGCCATGAAGCCGGCCCACGCTTACGATCATCTGGTGCGCGGTGAAGTCGAGGCGGTGCCGATCGACGAGCTGGAAGGGCGGATTGCCGCCGTGATGCTGGTGCCGTATCCGCCGGGAATCCCGTTGATCATGCCCGGTGAGCGCTTTACCGAGTCGACGCGCTCGATCATCGATTACCTGAAATTTGCCCGCACGTTTGATAGCAGCTTCCAGGGTTTTGTAGCTGATGTGCATGGACTGCAACATGAAGATGAAGGCAATGGGCGACACTACACCGTCGATTGCGTCAAGGAATGAGGAGCTTTGCGAGCATGCAACCGGTCATGAATCCAAAACACCCAGGGCTGTCGGTGCGGGTTGCCGATGAAGGTTTTGCGCCTTATATCTGGGGCAGCGACTTCAGTTTTGAAGTCGCAGCGTATGGTGCCGCTGTAATCGGCAAACCCGTCGAACAGTGGCGTGTGACGCCCATCGTGCCGTACCGCAAGTGCTACGGCATTGATCCCGAGGAGTTCAGCAGCTTTCACAAAGCTGCCGACAGCGCGATATTCATGGCCTACCTCGATGATGAGCCGGTGGGCCATCTGGTGATCAGCACCAACTGGAACGGCTTTGCCCATATCGATGAACTGGCGGTGCACGCGCCGGCCCGTCGCCATGGCGTGGCCAAGGCTTTGCTGGATGTGGCGCAGTTCTGGAGTCGCAAGAAGAAGCTGCCGGGGATCATGCTGGAAACCCAGAACAACAACCTCGGTGCCTGTCGGCTGTATGAGCGTTGCGGGTATGTGATTGGCGGCGTCGACCAGTTGCGCTATCGCGGTATTGATCCGAACACCGCCGAAGAGGCGCTGTTCTGGTATCGATTGTTCGATAACCCGCTGGAAAATCCGCTCAGCTCGACAACATCGCCTCGGCTTGTTCCGTGATGATCGCCAGTAACGTCTGAATCGTCGATGACGGTGCGACGTGTTTGAAGGTCAGGGCGTAGAGGCTGATCGGCACGGCAGGCGAGAGCGGGCAGACATCCAGCCCGGCCGCGCGCGCACCGAGCGCGGTAAACGGGTCGACGATGGCCAACCCTTCGCCAGCCTCGACCATGCTGCGCATCATCTGGTGGGTTTGTACGCGGGTCTGGATACTCGGCGCCGGACGCACGGCCTGGAGTTTGTGATCCAGCGCCGGGCTCAGCGGGTCCTGACCGTCGAGGCCGACCATCGCCTGGCCTGCCAGATCCTGTAGGGAAATGTACTTTTGTCGGGGTTGCAGCCAGCCGTGCGGCGCGAGCAGTTGCAGCTTGCTGTGGGCCAGTGGCTGGCAATGAATGTCTGGATGTTCGGGATCGTGCAGGCTCAAGCCGAGATCGCTTTCGCGCAGCAGCAGACTGCGGACGATGTCGCGGGTCGGTGCGCTGAGCAGGCTGCACGGCGCGTCTGGCACGCGTCGGCGCAGGGCGGCGAGGCTGTGCGGGAGTAATTGTTGCGCCAGCGGCGGGGTGCCGATGATGCGCAGCGGCGGTGCGAGGTATTGCTTGAGGCTGCTGGCCAGACGTTGCACTGGTTCCAGCGCTTCATAGACGTGGGCGATTTCCACTTGCAACGCCCGCGCCTCGGGCGTCGATTGCAGGCGCCCGCGAACGCTGGCGAACAGCATGAACCCCAACTGACTCTCGGCTTCGCGCAAACGCTCTTCGACTTCGGTCACCGGCAACTGCAGCCATTCGGCGGCGGTGCCCAGGTGACCAGTCTGCAAGAGCGCCTGAATCACTTCGATATGGCGTAAACGCATGCGTGAAGTCCATGTTCAGCAGGTGGGGTCAGAGGCTGAATCCTACCCCAAGTCTGCGCATATGACTTCTGCTCATAACGCACGGTTATGAAGCGACGATTGGCTCAGGTTCGCGGGTCAGGATAATGCCTGACTGAACCAGCTTGAATTCGGCGTCATCAAGTTTCTCGATGCGATCGCCAATCGCCAATTTGTACGTGGTGACGGGCTCCGTGCCGGTGATTCCGTCCGCAGACGGGGTGGATTCCTGGAACTCATGCACGGAATAAACGCGGCCTTCCGCATCTCTTGCATGGAACTGACCGACGAGTACTGCTGCCATCTGCTTAGAACCTCTGGAGATAAATCGCTTGATTTGCGGCTTGGTAGACCGTCATCAAGTGCTGTAAGTTTTCCTACAGGAAAAAAATAATCAGCAGCCGGGAATTTCCCTCCTCTGCTGGTGAAATCGTCATCGGATCATCTATAACTAGTGGCTCCCCCACTGACAGTCGAGAGTTTCCATGAGCAATGTCTACAACGTCGCGGTAGTGGTTGGTAGCCTGCGCAAAGCTTCGATCAATCGCAAGGTCGCTTTGGCACTGGCTGAGCTGGCGCCAGCGAACCTCAAGCTTGAGATTATCGAGATTGGCGACCTGCCACTGTACAACGAAGACATCGACGGTGATTCACCGCCCGCAGCCTACAGCACTTTCCGTGAAAAAGTGGGTTCATCCGACGCGTTGTTGTTTGTGACGCCGGAGTACAACCGTTCCGTGCCGGCTCCGCTGAAGAATGCCATCGATGTCGGCTCGCGGCCTTACGGCAAGAGCGCTTGGAGCGGCAAGCCGGGCGCGGTGATCAGCGTATCGCCGGGGGCTATCGGTGGTTTTGGCGCGAACCAGCACCTGCGCCAGTCGTTTGTGTTTCTTGATGTGCACTGCATGCAGCAACCGGAAGCCTATTTGGGTGGCGCGGGTTCGGCTTTTGACGAGGCGGGCAAGCTGAGTGAAACGGTGAAGCCGTTCCTGCAAAAATTCATTGATGCCTATGGGCAGTTTGTCGAACAACACAAGAAGTAAGCCAGGACCGAGAACCCCTGTGGCGAGGGGATTTATCCCCGATGGGTTGCGAAGCGACCCCCAGCATTCCTCAGTCATACCCTGTTTGCAGGTTTGACGACTGCTTCGCAGCCGATCGGGGATAAATCCCCTCGCCACAGATTATTTTCAACTCTGCCTATTTCTTGACTGCACAACATTGCTCGCCACAGGGATCTTCTTTCCACAAGTCGGTGTATTGTTCGCGCCTCCTTTTTCCCTTTCTGAAGGTTGCTGTAGATGCTCGCTGCGTCACTGATTTTCCTGCTGACTATTACCCTCGTGATCTGGCAACCCAAAGGCCTCGGCGTCGGCTGGAGTGCGACGTTGGGCGCGGTGCTGGCGTTGATCTTTGGGGTGGTGCACCTGAGTGATATCCCGCTGGTGTGGCAAATCATCTGGAACGCCACCGGCACTTTTGTCGCGCTGATCATCATCAGCCTGCTGCTCGATGAGGCCGGTTTTTTCAATTGGGCCGCATTGCACGTGGCGCGCTGGGGGCGGGGCAGTGGGCGCAAGCTGTTTGCCTTCATGGTGCTGCTCGGCGCGCTGGTGTCGGCGCTGTTCGCCAATGATGGGGCGGCGTTGATTCTCACGCCGATTGTCATTTCCATGCTGCTGGCGCTGCGGTTTTCACCGGCAGCAACACTCGCGTTCGTCATGGGCGCAGGGTTTATTGCCGACACCGCAAGCCTGCCGCTGGTGGTGTCGAACCTGGTCAACATCGTCTCCGCTGACTTCTTCAACATCGGCTTCAACCGCTATGCGGCGGTGATGGTGCCGGTGAACTTCGTCAGTGTGGCCGCGACGCTGGGCATGCTGATGTGGTTTTTCCGTCGCGATATTCCGGCAGCTTACGACCCCGAACAGCTCGAGCGTCCAGAAACCGCGATCCACGACAAAGCCACGTTTTACGCCGGTTGGGCGGTGTTGGCGATCTTGCTGATCGGCTGTTTCGCGCTGGAGCCGCTGGGCATTCCGATCAGTGCGATTTCCGCTGTCTGCGCGGCGCTGCTGCTGGCGATCGCCGCCCGTGGTCACAAGATTTCCACACGCAAAGTGGTGAAAGACGCGCCGTGGCAGATCGTGATTTTCTCGCTGGGCATGTATCTGGTGGTCTACGGCCTGCGCAATGCCGGTCTGACCGGGTATCTGGCCGGTTGGCTCGATGTCTTCGCCGGTCATGGCGTGTGGGGCGCGGCGTTCGGAACCGGTGTGCTGACGGCGGTGTTGTCATCGATCATGAACAACATGCCGACGGTACTGATCGGGCTCTTGTCGATTGATGCCAGTCAGGCGAGCGGAGTGGTCAAGGAGGCGATGATCTACGCCAACGTGATCGGCAGTGACCTGGGGCCGAAGATCACGCCGATTGGCAGTCTGGCCACTTTGCTGTGGCTGCATGTGCTGGAGCGCAAGGGGATCCGGATTGGCTGGGGGTATTACTTCCGGGTGGGGATTGTGCTGACGGTACCGGTGTTGTTGGTGACGTTGGCGGCGTTGGCTTTGCGCTTATCCCTCTGACCGGGTTGACCCAATCGCTGGCAAGCCAGCTCCCACAGGTTCTGTGTGCACCACGAAACCTGTGGGAGCTGGCTTGCCAGCGATTGGGCCAGTATGAACACCACAAATCTCAGGATTGGCCCGGGACATTCGGCCAAAGGTCGGACACCAGAAACAGCCGCTCCGCCTCTTCCCATTCCCCTCGCGCATTCTCGGTCAGGCGCACCATCAGTTGCGCTGGCGCCAAGGGTTCCAGCGCCTCGAGCCACATCTGCAAATGCTCCCGGCTCCAGGTCTGATCCGCCGGGTAATGCGCCGGTGCCAGCCAGGCATGGCGGGGCAGGGGTTGCCAACGTCCCGGCGGACGCTGCGCCAGGAATGCCGGCCAGTCTTTCTGATGCAACCAGCTGCCACGCAAATGCTGCGGATGCGCGCCATTCGGTGATTGCGACTTGCCGGGCCACGGGTAAAGCAGATAGCCGCCCAGCCACAGTTGTGCACTGAACGCCTCGATATCCAGAGCAGCAAGGGTTTCGCGGCTTTCCGGGCGCGCCGAAATCGGCAGTTGATGTTCAGCCAGATGCGCCAGTTTACGATCCAGTCGATCATGGCAACCCGGCCCCAGCCATTGCGCCGGATCGTGGCCGTCGCCATTTTGCGGGCCGAGGTAGAGTTTGATCGCCAGTTCCAGGTGATGCACGCCGTCGCGGTCACGCAGCAGCATGTCCAACTCGCCAAGGGTATGGCCCTCGCGGCGTATCGGCAGATTGGCCGCGATCAATTCAATGCCCGGCGCATGCTGCACGGCAAACTGCCACAGCCGCTCGTAATACAAACCCAGGCGCCGCGTGCGTGCCTGGGACAACCAGTGCAGCAAGCCGTAGCTGTCGCGATCGAGCTGACGCAGCCACTGCTCCAGTCGCTCGGGATCGCTGACCCAATCGCTGCCCGCCAGCGGATGGCGCTGCGGCCACGGTGTGGTCGCGAGCATCGGCGGGGCGAGGATCACCCACGCCAGGTCGCGCACTTCCGGATGGCGTAATTGGTGGGGTAGCTGCAGCAAGTCGGGAAATAGGATCATCTTGCGAGCATAGCCTTAAACACGCGCCCACCCCTGAGGCTGAAAGGATTTTGTCTAACGGCGGCTTTCGCCCATAATCGGGTTTTTCGCGTTTTCGATTGTCCGCAGAGGTCCCATGGAGCAATTTCGTAATATCGGCATCATCGGTCGCCTGGGCAGTTCCCAGGTGCTGGATACCGTCCGCCGACTGAAACGGTTTCTGCTCGATCGTCACCTGCATGTGATCCTCGAAGACACCATCGCCGAAGTCCTGCCGGGGCATGGCCTGCAAACGTCGTCGCGCAAGATGCTCGGTGAAGTCTGCGACATGGTCATCGTTGTCGGCGGCGACGGTAGCCTGCTCGGCGCTGCCCGCGCGCTGGCCAAACACAATACGCCGGTGCTGGGGATCAACCGTGGCAGCCTCGGGTTTCTCACCGACATTCGCCCGGATGAGCTGGAAGTCGAAGTCGCCAAAGTGCTCGATGGCCATTACCTGGTGGAAAACCGTTTTCTGCTGCAAGCCGAAGTTCGCCGCCACGGCGAGGCCATCGGGCAGGGCGACGCGCTCAACGATGTGGTGCTGCACCCCGGCAAATCGACGCGAATGATCGAGTTCGAGCTGTACATCGATGGCCAGTTCGTTTGCAGCCAAAAGGCCGACGGCCTGATCGTTGCCACGCCGACCGGCTCCACTGCATATGCGCTGTCTGCCGGTGGCCCGATCATGCATCCCAAGCTCGACGCCATTGTGATCGTGCCGATGTACCCCCATATGTTGTCCAGCAGGCCAATTGTGGTCGATGGCAACAGTGAGCTGAAAATCGTCGTGTCCAAAGATATGCAGATCTACCCGCAAGTCTCCTGCGACGGGCAGAACCACTTTACCTGCGCGCCGGGCGACACCATCACCGTCAGCAAAAAAGCGCAAAAGCTGCGGCTGATTCACCCGCTCGACCACAACTACTACGAAGTCTGCCGGACCAAGCTCGGCTGGGGCAGCAAGTTGGGTGGTGGAGGCGACTGATGCTCGATCCCGCGCGCAGTTATGACTTGATTGGTGACGTGCACGGATGCGCGCAGACCCTCGAACACTTGCTTGATCGCCTCGGCTATCACAAACAGGGCGGGGTCTGGCGGCATCCATCGCGCATGGCCGTGTTCGTCGGTGACATCATCGACCGTGGCCCGCGGATTCGCGAGGCGCTGCACATCGTCCACGACATGGTCGAGGCCGGTCAGGCCTTGTGCATCATGGGCAACCACGAATTCAACGCTCTGGGCTGGAGCACCCCGGCGCCACCGGGCAGCGGCAAGCAGTTTGTGCGCGAGCACACGCCGCGCCATGCGCGCCTGCTGCATGAAACACTGACGCAATTCGAAGGCCATCCGGGCGACTGGCATGACTTCCAGCAGTGGTTCTATCAACTGCCGCTGTTCGTCGATGCCGGGCGTTTTCGCGTGGTGCACGCCTGTTGGGATGCCGGCCTGATCGAGCCGTTGCGCGCGTTGTTCCCAGACGGCTGCATTGATGAACACTTCCTCCAGGCTTCGGCAGTGCCGGGCAGTTTCGCCTGTACCGTGTTCGACCGCTTGCTGCGTGGCACCGACATGCGCCTGCCCGATGGCCAGACCATGACCAGTGGCGACGGTCTGGTGCGTTCGTTCTTCCGTACCAAATTCTGGGAAGACGATCCGAAAACCTACGGCGACATTGTCTTCCAGCCCGATGCACTGCCGGAACCGGTGGCGCAAACCCCGCTGACTTCAAGCGAAAAGAATTCCCTGCTGCGCTACGGCGTCGATGAGCCGTTGCTGTTCGTCGGCCACTATTGGCGCAGCGGCAAACCGGCGCCGATCCGCCCGAACCTCGCGTGTCTGGATTACAGCGCGGTGCTCTACGGCAAACTCGTCGCCTATCGTCTGGATCAGGAAACACGTCTGGATCCGCATAAATTTGTCTGGGTCGATGTCGAGCGGCCGGAGGTCCTGCAATGAGTTCGGTAGCGGTATTGCGTCTGCCCCTGGCGGTGGATCTGAGCGGTTTCGTCACGCTGTTGCAACGCATGCAAGTGCCCCATCGAGTCAGTGAAGAGGCGGGCGAGCAGGTGCTGTGGGCGCCTGCGGAGATCAGCGACGACGTGCGTTCGCTGTACGAGCGTTTTCCCGCTGGCGACCCGGATCAACAACTGGATATCCCGGTTACGCAGACTTTCAAACGCCCCGGTTTTGCCGAGCAACTGAAGCATGCCAAAGCCACCGGGTTCATCCTGCTGCTGAGCCTGATAGTCGGCGGCCTGACCTTCCTCGGCGAAAATCTGGAAACCCTTCGCTGGCTGACCTTTCTCGATTTTCGCGTAATCGGCGAGTACATCCATTTCACGCCATTGGCCGATAGCCTCGCGGCGGGGCAGTGGTGGCGTCTGGTCACGCCGATGCTGATTCACTTTGGCATCCTGCACCTGGCCATGAATGGCATGTGGTACTGGGAGCTGGGGCGGCGTATCGAATCGCGTCAGGGCAGCATCAACCTGATCGGCCTGACCTTATTGTTCAGCCTCGTTTCCAACTACGCGCAATTTGTCTGGAGCGGCCCGACCTTGTTCGGCGGTCTGTCCGGCGTGCTTTACGGCTTGCTCGGGCATTGCTGGATCTTCCAGTTGCTGGCGCCGAACCCGGCTTATCGGCTGCCGCGCGGTGTGTTGGTGATGATGCTGGTGTGGCTGGTGGTGTGCATGTCCGGGCTGATCTCGATGATCGGTTTCGGCGAAATCGCCAACGCCGCGCATGTCAGCGGGTTACTCATCGGATGCTTCACCGGTTTGTTGGGTGGTTTGTATAACCGCCGTAAACTGGCCATCTAATTTTAGTTTGTAGATAAAGAGCACGGAGACCCAGATGTCCTCTTTTAACGACATGATCAAGAACATCACCCCGGACATCTACGAGAGCCTGAAACTGGCCGTGGAAATCGGCAAGTGGGCCGACGGTGGCAAGCTCACCGCCGAACAGCGCGAGTTGTCGTTGCAGGCGATGATCGCCTGGGAAATGCAGAACCTGCCTGAAGACCAGCGCACCGGTTACATGGGCCCGCAAGAATGTGCGTCGAAGTCGATCGAAGTGCCGAACATCCTGTTCAAGTCGGATGCCATCCATTGATCGAGATTGGCCGCGGTGCAATCAGCAAAATGTCGGCACGCCTTGACGGGCCGAACGTGCAATACGCGTTTCGTCTGGATGATGTCGAGGTGCCGGTCAACCCGTTGATCGGCACGACGGTGCGTCTGGAATACCTGGGGGCGATCCACTGCACCCATTGCGGGCGCAAGACCAAAACCAGTTTCAGTCAGGGGTATTGCTACCCGTGCATGACCAAACTGGCGCAGTGCGACTTGTGCATCATGAGTCCGGAGCGTTGCCACTTTGATGCGGGCACCTGCCGGGATCCGGTGTGGGGCCAGCAGTTTTGCATGACCGACCACGTGGTCTATCTGGCCAATTCGTCGGGGATCAAGGTTGGCATCACCCGTGCAACCCAATTGCCGACGCGCTGGATCGATCAGGGCGCCAGCCAGGCGTTGCCGATCATGCGCGTGTCTACGCGCCAGCAGTCAGGCTTCGTTGAAGACCTGTTTCGCAGTCAGGTGGCGGACAAAACCAACTGGCGCGCACTGCTCAAGGGCGACGCGGTGTCCGTGGATCTGGCGCAGGTGCGTGATCAGTTGTTTGAAAGCTGCGCCGAAGGTTTGCAAGCCTTGCAGGAGCGATTCGGCCTACAAGCCATTCAGACGATTGCCGATGTAGAACCTCTCGAAATCCGCTATCCGGTCGAGCAATACCCGGCCAAAATCGTCAGCTTCAACCTGGACAAGAACCCGATTGCCGAAGGCACGCTGCTGGGGATCAAGGGCCAGTACCTGATCTTCGACACCGGCGTGATCAATATTCGCAAGTACACGGCTTATCAACTCGCCGTGCATCAATAAGGATTCCAGCATGCGCACCGAACAACCGAAGATGATTTACCTCAAGGACTATCAGGCGCCCGAGTACCTGATCGACGAAACGCACCTGACCTTCGAGTTGTTCGAGGACCACAGCCTGGTCCATGCGCAACTGGTGATGCGCCGCAACCCGGCGCGTGGCGCGGGTCTGCCGCCGCTGGTGCTTGATGGCCAGCAACTGGAACTGCTGTCGGTGACGCTGTCTGATCAGGAACTGAGTGCCGATGCTTATCAACTCAGCGAAAACAACCTGACCCTGCAACCGACCAGCGAAACCTTCACGGTCGACACCAGCGTCAAGATCCACCCGGAAACCAACACGGCGCTCGAAGGCCTGTACAAGTCCGGCACGATGTTCTGTACCCAATGCGAGGCCGAAGGCTTCCGCAAAATCACCTATTACCTCGACCGCCCGGACGTGATGAGCAAGTTCACCACCACCGTGGTGGCCGAACAGCACAGCTATCCGGTGCTGCTGTCCAACGGCAACCCGATTGCCTCGGGTCCGGGCGAAGACGGCCGGCACTGGGCAACGTGGGAAGATCCGTTCATGAAACCGGCGTACCTGTTCGCGCTGGTAGCCGGTGATTTGTGGTGCGTTGAAGACACCTTCACCACCATGACCGAGCGCGAAGTCGCGCTGCGCATTTATGTCGAGCCGGAAAACATCGACAAGTGCCAGCACGCCATGAACAGCCTGAAGAAGTCGATGCGCTGGGACGAAGAGGTCTACGGTCGCGAGTACGATCTGGACATCTTCATGATCGTCGCCGTCAACGACTTCAACATGGGCGCCATGGAGAACAAGGGCCTCAACATCTTCAACTCCAGCGCCGTGCTGGCCCGCGCCGAAACCGCCACCGACGCCGCACACCAGCGGGTCGAAGCTATCGTCGCCCATGAATACTTTCACAACTGGTCGGGCAACCGCGTGACCTGCCGCGACTGGTTCCAGCTGTCGCTCAAGGAAGGCTTCACCGTATTCCGCGATTCCGGCTTCTCCGCCGACATGAACTCGGCCACGGTCAAGCGCATTCAGGATGTCGCCTACCTGCGCACCCACCAGTTTGCTGAAGACGCCGGCCCAATGGCCCACGCCGTGCGCCCGGACAGCTTCATCGAGATTTCCAACTTCTACACCCTGACCGTGTACGAAAAGGGTTCGGAAGTGGTCGGCATGATCCACACCCTGTTGGGCGCCGAGGGCTTCCGCAAGGGCAGCGATCTGTACTTCGACCGCCACGATGGCCAAGCCGTGACCTGCGATGACTTCATCAAGGCCATGGAAGACGCCAACGGTGTCGACCTGACCCAGTTCAAACGCTGGTACAGCCAGGCCGGCACGCCGCGTCTGGCAGTGAGCGAGTCTTACGATGCTGCAGCGAAAACCTACAGCCTGACTTTCCGCCAAAGCTGCCCGGAAACCCCGGACAAAGTGGAAAAACTGCCGTTCGTGATCCCCGTTGAATTGGGCCTGCTCGACAGCAAAGGCAACGAGATTGCCCTGCGTCTGGCCGGTGAAGCGTCGGCCCAAGGCACCACCCGCGTGATCTCGGTGACCGAGGCTGAGCAGACGTTTACCTTCGTCGATATCGCTGAACAGCCGCTGCCATCCTTGCTGCGTGGTTTCTCGGCGCCGGTGAAACTGAGCTTCCCGTACAACCGTGATCAACTGATGTTCCTGATGCAGCACGACAGCGACGGTTTCAACCGCTGGGATGCCGGTCAGCAACTGTCGGTACAGGTGCTGCAAGAACTGATCGGCCAGCAGCAGAAGGGCGAAAGCCTGAAGCTCGACCCGCGTCTGGTGTCGGCACTGCGCACCGTGCTGTCCGATGAATCGCTGGATCAGGCGATGGTTGCCGAGATGCTCTCGCTGCCGGGTGAGGCGTACCTGACTGAAATCAGCGAAGTCGCAGACGTTGATGCCATCCATATCGCCCGTGAATTTGCCCGCAAGCAACTGGCTGAAGGTTTGTTCGAGGCGCTGTGGCTGCGTTATCAGGCCAACCGCGACCTGTCGAAGAAAACCCCGTACGTGGCCGAGGCCGAGCACTTTGCCCGTCGTGCACTGCAGAACATCGCGCTGTCGTACTTGATGCTCAGCGGCAAGCCGGAAGTGCTGGCGGCGGCGCTGGAGCAATTCGAAACGGCCGACAACATGACCGAGCGCCTGACCGCGCTGGCCGTATTGGTCAACTCGCCGTTCGATGAGCAGAAAGACTTGGCGCTGGCGAGTTTCGCCGAGCATTTCAAGGACAATCCGCTGGTCATGGATCAGTGGTTCAGCGTGCAGGCCGGCAGCACGTTGCCGGGCGGTCTTGCGCGGGTAAAAGCGCTGATGCAGCACCCTGCGTTCAACATCAAGAACCCGAACAAGGTGCGTGCGCTGGTGGGGGCTTTTGCCGGGCAGAACCTGATCAACTTCCACGCGGCGGACGGCTCCGGTTATCGCTTCCTCGCGGATCTGGTGATCGAGCTGAACGGCTTCAACCCACAAATCGCCTCGCGCCAACTGGCACCGCTGACGCGCTGGCGCAAATACGACACTGCGCGGCAGGCATTGATGAAAGGGGAGCTGGAGCGGATTCTGGCTTCCGGGTCGCTGTCGAGTGATGTGTATGAAGTGGTGAGCAAGAGCTTGGCGTAACGCTCGCCTAATCAATATCTTCGGCAAACACAAAACCCTGTAGGAGCTGCGGCACGCTGCGATCTTTTGATCTGATCTTTAAATCAACATCAAAAGATCGCAGCGTGCCGCAGCTCCTACAGGGGTTTTGCGTTTTGTCAGTTACTTCACATCGAACCGATCCAGATTCATCACCTTCGTCCACGCTGCGACGAAGTCTTTGACGAACTGCTCCTTCGCATCCGCACTCGCATACACCTCCGCGACCGCCCGCAATATCGCGTTGGAACCAAACACCAGATCAACCCGCGTTGCCGTCCATTTCACGCTGCCGGTTTTACGGTCGCGGCCTTCAAACTCTTCCGCGTCCGGTGAGGTCGGCTTCCACTCCACGCCCATGTCCAGCAGGTTGGTGAAGAAGTCGTTGGTCAGCGCTTCGGTCTGGCTGGTGAACACGCCATGGCGGGTTTGCCCGACGTTAGTGTTCAGCACCCGCAGCCCACCGAGCAAAACGGTCATTTCCGGCGCGGTCAGGGTGAGCAATTGCGCCTTGTCTATCAGCAGTGCCTCGGCCGCTACGGTGTATTTGCCCTTGCTGTAATTACGGAAGCCATCGGCAATCGGCTCGAGAAAACCGAACGACTCGACGTCGGTTTGCTCCTGAGTCGCATCCGCACGCCCCGGGGTAAATGGCACGGTGACCGAGTGGCCGGCATTTTTCGCCGCCTGCTCGACCCCGGCATTGCCCGCCAACACGATCAGGTCGGCCAGCGAGACTTTCTTGCCGGTTGCGCCGCCATTGAACTCGCCCTGAATGCCTTCGAGGGCTTGCAGAACCTTGGCCAGTTGCTCAGGTTGATTGGCCTGCCAGAACTTCTGCGGTGCCAGACGCAGGCGACCACCGTTGGCGCCACCGCGTTTGTCCGAGCCACGGAACGTCGACGCCGCCGCCCATGCGGTCGACACCAGTTGCGAGACGGAAAGCCCCGATGCCAGCACTTTGCTTTTCAGCGTGGCCACATCGTTATCGTCGATTAGCGGATGAGTGACCTCGGGAATCGGGTCTTGCCACAGCAACTCTTCATTCGGCAGTTCCGGGCCGAGGTAGCGTGACAGCGGGCCCATGTCGCGGTGGATCAACTTGTACCAGGCGCGGGCAAACGCATCGGCCAACTGATCGGGATTGGCCAGGAAGCGCCGGGAGATCTGCTCGTAAGCCGGATCGAAGCGCAGTGCCAGGTCAGACGTCAGCATGGTCGGGTCGATACGCTTGTTCGGGTCATGGGCATGGGGAATGGTGCCGGCGCCCGCACCGTTCTTCGGTTTCCACTGGTGCGCGCCGGCCGGGCTTTTGCTCAGTTCCCACTCAAAGCCGAACAGGTTTTCCAGGTAGTTGTTGCTCCATTGGGTCGGCGTGGTGGTCCAGGTCACTTCGAGGCCGCTGGTGATGGTGTCAGCGCCCTTGCCGGTGCCGAAGCTGTTCCTCCAGCCCAGCCCTTGTTCTTCCAGCCCGGCGGCTTCCGGTTCAGCACCGACGTTATCGGCAGGGCCGGCGCCGTGGGTTTTACCGAAGGCGTGGCCGCCGGCGATCAGCGCCACGGTCTCTTCATCGTTCATGGCCATGCGGCCGAAGGTTTCGCGAATGTCGCGGGCCGACGCTACCGGGTCTGGATTGCCCTCGGGGCCTTCCGGGTTCACATAAATAAGACCCATCTGCACGGCGGCGAGCGGGTTTTCCAGATTGCGTTCGCCCTGATCGGTGCGGCTTTCTTCTTTGCCGTGCAAATCCGGCTCGGCGACCAGCGTACCGTCACCAGGCTCCTGCATCGGTTCCTTGCTTTTGCCGTAACGGCTGTCGCCGCCCAGCCATTCATTTTCCGAGCCCCAGTACACGTCTTCATCCGGTTCCCAGACGTCCGCGCGACCACCGGAGAAACCGAAGGTCTTGAAGCCCATGGATTCCAGCGCGACGTTACCGGTGAGGACAATCAAGTCAGCCCAGGAAATATTGCGACCATATTTCTGTTTGATCGGCCACAACAGGCGCCGGGCCTTGTCGAGGCTGACGTTGTCCGGCCAGCTATTGAGCGGGGCAAAACGTTGCTGGCCGGAGCCGGCGCCACCGCGGCCATCCGCGGTGCGATAGGTGCCGGCGCTGTGCCAGGCCATGCGCACGAAGAGCGGGCCATAGTGGCCAAAGTCTGCCGGCCACCAGTCCTGTGAGTCGGTCATCAGTGCGCGCAGGTCTTGTTTCAGTGCCTGGAAGTCCAGGCTTTTGAAGGCGTTGGCGTAGTCGAAGTCCTTGCCCAGCGGATCGGACTTGGGCGAGTGCTGGCTCAGGATCTTCAGGTTGAGTTGATTCGGCCACCAGTCACGGTTCGTCGTACCACCACCGGCGGCGTGGTTGAACGGGCATTTCGATTCGTTTGCCATGTTCGGGTCCTTATCAGGTCTGCGACGGCCGGCTCGTGCCGACTTCGGACTTGTAAGGCTAGACCCGAGTTGGCGAGTCAGCTAATAGCCCGACTGATGGGCGCTGATAGGCAGAACCTTTTACCGCAGATGTTGCTGCAAAACCCTCACTCTGCATCGCGCATAACCCCCTGTAGGAGCTGCCGAAGGCTGCGATCTTTTGACGTTGGCCTTTAAAAAAGCAAGATCAAAAGATCGCAGCCTGCGGCAGCCCTTACACGGGATTGTGCAGTCAACTCGACTGCGCGGCCTCGTCCTCAAGCACGTCGTCGAGAATGTCCTCTTGCCCCGGCACTTCAGTGATCACACTGAAATCCGTTACCTCCACCGCACCCAGCCCATACCCCAGCAAATGGAACGAGAACGCCTTGCGCTGTTGCGGGTTATCAAAGCTGAAATCCATCTCCAGCGGTTGATCCGCCGTGGCGACCATTTCTGCCGGCAATCCCAGTTGCACGTCCTGCTCGAACTCCTTGGCCTTGAGCTGAATGTACGCAGCCTGTTGCGGATCGACAGAGCGTACGGTCAGGCGCACGCGGGTGTGCGAGCCCTTGGGCATTTCCAGGTATTGCGCGCCGATCAGGTTGTCGGCCCAGTCGTCCTTGATCTGCGCTTGCAGGGGGATGACGTTGGTGCTGCCGAACTGATAGCGATGGTTGAGCGGGGTGCGCAGCAGCGACAGGTCGAGCGCCGTGGCGCGGGCGGCGATTTGCCGGGCGCGCTGGCCGCTGTAGCTGCCCTTGAAGGTGGCGCTCTCGGCGATGAAACCGGCGCTTTCGTAGTAGCGGCAGCGGCGCGGCATGTCACATTCGGAGAAGATGCCCTGGCCGTTGTGATAGCGCAGTTTGCCGTTGGTGAACGACATGATTTCGCGACCGGAATCGTAGTCGCGAAACAGCGAGCGACCGCTTAGCGCGGTCGGCACCGGCAGGTCGAAGTAGTCAAGGATCGACGTGCTCAGATCAACATGGCCATAGACCCCGGCATTCAGTCGCGGCAGTTGTGCCTGCTCCGGCGCCAGCGTCAGGTTGAAGCCCCACGACGAGGCCAGACGTACACCGTCGATGCCGTGGGATTCATCCGAAGTGATCACCACCAGCGTGTCTTTGAGCACACCTTGTTGTTCAAGACCTTTGAGGAATTCATCCAGCGCATCGTCGAGGTATCCGACGGCGGCTTGCTTGGGTGTCTCGTAGCGCTCCAGATATTCGTCCGGCGCGGAGTAGGGTTGATGCGTGCCCACCGTCAACAACGTCAGCATCCACGGCTGTTTCTGCTGGTTCAGTTGGCCGACATAATCCAGCGCACCCTCGAAGAACGCCTTGTCATCCTTGCCCCACGGAAACTCCAGATAGTTGGCATTGGTGAACCATTCCAGGCCATGCGTCGCATCGAAACCGATGTGCGGCATGATCTTGTCTTTGGCCATGAAGCGCAGGCCGGCGCCTTGCAGATAGTGGGTGCTGAAGCCATGTTCGCGCAGCTGCGCCGGCAGGCACGCCTGATTGCGCTCGGTGAGGGTGAGCATTTCCACGCCTTTGGGCGTGCCGTTATTGAGTTTGTCGTAATCGCCACAGAGCATCGCGTACAGACCGCGAATGGTCTGGTGCGTGTGCAGAACGTAATCCGGAGTGTTCATGCCGCGCTCGGCCCAACGGCTGAGGTTGGGCATCAGGTCTTCCTGATAATGGCTGCCGATGGCTTCGCGATTGGCGCGGACGTAAGCGCCGGGAATGCCTTCCAGAGCAATGACCAACACGTTGCGCGCCTGCCCCGGCGCGGCCAGCAGTTTTTGACCATTGAGGTCGACGTCGGTGAGCCCGGCCATGGCCGGCGCGACTTCCTCGACATCGCCGTCCAGCCATTCCTCGGCGTGTATCTGCAGGTCAGCCACTTCGGTGGCGAGCAATTGATGCGGCAGGTTGTACGCGCGCCACGGATCGTCTTCGCTCGGCCACAGGTTCTGCGCGCCCCAGTGCGCGGCAAATAGCACCAAAGGCGCGCTCCAGACCCCGCGGGGCAGGGGTGGGCGGACAATGCCGCGACCGGTGAACTGCGTCAGCAGCCAGAATGCCAAGGCCAGCAGCAACGTGATGCCCAGCGCCGGGTGCGCCAAACCACCACCAGTTGAGTTTTCGACAAATTGCGGATCAATCAGGTAATGCAGATCGGAAGGACTCGGCAAACGGCCAACGGCGCTGACCAACTCAGCCGTTGCCACCGCCAACAGCGCCCAGAACACCAGCACCGGCAGCGCCAGCCACCACGCTCGGCGATGCAGCAGAACCACCAGCAGACTGCCAATGGCCAGATCCGACAAATAGCCCAGCGGTGTCGACCAGCCCAGCGCCGCGCGCAGACACACCGGCACAATCAGTACCAGCAGAATCAGAGAGAACAGGCGGGCATGCGGCTGCCGCAACCAGCGAAAAAGAGCGCTCACAAAAAAAGACCTTCCAGTCATTAAATCGTCAAAAAAGTGTGGGCGATGATACCAAGGGTCAGCGGTCTGATCGTCTTTTAAAACTTGAAGGTGATCCGATGTCGGGCGGACTTGTCAGCGTGGGCACTGGGCTAGGGGCCAGTCAGGGGTGGGTGTTTGACAATTAACCGGGATACGGCAGGCGAATCGGTGCAGGCGTTTTTTTGTTTCAGGCTGTTTAACCGAAACTGGAATCCGCCTGCACCGACTTTTGCTCAGTTCAAGCCATCATCAAAAATGCTTTCAATCGACAGCTCAAACGCTCGGGCAATCTGAAACGCCAGCGGCAGGCTTGGATCGTAGCGTTCGTTTTCGATGGCATTGATGGTCTGGCGCGACACGTTCAGGCGTTCAGCCAGATCGACCTGTGACCATTTGCGCTCGGCGCGCAGTGCCTTGAGGCGGTTTTTCATTGGTAGCGGCGTCGGGCGATTTGCAGGCCGAGGATCCACATCGCGCCCATCACTGGCCACACGCAAGTCCATGGAATGTGCGGCGCGCCGACGTTTTCCAGAAAACCGTAGCTGAAGGTCAGCAGCGCTGAAGCGGCAAACGCGAAGCCCAGCGCTTCGAACTGGATGCGCAGATGCATTTCATCCATGCGGCGCATGTTGCGCACGATGGCCCAGCACATCAAACCTGCCGGCAGGATCGGCGTCAACGCGACAGCTGAGCGCAGAATAATGTTGGCATCCATCAGGTATTGCGAGGCAACCAGTGAGGCGACCAACGCCACCGTGTAAAGGATGAGTGCTGCGCCCATTTCCAGGTAATACCGGTTCATGCTTACTTCCTATGTAAAAGACCCTTTACATAGTCGCGAAAGATTTTCCTCATGTAAAGCCTGCTTTCCACAAAAGCCGATTTCCCAAACCCAAAAAGGGGCGGCCTGATCAACGATCAGGCCGCCCCTTTTTTGTTACCGCTCCGTCAGATCAATGCATTTTGCTGTGATCGTGACCTTCCATGCTGGTCAGCGAACGCACGCTGGCCTTCACTTCAACGGTTTCTTTTTCGCCCTTGGCGTTTTCCACGGTCAGGGTCAGCGGCACGGATTCGCCTTCTTTCAACTGACCGGTCAGGCCCATCAGCATGACGTGGTAACCGTTTGGATCAAGCTTGACGGCTTTACCTGCCGGCAGGTCGACCGATTTGACCGGGCCCATGCTCATGACGTCGTTCTTCATGCTCATTTCGTGGATTTGCACGTCTTTGGCCACTGGCGTCGCAACGCTGAGCAGCTTGCTGTCGCTGTCGGCGGTGACGATCATGAATGCGCCGCTGGCGGATTGGGTCGGCACGGTTGCACGTACCCATGCATCGTCAACCTTGGTCTGTGCAGAGACCTGGAAGGCCAGGCCCAGCAGGGACAGACCGAGTACCGCGCGTTTGATGTTGTTCAGAAACGGTTGCATCAGCAAACCTCCATAACGGTAAGCAAATCTTCCGTGCATTCTTCTGCCGAAAGCGAGGTGGACAGACCCAGGCGCAGTTCGCCGCGCGAGTCGAAGACGTAACTGGTGGAAGTGTGCGAGATGGTGTAGGTGTCGCCGGCCGGCACCTTCTCGAAGAACACGTCGAATTCCTTGGCCGTGGCCTTGGTTTCCTCAAGCGTACCGTACAGCGCGACGAAGGTCGGGTCGAAGGCTTTGACGTAGGCGTCGAGGATTTGCGGCGTGTCGCGCTCAGGGTCGAGGGTGATGAAAATCACCTGCAAGCGATCGCCGTCCTTGCCCATCAGTTTCTTGATTTTTGCCGCGCGGGCCAGGGTGGTCGGGCAGACCGCCGGGCACTGGGTGAAGCCGAAGAACACCATCGGCATCAGGCCGCGGAAGCTCGACAGGGTCATGGTGTCGCCGTCGGTGTCCTTCAGTTTGAAGGTGCGGCCCATGATCTTGTTACTCAGATCCTTGCCGTACTTGTACGACAGTTGGCCGCGGGTGTCGCAGCCGGCGAGCAGGCCGAGCCCGAGTACGCCCATTCCCGCAAGTACCTTGCGGCGAGTCAACAAAGCCGTCATCTAATACCGCCTTTTGCAGCCCGTCAGTCGGCAGGACTGGCGAGGGGTTAACCGTAAAAGCGGCGCATGATACCAAACTGAACCGGCCAGTCGGTTTTCGATCGGCTGACAGGGTGTCGCAGGGCGACAAAAGGTGTAAGAAAAAGTGACCAGTGCGAGCGACGAAGGTGTTATCAGCTCATCACCGCCGAACTCGAACACCAACGGTTGCGCCCCTGTTGCTTGGCCTCATAGAGACGGGTGTCGGCCGCTTTCAACAACGAGGCCGGCGTGACCGTATCGTCGACAGGATGACGCGTGGTGATGCCAGCACTGGCCGTGACGTACCCCAGAGGATGCCCGGCGTGCGCAAGCTTCAGCGCACGAATACTCTGCAAAATGTCCTCAGTGACCTGAATCGCCCCGGCGCTATCGGTGTTGGGCAATAACACGGTGAACTCTTCGCCGCCGTAACGTACGGCCAGGTCACCCGGGCGTTTGACCGCTTGCTGGATCGCCTGGCCGACCGCGCTCAGGCAATCATCACCCGCCGCATGTCCGTATTGGTCGTTGTAGCGTTTGAAGTGGTCGACATCGAGCATGATCAACGACAGCGCCGAACCCTGGCGACGGGCCAATCGAATTTCATCGGCCAGCGAATTATCCAGGCGTCGACGGTTGCCGAGCCCGGTCAGGGCGTCAGTCAACGCCATGTCGCGCATGGTCTGATGGGCGTGGCGGATTTGTCGTTCCATCGCCATACGCTGGCGCAACTGGCTGAGGACGATGAGGCCGAAACAGCTCAGCACCAGAATCAGAAACACCAGCACGAAGCCGTTCTTCAGCAAATCCTGCTGCCAGGGTTCGATGATCGAATCACGCGACAGACCGGCCTCAACCACCAGTGGGTAGGTGGTGAGGGCACGATAGCCATACAAGCGCTCGGTGTCGTCGACGACGGCGCGCACTTGCGCGATGCCTGAGTTGGAGTTGGGTAAATAGGTCTTGAAGATCTCGCTGTTGGCCAGGCTCTTGCCGATCACCGAGGCGATGAACGGGCGGCGCACGAGGATGGTGCCGTCGCGCCTGGCCAGCACCAGCGCGCCTTTGTCATCGATGCGAAAGTCACCGTAGTAATCGACGAAATAGCTGACCTTGACCGTGCCCAGCAACACGCCGGCGAACGAGCCATCGGCATTGTTCAGCCGGCGTGATATGGGAATGATCAGGTCTTTTGTGGAGCGGCTCTCGACCACATCGCCGATGCGCACATGGCGATCTTCATGGGTGCGGTGGTACTGGAAATAATCACGGTCGGCGTTGTTCGCGGTCTCGGGCGTCACCTCCTTGTCGGTGACGATCCACTGTCCATCAGGACCGTAGATAAACAAGCCGTGCAGCTGCGGCATGATTGTCGATTGCTGCACCAACAATTTGTGAATGCGCGGGACATCCAGGTTTTGCAGGCCATCACCCTCGATCCGCTCACTCAGGGCGGCGGTCAGCACGTCCATCTGGCGGATGGTGTCTTCGGCATGCTGGGCCGTGGCGCGGGCGAGGTTGGTCACCGAGTTGCGCGCAGAATCGAAGGCTGCACGGTAGTCGCGCCAAGTTCGCCAGCTCTCGACCGCCAAAAAGGCCATGACCACTACCAGCATGAAACTCACCGTCAGGCGGAACGTCGATCCGGCGCGCACGGCTTTCAGGGATGCGGGGTTGTCTGTGTTCGGCTCTGGCGAGTGGCGTCCGAGCATGAACATCTCCTTGGGTTTATTGCACACGTGAAGCTGGTAACAGTATGACAAGGATCGCCGGGAAGGTCGGGATGCCAGCGAAATCCGTGATCAGTGTCGCGTGATTGTCCTGTTCAAGTTGACGGTTAAACGCTTTTCAGCCGATTTATCCAGCGCTGGAGTGTCAGTAATCTGAGCCCATCTTGAACGCAACAAGAACTTCCCCAACTAAAAAGGACTGCACAGATGAACACGCCAACCTACAACCGCCTCAACAAAGACGACGCCGTAGTACTGCTGGTTGACCACCAGACCGGTTTGATTTCTCTGGTGCAGGACTTCTCGCCGAACGAATTCAAGAACAACGTTCTGGCGTTGGCCGATCTGGCGAAATTCTTCGAACTGCCGACCATCCTCACCACCAGTTTCGAACAAGGCCCGAACGGCCCATTGGTACCGGAACTGAAAGAGATGTTCCCGGACGCGCCCTACATCGCCCGTCCAGGCCAGATCAACGCCTGGGACAACGAAGACTTCGTCAAGGCGATCAAAGCTACAGGCCGCAAGCAGATCATCATTGCCGGCGTGGTCACCGATGTTTGTGTGGCATTCCCGACACTGTCAGCCCTGGCCGAAGGCTTTGATGTGTTCGTCGTCACCGATGCCTCCGGCACTTTCAACACCACTGTGCAACAAGCCGCATGGAGCCGCATGACTCAGGCCGGCGCACAAATGATGAACTGGTTCTCGGTAGCCTGTGAGCTGCACCGCGACTGGCGCAACGACATCGAAGGGCTGGGTAATCTGCTGTCTCAGCGTATTCCGAACTATCGCAACTTGATGAATGGTTATGCGGCGCTGACGGCGCAGCAAAAGTAAGCTGGCACTGTCACAACTCGAAAAGCCTGCCCTGAAAAGCAGGCTTTCGTTCGTTCGACTGACACACCATCCTGTAGGAGCATTCGAGTGCAACGAGGCTGCGATCTTTTGATCCTGTTGTTTGAAATCAAGATCAAAAGATCGCAGCGTGCCGCAGCGCCTACAGGGGCGGTAGGGTCTAGACGGGACGCTGACTAACCAAAAGCCTGCCCTGAAAAGCAGGCTTTTGTTCGTTCAACTGACACACCATCCTGTAGGAGCATTCGAGTGCAACGAGGCTGCGATCTTTTGATCCTGTTGTTTGAAATCAAGATCAAAAGATCGCAGCGTGCCGCAGCTCCTACAGGGGGCGGTAGGGTCTAGATGGGACGCTGACTAACCCAAAGCCAGCCCTGAAAAGCAGGCTTTCGTTCGTTCAACTGAACACACAACATCCTGTAGGAGCATTCGAGTGCAACGAGGCTGCGATCTTTTGATCCTGTTGTTTGAAATCAAGATCAAAAGATCGCAGCGTGCCGCAGCTCCTACAGGGGGCGGTAGTGCTTAGACGGGTGAGGGGATCACAGCCTTGTCGCTGTCTCGTCCTTTGAACGTCATCCAGAAAAGCAGCATTACCGCAACCGAGAAACCGGCCGGAAACAGCCAGATGCTGCGCCAGTCATGCCCGTTAGCCGAGGCGAAGTGGTCGGTGATCTGGCCGGCGATCCAGAAGCCGATCAGCATGCCCAAACCGTAAGTCGCCAGGGTAATCAGGCCTTGAGCCGAGCTGCGAAAGCGCTCGGGGGCCTTGGCGTCGGTGTAGATTTGCCCGCAGACGAAGAAAAAGTCGTAGCAAACGCCGTGCAGCGCAATGCCGATGAGCAGAATGAATGCTTGATCACCGTTGTCGCCGAAGGCAAACAGCACGTATCGCAACGCCCAGGCCAGCATGCCGACCAGCAACGCGATCTTGATTCCGAAACGCTGAATGAACAGCGGCAGAAGCAGCATGAACAGCACTTCGGACACTTGCCCGATGGCCATCTTCGCCGTCGGATTGGTGACGCCGATTTCGGCGAGGAACGGGTTGGCATTCTGGTAATAAAACGCCAGAGGAATGCAGATCAGAATGGACGCGAGGAAGAACACCAGAT
The DNA here is from genome assembly GCF_020149425.1 of Pseudomonas sp. P116. Lineage (NCBI taxonomy): Bacteria > Pseudomonadati > Pseudomonadota > Gammaproteobacteria > Pseudomonadales > Pseudomonadaceae > Pseudomonas > Pseudomonas sp. P116. Next base: position 88,288 of record NZ_JACVHB010000010.1, on the reverse strand, counting down.
AGCTGCGATCCTTGAGCAGGCTCAACGCATCCACGCCCAGCATCTGCTTCAGGCTCGCCGAACCTTCAGTGGATTTCAGCGGTGCGGTATTCGGCAGGCTGAAGCTGTAGAACCCCAACACCAGCGACGCTACGGCAGACATCAGGAAGGTGTTACGCAAGCCGCCCGCCGCGATGGCTTGTTGGGAGTCCCAGGCAAAACCAAAGCTGATCACGATGCCGGCGACAATCCAGCCGACGGTCCCCCAGACGCGTATGCGCGAAAACTCCAGGGCCGGGTCTTTGATTTGTCGGAACGCCACCGCATTGACCAAGGCCAGCGTCGGCATGTAGACCATCATGTAGGCCAGCACATAAGGATAAAACGCGCTGAAATCTGGCGCCCGATAGAGCTGGAACAACAGCACCGCGCCGATCAGATGCAGCACCGCCAGGATGCGTTCGGCGTTGAAGAATCGATCGGCAATCAGGCCAATGACGAAGGGCGCAATGATCGCACCCCACGACTGGGTCGAGAACGCCATCCCCACCTGGCCGCCGCTGGCCGCCAGCGTTGTGGTGAGGAAGGTGCCGAGGGTGACGAACCAGCCACCCCAGATAAAAAACTGCAAAAACATCATCACGCTGAGTCGCGCATTCATTACGTTCATTTCAATCACCGTATTATTTTTATGTCGGTAACAGCGGTAAATCAGTGGTCGTGAAGCCCCAGCAAACGTCGGTTGGATTGTTCGTCAGCGCTCACGCTGGCGAAGTCGTCGAACGCCTTGCGGGTCTTGGTGATCATGTGTTGTTCGATGAAGGCGGCGCCTTCGGCAGCGCCTTGCGCGGCATCTTTCAGACAGCATTCCCACTCGAGCACGGCCCAGCCGTTGAAGTCGTATTGGGTCAACTTGCTGAAGATCGATTTGAAGTCGATCTGGCCGTCGCCCAGCGAGCGGAATCGGCCCGGGCGATCAACCCAGCCTTGATAGCCACCGTAAACTCCGGAGCGCGCGTCGGGGCGGAACTCGGCGTCCTTCACATGGAACATGCGGATGCGCTCGTGATAGCGATCAATGAACCCCAGGTAATCCATCTGCTGTAACAGCAAGTGGCTCGGGTCATACAGAATCGCGGCGCGTGGATGATGATTCACCGCCTCAAGAAAACGCTCGAAAGAGGCGCCGTCGTGGAGGTCTTCGCCGGGATGGATTTCGTAACACAGGTCTACACCGGCCTCGTCGAAACAGTCGAGTATCGGCAGCCAGCGCTCGGCCAATTCGGCAAAGCCTTGCTCGACCAGACCGGCAGGGCGTTGCGGCCATGGGTAGACATACGGCCAGAGCAGGGCGCCGGAAAAGGTCGCATGGGCTGTCAGCCCCAGGCGCTGACTGGCGCGCGCTGCCAGTTTCAACTGGTTGATCGCCCATTGCGTGCGCGCTTGCGGCTTGCCGCGCAAATCCTCTGGGGCGAAGTCGTCGAAGAGGCTGTCGAACGCCGGATGCACCGCGACCAGTTGGCCTTGCAGATGGGTCGACAGCTCGCTGATCACCACGCCGGCCTTGGCGCAAATTGCGATGAGTTCGTCGCAGTAATCCTGACTGTGGGCGGCGCGCTCAAGATCAATGAAACGCGTGCCAAGGGTCGGCAACTGGATGGCCTTGTAGCCTTGCGAGGCCGCCCACTGCGCAATGTTGGCGAGGGAGTCGAAGGGCGCTTCGTCAGAGATGAACTGCGCGAGAAAGATGCCCGGGCCGCGCATGCCGCCAGGGTTTGTTTGATCAGTTGTCATTGGCGGATGCTCCGATTGACTGGCGAGGTATTTCGCTCCACTTGGCATCACCGCGATGGTTGGCGAGAGCGGTTTCGATGAAGGCCATGCCGCGCAGGCCGGCTTCTATGCCGGGCACGCCGGGCGCATCAGGGCCGCTCGCGCCCTGGAGAATGGCCTGCGCGAGGTCGCCGTAAAGATTGGCCATGGCTTCCAGATAACCTTCCGGGTGCCCGGCGGGCAGGCGCATGCGCCGGGTTGCGGCTTCACATAGCCACGGTTGGCTGAGGCCGGATCGCAGCACGCGCATGGGTTCGTTCAGCGGGCGATGGATCAGACTGGCGGGCTCTTCCTGGCGCCACTCCAAACCACCGTTGTCGCCGTACAGACGAATTTTCAGCGGATTCTCTTCACCGGCGCAGACCTGACTGGCGATCAACACGCCGCTGGCACCGTCGGCCATTTTGAACAGCATGGCGGCGTCGTCATCCAGTTGGCGGCTGCTGAAGTGCGAGCTAAGCATCGCGCTGATGAACTGGATGGGCTGACCGGCGACAAACTCCGCCAGGGAAAACGCGTGAGTGCCGATGTCACCGATGCAGCCGCCGATGCCCGATTGCTCAGGGTTGTCGCGCCAATCGGCCTGCTTGTTGCCTTGGCCGGCGACGTCGCTGCTGAGCCAGCCTTGCGGGTATTCGACGAGGACTTTGCGCAAGCGCCCGATAACGCCGCTGGCGACCATTTCCCGTGCCTGCCAGACCATCGCGTAACCCAGATAGGTGTGCGCCAGCGCGTAGATTCGCTGACTGCTGCTGACGACGCCTTCGAGCGCCTGCACTTCGGCCAGATTGAGCGCAGCAGGCTTCTCGCTGAAGACATGGAAACCGGCGCTCATCGCTGCGCTGGCGATAGGGGCGTGCAAGTGATTAGGCGTGACGATCACCAGCAGCTCCATGCGCTGATCGGGCGGCAGCCGGGATTCGGCGGCGAGCATGTCTTGCCAGGCGTCGTAACAGCGTTGCGCAGGCAGACCCAATGCGGCGCCACTGCGCTGATTGTTTTGCGCGTCTCGGCTGAACGCACCGCAGACCAGTTCAAAGCGTCCATCGAGGCCGGCTGCCTGCCGGTGTGCCTGAGCGATGAAGGCGCCTTCACCCCCACCGACGAAGCCCATTCTTATTTTTCGAGCAGCAGCAATCATGGCAATTGTCTCTGTGGATAGTGCATCAGTCGTCTATGATGTAACCGGTTACATCGTGGGCGAAATCTAGGCTCGAAATGCACGGCTGTCAAACCATCTCGGACGAATGTCGGCGTTTCGGAGGGCGGCGCGGTGCGGTAAGCTCGGCGGCCGATTTGATTGAAAGAGCGAGGCAGACTTGTCCAATATCCGCGAAGTGGCACGGCTGGCGGGCGTTTCGGTGGCAACAGTGTCAAGAACATTGAAGTCGCCGGAGCGCGTACTGCCCGACACCCGCGATCGGGTCATGGCTGCCGTCGAACAGGCCGGATATCGCCCGAATCTGATGGCGGTGCAGTTCCGCTCACGCAGAACCGGGAACCTGGTGATTCTGGTCCCGACCATCGCCAACACATTTTTCGCCCGAGTCATCAGCGGTGCGCAAAAGGCTGCGCAAGCCGCCGGCTACAGATTGTTGCTGTGCGACACCCAGGGTCGCGAAACACTCGAACGCCAGTTCGCTGATCTGGTGTATGCCCATCAAGCGGATGGCGTGATTCAACTGCGCGCCTTCGACCCCTTCGAAGGCTCCGCTTCGGGGAAGGATCTGCCACCGATCGTCAATGCGTGCGAAGTGATCCAGCAAGGCCGTCATCCGACAATCAGCCTCGACAACGTCGCGGCCGCCAAGGCGATGACCGAGCATTTGATCGCGCTTGGTCATCGGCGCATCGGCCTGATCAAAGGGTCGAAAGGCAGTCCGCTGACGCGAGATCGTCTGGCGGGATACGAACAGGCGATACGCCAGGCTGGCCTTGCGCTGGACGATGCGCTGGTTTGTCACGGCGATTTCAGTCTGGCTGCGGGCTATGCCGGCGCCGGAAAAATGCTCGCTCTCGACGACCGGCCGACCGCGCTGTTTTGTGAAAATGACGAGATGGCGATTGGTGCGTTGAAGCGCATCAAGGAGCAGGGGTTGCGCGTGCCGGAGGATATTTCGCTGGCGGGATTCGATGACATTCCGATGGCGGCTTACTGCGATCCGCCGCTGACAACCATCTCCCAACCGGCGGAAGTGTTTGGCGAGAAAGCCGTCGAAATGCTGATAGCCCTGATCGAGAAACAGCCGTTGCCTGCCCGACATGTGGTGTTGCCGTTTCAGCTGACGCCACGTGAAAGCACGGCGCGATTTGAGATGCCTTAGGCGCCTTCCAGTTTCAACGATTGATACCACTCGGCATACGGCGTGTTGCTCACTTTATACCGGTTGTAATCCGCAGTGCCGTCCTCCCACCAGACCGGGCCACGCTCGCCCAGTGCCACTTTGGCGGCGTGCACATGCGCCCTCGCTGCTTTCAATTTTTGCGGGTCATCCAGCAACTTCGCCGCTTTGACTTCGCGTCGCGCTGTCATCAAGTCGTCGACCAGATGCTGGCGCTGTTGCGGGTCCAACGCCGGGTTGCTGCACCGCCAAAGCTGTTCTTTGACCACGAAATATCGGCCGTCGGGCGTGGTTGGGTGCATCTGTGAGCCCCTCTCATTTTAAATATTGATAGCCGAGCTAATGGCAGTTCAACGGCATAAATACGCTCAGTCAATCGGCTGCGTTAAATCGGGGCTGGCACAGGCAAAACATCCAGTGACTGATCCACCGCTATCGCCAGCAGGCTGGCTCCTACAGGAAATCTGCAAGGGTCGAAAATGTGTGGGCACCGCAGCTCCCACCAGGTTTTGTGGTGTTCACAAGATTAATGCCCCCACCGAACAATGTAGGAGTGAGCCTGCTCGCGAAGGCGTCGACACGGTCAAAACATCCGATAACTGTTCCACCGCTATCGCCAGCAAGCTCGCTCCCACAGGTTTGTGCGTCGCTTACAGATCTTCGGCCAGCACACAAACCTGTAGGAGCATTCGAGTGCAACGAGGCTGCGATCTTTTGATTGTGATTTTTACAATCAAGATCAAAAGATCGCAGTGTGCCGCAGCTCCTACAGGGGCCGGTTGCGGTTTACGGCGTTGTCGCTTCGGACAGCAAATTGCTGACCCGCGAAACCAGGGTGTCGACTGCAAAAGGCTTGGTCAGCACTTGCATGCCCGGTCCGAGTTGAGCGCTGCCGATGACGGCGTTTTCGGCGTAGCCGGTGATGAACAGGGTTTTGAGTTTTGGGCGGATTTCCCGGCCTGCATCGGCCATTTGCCGGCCGTTCATGCCGCCCGGCAAGCCGACATCGGTGATGAGCAGGTCGATCTGCGCGTTGGAGCGCAGTACCTCCAGGCCTTCAACGCTGTCAGCCGCATCCAGCACTGTGTAGCCAAGTTCGCAGAGCACGTCTTTGAGCAGCATCCGCACGGTGGGTTCGTCGTCGACGATGAGGATAGTCTCGCCTGCTTTTACCAGCGGTGTTGTCGTGCTGCGGGTGGCGTCGTAATTTTGTTTGGCTTCGCCGCGATAGCGTGGCAGGTAGATGCACATCGTGGTGCCTTGGCCGACTTGTGAATGCACGCGCACCTGGCCACCGGATTGTTTGGTGAAGCCGTAGATCATCGACAACCCAAGCCCCGTACCCTGGCCGAGCGGTTTGGTGGTGAAAAACGGGTCGAAGGCCTTGGCGATGACTTCCGCGCTCATGCCGGTGCCGGTGTCGGTGACGCAGAGGCAAAGGTACTCGCCCTCGGGAATGTCCAGTGTGTGGACCGACTCGATGGTCACGGCGCGGTTGGCGGTTTCCACCGTGATGCTGCCGCCATCTGGCATGGCATCGCGGGCGTTGATGCACAGATTCAGCAGAGCGTTTTCCAACTGGCTGGCATCGACCAGCGCCGGCCAAAGATCGGGTGCCACCAACGTCTTCAAGCGAATGCTCGGGCCGACGGTGCGCTGGATCAGCTCGGTCATGCCGACAATCAGCGTGTTGACGTCCGTTGGCCGCGGATCGAGGGTCTGGCGTCGGGAGAACGCCAGCAGTCGATGGGTAAGCGCCGCTGCACGTTTGGTCGCGCCTTGGGCGGTCACCAGATATTTGTCGACGTCCTTGATACGGCCCTGAGCGATGCGTTTTTCCATCAGCTCCAGGGCGGCGGAAATGCCGGCCAGCAGATTGTTGAAATCGTGCGCCAGGCCGCCGGTCAGTTGCCCGACGGCTTCCATTTTCTGCGACTGGCGCAGCTTTTCCTCGGCTTGCATGAGATCGGCAGTGCGCGCCATCACGCGTTGTTCCAGGGTGTCGTTGAGCGCACGCAGTGCCGCGTTGGCCCGATCGCGCTCGGCCTCGACACTGCGCCGCTCTTCCACATCGATCAGCACGCCGGGGAAGCGCAGCGCAGTGCCGTCGTCGGCGCACTCGACGCGTCCGTTGGCCTCAAGCCAGTTGTATTTTCCATCGGCGTCGCGCACCCGATACTGATGGGAATAGGCGCCGCCACGGGCAATCGCTTCGTTGATCGCAGCGATGAGTCCTTCGCGGTCGTCGGGGTGAACGGTCGTCACCACTTGTTCCAGGCTCAGACCGGTGCGACCCAAAGCAGGATCGAGATTGAACACCTTGGCGAAGGCTTCATCCACGGTAAAGTTATCGGTCGGCAGGTCCCAGTGCCAGGTGCCGATAATGGCGCCGGCGGCGAGGGCGAGTTGTACGCGCTCGACGTTTTCACGCGCGAGTGCTTCGCTGACGCGCAGGCGCTCTTCGGCGTCGCGCCGTTCAGTGACGTCATTGAAGAGGATCGCGATTTGCCGGTCGGCCGGGTCGCCGACTCGTACGGCACGCACGTCGAACCAGCGCTCAAAGGTGTTGGCGTAATTTTCAAAGTTCGCCGGCTCGCCCGTCTTGGCCACGTGCCCGTAGGTCTCGAACCAGAACTTTTCCAGATTGGGGGCAAACTCGGTCACCCATTTACCACGCAGATTGACCCCGCATTGACGTTCGAACGCCGGGTTGGCTTCGACGAAGTAGTAATCCACCGGAAGATCGTCGGCGTCGAATTTGACGTTGACGATGGCGAATGCGGCTTCGATGGTTTCCAGAATGGTGCTGAAGCGTTCTTCGCTCAGGCGCAGCGCCGTTTCGGCACTGCGCGAGCGCGTCAGATCAAGCATCGCGCCGATCATGCGCTCGGCGCGGCCGTCGGCGTTGCGGATCAAGTGTCCGCGGTCGAGCACTTCGGCGTAGGAACCGTCCTGGCAGCGGAAGCGATATTCGGCGGTCCAGGTCGATCCGCTGCCGTCGATGGCAGAGCGAATCGAGGCTTCGACGCGCTCGCGATCCTGCGGGTGGATCTGGGCAAGGCGCCAGTCACTCGTCGGCTCGATGGCTGCTGAAGGGAACCCATAAGCCTGCTGCAAGGCTTCGTTCCAGACAATCTGCCGGGTCTGCAGATCCCAGTCCCAGACCGCGTCGCGTGTTGCCTTGAGCGCCAGGCGATAGCGCTCTTGCGATTCGAAAAGCGCACGGCCGGCGAGATGCTCCTGGGTGCGGTCACGAAGGATTTTCACGAAGCCCAGATGGGATTGATCATCCGCATAGAGCGGCATCAGTTCGCCCGACGCCCAGAACAATTTGCCGTCCTTGCGCAGGTGCCAGCGTTCATCTGAGGCGCGTCCTTCAAGCAGAGCGCGCTGCATTTCCAGTTCAACACGGCCGGAGGCGCGATCGGCTGGTGTGAAAAAACTCGCAGCACTCTGGCCGAGCATTTCCTCGGCGGTCCAGCCCATGACATTGACGGCGCCGGCGTTCCATTCGGTGATAATGCCCCGCGGGTCGGTGGCGACCATGGCGAAATCGATCGCGCACTCGAAGATTGCCCGCTGGCGCGCTTCACTGGCGGCGAGCGCCGCTCGGCTGGCGGCCAGTTGCGCGGCGATATCGTGCTGTACGTCGCTGATGAGTGTTTGTCCAGTGCCGGTTTCGAGCGCCTGGCGCAGACGCATGACCTCTGACTCAAGCGCTTCGCGGGTAAGATGTTTCAGGATTTTCACCACTCACGCCTGATGATTATTGTGGCCCGGGCTCGTTCAACGTATTGCAAACGAACACTACGGGTCACCCATTGACACGGCGCGCCCTGCATAAGTTGCAGCCTTGAAGGGCGGCGCTTGCGGATCTACAACGAATGGCCGTTATCCAGCTGGTCGAGCAGCATTTGCCCGCGTTGCCAAAGGGCCTGCTGTTTGGCTTCAGGCATGCGGTCGAGATTTTTGTAGAGCATGCCCATGCGTTGATTGCTGCGCAGGAGATTGCCGTGGCGCATCAGAAAATGCCAGTACAGCGAATTGAACGGGCAGGCGTTGTCGGTGGTACTTTCGCTCACCTTGTAGGCGCAATCGCGACAGTAATCGGACATTCGCTTGATGTACTGGCCGCTGGCGCAGTAAGGCTTGGAGCCCAGGTATCCGCCATCGGCGTGCATGACCATGCCCAAAGTGTTGGGCAGCTCGACCCAGTCGAACGCGTCCATGTAAATGGCCAGATACCACTCGCAGATCTCGCTCGGCGCGATGCCGGCCAGCAAGGCGAAATTGCCCGTGACCATGAGCCGCTGGATGTGGTGGGCATAAGCATGTTTGAGGCTTTGACCAATGGCTTGGCGCATGCAGTTCATCTGCGTTTCGCCGGTCCAGTAGAACTCCGGCAATGGCCTGCTGTTACCGAATGAATTGCCCTCGGCGTAGTCAGGCATTTTCAGCCAGTAGACTCCGCGCACATATTCCCGCCAGCCGATCAGTTGCCGAATGAAGCCTTCGGCGGCGTTCAGGGCAACGCTGCCCGCCCAATAGGCCGACTCGATGTCGCTGCACAATTGCCGCAGGTCGAGCAAACCGATGTTGAGCGCTGCACTGATGCGCGCATGGAACAGAAACGGCTCGTCGCTGGCCATGGCGTCCTGATAATCACCAAAACCGGCCAGACCGAAATCCAGAAAGTATTGCCACAGCGCTTGAGCGTCGGCGTGGGTCACCGGGTAGTTGAAGGTATCGAGAGCGCCGTAGTGACTGGCGAAGTGATCGCGCACCAACGCGAGGACTTCCTGAGTTACAGGGTCTGCGCCGAAGTTAAGCGGGTAGGGCGCCTTCACGCCTTTGGGCAGTGACTTGCGGTTGTCGGCATCGAAATTCCACGCGCCACCCACCGGCGTGCCGTCGCCATTGAGCAACAGCCTGCTTTTGCGGCGCATCTCGCGGTAGAAGAACTCCATGCGCAGCTGTTTTTTACCGGCCGCCCAATCGGCGAACTCGGCGCGGGTGCAGAGAAAACGGCTGTCATTGTGCCAATGGATGGGCAAACCACAATCGCGCAGCGAATGCTCCAGACGCCAGTCGCCGCATTCGGTCAGGTGCAACTCGTTCGGCTTTACAAGCGCATGCCAGCGCTGCAACTCACTCGGCACAGCGCCGGTGTTTTGCGGATCGTCGAGCCGGACGTACTGCACCTGAAAGCCTTGCTCCTGCAACGCCTGAGCAAAATGACGCATGGCGCTGAACACCAGGACGATTTTCTGCGGATGGTGAGGAACGTGACTGGCTTCCTCCATCACCTCGACCAACAGGACGGTATCGCGTTCGCGATCAAGCCCCTGCAAAGAGGCAAGATCGAAAGACAACTGGTCACCGAGGACCAGGCACAAGCGGTTAACAGTCTTCATTCGAACGCAATCAGCCTGATGAGAGGCAATAGAGGTAGCCAGTGGTTGGAAAGTCCTTGCTCAGATAGTTGTACGGAAATTTAGTTTTGTATAGGTTTTTCTGCTAGCCGGGGTACACCGGATAATCGATATAACCTTCAGCGCTGCCGCCATACACCGTGGCCGGGTTCAGTGCATTCAGCGGCCAGTCGTTGGCGATTCGCGCAGGCAGATCCGGGTTGGCCATGAACGGTCGACCGAAAGCGACAAAGTCAGCGAGGCCGGAATCGAGCAGCCGCGCACCGGATTCGGCGTTGTAGCGCCCGGCGTAGATGATCGCGCCGCTGAAGGTGTCGCGCACCGCTTGGCGGAAGGTTTGCGGCATTGCTGGCGCATCGTCCCAATCGGCTTCGGCGATGGACAGATAAGCAATGCCGACGTCCTCCAGCACCTTGATAGCTTCTATATAAGTGGTGTGCGGATCTTCCTCGACCAGACCCAGGTACGTGCGCGCCTCATCGGTGGTGGTGAACAGCGGGGCGAAGCGCACGCCGACCTTCTCCTTGCCAATGCAGTCGGCGACGCCCGCTACCACTTCGCGCAGAAAACCCAGGCGATTGTGCAGCGAACCACCGTATTGATCGGTACGCAGATTGCTGTGCGCCGAGATGAACTGGTTGACCAGATAGCCGTTGGCGCAGTGCAGTTCGATGCCGTCAAAACCGGCCTCCATCGCATTGCGTGCTGCCTGGATATAGAGCTGGATCAGCTCCTGAACTTCTTCAGTGCTCAACGCGCGCGGTGCGGACGGCGGCACCAGTTCGCCTTTGCCTGGTGCAGTTTCGATAAACACACTGACCCGATCAGTGGCCACGGCGGAAGCCGAGACCGGCGCCGCGCCGCCAGGTTGCAACGCGCTGTGCGACACACGGCCGACGTGCCAGAGCTGGGCGAAAATTACCCCGTCGACGGCATGCACGGCATCGGTGACTTTGCGCCATCCGGCAATTTGCTCGGGCGTGTGAATGCCCGGCGTCCAGGCATAACCCTGGCCGCGTGGCTCGATCTGCGTGCCTTCGGTCACCAGCAAACCTGCGCCTGCGCGCTGCTGGTAATACTCGGCCATCAATTCATTGGCGATGTTGCCCGGTTGGGTACTGCGCTGGCGGGTGAGGGGCGGCAGGACGATGCGGTTTTTCAGGGTGTGCAGGCCCAATTTGGCGGGGGTGAAATAACTGCTGTTGTTCATGGATTACCTTTTTCACTGGTTTATTAGACCAGTCAACTATTGGGTGGGCGTAAAAAAAACGCCGTGTGGCACGCACACGGCGTTCGGAGGACTTTTCCCGAAGGGGCTTATCAGCCGAGCATCTTCAGCAACTTCTCGGCGACGGCGGCGGAGCTGGCAGGGTTCTGGCCAGTGACCAATTGCCCGTCAGCCACCACATGCACTTGCCAGTCGGCGACCTTGGAGTAGTAACCGCCAAGACGCTGGAACTCGTCTTCGATCAGGAACGGCACGACATCGGTCAAACCGACCGCGGCCTCTTCGGCATTAGTGAAACCGGTGACCTGGCGATGCTGGATAAGCGGTTTGCCCTCGGCATTCAAAACGTGACGCAGTACGCCCGGTGCGTGGCAAACGAAACCGTGCGGCTTGTTGCTGCGGTCGAAAGCTTCGATCAAAGCGATCGACTGCTTGTCTTCGGCCAGATCCCACAATGGGCCGTGGCCACCTGGGTAGAACACCGCATCGAAATCATCCGCCCGAACATCCGCCAGACGCCCGGTGTTGGCCAGTGCCTGTTGGGCGGCCGGGTCATTGCGAAAGCGATCGGTCTCGGCGGTCTGTGCGTCTGGCTCGTCGCTTTTCGGATCGAGCGGTGGCTGGCCACCGGCCGGGGACACCAGGGTGACGTCGGCACCGGCGTCCTTGAAGGCGTAGTAAGGAGCGGCGAACTCTTCGAGCCAGAAGCCGGTTTTCTTGCCGGTGTCGCCAAGTTGATCGTGCGAAGTCAGAACCATCAAGATTTTCATAAAGCACCCTTGGTTGATCAGGTGGCGTCGCTGCGCAACGGATTTGCGAAACGCCGACACCGGGAGATGAGTTGTCGGAGCGCAGCATAGATGCCAATTAGACCAGTCGTCTAGTAATTTTTTCTGCGCAGGTTTTTCACTGACAGATATGGCAAACTTCCGTTCCTCTGAAATATACGACTGGTCTATTGTCTGGTAATTTGCGCCCCATGAAACCGACCTACGACGACACCCGCCAACACTTGCTCGATACCGGCCACCGAATGATGGCCGAGAAGGGCTTCACCAGTGTCGGCCTCAATGAAATCCTGCAAACCGCCGGCGTGCCCAAGGGCTCGTTCTATCACTACTTCAAATCCAAAGAGCTCTATGGCCAGGCCTTGCTTGAGGATTACTTTGTCGGCTACCTCGCCGACATGGAGCGACGCCTGACGTTGCCGGGGCTGACCGCTTATGAGCGATTGATGGATTACTGGCTGGGCTGGCAGAACCGCTGCACGCTCGAAGGCCACGGCGATGAGTGTCTGGTGGTGAAACTCAGCGCCGAAGTCGCCGATCTGTCCGAGTCGATGCGCCTCACCTTGCGTGATGGCGCCGAACAAGTGGTGTCGCGCATTACCCTGTGCATCGAGCAGGGCCAGGCTGAAAACAGCCTTCCTCAGGGCAATGCCCGGCGGTTGGCGGAAACCCTGTACCAGATGTGGTTGGGTGCCAGCCTGCTGAACAAGTTGCAGCGCACCGGGCAGTCGTTGAATACGTCGATGGCGACTACGCAACAACTGCTCAGCGTTTGATCCTTGAAGTGACCGGCCGGACCCGAACTCCGGCAGGTCAACGCCGAGTGCTGCGGTTCAGAACTCGGGCGTGTACTTGACGCTGAACATCACGTTGCGCGGATCGCCGAAGTTGTTGTTGCCATTGAGCTGGTTGTAGGCGGCGGTGTAGTAGCGCTTGTCGAACAGGTTGTTGGCGTTCACCGCAAGGCCGATTTCGTTGCTCAACTGGTAACCGAGACGGGCGCTCCACACCGTGTAACCGGCGACGTCGTAAGTGTGTTCATAGCCAAGCGTATGGCTTTGGGTGGTGAAACCCAGGCCAGTGCTGACACGGTTCCAGTCGCCGCTGAACTGATAATCGCCCCACACCCGCAGCATGTGTTTCGGCGTCCAGGTGCTGAAGGTTTTGCCTTTTTCAGTCGGGTCGTCGAGGTACTTGGTGGTGTTGTAGGTGTAGCCGGCGAACAGTTGCAGGCCAGTCAGCACTTCGCCGCTGATCTCGGCTTCGATACCCTGGCTGCGAACTTTCCCGGCGGCCGTCGAGCAATACCAGTCGTCGCAAACCATGCCTGAAGCCAGGTCGTTGACTGCACGGTTTTCCTGGTCATAACGGAACACCGCCAACGACGTGTTGACCCGGCCGTCCATCAATTCGCCCTTAAGACCCACCTCGTAATTGCTGCCGATCACCGGTTTGAGCACGGAACCGTTAGCGTTGCGATTGGTTTGGGGTTCGAACACGTCGGTATAGCTGGCGTACACCGCCCACTCGCGGCTCAAGTCGTAGACGATGCCCGCGTAAGGCGTGACTTCGCCGGTCTCGTTCGCGGTGCTTTGCGGTTCCTCGACAGCGACGTCACTGAACGCCATTTGCGTCCATGACTTGTAGCTGTAGTCGTACCAACTGACGCGCGAACCCAGCACCAGCGTGAGTGATTCGACCGGTTTGACCCGCCAGCTGCCGTACAGGCCTTTTTGACGAATGTCGTATTCGCTCGGCGTTGCCCGGCCACCCGGGGTATTGAGCAAACCTTCGTAGCTGATTTCGGGACGGTCGTGGTTGATGTCGAAAATCGTGTCGCTGCTGTTGTTGAAGGTGCGAGCGAATTTATCGTCAGAGGTGAACTTGGCGTAGTTGCCGCCGAGCATCACTTCATGCTCCATCGACAGCGCTTCGAAATGCCCGGAGAGGTTCATGTCCAGACCGAGTTTGTTTGCGTCGAAATCCGTGACGAAATCGGCGTATTGCAAACCGCTGCCATCAGCTTGCACCCCGGCGCCGCTGGTTTGCGTGCGCTGGTTTTTCGATTTGTTGGTCTCGGTCATGCGCACCGCACCGACCTTGACGGCCCAGTCGTCGTTGAAGCGATGTTCCAGATCGGCGTAAACGGTAGTGACATCAATGTCGGCATGGTTCCAGCGTGCACCACCGTAGGTGGAACGCGGCACGTTGAGCGGCTTGCCGTCGGCGTAACGTGGCAGGCCGCGGATCATTGGCCGTGATTCGCCATCCGAATGGCTGACCGCCACGCCGAGCGTGGTGTCATCGCTGACGTCGAAGTCCAGAGCGCCGTACAGCGAGTGAGTTTTGCTCCATTCGTAATCGACGAATGAATGGCTCTGATCTTCATCGGCGACAAAACGCCCGCGCACCGTGCCGGTCGAGTTCAACGGTCCGCCGGCATCCAGTTGCAAGCCGTAGTGATCCCACGAACCTGCCTTGCCGGTGACGGTTACGGTCGGGGTGTTCTGGCCGCGCTTGCGCACCAGATTAATGGCGCCACCGGGGCTGCCGGCGCCTTGCAGCAGGCCCGACGCGCCGCGCAGCACTTCCATGCGATCAAAGAAAATCAGGTCCTGCGTTGCCCAGTTGCCCAGCGCATAGGTATTGCGCGGGATCGGCACGCCGTCGTACTGCCAGTCGTCGATCTGAAAACCGCGTGAGGTGAGGATCATGCCCTTGCCCACGCCCTGAAGGCCGACCAGACCGGTGGTTTTATTGGCGGCGTCCTTGAGATCGGTGAGGTCCTGATCATCCATTTGCTTGCGGGTCATGACGGTGACCGACTGTGGAATTTCCTTGAGCGTGTGCGTGCCTTTGCCAATGGTCACCGCCCGCGCGGCATAGGAGCCCGATCCCTCGGTGGTGGCGTCATTGCTGCGCTCGACAATGTTGGTGGCCCCCAGTTGCAGCGCTGCGCTGTTGTCAGTTACCGGCTCGACGCTGAAGTTGCCTTGCCCCGTGACGCGCAGTTGCAAACCGCTGCCCGACAGCGCCTTTTGCAGCGCTTGTTCGGCGGGCATCCGGCCGATCACTGCCGGTGCCTGTTTGCCCTGCACCAGCGCAGGCTCCAGCGAAATGATCTGGCCGCTCTGGCCGGCAATCGCATTGAGCGTGTTGGCAAGGGCGCCGGCCGGCAAGTTGAAGCTCAGCTCTTGCGCCAGCGCTGAGCTTGCCAGGGTCGCGAGGGCAACGGCGAAGGGAAGGGTACGGGGCCACGTGTTGAGCACAACATTCTCCTGTTTGTTTTGAAGTGTCAGGAGATAGGTGGGATGAGAAATGAAAACCGGACACAAACGAGAACGATTTTCAAAAAAAATGTTCGCCCATCACTTTTTACTGATCAGGGTCAGCCAAGGGCCGTAGCGATCCACGCGAATCGGCAGGGTTTCGGCCAAGGCGCTGAAGGTGCGCTCGGCGTCATCCAGCGGGAATACGCCCTGCACCCGCAAGCCGCGAATATCCGGGGCCAGGCGTACGAACCCACGATGGTAAGGTCGCAGCGCAGCGACCACTTCTGCCAGTGATTCATCCAGTACATTCAACTTGCCGCTCAACCAGTCGGCGCGCCGACGTTCATCGCCGCTGGCCAGCGTGATGCCACGCGAGGAGAGGACCGCCGCCTGACCTTCCTTGACGATTTGCGTTGTGCCGTTGAACAAACGGGCTTCAACCGAATGCTGCAACACCACGAGGCGACTGGCGTCCGGTTCCTGGGCCACCAGAAAACGCGTGCCCAGTGCACGCATTTCGCCTTCGGCGGTGCGCACGACCAAGGGCCGACGAGCATCTGGCGCGACATCAATTACCAATTCACCATGACGCAGGATGATCACGCGTTGCGCGTCATCGAAGCGCAGATCCACCGCACTGTCGGCGTTCAGGCTCAGGCGACTGCCATCGGCCAGGTTGAAGTGCTGCCGCTGGCCGCGCCCGGTGTGCAGGTCCGCCAGCAGCGTTTCACCCAAGCGGGTTTTGCTGCCCAGCAGCAGACCACCGCCGAGCAGCCCGAGACCGGCGATGACGCGCAAGGCATCACGCCGCGAAGCCTGCGGCTGCAACAGAATCTGCCGGGCTTCACCGGCCTGGCCGGGCACGCGTCGATCCAGTGCGCGAACCGTGTTGAACGAACCGCCGAGGCGTTCCTGCAAGGTGTCCCATGCCTGTCTGTGCGCAGAATCCATTGCCAGCCAGGCGTTGAAGCGTTCGTTGAGCGCAGTGTCAGGCGTGCCGGCGCGAAGCTTGACCATCCAGTCGATGGCTTGCTCGCTGACAGGGTCGAGGCGGGTTTTGCTCACGGTGCCATCTCGCACAAATAGCATTGGCGCAACGCCTGTTTCATGTAGCGACTGACAGTGCGCTCCGACAGCCCGAGTTTCTGCGCAATCGCCACGTAACTCAGGCCGTCCAGTTGGCTGTAGAGGAAGGTGGTTTTGACGATCAACGGCAAACCGTCGATGGCGCGGTCGATCGCGACAAGGGCTTCGATCAATTGCAGTTGTTCTTCAGGGGAGGGCGCCAATGCTTCAGGCAGAGCGGACAACCGCTCAAGGTAGGCCAGTTCCAGCTTGCGCCGACGATGACGATCAAAGATCAGCCGGCGCGCGATGGTCGACAGGTAAGCACGCGGTTGCTCGATGCTGTCCGGATCAACGCGTGCCGCCATCAGCTGGCAAAACGTATCGGCGGCGGTGTCCTCGGCGTCCGCGTGGTTGCGCACATGACGATTGATGTGCTGCAACAACCATCGATGATGATCACTGAAAAAGTATCCCAGCTTGCTGGACGGAGGAGATTGCACTGGTGAGCTTTCCAGATGTTAGTGAGAATCTCTCTCAATACTACCTGTGTGGCCAGAGCCAGTGCAATCAGTCTGTAGCGCCCGGCGCATTCACCGCTAAAGCGCCGCCCATTGATCGCGGTATTGCAGCAGAAAATCGACGAAGGCGCGCACGTGTTGGGGCACGTAGCGCCCGTGCGGATACAGCAAGGTGTAAGGCCTGGAACGACCTTTATAGGGCTGCAGGACCTCGACGAGGCGGCCGTCCGCCAATTCCTGTTCGACAATGAATTTGTAGGTCTGGAACACCCCGGCACCATGCTTGGCCAGCGTCACGCCTCCGAGCACATCGTCAGAGCAGGAATAACCGCCGTCCGAAATAATCTCGCGATCGCTGCCATTTTCCTGAAACAGCCAAGAAATCCGCCGTCCGCTGCTGGGCAGTTCGAACTGGATGCACTCGTGTTCCGCCAGATCCTCCAGCGTCTGCGGCGTACCGGCCTTGCGCAGATACTCGGGCGAGGCGACCACCACCAGTTTGGCGTCCTCTAAAAGGCGCGCAATCATCGTCGAGTCGGGTTGGGCGCGCACGCGGATCGCCAAGTCGTAGCCCTCCGCGACGAAGTCGATGTTGCGATTACCCAAGTGGATATCGACGGTGACGTCGGGGTGCAGCGCACGAAACTTTGGCAGCAGCGGCAGGATGCGGTGATGCCCGTAAGTGGTCGGCAGGCTGATGCGCAATCGTCCTGAGGTACTTGTCTGTGCGCCCATGACCTCTTGTTGAGCTTCGACCAGTTGGGTCAGCGCCTGGCTGCACTGGACGAAGAAGTTTCTACCGGCCTCGGTCAAGCGAATGCTGCGCGTGGTTCGCGCGAAGAGCCGAGCACCGAGCCGTTGTTCCAGACGCAGAATCGACCGGCTCACCGCCGCCGGTGTCACCCCGGCGAGCTGCGCAGCCGCAGTGAAGCTGCCCGCTTCGGCGGCGAGGCAAAAGAGTTCGATACTGCCTAACTGCAAGTCTTCAAAGTGGCGCTTCATAATCGATTACACCGAGGCTCAACGGATATTTCATCCCGGTATTTACCACAACAAACGGCACCGCCGGTATAGACCGACGGTGCCGTTTGTTGTGGCAAGGACAGCGGCTGGATCAATGACCCGCGCTCTGGCCGCCGTCGACGTGCAGGATCTCGCCCGTGACAAAGTTCGCGTTATCCAGATAGAGGATCGCTTGCACGATGTCATCAATCTCGCCCATATGGCCAACCGGGTGGAGATTGCCCAGCGCTTCGTGGGTTTCCACGCCGTGCATTGGCGTCTTGATGATGCCCGGCGAAACCGCGTTGACCCGAATGCCGCGCTTGGCGTACTCGATGGCCAGCGATTTGGTTGCCGCGTTGATGCCACCCTTGGTCAGCGAAGCGAGCACCGAAGGCACGCCGTCAATCGCGTGGTCGACCAGGCTGGTGGTGACGCTGACGACATGGCCGCTACGGTTTTTTTCCATCTCGGCAATGGCCAGTTGGGTGATGTAGAAGAAGCCGCTCATGTTGGTCGCCACGACCTGGGCGTAGTCTTCTTTGCTGTAATCGGTGAACGGCTTGGCGACGAAGATGCCCGCGTTGTTGACCAGTGTGTCGATGCGACCAAAGCGTGCAACGGCTTCACGGATAACCCGCTCGGCGGTTTGCGGATCAGCGATGTCGCCAGCGACGGTCAGAATATCCGGGTCTGACGACGGTTTGACGGAGCGAGACGTCGCGACAACCTGATACCCGCGATCGCGAAAACCCTTGACCAGGCCAGCGCCAATGCCTTGCGAGGCGCCGGTAACCACTACAACTTTATTGGAAGTGCTCATGATGAATTCCTCATTGAATCGATAGGGATTGAGTAGAAAAATCTGCAAATCAGGCCTGAGAGGTCTCTCGTGCCGCCTGCCGTAACGCTTGCTGGTATTCGGCGACCGAGTGCGATCCGGACATCAGTTCTCGGTCATTGAGCACCATTGCCGGGACCGAGTTGATGCCTCGTGCCTGGTAAAACCGCTGAAGCTCGCGGACCTCCTGACTGAACTCGCCGCTCGCCAATACTTCTTGCGCACGCCGGGTGTCGAGACCGACTTCGCCCGCCAGATTCACCAGCGTTTGCGCGTCATCCGGGTTCTTGCCGTCGGTGAAGTAGGCTCGCAACAGAGCTTTCTTCAGTGCGCGTTGACGGCCTTCGATGTGTGCCCAAAACAACAGGCGATGCGCATTGAACGTGTTGAAAAAATGACTGCGTTTTTCCAGATCGAAAGTGAACCCGATGTCTTTGCCGCGTTGAATGATCATCGCGTTGCGCTCTGCCACTTGCTGAGCGCTACGGCCATATTTGCGCATCATGTGCTCGACGGCGTGTTCACCGGCGGCCGGCATATCCGGGTTCAGTTCGAACGGTTTGTAGGTCAGTTCAACATCGATCTCACCGGCCAGATTCGCAATCGCTTGCTCAAGTGCCGTAGCGCCCAAGGCGCACCATGGGCAGACCACATCCGAGACGAAGTCGATTTTTACCGTGCGGCTCATGACTGTTCGTCCGCTAGCTGCTGGCGGTACTCGGTGGTGGTGATACCGGCGTAACCCCAGTTATCCGTGTCGACTTCTTCAATCACGATGTGCGTGAGTTTTGGGTCCTTGTTGAGTACTCGCTCCATCGTTTCGGTGATCTCTTTGATCACCTGGGCTTTTTGCTCGCGAGTGACGCCGTCACGGGTGATGCGTACGCTGATGAAAGGCATTGGAGTAACTCCATTAGCCAGCCTGTCAGGATGATGGGCTGCTGTTGGAGTGAACTTTAAGAAGTGGCGCGTGATTGATAAATACGCCTTGAGGTACTTCATTTGTGATGTGGTGTATCAAATCGAAAGGAGCGAACCCTGCGGGATTCTTCCACTGAGGGCGATAGCGGGGGGGAGTCATTCAGAAGCCTTGGTCACAACGGATGTGCGCCCAGGATGGAAGCGAAGCGATCAGTGCTGTCAGGCGTCCGCCATTCAAGCCAATAAATCGGTGATCCATTGCGCCTGTTGCGCGATCTCTTGAACTTTCGCTTCGGGCAACGCCTGCCGCGCTCGGGCGAACTGGCTCAGGGTCTTTTGTTTCTCGCGAAGGATGCGCTGCCACTTGCTCAGGAACGCCGGGCTGCGCGCTTGCATCTGCAGTGGCCCGAAGTACAGCTCTGGCCCCGTGTAGGCGACGGGGTCTGCACGCTCGGCCACAATGATTTCGTAGTAGAAGCGGTTCTCCCATAGCAGTTCTTCGCAGAGGATGCGGTAGCCGTTATTCATCAGCCATTGGCGCAGGGGTTGCTCGCCGCCGTTGGGTTGCAGGATCAGGCGTTCGGCGCCGCTCAGCTGCGCTTTGCCGCTGTCGAGAATGTCGCGGATGGTTTCGCCGCCCATGCCGCAAATGCTGATCGCGGTGATTCCATCGCCAGGCTCGATTGCCGCCAGGCCGCTGGCATGACGCACGGTGATGTGCTGTTCAAGATCGTTCTCGCGCACCGTGCGTTCAGCCGAGCGGAACGGCGTCAACGCCACTTCGCCAGCCACTGCCGCTGCAATCACGCCACGGCGCATCAGCGCCACCGGCAGATAGCCGTGATCCGAGCCGATATCGGCCAGTCGCGCGCCGGCGGGCACGTGCGCCGCCACGCGTTCCAGGCGCATGGACAATGTGTGTTCGTTCAACGACAACCCCTGTTCAACACTGACCTGCGGCACTGATGGCCGCAAAAGGGGTGCGACTTTGTCGAGCTACGCGTTGCCTGTCAAATCCCGGCGACAGGGGCCACGTTGCGACCCGGACGTGAAGTCGTGAATTACCGAGCAATGCTTGCCTGATCCTGTGCGTCGTTGTGACGTTGCACCGACAGACGGGCGCGGCGTTTGCGGGTAATCTTCCGGCTCGCTGACTAAAACAAGACAAAAACAGGAGTCATTGATGCAACCGATCCGTCTCGGTCTGGTGGGCTACGGCAAGATTGCCCAGGATCAACATGTCCCGGCGATCAACGCCAATCCCGCATTCCAGTTGGTGTCTGTCGCCACACAGGGCAAGCCTTGCGCCGGCGTGGAGAATTTCCAGTCCCTGAGCGAGTTGCTCGCCAACGGCCCGCAAGTTGATGCGATCGCGTTCTGCACGCCACCCCAAGGGCGCTTTGCCTTGGTGCAAGAGGCGCTGGCTGCCGGCAAACATGTGCTGGTGGAAAAGCCGCCGTGCGCCACATTAGGTGAGGCCATGGCGTTGGTCAGCCTGGCCGGGCAGCAAGGCGTCAGCGCGTTGTTCGCCTGGCATTCGCGCTACGCCCCCGGCATTGCCGCCGCCCGCGAGTGGCTCGCCACGCGCACTCTGCAAAGCGTGCAGATCGACTGGAAGGAAGACGTGCGCAAATGGCACCCCGGCCAGACCTGGATCTGGCAACCGGGCGGTTTGGGCGTATTCGATCCGGGCATCAATGCTTTGTCGATTGCCACGCACTTGCTGGCGCTACCGTTATTTGTCGAGTCCGCCGAACTGCGCGTTCCCGAAAACTGCCAGTCACCGATTGCCGCGTCGATCAAAATGTCAGACGCGCGCCACCTCGATGTACGCGCCGAATTCGACTTCGACCACGGCCACGACGAACTCTGGAGCATCGAGATTCGTTGCGCCGAAGGGGTGTTGCGACTGGACAACGGCGGCGCATTGTTGAGCATTGACGGCGTGCGCCAGCCCGTTTCGGAGGAGGGTGAATACGCGGCGGTGTATCGGCACTTCCAGCAACTGATCGGTGACAAGAGCAGCGACCTTGACCTGCAACCGCTGCGGTTGGTGGCGGATAGTTTCTTCGTCGGCAGTCGCGTCTCAGTCGCCCCGTTCTACGACGCATAATTCCTGCAGGAGCTGCCGAAGGCTGCGATCTTTTGATCTTTCATTCCATCAGGCTTGCTGTGGACTGAACAAAAAAACCGCCGTCCCGGATGATCGGGACGGCGGTTTTTCATGTCAGACGAAAAGGTGATTTCCGCCCCTCACACAAGTCATTGTGGCAAGGGGCTTTAGCGAAACGTCGCACCGCCCCGATGGCTGCGCAGCAGACCCAAATCAGCAGCTCCAGTACAACCGATGAAACCCCATTGTGGCGAGGGGATTTATCCCCGATGGGCTGCGCAGCAGCCCCAAAACCAGTCACCGCGAACTTGCAGGAATACCGCATGCTCGGGTTTTACGACTGCTGCGTAGCTGATCGGGGCGGTGCGACGTTTCGCTAAATCCCCTCGCCACGGCGACGCGCTTCAGCGCATTTGACGCGAGATCAGAAGCGCGCCAGTCGATAGGCCTCTTTGCCTGGCAGGTCTTTCGGCGATTTTGTGGTTACCGCCCCCACCATCCCCACAATCATCTCCGCCGTCACCGCCGCCTGCGTCAGCCCCAGATGTTGATGCCCAAACGCAAGCAGCACCTTGCCACCGCACACCTGATCAATCACCGGAAGCGAATCCGGCAATGACGGTCTGAAGCCCATCCACGGTGTCGCCGCTTCAGCACTCAGATCTTTGCGGAACAGCCCCTGGCTCAACCGATGCAACTGCCACGCGCGTTCCATCTTCGGCGGCTGTTCAAGGCCTGCGAACTCAACTGTACCGGCCAGCCGCAGTCCCTCGGACATCGGCGTCATGATGAACTTGCGTTCCATGGAGGTGACGGGGAAGGGCAGTCGGCCGTGTTCCTGGGGCAGCATCAAGTGATAACCGCGTTCGGTGTCCAGCGGCACGGTTTTACCGGTCAACGCGGCCGTGAGTTTGGCCGAGTGCGCGCCGCAGGCGATCAAGACGCGGCTCGCGGTCACACCACCGTTTCCGGTGATCAGTGAAACGCCGTGCTCCTGAACATATCCGCCCTGAACCTGCTGCTTCACAAAATTTACGCCGCTGGCCTTGGCTGCGTTAACCAACTCGCAAACCACGCGATAAGGATCAATGAAATGCCCGGTGCGCGGAAAGAACAGACCACCCTTTATCTGCTCGCTGAGTTGCGGCGCGGTGTCGCGAATCGCATCTGCCTGCCAGAAATCGACGGGTACCTGCTGCTGATGCAAGCGTGCCTGAAGCGCTTCGATGGCCCGAAGTGATTCCGCACGTTCGAATACCAGCAGTGAGCCGTCGACTTTCAGCAGGTCGGGACGCTCGATATCGCTGAGCAAGCGATGCCAGGCATCGAGGCTGCCTTCGTTGAGCGCACGCAAACCGGCGACGGTTTTCTGAAAGGGCTCCGAGCGCAGATTCAATAACAACCGTGTGAACCAGGGCAGAGCGCGGGGCAGGTATTTCCAGTCCAGGCGCAACGGCCCCATCGGGTCCATCAACATGGCCGGCACGCGCTTGAGTATCGATAGATCTGCAATCGGAAACACTTGTTCGGTCGCCAGATGCCCGGCATTGCCGAACGATGCGCCGTGGCCCGGTTCCTGTTGGTCGATGACGACAACTCGCAAACCCTGGCGAGCCAGACGCAATGCGCAGGCAACGCCGATGATCCCGGCGCCGACCACAGCGATATCGTGCGAGGCGTTATTGGGCATTGTTCTGCGCTTCCCTTTGCCCGTCGAGCAACCGTCGCAACCCCAGCGGATTGGCCTGTTTCAGCGCGCCAGGCAGCAAGCTGTCCGGGAAGTCCTGATAACAGACCGGGCGCAGGAACCGCTGGATCGCTGCGGTGCCGACCGACGTTGTGCGCGAGTCGGACGTGGCCGGAAACGGTCCGCCGTGAACCATCGCCTCACACACCTCGACGCCGGTAGGCCAGCCATTGACCAGCAAGCGACCGGTCTTGCGCTCCAGTGTCGGCAACAATGCGCGGGCCTGCTCAAGGTCTGCGTCGTCAAGGTGCAACGTGGTGGTGAGTTGGCCTTCCAGGTGTTCGATCACTTGACGGATTTCATCGTCATCGCTGCATTGCAAAACCAGCGACGCCGCGCCAAACACCTCTGCCTGAAGACTGTGATCGGCCAGAAAATCCCTGGCCTGAGTGACGAACAGCCGGGCCTGACACTGATTTGGTCCTGTACTCATCTGACCCTCGGCGCACAGTTGCGCGCGCGGGTTTTCAAGCAACGCATTCACGCCAGCCTCATAGGCATTGAAGATCCCGGGCGTCAGCATCGTTTGCGCCGGGCTGTGTCGTAACCGTTCGGCAGCGGCCGCGATAAAGCTGTCCAGCGCGGGGCCCTTACGCGCAATCACCAGCCCGGGATTGGTACAGAATTGCCCGGCCCCTAGCGTCAGCGAAGCAACGAAGCCTTCAGCGAGCGCTTGCGCGCGATTGTGCAACGCCGCCGCAAACAGCAACACCGGATTGATCGAGCTCATTTCCGCATACACCGGAATCGGCTCCGGCCTTGCCTGCGCTGCTTGTACCAGTGCCAGACCACCGCTGCGCGAACCGGTAAAACCCACGGCTTTGATGCGCGGATCGGTGACCAGCGCAATGCCCACTTCACGCCCGGAACCGTACAGCAACGAGAACACGCCCGGTGGCAGACCACAGGCTTTTACCGCCCGCGCCAGCGCATGGCCGATCAGCTCACTGGTGCCGGGATGCGCGCTGTGCGCCTTGACGATTACCGGACATCCGGCGGCCAGTGCCGAAGCCGTGTCACCGCCGGCCGCGGAGAACGCCAGCGGAAAATTGCTCGCGCCAAACACCACCACCGGGCCCAGCGGTACCTGACGTTGGCGCAAGTCCGAACGCGGCAGTGGCTGACGTTGCGGTTGTGCGGTATCGACGCGCACGTCCAGCCATTCACCGTTGCGCACCGTGCGCGCAAACAGACGCAGTTGCTGACAAGTACGCCCGCGTTCGCCGAGCAGACGCGCACGGGGCAGACCGGTTTCTGCGGCGGC
Organism: Pseudomonas sp. P116; assembly: GCF_020149425.1. Taxonomy (NCBI): domain Bacteria; kingdom Pseudomonadati; phylum Pseudomonadota; class Gammaproteobacteria; order Pseudomonadales; family Pseudomonadaceae; genus Pseudomonas; species Pseudomonas sp. P116. The sequence goes on along the minus strand of NZ_JACVHB010000010.1, from coordinate 63,940 downwards.
GCGGTCGATCAGTCCATTGCCAAGGGCTTCGATTTCGTCGGCAATGGCTTCAAGAAATTCGCTGCGGGCATCCAGCGTTGTTTCGCGATAGCTGTCCAGCGCCGCCCAGGCCAAGGCACAGGCCTGTTCGACATGCGCGGCCGATCCGCCGGCATAGGCAGGTTCCAGCACGGTATTGGTGGCCGGGCCGATCCCGCGAATGGCTTCACGATTGCCCGCAATACGTTGCTGCCCGATCAGCATGTGGCCCGTCAGAGTCATGGTGTCTTCCTGATGAGAAAAAAGCGCCCGCCGCAAAAACCGGCGGGCGAGAAAGCGACGTAAGGGGTCAGGCGAAGTTCTGCTCTGCCGACCAGTTTTCGTACCAGTGGCGGAACAGCGCGTACTGGTTTTCGGCATAGCGGCGCTGGGAGTCGCTCAACGCGTCGGTGTCGTTGAAATGCAGGGTGTATTCCTTGTCGCCGTTGAGCACCATCAGGTGTTTGTAATACAGCACCAGATCACAGCCCTCGTCGAACGACGACAGCACTGCCAGTGCCGATTCCAGCTCCCGCGCCTGACGCCGCGCCTTGGCATCACCCTTCGCCGCTTGCTTGCTCAGGGCCACCAGTTGCAGCACTTCGCGGGGCAGGGCATTGCCGATGCCGGTGATCGCGCCGGTGGCGTTGCAGTTGACGAAGCCATGCACCACTTGAGTGTCAACGCCGACCATCAGGGTCACTCCGTCATCCTTGGAGGTGATGTTCTCGGCGGCGTAACGCAAGTCGGCGCCGCCGCCGAACTCCTTGAAGCCGATCAGGTTCGGGTACTCGCGGCGCAGCTCGAAGAACAGATCAGCGCGGGTGGCGAAGCCGTAGTAGGGGCTGTTGTAGATCACCGCCGGCAAGTTCGGCGCGGCTTGCAGAATCGCGGCAAAGTGGGCCTTCTGCGCGGCGGCCGAAGCGCCCCGGGACAGCACGCGTGGAATCACCATCAAGCCTTGCGCACCGACTTTTGCCGCGTGGGCTGCATGGGCAACGGCTTCACGGGTATTCACCGCGCCGGTGCCGACAATCGTCGGGATGCCCGCGGCCACCAGCCGCGCCACGCCTTCCTGGCGCTCGGCTTCGGTCAGCAGCGGCCAGTCGCCCATGGAACCGCAGTACACGACAGCGCTCATGCCGATATCGATCAACTCGCGACCCTTGGCCACCAGTGCGTCGAAATCCGGTTTGCGCTGGGCGGTGCACGGGGTCATCAGGGCCGGCATGCAACCGGTGAAGATGTTGTCGCTCATTGTTTTAACTCCTTGGCACATCATTCGGATGGGTTTGAAAAGTCGACGCGGTGGCTCAGATGCCCCACGCGAACGGGTCTGTTTCGTCGATCAGCAGCGTGCTGTCGGCGGTCATGTAAGCGCGGCCGGTGATGTACGGGCGAATGCGTTCGCCGTGCCATTCAAAGCGGCCTTCGAACTGGCTGCCGGTGATGCTTGCCTGCACCCAGCGCTCGCCGGGTTGCAATTTGTCATCAGCGGCCAGGCACGCGAGTTTGGCGCTGGTACCCGTGCCGCAAGGGGAGCGGTCATAGGCCTTTCCGGGGCACATGACGAAGTTACGGCTGTCGGCGTCGGGGTCATCGGCGAACAGTTCGATGTGGTCGATCACGGCACCGTCTTCGCCATAAATGCCCTGATCTTCGAGAGCCTTGAGCATCGCCCAGGTGTAGGCGGTGAGGTGCTCGACGTTGTCCATCGACAGGTTCTGGCCGTGTTCGGACACCAGGAAAAACCAGTTGCCGCCATAGGCGATGTCGCCAGTCACGCGGCCGAAACCGGGCACGTCCACCGGCACCTGTTTGCGGTAGCGGTAAGACGGCACGTTGCCCAGCGTCACCATGCCGTCTTCATGCAGCGTCGCGCTGACTGGGCCAACGGGCGTATCGATCTTGTGCACGCCCGCAGTGATCTGCCCCAGGTACTGCAACGAGTTGATCAGGCCAATGGTGCCGTGGCCGCACATGCCGAGATAACCGGCGTTGTTGAAGAAGATCACGCCGCAGGTGGCGTCCGCCGATACTGGCGCGCAATACAGCGCGCCGACCAGCACATCGTTGCCGCGCGGTTCCAGCAAGCAGGCGCGGCGCCACTGATCATGCTGATTGCGCAGGGCATCGCGTTTTTCCGCCATGGTGCTGCCGGGCAATTCGGGGAAGCCGTTCATCACCAGACGCGTGGGCTCACCCCCCGTGTGGGAATCGATAACGTGTACTCGTTTCATAAAAGGTGCCCCTTTGGCTGATTTCAGTAGGCGCCAGCAGGGCGCGCGTTCACGGTGGCGGCGGCGGAGGCGACTTCGCTTTCTTCATCGTCCTCTTCAAGACGCAGCAGGTGTGCCGGCACGCCCGTGGCGGCGCCCCAGTAGTAAATGCCGGTGGCACACGCGGCCACGACGATTGTGTCGAAAGGGTGGGCGAGAATGCCCAGGCCGCCGAAGGTGCCGAGCTTCGACAGCACGATGGTGATGGCGTAGAAGGCGATCAGCCACGCCGAAGAACGAACCTGGCGGGCCAGACTCAGGTGCGCGGTTGGCACGAAGCGGCCGCACAACAGGTACACGACAAACATCAGGATTTGCAGGCCAAGCAGCCACGAAACGGTGTTCCAGCCCGACCAGTAGACGATCAGCGCAGCGATGATGAACGACACCGGCCCGAGCACACTCATGTACTTGACCCTGAACGGTCGCGGCATGTCCGGCGCATTGCGGCGCAGCGCCGCCACCGTTACCGGCGCTACGGCGTAGCTCAACACCAATGCGGCGGAGACCACGTTGATCAACGCTTCCCACGACGGGAACGGCAGGGTCCAGAACACCGACAGCGCAAACGTCAGCCACAGCGCCGGGCGCGGAATACCGGACTTTTCATCGATGTGGGTGAAGACTTTGAAAAATGTACCGGTCTGCGCCCAGCCGTAGATCACCCGAGGCGTTGCGTTCATGTAGATGTTGCCGCAGCCGCTCGGCGAGATCACCGCGTCGGCCACGACCAGATAGGCCAACCAGCCCACGCCCAGTGCCAGCGCGATGTCGCGATACGGCAGGGCAAATTCCTTGCTGACACCGGCCCAGCCGTTGGCCAGCATTTCTGTCGGAATGCTGCCCAGGAAAGCCATTTGCAGCAGTACGTAAATCAGGGTCGACAGCAACACCGAAAGGATCAGTGCGATGGGAATCGTGCGCTGTGGATTCTTCACTTCACTGGCTACCGAGATGATCGGAGTCAGCCCCAGATAGGCAAAAATGATCCCGCCCGCCGAGACTGCCATCTCCACCCCCGACAGGCCGAAAGGCGCAAAACCCTGTACCTGAAAGTTCTCCGGTTTGAAGAAAGTGAACAGCACACCGATCACCAGCAGCGGCACGATGAACTTGAAAATACTCACCAGATTATTGGCCTTGGCGAAGGTCTTCACGCTGCGATAGTTGAGCACGAAGAACAGGCAGAGCAGACCAAACTGCACCAGCCAGCCGAGCAAGGTCGGATCACCGCTGCCGCTTTTGGTCAGGCCGGGAAACCACGCCGCGGCGTATTGGCGCGAGGCAACCACCTCGATCGCCACCAGACTGGAAAACGCGATCAGGGTGATGAAGCCCATCAGGTAACCGAGCAGCGGCCCGTGGGAGTAAACCGGATAACGCACCACGCCGCCGGCGCGTGGCAGTGCGGCGCCGAGTTCGCAATAAACGATGCCCAGCAGCAACACGGCGAAGCCGCCCAGCAGCCAGGAAAAAATCCCCGCCGGCCCGGCGATGGCGGACACATGACTGGCCGCGAACAACCAGCCCGAGCCAAAAATCGCACCGAGGCCGATAAACGTGAGATCAATCAGTGATAGCTGTTTTTTGAACTTGCCTTGACCAGACATGGCGTTGCCTTCTTGTGAGTTATTGGATAGGCAGTTGTGTCACTGGGACGGCCAGACTTTGAACTGATCGGCGTTCGCACGATTGATGTTTTGCGGCGCGATCGATGACGAAATCGGCACAGTTGCGCCGATGCACTGCGTCACTCGACACGACGCAAACGTTGCTGCAATCTGCAGGCGACTGCCCCATGGCCGACCTGTGAACAGGGAGAAACCTTCGATGCACAACGCGTTTTCAATTCTGTGCCAGGACGGTCAAGGCAATCGCCCGCAAACGCTGGAAGCGCTCTTGGCCGGCGCGGCGCCGCTGTTGCCGATGCTCGACCTGATTCCAAATGCGGCGATTTTCATCAAGGACGTTCAGGCCCGCTACGTGCTGGCCAACCGCACGCTGGTGCAGCGTTGTGGCTTGAAGGATCTGCGACCAATGCTCGGCAAAACCAGCGCACAGGTCTTTCCGGCGCAACTGGGGCCGGGCTACACGGAACAGGATCGCAAAGTGCTGGAGGAGGGCTTCGTGCTGGAGGATCAGCTCGAACTGCACTTGTACGGCAGCCGCGAACCGGGTTGGTGCCTGACCCATAAACACCCGTTGTACAACGGCGACGGCGCGATCATCGGTTTGGCCGGGATCTCGGTCGATTTGCAGTCGGCCAGTGAAACCCATCCGGCCTTCCAGCGGCTTGCCGCGGTAGACGACCACATCCGCAAGCACTTCAATCGTCGCGTCACGCTGGGCGAACTCACTCGGATTGCGGGCATTTCAGTGGCGCAACTGGAGCGCTACTGCAAACGGGTATTCCATTTAACGCCACGACAGATGATCCAGAAAGTGCGGCTTGAACACGCCCATCGACTGTTGCATACCGACCTGCCGATCACCGAAGTTGCATTGCAATGTGGCTACACCGATCACAGCGCCTTCACCCGCCAGTTCAAGGCCTCGACCGGTTTCACCCCGCGCCAGTACCGCCAGGCCACGACCTCCGTGTAGGAGCTGCCGAAGGCTGCGATCTTTTGATTCTGTTTTTACAGTCAAGAGATCGCAGCCTTCGGCAGCTCCTACAATGGGGCGCGTTCAGTGCAGCTAGACTGAATGAGTCACAACCCTCATGCGACAGGAGCAACGCGATGATCGGAACACCTCGGCACCGATGCTCGCAGTGGCTCTTGCCTGCGCTCATCGTTTTCAGCCTGACGCTGAGCGCCGGCTGCTCGAACCGCAAACACTATCCGCCCTCAGGTGTGGGCGACAGTTGCTACGCCAAGGCGTTGCCGACGGTGGGCGAGGGCGGTCTGGCGTGGGGCTCAAGCCTGAACATGGCGCGGCAGAAATCCATGAACAACTGCATTCGCTATGCCGGGCGCTCAGGCGGCACGCCGAATACTTGTCAGGTGGTGTTGGCAAAGTGCAAATGATTTGAGCTGCGAAGAAGCTAATGCGGTTGCCGCGAATGAAACCGAGCCTGTAGTGACAAAAAAAACCGGCCTCTTCAGCCGGTTTTTTCATGAGCGATACTTTTGCGCGGGTGTGCCTGTCAGACGATGTTCAACGCTCTGAGAATCACCAGTTTGTTACTGGCAAACACTTGGGCACTCAGCGTCAGTTCAGCGACGTTCTCTTGGGCGCTGGCCAGCGGCTGGCCGTCCCTGACGAGGACTTCGCCTTGTTCACCGAGGATGGCCCACGCCAGTTGTGCCCATTCGGCGGGTTGTTCCTGGCCATGCTTGATCGATATCAGGAAGAGCTGTTCGAAACGGCTGACGGTGATGCCGCCGCCGGTCACCGGGCTGGCCAACACCTGGATCTTGTCGTTCAGCAGCGAGCGTTTGCACAGTTCCAGGTTCAGGTCGTTGCAACGCGCCTGCACGCCTTTCTCGGCGGCTTCGCTCTGGCACGGTGCCACGGCATTCATGCCGATCAGTACGTTCAGCGCCTGCAGCACATCGTCAGAAGCCAGCGAGGACGCGGCGGCTGACAACTGGCGCAAGGTTTTCGGGGCATAGTCGTTGGCTGCCAGCGCTTCAAGTACCGGGCCGTAGATCTCCGTCTGCAGCGAGGCTTCACCCGCAGGGCCGCGAACGTGGACAGGTACGCTCTCTGGCGCTTGCAGCAGGATGAATCGGGTATTGAACAATGTCTGGCGCTGCTCTGCAGTGGACAGCCGGGTGGCGCCGCGCACGTAGAGATCACGACGGAAACTCTGATTGACGAAATAGTCACGCGCCTGTTCGCGCATGATCGGATGCTCGATCCCTTCCAGGAAATCCATGCCTTCGGGTCTGAGGTTGAGCGGGTCGACCGAGTCCAGCGGCACAGCGGTGGTGACGTAGTCGAGTTTGGCGGGGGCCATGGCGTCGACCACGTCAGTGAAATACATGCAATCCCAGCTGCGATTGAAGTATTCATGGGCGATGTACTGGCGATTCTGCCCCTTGATGCTCTGAAGTTTGGTATCCAGATTCGGCGCTGCGCTGGCGTAGTTGGGATTGGCGGCCAACAGCGCTTCAGAGAATTGCAGAGCGGCGTCAATACGCTGATCCGGGCCGGCAGACGCGGACTTGGTGAAGCGATCATGCAAGCTGAACAGGTTGCGCAGTGGCGCTGCAGGCGACCAGCCGGGGAAGCAGTTGTAGCTGACGTACAGCATTCCACCCGGTTTAAGATGGCGACGGGCAAACTCGACGATCAGTTGCTGGTTGTCGCGACTGACCCAGGTCCAGATGCCATGCAGGCTGATGCTGTCGAATTGCGGCAAGTCATCGCGGGCCAGCAGTTGCGCGAAGCTGTCGTCATACAGCCGCGCGTTGCTGTTCCAGTCGCTCGCGAGCGTACTGGCAAAGGCGGCCTGAGACGGCGTGAAGTCTGTACCCACATAGGAACCGGGGTTGGCGGCGGCATGGATATTGATCGAAACGCCTTGGCCGAAGCCCAGTTCGCAATGATGGCTTTCGCTCGATTCCAGGCTGGCAAAGCCGCGCAGCAACAAGCAATAACGCTGGAAGACAGGATTGATTTCCCGGCTATAGCTGTAGGTGTAGCCTTCGTCGGTGAAATACCCTTCGTTCCAGGTGTCGCTCATGTTCGTGTCCTAATATTTCGTGACTGAAAGGCTGGTTTTATAAGGGCTGGTGATTACGTGCCACAAGGACAAAATGCGCGTGAGTATTTCTATTCGTGTCCGCATTGTGGCGAGGATTCATCCCCCGATGGACTGCGGAGCAGGCCCCAGTCTCTAAATGGCCTCATCGCGAGCAGGCTCACTCCTACAGTGATCGGCGTCAGGTAAAGATTCTTTAGACACCCGGCAACCTGTGGGAGCTGGCTTGCCAGCGATAGCGGCGCATCAGCCAGCGAAAAATCGAATCTGATCAAGCACTCGACGCCGGCTTCGCCAGCGCAATCCCCGCCGCGCCCAACCGCTTGAGCACCTCGAACAGCAAATCACTCTTGGTCACCCCGACAATCCTCGGGCTGCCCACATACCCCGTTACCGTCAACGTAATCCCGTCCGGCGACAAATGGCTGAAGCGCACAAACGGCGCCGGCTTGTCGAGGATGTTTTCGTTCTCGCGGTAGGTGTTGAGGAGAAGCTCTTTGACCTCCTCGGGATCGATATCCAGTGGGAACATCAACTCAAGCGATGCCACGCCCTGGGCACTGCCACCGAGGGTGACGTTGCGCAGGTTCTGCGAGATCAGTTGCGAGTTGGGCACGATCACGATCGAGCGGTCGCTGAGCTGGATTTCCGTGGCGCGCACATTGATCCGGCGGATGTCGCCCTCGACGCCGCTGATGCTGATCAGATCGCCGACCTTCACCGGGCGCTCGGTGAGCAGAATCAGGCCCGAGACGAAGTTCTTCACGATCTCCTGCAAACCGAAACCGATGCCCACCGACAGTGCGCTGACAATCCACGCCAGATTGGTCCACTGCACGCCGAGCGACGACAGCGTCAGCAAGATCACCAGCGCGTAACCGATATTGGAAAACAGCGTGCTCAGCGATGCGCACATGCCCGGATCCATGTCGGTCTTGGGCAGGAACTCGTTGTCGAGCCAGCGGCGCAGGGCACGGATCAACCAGATGCCGATCAGCAGTGCCAACACGGCATTGAGCAGATGACCGGGGACAATGTTCAGCTTGCGCAATCCGGCGCCGCCGAGGATTGCCATGATGTTGCTCATCAGTTGTCCGAACGTAGTGCCAATGCCGCCGACAAACAGCGAAATAACCGCAAACAGTAACAGCATGGCGCGGCTGAAGCCGGACAGCACAATCGCGATCTGATCCAGCCGTCGATCCCCCATCCCGAACAGATGCTTGAGCGCTTTGCCGCTCGAATGCCTGGGCGAAAACGCGTACTCGCAACCGTCCTTGACCACTTGAATCAGCATGTAGAAGCCCGACAGCACGATATATGCCCACACCAGCTCATACGTGACAAAACGTGCCAACGACACATAACCGGTCAGCAGTGCGATCGTTGAGACAAACATCGAAATACTCGCCGCCGTGTAAATTACCCCGGCAAATGTACTGCCCGCTTGTGGATCGTTGGCGGCGATCAACACCTTGCGCACTTTGCCGACGCGCAACAGCATCGTCACAATAATCGCCATGACCACTATGGAGATCACCCCACGCCCGGCCAACACGATCTGGCTGCTCATGGCCGTAGCGTTGCCGACCAGCACCAGCGTCACCAACACCAGCAATGTGCAGGACAGGATGCGCGGATAAGGCTTCAGCGCCAGCGCCACTTCATCGGCAATCGCTGGCAAACGCCACGACGGATGCTCCGTTGCCAACAGCGCGCGGCTCAAACCTGTGATCAGCACACAGGCATAGACGACTTTCTCGAACTCTTCGGAGAACGTTGTCAGCACTGGCACCAACGGCGCGTGCCGAGTCAGGGCGTAGAACATCAAATGCAGGGCGAGGGCGGTGGTGGCGATCGTCGCCAGCGCCGTTGCAAACGCAAGTGCACTGCGGCGCAAGCGCCCCTCGGGCATGCGATGAATACAAGCCCACGTCAGCCCTCGCTCGGCCAACCGCCGTCCGACCGTCCACACCAGCCATGCCAGCAACATCAGCACCAGCGTGAAAAAGTACTCACCCGGTGCCCATACCGTCGCCCAGATTTTGCGGATCTGGTCGGAGAAATAGTTGAAACGCTGGGCATCACTCTCTGAAGGATTGACCAGCGGCGCCCAGAAATCCGGATTCAGCACGCTCAGTGTGCGCAGCGTCAATTCGCTCTCAAGCAACGTGCGGCGGATACCGGCGATCTGCGTGATCAAATCCGCCGCATTCTGTTTCAACGCCGCCAGACTCTTCAGCGTGCCATCGACCTTGTTCTTCTGCTCCGTCAGCGCCGCCCGCTGCGCGACGATATCTGCCTGCTCCGCCGCCGCCTGGGCATCCGGTGCCGCACCCAACACCCCCAACTGCACCGCCAACTGCGCCTGCTGCGGCAACAACGACGCCGACAACCGATCAACATCCAGAATAAAAGCCTGAACCCGATCCTGCGGCCCTTCGAGCTGATTGAAATTGTTCGCCGACGAAATCTGCTGCTTGAGCGCATCGAGACGCTGTTGCAAGGCTTGCAGATCACTTTGATTAATCACCGGCAGCGGCGCCGCCGCTGTCGTTGAAGGCGCCGGCAGATCCGCAGCCCACAGCGAGAAACTGCCGGGAACGAGCAGCATGAAAGCGACCAGAAACAACGACTTCATCGTGTTACGCATGGGTGGACGGGCTCGAAGGGAACACACAGCCTATGAGGTTAGGTGATCGAGCCGGATGGGGTGGAAAAGTTTCACGGGAGGAGGTGGATCAACTGCGGTTCCAGTGCGTCTGCACGCACGTCGAGCAGGGCCAGAGTCACGGGGAGTTTGAAACGACGGCGACCGGCGCTGCCGGGGTTCAGGTACAGGCGGTTGTCGCGCCATTCGATTAACGGCTTGTGGGAATGGCCGGTGATGATGAGTCGGATGTTGGCGGCGAGGTGTGCAGGGACGTCGGCGATGTCGTGGATCAACAGCGTTTGCCAGCCGTTGAGATCGAGGCTGAGGTGGTCGGGGATATTGGCAGCCCATGGGAGGTTGAGGTCATTGTTGCCGCGCACGGCTTGGACGGGGGCTATTTGGGATAGCCGATCAAGGATTTCGGGACTGCCGATGTCGCCAGCGTGGAGGATGAGGTCGCAGCCCTGGATGGCGGTGAGGGCTTCGGGACGCAGGAGGCCGTGGGTGTCGGAGATGATGGCGGTTTTCATGGGGGGAGATTAGCAGGGAATGAGTGGGTGTTTTTGGCGAGAAGCAGGCATTGGACTGCAACCGTATCTCCTGCCATGCGCTTCATCGCACGGCAGGTCAACTTCTGGCTTACATCGAACGGCTCTCGTATCATCCTCGATGATCCGCCCACCGCCGCTTCAACCTACGCTTTCACCGGTATGCCTGCGCCTTGAATCTTCGAGCATCAACATGACCACTTACCATGCCAGGTTCACGGAGGGGCCTGTCAGCAGACATGTATTGAGCATGGCAAGCACCAGCGCACTGGGCTTGCTCGCCGTATTCCTGGTCGACATCCTGACACTGATGTACGTGTCGATGCTCGACGATCAAAGCCTGCTCGCGGCCGTGGGGCTGGGCAAGACGCTGATATTCATCAACGGTGCGGTTTCCTCCGGACTGGTGATCGGTGCCAGCGCGTTGCTTTCCGAACGTATCGGCCGACATGCTTCCACAGCGTTGGCCAGACTCACCAGCCACATGCTGATCATGGCGTTGGTGCTGTCAGGCTCGATTGTCCTTGTGGAGTTGCTTTTCGCGCTGCCTCTGGCGCGATTGCTGGGTGGCAACCTGGCGGTTTATCAGGATGCACGGCTTTATATGTGGACGGTTGTGCCCTCCAGCCTGCTGATTGCCGGGACACAGATGTGCGTGCAGATGCTTCGCGCTCAAGGCCAGGTGAGGCTGGCGCTCGGCGTTTTGCTGGCGGGGGCGGTGACGTTGGCGGTGGCCGATCCGCTGTTCATTTTTGGCCTGGACATGGGCCTGGAAGGCGCCGGTGTTTCATCCCTGCTGGCGGCGGGGACGTCTTTGATCCTCGGCCTGATTCTGGTCAAACGGCACATCGGTTTGTCGGCGCTGATCAATCTTCGGTTACTGGCGCTGCACACTCGCCGTACTCTGCGAGTCGCGCTCCCGGCGATGGTGGGAAATCTGGCCATGCCCGTGGGCATCACCTATTTGATGGTGGTGATGGCGGGCGTGGGTACGTCGGCATTGGCCGGGATGGCGGTCGTCGATCGAATCCTGCAATTTGGCTACTGTGTGTTCTTCGCCTTGCCGGGGGCGTTAGTGCCAGTGATCGCGCAGAACCTGGGGGCCGGGCGTGATGACCGGGTCAAGGCGATTGTGGTCTTTACCCGCCGCTGCGTCGTCCTTTATGGTGTGACGCTGTGGTTTTGCCTGGCGTTGGCGGGGCCTTGGATCGCCGATTATTTCCATCTGGTCGACGCGGGCCGAGCGCTGTTCATGGCGTTCTGTCAGATCGGTGCGGGGCTCTGGATTGTCTTCGGACTGGACTTCGTCGCGCAGTCGATGTTCCTGACAATGAACCGTGCCTGGTGGGTGCCGGTGTTCGGCTGGATTCGCGGAACCCTGGGAACTCTGCCGTTCGTGTACGTCGGCGTCCATGGCTTCGGTGCCAGCGGCGCGGTGATCGGCATGTGGACAGGCAACACACTGGTGGCCATTGCCGCAATCGTGACGGCCTCGTTTGTAGCGCGAGGATTTTTCGCTCGTCGCGCGCAGGCGTCGCAGTTGCATTGAACCCATACATTCACCGCAGCTGAACCGGCCGTGGTGGCGCAGACTTTTTAACGGATTTTTATGGCAGTCATGGACACTCAAAACCCACTGCAAGCGCAAAGCCCCAAACGTCGGCGCGCACCCAAAGGCGAAATGCGCCGCATGGCGTTGCTCGATGCCGCCACCGAGGTCTTCGCCCGGGACGGTTATCTGGGCGCGTCGATGCGTGATGTCGCGGATATCGCTGGCATCACCACGGTCGGCTTGCTCCACCATTTCCCCAACAAGGTCGCACTGCTGCGAGCACTGCTTGATCGTCGCGATGAGCGAGTGGTTGCTCGCTTTGGTGATCTGGCCACCGCGCCGACGCTGGAAGGGTTTTTGCAGTTTCTGCGATTGAGCATGAGTTTTAGCGTCGAGGATGCGCGCGAGTGTCAGGCATCGGTGATGATCAACACCGAAAGCCTGTCGGAAAAGCATCCAGCCTTTCCCTGGTATAAGGAAAAGTTCGATATGGTCCATGGGCATGCCCAGGCGCACCTTGGGTCATTGCAAGAAGCGGGGGAGATTCGCCAGGACGTGGAGGTGAAAGCGCTCGCCCAGGAGATTTTCTCGATGATGGACGGGCTGCAAATCCAATGGCTGAGAGGGCGGGCCGAAGTGGACGTGTTGAACGTCTTTGACGGCTATCTGCGCCGTCTGGCCGCCGATCTCAAAACGCAGTAAAAGGCTCATCCCTGAGCCTCATGTGACGGTCAGTACGTTTGCGAAGCCGATACTTGCACGGCTTTGCGCAGTGGCACTGGCAGCGGGTTGCTGTCGCGGGTGGTCAATTGCTCCGGGTACAGCGTGATCAGAGTCTGGCTCAGGGCCAGATCCTCTGAGTCGGTACCGACGCGGATCTTGAACTTGCCGGCATCGACGTTCCAGCTGGCGGTGTTATCCACGTAGTAAGCCAGCGAGCGCGAGTCGAGCGGGATGCTCACAGTCTTGCTCTCGCCAGGCTGCAGATACACCTTGGTAAAGCCCTTCAGTTCTTTTTCCGGACGGTCGACCGCAGGTTTCACCGGTTGCACATACAGCTGCGCCACTTCGAAACCGGCCTTGTCGCCCTTGTTGGTCACGGTGAACTTCACGTCAACCGTGGCGCCCGGCGTCAGCACATTGCTCGACAACTTCAGATCGCTGTAACCGAACGTGGTGTAGGACAGACCGTAACCGAACGGGTAGAGCGGCTTCGTGTGTTTCTTGTCGTAGCCGCGATAGCCCAGGTACAGGCCTTCGCTGTAGGTCAGTTCGGTCAGGGCGTTGTCGCCGCGATAAGCTGCCGGATCCGGGTAGGAGGCGTAGCTCGGGTTGTCCTCGATCTTCTTGTCGATCGTCACCGGCAGTTTGCCCGAAGGGTTGACCTTGCCGTAGAGAATCTCGGCCAGGGCCTGGCCACCTTGCTGACCCGGGAACCAGGCTTGCAGGGTCGCGCCGACTTTCTTCGCCCATGGCTGCATGTCCGCTACACCGCCACCGTGCATCACGACGATGGTGTTGGGGTTGGCCTTGGCTACGTGCTTGATCAGTTCCGCCTGTTGATCCGGCAGTTCATAACCGTGGTCGGAGCCTTCGCCTTCGTTCTCATAGTTGGTGCCCGCAGCCACCACGACGGCATCGTACTTCGACAAATCCTGTGGCGGACGCAGCGCCGCCCAGCTCATTTGCACACCGGCAAGACCACCCAGCGCCGGGGTGAAGTTGCCTTGTACGCGTTGGTATTCGAGCTTGACGGTGTATTGCTTGCCGGCGACCAGGTTGGCGGTCTTGCCCGAGGTGGTCAGCGCATTGACCACATCGGCGGAGTACGGCACGCCGTCGCTCTGCACCACGAGCTCATCGTTGACCCACAGCTTGTATGGACCGTCCGCGCGAATCTTGAAGACCTGAGAGCCGGAAACCACAGGCTTGATCTTCGCGGTGAAGCGCGCCGAGAAATTGCCGGCGGTTGGGCTGAAACCTGCGACTGTGGTGGTGCCGGTATTGGTTTCGTTGGTGCTGGTGGTCCAGTTGAAATTCACGCCTGGCTCGACACGGGTCTGCGCCGGGGTGCCGGAAAAGCTGGTGTTGGCGAAGTATTCGGCCTTGACCCCGGAGTTGCTGATGTCGCTGCTGCCGGTGGATGGCTGATACCACACCGAACTCTTCGGATTCAGACTCATCTCGGACAGATAAGTGACGTTCGAGCTGCTCGAAGCCAGTTGCTGCAGGCCGCTCAGTTCAGTCACGTAGCTGTTCGGCGGCGAGTTGGCGGTACCGAACGGCGAGGCCGGCGCCTGGTTGGCCCAATCACCGATAACGGCGACTTTGGCGGTTTTCGCCAGCGGCAACAGCGGCGTACCAGCGCTGGTTTTCTCGTTGCGCAGCAGCACGATCGCCTCACGCGCAGTGTTCAACGCAGCGCGTGCACCGTACTCGGGATGGTCGAGGGTCTTGGCGGTGTTGAGGTTTTCCTGGAAGTCGTAGCTGACCACGGCACGCAGGTTGCGTTTGACCTTGTCGTCGATGACGTTCTGGGTCAGTTGCCCGCTCCACACGTACGGCATCAGGTTGGCTTCGGTGAATTGCAGGCCCGACGGCATGTCGATGTCGGTACCGGCCCACGCGCCTTTGAACGCATTGTGAATGGCGTTGAAATCGCTGATCACGGTGCCCTGATAGCCCCATTCACCCTTGAGCACCTCGGTGATCAGGTGATGGTTTTCGCAGGCGTAGTCGCCGTTGACCTTGTTGAAACCACACATGATCGAGGCGACGTTGGCGTTCTTGACCATCGATTCAAAGCCCGGCAAGTACATCTCGCGCAGGGTACGTTCGTCGGCGACGATGTTTACCGCCTGACGGTTGGCTTCCTGCTCGTTGGCCAGGTAGTGCTTGCCGCTGGCCTGGATGCCTTGGGCCTGGATCGCGTTGACGATGGCCGGCGCGAGTACCGCGCCGAGGAACGGATCCTCGCCACTGACGTACTCCGCCGAGCGACCGTTGTAAGGCGTGCGATAGAGGTTCACGCCCGGGGACAACATCTGCTGGCCGCCGGAGATCTTCGTTTCATAGGCAATCGCCAGGCCGAACTCCTTGGCGCGGTTGATGCTCCAGGTCGCGGCGAGTGCCGACTGCGACGGGTATTGCGCGCCGAAGGTGGCGTTATTGACGTGCACGCCCATCGACGAGTCATACGCCGTAGTGCCCTTGATGCCCCATTTGAGCAGGGACGGGATCATGTGACCGTCGTTGACGCGGGTGAAGTTGATCTTTTCGGACAGGTTCATGTTGTCGAGGATCGAACTGACGCGGGCTTCGACTTCGTTGCCGGTGGCCGGCGTGACGGCGGCGAGCGCGAGATTGGCCTGGACGATACTGAAGGTCAGCACGCTCAAGCCAAGGGTGTGTTTGAAGGCTGACAAGGCAAAAGTCCTGTTGGCGTTGGTCGGGTTCATGGTTGCTGGACCTGCGCGGGAGCGTCATCGGTTTCCACGGGTGCATCGAGCAGGGTGCCAACACCGTTTGGCGTGGCAGGGGCGAGGGCGGCGGCGCCGGTCAGCTGATCGCGCTTGGCCTCGATCTGTTCACGAAGCTGTTGATCCGCGTTACCGCCGTTCGACGAAGAGGAATAATCCGCTGCCATGACGGGCAAACTTTGCGCGCACAAAAGTACTGCGCCCATAAGGGGCGACATGATTCGAAGCATCGATCAGTTCTCGATTGGTGAAGGAAGCGTTAATGCACGACTGCAAACTTGTAGTCTTGAAATCGCACATAAGTCCGAAGCATGCACATGAAAGTTCAATACTCGCAAAACTATTTTTTCAAATGGGAAGTGAAGCGAAGGAAAAGCGACGTTCGGGCGTTGTTTTCGATACTGGCAAATTGATAGGTTTTTGGTATTGATAGCGCGTACCTACAGTAAATTGGTTTTTAAATGCCATCAATCATCGGCGTTATGCGTTAAAGCGGCGTTTTTTACGAAAAAGAAGCAACAAAAAACCACATCATAAACCTAGTTGCAATTAGGTTTAGTGCTCTGATAAGCTTTCCCGGCACTCAGTTTTCAGTCAGTTGCACACGCCTTTTATGGGCTGAAATATCAACGGAAAAATCCCTTTAAATCTTTCACCAGCCGTTTTGGTGATGCGCTAATTACAGATAAGTTAATGATCGATCGATTTCACCCAGTGTCTTCAAGAGCCTGGTTATTTCGATCGTTAGTTGTTTGTGCCCAAGAGAAACCAACAGTGTGATGCAACTTCCTTCGCAGTCCGCAATATGCCAATGGTTGGTCGACAATGCCGAGGTCAAGGCGTCTGACGTCAATCGCGCGCGCAAACTGTGCCTGGCTGAAAGTGGTCGCGAAGAAGAGGTGCTGCGCAATCTGCTGCGTCTGGGCAGTGTCCGTGATGATCAGGCGGTCGAGGCTTACGCGACGTTGCTCGGCGTGCCTCGTCTGCAACTCGATGAAGCCTCTTGGGACATCGAGCCATTGATGATCGGCAGCGAGCGTTTCCTGCGCCATCACGGCCTAGTGGCAGTGGCAGTGGCTGCGGATGCCGCAACGGTGACGGTGGTCGCCAGTCCGCCGCTCAGCCAATACGCCCTGGATGCCATGGGCTACTGCGCGAGCAAAAGTGTGTCGTTGCGGCTGGCGACAGCCGCTGATGTCAACACGCTGATCGAGCGTCTTTACGGCCAGGGCCGCAGCGCCATGGATGCGTTGATCGAGTCGCTGGACGAAAACGATGGTGCCGAAGATGACATCGAACACCTCAAGGATCTGGCCTCCGAGGCGCCGGTGATTCGTCTGGTCAACCTGATTCTGCAGTGCGCGGTGGAACAGCGGGCGTCGGACATTCATATCGAACCTTTCGAGAGCCAGCTCAAGGTGCGCTATCGCATTGACGGAGTGCTGCATGAAGCCGAAGCGCCGCCATCGAGTTCATCCGCTGCGATCATTTCGCGTTTGAAAATCATGGCGCGGCTCGACATCGCCGAGCGGCGTTTGCCCCAGGACGGTCGCATCATGTTGCGCATTCAGGGCAAGGAGCTGGATTTGCGCGTGTCGACGGTGCCCACCAGTTTCGGCGAGTCGGTGGTGATGCGCCTGCTTGATCGGCGCACCGTGAGCTTCGATTTCCCCAGTCTGGGCATGGACGGTGAACGCCTGAACAGCTTCCTCGACGTGCTCGAAAGTCCACACGGCATCCTGCTGGTCACCGGTCCCACCGGCTCCGGCAAGACCACAACGCTGTACACCGCGCTATCCCGGCTCAACACGGCCGAGCGCAAGATCATCACTGTCGAAGATCCGGTCGAGTATCAGCTCGAAGGCATCAACCAGATTCAGGTGAAACCGGCCATTGGCCTGGACTTTGCCAATGCGCTGCGCTCCATCGTGCGTCAGGACCCGGACGTGATCATGATCGGTGAAATGCGCGATCTCGAGACCTGCCGCATCGCCATCCAGAGCTCGTTGACCGGCCACCTTGTGCTCTCGACCCTGCACACCAACAGTGCGGCGGCGAGTATCACCCGGCTGCAGGACATGGGCGTCGAGAGCTACCTGATTGCGTCCACGGTCAAAGGCATCCTGGCTCAGCGCCTGGTGCGCCGCCTCGATCCGCAGACACGGATTGCCTTCGAAGCACCGCCGCAAATGATCGCCGAACACGGGCTTGAGCAGTTCACCGACCAACGACCGATTTTGCTCTATCGCGCGGATACCACGGCGATTGGTGGCGGTTATCACGGGCGCAGCGCGATCACCGAACTGTTGGTGATGAACGAAGAACTGCGCTCATTGCTGATGCGCCAGGCCGATGCCGCCACCCTCGAACAGGCCGCCC
The DNA here is from genome assembly GCF_020149425.1 of Pseudomonas sp. P116. Classification (NCBI taxonomy): domain Bacteria; kingdom Pseudomonadati; phylum Pseudomonadota; class Gammaproteobacteria; order Pseudomonadales; family Pseudomonadaceae; genus Pseudomonas; species Pseudomonas sp. P116. Next base: position 46,321 of record NZ_JACVHB010000010.1, on the reverse strand, counting down.
GGCGCGGCGGTCTGCGTACCTTGTACGAAGAAGGTTTGCGTCAGGCGGTGGCCGGCATCACCTCCCTTGACGAGGTGCTGCGCGTTACGCGCGGCGACTGATATGAGCCATTTCAAGTACCGCGCACTGGACGCCGATGGCGTTTCTCGACAGGGCAGTCTGGAAGCCGCCGATGAAGCGGGCGCAATCACTGCGCTGCAAAAACGTGGCTTGTTGTTACTCAGCCTCGAAGCCTGCGCCGATGATCGGCTGACGGGATCTTTGCGGCGTGGCGTACTGAATGGCGCCGCACTGGTCAGCTTCACCCAGCAACTGGCGACATTGTTGGGTGCGGGCCAACCGCTGGAGCGCGCGCTGGGCATTCTGCTCAAGCAGGCCACCGATCCGCGGCGCCGAGCGTTGCTGGAGCGGGTGCGTGAGCAGGTCAAGGCCGGTAAACCGCTGAGCCAGGCACTGGAGGAAGAGCACGGCCAGTTCTCCGGTTTGTACATCAGCATGATGCGCGCCGGTGAGGCGGGCGGTTCGCTGGAGCACACCCTGCATCAGCTTGCCGATTATCTGGAGCGCAGCCAGACACTGCGTGGCGAAGTCATCAATGCGCTGATTTATCCGGCCTTCCTCATCGTCGGCGTATTGGGCTCGCTGGCGCTATTGCTGGCGTATGTGGTGCCGCAATTCGTGCCGATCTTTCGTGATCTCGGCGTGCCGATTCCGCTGATCACCCAGACCATCCTCGTTCTCGGCGAATTTCTCAGCGCCTATGGCCTGCTGGTGCTGGCAGCTCTGGTGATGGCGGCGTGGGGCATCGCTGTCGCACGCCGTGATCCGCAACGCCGCCAACGTCATGACCATCGTCTGTTGTTCATCAAGGTCATCGGCCCGTTGTTGCAGCGCATCGAGGCCGCTCGGCTGGCGCGCACGCTGGGGACGTTGCTGAGCAATGGCGTGGCGCTGTTGCAAGCAATGATCATCGTCCGCGAGGTGTGCGGCAATCACGCCTTGCGTGCCCAGGTCGAGCAAGCCACGCAGCGGGTCAAGGGCGGCGGCACGCTGGCGCAGGCTTTCGGCGAACAACCGCTGCTGCCGGAACTCGCCCTGCAAATGATTGAGGTCGGCGAACAGGCCGGCAATCTCGACGCCATGTTGCTCAAGGTCGCCGAGGTTTTCGATGTCGAGGCCAAACGCGGCATCGACCGTTTGCTCGCGGCCCTGGTGCCCAGTCTGACCGTGGTCATGGCCGTGCTGGTCGCGGTGATCATGCTCGCCATCATGCTGCCGCTGATGAGCCTAACCAGTAACATTTGAGGAAAAAACATGTCCCGTCCAAACGCTGCCGGCCGTCGTCGGCAAGGCGGTTTCACCCTGTTGGAAATGCTCGCGGTCATCGTCTTGCTCGGCATCGTTGCCACCATTGTGGTGCGCCAGGTTGGCGGCAACGTCGACAAAGGCAAGTACGGCGCCGGCAAGGCGCAACTGTCCAGCCTGAGCATGAAGGTCGAAAGCTACGGTCTCGATGTCGGCAGCCCGCCGGCCAACTTGCAGCAGTTGCTGCACAAACCGGCCAACGCGGTCGGCTGGGCCGGGCCGTACGCCAAGCCTTCGGATCTCAAGGATCCGTTCGGCCATGCGTTCGGCTATCGCTACCCCGGTGAGCACGGCAGTTTCGATCTGATTTTCTACGGTCAGGACGGTCAGCCCGGTGGGGACGCCTACAAGGCCGACCTCGGCAACTGGGAATAACCGTGCACGCCTTGCAGCGCTCTCGCGGCTTCACCTTGATCGAACTGCTGGTGGTGATCGTCTTGATCGGCGTCAGCATCGGTTTGATCAGCTTCGGCGTGGGCAAGGGCCTGCAATCGGCGAAGGAACGTCAGGCGCTGACGCAATTGGTGCAGTCACTGCGCGCTGCGCGGGTGCAAGCCATCGTCACCGGTCAACCGGCCCAGACGCATTTCGATCTGCACAAGGCGCGCTTCAATGGCCCCGACCATAAGCCGCACAGCTTGCCGCAGGACATGCATGTGCAACTGGTCACCGCCGAGGGACTCGGCGCGGCATTCGAGTTTTATCCGGATGGCGGCTCCAGCGGCGGGCACCTGATGTTGTGGCGCAACGACAAGCGTTGGCGGATCGATATCAACTGGCTGACGGGCAGCGTTCAGTTGCACACGCTCAATTGAACCGCCAGCGCGGTTTCACATTGCTGGAAATGCTTGCTGCCCTTGCTGTGCTGGCGGTGTGCAGCAGCGTCCTGGTAGGGGCGTTCGGCAACAGCGCGCGGGCCTTGCAGCAAGTGCAACGCAGTGATCGTTTGAGTCTGATCGCGCGTTCGCTGATCGACGACGCCAGTGACCGTGCCTTCGTAGCCGGGCGCAGCAATGGCGAATGGAGCGGGGTGCGCTGGCAAATGAATGTAAGCGTTGTCCCCGGCCCTAATGGATCGGCCAATGCTTATCGGCTGGATCTGCAAGTGGACGATGGCGGCCGGCATGCCCGGTACAGCACCTTGCAAGTGCGCAGCGCAGGCAGCGGTGCTGGCCAATGAAGGGTAATCAACGAGGCTTTACCCTGCTGGAAGTGCTGGTGGTGATCAGTTTGCTCGGCGTGTTACTGACGTTGATCGGCGCAGCGATATCGGGTGCCAATCGGGCCATGGCCAAGGCCGAGCGCTACAGCAACCGCCTCGATGAAGTGCGCTCGACGCAGAATTTCTTGCGCAGCGCCATCGGCCAGGCATTGCCTCTGGCGGCGGGAAAACCGGGTGAAAGCCAATCGCCAATTTTTCAGGGTGACGCTGACAGTTTGAGGTTTTACGCGCCGCTTCCCGCGACGGTGGGCGGTGGTATCTATCGGCACCAAGTGAGTCTCGTAGAGGGGCGTTTACAGGTCAGTCTTCAGCGTTTGCAGGGCGAAACCTTGCAGCCGGCCAGGGAACCGCAAGTGCTGTTGCAGCAGGTAAAAGCGCTACATATGAGCTACCGGGGCCTGTCGCCCGAGGGGAAAACCACTGAGTGGCTGGATCACTGGCCATGGCCCGGACGGCTGCCGCGCGCGGTGCGCATCGACGCGCAATTGGCCGGGGCAATCGTGTGGCCGAGGCAGGTTGTTCGTCTGCGTCTGGATTTGTCCGGCGAGAACATCACGCCATGAAGCGTCAGCGCGGCATCGCGCTGCTTCTGGTGCTGTGGGTGTTGGCGCTGCTCGCCACGTTGCTCGCCGGGCTGGTGGGTTGGGTGCATTTACAGAACCGTCAGGCCCTTTGGAAGCGCCAGCATTTACAGGGGCAACTGGCTGCCGAGGCGGGTATCGCCATGGCGGTGCTGGCCCAACTCGATCACGACCCGCAACGGCGCTGGCTGGCGGACAACCAAGTGCATGCCTTGCGTTTCGATGATGCCGAGCTGGCCGTCAGCCTGCGCAGCGAGCAGGGCCAGGTGGATCTAAACGCTGCGCCTGCCGAGTTGCTCGCGCGGTTGTTACAGGCATGCGGCGCGCCCCCCGGGGATGCGCGGCAACTGGCGCAAGCCGTCGAGCGACGTCGCGCCGATGATCAGGCGCCGCTGCGAATGGTCGAGGAACTGCGCGAGCTGCCTGGCATGACCCAGGCGATTTACCAGCGAGCCGTACCCTACGTGACGTTGTGGAGCGGGTTGCCAGCACCGGATCCGCGCTTTGCGACGCCCTGGTTGCAACAGGCATTGAACCTGCCACGAGCACGCCCGAGCGTCTCACCCGCCGGGTCGATCATCACCGTTAAAAGCCGGGCGACCTTGCCCGGCGGCTACACCACGACGCTTCGCGTCACGTTGTTATTGAATCCATCGAAGGAGGGGGCACGACCTTACCGGGTCTTGCGCTGGCAAGAATGAAGCAATTGATCTCACAGCCTCTGGCTCGGCGATTTGCCCAGGTCCACGGCCACTGGCAAAGCCACTGGCGCGGCAGCCTTGCCCAGCGTTTGTGGCAGGCGTGGTTGCAGGAGCTGCGCAACGCACTGCCGGCCCAAGTGCAGCGCGGTTTGCTGCCGCGCAACCGAGAGCATCGGTTGACATGGCCGCTGCCCGAGGCGCTGCCTGATGCTGGCGACGACCGGGTTGTGTTGCTGTTGCCTTATGCGATGGTTCTGGCGCAAACGCTGGATCTTCCGCTCGCGGCCACACGCGATTTGCGCAGTGTGGTCGGGTTTGAACTGGACAAGTACACGCCGTTTCCCCGCGAGGACATGCACTTTGTCACTCGCGTGCAAAGCCGTGGAAAAAGCATCGCGCGGGTGTTGCTGGTGGCGATTGCGCGTGAGCGTCTGCAAACCGTGCTCGATCATTGCCAAGCCCGCGGCCTGCATGTGCACGCCATCGATTGCCGGGGCAGCGACGGCGAACCTTTGGGAGTCGATCTGCTGCCGGACGAATACAAACACCAGCGCGCCCGTCGCAACTACTTGCCGCGTTATCTGGCGATGACCTGCGTCGGCCTGTTGCTGGCGTGCATGGTGCTGTGGCTGGACGCGCGATCGGCGCGTATGGAAGCGATGCAGGACGCCGTCGATCAGCAACGCGAACAAGTGCAGGCGCTGCAAAACTTGCGTCGTGAGTTGGTCAACACCCAGGGTGCCGCCCGCTATCTGGCGCAACGCAAGACTGCCCGGCCCAGCGTGTCCAGTGTGTTGCTGGACCTCACCGGTTGCCTCGGCGCCGATACCTGGGTCGAGCAACTGGACATCAGCGAAGACGGCGGCGTCTCGATCACCGGTCAGAGCGCCCGGGCCAGTGCCTTGATTGCCCGCGCCAAAGACTGCCGAACCCTGAGCGATGCGCAGTTCCAGGGGATCATTCAGCCCGACGAACAGACGGGCAAGGAGCGCTTTTCATTGCACGCGCAATTGCGCAAGGAGCCAGCCGATGCGTCGTGAATTGACCGCGCGCGAACGTCGCGGCGCAGCGCTGATCGTGCTGGCACTGGCCGTGTGGGCGGGGTGGTGGCTGCTGGTGCAGAGCTGGTTTCTCGGCCCCCTGTTGCAGATCGAAAACCAGGCCGACAGCCTGCGCGAACAACAGCAGCGCTACGCCGGCGTCCTGCAGCAACGCGACGCTCTGCAACAGCAGTTGCAACAAGCCCGGCGCGACCCGGCCAGCCGCAGCAGCCTGCTGCCCGGCACCGACCCGAGCGGCGTGGCGGCCGACCTGATGCAACGCAGCCTCGATCTGGTCAAGGCACATGCCGCTCAGGGGCCCGGATGCCAGGTCACGCAACGCATGCCGATCACACCGGAGCAAAACAGCGCCGAACCGTATCGCCAGGTCAAAGTCAGCCTCACCCTCGAATGTGCCATGGAGCCCCTGACCGGGCTGCTGCACGATCTCGAATATGGCCAACCGTTTCTGTTTGTCGACCATCTGAGCATCCGTCGTCAAACCTCCGCGCCAGCCAGCGGAGGTGCAGGGCGGTTGCAGGTGAATCTGCTGTTGCGCGGTTATCTGCAACCGGTCAACGGCAAGGAGCCCGGAGCATGAGGCTCAGCCATATGGATCTGCTCCTGCTAACCATCGCCGCGGCGCTGGGCGCAGTTTTTGTAGTGCTGTTACTCGGCGCGGGACGAGCTGAACACTGGCTGCCCGCCGATCAACCGCGTCATCTGCCGGCCAGTGCAGCGCCAAAGCCGCTGCCAACCTTGACCGCGCAAGACTTGAGCCTCAGCTGGCAACAATCGATTTTCAGTCCCGAGCGCAAACCCGACCTCGTCAGCGGTAAAGGCGGGACGGCCGCGCTGCAAGGCGTTGCGTTGACCGGCGTGGTCATCGATGGCCAGGCGCAGTGGGCGCTGTTGCGCCTGGCCAACCAACGCACGCTCAAGCTCGCGGTCGGCAAAGCGCTGGATAACGGCTGGACCCTGACCGCGCTCAGCCCACTGCAAGCCACTTTCATGTACCAGGGCCAGACCCGCCAGCTGAGTCTGCCCGTGCTACGTCTTCCGCCGCCATCTACGGCGCCCCTTATCACTCTTCCCAATGTACCGAGACCATGAACAATTGCTTTCCTGAAATCCTTCGTTTGCGCAGCCCCTTGCTTTGTCTCGCCACGGCCGTGGCTCTGGCGGGCTGCGCGTCCACGCCGTCGTCGACGCAAAATGACCCGGCCCTGATGCAGGAAGCACTCAACGGTACCGGCTCGCAACGCGCGCCAGTGGTGGATGCGCCCGCCGATACGCCGGGCGCGTCAGTGTCCGATGACGTCACACCGGCGCGCCGGCAGATCATTCGCGGCAGCCAGAACTTTGTGCGTCCGGCAGCGCCTGCCGCCGGCGCAAAGGCTGGCGCCGAGCCAGGCGGGGACATCGTCTTCAACTTCACCGACCAGCCGATCGAAGCGGTGATCAACAGTGTGATGGGCGACCTGCTGCACGAAAACTACAGCATCGCCCAAGGCGTCAAAGGCAATGTGAGTTTTTCCACTTCCAAACCGGTGAACAAGCAGCAAGCCTTGTCGATTCTGGAAACCCTGCTGTCCTGGACGGAAAACGCGATGATCCGCCAGGGCGACCGCTACGTCATCCTGCCGTCGAATCAGGCGGTCGCGGGCAAGTTGGTACCGGAAATGCCGGTTGCCCGACCTTCCACCGGCCTCACCGCACGCCTGTTCCCGCTGCGCTACATCTCCGCCACGGAAATGCAGAAACTGCTCAAACCGTTCGCTCGAGAGAACGCGTTCCTGCTGGTAGATCCGGCGCGTAACGTGCTGAGTCTGGCCGGCACCCCGGATGAACTGGCCAACTATCAGGACACCATCGATACCTTCGACGTCGACTGGCTCAAGGGCATGTCCATCGGCGTCTACGGCCTGCAACGGGCATCGGTGGCCGAATTGATGCCGCAACTGCAAAAGCTGTTCGGGCCTGACAGCGGCATCCCGTTGGCGAGCATGGTCAAGTTCATGCCCAACGAACGCACCAACTCCATCGTCGCCATCTCGTCGCAGCCGGCGTATCTGCAGGAAGTCGGCGACTGGATCGCGACCATCGACGAGGGTGGCGGCAACGAACCGCAGATGTACGTCTACGACGTGCGCAATATGAAAGCCTCGGATCTGGCCAAATACCTGCGCCAGATCTACGGCAACGGCGCGATCAAGGAAGACGCTGCCGCCAAGGTTGCGCCGGGTTTGCGCACCGCCTCGCTGTCGTCGCTCAATGGCAGCGGTAATGGGCTTTCCGGCGCGACGTCGCAAGCATCTGCCGGTCTGGGCGCCGAAAACAATCGGGCGCAATCGAGCGGTGAAGAGGAGGAGGCCGAGGATGATTCCTCTGGTGGCGAATCGGGCGACAGCGAAAGCGCCGACACTGCAGAGTCAGGCGGACAAGCTGCGGAGCAGAGTCTGCAACAAAGCGTGCGCATTACCGCGCAGAAAAGCACCAACCAGTTGCTGGTACGCACGCGACCGGCACAGTGGAAAGAGATCGAATCGGCTATCAAGCGGCTGGACAACCTGCCAATGCAAGTGCAGATCGAGACGCGGATCCTTGAGGTCAAACTGACCGGCGAACTGGATCTCGGCGTGCAGTGGTATCTGGGCAATCTGGCCGGCAATTCATCGAGCACGACGGTCGCCAACACCAGCGGTAATCAAGGCGCGCTCGGCGCCGGCGGGGCAGGGCTCGGTGCAGCGGATTCGCTGTTCTATTCCTTCGTCAGCAACAACCTGCAAGTGGCGCTGCATGCACTTGAAACCAACGGGCGTACGCAGGTGTTATCGGCGCCGTCGCTGGTGGTGATGAACAACCAGCAAGCGCAGATTCAGGTCGGTGACAATATTCCCATCAGCCAGACGACCGTCAATACGAGCAATTCCGACACGACCTTGAGCAGCGTGGAGTATGTGCAGACGGGGGTGATCCTTGATGTGGTTCCGCGAATCAATCCGGGTGGTCTGGTGTACATGGACATCCAGCAACAGGTCAGTGACGCCGATACGAGTAACGTGACCTCCTCTCAACCCAATCCGCGCATCTCGACCCGTTCGGTCTCCACGCAAATCGCTGTGCAGAGCGGGCAGACGGTGCTGCTCGGCGGGTTGATCAAGCAGGACAATGCGGAGTCCACCTCCAGCGTGCCGGGTCTGTCGAAAATTCCTGGCCTGAAATGGCTGTTCGGCAATACATCGAAGTCGCGCGATAGAACCGAGCTGATTGTCCTGATCACCCCACGGGTCGTGACCAGTGCGAGTCAGGCGCGGCAGGTTACGGACGACTATCGCCAGCAGATGCAATTGCTCAAGTGACAAGTCACGTCAGCTCGCAAGCTGCAGGCTTGGGCGAAAGCAGTCACTGCTGACTGCTTTCGGCGGGTTGTGACAGACAAGTATGAACTAAGCTTTTCCGTGCGCTTGAGGATGTAGGGTCTTGGCCATCCTGGCATGGTTGAAGTCATGGATGCAGCCCGAGGTTCCGTGAAAGGATGTCGCGCGCGAGAAGGTGATATTGCCCAAACGGCAGAAGCCAGGCGGCTATCGCGACCCGGATTATCCGCACCGGCGAGTGCCCGAAAAATTCTGACGGGTACGTGTAAGCAAATCTGCGTTGTACATCTAAAGGGCAAAGTTCTATGAGCGATTTGGATTCTTCGCCTCCCGTCCTCGAACCGGGCCGAATTGCCCGTCGCGATGGCGGCGACGAAACCGGCTGGGGCCGCTGGCTTCCTGGACTCCGCACGCTGCGCGGGTATCAGGTTGCCTGGTTGCGTCACGACATCATGGCCGGACTGGTGCTTACCACGATGTTGGTACCCGTCGGCATTGCTTACGCCGTGGCATCGGGCGTCCCCGGCATCTATGGCCTCTACGCGACCATCGTTCCGTTACTCGCTTACGCGTTGTTCGGGCCTAGCCGGATTCTGGTGCTGGGCCCGGATTCCTCACTGGCCGCCGTTATCCTGGCTGTCGTCCTGCCCCTGTCGGGCGGCGACCCGCACCGCGCCGTCGCCCTGGCGGGCATGATGGCGATCGTTTCAGGCACGGTGTGTATCCTGGCGGGCATCATTCGTTTGGGCTTCATTACGGAGTTGCTTTCCAAACCGATCCGCTACGGGTACATGAACGGCATCGCGCTGACCGTATTGATCAGCCAACTGCCAAAGTTTTTCGGTTTTTCGATTGACTCTGACGGTCCGCTGAGAAACATATGGGCCATCTCCACCGCAGTAATGGAAGGAAAGACCAACTGGACTGCGTTCATGATCGGCGCGGCCACATTGGTCGTGATCCTTCTACTCAAACCCTATAAACGGGTACCGGGCATCTTGGCCGCAGTGGTCGGTGCGACTGTCGCCGTCGGTGTGCTGGACCTTGGCGCGCGGGCCGGGGTGTCGGTGCTCGGTGTTCTTCCACAAGGTTTACCTGGGTTCGCCATCCCCTGGATTACCCGCGCTGATATTGTCCCCGTGCTTATCGGCGGTTGTGCCGTCGCTCTGGTGTCATTCGCCGACACCAGTGTGCTTTCTCGTGTCTATGCAGCGCGGACCCGCACATACGTGGACCCGAACCAGGAGATGGCAGGGCTCGGTTTTGCCAATCTGGCGGCTGGATTTTTCCAGGGCTTTCCAATCAGTAGCAGTTCTTCACGTACCCCCGTGGCTGAAGCCGCAGGCGCCAAAACCCAGTTGACCGGCGTTGTTGGCGCGTTGGCAGTTGCCTTGCTGCTGGTGGTGGCGCCGAATTTGTTGGAGAGTTTGCCCAGCAGCGCATTGGCAGCGGTGGTGATCGCATCAGCCATTGGCTTGATTGAAGTCACCGACCTGCGGCGAATTTATCGGATCCAGCGCTGGGAGTTTTGGCTGTCGATCGTGTGCACCCTCGGTGTGGCTGTATTTGGCGCGATTGAGGGCATCGGCCTGGCCATCGTAATAGCCGTCATCGAATTTCTGTGGGATGGCTGGCGACCATATTCCGCAGTGCTGGGGCAAGCCAAAGGCGTCAAGGGGTACCACGACATCCAGCGTTATCCTGACGCGAGCCTTATATCGGGCCTGGTCCTGTTTCGCTGGGATGCACCGTTGTTTTTTGCCAACGCCGAACTGTTCAACGAGCGAGTGCTTGACGCAGTGGCTGCATCGCCTACGCCCGTGCGCTGGTTAGTCGTAGCGGCAGAACCCGTCACCAGTGTGGACGTGACCTCGGCCGACATGCTGGGTGAACTGGACGAAACCTTGCACGCGGCGGGCATCAAGTTGTGCGTGGCCGAGATGAAGGACCCGGTCAAGGACAAGCTGAAGCGATTCGGGCTTTTCGCAAGGCTTGGCGAAACGGCGTTCTTTCCAACTATAGATGAGGCAGTCAGCAGCTATCTCGGCATGCGTCACGTGGATTAGCCGGTTCGGCAGGGCGTCGCAGTCTGACTACATTCTGTTCATTCTGGGTTGAATTTGTTGTCGGGGGATAATTCCCGTCCCCGTGCGAGCCGGGCTGCCATCCATCGTTTGCTTGTTTTGCAAATTTTCTTCTTCTTTTTGGTCGTGACAAGACGCGCCACCGAGACAGATGGTAGCGGCAAGTAAAAAAACAGGACTAAAACGCTTGATCATCGGAACCTCCACGCTTGGAAAATCAAGTGGCTCAGATTCTCTCCATGTAATCGCACTAGGTAAAAGCTTAGGTGAACGCTTGAGTTTACCTATGGCTGCCCGACAGCCGGACCACGCTGATTGTGTCTGGATTGCCTTGATGGCTGGGAAACCGAAAAAGACCCCAAGTCGACGGTGCCCGCGGTAAAGCGGGCACCGCTTCCTATAAGGGAAAAAGGCTTACACGCCTGCTTACCAGTTGTAACTCACTTTGGCGGTAATCTCGCGACCCGGGTTGTAGAAATTCGCTGTGCCGGAGCCGACCACGTGCTGCTCATCCAGCAGGTTGCTGACGTTCACCGCAAGGTCGGTGCCCTTGGCGATCTTGTAGTTGAAGGCGGCGTCGAACAGCGTGGTGCCATCGCTTTTGCCGGAGTTGGCTGCATCGAAGTAATAAGAGCCGACGTAGCGCGCACCCAGGCCAACGCTGACATCAGTGGCGGGGACGTCGTAATAACTCCAGAGCGAAGCGGAATGCTTGGGTGCCGTGGAGAACTCATTACCCTTCAGGGAGCTGCCGTCATACAACGAACCGCGCAGTACCTCGGACTCCATATAGGAATAGCCACCGATCAGGCTGAGGTTCTGCGTCACCTGCGCCTTGGCCTCCAGGTCGAGACCACGGGCCCGCGATTCGCCCACCGTCTGTTGCTCAATGATGCCGCTCGGCAGCACCACGGCGATGGTGACGTTTTCCTGGGTCAGGTCATAAACGGCGGCGGAGAACAGTGCGTCCATCCCCATCGGCGCATATTTCACGCCCACTTCGTACTGCCTGCCCGTCTGCGGTGTTACGCCAACCTGCGGCGGCGAGACGGATTCCACCATGCTCACATAGGTCGACACCTCATCGTTGACGATATAGGTCAACGCACCTCGGTAGGAAGTTTCGGAGAAGGTGTCTTTCTCAGTTGATTGCAAGCCTTTGCTGGTCAGGTCCATCGAGTCGTTGCGCACACCGCCGGTGACGATGAAACGCTCGTAGAACGACAGGTTCTGCTGAAGGAATACGGCCTTGGTGGTCGCGTCTCGCTTGTTCACGGCATACGGCGCGATTGAGCGTGAAACCCCGGTAAACACGGGGTTTGCAATGTCAATCGGGGTCGTCAGGGCGTAGATCGAGCTTTCCTTGGTGGTCGAATCGAGGTACTCCACGCCCACCAGGCTGCTGCTGTCGATGTTCTCGAAGCGGGCATCGTATTGCAGCATCAGATTGCCGTTGAACTGGTCGGCTTCACTGTCCGTGCCAAACTGATAGCGGTCAACAGTAGTCCCTACACGCGCGGCGCTGTCGCTGAGGTAAACGTAGCCAAAATCGTCGGTCAACTTGCTGTAACGCAGATTGCTGCGCAGTACGAAGCCGTTATCGAAGTCATGGGTGATGTTACCGCTGAGGCTGGTGCGCTCGACATCGTGGAAGTTGTAGCTGGGCTCGCCATAGAACTTGCTGCGGTCGTATTCCTTGTCCAGCGGATAACCGCCGCTGTTGGGCGAACTTTCGGTTTTCAGGTAGTCCAGAATCATCGTCGCCGACGTGTAATCCGTCGGTGCCCAGGTGAGGCCACCCATAAACAACTGGTTGTCGTCCTGTGAGTGATCGTACTCGCGGTCGCTGTTCTGGCCTTTGGCAGTAAAGCGGCCAGCCAGGGTTTTCTCGTCGTTCAGCGCATCCCCCACATCGATGCCTGTCTCGACATGGTCAAACGAACCGTAGGTCACATAGCCTTGGCCAAACTGCTCGAAGCGCGGCTGTTTGGTCACGAAATTCACCGAGCCGCCTGGGTCTGCGGGGCCAAACAGCGTGGAGTTGGCGCCACGCAGAATCTCGATGCGCTCATAAGCGAATGGATCTTCGCGTACGCCGCGCATCGAACTCAGGGTCAAGCCGTCACGGTAGGTGGTGGCCTGGAAACCCCGGATCTGGAAATAGTCGTTGCGGTCATCCGTACCATAGAAGTCAGTGATCACGCCCGGCGTGTATTGCAGCGCCTCTTCCGTGGTGCTGACGCTGCGTTGCTCCATTTCCTTGTTGGTAACAACCGACACCGATGCCGGTGTATTGAGAATGCTGGTTGCCACCTTGCCGCCAACCCAGAGCTCCTTGGCGAGCACCGAGTTGGCGTCGTCGTCGGCACTGACCCTGACCTTGGCATTGATGATCAGGGGGGCAAGGCGGTAGTCCTCGACGTCCGTTGCATCGAGCTCCAGCGGGCCGGCGGGCTTTGCTTGAGGGAGCAGCAGGTAGGCGTTCGGGCCTTGCTGTTCGATTTGCAATTCGCTCCCCTGCAGCAACGATGACAGCGCTGCCGACGTATCGAGCGTGCCATTCACGCCAGCAGTGGTGCGGTTCACTACACTCGACGCGTCGAATGAAAGACTGATGCCAGCCTCGCGCGCAAAGCGGTCAAGCGCCGGCGCCAGTGGGCCCGCAGCGATGTTCCACTGCTTGATTTGATTGCTGTGGTCAGCGCTCGACGTTTGCGCCAGCGATGGCAATGCGTAGCTGCTTACGATCAAACCCAACATCGCACCGTGCAAGGCACGATTTAATGGATGGCGCTGTGAAACCGGGGACGAACTCATTTTCTCGCTCCAAGAAAGGACATCGGCAGACTGGCCTGTATTCCGGCCTTCCAAAGAGGTCGAACGAGAATGAGAAACCACCTCATTATTTTTCACGAGCTACAAAGTTCTAATCGGCTCAGGTGGTAGCAGCGGTCACGGTCACCCAATAACGGGTTCGATAATCAATGTGCAGGTGCAGTGACTGCGCGATCAAAGCCAGGACCTGATCGTTGTCGGCGAGCTGGAAGGTGCCGGAAACGCGCAGATCAGCGACCTCTTCGGCGCAGCGCAGTACCCCGGGGCGATAACGCGACAACTCCACGATGAAATCACTAAGGCGCATGTTGCGCGCACTGATCACGCCGTCACCCCAGCTCCATAGGTCAAGACCGTTGTCCCTGACCATTTGGGCGCCACTTGATGTGAACAGCAGCTGATGTCCGGCCTGGACACTGCGGCTGGCAGACGTTTGACTGGAGCCGGGGAATACCGTGACTGATCCTTCCTGAGCCGCGACCAGAGTGCCAACGTCAAGCTCGCGCGCCAGAAAGCGCGAACTCTGAGCGCGCATGATCCCGTCACGTGATTGCACCCAGAACGGTCGCGCTTGAGGCGAGTGTCGATCCGCGCCGACATTCACGATGATTTCACCACGCCGCAGAATGAGCAGGCGTCGCTGAGCGTCGAAATCGCTGTCGACGGCGCTATCGCTATTGAGCTGGATAAGGCTGCCATCATCGAGTTGGAAGCGTCGTTGCTCGCCGGTGCTGCTGCGTTGCTGCGCCAGCATGGCGGGTACGGGTGTGTAGTCCCGGCCGAGCCAGGCTGCCGTGCCAACAGTCGCCAATATGCCCAGTAGCTTCAGGCTTTCCCGCCGGCGCATTCCATGGTGGGGGCCATCAAGGGTTTGTCGGGCCAGTTGAGCTGGCACGCCTGTGAGTTCATCCCCAAGCGATTCCACACGCTGCCACGCCAACACATGCTCTGGGCGTTGCTGCAGCCAGTGCTCGAAAGTGCGTTGTGTTTGTTCATCGGCTTGATTGAAGCGAAGGCGCACCTGCCATTGAATCGCCTGCTCGACAATGGCCGGATCCAGCGCCTGCGGCTCACGCCTCGGCATAACGCAAGCGATAGCAGTGTTGCAGGGCTGTGGCCAGGTCGCGTTCCACGGTCGCGCGGGAAACACCCAGCTTCTCGGCTATTTGCGCGCAGGTCAGACCGTCGAGTCGGGCAAATAAAAACGCCTGGCGAACTCTCGGTTTAAGCGTACCGAGCATGCGGTCAATGCGCTCGAGCGCATCAAGAATCATCAGCCGGCTTTCTTCCGAGGGAACCTCGTGTTGAGGCAGCAACGTGACGCTTTCCAGGTAGGCACGTTCGAGTTCGCGACGACGGAACTGATCAATCATCAGTCCGCGGGCGATACTGCTCAAATAGGCGCGTGGTTCGCGCAAGGGGCTGGACTGACGGGATTTGAGCAGACGTACGAAGGTGTCCTGCGCCAGATCTGCTGCGTTATCGCGACATCCAATGCGTCGGATCAGCCAGCCGTGCAACCACGAGTGGTGGGTGCGATAGAGCAGCCCTAGATCTGCAGTACCTAGTGTTTCGTCGCTGCGCATCGGAATCCCAGCAAGTACATGATTGATAATTAATCGCATTCTACTCACGCGATAGGCCTTAGGTAAATACGTGGCGCTCAGTGTCTGCTTTTGCCGACCGCTGAGCGCCGCTCCAGGCATGCATTCCCCGCAGGAATGCACCGCATAAAATCTATGCATTTTTTTTTATCCAGTTTCTCGGCGTACCTTGCTGCAAAGACAAGGAGATCGCCCATTGAACTCATCCACTGCCAATCCCGCCGATAAATTCGATACCTCCCGCGCCAGCGAATACGCCAGGCAAAGCCGCATCGCATTGGCCGGTTACGATGCCTGTCACGATCTTGCGGCGTGCATGTTGGCCGCCAGTCTCGGTCACTCGCGGTCGGCCAAAGTGCTGGTCGTCGGCGCTGGCGGTACGGCGCAGGAAATCATCGCAATGGCCACGCTGGAGCCGAACTGGCGCTTCACCGCAGTTGATCCTTCCGAGCCAATGCTGGAAGCCGCGACGCAGCATTTGCAGGCCAACAACTTGCTGCACACAACGAAAGTGCATCTGGGGCATGTCGACGACTTGCCAGTGGACGAGTCATTCGACGCAGCGACCCTGATCGGCGTACTCCATCACCTGAATGGCGACGAGCAAAAACACGCCATCCTGCAATCGATCAAGGCTCGCTTGAAACCGGGCGCGCCGTTGATCGTGGCAGGCAATCATTACGCGTACGCGAGTCAACCGCTGTTGCTGGAAGCGTGGGGTCAACGCTGGCGGCAACAGGGCGCCAATGCGGAGGAGGTGAGGGCAAAGCTTGGCAAGATTCTTCAGGGAGCGGATCCGCCGCATTCCGAGGCGGCGGTTCAGGCGTTGCTGCATGAGGCGGGGTTTGGCGAGGCTACGCGGTTTTTTAGCAGCCTGTTCTGGGGGGCGTGGTTAACCTGTCGAACGGTCTGAGCGAAAGCTGTCGGTGTTATTCTCCTGCCGCCGCGCTTGGCTGATGTTTGAAAGAGCATGAATCCTCGGGGCCCGGTCAAAATAACAAATCCCAGAGCATAGGCTCACCCCACTAAACCCCTTCGCGCAGCGCATTCGCAACCAATGTAAATGCAGGCGAAGGTTGCCGCCGGTTGGGGTAGTACAAGTAATATCCAGAAAATGGTAAGCACCAGTCTTCCAGAACCCGCACGAGCCGGCCTTCCTGGAGATGCGGTTCAAACTCCTCTTCGGGGAGGTAGGCAATGCCCAGCCCGGCCAAAGCGGCATAGACGATGTGGGTGGACGTGTTGAAAATGAGCTGGCCGTCTACGCGCACGTTCACTTGTTTGCCGCGCCGCTCGAAATCCCACACATAGAGCCCGCCTGATGTCTGCATACGCTGATTGATGCAGTTGTGGTTCATCAGGTCTCGTGGATTTTTCGGGCGCTCGTGCGCGGTGAAGTACGCTGGCGAGGCTACGACGGCCATGCGTAAGGGCGGCCCTATCGGAACGGCGACCATGTCTTTGTCGATGGTATCCCCAAGACGCACACCCGCATCAAAACGATCCGCCACGATATCTCTGAAGCCGTAATTGACGTCGAACTCGACATTGATATCGGGGTATTCGTGTAGCAATGCGGTGAGTTTTGGAAGGAGTGTTGTCCGCAAAACGTGATCGCCGCAGGTGATGCGTACCGTGCCGGCAGGCTTGTCGCGCAGGTCCGTCAGGATATCCAGTTCCGTTTCGATTTCATCGAAGCGGTGGCCGATCGCCTGCAACAGCCGTTCGCCCGCAGCGGTCGGCGAAACGCTGCGTGTGGTTCGCGTCAGCAACCTGATTTGCAGACGTGCTTCCAGACCGCTGATGGCCTGACTCAGCGCAGACTGCGTGACGCCCAGTACGCCTGCCGCGCGCGTAAAGCTGCCTTCGCGCGCCACCGTTACGAACGACAGCAGATCGTTGAGATTTCTTCTGACCATTTTGTAAACGCCGTCACAGTCGATTGATTAGCTGAGCTTATAACCTTGTTAAGTATTCATTAGCTAGTCGCGGTCGCGTTCACTCGTCACCATTGTCGACATGAATATGAATGCTAGTGAGGCTCAAATGGTCGCTGTCTCCGCCCCCCAGAATGCGCCCGCTCATTGGAGCGGCGTCTTTGCAATGACGCTTTGTGTCTTCGCGCTGATCGCGTCGGAGTTCATGCCGGTCAGTCTGCTGACGCCGATGGCCGATGATCTTCAGGTGACGCAAGGGATGGTCGGGCAGGGCATTGCGATCTCCGGAGCATTTGCCGTTTTAAGCAGCCTGACCATCTCCTGGATGGCTGGAACCCTCAACCGCAAGATTTTGCTGATGGCATTGGCAGGGTTGATGGCCGCCTCCGGCGCGATCGTCGCACTGGCCCCTGACTATCTGACGTACATGGTCGGTCGTGCCTTGATCGGTGTGGTCATTGGTGGTTTTTGGTCGATGTCCGCTGCGACCGCGATGCGACTGGTACCAGCCTCGCAGGTGCCCAAAGCCTTGGCCATCTTCAATGGCGGCAATGCGTTGGCTACCGTGATCGCCGCACCGCTAGGCAGCTATCTGGGCTCGATCATCGGTTGGCGCGGCGCGTTTTTTTGTCTGGTGCCCGTAGCGACGATTGCCTTCATCTGGCTGTGGATCAGCCTGCCGACCATGAAGGTAGCGCCGCGCACGTCGGGAACGGGCAATGCCTTGAAGCTGTTGAAGAACCGATCTGTCGCAATCGGCATGGCCGGGTGCGGCGCCTTTTTCATGGGGCAGTTCGCCCTGTTTACCTACCTGCGACCTTTCCTCGAAACGGTGACGCGTGTCGATGTATCCACACTGTCGCTGATCCTGTTGGTGATCGGAGTAGCAGGCTTTATCGGCACTCTGATCATCGGCCCGTTTTTACGGCGCGGTCTCTTCCGGACATTGATCGTCATACCGATGCTGATGGCGTTGATCGCTTTGGCACTGATTCCCTTTGGATCCTCGGTCGTAGTCGTCGCTGTACTGCTTGGCTTTTGGGGGTTGTTGGCCACCGCGGCGCCAGTCGGATGGTGGAGCTGGATCGCGCAGGCCTTGCCCAACAATGCCGAGGCCGGGGGAGGTTTGATGGTGGCGGTGATTCAACTGGCCATCGCCCTGGGCTCAAACATCGGCGGACTGCTTTTCGATCATGGCGGCTATCAGAGCACTTTCGTGTTTAGCGCAGGCGTGCTGCTACTTGCCGCGTTCGTGACGTTGCTGACATCACGCTCCCCAATATCGCAATCCGCTTGAGTCCGACAACTTTTCGGGAGATAGACCATGAGAGCACTTCGCTGGCTTGGTTTGCTGTCTGCAATGCTCATGCTGGGCGGTTACGTCGCTGTATGTGATGCCGCGTCGGCGTCTTTAAAACCGGAGAAAACTCGCGTGTGGATGACCGTCGGGGAACAACGCTTCGCCATTACGTTGGCCGACAACCCCGCCGCCGGCGCGTTTGCCAGGCTACTGCCGTTAACAATCGAGATGAGCGATCTCAACCGCAATGAGAAACACGCCAGCCTTCCAGAAACTTTGCCCGCCAACGCGAGCAAACCGGGAACGATCCACAACGGCGACTTGATGTTGTATGGCGCGGATACGCTGGTGGTTTTCTATTCAACTTTTAATTCGACGTATTCCTATACGCGGCTCGGGCGTGTGGATGACATCGCTGACCTGGCTCAGGCGCTAGGGCGAGGGGATGTGCGCGTGATGTTCTCTAAAGACTGATCAATCCGAATCAACAGGGATTCCAATGAAAAAGCTCATTGTTCTATTAACGCTTCTTGTCAGTTCACTCTCAGCAACAGGAGCCGATATGTCTAACGGCGCAGATAATTTTTACACCAGCGAAAAAGTGACGGTGCAGAAGGTTACTTTCAAAAACCAATATCAAATGAATGTGGCGGGGAATCTGTTTATCCCGAAAAACCTCGACGCAAAATCGAAGAGCCCGGCGATTGTTATCGGCCACCCGATGGGCGCGGTCAAGGAGCAGAGCGCTAACCTCTATGCCACGAAAATGGCCGAGAAGGGCTTTGTGACTCTGTCACTGGATCTGTCGTTCTGGGGTGAAAGCGAGGGGCGTACGCGCAATGCTGTTTCGCCGGACATCTACGCCGAAGACTTCAGTGCGGCAGTGGACTTTCTCGGTGCACAGCCTTTCGTCGACAAGGAGCGTATTGGCGCAATCGGCATCTGTGGCAGCGGCAGTTTCGTCATCAGCGCGGCCAAGATCGACCCGCGCATGAAAGCCATCGCAACGGTCAGCATGTATGACATGGGCGCAGCCAATCGCAATGGTTTGAAGCACTCGCAAACGCTTGAGCAACGCAAGGCGATGATCGCGCAAGCGGCACAGCAGCGTGATGTTGAGTTCGCTGGCGGTAAAACCGCTTACACCAGCGGCACGGTACATCAACTGGATGAAAACACTCATCCCATTCAACGCGAGTTCTATGACTTCTACCGCACACCTCGCGGCGAGTACACACCGTCCAGTTCCTCTAAAGAGTTGACGACGCACCCGACTCTGACGAGCAACATCAAGTTCATGAACTTCTACCCGTTCAATGATATCGAGACGATTTCTCCGCGCCCGATGTTGTTCATTGCCGGCGCTGATGCGCACTCAAGGGAGTTCAGCGAGGAGGCCTACAAGCTCGCCGGACAACCCAAGGAGTTGGTTATCATCCCGGGCGCCGGGCATGTTGACCTCTATGATCGTGTCAATCTGATTCCTTTCGACAAGTTGGCTAACTTCTTTGAGCACAATCTGAAGTAACCAACACGCAGGGATTGCCTCGTCCAAGAGCCTCACGATCGTGAGGCTTTCGCGAGAGTTCGAGTGACATTCTTTTCAGTACGCTTATTGAATGGTGACGGTGACTTTGCCTTTTGATCTGCCTTGCTCGACGTACTGCAACGCTTGTGCAATCGATTCAAAAGAGAAGGAACGATCAATGACGGGTTTGATGACACCGGCCTCGATTAGCGAGGTGATTATTTGCAGTTGTGTACCGTCAGCACGCATAAACAGAAATGCATAGCTCACCCCGTGCTTGCGGGCTTTTCTGCGGATGCCGCTGCTCAGCAGGCGCATGACTTGCCGCAACACCCAAGACAAGCCTCGCTCCTGGGCAAATTGCGCGGTCGGCGGCCCCGACAGGGAAATGAGCTGTCCGCCAGGCTTGAGAACCTTGACTGATTTCTCCAATACGTCGGCGCCGAGGCTGTTCAACACCACATCGAATTCGCGCAGTTCGTTTGCAAAATCCTGCTGTTGGTAATCGATGACCACATCCGCCCCGAGTGCTTTCACCCAGTCGACATTCGCCGCGCTGGTGGTGGTCGCAACGAAGGCGCCAAGGTGTTTGGCAAGCTGAATGGCCAGCGTGCCGACGCCGCCGGATCCGGCGTGAATCAGCACCTTCTGGCCTGTTTTGACTTGAGCGATCTCAACCAGCGCCTGCCAGGCCGTCAGGGCAGCCAAGGGGATGGAAGCCGCTTCGGCCATATCGAGATTTGCGGGTTTCAACGCGAGCGCGTTTTCGTTCACCGCGATCAGTTCAGCAAACGTCCCGATGCGTGACTCGGGAGGGCGTGCATAGACTTCGTCTCCTGGCTTGAATCGCTTTACCGCCGATCCCGTGCGTACGACTACGCCGGCCAGGTCATTGCCCAATATCAGTGGGAATGTATAGGGCAGGATGAGTTTGAATTCCCCGGTTCTGATCTTGGAGTCCAGCGGGTTCACACTCGCTGCATGCACCTGGACCAGTACGTCATGCACACCGACTACCGGGTCGGGCACTTCGCCGATTCGTCCGTTCTGCTTGCCGTAGCGGTCGATGAAAAATGCTTTCATGTTGCAGATGCTCTGGTCGGTGGAGTGAGAAGGGCGCGGGGTTCCAGGTCGCGATAGGCGAAGGGTATCCCGCCAACCACCACCGACTGATTAGGCGCGTTAATCAATGACGTGCTCGCCATGATTCAGACTAGCGTCAAATAGCGTTGCGCCACGGCGGACTGGCGGATCTGCGACAAAAGCCCCTGACGCGCGGTTTGCAAGGCATCCCAGCGCTCGCCTTCATGCAGCGGCGGAATGGTCACCGGCTCGCGTCGGTCGAAGCCAACCAGTGCGGCGTCGACCAGGTCACCCACTTCCATGATTTCGCTCAAGGTGTTGATGTCGATACCGGCGCGATCCCAGATCTCCGTGCGGGTGGCGGCGGGCAGTACGGCTTGCACATAAACACCCAGGGGCGAGAGTTCCAGGCTCAGTCCCTGGGACAGGAACAACACAAACGCTTTGGTCGCGCCATAGACCGACATGCCGAACTCAGGCGCCAGACCTACCACCGAACCGATGTTGATGATCGCGCCGTCACCTGCTTTGGCCAGGCGTGGTGCGATGGCGCTGGCGAGCCGCACCAGCGCAGTGGTGTTGAGGGCCACCAGTTGTGCAACGTTGTCGGTGCTTTGTTCGATGAAGGTGCCGGACTGCGCTGCGCCCGCATTGTTGACGAGGATGCCGATGCGCGCGTCATCACGCAGGCGCGCTTCAACGGTGTGCAAGTCGCTGAGTTGCGTCAGATCGGCCTTGAGCACTTCGACGGTGACGTTATGTGCGCCACGCAACTTTGCGGCAAGGGTTTCCAGACGCGCGTGGTCGCGGGCGACCAACACCAGATCATGCCCGCGCTGGGCGAAACGCTCGGCGTAAACCGCGCCGATGCCGGTGGAAGCGCCAGTGATGAGAACGGTAGGGCGAGTAGTCATGATGTCAGCTCTTTTCAAGTCACACGGTTTGGGATTGTGGGATGTTCGTACTGCCTGCATTTAGGATGATGATCGGAATCTAAGCTGTCAATGTTTTAATTACGAGCAACATCTATGTATCATCAGGCGATGTATTTCCAGCGGTAGCGAGGTATCCAGCATGCGAGTATCCAAGGCTCAGGCCCAGGCGAACCGGGAACACATCGTCGAAACGGCGTCAGTTGTATTTCGCGAAAAGGGTTTTGATGGTATCGGCGTGGTCGACGTGATGGCCGCCGCCGGTTTTACCCATGGCGGTTTCTACAAACATTTCGGCTCGAAGGCTGACCTGATGGCTGAAGCCTCGGCCAAGAGCCTTGCGCAGTCTCTGGCCAGTGCCGAAGAGCTGAGCGTGAAGGATTTCATCGATGCGTATGTGTCCCGGGATCATCGCGATGGGCGCTCCACGGGTTGCACCCTGGCGGCGTTGTGCGGTGATGCGGCGCGTCAGTCGGACGATTTGAAATCGGCCTTCGCTGAAGGCATCGAGCGCACGTTGCAGATGCTGGGCGAAAAATGCCCGACGGGGCCGGAGGCGGCATCGGGTGAGGCCAGGGTGAAAATGATCGACCTGCTGGCACGTGCGGTCGGCGCGATCATGCTATCGCGCGCTTGCCCGGACGACTCGGCGCTGGCTGATGAGATTCTGGCGGTGTGCCACGCGCAAATGACCGAATCATTGGTCGTTCAGTCGTAGACGGGGTAGATGGATGTCTTACAAAGCGTTCTGACTTGCGTTTATTCCGGTGTTGGCCAAGACGTACTGGCCGAACGCAGTCGTCCAAAGCAGTCTGTTCTGGAGGCCTTGGCTAACGCCTACAGCGAATCAGGGCTAAACGCAGCCTCGACAAATGCCTCGAGCGATTTTTCTTCCAGAATTTCGATGGAAAAGTGTCCGAAGCGTTTGGGCAGCCAGATGATGCGTGTCCCGGACGGTGATTGAAGGTCTGCGCGTAGCAATGGTTGTCCATTTTCATCTTCAGGCTGCACACCGGCGATCAGCAATTCGTCATACGCCTTTTCGATGTCCGGTGTCGAATAGCAGTGACGGTAGATCATCCCTTCGCCAGCGGTATCCAGCAGCGTCTTCAGGTTCCCCGCCAACGGTTGCACCAGCATGAAACGCTCTTGCCCGATCACCGCAATCGAGTAGCGCACAGGCAGTCCGCCTCGCTCCCATATCTGGGTTTTGGAGATTTTGGCTTTGAGGATCAGTGCGTAGTAAGCACACGCTTCTTCGAGATCGTTGACCAGTACGTCGACATGACTGAACTTCAGTTCCATTGAATGCCTCCCGCCGAAACGGCCGTGCGGATTAATCTCGGGGGCCGGGAACTCGATCAAGATTGATGAATGGTTCCCCAACGGTTTCCAGTGGCCGTGCCCTTGAGGGTGTTGCCTCAGCTATCGGTAGAAACGACCGGCTCGGCAACAGTTTCCTCAGCCATCTTCAGCCGGTCAGCCTTGCTGATGTACTTTTCTTTTTTCGGGGCCAGTTTCGCGCTGGCCTTTTTGGCTTTTTCCCTGAACAACTGCTTCAGTTTTTTCTGGCGGTTCATGTTGATGACTCGGGTTGTCTGTTGAATATCGACGATCGAAGGGTTTCTCGCTCGCCTTGACCAGAGAGTCGCATAAGCAAGTGTCGCTGTCTCTGGCCCAAAAGGGCAGGCATCCTGACGCATGGCCGGGGTGCAGGCAACATCAATTCCTGACATCGCAATAAAGTCCCGAACAGACTTGATCGTCGGTGCCGGCGCTTCTTCCATGGACGAATGCCCCGCACGCGGAATCAAGTGAGCGTAGACGCGTTTTGGCATCTGCATTTGAGCGTCGATCAATACGGCCGGTTACGCGCGCAGTCGGGCGGGAGATCACCAATCTGGATCAGGCCGACCATAACGGAAGGGTCGTCTCTGGAGCCCCAGGACACCGGCGCCCCATGCGCCACCAGGTCGTAGATCCTGCTCACGCCGAGCAACTGACCATTGCGGTTATCGTATAAGCGGAAAAAGGCCGGGCTCTCCCAACGGATGAACCAGGACAGATCTTGCGGATCGTCAGGATGGAACTGAGGATGAAAGGAGTTTGGCAACACCCAATAAGGCCTGAATGCCTGGACCCGAACGCAGCCATCGGGGCTGATGTCAGCGTCGCCGTAAGGGTTGGCCAGCGCTTTTTCCCACCACTGGGACGCCGCCCACAGTCCAATGTAAAACACCCCTAAACCGAGGACGATCATCAAGAGTCGGCGTTGCCTGCTCATGCCAGACGCATGCCCATTTCAACTGCACGGTCCTCGAAACCGAACTCCGCATACATGCGCGCCGCACGTTCATTGAACGGCCAGACTGTAAGGCGCAAATCCTGTGCGTCATGTTCAATCGCCCAGTCCCTGACGAGTTGCATCAGCGCCCGACCAATGCCTTTGCCGGAAAACCGCTCGACGACACACACCGAGCCGATGCGCACCACCTTTTGTGGCTGCATCAGCGGTGGCGAACTGGCCGACAGACTGCCCGTAATGAATGCGGCGGGTTGATCGCCGACGTGCGCAATAAACACCACCTGATCCGGCTTCTCGAAAACCCCCGACCAATGCGGCAGGTCGCGGGAGAAGTCTTCGGTAGCGGGAGCATAAATATCGGGACGGGCGGCGTGGTGTACGGAGTTGAGCAACTGGCCCAACTCGCACATGGTCAGTGCGTCTTCAGCGGTTGCGATGCGGTAGGTGATGGTGTCGTCCATGATGAGTCACGTTCCTTGAGTAAGTGGAGGGGGCGCGGCAAAGCCATATCTTCAGGTTGAACTGACCGGTCGCTCCCCCAGACGCTCTACCAGCCTTACCAGATAACCATCCGGATCCTGAACGATGAATTCGCGTTGCCCCACTTCTACCGTATCAGCCCGGTACCAGGTGTCCCGGCATTCCCGGTAAAGTGCAAAGCCTGCTTCGCCAAGTTTGCGGATGACGGGGTCCACAGCCTCGACATCAATCTGCAAATTGATGCCTCTGCCAAATGGTTTGCTCAGCGTAGCGGTCAGCCATTGACCAGCATTCGGATTAACTTGCTCGAGCATGACTTGCGCGCCGTTCAGATCCAGATAAGCAAAGCCATCTTCCGCACGCTGATAAGCAATGCTGAAACCAAGGCATGACACCCAGAAAGCCAAGCTGTTATCCAGATGGGTAACCATGAGTTCAGGAACCAGTTTGTTGCGTTCAAACATGAGATGACTTCCTTTTCGAGCTGTAGCCCATGAATTGAATCTTCAGTCGAATGCCACAGCGGGCGCTGATTCTGGATACTCGCTCGCCATTTGTGCCAGACATTTTTTCAGCAGTGCCGCCTCTCTGGGCAGGCGGCTGGAAAAACCATCCCAGCCGCAAATGTTCAAATGCATGGGCATTTCGACGAGCCCTGTGATGGCGTCCCAAAAAGCGTCCCAGTTGCAGCCGTACCAGTCGGGGAATCCGAGGGCTTCTTTCAACATGCCATGGAGTGCCTGGCTACTTTGCACTTCACTTAGATCAATACTCACAAGCTCAAGTCGCGACATCATTCAGCCTCGCGAATAACGCTATCGCTGTCGATGCTGTGACCACGTGCCGGTTTGTTCAGACCCGCCACAAACGCCGAAATCTGCCGCGTCCCGCTCAGGTGAATAACCGGAATCTGCGGTGCAATCGCCATTCGCCTGGCCTCGCTGCGTGGGCGATTGACTCGGTCAAAGTGCCAGACATATTTCAGAAGGACCAGAAAGGCTTTATCCATTCGTTCGGTGCATCCTGCCGGCAGATCCGCCCGTGGCCGGTTCAATGCACTGCGCATGATGACCCGTCGCAGGCAGGTCAGGCGCGGGGTTTCGAGCCAGATGATCAGGTCTGTACGGGGCAGGCGCAGATCGAAGGTGCGTTGGGAATAATTGCCTTCACATACCCAGGCATCTCCGGCGATGGCTTGTCGTACCCGCTCGCGGAAGACCTCGTCATCCGGTTCGATCCAGCCGGGTTCCCAGAACAGCGGATCAAGGTGAACAACGGGCACGTCCAGACGCTGGCCGATTTCCCGGGCCAATGTGGACTTCCCACTGCCGGAGTTGCCCAGAATGGCGATGCGTTGCATATGCAAATCCCTTGCGGCAAAAGTTGGCAATTCTAAGCCACCAAGGCCTGGGGCAGGCCATCGACCGCAAAAAAAAGCCCGGCAGTACGCCGGGCTCGGGATCGCTCAAAGCATTACGCAGCCATATTGCCGGCCGCCATGTCCTTCTTGTAGCTGGCCTTCATGGCTTCCATTTGCGCGCCGAGTTCATCGAGCTTGGCTTTGCCCAAGAGCTTTTTCGCCTGAGGGAACATTTCTGTTTCTTCCTCTTCGATGTGGTGCTCCAGCAACTCCTTGACCACTTTCACCCGGCCGGCAAATTCCGGCGTGCCGGGATCGGTCATTTTCAGGTCCGGCAGCACCAGCGAGTCCACCGTGCGGTGCTCTTCCTTGGCCTCGAAGTACATGATGTCCTGCTCTTTGCTACCGGCTTCCTTGAACGCGGGGTAGAGGATTTCTTCTTCCAGACGCGTGTGGATCGAGATTTCCATTTCCAGCTTGGCCAGCAACTCGGTGCGTTTTTTCAGCGCCCGCTCGGTGGATTCGCTCAGTTGGGTGAGGATGCCTTTTACTTTTTCATGGTCGGCTTTGAGAAGGTCGATGGCGTTCATGGTGGTTGCCTCTGCTATCACGGGTTGTACACAGGCCGTTGTGCCACGGCGCTATGGGATTCGCTGTAGCTATCGCATTTGCTGTGCCAACTTGCAGCGCAACCCTAAACCGCGCTGGATCAAAGGTTTGCGCCGCATGCGGCAAAAAGCCTTCGTGCAGGCTGCATGAACTGCGTCCGGCGGGCATTGCAGATCACAGTCTGTATGAGGTTTGCCGAAGAACAACCGCAGGTCTCCCTACATTCCACTAATCCGAATAAGCAAAAACGCAATGAACTCGTGGCGGCTTTCATCCTTCCGAAAATGAAGCAGCAATCCTTTCATCAGAAAGTACGAGGACGCCCCCATGCGAGCAATGACTTACCACGGCGCACATGATGTCAGAGTCGAAACCGTGCCGGACCCGATCATCGAAGCGCCTGACGACATTATCCTGCGCGTCACGGCCACGGCCATTTGCGGCTCGGATCTGCACCTGTATCGCGGCAAGATTCCCACCGTTGAGCATGGCGATATCTTCGGCCACGAATTTATGGGAATCGTCGAGGAAACGGGCTCAGCAGTGACGGCCGTGCAGCGCGGCGATCGCGTGGTGATTCCTTTCGTGATTGCGTGTGGTGATTGTTTCTTCTGCCAGCTGGAACAGTACGCCGCATGTGAAACCACTAACTCGGGCCCGGGTGGGGCGTTGAACAAAAAGGTCATTCCACCGCCGGCCGCGCTGTTCGGTTACAGCCGCCTGTACGGTGGCATTCCCGGTGGCCAGGCGGAATTGGTCCGGGTGCCGAAGGCCAACACCGGGCCCTTCAAGGTGCCGGGGACCTTGTCGGATGAGAAAGTGTTGTTCCTCTCCGATATCCTGCCGACGGCTTGGCAAGCGGTGACCAATGCCGGTATCGGCCAAGGGGCGAGCATTGCGATTTTTGGCGCCGGCCCTGTCGGTTTGCTCAGCGCGGCGTGCGCCAGAATGCTCGGTGCCGAACGCATTTTCATGGTCGATCACCACGCCTATCGACTCGAATATGCGCAACGCACGTACGGCGTGATCCCGATCAATTTCGATGACGACGATGACCCGGCAGACACCATCATTCGCCAGACCCCGGGCAATCGCGGCGTGGATGCGGTAGTCGATGCGGTGGGTTTTGAAGCTAAAGGCAGCACCACGGAAACCATCATGGCCACGCTCAAGCTTGAAGGCGGCAGCGGTAAAGCGCTGCGTCAGTGCATCGCAGCCGTGCGTCGCGGTGGCGTGGTGAGTGTACCGGGGGTGTATTCCGGACCGATTCACGGCTTCCTGTTTGGCGATGCATTCGACAAGGGCCTGACATTCAAGATGGGCCAGACCCATGTCCAGCGCTTCCTTCCTGAGCTGCTGGGGCATATCGAGACCGGACGCTTGCAGCCTGAGGCGATCATCACCCATCGGATGTCGCTTGAGCAGGCGGCCGAGGGCTACAAGATCTTCGACAAGAAAGAGGAAAGCTGCCGCAAGGTCATTCTCACGCCGGGCGGCAGCGATGTGCCGTTGGCGGAGACGTTTGAGACGCCTGCATTAGTGCCGGCGACCTGAGTCATTGTTCATGGGCAGTGGAGTGCGCAGGCACTCCATTGTCTGACGTTCACTCCACTTTCGACTCGACATCGATCTCATCGGCTTCACCGAGCGCTCTGTAGTGCTTGCGCAATTTACGCAGTTCACGGGTGCCCATTTTGTCCAGCCCCAGCGTGGCGTTCTGCGCATCCTTGGTGGCGCGAATCAGTTCGTCGATCTTGAGATGCAAGATATCGTTGTCGCGGTTTTGCGTGTTTTGGATCAGGAACACCATTAGAAACGTGATGATCGTGGTCGAGGTGTTGATGATCAGTTGCCAGGTGTCGTTGTAATGAAAGAAGGGCCCGGTAAGTGCCCAGATGATGATCAGGACAATGGCGGCGATGAAGGTTTTGGAGCTGCCGGCCCAATTGGACAGGGCCTGGCAGAAAGACGCGAATTTCATGTTCGTACAAGCTCTTGAGGAAGGTGAGGGATAGACCTCAGCAGTCCTTTGAAATTCTTTTTTACAATTTGGTGAGGCGGATTCATGGGTAAAACCATCTCGGCAGAAGATCTGGAGATCAGCTTTGGCGACGCGGCAGATGAGGTGGCGATGTTCAAATGGTTGATCGCCAGTTTCCTGATGGGCAAACGCATACAGGCTGATATTGCTGCGCAAGCCTATCGGGTGATCGTCGAAAAGCGTCAGCGCGACACGCCGCGCAAGTTGGCGAACTGCAGCCATCGTGAATTGGTGGTGATGCTTGGCGAAGCGCATTACGTGAGGTACGACGAAACCACCGCTACGCGCCTTCTGGCGTTGGCACACAAGCTCAATGATGAATACGCAGGGAAGGTCGGCAATATCGTGGTCGAGAGTGCCGACCGCCAGGCGTTCGAGAAACACCTGGCGGAATTTGACGGGATCGGTCCGAAGACCGTCGAGATTTTTATGCGTGAAGCAGGGCCGGTACTTTTTGGTTAACGGCCAGGACGCGCGGCGGTGCTCGGGCTGATGTGTTTAGGGCCGGCGATTGCCCAGGCGATGAGCCCGAACAGCGGCACAAACACGATCAATACAATCCAGACCCCCTTGTTGTTCGATTTCCCCTCACTCTTGCGCACCCGATTGATGGCCCACAGTTCAATCAGTAGAAGAACTGCCGCCAGTACGATCCACACGGTTTCGATATGCATTGGCTACCTCCTGATGGTCTTTCTTAGGTGGCTTGAGGTTCGGCGGGTTCATTTATTTTTCTGCAGCGCCTGGAATTGCTGCGCCAGGTGCAGCGCGACACGGCCGCTGCCCACCGTCGGCAGCAGGTGGGTGAAGGGGATGTCGATCAGGCGATTCTCACGCACGGCGCGCAAGCGCGATAACACCGGATCATTTTGCAGCAGCTGACGTTTGCGCCAGGCCGGCGACCATTCGGCGTCGGCCAGCAAGATGACGTCGGGATCGCTGATCAGCAGGGTTTCGCGATCTATGGTCACGCGATACTGGTTGACCTCGGCGAATAGATTGCGCGCCCCGGCAGCAGCGAGCAGGGTGGTCACGAAGCCGCGCCCGCCCTCTGAATCCAGACCGTTGACCTCGCTGTCCAGATAGAACACCGACAGCGGCTTTTCGCTGCCGATCAGTGCGCGGGCGCGGGCCAGATCGGCGTCCATGGCGGCGCTCAGTTGCTGCGCTTTTTGCTGTTTGTGCAGCAGCGCACCGAGGGTCAGCAGGTCATTGCGCACAAGCTCGAAATAATCCAGCGAATGCCCCGCGCAAGCGGACTCCAGTAAATAGGAGGCCACGCCGTTGCGCGCCAGACCCGAGCGTGATGTCACGCCATCGCCGAACGCCGTGGCAAAGCCGCCGACCACCAGATCCGGTTTCTGCGCGTACAGCACTTCGCTGGATGGATAGCGCGGCGCGATCACCGGAACCCCGGCGTACTCGGTCTTTCGACTCCCGGTATGGGTGTCGTCCAGATAGGCAACGCCAACTAACGTCGGGCCTGCATCCAGGGCGATCAGCAGATCAGCTGCGTGCTGATTGAGTGCGATGATGCGCGATGGCGGTAATTGTGCAGCGCTCCAGGTTTCGCCGCAGTTTCGATAATTGTCAGCGAGTGCCGGTGATGTGCAAAGCAGGGCCATCAGGCATAACCCAAGCGTTCTCATGCGCGCTCCTTGATCAGTAAATCCTCGACCATCTCACCACCGACCAGGTGCACCTCGACCAGCCGTTGCACGTCGGCGTCGCTGTGCACGCCATACCAGCAGGTCTCGGGATACACCGTCAGAATCGGCCCTAGGTTGCACGGAAACTGACAATGCGTGCGCGTCAGTAACACGCCGCCCGGGGTTTCGATGCGGTTGTGCGCCAGCAGGTGCCGGCGCAGGGTTTTCCATAACTGCAAGGCGCCGCGCTGGGTGCAGCGCGGGCCGGTGCAGAGGAACACGTGGCGCGCATGTTCGGGAACGTGCGACCAGTCCGGGTGTGTGTCGATGCCGTCGACCGTTTTGAAGTCAGCCATCAGAAGCGGTACGTGTAGCGTACTTCTGAGGTGAACGGCCGTCCGAGGTTGTCGACGTTGCTGGCGCGGCTGGTGACGTAATCGCGGTCGAAGAGGTTCTCTACCAGCAGGCTGACGCGGTGTTGACGGGCATTGTCGAGGTAGCGATAAGCATCGGCATCGATCACTGAATAGTGACCGTACTCGACCTGTTTCGAGCTGGTCACATCGCGGATATAGCGGATCGCGCCGCCGGCACCCCACATGCGATTTTCCGACTCGAAGCCTATGCGCGAACGGGCGAAGAAGCTCGGGATGTCATTGATGGTCACGCCGCTGCGCGACTCGGTGAGGTTGCGGGTCATGTCCGCTTGCAGGCTCCATTGCGCGTTGATCGCCAGTTTCGCGTCAGCCTCGAAACCGCGCATGCGCACCTGGCCCTCGCCGTTGACCCAGTGGCTATCGTCGAGGGTGATCAGGTCGTCGATCTTGCGTTTGAACACGGTGACGCTGGCACTGAACGCGCGATCGAGCAGCAGGCCCTTGTAGTCGAGGCCCAGTTCGGCGTTGCGGCTTTTTTCCGGTTTAAGGTTGCGGTTGCCGATCTCGTCGCCCGGTTCGTTGACGAACAATTGCTCGGCGTTCGGCAGTTTGTAGGCGCTGCCGTACTGACCGCGCAAGGCCCAGTTGTCGTTGAGATCGTAGAGCGAAGTGAGCATGCCGACCGTGGCGCTGTCGCCGCCGCCCATGGCTTCGTGGCGAACGCCGACGCTCGGGTGCCAGTCGGGCAGGGCGTCGATTTGCGGACGCAACTGGGTGTAGATCGCGTGGGCTTCGGCCTTATCGTTGTCGATGATCAGCACATCGTCCTGGCCTTTGAACCATTGGTTGTCGGTGCCGAACACCAGCACATGACCGCCGGACGATTCAGCCTTGCCTTCGGCCTGCACACCCCAATCGGTAAAGCCCCAATAGTCGTTGTGGTTGATGGCTTTGGTGGCGCCGCCCTCGACATTATTGATGCGTGTGTAGCGGGTGTCCCAATCGTTGATATGGCCTTTGACGAAGTAGCTCAGACGCTCATTGAGATTTTGCTCGAAGGTCGCCGTAGCGATCTGTTGCACGCGGTCGTTGGTGGTTTTGTGGTTATCGACCGGGCGGGCGAAATCGAGGTTGGCGTCGGCATATTGATAGAACAGCTCCAGCCGCGAGTCGTCGCCAAACGACTGAATCGCCTTGCCACCGAACGTGGTGACTTCATAGGCGCGTTTTTTCTCGGTGACGTTTTTCATGTCGCGGTTGCGAAACGGCTGGTAACCGTCGGAGACGTTGTGGCTGACATAGGCCAGCAAGCCCAGATCGCCGAAACCGTTGCTGAAGATGTTCTCGACCCGGGCATCGCCGGTGGTGCCGCCGAAGGTGTCGAGGCCCATGTTCACCTCGCCCGAGGCCTTTCGACTCTGCGGCGAACGGGTGACGATGTTGATCACCCCCGACACCGCTTGCGTGCCGAACAACAGGCTCTGTCCA
Source organism: Pseudomonas sp. P116 (assembly GCF_020149425.1). Taxonomy (NCBI): domain Bacteria; kingdom Pseudomonadati; phylum Pseudomonadota; class Gammaproteobacteria; order Pseudomonadales; family Pseudomonadaceae; genus Pseudomonas; species Pseudomonas sp. P116. Next base: position 14,420 of record NZ_JACVHB010000010.1, on the reverse strand, counting down.
CCCTTGAGCACTTCAATGCGTTCGATGGCGTTGGCCGGCAAGGTGTCCAGGTACAAGCCGCCGTACAAGCGGTTGTTCAGGCGTACGCCGTCGAGCAGGATCAGCGTATCGTCGTTGCGCCCGCCCAGCAGGGAGTAAGTGCCGTAGTCGAACGGGCCGTTTTTCGGGGCGACATAGAGGCCGGGAATGAACATCTGCATGACGCGACTGACATCCGCCGCGGGGCCGGCGCGCTCGATCTGTTCGCGGCTGACGATGTCCACTTTGCTGCCGTAATGCGCCATTTCGGCGACGGTGGTGGACTCCACCGACGGTGCGGAAACGATTTGCTGATTGAGTTCCAGTGGCGCGTCGTCAGCCAGCAGCAGCGGACTGAACAGGCAACCGAATAACAGGGATGGAGCAGAGGTGTTGAAAGGTCGAATCATTGTCTTCTCGAAAGGATCTTCGCAGAAGAGCATGCAGGAGAAGGCATCGCGCACACGCCGACACCGGCCCATGCCCGCCCACCGCAGGATTTTGCCAAACAGAAATTTCGGGCCGGTCTCCGGGCTCGCGCGTATCGATGCTTTCACCTTCCCATGGCCGTCTGGCCACAGTGGTGTGTCGAAAGCATCACGCGCATACCGTTGCGGGGGCAGCACCGGACTTGTTCAAAAAGAACGTACCGGTTTCCCGTTTCACCCCATGCACGGCGGCATGGGACACCTGAAACTGGACGGCATCTGAACACTCGAATGACCGTTCGTCAACGCCGCAGCTATTATCGGACGCTCAGTTCAGCCCGGCTGTAGAGCGGCAAACTGGTGGCTCAACCACGTATACAGTTGCGAGACAGCGGGGGAGATTTGTTTGCGATGCGGGCACACCAGACTCAACGGCGAGGCCTCTCCCGCAAAGTCCGGCAGCAGCACAAGCAGGCGTCCTGCGCTCACGTCAGCGCTGACATCCAGCCAGGATTTGTTGGCGATACCTTCACCGTCCAGTGCCCAGCGCCGAACCACATCGGCGTCGTCGCTGAACAGCGGGCCAGAGACTTGAATCGTCTGTCCGGTCAGGCACCATTTGTCGTAGACCCGACCATTCTGCAGGTAGAGCAGGCAAGGATGATTCAACAAGTCGTCCGGCGTTTTCGGTTGCCCGTGGCGTTGCACATAGGCTGGAGATGCGACCAGCACCCGGTTATTCCAAGGCGCGAGTGGCAGAGCCACGTAGTTGGCGTCTTCGTTGGTACCGTATCGAATGGCGACGTCCACCGGGTCGCGAAACAGATCGGCTTTCTGGTCCGACAGCACAAGGCGCAGTGTCAGTTCCGGATGTTGACGACGGAACATCGTTAACCACGGCAGCAGAATATTGCGCCCCAGATCAGACGGTGCAGTGACTTGCAGCACGCCGCGCAGCGTGGCGTTTTCACCACGCAGATTTTCCTCGCCTTGCTTCAGGGCTTCGAGCACGGCGTGGGCGGTGGGCAGGTATTGCTCACCTTCGGCAGTCAAACGCAGGCTGCGGGTGGTTCGCGCAAACAGGCGCACATCCAGTTCGCGCTCCAGGCGTTTGATGGCGGCGGCGACCTGCCCCGGCAACAAATCGGCCTCCAGCGCCGCGGCGGTAAAGCTGCCCAGCGCTGCGCTGCGGGTGAACAGGGCGAGATCATCGATGCGGATCATTTTCTCTTCTGCAGTGAAAGTGTTGGCGCATTCTGCAGGTTTTTCTTTCTCCGTGGGAAGTCGAAGATGGTGGCACGTGAATGCTTCAACCCTTCAGACAGCGAGTCCCCATGAAAGCCATCACCTTTTTACAACACGCCCTGCCCATTGAAGATCCGCAATCATTGCAAGACATCGAGATGGCTGCGCCAGTGCCCGGTCCGCGTGATCTGTTGGTCGAGGTACGTGCCGTTTCAGTCAACCCGGTCGACACCAAGGTGCGCGCCGGTACTTTCACCAAAGAACCGAAAATCCTTGGTTGGGATGCGGCCGGCATCGTCCGCGAAGTCGGTTCGCAAGTGACGCTGTTTCAACCGGGCGACGAAGTGTTTTACGCCGGCTCGATTATTCGCAGCGGTAGCTACAGCGAATTGCATTTGGTGGATGAGCGGATTGTCGGGCGCAAGCCGCGTTCGTTGAGTGCTGCCGAGGCGGCGGCATTGCCGTTAACGTCGATCACGGCGTGGGAATTATTGTTCGACCGTCTCGGTGTCGCCGAGGCCAGCGGGGAGGGCAAATGCCTGTTGATCACCGGCGCGGCAGGTGGCGTCGGTTCGATGCTGGTGCAACTGGCTCGCCAGTTGACCCGACTCACGGTGATTGGCACCGCCTCGCGCCCGGAGACCGCTGGTTGGGTGAAGCAGTTGGGCGCCCATCACGTCATTGATCACAGCCAGCCACTGCTCGCTCAGTTGCAGGCCCTCGGGATTGCCGAAGTCGATTACGTCGCCAGCCTGACCCACACCGAACAGCACTTTCTACAGTTGATCGAGGTGCTGCGACCGCAGGGGCGTTTAGCGGTGATTGACGATCCCGAGAGCCTTGATGTGATGCCGCTCAAGCGTAAGTCGTTGTCGCTGCATTGGGAGTTGATGTTCACCCGTTCGTTGTACGAAACGGCGGACATGATCGAGCAGCATCACCTGCTGAGCCGGGTCTCTGACCTGATTGATCTGGGGGTTTTGCAGACTACCATCGGCGAACACTTCGGGGCGATCAACGCGGCAAACATGCGCCGGGCTCATGCGCTGGTCGAGAGCGGCAAAGCCCGGGGCAAGATCGTTCTCGAAGGTTTTTGATAACCGTCACTTGAATCGTCAGACAGGCTCCATAAAGGGCCTGTCAGGAGCACTTTATGCGTATGAAAAAACTCTCCGCGGTTATCGCCTTGTTATCGGCTGCCGCGTTTGGTCCGCCGTTCGCCCATGCCATCAACGCTGTCGCCTTGCCGGCGAATGCACCCGCCGATCGATCCTTCGGCAAGCTTGAACAAGTGCATGCGTTCTACGATGCGATGCCTACCGGTGTGACCGTCAGCGAGACCGGGCGGATTTTCGTCAACTTTCCGCGCTGGGGCGACAACGTGCCGTTCACCGTGGGTGAGATCCGCGACGGCAAAGTGGTGGCCTATCCGAACGCCGCGATCAACACGGAAAACCCCAACGACCCAAGCGACGGATTAATCAGTGTGCAAAGTGTGGTGGCCGATGGTCAGGGGCGTGTCTGGCTGCTCGACACAGCAGCGCCGGGCTTCGCTGACCCCAAGCCGCGAGGAGCGAAGCTGGTAGCGATAGACCTTGCCAGCAACAAAGTCGTCAAGCGGCTGGTGTTCCCGGACAACGTCATGTTGCCCAGCACATATGTCAACGACATGCGTTTCGACTTTCGCAACGGCGCCGAGGGCACCGTGTATCTGACCGACTCCTCGCTGCGAGGCCCGGGCGCGATCATTGTCATGGACATCGCCAGCGGGCGTGCCATGCGTCGTTTGAGCGGCGTGCCAGCAACGTCGGTTGATCAGGCTTTCGTCCCGGTCGTTGAAGGCTTGCCAGTGATGGTCGAAGGCGCCGGCGGCAAACCCAAACCGCTGGGTGTGGCGTCGGACGGTATTGCCCTGTCAGCCGATGGCCAGACGCTGTATTTCACGCCTCTGTCCAGTCGACACCTGTATGCCGTGTCCACTGCGCTGCTGCGCGATGCCACCGTCAGCGAGCAACAACTGGCTGCCGCCGTACAGGATCTGGGCGAGAAAGGGGCCTCCGATGGCATGGAGGCTGACGCCGACGGCGCCGTCTATGCCGGGGACTACGAACACAACTCGATCCGCAAGCGGCTGCCGGATGGCCAATGGCAGACGCTGGTGCACGACCCTCGTTTGCTCTGGCCTGACACGTTGTCGATTGGCCCAGATGGCTATCTGTATTTCATCGCCAACCAGTTGCACCGCCAGGCGGCGTTTCGCGGCGGACAGGATCAACGACAGAAACCCTACAGCCTGCTGCGTCTGGAAATCGATGCGGCGCCTGCGCCTACGCGGTAATACCTGTTTTATCTTTCGGAGAACTGATGATGAATGCGTCCACTGAAGTGTTGGTTTCAATTGCCGTACTCAAGGCCAAAAAGGGTCAGGAACAGGCCTTGAAAGAAGGGCTTCTGGCACTGGTCGAACCGACCCGGGCAGAGCCAGGCAATCTCGATTATGTGTTGTTTGAACTGCGCGACGAGCGCGGCACCTTTTACATGCGTGAGGCGTTCAAGGATCAAGCGGCACTGGATGCGCACTTCGCCATGCCCTATTTCCAGCGCTTCGCTGCTTCGGCGGATGACCTGCTTGAAGAGCCCTTGCAACTGATCTTTCTTGAACAGGTATCGAGCTGACGGCATCGCGCAATTGTTGAGTGGCTTGTGGGTACCCGGGTCTATATTCTTCACGGCTGTTTATGCGCGTCGAATAGTGGCTGAGAACAGCCTTTCAATTAGGGAAGAATTGAATGCCGTTCAGGGTGATGGTGGTCGGTGGCTACGGTAATTTCGGTAGCATCGTTTGCGGGCATTTGGCGGTCATGCCGGGGGTAGAACTGCTGCTCTCGGGACGCGACCCGCATAAGTTGCAGCGCAAGGTCGATGAGCTGAACAGCCAATCGGCTGCTGTCGCCGAAGGTTGGTGCGGTGATGTCATGGGCCCTGCGTTCAGCGCCGCTTTGCGCTCGCTGAGTATCCGCTTGGTCATCCACACCGGCGGGCCGTTTCAGGGGCAATCCTATGCGGTCGCCGAGAACTGCATCGCTGCCGGAGTGAATTATTGCGACCTGGCGGACTGCCGAACCTTCGTCAACGGCGTGGGTATTCTCGACGCACGGGCGAAAGCGGCGGGCGTGGCGATCCTCAGTGGTTGCAGTTCGGTGCCGACGCTTTCGTCAGCGATCATCGATCAGCAGCGTCACCGATTCTCGCGTATCGATTCGATCGAATACGGCGTATCCGCTTCGACGAAAATGCCAGGCCTGTCGACGATCGAAGGTGTGCTGGCCTACGCCGGCAAGCCGATCAAACAATTGAAAAACGGCAAGGTGCATGAAGTGTCGGGTTGGCAGGATCTGACCCTGCGCAAAATACCGCAACTGGGCACCCGCTTGCTGGCGAATGTCGACGTGCCGGACCTGGATATTTTTGCCGGACGCTATGGCGCGCACACGCTGAGCTTCAAGGCAGGTGCGGGGCTGAAACTCGCCGGTGTTGCCAACGCTTTGTTAGCGCAGGCAGTAAAAATCGGGCTGGTTCGCGACCATCTCCCTTGGGCCGCCAGACTGCATCGGCTGGGCTGTCGATTCGAGCGATTCGGCGATGGCAAAAGTGCCATGTACATCGACGTTCAGGGCGCTGGCGTTGAAGGACAACCGCTGACCATGACCGCACAACTGACCGCTTTTAATGACAAAGGCCCGGAAATCCCCAGCTGCGCCGCCGTCGCACTGGCCGCGAAAATGGCTGCAGGTTATGTTCCGCAACCGGGTGCCCGGCCTTGCGTCGGCGAAATCAGCGTCGCTGAATACCTGTCCGCGATCAACGATCCGGGCAACTTGAGCCTGTCCGTGCAGTTTTCTGACGGGCAGTCCTGAGCACGCTTTATCGGTGTGCTTGTGCTGAAGATGGCGCAGGCATTTTCAGAAATCGCTGCTCGTGATCAGGACTCGGCAGCAAGCAGCTGTCGTACTTGCCGAACAGCCGATAACGGTTCAACGCGATGCGGTCATAAGCCCAGTCCCGCAGCGCCCGCGGGAAAACGCGCAGCAAGCGCAAGGGCTGCCAACGGCCTGACAACTGGCCGATGACCTCGAAAAAGGCCTCCGATCGCTCCCAGTAATTCCGGTCACGAATCACCGCCATGGTGTTGAACTGGTCCATCGGCAACCCGGCCCACGCGAGCAGCGCCTGCCCCTCGGGCGACTGCACTGCTGCCAGCCGCACACGCCGCTGATGATCATGCCGAATCAGAAACCGCGCCCAGCCATTGCATAGCTTGCACACACCGTCGAACAGCACCACGGTTTCGCCGGGTTTGAGCAATGGCGCGGGGGTAGGGCGGGTTTGCGCGGTTGGCATGAGCGTGAGTCCATCGCAATCGGGTTGCTGCGGATCATATCGCAATGCTCCCGGTCGACTGAAATGTGCTGGATTCTCGTATTGACATATCGAAAAATGTCGATATCCTCGCGGCATGGACTTACTCGAAATATTCAAAGCACTTTCAAACCAGACCCGACTTGAAATCCTCAAGGGTTTGAAAGACCCCGAAAAGAACTTCCCGCCACAGGATGAAGGTGACGTTCATACGGTGGGCGTTTGTGTGAGCAGTATCCAGGAAGGTGTCGGGCTGTCGCAGTCGACGGTGTCTTCTTATCTCGCAACGCTGCAACGCGTGGGTTTGGTTGAAGTCAGGCGTATCGGTCAATGGACCTACTACAAACGCAATGAAGCGGCCATCAGCGTTCTTGCCGAGATCATCGGGAAGGACCTGTAGTTTTCAGCTGTCTTTTTACCTGAAGATATCGAGAAATCTCGATATCCCTTTTTGTCGAAATGAGGATATACGATGAAAGCTCTGATACTTAAATCATTTGGCGGCCCGCAAGCGTTCGAACTTTGCGACGTGCCCAAGCCCGTGCCCCAATCTGGGCAAGTTCTGGTACGGATTCACGCTACTTCGATCAACCCGTTGGATTTCCAGGTTCGCCGCGGCGATTATCCAGATCTTGTGCAACTGCCGGCCATAACCGGGCATGACGTTTCAGGCGTCGTCGAAGCAGTGGGGCCGGGCGTGACAACCTTCGCTCCCGGAGACGAAGTCTGGTACACCCCGCAAATATTTGACGGGCAAGGCAGTTACGCCGAGTACCACGTTGCATCCGAAAGCATTGTCGGCAAGAAGCCTGCTGCGCTAAGCCATCTGGAGGCAGCCAGCCTGACGTTGGTCGGCGGGACGGCGTGGGAAGCATTGGTCGTACGTGCCGCGCTCAGAGTGGGCGAAACCATTCTGATACACGGTGGTGCCGGGGGCGTCGGGCATGTGGCGATCCAACTGGCAAAAGCCATCGGCGCCAAGGTGTTCACGACCGTGCGCGAAGCGAACAGTGAGTTCGCACACAGTATGGGGGCCGATGTGATCATCGATTATGAAAAGGAGGATTACGTCGACGCCATCCTGCGGGAAACCGCTGGGCGCGGAGTCGATGTGGTGTTCGACACTATCGGCGGCAACACATTGTCACGCAGCCCCGACGCGCTCGCTCAATTGGGGCGGGTTGTCTCGATTGTGGATATCGCGCAGCCACAAAATGTCGTTCAGGCCTGGGGCAAGAACGCCAGTTATCACTTCGTTTTCACCCGACAAAACCGCGGCAAGCTTGATGAACTGAGCGCGTTGATTGAACGCGGTCAACTGCGCCCGCACGTGGGGGCCGTCTATTCGCTTGCCGACATTCCACTCGCGCATGCCCGGCTGGAAAGCCCCAACAATGGAATTCAAGGGAAGATCGCGATTGCCATCGAGGACAGTCTCATTGCGTCAGTACGCACTTTCAAACATTGAAAACCTATTTGGAGACACGCCATGATCTATGAAATCGCTTTGCTTCCCGTTCGAAAAGAACAAATAGAACAGTTCCGCCATGCGTTTGCCGAGGTCGCGCCCTTACTTACTCGCGCAAAGGGTTACCTCGGTCACACGTTCGCGCAAGGGCTCGAAAGTCCCGAGGTCTTCAACCTGATTGTGCAATGGCAAACACTCGAGGATCACACGCCGGGTTTTGAAGCGAGTGATGACCATCAGAGGTTCATGCTGGGCTTGCAGGATTACTTTTCGCAAGAGCCGACGGTGTATCACATTGACGGGCCGGAGTTTGCTAAAGGCTGACGGGAAAAGCCGAACAGCCCCCGGTGCCTTTTAGAGAAAGGTATAGGGGGCTGATGTCGGAGATCTGCGAACTCACTTTGGCTAACAGTCGCGCTTGGGCAACTTCCAGTTCGGGCGGATAAAGTGGCAGGTGTAGCCATTCGGAATACGCTCCAGGTAATCCTGGTGTTCCGGCTCCGCTTCCCAGAAGGGCCCCGCCGGTTCGATTTCGGTGACCACGCGGCCTGGCCACAATTTTGAAGCGTCAACGTCTGCTGCAGTGTCTTCGGCAACATCGCGTTGCTGTTCGCTGAGGTAGTAGATCGCCGAGCGATAGCTGGGCCCGAGGTCGTTACCCTGACGATTGGGTGTGCTCGGATCGTGTATCTGAAAGAAGAACTCGAGGATCTGCCGGTAACTGATCACGGCGGGATCGAAGACGATTTCGATCGCTTCGGCATGATTGCCATGGTTGCGATAAGTGGCATTTGGCACATCGCCGCCGGTGTAGCCGACCCGCGTTTGCAACACACCGGGGTAGCGCCGCAGCAGGTCCTGCATCCCCCAGAAGCAACCGCCGGCGAGGATGGCAGTTTCGGTTTGGCTGGTCATGGGTCTGTCCTTCCCCTCGGGGAATGTCGGGTGTAGTCATTGTTATGAGGGCGTGTCGGCGAATTCCAAGGCTGAAGCGTTCAATTGAATCATTGACTGCGTCAATAACAGCCATTAACCCAATCAGGTTCTCATATCGAATGGGCGGCGTAAGATCGGCTCCATACCCAACCACTGCACACGGAGCACATCAATATGAAACGCCAAACCATCCTCGGCCTCGCTTTCTCGCTGTTCGCACTGAATGCTGTTGCCGGCGCTACTCAAACCGATCCACTGTTCAGCGATGCGGTTGCAGCAGCCACTCAGACTGACCCATTGTTCAGCGACGCTGTGGCTGCTGATGGTGCGGATCGTCTGAAGGGCAATCTGGTTGCCGAAGGTGGTGCAGATCGGCTGCTCGAGCGCCGTGCCGTGTGAATGCATGGCTTGATCGCAGTTCTCAAAAGAAGCCCGGCCTTATCAGCCGGGTTTTTTACGTCAGTTCAATAACGAATGCCCGCTGACCCTAGCGCAAATCCATTCACGGCTGTAGCTCAATACGCTTTCAGCAATGGCGGTTGGAAAATGGATGAAACCGTGGGGCGAGGAGGGCAGCAGGTACATCTCGACAGGCGCCGATCGCATCCAGCGCTCGGCCATGTCGAGGGTGTCGTCGCGTAGCGGATCGAGTTCCCCGGCAAACATCAGCGCCGGCGGGAAATCACTGAAGTCGCCATACAGCGGTGACAACGGTGGCTGACGGCGCTCTTCGTCACTCAGGTCTGGCGTGAGCATGCGCAACGCTTCCACCATGCCGGGACCGTCCAGTACCAAAGTTTGCGGCGGCGCTGAGCGGACGCTCGGCGTGCCGGTCAAATCGTATACCCCGTAATACAGCAGCGCGCCGCTTACCCGTTGCAGCAAATCGGGCGATTGCTTGAGCCCCAACAAAGTAGCTGCCGCCAGATGACCTCCGGCCGACTCGCCAACGACAATCACCGGCAGATCGGCAAACTCGTCGTCAGTCAGTAACCATCGAGCCGCCGCCAGACAGTCTTGCATCACTCCTTCAATGGGGGTCGATACCGCGAGCCGATAATCCACCGAGACGACAGTCACATTGCACGTATTAACGATGGCAACGTTGAAGTTGTCATTCATCTGCGCGTTGCCGATCACCCAGCCGCCACCGTGATAATCCAGCACAACGCCTTTTGCTCGACCTTTGGGCCGAATGATCCGCACGGCAACCGGTACGCCGCTGCTATCAATCACCCTTCTTTCAGCCGTGAGGCCATTTTTGCGCAGCTTGCTCGCGCCGCCGATCTGGCTGGCGCGCAGCAGCGTTTGAATCATCCTCGGCAGCACGCGATTGCGGATTTTAAAGCGCGGCAACCAGGCGAGTTTTTTGTTGAAGGCGTGTACCTGCGCCAACTCACGCTCGCCCTCCGGCCAGGGGGCTTTTCGGGTGAATGTGTTCATCAGCGGTTCTTGATCAGAATGGAGAAATTCAACGCCGCGGCGACGCATAGCCATGCCAGATATGGAAACAGGATTAAACCAGTGATCAGATCAAGCTGCACGGCCAGTACCACCATTGCCGCAACGACCAGCCAGAGCAGCGTCAGGATCACCATGGCGGCAAGAATTTGATGTGCGCCGAAGAACACCGGAGTCCACAGTGTATTCAGGGCAATCTGCGCGGCCCACAAAGCCAGTACCGTCTGACTCCCGGGAATAAGGCTCAAGCGGTAACCCGCCCAGGCCAGCAACAGATAGATCACTGTCCAGGCCACCGGAAAGGCCCAGTTGGGTGGCGTGAAGCCGGGTTTGGCCAGCGATTCATACCACTCGCCCGGTTTGAACATGACGCCAGTGGTCGCGGCGGCCGCGCACGCCAGAAGGAATATAAAGAAGGTCATCGCCAGTCCTTAGCTGTGATCAGCTGTTTGGGAGTGTAAGAAAAGGACGCCGGGTGGCGCGAAAAGTTTGCATTGAGTGAAGACATTTCTCCAGGCGCGCACGGAGCGACATGCAGTTGAACTAAAAGCTGACTGGTGCGTCAGGATAAACAGTTGCTTCTTCCTACAACCCTGGATGAAACCATGCACACCTATCTTCTGGAATACCTGTTCAACGGCGAGCCTCGCACTCACACCTTCGAGCTCAAGGAGCCTCAATTGGCCGATCACGAGGCGGCCATGCATCTGCTGGAACTGCATCTGGGTGATGCCGAAAACGGCCTGATCATGCCCACCGCAGACTCGACGCCGCAGGAAATTCTGCAGCAGGCCGAGCGGGTAGGGATTACACAGATTCAGGTGATCGCTAATCACTGAAGCATATCCAAGGAGCTGCGGCACGCTGCGATCTTTTGATCCTGGTTTTTAAAAGCCAGATCAAAGGATCGCAGCCTCGTCTCTCTCGAATGCTCCTACATGGATTTGGCTTGCGACTCCCATGGATGGACAGATCGCGCACCGCACGGCCCGATCGCGCCGCCATTTCCATCTGCACTCAATCTGTCATATTCAGTATCACTTCATTACCGATAGTAGCCAGCCCAACGCTTATTCCATGAGGCTGCACTGTGTTCCGACGTCTTCTGTTTTCGCTGTCCGTTATGAGTCTGTCCATCGCCGCTGCCAACGCCGCCGAATCCCTCCCGCTCGATACGCCGCGCCTTAGCGGCATCGACAACTTTCGCGATATCGCTGGCCTCACCACCGCGTACTCCACGGCCAATGACGGCACGATGCGCAGCGGCGTGTTTTACCGTTCCAACGCGCTGACCCCATCGGCGGCGGATCTGGAGACCCTCAACAGTCTGGGCATCAAGGCCATTTACGACCTGCGCACCCCAAGCGAAATTGCAGCGACCCCGGACACGCTACTTACCGGAGCGACCTACGAAAACATCGACATCATCGGCAGCACGACCTCCGGTGCGAACATCACTACGTTCTCGTTTAAAAGCGCCGCCGACGCCATCGCGATGATGGAGCAGACCAATCGCGCGTTCGTCAGCGATGCGGGAATGCGCGGCCAGTTCGGCAAATTGTTCAACGAGCTCGCGAGTGTCGATGCTGCCCAGCTATTCCACTGCACCGCTGGCAAGGACCGTACAGGCTGGACGGCCGCTGTGTTGCAGAGTATCGCTGGCCTCGACGATGCGACGATCATGGCCAACTATCTGGCGACCAACGATTACACTGCCGCTCGCGTCGCCGCGACATTGAAGGCACTACCGCCGAGCATGGCGGTTATCTATGAGCCGTTACTCGGCGTCGAGGCAAGTTACTTGCAGGCAGGTCTCGATGAAGTGGCCGCGCAGTACGGCACGATGGATAACTACCTGAAACAAGGTTTGGGTCTGTCACAGGAAACGATCTATGTCCTGCGCGGCAAACTGGTCGAGTACAACAGCTTGCCGGGTCAGGCGGGTCTGGTCGGCAACGCTGCGGCAGGTGCCGAGTTGCTGCGACAGTTACAGAACTCTGACTTGTCAGGCAGCTACAGCGCCTATAACTACTACCTGCAATCAGCCATCGATGCCGGAACCCTCGGCGGTGTCGAATCCACGGTCGGTGGTCAGGTCCACGCCGACGCGGCCAGCTACCTGCTGCGCCAGAACGCGCTGATCGACCAGGCCGCCGCACCGTTCGCCAGCGGCACCGACCTGAAAATCGGCCAATACCGTTTGTGGACCACTGCGCTCGCAGGCTACCTCGGCACCGACGGCTCCTCCCACGCCGAAAGCAGCAACGAACACAGCCAGGGCCTGATGGTCGGTATCACCCAGCGATTCTCCGAACAACTCAGTGCACGCGGCGGCTTCGGCTATAGCAACGGCACCGTCGGCGGTGCGGGTGGTGAGGCTGATACAGATTTCACCTTCTTTAATATGGGGGCTCGCTATGGCTTCGCCAGCCTGGAGCGTGGTTTGTTTGTTGATGCCAACGTCAGCGCCGGTTACGTCGACTACGACAGCAAACGCGAACTCGGTGGTGGCCTCGGCACAGCCAAAGGCGACACTCACGGCAATCTCACCGGTGCGACTTTGGCATTGGGTTACCGCGTTCCAATGAGTAGCGTGATTATGGAACCGAGCCTCGGCGTACGCGTCAGCCACCTCGACCTGAAGGGCTTTAACGAGAAGGGCAGCGAACTGGCGCTGGACGTCGATGACAGCAAGCAAACCCGCCGCAGCGCTGTTGCCAATCTGGATATGTCGTTTGCCCCGATCGCAATGGGCTCCTGGCAACTGGTGCCGGGGGCGCGCGTGGGTTACGAGCATGTGCTTGGCGACCACCAGGTCGACAGCGAAAGTCATTTGCTGGGACTTGATGTCGAACAGCGCGCCGCTTTTGACAACCGTGATCAGTTCACTGGCGGCGTTAACATCATGGCCAGCCTGGGGCCGATGAGCGTGGGCGCTGAAGTCGGTGCCAGCGGTGGCGGCGACAGCCATGGTTTCGCCGGCAGCCTCAAGGCCAGCTATGCGTTCTAAATAGGGACTGCCTTCTATATATAGCGAGGGCGCACGCGTGCTCGCTCTATATAGCCAGTTATTTAATGAGCAACCTTAAAGTCAGCCCCGAGACTTCAAATCCGCAGGGCTGACCCCATAAGCATTTTGAAAGTACTGACAAAACCGCCCGACATTGCTGAACCCAAACCTCGACGCCACGCCAGTCACCGAGTTCGAATGCCGCTGAGCAAGCGCCTCATAAGCCCGTTCCAGTCGCACCTGCCGCTGATACGCCACAATAGACGTCCCGACAAACCGCCGAAATCCCTCCTGCAATGCCCGCTGACTGACATTACTCAGGCGTGCCAGATCGACGCCACTGATCAGTTGCTCTGGGTGCGCCTGAATAAACTCAACCGCCAACTTCACATGCCGCGGCGCTACCAATGGTGCCGGGCGGCGTAACGCCTCAGTGAAATTGTGCGGCCACGCTTCCAGCACCGCATCGATCAGCATCTCCCTGAGGCGTGCCGGCATTAATGTCCCGCTATTAATAAGCAGATCGAACTCGGTGCCCGTCGCCAGATCAATCAGGGCTTTTATTCCTTGAAACGCTGCGGCGGTCAGATCGACCATTGGCTCGAAGATGACCTTTTGTGGAATCGGTTTGCCCAGCAGCGCCGACAACCGTTCGGTGAGCTGCCCACGATTGATCGACATTCCATGTTGCGCGTGATTGTTGTGGAAGTGCATCGAGCGGATATCGGCTTTGTCGATCGCCAGGCCAATCTGCGAAACGCCGATAGTCTCGGTGGTGTGGTTGAAGATGATGGTGCCGGCGGTGGGGATGACGAAGGTGATCTCGTCCTGCGGGTCGGGGAAGGTGACAGTGAAGTCGCCGTGGTAATACATGCGACGGAAGCTGACACCTTCGTGCCGACCGTAGACGCCGCTGATGATGATATTAGAGGGCAGCGGTGGCATGTCTGAATAGCGGTTGCCGAATAGCCTGGAGAAGAGAGCGCCGAAGTCGTCGCTGCGAAGGTTATCGGAGCGCAGGATGATTTGCTGGCGTGGGGTTGGGAACACTTTGGGTGGTTCCTTTATCGGGGGTGCGCGTTGGGGTGGGGACTTGGTTCGGCGGGGGAGGTTAGCAGTCGCAGATAACAGGATTGTGACGGTCGGTGCAGACTGGGCTGCAACCGTTTGATTCCTGTCAGGAAAAGAATTTTCCAATGGGGGTTGACCCTAAGTTTCAGTCCTGTATTATTCACCTCCCGCCAGACAGCAGATTGCTTCTAGCGGGTGTAAGTGATTGATTTTAAATGAAAATAATCACTTGACAGTAAATGAGGCTGCTGTAGAATGCGCGCCTCGGTTGAGACGAAAGATCTTAACCAACCGCTCTTTAACAACTGAATCAAGCAATTCGTGTGGGTGCTTGTGGAGTCAGACTGATAGTCAACAAGATTAT